>NZ_JAYWSY010000002.1:0-1637602 GCF_036941135.1 Lawsonibacter sp. JLR.KK007 | reverse complement strand
GCGGCGGTGAGCTCGTTAATATTATTATTAAGCTCCCTTGTATTTCCGACGCCCGTCTCCTCGGCCTCATTCAGCGCAAGACGGGCCTCTGTGAGCCGTGCTTCAATCGCCGCCCGCTCCGTGTCGAGTTCGTTCAACCTGGAGACCTGGGCTTCATATTCTTCCTTTGCGGCGGCCCGTTCGAGTGCGGACGCTAACTCCGCCTCGGTGAGACCCTCCAGGGAATCCCGCTCCTTGTCGTAGGCGAGGCCGAGTTCCGGGATTGCCTCGTTTAGCTCGTCTACCTTTTGGGCGATCAAGTCCTTTTGTAGTGCCGACTTTTCCTCTACGGCGAGGAGTTCTTGTAGAGAGGCGGCGGTCGCGGCGGTGGTCTCTTGCTCTGCCGCCATTGTTTCGGATAATTCCTCATAGGCCGCCTTTGTTTCCTGCATGGACTCTATAAAGGTTTTTGTTCCCTCGTCTGCCTCCTTCGAGGCGGCGATCCATGTCCCTATTGCCACGGTCAGCCCCACAACCGCCGCCGTTACTGCTACAACCGGGTTTGCGGCGAGGAGGTCAAGCGCCACTTTTAGAGCCTCTATAATTTGCGGAGCGGCGGCCAGAGCGGCCACTCCCACGGACATAGCGCCGAGGGCGGCGGTTACTCCAACGATCGCTCCCACGATCCACGGGTTTTCATTTACAAAATCGGTCGCCCATGTGAAAGCGTCTGCGCCTACGTCGTACAATCTTTCAAGTGACGGATTTAATTGGTCTCCGACGGCGATTTTCAGATTTTCCGCGGCGTTTGTCATTCGCTGGTGTGCAAACTCCGTTGTATCCGCCATGATCTGAAAATTGCGCTCTACAGCCCCGGAGCTGTTCGCCATGACTCCGAGTGTCCGGTCAAATTCTTCCGCCCCGGTATTGAGGAGGGAGAGGGCCGCCTTGCCCGCCGTGGTGCTACTCCATAGGTTAGAGAACGCGGTCGCGTCCCCGTCCACGCTCTCGGAGAGGATCGCCATAATATCGCCGAGGTTTGACCCGCCCTCCATGAGTTCTGAAAAGCTCTTTCCAGTTTGGTCCTCCAGAATCCCCGCCACGTTGGAGCCGTTCTTTGCCAGCTCGTCCAGCATAGCGCCGAGGTTGGTCGTCGAGATCGCCGTATTCATACCGCCCTTTGTGAGGAGCGCATAGGCGGTCGTCAGGTTTTCAAGGCTCACATGGTAGGCGGCGGCGGATGGGATGATCTGGCCCATGCTGGCGGCCAGCTCTCCGACGGAGGTCTTGCCCTCGTCCTGGGTCTTTACCAGCATAGAAGCCACGCGCTCGGCCTCTGTTCCTTCCAGCTTGTAGGAGTTGATCGCGGTTGTCAGAACGTCAACCGCCGTCGACGCCTCCGTAAAGCCCGCCGCCGAGGTCTTTGTGGCCGTGGCGACAAAGTTCACAACGTCCGCCGTATCCACACCCGCCGACCTCGCCTGATAGGCCGCCTCGGCCAGTGCCCCCACGGCGACGCCTGTCTCATTTGATAAATCTAATAACTGCGCCTTTATATCCGACATTGAATAAATTTTTGTATCTATCAATGTGGATAATTTCGCTAAAGAGGTCTCAAACCCGGCGGAGGCTTGGGCGCACTCCGTGAGGGCGTCCGCAATTTCCTTTACTGTTTTAGCGACGCCCGCCGCGGCCAGGGCGGCGGCGAGTTGTTCGATCCCCTTTTTTGACTTGTCGACTTCGTTTCCAAATTCGTCTATGGAATCCGCGCACCCGTCGGCGCTGTTGCGGGCCTCGTCGAGATAGCCGTTATTCTTGTCGATCTCGTCGGAGAGACCGTTTAACTCGACCTTTGCATTATTAAGCTGTTTTTGCCAGTTTTGGACGCCTCGCTCCGCCGCCGCCTGTCCGGCCTGGGCCTCCTCAAGTTCGGCGTTCCATTTGTCGAGTTCCTTTGTGAGGGCCTCTTGCTCTCTGGAGGTGTCCCCGGTGGACCTCCGCAAGGTTTCAAGGGCCCGCTCACACCGCTCTATATTGCTTTGTGCCGTTGATACCCGGGAGGAGTATTCCTCCTGTGCCCGCTGGGCGTTGCGGAGGGCGGCCTCCAGGGTGGAGACCTTCTCCTGTTGCTTTTTATACATGGAATCCAGGGCGGCCCCCTTGGCCGTGAGGGCCTCCATGCTGTTAGCGTTTCCGCGAAATTCGCTCTCCACGAGCGCAAGGCCCGACTTGAGCGTGGACAGTTCGGAATTACAAGCGGCGATCGCCTGTTTATATTGGGCCTCACCCTCGACGGCGAGTTTTGTCGAGATTGTCCTTGCCATGCGCGGCGGCTCCTTTCTATGGCAATAATCAATTTTTTACTTGACATTACCATATTTTCGGGTGATAATTTCCATTGTGAAATGCGACGATTTTCGCAATATAAAAAGTGAGGTGTTTTTTGTGGCTTTAATCTCGTGCCCCGAGTGCGGAAAACAAATTTCCGACTCTACTCCAACGTGTCCGCATTGTGGTTATCGTTTCTCTGTCGATACTTCCCCCGTTGCTCCGCCGTCCCCGACCGAAATCAAACCTTCAAAATCAAATATTCCCATTGGTGTTATTGGGGTTTTAGCTGGTATCGCAATCATTTTAATTTCGATCCCGTTTATAGGGGTGTTCGGGCTTGGAATTTTTAGCATGATTGCGGGTGTTGTCCTGCTTGGCGCCGGCTTCTCTAATATCGCGGGTATGCACGACGTAATTTGTCCTTACTGTAAAAGTTCCGGGAAAATTGCAAAGGGCGCTAAAAATTACAAGTGTTCTACTTGCAAAAAAAGGAGTGTCCGGGAGGACGCCTATCTCAAGCCAGTTTTATAATTCCGCCGCCGGAGGGGTTCGCCCCTCCGGCTTTATTCGTCCTCCGGCTCCCGCTCCTTCTTTACGCCCCGGGCCTGGAGGTAAAGCTCCCAAAGGTCCCCGATCTCTCCAGGTGTGGAGAGGAGGGTCTCTTTTTTTGAGAGGCCGCCCGCTGTCCCCATGCGGATGTAATGGGCGCGGGTTACTACGTTTTTTTTTGCGTGTTGAGCTCCGCAAGGCCGAGGTCCACCTCGTCGGCGTCTGCCTCAATCTCCCGGCCATAGCCGAGGGTCAGGGCGGATGGGATCGCAACCTTGAGGGCGGCGATCTCACTCGGAGCCATTGTCGCCGCGATTGTCTCGGCGTCCGTCATAGGTTCCGGGTCATACCCGAGGCCGCGCCGGACGAGCTCTCCTTGTTCTGCCAGGATTGCGGCGGCCTTGCAAGCGGCGGAAAATCCCTCCCGTGTGTCGCCCTTGATAGCTTCGATCATTTCGCCGGACCCGCCGAAAACTTCTTGAATTTGAAACATAGCCTCCACGGTAAAGGCGAGGTATCGCACCCGGCCCGCAAGGTTGATTTTTACGCTTTTCATAGCGCCCTCCTGTAAATTCTTGTAGGGAGGCGGGTTGTCCCGCCTCCCTGTGTGTTACTCCGTCAGGGTATAGTGAGCCTCCAGCACGTCGGAGGCGGCGAATCCCTCAGCGGTGGCGATCGCCTTAATCGTGGTCTCCTCCGTAATCTCAATGGGGGAGGAATAGGCGGGGGAGGTCTCGGTCGGGTCGGAGCCGTCTGTGGTATAGCGGATCACGGCGTCCGGCGTGGTGGTGGCGAGGGCAACGGTCGCGCCGCTGGCGACCGCACCCGCCGCGGGCGTGGCCGTGGGCGTGGCGGCCCGTTTCTTCCCCTTGAGCTGTTTCTTGATCCAGTCGATCGCCTCGGGCTCCGTCTTAAACTCCTCCGTAAACCTCCAGTCGCCCGTCTCACAAGCGAACACTGTAAAAGTCGTGTTGTTGGTCCCGAATGTGATACTGTCGGTTTTGGTCTGCGCGGTGTCGTTTCCGAGGGCGGCCTTGACGAGGGGATAGAAATAGCCCTTGTAAAGGACCTTTTTCCGCCTCATAAGTTTCTTGAAGTACGCAAGGCCGCCCGCCGGGGGATCGTCCCCGACATTGTAGCGGACCATTTTCCCCTCTACGGTGCAACCGTACACGACGCCCGCGACGGGGTCCTCCATGTCGTCGGTCTCCATAGCGATAGAGCCGGAGGAAAACTCCTCCACGCTCTCGGCGAGGCCGTCGTCGGCAAAGAGCTTGCCGGAGGCGAGGTTTACGGTGAGGTCCGCCTTGACGAGGCGGCCCACCCGGACGGGGTCCTGGTCCTTATAGACCGGGAGCTTGCCCTCCGGCTCCTCCGCCACGGGGTTAAAATAGGGATATTTCGCCCCAAAACTTGCCATAGTAAAACCTCCTAAAATTTATAGGTTTCTGCTGTCGAGAAATTGGTTATAGACCCGCTCTCCGGCGTCTATCGCCTCTTTCTCTTTCTTCTTGTTCGCGGCGTCGATCGCGGGGCGGGCGGCTATGTGCCGCCCCGGGGCCCCGTATTCGTTGATAAAAGCGATCTCGGCGTTTCTTGTGGACCTCCCGCCGCGCTTGCGGGTCCCCTGGGGGTAGATGGTGAGGGAGCGCCCGTCCCGATCCTTTTTGACCTTCCCCTTTTTGACTGACTTCGAGGAAATCCCCAAAGAGTGCGGCCCTGTCCACTGTTTTTCAATCTCCGCCCGCTGGGCCGGGAGAATAACGCCCGCCTCGGCCTCAAGAATCCCCTCAACCACGCTATCCGGTAGGCGAGCCAGGGCGGCGAAATCGTCGGAGAGGGCGTCGAGCCCATTCACGGTGAGGCGTCCCATTCTCTTTCATTCCTCCTCTAAGCCCTCGACGGTTTCACACTCAAAAACATGGTGCTGACCGTCTTTATCCGAGGCGTTGGTATAGGCCGGATAGGTGAAGCCCGCCGAGGCGAGGGCTTTCTTAACGGCCCGCCGCTTTGCGGTAATGTCATAGCCGAGAGGGGCGTATAGATGGACCTGGACGGAGACCCGCTCCTGTTCCGGCTCGTCGTCCCCGTAATTGATCGGGGTTGTGTGGTAATTGAACGTGATGTAAACCGCTTTCTTGCCCTCGTAGGCGTCCGCCTCTGCGGGCGCTATAGGCTCCAGGACGGCCCGCAAGGTTTCATTGATACTCACCCCTCCCCCTCCTTGTCCGGCCCCTCCTGGGCCGTTTCTGGCGGCTCCTGGGCCTCTTTACAGTTTAGCTCGTAGGTCTCGCCGCTTTCGGTGTAGGCCCTCACGACCTCATAGAGGCGGCCCTCGTACTCCACGAGGGTCTCCTCCTGGTAGTCCGCGCCCCGCACCTCCAGGACGAGGGCGATCTTGTCCCCGGCCTGTTTTGCCGTGTAAAACTCGGAGCGCGTGGCGGTCTTTTTGTTGGCGAATACCTCCCGCCGCGTCTTGACCGTTTCCTTGTAGCCGTTCGGTTTTACCCTTTTTTCCTCCCGAATGAGGGCGGCCTCGTCTCTCCAGTACACGGCTACACCTCCCCGCCGACGTAGTCCGAGGACATAGCGAGGGAGACCTTGAGGCGTTCATAGACGGCCCGGAATTTTTCCGCGTCCTCATTGTCGAGGCCAAACTCCGCCTTGATATAGTTCATAACCGCCCGCTTAATGAGTGGGTCCGCCTCGTCCTGGGCCCGCTCGGGGAGGACTCCGCCGAGGGCGAGGTCCACCCGGGCGGCGCGGATCAGGTCCACGATCTCCCCGTCAAACGCTGTCGACTTCGTTCGTACAGCCTGCCTCCCCGCGGCGAGATACTCCTCCGAGACGTCCGCCGCGGGTTCCCGGGCGGCGGGGCTCCGGCCCGTGCTCTCGCTCATGCTCCGCCTCCTTACGCCCCGGCGCTGGCCTTTTTCTTGATACGGAGGAATCCGTTTTCGGTGATAACATTCCCGCCGATCATAGCCTCGCCCATGACGGCGAGGAGGCCCTCCGCGAAACTTATAGTCGCGGGAGACTTCCACGGTGTAGGGCCCGAACAAGTCGAGCTGATAGGCCAGGGGTTTCCCGTATGCCATGCAATAGGAGCCCGCCGCCGAGGTGGTCTTGGAGAGGGCGGGGAGCTCGTCCACAATGCAGAATTTCACCGCGAGGCCGCCGTCCTTGATCGTGCCCGTGGTGGTGCTGTTCTCGGAAAACTCAATTTCGTAAACGGCCTTTTTCTCGCTGGTCCCGCGAATGTCGCCGAACGCGATCAGGTCGTCCTTGTTGAGGAGAAGAACACCGCCGCCCTCGACATTGTTCGCGCCGCCATACTTGAGGGCAATCGTGCGGAGGGTTTTCTCGTCGATCTTGCCGATCTCCACGTCGGAGCCCGCCTCAATGGCCGCGGCTTTGAGAATACCCGTCGGCTCGGGAATGGTGGCCGCGGGGTCCCCGGTGACAATGAGGCCCCCGGTTTTCTTGCGGAGGGCGGTCAAAGCGCCCTCGGAGACCCGCCCCTGGTAGTTGAGGGGGGTCGTGCGCTGGATGTTCCGAGAGACATAGGACAGAGTGGAGATCAAAACGGGGGTAATCTTGGCGATACGGAGGACGGGGTCCGTGGTCGCGGGGGCGGTTCCGTCGTCCTTCTTGGTGGCCGCCGTCTGGCCGCCGCTTACCTCATAGGCCACGGAATCCTCGCCCATACCGTTAGCGTCCACGACGCGGACCATGTCCACGATCCCGGAGACGATATTCTGGCCGGGGTTAATCCCGGAGACGCGGGTCGGCTGGGCAATATTCCCGCTGGTGAGGGTGAGGGAGCGGCAAAGGGCGTCGGTGGTGATCTCCATACGCCCGCCCTCGGCGAAACGCTGGGCGCGGGCCTCCACGTCCTGGAGGGGAATCCCCTGGAGGTCGGCGAGGTAGGCGGCGCGGCTCTCCACGCCCACGGGGAGGCCGCCCCGGGCCTCGCCGCCCCCGGCGATCGGGTTCACGGGGCCGGGGGTAGGATCGCCGGAGCCCCGGTCGCCGTGGCCGCCCTGCTGGCCGTTCCGGCCCTCCAGGCCCGCCCCGCCATTGAGGCGGCGGGTCGCGGCCTCCCGGCGGTCGAGGTCCCGCTCCTCGGCGTCCAGGGCGTCGAGCTCCTTCTCCATGGCGTCCATATCGACGGCCCCCTCCCCGGCCAAAAGCGCCCGAATCTCGGCGCGGCGGGCGGCGATCTCTTTACGTCTTTTCTCAAACATAGTTTTTATTCCTCCTGTTTCTGTGTGGTGTGTGGATAGGTACGGGTCCGCGCTAAAAGCCTCCGCCGCCTCGCGGCTTGCTCCAAAGCCTTGACCTCCTTCGAGTGCTCCACCTCAAAGAAGGATCGGGCGGAGAGGTCCGTTTCCTCATAGGCGGGAATATCCACCGCCGAAACGTCGTATAGCTTGCGGAATTTAGTTATTCTCCGGGTGTGGGTGGCGGCGTCATACTCCGCCTCCTGCACCGCAAAGGAAAAACTCATTTTGTCGATATAGCCGCCGTCGATCTCCTCGTAAAGGTCCCGGCCCGCTACTGTGCCGGAGAGGTCCGCCTCTATGTCCAGGCCCCGGTCCGTGATGTTGAGGGTGAGGGTCTTGTTGCGGAGGCGGGCGACCACCTTCCCGCCGTGATTGTAGTTCATAATCACGTCGGAGAGGTCGCACCCGTCCAGCGCGTGGCGGTCGATCACTTCGTAATACTTGACGCCGTCGCACTCAAAGAGGACGGTCGGGGTATCGAACACGATCGCCGTCCCCCGCACCTTGTAGGCGTCCGACTCCCCCTCCCGGGGGACGAGGGAAAAGCCCTGCAATGCGCGATACTCGCGCCCCTTCTTAATGGGCATTTTAAGCGCCCTCCTTTCCGTCTTTCGGCTCTGTGGGTTCCTGCCCCTCCTCGGGCTCCGGCGTGTCCTGTGGGCCGCCGGAGGGCGGCTCCTGGGGCTCTTTCGGCGTCTCCTCCGCCTTTTGCCCTGTTGTCCCCATTTGGTACTTGTCCGCGATCTCGGCGTTTACCATGTTCAACGTCTGGACCCGGCGCTTTCCCTCGTCGCCGCCGATGGGCGGGAATCCGAAAATATCCAGCACTTGATCCAGCTCCAGGGCCCCGATCTGTGCCAAAAACTGCGCGGCCTCGACCCGCTTGTCCAGGGTCTCAAACTGAATACGATCCATTTCACAAAGGACCTCATTCCCGAAACCCTGTTCCCGCTCCGTAAAAATGGCATCGGTGAGGCCCTGGGCGAGTTGCATATAGAACGGGACGAGCTGGCCCTGATAAAAGGCGTCCATTTCCTCCGGCGTGGCCTTGTTCTGGACGATCGCCTCATTCATCCCGAAATAGTCGTAAATCTCCCGCCGGACAAATTCGAGTTGCCCGGTGGGGATCGGCGTCTCCTTCTGCTGGATGGGGGTATATTTGTGTTTGCTGTCCGTGATAATCACGCCGGAGCCGTTGGCCTCCATGCTGAAATTATCCCGGACAAAGGCGTCCCGCCGAGCCGCGAGGTCCTCTTGCTTTGTGACGGTCGGGGCCTCCAGAATCCCCCGGATCACGGAGACGAGTTTCGCAAATTTGCTCATTCCCTGGTTAAAGGCGTCCGCGGTCTCCAGGGCGGGGAGGAGGGGGCGGTTATCGTCCCCGAAAATATCATTGTCCAGGTAGTGACGGCGGAGGTGGACGAGGTGCTCATAGGGGACCGTGTAGACGTTCCCCGTCGCAAAGGTGAGGCGGGCATACATACCGCCCATATCCTCCACGAGGTCCACCCGGGAGGCGTTGATCGGATAGAGGGCGGTCAGCTTGCCGCCGTCGAACATGGGGAGGATAAAGGCGTTATTATACACAACGAATTGAGCGGCCACGCGGTAATAAAAGGCGTAGGCGGTCATATACGGATTAGGCCGGACCCGGAGAATCCGCTCTAAGCTGTCAGAAACGGTCTCCCGCCGCCCTCCGGCGCGGCGGATGTGCCGGGGCTGTATCTTTGCCGCGTTCCTGGCCCATGCGTCCACGGCGGCGCGGACGGTTCCAATGTCCCACGCCCGCCCATTAAATGGCGTAAAGCTGGAGTCATAGGACGAGAGGAGCCGAAACGCCGGGAGGTTGCTCCCGCTCGTTGGCCGTTTACCGAATACGGACTCAAAAAGTCCGCGAATATTCAAAAATCCCATTGTTTCACCCCACGGCATACATAAAGTCCTCGAAATATTTCACATACATAACCCACGCATTGAGAAGGGAGACCGCGCCGTCGATCCGCCGCTTGTCCGTGATTTTCACGGGCTGGATGTTGTTCAATCCCGATTTTTTAACGGCGGTATTTGTCAGACACCAAACAAGGATCGGGTTCCCGTTATAGTTGACCTGTTTCGCCTCCAGGGCGGCCCCCATTTCCCGCATTGGCTGGCTCCAGGTGTAGGGGCCCTGTGCGACGGCCTCCATGTCAAAGCCGTTCGACTTCATTTCGTCCACCCAATACCCGGCGAGGGCCCGGTCATAGCCGACCTTGATCGCGTCGATCTTCCACTCGTCCCGCATTTGGCAAAACCACGCCGTCACGTCGGAATAGTTGACGCGGTTCCCCGGGCAGATGGTGAGGAGGCCGCGGTCCGCCCATTTCCGATATGGGGCCTCGTTTGTGTTCTTGTCCTCCAGGTGCTCCACCCGTTTTTCCGGGAGGAAATATTGCTGTAGAACGTAGACGATCGGGTCCCCGGCTTTGCGTATGAGAAGGGTCGCACAAGTGAGGTCCGTTGTTGCAGAGAGATCGCACCCGCCGAGGGCGTAGGTGTTATAAACGTCCTGGAGCTCAAAGCGGAGTTCGCTTTGTATCGCCTCAAAGGATAGCCAGACGGCGGCGGATACCTCGCGGATGTTGAAATCCTTACAGAGGACGCCGGGGAGGTCCTCCGGCTTGATCTTTGCCCTCTGGACAAAGGCCGCGAGGGTCTTGTATTGCTTGATGGTCCCGAGGCCCGGGTTTGCCTTTTGCCACTTCGTCGGATCGGTCCACTCGTCCCGGCTGTCCAGCTCGTAGAGGATCGGGAGGAAAGTCGGGTCCTCCTCGACGCCGTCCGCGATCTTACAAGCGAGCTCATACATTTCGTCGAACACGCTCTCCCGGACCATGCCCGCCGTGGTAATCATAACGACAAGGGGCTGGCGGCGGCTGGAGGTGGATTGCTTCATAACCTCGTAGAGGTTCCGGTCCTTGATTGCGTGGAGTTCGTCAATAATGACGGCGTGGGCGTTGAGGCCGTCCAGGGTGTTAGAATCCGAGGCGAGGGCCTCGAAAATGGAGGCCGTGGCCGCAAAATAGAGGTCGTTCCGCCGCTTCTTGAGAACGGCCCGGAGCTCCGGCGATTGCTTGACCATGTTGATAGCCTCGGTGAGGACCTTTTTCGCCTGGTCCTTTTTCGTGGCTACGCTGTAAATCTCCGCCGCGCCCTCATAGTCTGCGATCAGCATATACAAGGCGATCGCGGCGAGGAGGGTCGACTTGCCATTTTTCCGGCCCACGAGGAACATAGTCTCCCGGTAACGCCGGAATCCGGTCTCCTTCTCCAGGAATCCGAAAAGAGCTTGAATATATGCCTTTTGGAAAAGCTCCAGCACGAGCGGGGCCCCGATCACGCCCTGGGATTGCTTGCAAAACCGCTCGGCGAATATAATCGGGCGCTCCCCGATCTCCTCGTCGAAATAATACGGGGAATCCGGGTCCGGCTCCTGTATCTCCCGGGCGAGGCGCTTGTAAACGGCCCGGACGCGGCGGCTTGTGACAACCTTCCCGCTCTCGATTGCCTCCCAATAGGCAAGGATATAATTCATTTTCTACCCGCCCCCGGGGGCTTAGTTGCGAAATTCATAAGCTCCTCCCCGGCCTGTTTTTGGGTCTTTTCCGGGAGGAGGTCGAGGAGGCTTTTCGAGAGGGCAGTAAACGACTTGATCGTGGTATTGTAGCTTTTGAGGGCCGGATTTTCGCGCCGGAGCTTTTGGGTTCCCTGGACAAAATCCTCGATCAGTTCGCCGTTGTTGATCTCCTCCACAAGGCGCTCCAGGGTGACAGTTGTCACGGCCAGTTGATAGATCAAACCGTCGGCAAACTGTTTCTTTTCGGCGGGCAATTCTCGGAAAAGTTTAGCGATTTTTCGCTTTTTTACCTCCGTTTTTTCAGCGGTTGAGAGGCTTTCATAGGAAGTTTTTGGTTTTGCCATAAGATGTATAAACCTCCTCTCCGGCGGGCTGTACCCCCCCCCTTATGTGTGCGCCCGGGGGGTTATAGACGGGGATGGGACGCGGTTCGGAAAAGCCCACCCCCGGGGGTCCGAGGTGGGGGGGAGGCATGAGCGCCGAGGACTCGCCGCGGCTGTTCGCTTTTCTTTTCCCGCTCGACCGCCGCCGAGGCGCTGGCCCCGCGTGGCCGGACGGATGGGCGGCCCGGGGTCGGGATGGGTGGGCGTTTTCTGCTGGGCTTGCTTTCACCTGTGGTTTATTTTCCCTTGCGTTGTGATCCGCTTTTGCTATGACAGTAACTCACGCTTGACAACATTTCCCTCGTCGTCGAACGTGAGCCCGCTGTCTGTTGCCAGCTCCCCGGCGTGGGCGAGGGCGTGGCACTCTCGGCAAAGCAATTCGAGATTGTCCTCGCTGAGCGCAATTTCTGGATTGCTGATATTCTCCGGCGTGAGGTGCTCCTTGTGGTGAACGATCTCCCCGAGGGCCCCGCACCTTACGCATAGGCCCGCGTCCCGGTTGAATACATAGGCCCGAGCCCGCCGCCACTCTTTCGAGAGATAGAACGCTTTCGCAAAGTCCCGCACCGCCGCCGCCCTCCCGTCTTTGCCTGGAGCCGAGGGACCGGGCCCCATGCCCCGGCGCGTGGTCCCGCTCCAGGCGGCTATATGTCCACAAGGTAATTAAACCACGGCCACGGCCGCCGGTGTCCCCGTTCGGGGACGCTCCGAAAATATTTTTTCCCGGCCACAAAGGCGGTCAAGGGAGACCTCGAAAAAGTCGGCCAGCGCCTCGGCGTCTGTGAGGGTGGGGACACGCTCCCCCCGCTCGTACCTGGAGAGGGCGCTTTTGCTTATTCCGCATAGCTCGGCCAGGACCCGGCGGCTTATCCGGCGGCGTTCCCGGAGCTTGCGGAGCTGGTTCGGAAATTCACTCTTTGCCACGGGGTCCACCTCCTCCACTGTTGCGATCAGTTACCCCCCCCCCGCCGAGGGGCGTCCTGGGGCGATCATACGGTTTTGCCTCCGTGTCTGTACTCCCGCCCGAGGTTGTATTTGTGCTTTGCCATAACCACGGCGTCCACGTCCACTCCGAGGGCGGCCATGAGGTCCAGAGTGCGGAGGAGGACGTCGGCCAGCTCGACGGCGATCCCCTCCGGCTTGCAAGGACCGTCCGCGCCCTCCGCCCCTGGTTGGCCCGCTCTGTCGCATATGGCGTAATACTGACAATCCTCCTCAGCGAGGGCGCACGTCCCATAAACGAGCGGGGCCCCGTTCCGGTATTCCTCCAGGGCCTCGGAGAGTTCGGCATGGATCAGACAAAGCGCCTCGGGGAGCGCGGGCGGCTTGTCCCACCATCCATGAGCGACGGCGTTGTCGTGGACCTCTTTCGCTAACTGGTTGATGTTCATTTTTTGCGATCTCCTTCCTGCTGTGGTTTGGGTTCAAAACTTTACACATTTACAAGGCTTTCGAGGCGGGTTTATTCCCGCTTCTTTTTGGGCCGCTTTCTCGGCGGCGGTTTGAGGACATACTTATAATAAAGGTATCCGTATTTCGTCGCCGTGGCCTCTACGAAAATATAGCCTTTCGGCGGCCTGGGCGGCTTGTCCTCTGTGTAGTTTCGCTTGACGGTGGTCGGTTCCTCATAGTCCGGCTTTTGGAGGGTTTTCCGGGAGCCCTTCCACCTGTGGCCGCCGACCTCCGGCGTCCAGTGATTAAATAAGTAGTTGGCGAGGCCCGTATAGTCCCGCCCCCGGTCTACGCCGTCGTAATAGTTATGTTCCCGGAGGTTTTCGATCCGTAGGACGGAGCCCGAGGTCCATTGTCGGCGGATCAGGTCCTCCGGTATGCCCTCACTTATCATGTGGAAGTGTATCCGGTGAGTGTTTTTGCCCCGGCCCATGTAAAGCATGATTTTAGCGCCTGGGGCGTGGTATATGAGGCGATTATAGAAATTATCCCGGACCCGCCTCGCCTCCTGGAAGGTGTGGACCTCGTGCTCGTCGTCCATGGTTAAGGTGCTATATTTAGATGTAGGCCCGAAATTGTTATTTACGATCCGGGCGTGTTTTCGGCGGGAAATTCCGAGCTTGTGGGCGGCCCGCTCCTCCTCTGTTTTGAAACGGGGCCGCGGCTCCGCCTTGTCCAGGTTTTTTATTCTGTCCGGGACATTGAAAACCACTTGCTCGCATACGGCCCCCGAAAAAATTCGCCTTTTGACTCTTTGCATATCAAAAAACCGCCTTTTCTTTTGGCCTGTGGCTCTTGCCTTTTTAGCCCGGAGGTGGTAATATAATAGTGGTATAGCAATCAGCCCTCCGGGCGGTTGCGCCCCGGACGCTCTCGTCAAGCGTCCGGGGCTCTTTTTTATGCTCTGGAAATGTAGGCTTTCGCCGTGCGGTCCTTCCCCTGGGCGAGGTCGACGCCGATCACATAGCCCCGGGCCCGCTCGGTCGGCGTGGCTCTGGCCGTCTCCGCGGTTTCCGGGCGGCGGTCCATGCACTCGCACCGCTCGCCGTGGTCCAGGTGGTCCCCGCACCTGGGACAAATTTTATAATTCCTCCCCATGTTTTCCCGCTCCTTTCCTGGTCTCGCTCCGCGGTTCCGGGGCGTCGAGATCATAAAATAAAATTTTGTATCCTTCCGGGACGCACGAGCGATCCATAGCCGTTTGTAAAAATAGGCTTATTTCCCTCCACCGTGCGGAGTATATCCTTTTTCTGCTGTCGTCTGCGAGGATCAGTTGGTCGTATTTGTATGCACAAATTCCCGAGCCCGCCGTCCCTGGAGTTATTGCCGTGATCCGCGTCCCGTCCTTTAGGGTCAAAAGCCCCATTTTCAATAAATCGGTTCTTATTTCCTCCTGATTGTCTCTTGCAAACCGTTGAAACGCCGCCTTTGTCTGTTGGGTGTCGTATCCCATGAACGCGATCTCAAGCCTTTTTATCGTTTCCTTCACTGTCTGCCCCTCCATAGCTCCCGGAGCTCCACAATCCAGTCCTCGGCGATCCGTTTCCCGGTGTAGTAGATAAAAGGAATTACGAGGAGGAGGTATTCCCCGCCGTGGGCAGTATAGCCTCGCTCTATCAGGGCGGCCCGCTGTCCCCACGCAAAGGCGGCGGCGGTTGCCAGGAGGACGGCGACCAGCTCGACCGCCGCCGCGGCCCGGTTCTTTCCCTTTTTCACGGCTCCGCCTCCTCCGGCACATACCGCCGTAACCACATTTTCCGGCATTTTTTACAAGCTATTTCCGGTCTGCGGAGAATTTCTCCGCTTTCGATCCCTGTCTCGTAATAGTCCGTATCCTGGGTGTATCTCTTGCAAAGAGAGGCGTTGTCAATGAAACAATGGTATTTTGCCGTTTTTGGTATGTAGGCGTTTGCACTTGCGCCCGTTTCGCTCATTACTGGAAGTTGCCAAACCGGGAGATCGTTCACGTCTCCACCTCCCCGAGACCTAACCGCTCTTTCAATCGGTCAAGTTTTGCGGCCTTATATGTCCTAACCATAGCGCGGCAATTATGGAGGGCAATCATTTGCTCCAGCATAATTTGAACGTCTGCGATCTCCTCCGCAATACTCCCGCGGTTGTCTTTCCCCCTGGCATTTTTGCAAAGTTCTTTTTGTAGTTCTGCCATTTCCTCAAATACCATGAGGGTTTGAGCGTCTGCGCCCCATTTTCGAGGGCGGCTCTATAAATGTCCGCTTCTCTCATTTCTCCGCTACCTCCCCGAGCCTTTCAAAGGTGCAAGCGCAGGCGATCTGCGTCCAGGGAGTGCGCCACAATTTCGCGGCGGCGATCATAGCCTCATAGCGGGAGGCCCCGAGGACCTCGACCGTCTCAAAGCCGGAGCCGGGAGGAGGGGAGACCCTCCAGCGATAGACCCGGCGGCTCACGGTTCCACCTCCGCCGCGGGCTCATACTCCCCGCCCAAAACGCCGACCTCCACGCCGCCGACCTTGATAAATAGGATCGGCCCATACTGCCCCGGCGCTTGCCGGACAACCTCGTACACGCCGCCCACCTCCGGGCGGTTTTCTGGATCGGTCGGGAGCTTCTTTGTAATCTTGATTTTCAAGCGGTTCCCTCCTATCTCCGCCGCGGGTCGTAGTCCTCAAAACGCGGGCACGACCGGAAAATAAACCGATTATTTACCCACCTCTGGAGGAGCTTTATCTCCCGCGGAGCGGTTTCTTTTTCGTACACCATGACATAGGGGTCATATCCGAGATCGCGGAGAAAATAGACCCTCTCTAAATCCTGCTCCTGTGTTGAGTTGAAATTTACAAGGACATAGACGCCGAGTTTTGAATAGTTGAGATCGCACTTTTTACGGAATTTTTCAAAATACGGCCTCAAATTCTGCTCCGGGTTGTCCCACGCGAAATGAATCCGTTTTATTTTTATAGCTGTTACGAGGTCCTCGACGCCCTCGATCAAGCGAATATCGAGCCCTTGGGTGAAGTCCACCCACGCGCCGGAGGCGGCGAGCTCTTGGAGAAGCCGTTCCCGATCCTTACACGCTAAAATGTTAGGGTCGAGGAGCTTAATTTCCCGTTGTCCGTTCCAAAACTCGGAGAGATCGGCGATTTGCCGGGAGGTTGTCCCCTCCTTTTTTCCCACAATGCAGAATCTGCATTGACGGGGACAGCCGCGGGTCAGGAATCCATAAGCCCGCCCCGCCGTGGCCTCTGGATATAGGCCATAGTCCGGGAATATGTGCTCGATCTCCTCCGGTAGGGGCGGGCCGCCGTCTGGATAGAAATAGCCCGTCCCGCCCCGCTCGATCTCGCCGGCGTATATGACGGAGTCCACGTCCGCCGAGCCTGGGAAAACCTTACTCATATAGACCTTGTCGTAATGGTTCATAGGAAACCACAGCTCGACCTTGTCGCCCTTCGCCTTGTGGTATGCGGATATTTTCATAAGCGGGAGGGACGGCCAGTTGTGGCCGTCCACGTCGATTAAGCCAATTCTCACGGCGGCGTCTCCCTCGCCGCCTCCGGCGGCGGCATATCCCCCGGAAGTAACTGGAGGGCGAGAAGGCCGCCTTTTGTTTCTCCGACTTCCCGGAATCCGGCGAGCTTGTAGGTGTACCCCCATGTCTTGAGGCCGTGGACCATTGTCGGGCGCACTTTTCGGCGGTCGATAAAGGTCACGAGGCCGAGGTCTGGCGGCTCTCCGAAATAAGCCCGCGTCGCGGCTACTGCGTCCCGGATCATTTCGGAGGCCACGCCTGCGCCCTCATTCCTAAAGGCCGAGCATACCCACGCGCCCGCCCATGCGTGGCGCACATATTGAGCGAATGGGTAGGACGTTACCCAAAATGCCCTCCCGGTCTCCGTCTCCGTGTAAAGCACAAGGGCGCGGCCCGGTGGCACAAATTGAGGTGTCCCCGGCTTTTGCCTGTTATAGTGTCGGTCCGCCACTTCCCGGGCCCGCGGGTCTGCTTTATAGCTCAATTCCCAAATCACGGCGTCGCTCCCTTCTCAAATACCCCGGCCTCAATTAACCTGGATACGATCCGCTTTATCATTACGGGCGGGACGGACATAGCGCAAACATAGAGGGCCCGGTAATAGGTATTTCTGATAAAGTCGAAATCCTCCGGGAATGTCTGTATATGGATCAGGTCCTCAATGCTTACCCGTGTTTTCTCCTCTCCCCGGTATTGGTCCGTCCTCGCTGTGAGCGTTGGCGGTATATCGTCCTCCCATACGATCCGGGTCGTAAAGCAACGCTCCCGCTCCCCGATCCGCTTATATACGGCGGCGAGGTCTTTGTCCTCCGGTGTCGCCTTTTGCAAGGCCCGAAACGACATACTTTCCCGTCCTACCGCTCCGCCCTCTCCCGACTTGATCTCCCGAAAACGCACCGGCTCATAATAAAATGACATATCGAGATCGACCGGATCGACGCCGAGGTCGTTCCGTATTCCCACGAAAAAACTCTATGTCTCGTTTGTGGGACTCCCATGTTTTCACCCTTGAGGAGCCAATGGTGGACCTTGTACCCCGCTTTCTTGAGGCGCTTGTAAATCTCCTGGACATACCCCCACGCCTCGCCCATAATCAGCCCCTCGACGTTTTCCAGGATCACGCACCGCGGGCGGAGCTTTTCTACCGTCTCAATGAATACAAACGGGAGATCGTCGAGGGTCTGTTCCTTTTGTCCTTCCCGGAATTTTTTCGCTTTCCCCCATGTTTCCGCCCTTTTCCCGGCGACGGAGAATGTGGTACACGGCGGGGAGCCGTCCAGAATGTCCAGCTCAAAAAGCTCCCCGGGAATCTCCTCGGCCGGGAGCCGGTTAAACTCCCGTATGTCCATGAGGTAGTTGTATTTTGGGGCGTGGTTCCTCACATAGACCTCATTCATACGGGGATCAATTTCCACACACCCGAGAACGTCGCACCCGGCGAGCTTGTAGCCCATAGTCGACCCGCCGCCACAAGCGAAACACGAAAATACTTTTAACCCGTTCTTTTCCCTCGGATAGTCTGAAAATCTCCATTTCCAATCCGTCGATTTTTCCGGCTTGAATTGCTCCCCTCCCGGCGTCAAATCAAATATAGAGAGGTTTTCCATGAGATCACTCTCCGGCCTCAAGATCGCAAGAGCGGGTTTCGCTCCTGGATACCTTGATTTTGCCCTTGCTGGTAATGGAGAATTTCGCTTTACACTGGCCCCGGATATTGAGGGACGCCGAGGAAATCGGCCCCCGGGCGATCAGCTCGACCACACGCTCCAGGAGTTCGATCGCGCCGTCCCCGGCGATCGGCTTAAAGCCGAGGTCCTCGGCCCTCTCCCCGAAAAGGCGGTTTACACGGTCCCGGGCGTCCTCGATCTGTTCCGCCGTGCGGCGGGCCGTCCGGGCGCTCGGGCAGGAGCAAACCTCCGTCGCCGTCTCGTCCGCCGCCGCCTGGGACGGATGGGGGCCCACCTCCTGGAGTTGGCCGCAATACTTACACGCCCCCGTCGTGACGGCAAAGGCGACGCCGACCTCCGGCTTTCGGTTCTCCACGGCCTCCGGGCAATCACAAACGCGGGTCGCGGCGGCGTTGGCCGTCCGCTGTGTGGGATAACCGCCGCCCTTTGCGCCCTCCAGGGTAACGCCCCACTCTCGCCCGCAATAGTTACACTTGCCAAAGGTGAAGGAGCCGACCTCCTCGTCCTCCTGGGCGTCAAGCGTGGTTTGTTCGCTTTCCCCGGCGGGCGGCTCCTCCCCGGTCGGACCACCCTCCGCCGCAGTGAGCCCCTCCAGGTATGCGGAGAGGTCCCGCTCCTCCTGGATTAGCCGCGCCTCCTCAATATCGTAATTGTTTGATACCTTCGTTTCGGCGTCGAAATTAGCGATCTCGCCGCGGCGGGAGCGGATCGCCGCGAGCTTTTCCCGGGCGCGGTCTGCTGTGGTAGGTGCCGGGGCTCCGGCGTCCTCCAGGGCGTGGCGGAGTTCCGCCTCCTCTCTTGCAAGCTCCGCCTGTTCGGCGTCCAGGGTGGCGTCCTCCTCCTGGAGGGCGGCGCGGTCGTTCGGGTCCACCTTGTCCCGGCCCTCGAAATTGAGATAGGCCAGCTCCCGGCGGCGGTTGTCAATCCTGATTAACCGATCTTGCACTTCGGCGAGGCGGGCCCGGTCCTGGTTGATCGCGGCGATCATGCGCTCGTGATCCTCCGGGCTCATGTCCCCGGCGTATGTGTAATAGCTGGAGCCCTCCTCCGGGCTGGGCGCGTCGGAGTAGGGGAGCGCCCCGGCCTCTCCGGCCTCCGCCGCGGCCTTTGTGACGGCCTCCAGCGTGATAGACCAAACGGCGACATTTTCGTTATAGATGGGCTCGACCTTGCTCACAACGGCAAAGCGGCGGGCCGCCGACTCCGGCATGGATACGGGGGAGGCCCACTTATAGGCGGTCTGTCCCTCCGCAACGGTGGAATCCGCCGCGAGGATCACGCGGTCCGAGGGCTCCCCGTTCGCCGGGTTCTTGAGGCGGGCCCACGGCTCCCGGAGGAAAACAATGTCCCCGGCGTTGACGGGCGTCGTAAAGGTGGCCCCGCCGTCGTGTGCGTAGATCACGCCCTCCCGGATCAGGTTCCAGCGCCCGGGGGCCGCCTCCTCCATTTTTGCCCCCTCAACATAGGCGGCGGGCGCGGGCTTGATCGGTTTCGTGATGGTGAGGCCGCCGAGCTTTTCAAACTCCCGGGCGTCCTGGGCTGTCATTACAAGAGCTTTCATGGTATAGCAATCTCCTTTCGTTTATATCCACATTAGGGGATCTGGAAAATCCCGCCTCATTCCTTCCGTCCCGACCACGGGGAGGAGGGAATCTTTCATAAATACGGGGACACCCGTCTCGTCGCAATAGGAAACAATCTCCTCCACCCATTCCCGCCGAGGGCGGCGGGCGCTTGCTCCCGGCCCGGTCTCCGCTCCTATGATGGCCCAATCTATCCACGGGACCGCACATTTTACCGGGCGGAGCCGAGGGTCCGCCGAGCCGAGGAGCGGCTCAAAGCTGATAAACCGCTTTCCGTAGAGCGGGAGGTCTGCGATCTTGTGGAGGTCCCGATAGCTCGTCACGGTGACGCCGTACCATATATTTTTGAGGTCCCCGTAGATGTGCCGCCATATCGGGAATAAATTCATGTACGCCTCCGGGCGTTTGGATAACAATAAATACTCATGCTGTGGATTTTTCTCGATCGCGTCCAAGACGGCGGCGGCCCATGTCTGCCTCCAGTCCGCCGGGTCGCTCATAGAGGTGAGGAACACTTTCGCGGGCTTTTTGCTTTTCAGTTGCTCCAGGCGCTCCGGGAAAAACTGCGGCTCCGAAAAATCCGGTACATAGTGAAAACGGGCGTTGATCCTCCGGGCGTAGCAGTACGGGCAACCATAGGAGCACCCGACAACCGGGTTTAAGGTCTTGTCGCACCACTCAATTTTTGTTTGGTTCACCTCTCCGCCTCCTTCCCGCCGATGGTGATAACCAGGACCGGGGCCGGGTCGTCGCTCGGCCATACCTCCGGCCATTCGTCCAGGTCCAGGGCGATGCGCTCGACCATGTTGTCCCCGCATACCTCCACGCAACGGGTAGAGCGGAGCTCCTGGGCTGTTCCTCCGGCCACGCCCTCGCACTCATGCGGGCCCATGCGGTGGACTATAAAGACGCGGTCCCCGTCCTGGAGGACGGCAAGGAGGGCGGCCAGGGTCACGCGATCCCGCCGAGTTTCGGCCATTTCTGGACCGCCTCCTCTCTCAAAGCCTCCGCCGCCGCGGCCCCGAAAAGCTCGAAAACCGTCCGTGAGGTGTTCGCCGCCGAGTGCTCCGCCCGGATATGTTCCGGCGATCCCTCGGGATAGAGGGCGAGGTCCGCCGCCGCGAGGAGGAAATAGCCCCGGAGGGTGGTCAAAATGTTGTTGTCGGTATTCTTCACGGTATAGCAATCTCCTTTTCTTTAGTTTACCGGGGCCCGCTCGCCCCGGCGCTTGATGTTCCTCTCAAAGGTCCGCTGTGCGACCTCGGCGCTATACACCCGCCGACCATACTCGTCTACGGCCCCGGTGTATCCGTTGGGGAGTTCTCTGTAAATCGTCGCCGTGTGATAGCCGATCCTCTCGGCAATCTTTGCCGCCGGGGCTCCTCCGTTGTGGAGCTTCTCAATTTCTGCCCGCTCAGTCGGCCCGAGATAGCGGAGCTTTCGGCCCATGTTCCCCGTCCTCCTTTCCCAAAAGCATAAAAAAATTGAAGTGCGTCGAGCTCTTTCGAGCTTTCGCACTTCAATGGTAAATCAACATTCGTTCCGCATCCCCTGAAAAAAGATGGACGCGGAAGGGATTTTGTTGTAGAATAGGGGAACAGATTTTCAGGAGGAGGTGTTCCCGTGCAGCAGGGGTTGTTTCCCGGCGAGATATTGGCCATCACCGCTCAGGCGGCGGACCGCCTGCTGAAGCTGGACAGCGGCGACGCCGCCCTCCTCTACCTCCACCTGCTCCGCCACCGGAGCGCGGACCAGCTGAAGTGGACGCCCGCCCGCCTCCAGAGCGCCCTGGGCCAGCTGCAGGACCAGGGCATGGCTCCGGCAGAGCTGCCCGCCCCGGCAGAATCCCCCGTCCAGGAGGCTCCGCCCCCGGAGTACACCACCGAGGACATCACCCAGGCCCTGGCGGACCAGGGTTCCACCTTCCCCGCCCTGGCGGGCGAGGTGGAGCGGCGGCTGGGCAAGCGGCTGTCCTCCTCCGATCTGAGGAACCTGTACACCCTCTACGACCATCTGGCCCTCCCCGCCGAGGTCATCCTCATGCTGGTGGGCTGGTGCACCGAGGAGATCGCCCAAAAATACGGTCCGGGGCGCAAGCCCTTCCTCTCCCAGATCCGGAAGGAGGGCTTCGCCTGGGCCCGCCGGGGGATCGACACCATGGAGCGGGCGGAGGAGCACATCGCCAAGCTCACCCGCCTCCGGGGCCGGGAGACGGAGGTGCTCCGCCTGCTGGACATTTCCCCCCGCCCCCTGGTCCAGCGGGAGAAGGACTACATCGCCGCCTGGGACGGCATGGGTTTTGAGGACGAGGCCATCCGCATGGCCTACGAGCGGACGGTGCTGAAAAAGCAGTCCATGGACTGGAGCTATATGAACGGCATCCTGCGCCGCTGGCACGAGAAGGGGCTGCACACCGCTGCCGCCATCCGCACCGGGGACCAGCGCCCCCGTCCCGCCCGAACGGCCGGCGGCGCCCAGGCCGCGCCGCCCTCCGCCGAGCAGGAGCGCCGGGCCAAGGAGAACGTGGAGCGCACCCGCCGCCTGATGGAGCAGCTGAAACAGGAGGGAAACTGATATGTCATACGACGCCAATGTGCTGCGCCGGGCCAACCAGCGGCTGGAGGACCAGAACCGCCGCCGCCGGGATCAGGCCGAGCGCCTGCGTCAGGACGTTTACGCCCGGCAGCCCAAGCTGGAGCAGCTGGACCGCCGCATCCAGGGCACCATGGCCGGCCTGGTGGCCGCCGCCCTCCGCCAGGGGGGCGACCCGGTCCAGGCGGTCCGGTCGGTGCGGGAGGAGAACCAGAGCCTCCAGCGGGAGCGGGCCGCCCTCCTGGCGGACATGGGCCTGGCCGAGGACTCTTTGGACGGCAAGCCCGCCTGTCCCCTGTGCCGGGACAGCGGCTGGCAGGGAGGGCGGATGTGCCGCTGCCTGCAGCAGCTGTGCGCCCAGGAGCAGATCAAGGAGCTGTCCAAGCTGCTGGACCTGGGGGAGCAGTCCTTCGACACCTTTTCTATGGACTACTACAGCCCGGCCCCCGATCCTCAGCACGGGATATCCCCCCGGGAAAACATGGACATGAACTGCAGCGTGTGCTGGAACTACGCCACCAAATTCGGCCGCACCTCCACCAAAAACCTGCTCCTGTCCGGACCGCCGGGGCTGGGCAAAACCTTCCTGTCCGCCTGCATCGCCCGTACGGTGTCGGAAAACGGCTTCTCGGTGGTGTACGACACTGCGGTCAACGTCTTTGAGCAGTTCGAGACCCGCCGGTTCCGCCGGGACAGCGCCGACGGCCTGGACGCCCGGGACGAGACCCGGCGCTACCTCAGCTGCGACCTGCTCATCCTGGACGACCTGGGCCGGGAGATGACCACCCGGCTGACCCAGTCCTCCCTGTATGAGCTGGTGAACACCCGGCTGGTCGCGGGCAGGCAGACCGTCATCTCCACCAACCTGTCTCTGGAGGAGCTGGAGCAGCGTTACGATCCCCCCATTCTGTCCCGCTTGAAGGGGGAATACGAATTTCTGGGATTTTTCGGAGCGGATATCCGGCCGCTGCGGAAAAACCAACTGTAAAAGGAGTAGCCTCATGATGTACGGACTGATCGCCGCGGTCCTCGTCGCCGTGGACCAGCTGGTGAAATATCTGGTGATGACCCGCATCCCTCTGGGGGAACACGTCCCCTTTATCCCCTATATCCTGGACCTGACCTATGTGACCAACACCGGGGCGGCCTTCTCCATCTTTTCGGAGCACACCTGGGCGCTGGCGGTGGTGTCGCTGGTCATGTCCATCCTGCTGGCGGCCGCCCTGTGGATGAACCTCTTCCGCCACCCTCTGGGCAAGCTCCCCCTCACCCTGCTGCTGGCGGGGGCGGTGGGCAACCTCATCGACCGGGCCTTCCGGGGCTTTGTGGTGGACATGTTCAACGTGTTATTCATGCACTTCGCTGTGTTCAACGTAGCGGACATCTGCGTGGTGGTGGGGGGCATCTCCGCCGGGCTGTACTATCTTCTGCTGTGGGACAAGCTGGAGAACAAGGGGGAGGCCGCCCATGACGGCGCTGACGCTGACCGCTGACCGGGAGGGAGAGCGGGCGGACGCCCTGCTGGCCCGGCTGGTCCCTGATCTGACCCGCTCCGCCGCCCAGAGGCTGCTGGAACGGGGGGCGGTCACGTCGGAGGGGAAGCCCGTCCGGAAAAACGACCGGCCCGCCCCTGGTCAGAGGCTGGAGGTTGCCCTCCCCAATCCGGAGCCCATTGATCTGATCCCCCAGGACATCCCCCTGGACGTGGTCTATGAGGACGGCGACGTGATTGTGGTCAACAAGCCGGCGGGACTGGTGGTCCACCCCGCCCCCGGCCATCCCGACGGCACTCTGGTCAACGCACTGTTATATCACTGCGGAAAATCACTCTCCGGGATCAACGGCGAGCTGCGCCCCGGCATCGTCCACCGCATCGACCGGGACACCTCCGGACTCATCATCGCCGCCAAGAACAACAAGGCGCACCTGGCTCTGGCTGCCCAGCTCCAGGACCACAGTCTGGCCCGGACCTATGAGGCGGTGGCGGTCGGAGGCTTCAAGGAGGACTGCGGCACAGTGAACGCTCCCATCGGCCGCCACCCAACGGACCGGAAGAAAATGGCCATCGAACAAAAAAACGGCCGGGAGGCAATCACCCACTGGTCCGTCCTGGCCCGGTACCCCGGCCATACCCACCTGGAGTGCCGCCTGGAGACGGGCCGCACCCATCAGATCCGGGTCCATCTGGCCTCCGTCGGCCACCCCCTGCTGGGGGACACAGTCTACGGCAGCAAAAAGCCCGTCCCCGGCCTGGCGGGGCAGTGCCTTCACGCCCGGCGGCTGCGGTTTGTCCACCCCTCCACCGGGGAGCTTGTGGAGCTGGAGTGCCCCCTCCCGGAGTGGTTTCAGAAAATTTTGCGGAACATTGACCGGTAGCGCACAACAGCCTCCCATGTGAAAAAGAGGAGGGTGCTGGAGGCAGCCCGGCGGTGGAGGGATGCTGTTCACGGAATCCCTCCCGCCCCGTTCACAAGGTGGGATGGTGGAAAAAGTGCAGCTTCCCCCTTGACAACCCTTGAAAAACCGGATAAGATAGTGTCCTGAATACACAAAACGCTTGGAAAAGGACAAGTCCCCGCCTCCGAGACGCAAAGAGAGCCGCCGTTTGGTGAAAGGCGGACGGGAGGGAGCGGCGAACATCACCTTGGAGCGGAGGGCTGAACCACAGTAGGCCCCTCCGGACGCCCCCGTTACCGGGCAGACTTGAGCGGCCGGGCCTTTGCGCCCCGGCAAAAAGAGTGGTACCGCAGAGGTTTGCGCCTTTGTCTCTTTACAGGGACAGAGGCGTTTTTATTTTTGAGAAGGGAGCGGTCAAAAATGAATTCGGTCGCTATGCAAGTTGTTGACACCCCTGAGAAATTCCACCCTGCGGCCGAGGAGGCCGCCCAGGCGCTGACGTCCCTGCTGCGGGAACTGGCGGCCATGGAGAATAAGAGTTTTGCACAGTACACCCGCCTGTGCAAAAAGGGGCGGGTGATCGAGTTTAAGGACGGTGTGCGCAGGGAATTTACCGACATCCAAGACTGGAAAGAGGAGATGAAGCTCCGCTTCGCCGCCCTGCTGGACCCACACTGCACCCAAAAACTGATTGCCCAGCGGCGGGACTGTCTCCACGCGGATCACTTTCCCTCCTCATTCAGCTGCGTGAATACTGGCTGCACGCTGTCTGTCACCATGAAAAGCGCCGGAAAGGCTGTGGCGCAGCTGGTCCCCGACGAGGACAGCGTGCCCTTTGACCTGTCCGACCCGGATGTGCGCTATCTGGTGGAGGATGCGAAACGCGGCGGGCACAGCGCCCAATACTATGGCTATTTTCAAAAATACCGCTTTGTCCTCAAACGCCAGGCGGAGGAGTGGCACATTGACGAGGCGTCCTGCGACAGTCTGCATGGGGACCGCTGGCGGCGGGACTATTACTTTTAACCCGAAGGAGGTTGTTTTTATGACGCTGGAGGAATGCCGGGAATACCTGCCCGACGGCTGGACGGAAATCATCCAGCAGGACCCGGTGCTGAAGGAAATTTTTGAGGAGCACGAGTACGATTTGGAGATGGAGGCGGTGCCGCCCTTCCTGATCCAGGACCTGCGGGGCGGCAATCTGGAGCGCCTGCGGCCCATTTTGAGTCTCTACGGCCAGCCAGGACTGGATATGCTCCAGGGGCTTTTGGAGATTGACGCGGCCAGCCGGGACACGGCAACCAGCACCACCCCCACCGGCCAGACCGCTTTTGCCGCCTACTTCTTCGCCCGGTTCTCGGAGGAAAACAAACCGGCCGCCATCGACGCCGCCCGGACCTATGTCAAGGCCATCAACCGCATCTATGTGGAGGAATTTGACGAGGACCCGCCTCTGGACGAGGACGCTGAAATCCAGTTCCTCTCCGGCCAGGAGGGCCGGGACTTTGAGGAGCAGGTCCGTCAGGTGTGGATCACGGGAGAGGGCATTCAGACGGTGGACCTGGACGACCTGACCGAGTGGTATCAGGAGGACCTGCAATACCGGAAGGGATGCGAGGATATCGGGCTGCTGTCCGAAGCTCTGTACCACATCAGCTGCGACTATGATCTGTCCTATTACCTCCAATGGCCCATGCTCGACACCCAGCGGGAAAACCCCTTCCGGGGGTACTTCGATCTGTGGAAGCTGGGCCTGCACATCCACTTCCCCGCCCGGGACCGGGTGGTGCTGGTGGACTGAGCGGGAACGCTTATGGACATCAAAATTGTAGACAACTGGCATGCGG
Source organism: Lawsonibacter sp. JLR.KK007 (assembly GCF_036941135.1). Taxonomy (NCBI): domain Bacteria; kingdom Bacillati; phylum Bacillota; class Clostridia; order Eubacteriales; family Oscillospiraceae; genus Lawsonibacter; species Lawsonibacter sp. JLR.KK007. Next base: position 1,611,394 of record NZ_JAYWSY010000002.1, on the reverse strand, counting down.
AGCACTATGTGTAAGGAGGGATCCTGAGATGAACTGTCCAAACTGTGGCAAGGAAATGGAGCCGGGAGCCGTGTATTCCCCACGCAGCTACTTGTGGTGGACATCCGAACAGGAGAAATTGAAACATTTCCAACGGCCAAAGGATGCCGTGCGTCTGCGTCCCGTCGGAGACCACACCAAGTCCGCTTTTTCGCCCCAAGCCCTCTCCGCGCTTCCCCAGTACTCCGGTACGATTTGCCGGAGCTGTGGCGCCATACTATTTTCCTTTGAAACCAAAGAATGACCACTTACTATAAAGGAGGAACACAAAATGGACTACAACAAGACCATCAATCTGCCCAAGACCGACTTCCCCATGCGGGGCGGCCTGCCCAAGCGGGAGCCCGACATGCTGAAACGCTGGGAGGACATGGACCTCTACCACGAGCTGCTGAAAAAGAATGAGGGAAAACCCCTTTACAGCCTCCACGACGGCCCTCCCTTCTCCAACGGCGCGCTGCACATGGGCCACGCCCTGAACAAGTCCATCAAGGACTTCATGACCCGCGCCGCCGCCATGCGGGGCTACCTCACCCCCTATATCCCCGGCTGGGACAACCACGGCATGCCCATTGAGTCCGCCATCATCAAACAGAACAAGCTTAACCGCAAAGCCATGTCCGTCCCCGAGTTCCGCACCGCCTGCCATGAGTTCGCCCAGCACTATGTGGACGTGCAGCGGGAGGGCTTCAAGCGGATGGGCGTCATCGGCGACTGGGAGAACCCCTACCTCACCATGTCCCCCTCCTTTGAGGCGGAGGAAGTGAAAATTTTCGGGGCCATGTACAAAAACGGCTATATCTACAAGGGCCTCAAGCCGGTGTATTGGTGCCCCCACGACGAGACCGCCCTGGCCGAGGCGGAGATCGAGTACCAGGACGACCCCTGCACCACCGTCTATGTGAAGTTCCCCATGTTGATGGACAACGCCAAGCTGACCCACCTGGCCCCCGCAAACCTCTTTTTCCTGATCTGGACCACCACCATCTGGACCCTGCCGGGCAACCTGGCCATCGCCCTCCACCCCAGGGAGAGCTACGCCATCGTCCAGGCGGACAACGGAGAACAGTATATCCTGGCTGAGGCCCTGGTGGAGAAGGTCATGAAGGTGGGCGGCGTGGAGAACTATAAGATTCTGGAGACCCACCCCGGCAGCTTCTTTGAGAACATGGAGGCCAACCACCCCTTCCTGGACAAGACCAGCCGTCTTGTGACCGCCGAGTACGTCACCATGGACAGCGGCACCGGCTGCGTCCACACCGCCCCCGGCTTCGGCGCGGACGACTACGAGACCTGCAAGCGGTATAAGATCGAGATGGTGGTGCCCGTGGACGACCGGGGCCGCCACACCGACTACGCCGGCAAGTACGCCGGCATGAAGACCGACGAGTCCAACCCCGTCATCCTGGCCGACATGAAGGAGAGCGGGGCGCTGTTCGCCAGCGAGGACATTGTCCACTCCTACCCCCACTGCTGGCGGTGCAAGAACCCCATCATCTTCCGGGCCACCCCCCAGTGGTTCTGCTCGGTGGAGTCCTTTAAGGACGCGGCCGTGGCCGCCTGTGACGACGTGCGCTGGCTGCCCGGCTGGGGCATCGACCGGATGAAGTCCATGATCCAAGAGCGGGCCGACTGGTGCATCAGCCGCCAGCGCCGGTGGGGCCTGCCCATCCCAGTGTTCTACTGCGCCGGCTGCGGCAAGCCCATCTGCACCGATGAGACCATCGCCGCCGTGTCCAAGCTCTTTGGCGAGAAGGGCTCCAACGCATGGTATGAGACCGAGGCGGCGGACATCCTCCCCAAGGATTTCGCCTGCCCCCACTGCGGGAGCAAGTCCGGCTTCACCAAGGAGGAGGACACCCTGGACGGCTGGTTTGACTCTGGCTCCACCCACTTCGCCTCCATGCAGAAGGACCAGGGCTTCTGGCCCGCCACCGTCTATATGGAGGGCCTGGACCAGTATCGGGGCTGGTTCCAGTCCTCCCTGCTCACCGCCGTGGGCGCGCTGGGCAAGGGCGCGCCCTTCAAGGAGTGCGTCACCCACGGCTGGACCGTGGACACCCAGGGCCGGGCCATGCACAAGTCCCTGGGCAACGGCGTGGACCCCGCCGACATTTTTAATAAGTACGGCGCGGACCTGATCCGCCTGTGGGCCGGCTCCGCCAACTACCATGTGGACGTGTGCGGCTCCGAGGTGATCTTCAAGCAACTCTCCCAGAACTACCTGAAGTTCCGCAACACCGCCCGGTACTGCCTGGGCAACCTGGATGGCTTCGACCCCAACAACCTGGTCACCCCTCAGGAGATGACGGAACTGGACCGTTGGGCCATCACCAAGCTGAACGGCCTGATCGAGAAGTGCTTTGCCGCTTATGACAACTACGAGTTCCACGTGGTCTCCCACGCCATCAACGACTTCTGCGTGGTGGAGCTGTCCAGCTTCTATCTGGACATCATCAAGGACCGGCTGTACTGTGAGGAGAAGGACGGCCTGCTCCGCCGTTCCGCCCAGACCGCCCTGTGGCTCATTCTGGACACCATCACCAAGCTGTTCGCCCCCATTCTGGCCTTCACCTGCGACGAAATCTGGCTGGCCATGCCTCACCGCACCGGCGATGACGGACGCAACGTCCTGCTCAACGAGATGAACAGCCCCTTCCCCTTCTACGCCCTGGATCAGGCCGCTATGGAGCGCTGGGAGCAGCTGATCTACCTGCGTGACAATGTCAACTCGATCATGGAGGGGCTCCGCAGCCAAAAGAAGATTGGCAAGAGCCTGGAGGCCGCCGTCACCCTCACCCTGCCCAAGGACTTCGCCTGGGTAGACGGCATGGACAAGGAGGAGCTGGCCGATCTGCTCATCGTCTCCCAGGCGGAGACCGCCCTGAGCCAGGATGGCCTCATGGGCGGACAGACACTGTCCTTTGACGTTCTCCCCGCCCAGGGCCAGAAGTGCGAGCGGTGCTGGAAGGTCCTGCCCACCGTGGGCTCCGACGCCAAGCACCCCGCCCTCTGCCCCCGGTGCGCCAGCGTTGTCCCCGCAATCGAAATCTGACCATGGAAAATCCGGCCTGTTCGGGCCGGATTTTCTACGTCTTCCCGTTTCCTTTGGACGCCAGATATTCCTCCATCACCTGGACCACCAGGGCGGAAACGCTCCTCATCTCGCTCTTGGCCTGGGCGGTCAGGCGGGCCTTCAGGTCTTTGGTCACCCGAATACCCAGCTGGGCGTCGATTTTCGGCATGACGATCACTCCTTCAGGCCCATTATACCGCCTGAAAGCCCGTTTGTCCAATCATTCCGTCTCTTTCTCCGCAAGGTAATCCTCCATCACGATGCGGACCATGCTGGCGACGCTGCGGCGCTCCTTTTGCGCCTGCGCTTCCAAACGTTCTTTGAAGCTGTTGGTTACACGGACGGCAATTTGTGTTTCCGTTTTTGCCATGCGAGCGCCCCCTTGCTTATCGTCTACCATTGTACAACAAAATTCGACATTTCGGGTGTAAAACATTGCATATCAATGCGTGTCAATGACTGTCTCAAAAATCGACCGTTTTCGACATTTTAATTGTTCCGCTTATGCAAAAATGAAGGAAAGGAGGTCGTATACATGAAGATCAATAAAAACGCACTAACTGCACAGCAGTACAACACGCTTTACTGCAAAGCCTTTGCAAGGCTGGACGAACTATGCACTATGGCGGAGCAGGCCATGAAAGAGCTGGAGGAGCTCCAGTTGGAGATGGGGGACGAATAAAAATTTTTCCCTGAAAGGCGGATTTTTCCCTTTACATCCGAAAAGAACTATGATATATTATCCGGGCATGAAATATGCGCCATCCATCGCTTGGTTTCGGGATACGGCCCGCGCGGGTGCGCGGGGACACCCCCGCCCGATACCCGGCCTTTGGAGAGAACATTTTGAAAGGTGGAACCCCTCATGATCCGCAAGGACGAAAAGACGGCCGTGATCGAGGCCAACCGCACCCACGAGACCGACACCGGCTCCCCCGAGGTGCAGATCGCCATCCTCACCGCCCGCATCAACGAGCTGACCCAGCACCTGAAGGTGCATATCCACGACAACCACAGCCGCCGCGGCCTGTACAAGATGATCGGCAAGCGCCGCAAGCTGCTGGACTACCTGATGGCCAAGGACATCGAGCGTTACCGCGCCATCATCGCCAAGCTGGGCATCCGGAAGTAACATCGTGAATTGTAGGGCGGGCGTTTTTGCGCTCCGCCCTATGTTCGCATATAGACCCCGCCGTTTTTTCCGCTTTTTTAGCAGTTGAATCTGGGTTTGGAAGCTCTTTCAAGCCTGTATTCAAGTGCTAAAGAGCAGTTAAGGCGCCGGGACACGACAAGAAAAGGAGTGTCAACCATGTCAACCATTATCAAGCGCAAGCAGTTCGACAAATTCAAGACCTGGACCATGGACCTGTGCGGCCGTCCCCTCACCATCGAGGTGGGCAAGGTGGCCGAGCTGGCCTCCGCCTCCGCCCTGGTGAAGTACGGCGAGACCACCGTCATGGTGGCGGTCACCGTCTCTCCCCGCCCCCGGGACGGCATCGACTTCTTCCCCCTGTCCGTGGAGTTTGAGGAGAAGCTGTACGCCGTGGGCCGCATCCCCGGCTCCTTCATGCGCAGAGAGGGCCGGCCCTCCCTGCCCGCCGTGCTGGCCAGCCGCCTCATCGACCGGCCCATGCGCCCCCTGTTCCCCTACGACTTCCGCAACGACGTGTGCATCCAGTGCACCGTCATGAGCGTGGACTACGACTGCTCCCCCGAGGTGGCCGCCATGATCGGCGCCTCCGCCTGCGTAAGCTACTCCGAGATCCCCTTTGCCGGCCCCATCGGCTGCCTGGAGGTGGGCTTCTGCGACGGCCAGATCGTCCTCAACCCCACCCAGGAGCAGCGCAAGACCAGCCGGATGGACGTGACCGTGGCCGCTACTCGGGAGAAGGTAGTCATGATCGAGGCCGGGGCCGACGAGATCCCCGACGAGATTATGTACGCCGGTATCGTCAAGGCCCACGAGGAGATCCGCAAGCAGATCGACTTCATCGACCAGATCGTCCGGGAGATCGGCAAGCCCAAGATGGAGTACGACCATGCCCAGTTCAACCAGGAGCTCTTCGACGATATTGTGGCCAACTTCATGGACGAGGCCAAGGCCGCCATGGACACCGATGACAAGACCGTCCGGGAGAAGCGCTGGAACGAGATGATCGAGCACTGGCACGAGAAATATCTGGAGCAGTACCCCGACATGGACCAGTACCTGGAGGAGTTCACCTATAAGTTCCAGAAAAAGATCGTGAAGGCCTGGCTGCTGGAGGGCCACCGGGTGGACGGCCGGGCTCAGAACGAGATCCGTCCCCTGGCCGCCGAGGTGGGCGTGCTGCCCCGGGTTCACGGCTCCGGCCTGTTCACCCGGGGGCAGACTCAGGTGCTGTCCGTGTGCACCCTGAACACTCTGGCCGCCTCCCAGAAGCTGGACACCATCTGGGAGGAGACCGAGAAGCGGTATATGCACCACTACAACTTCCCCCCCTACTCCGTGGGCGAGGCCCGGGCTCCCCGGTCCACCAACCGCCGGGAGTACGGCCACGGCTTCCTGGCCGAGCGGGCTCTGGCCCCCGTGCTGCCCAGCGAGGATGAGTTCCCCTACGCCATCCGTGTGGTCTCTGAGGTGCTGTCCTCCAACGGTTCCACCTCCCAGGGTTCCATCTGCGGCTCCACTCTGGCCCTGATGGACGCCGGCGTGCCCATCAAGGCCCCGGTGGCCGGCATCTCCTGCGGCCTGATCCAGGACGACAACGGCGGCTTCACCACCTTCATCGACATCCAGGGCGTGGAGGACTTCCACGGCGAGATGGACTTCAAGGTGGCGGGCACCAAAGCCGGCATCACCGCCATCCAGATGGACCTGAAGAACGACGGCCTCACCCACGAGATCATCAAGGAGGCCCTGGACATCACCCGGGACGCCCGGTTCGCCATCCTGGACGAGGTGATGCTGCCCTGCATCTCCGCCCCCCGCCCCGAGGTGTGCAAGTGGGCTCCCAAGATGGTCACCATGAAGATCGACCCCGACAAGATCCGGGAGGTCATCGGCAAGGGCGGCTCCGTCATCCAGAAGATCACCGCCGAGTCGGGCGCTCAGATCGACATTGAGGACGACGGCACCATCCACATCGCCTCCCCCAACGCCGCCTCCTGCGACGCCGCCAAGAAGATGATCGACGCCATCGTCTTCGTTCCCCAGGTGGGCGAGCTGTACTACGGAAAAGTGGTGCGCATCATCCCCATCGGCGCCTTTGTGGAGCTGGCCCCCGGCAAGGACGGCATGGTCCACATCCGCTACCTGTCCGAGCGCCGGGTGGAGAAGGTGGAGGACGTGGTCAACATCGGCGACATGATTTGGGTCAAGGTCATCGAGATCGACGCCAAGGGCCGGGTCAACCTCTCCTACCGGGACGCCCTGCGGGAGATTAAGGCCAAGAAAGAGGCCGGCGAGCCCATCAAGTAAATTGCATCCAGGCGGGACGGCTGCAGCCGTCCCGCTTTTTTGCGCAAAAAAGCCGCCCAAAAGGCGGCAGAATTTGACAATATACGACTTGGCATGGTATGATTGAACTGCCCCTCCGCCGGAGGGGACAGAAAGAAGGCGCTGTTACATATTGGCGGTTGGCCCACCGTTATTACCCCGAAGCGAAATCCAACAAGGGGGAGGTGGTGCAGATGGGAAACGGTCGCTGGACGAACGTCCTGCGTTTCGTGGTGTGTGTAGTCGTTACCGTTTTGGTAATGCTCCTCACTGCCCCAAAAGCTTGTTAGCCGCCCGGATTGGCCCCGAGCGGCTAACGGTTTGTTAGCTTTTATCCTGGGCTAACCGTCGTGTACAGCGCCCTTTCTGTTTTTATTATACCATTTTCCGCCGCCTTGTCAAGTGCGGCAGCAGCTTATTCATTTCAGCAACTCATATAGTTCACACTGAAGCACTCTTGCCAGTGCACAGGCGTCATCTACCATCATTTCTTCCGGCAAAATGTTTTGCTCCAACTGCTCCAGCATGTTCAGCGGAATGCCGCTACGTTCGGCCAGTTCGTCAAGAGACATTCCTGCTCTTTCTCGCAGCCTGTGAATATTGTTGCAAAAGGTTTCTATATATTTTGTAATTTCCATATCTGCACCCCTCACAAGTAATTTGTTTTACCTGCCTTTGTATCTTACCACCAGTTTTTGAAATGTGTTGATTTTAGACCCCATGGGTTCTAAATGAACTAAGAAATTCAAACACTTCAGAAACAGTTGCGATTTTCATTGGAATGCACTATAATAGTCAGGAAACAAAACAACGGTCAGCAAGGAGGATATTCTATGCTGCTGAATGTATTAGCGGTCGGTGACGTAGTGGGGGAAGGAGGGCAGGACATCCTGTCCCGCCGTCTGCCCGGACTGCGGGAGGAGACGGCGGTGCATTTCTGTGTGGTCAACGGGGAAAACGCCTCCGGGGTGGGCATCACTCCCGCCCAGGCCCGGCGGATGCTGGAGGCCGGGGCGGACGTCATCACCCTGGGCAACCACACCTGGAACCGCATCCAGATCGGGGCCTTCCTGGACAAGGAAGAGCGTATCCTCCGCCCCGCCAACTATGCTGGACGGGTCCCCGGCCGGGGCTTCGGGGTCTACCCCTGCCAGGGACTGCGCCTGGGGGTGCTGAACATCATGGGCCGGGTGGACCTGAACTCCAACCTGGACAGCCCCTTCAAGGCCGCCAATTTCTACGCCAACCGGGGGGAATACGACCTGCTCCTGGTGGACTTCCACGCCGAAGCCACCAGCGAGAAGGGGGCCATGGGCTGGCACCTGGACGGCCGTGCGGCGGCGGTTTGGGGGACCCATACCCACGTCCCCACGGCGGACTGCCGGGTGCTCCCCAAGGGCACCGGCTTTGTCTCCGACCTGGGCATGACCGGGCCCATCAATTCGGTACTGGGCATCAAGGTGGAAAATTCTCTGAACCTGTTCCTGGGCGGGCTGCCCCGCCGGTATGAGGAGGCGGAGGGCAACTGCAAGCTCAACGCCTGCCTGTTCACCATCGACACCGAAACCAAAACATGCCGGTCCGTCCGCCGGACGGACATTGAGGAGTAAGCCATGCTGAAAATCATTCACGGAGCTGACTTCCACCTGGACAGCCCCTTCGCCGGGTTAAGCCCGGAGCGGGCCGCCCAGCGGCGGGGAGAACAGCGGGAGCTTCTGGACCGTCTGGCCGGGCTGGCCCGGGAGAAGCAGGCCGATCTGGTGCTGCTGGCCGGGGACCTGCTGGACTCGGAGCGGGTGTTCCGGGAGACCGCCCAGGCCCTGCGCGCCGCCCTGGCGGCCATCCCCTGCCCGGTGTTCATCGCCCCAGGCAATCACGACTTCTACAGCCCCCGCTCGGTCTGGACCTCCCTGGACTGGCCGGAGAACGTACATATTTTCACCTCCGACGCCCTGGAAGCGGTGGAGCTGCCCGGCTGTACCCTGTGGGGACGGGCCTTTTCCGACGCCCACCAGACGGCCTGCCCCCTGGAGGGGCTGGCCGTCCCCGGCGACGGGAGGCTCCACATCGCCTGTGTCCATGGCTGCGTGGGGACCGGGAACGACTACGGCCCTATCACACCCGGAGAGATCGCCGCCAGCGGGCTGGACTATCTGGCCCTGGGCCACGTCCACCAGGGCAGCGGCCTGCAGCGGGAGGGCGGAACCTGGTGGGCCTACCCCGGCTGTCCCGAGGGACGGGGCTTCGATGAGACGGGGGAGAAGGGGGTCCTCTATGTGGAGGCGGAGCCGGGCCGTGTGACCGCCCAATTCGTCCCTCTGGCCAAGGTCCGCTATGAGATCATTACGGCGGATATCACCGGACCGGATGGGGCGCTGTTCAACATCCTGGAGGCTCTGCCCGGCAAAACCAGCGATCTGATCTGCCGCCTGATCCTCACCGGAGAGGGGGACGCCCCCAATCTGGCCAATCTGCAGCAAACGCTGGCCCCGGAGTTCTACGGACTGACCCTGATCGACCGCACCCGTCTGCCCCAGGACCTGTGGGCCCGGCGGGAGGAGGACGCCCTCACGGGGCTGTTCCTGCGGACCATGTGGGACAAGTGCCAGGGGGAGCCGGACAATCCCTTGTGGCAGCTGGCCGCCCGGTACGGGCTGGCCGCCCTGGAGGGAGGCGAGGAGGTATGAGGATCAAGTCCATGACCGCCACCTTCGGCAAGCTGGACCACGCCCGGCTGGAGCCGGGGCCGGGCCTGACCTTGATTCACGCCCCCAACGAGGGGGGCAAGTCCACCTGGGCCGCCTTCTGGCGGACCATGCTCTATGGCATCGACACCAGGGGCCGGGACAAAAAGGGCTATCTGGCCGACAAAAACCACTACCAGCCCTGGTCGGGCGCCCCCTTGGAGGGGGAGATCACCCTGGAGTATGAGGGCCGGGACATCACCATCCGCCGGGGTCCGCGGGGGAACACCCCCTTCGGCGCCTTCTCCGCCGTCTACACCGGCACCCAGGAGCCGGTGCCCGGCCTCACCGCCTCCAACTGCGGCGAGCTGCTCACTGGCGTGGGGGCGGAGGTCTTTTCCCGCTCCGCCTTCCTGGGGGACGGGAACCTGTCCCTCACCACCGCCCCGGAGCTGGAGCGGCGCATCGCCGCCCTGGTCACCTCGGGGGAGGAGGACGTGTCCTTCTCCCAGGCCATGGACCGGCTGAAGAGCTGGAAAAACCGGCGGCAGGTCAACAAGAGCGTGGGGGAGATTCCCAAGCTGGAGGGGGAGCTGGCCCAGATCCGGGAGTCCCTGGACCAGCTGGGGGCGGTCGCCGCCCAGACCGCCCAGCTGGAGGGGGAGCGGGCTGCTCTGGTCCGGGATCAGGAGGAGCTGTCCCGGCAGTTGGAGGCCCACCGGGCCATCGCCCGGCAGAAGCTGTCCGACCGCTACGCCCAGGCGGAGGAAGAGTTCCAGTCCGCCCGGAGGCAGCTGGACCAGCTGGAGGCGGAGCGGGCCGCCCATCCCGTCCCCGACCGGGAGGCCCTGAAGCAGGCCCAGGGGGAGCTGCAGTATCTGAAGGTACTGGAGGAGGAGATCAAGCAGGGCTCCGCCGCCCTGGAGGAGCGGAAGGAAACCGCCGCCCAGGCCAAAGAGGCGGTCAGGGACGAACGTTTCCCCAATATGACCGGGGAGGAGGCCGCAGCCAAAGCCGCCGCCGACTGCGCCGGACATCAAATCGCCTCCGAGAACAGCAAAAGGCTGAAAAAATGGCACCTTTTCCTTCACTTTTTAGGAGTGTTAGGGTTTACCGCGCTGGTATTTTTGGGAATCTCCCAGATGGGACCCCTCTTCATCGGACTGGGCGGAGGCTTTTATATCCTGCTGGTTTCCGTGTCTCTTTGGGCGCTCTTTCGCGGGAAAACCGCAAAAAAACAGGCGGAGGAAATTTTGAACCGCTATGGCGTCCAGACTCCGGAGGAGCTCACCGCCCTGGCCCAGGGCTATCGGGAGCGGTGTCAGGCGGCGGACAAGGCTGCTCACGAGGTGGAGGTCATCCAGAACGCCGTCACCCAGCGGGAGGCCAAGCGGGAGGCCGCCAGGGCCGGGCTGCTGGACTTTGTCCATCCCTTCGCCCCGGAGGTCAAGGACATGTTCGGCTGCTCGGCGGCCCTGTCCCGTGCGCTGAGCATCGACCACGACCTGGCCCTGGCCCGTGAGCGGGCGGAGGAGCGCCGCCGCAGGCTGGACGATCTGGCTGCCCAGGGGGCCAAACCGGGGGAGGAGGCCACCCTCCCGCTGCCCGTTCCAACTGCGGGGCTGGAGGAGACCGAGCGGGCTTTGGCCCGGACCGGAGAGCAGCTGGAGCAGATCACCGCCCAGCTGAATCAGGTCCGGGGGACCCTCCAGGCCATGGGCGACCCCGCCGCCCTGTCCGCCCAGGCGGAGCGGCTGGAGGAGAAGCTGGCCCGCCGCAGGCTGGAGTGCGACGCTCTCACCGCCGCCATGGACGCCCTCACCCAGGCCAACGCCCAGCTCCAGGAGCGGTTCTCCCCGGAGCTGAACCGGCTCACCGGACAGTACATGGCCCGGCTCACCCAGGAAAAATACCCGGCGGTCACCCTGACACGGGAGCTGGAGGGCTTTGTCCGGACGGCGGACGGGGTCCTGCCCCGCGCCGCCCTGTACCTGTCCAGGGGGACGGCGGACCAGCTCTATCTGGCCCTGCGTCTGGCGGTGTGCCAGCTGTGCCTGCCGGAAAAGCCGCCCATCCTGCTGGACGACGCCCTGGCCTCCTTCGACGACTCCCGCCTGGAGGCGGCCCTGGAGCTGCTGTGGGAGCTGTCCGGGGAGCAGCAGCTGCTCCTGTTCACCTGCCAGAAGCGGGAGGGGGAGGTGCTGGCCGGCACCCCCGGCGTGACCAAGCTCACCCTGTAAGAGAGCGGTTGCATTTTTTCCCGAAACCGGTTATAATACCAACCACGACCCAATGAAACGAGGTGTCCCAATGGATGAGTATAACGCGCTCCCCCAGGACGGGGAGGAACACGAGGAGCAGGAAGAGCCCCGCCGTCCAGGCGCGGAGCTGTATGAGTGGCTGCAGCTGTTTTTGGGCTGTGTGGTGGCCGCGGTGGTGCTGTTCAACTGCGTGGCCCGGCTCACCCGGGTGGACGGCGCCTCTATGGACAACACCCTCCAGCACGGGGAGATCATGCTCATCTGGTCCCTGGGCTACACCCCCCAGCAGGGGGACATCGTGGTGCTGAACAAAACCCCTGTGGTCCTCTCCGGCTGGCTGGAGCCCCGAGCCATCGTCAAGCGGGTCATCGCCACCGGCGGGCAGACGGTGGACATCGACTACGCCGCCGGCACCGTCTTTGTGGACGGCCAGCCCTTGGACGAGCCCTACCTCCCGGAGGAGATGTATCTGCCTTTTTCCCCCACCATGCAGGGGACCCACTGGGTGGTCCCTGAGGGTTCCATCTTCGTCATGGGGGACAACCGCAACAACTCCACCGACAGCCGGGACCTGCAGCTTGGGCCCATCGATACCGACTACATTCTGGGCAAGGCCGTACTGGCCCTGTGGCCCATGGAACGCTTCGGCGCGGTATAAGCGCTGGGCAAAGCCGCACCCCGTTTGTCAGACAGGCATGGCGTCCTGTCCGGCAGACGGGGTGCGGTTTTTATTCTCTGCGGTCCGCCCCAAGCTCCTTTGCCCGGCGGCAGACGTAAACTGGGACTTTTGGGATTTTATCTTGAAAGCGGGCCCATTCTCTGATATAATAGATAAGTTAACATGTGATAATATGCTCTGCAGGTGTGCAGGCCGGGTTGGGGAGGTGACCACCAGTGAAATACAAACAGTGGCAGGTGGCCCTGCCCTGCCCGGCGGGACAGCAGGAGCTGGAGGAGGCCGGTCTGCCCCCTCTGCTGGCCGGACTGCTGGCCGCCCGGGGGATTGTCCGCCCGGAGGAGGCCCGGCGGCTGCTCTCCCCTGGCAGCGAGCCCATCCCCGATCCCTCCCTGCTGAAGGACATGGACCGGGCCGCCCAGCGGGTGCGGCTTGCCCTGGAGCGGGGGGAGCTCATCGCCGTCTACGGCGACTACGACGTGGACGGCATCACCGCCACCTGCCTGCTCACCCAGTTCCTCACCGCCCGGGGCGGGCGGATCGTCCCCTACATCCCCAGCCGCCTGGGGGAGGGCTACGGCCTGAATCCAGAGGCGGTCCAGCTCCTGGCCGGACAGGGGGTAGGGCTGATCATCACCGTGGACTGCGGCATCACCGCCGTGGAGGAGACCGCCCTGGCCAACCGCCTGGGCATGGACGTGGTCATCACCGACCACCACGCCTGCAAGGAGGAGCTCCCTCCCGCCGCCGCTGTGGTGGACCCCCACCAGCCCGGCTGCCCCTACCCCTTCAAGGGTCTTGCCGGAGTGGGGGTGGCGCTGATGCTGGCCCTGGCGGTGGCCGGGCCGGAGGAGGCGCAGGAGGTGTTTCATCGCTTCTGCGATCTGGCCGCCGTGGGCACCGTGGCCGACGTGATGCCTATGACCGGGGCCAACCGGGCCATCGTCAGCCTGGGACTGGCCCAGCTGGACCCGCCCCAGCGGATAGGCTTTGCCAGCCTGATCCGCTGCGCCGGGCTGGAGGACAAGCCGGTGACCTCCGTCTCCGTGGGCTACACCCTGGCCCCCCGCATCAACGCCTCCGGGCGGATGGGCATGGCGGAGGTGGCGGTGGAGCTGTTCCTCACCCAGGACCCCATCCGGGCGGACGAGCTGGCGGTCCAGCTGTGCGAGCTGAACCGGGAACGCCAGGGCATTGAGGGGGACATTTTTCAGCAGTGCGTCCACTATCTGGAGGAAAATCCCCAGGAAGACGCCATCGTTCTGGCCGGGAACCACTGGCACCAGGGGGTGGTGGGCATTGTGGCCTCCCGCCTGGCGGAGCGGTACGCCCGCCCCTGCTTTATGATCTGCCTGGACGGCGGCATTGGCAAGGGCTCCTGCCGCTCCTGGGGGGACATCAACCTGTTTGCCCTGCTGTCCTCCTGCTCCGGGCTGCTGGAAAACTTCGGCGGGCACGCCCTGGCCGCCGGCTTCACCGTCCGGGAGGAGAACATCCCCGCCCTGGCCCTGGCCCTGCGCCGGGCCATTGCGGACAGCTGTCAGGGCCAGGCCCTGCCCTCCGTCCTGGAGGTGGATATGGCCGTCGCTCCCCAGCACCTGACGGTGGAGGCGGTGGAGTCCCTGGACCGGCTGGAGCCCTGCGGCACCGGCAATCCCCGGCCCGTCTTTCTGCTCCAGGGGGCTCAGGTACACACCATGTCCCAGGTGGGCCGGGGCCGGCACCTGAAGCTGAAGCTGGAGAGCCGGGGCGCCGCGCTGGACGCCATCTACTTCTCCAGCCAGGGGAGTGAGCTTGGCCTGTACCCGGGCTGCCGGGTAGACGTGGTCTTCTATCCCCAGATCAATGACTTCCGGGGTGCCCGTTCCGTCCAGCTTCAGGTGGTGGACCTGCGCCTGGCCCCTTCCCGGGCCCAGCTGGAGCAGGCCATCTACGACAAGTACAGCCGGGGCGACCCCCTCACCTGCGAGGAGGCCCGGTTCCTGCTGCCAGAGCGCCGGGACTTCGTGGGCCTGTACCGCTGGCTGGAGCGGCAGTCCACCGCCTGCACCGTGGTGGAGGACACCCCCGCCCGCATCGCCCGGTCGGTGGCCCGGGCCACCCGCCAGCGGGAGGTGCCCGCCCGCACCATGCTCTGTCTGGAGGTGCTGGAGGAGCGGGGGCTCATTAACATGAACCGGCGGGTGGACCGCATCCAGATCACCCTGTGCCAGGTGGAGCATAAGGTGGATTTGGAGGCCTCAGAGATCATCAAGCGCCTGCGGAGGGTACTGGAGGAGTTATGAACCGATCAGCACGGCCGGCGGAAATGATTTTGGAGGACCTGCTGTCTCAGGACCCCCAGAGGATATGGTATGCCTCCTGCGAGGTCATCCATCTGGGCCAAGAGCGGACGCGGATACTTCCCCTTGTACCCCACCTGGCAGAGATCAGGCAGGCAGCTGAGCATATTGTACTGGGAGGCGGATTGGCCCCCAACCGGCGGTTTGTCGATTTGGCCCTGCAAACGATTCAATTTCACAGGGACAGCGAGGCTTGTCCCTGCTGCCTGTACCCCCTCCCCCAAGGCGACTGCATCTTTGACCCCCGGGAGGAGGCGGAACGGGGCCGCGTGCGCATCCTGGACTGTACGGTGAACGAGCATTACACCGGAGACTATCCGGTGCAGTGCGCCAGGTGCGGCAGATTATTTCAGGTGACACAGGAGTGGGGGCACTTTGTCTGGTGGCGTTGGACTCCCCTCTCTTAAATCTCAACTCACACCGAGGTGATTTTATGGACCCCATTTTAGAACGCTACCACAGCCTGGAAAAAAAGGTGCTCACCTACATGCCCAACCTGGACACCCAGCGGCTGTTTGACGCCTTCACCTACGCGGACACCGCCCACCATGGCCAGCTGCGCAAAAGCGGCGAACCCTACATCATCCACCCCATCGCCGTGGCGGAGATCGTGGCCGATCTGGAGCTGGATCTGGACTCGGTGGTGGCCGCCCTGCTCCACGACTGCATTGAGGACACCGCCTCCACCCACGAGGAGATCGCCAAAAAGTTCAACCCCACGGTGGCCGAGCTGGTGGAGGGGGTGACCAAACTGACCAAGATGCAGTTCGTCACCAAGGAAGAGGAGCAGATGGAGAATCTGCGGAAAATGCTCATGGCCATGAGCCGGGACATCCGGGTGATCCTCATCAAGGTGTGCGACCGGCTGCACAACATGCGCACCATGGAGTACCAGTCCCCCCGGAAGCAGCGGGAAAAATCCCTGGAGACCATGGAGATTTACGCCCCCATTGCCCACCGCCTGGGCATGCAGAAGGTCAAGTGGGAGCTGGAGGACCTGTCCCTGCGCTATCTGGACCCGGTGGGCTACAAGGAGATCGAGGACGAGCTGATTGAGCGTTCCTCCGCCCACGAGGAGTTTTTGGCCGGCATCCAGCAGCGCATCGAGCAGCGCCTGTCCCAGGAGGGACTCCACTGCACCATCTACGGTCGGGTGAAGCATATCTACTCCATCTACCGAAAAATGTTCGCCCAGAACAAGACCCTGGACGAAATTTTTGACCTGTACGCCTTCCGGGTGATCGTCAGCGACATCCCGGAGTGCTACAACGTGCTGGGCTGCATCCACGACATGTTCAAGCCGGTGCTGGGCCGGTTCAAGGACTACATCGGCACCCCCAAGCCCAACATGTACCAGTCCCTTCACACCACCGTCATCGGACGGGAGGGCATTCCCTTTGAGGTGCAGATCCGCACCTGGGAGATGCACCAGACCGCCGAGTACGGAATCGCCGCCCATTGGAAGTACAAACAGGGGATGGCCAACAAGAACCTGGGGACGGAGCACGAGTTCGAGTGGGTGCGCAGGCTGCTGGAGAGCCAGCAGGACGCCGACGCGGAGGAGTTCGTAAGCACCCTGAAGGTGGACCTGTTCGCCGACGAGGTCTTCGTCTTCACCCCCAACGGCGACGTGAAGAGCCTGCCCGCCGGAGCCACCCCCATCGACTTTGCCTACAACATCCACTCCGCCATCGGCAACACCATGGTGGGCGCCCGGGTCAACGGGCGGATGGTCCCCTACGACTACCAGCTGTCCAACGGCGACATTGTGGAGGTACTCACCTCCAAGAGCGCCAAGGGTCCCAGCCGGGACTGGCTGAAGCTGTGCAAGTCCAACGAGGCCCGGAACAAGATCCGCCAGTGGTTCAAGAAGGAGCGCCGGGAGGAGAACATCGCCACCGGCCGGGCCGCCTTCGACGCGGAGCTGAAGCACGCCAAGATTCCCCTAGCTTCCATCACCGCCGAGGAGACCCTGCCCCACATCCTCCACAAGCTGCGCTGCGGCACCCTGGACGAGCTGTACGCCGCCATCGGCTATGGGGGCACCACCGCCTCCAAGTCGGTGGCCCGCATCCGGGAGGAGCTGCAGCGGCTGGGCCGCCTCCAGGCGGAGAAGGCGGCCGCCGCCGCCCGCACCCTGGAGGAGAGCGTCATCATGCCCGGCAGTTCCGCCGCCTCAGACAGCCATGGGCCGGTCAAGCCCAAGCACTCCGACTCGGGCATCATTGTGGAGGGGCTGGGCAACTGTCTGGTAAAATTCGCCAAGTGCTGCACCCCCGTCCCCGGCGACCCGGTAATCGGCTTCATCACCCGGGGCTACGGCATCTCGGTTCACCGCTGTGACTGCCCCAACGCCCGCTCCGACAAGCGCAAGGCGGAGGAGGGGGACCGGTGGGTCAAGGTGTCCTGGGCGGAGAGCAAGCTGCCCAACTACAAGACCTCCCTGGAGCTGTCCGCCAAGGACCGGGACAACCTGACGCTGGATGTGGCCATGGCCCTGTCCACCGCCCAGGTGAAGGTGTCCGCCCTGTCCGCCCGCTCCATGCCCGACGGCCACGCCACCATCTCCATGGTGGTGGAGGTGAAGGACAAGAGCGAGCTGGAGGGGGTCATCAACAAGCTGAACAATATTCAGGGCGTGTACCACGTGGCGCGGGCGTCCGGGAAGTAGGAAAGGCTCCCTTCCCAGGGGGAGGCTTTCGGGGGCAAGCCCGCCAGCAGCATATATTACAAAAGGATGTGATTCCATGCGTGCAGTCGTTACCCGGGTCAACTCCGCCTCCGTCACTATTGACGGTCAGGTGGAGGGCGCCATCGAGAAGGGCTTTCTGATCCTGCTGGGAGTCGGCCCGGAGGATACTGAGGCGGTCTGCGACAAGTTGGCCGAAAAGATCTGCAATCTTCGGATCTTTGAGGACGAAAACGGCAAAATGAACCTGAACCTGGAACAGACAGGGGGGTCGCTGCTGGTGGTGTCCCAGTTCACCCTGTACGCCGACACCTCCTCCCGCCGCCCCGGCTTCTCCCATGCCGCCAAGCCCGATCTGGCCGTCCCGCTGTACGAGCGGTTCATGGACCAGTGCCGCAGGCGGGGCTTCCAGGTGGAGCACGGCCAGTTCGGCGCGGATATGCAGGTGGCCTCCATCAACGACGGGCCGGTGACCATCCTGTTTGACACCGAGAAACCATAGGGAGGTCTTTTCATGGGATTTTTCTTCGGCAAAAAGAAGCTCGACCCCAGCCAGCCCCATCCGGACTGGCCCTGGACGCTCAGCGAGGGCGGAAACATCCTGCAGGAATTCACCTGGGAGAACATTGAACACGATTTGGCCGAGTTGTATCCGGACGGCGACAGTTTCCTGATTCTGGAGCAGAAGGACCCCAAAAACAACGAGCGCTACTGGTATATTCAAAGCGCCATCGCCCTGAAGGGGCCTAACAAGGACTACTATACCGTCGGCGTCGGCTGGAGCGGGGAATCCGGCCCGGCGCTGGTGGAGCGGTGCTACCACTGGAAGGATTTGGACACCGTCATCGGGATTTTTGAACGGGCATTTCAAGGAAAGTGTTTGGACCTTTCCGGATACGAGAGTTTTTTTGACTGAGCAGGAGGTAAAGTATGAAGGTCAGCATGATGCAGGTGGGCCCCATTGGCACCAACTGCTATATTTTGGAGGACGGCAAAAAGGCCGCCGTCATTGATCCCGGCGACGAGGCGGACCGCATTCTGGCCCAGCTGGACGTCCAGGTGGAGTATATCCTCCTCACCCACGGCCACTACGACCACACCACCGGCGTGCCTGAGCTGCACAAGGCACTGCCCGGCGCGAAGATCTACATCCACCAGGCCGACGCCAACGGGGCGGGCAGCCGTCTGTTCCCCCTGGCGGGGCAAGTGGACGACCTGCTGCTCTATGACGAGGGGGACGCCCTCCCTCTGGGGGCGCTCACCATCGAGGTGCTCCACACCCCCGGCCACTCCCCCGGCTCGGTCACCCTTAAGGCGGGGGACGTGCTGTTTACCGGAGACACCCTCTTTGCCGGGGACTGCGGCCGCACCGACCTGCGGGGGGGCAGCTGGGAGGAGATCCTGGTCTCCCTGGGCCGCCTGGGTAAGCTGGAGGGCAATTTCCACGTCCTCCCCGGCCACGGGGACACCTCCGACCTGGACACCGAGCGGAAAATCAACCCCTACCTGAAACAGGGCATGGAGCTGAAGTGAATCACCCCGCTGTTGCCCTGTTATATTCCTGCTCCGCCTGGACGTCTTCCGGGATCGCAGTGCAGAATTTCGCGATTTCAGCGGGAATTTCCAGGTTGTCAAGATATAAAGTTTGTAGTATAGTCTGATTCATGGCGTTGTCTCTATTCGCAATTTATGTTCGTCTCCATTGTGTTTGCAAGTTATGTTCATATCAGGGGGGATTTTATGGCAAATATAGGAGAACGGCTGAAACTCCTGCGAAAAGAGAAGGGCCTGAAACAGGTGGAAATGGCCGAACAGTTCAGTCAGAGCCTGCGGGCATATCAATATTACGAGGCGGGTAGCCGCCATCCCGAATACGATCATCTGCTGGCCCTGGCCGACTTCTTTGACGTCAGCCTGGACTATCTGGTGGGCCGCAGCGAGACAAGGGAGCGTCAGCCATGAAGCTATACTTTGAGACCTCCAACTTCCCCTGGTCCCCGGAGCGGTATCACTACGCCGCCGAGCAGATGATGCTCACCCTCTTTCCGGGGGAGAAACCCGAGTACCCGGAGGGCCCCCTGCCCCGGGACCTGAGCGGCGAGGCCAACGCGGCGGTGTTCACTCTCCACCGGGGGAAGAAGCTGACCAACATCAGTGTTCTGGTTTTCCGTCCCCGGGGATATTATAATGGTGTGAGCCGTTTCCCCTCCGAGGAGCTGGACCGGCCCCCGGAAGAGGTCTACCACACCGTCCAGCACGCCCTGAAGCTGGCCTTCTACAAGGCGGGTGCCGCCTTGCTGGGGGTGCATCCCCCCTGGGGGGCGCTGACCGGGGTGCGGCCCGTGAAGCTGCCCACCCGCGCGCTCCTGGCCGGGAAGACGCCGGAACAGGCGGAGGCGGAGCTGAAGAAGGAGTATTTTGTCTCCCCCCAGCGGGCCAGGCTGGCGGTGGACTGCGCCAAAGCCAGCGTGGAGGTACAGCGGTCTCTGACGCCCGGCCAGGTGTCGCTGTATATCGGTATCCCCTTCTGTCCCAGCCGGTGCGTCTACTGCTCCTTTGTCTCCGCCGACGTGGGGAAAACCCTGCATCTGGTGGAGCCCTATCTGGAGGGGCTGCTCCGGGAGGTGGAGGAGACCGGCCAGGTTCTCCAGGATGCGGGGCTGACCATCCGCTCCTTCTACATGGGGGGCGGCACCCCCACCACCCTGTCCGCGGGCCAGATGGACCGGCTGCTGTCCAAGTGCCAAGAATGTCTCCCCCTGGACGGCTGTACCGAGTACACCGTGGAGGCGGGGCGGCCCGACACCATCACCGAGGAGGCGTTGCGGACCCTCCATGCCCATGGCGTGGACCGCATCTCCATCAACCCCCAGACGCTGGAGGACCACGTATTGGAGGCCATCGGCCGGAAGCACTCCGCCGGGGACATCCAAACCGCCTATGAGCTGGCCCGCTGGATCGGGTTCCCCTGCATCAACATGGACCTGATCGCTGGACTGCCGCAGGACTCCTTCGACGGCTTCCGCAGTTCTCTGAACGGAGTGCTTGCCCTGGACCCCCAAAACATTACGGTCCACACCCTGGCGCTGAAAAAGGGCTCCCGGCTGATGGAGGAGGGGGGCTCCCTTCCCAGCGGGGAGGAGGTGGCCGAAATGCTGGACTGGTCCCGGCAGGCGCTCATAACGCACGGTTATATCCCATATTATTTATACCGGCAGAAGTACATGTCGGGCTCGCTGGAGAACGTGGGCTGGGCCAAGCCAGGCGCCGAGAGCCTGTACAACGTCATCATGATGGAGGAGCTGCACACCGTCGTCTCCCTGGGGGCAGGCGGAGTGACCAAGCTCGTCCGGGGCGGAGAGATCCTCCGCCTCACCAATCCCAAGTACCCCCAGGATTATCTGTCCAGCCTGGACAAGGTTTTTTCGCAGAAAAAGGAGATCCGGACGTTTTATCGCTAGACTAGAGGAGTGGATACTATGGCCTACCAGCTGCAGGAGATCAACAAGCGCGTCAGGAGTGACGTGACGGAATTTTTGGCCGAGTGCGACGAAAACTACGCCCAGCGGGTGTCTCTGGCGGCGGACAGAATCCTGTCCAACCTGGAGCGCAGCCCCATCGTGCTGCTGTCCGGCCCCTCCGGCTCGGGCAAGACCACCACCGCCATGAAGATCGCCGAGGAGCTCCAGCGCCGGGGGGTACACTCCAGGGCGGTAACCATGGACAACTACTTTCTCACCGTAAACCCCAAGACCGCCCCCCGCACTCCGGAGGGCGCCATCGATTACGAGTCCCCCCGGTGCCTGGACACCGAGCTGCTGGATCAGCACTTCACCGCCCTGTCTCGGGGGGAGGAGATCCTCATCCCCAAGTTCGAGTTTGCCCGCCAGATGCGCAACGACAGCCTGGGCACCCCCCTGAAGCTGGAAAAAAACGAGATCGCCATCTTTGAGGGCATCCACGCCTTGAACGACGAGATCACCGGCCGCCATCCCGAGGCCGCCAAGCTGTACATCTCCGCCCGCTCCAATGTGAACGAGGGCGCGGTCCTCCGCTTCAAGGGCACCTGGATGCGGCTGACCCGCCGGGCCGTCCGGGACTACAGCTTCCGGGGCCAGGAGGTGGCCCAGACCCTGGACATGTGGGCCAACGTCCGCCGGGGAGAAAAGCTGTACATCTCCCCCTTCAAGAGCAGGGCCGACATCGTGTTCGACTCCTCCCTGCCCTATGAGGTGCCGGTGATGAAGAACTACGCCGTTCCCCTCCTGAAAAACCTCCCCGAGGACAACGAGCGCCACCGCGAGCTGCTGGACCTGGTGGCCGCTTTTGACCACTTTGAGGCCATCGACCCCGCCCTGGTGGCCAGGGATTCCCTCCTGCGGGAGTTCATCGGCGGCGGGAGCTACCATTACCACTGATCCCTACCCTGAACGCGGAGTGATACCAATGCCATATTTGCCAACCTACGATTCCCGAGATCCCCGTTACAAAACCCCTTACGGCGCAGTGGCCTCGGGAACGCAGGTGCAGTTCACCCTCCGTCCGCCCCGGACGGAGACCTTCTCCCACGCCAGTCTGACGGCCCGGTTCGAGAGCCGGTACGACGAAACCGTCATCCTGAAAATGCCCTGGCAGGGCCACGACCTGGGCCAGGATCTGTTTTCCGCCGAGCTGGATACCACCGGCTATGTGGGACTGGTCTGGTACTCCTTCCGTCTGGTCAAGCTGAACGGCGGGACCCAGGACCTGGGCCCCTATCAGCTCACGGTCTATGACGGGACGGAGGAAGTCCCCTCCTGGTTTGGCGAGGGGGTGACCTATCAGATCTTCCCCGACCGTTTCTGCCGCAGCCAGGTCCCCGATCCGGAGGGGCTGGTGGGGGGCCGCTGGGTCCACCAGAGCTGGGAGGAGTTCCCCGAGTACCGCCCCGACGACCGGGGCGAGGTGCGCAACCGGGACTTCTTCGGCGGGGACTTTCAGGGGATCATCGACAAGCTGGACTACCTGAAAAGCCTGGGGGTGAACACCCTCTACTTCAACCCCATCTTCGAGGCGGCGGAGAACCACCGTTACGGCACCGCCGACTACAGCCAGGTGGACCCCATGCTGGGCACCAACGATGACTTCTCCCGCCTGTGCGGCGAGGCCCACCGCCGGGGCATGCGGGTGATGCTGGACGGCGTGTTCAACCACACCGGCTTTGTCAGCCGCTACTTCAACGGGGACGGCTTTTACCCCGAGACGGGGGCCTGCCAGAGCTGGGACTCCC
The DNA here is from genome assembly GCF_036941135.1 of Lawsonibacter sp. JLR.KK007. Lineage (NCBI taxonomy): Bacteria > Bacillati > Bacillota > Clostridia > Eubacteriales > Oscillospiraceae > Lawsonibacter > Lawsonibacter sp. JLR.KK007. The sequence goes on along the minus strand of NZ_JAYWSY010000002.1, from coordinate 1,588,880 downwards.
CCTACCGCCCCTGGTTCAGCTTCACCCAGTGGCCTCAGAAGTACGACAGCTGGTGGGGCATCTACTCCCTGCCCGCCGTAAACGAAAATGATCCCAGCTACCGGGACTTCATCTTCGGCAGCGAGAACAGCGTGGTCCGCCGCTGGCTCCGGGCCGGGGCGGACGGCTGGCGGCTGGATGTGGCCGACGAGCTGCCGGACGACTTTGTCCACGGCATCCACGAGGCCGCCCGGGCGGAAAAGCCGGAGGCGGTGGTCATTGGCGAGGTGTGGGAGGACGGCTCCACCAAGGTGGCCTACGGAGTTCGCCGCAAGCACATTCTGGGCGGGCACTGCGACGGGCTGATGAACTATCCCCTCCGCTCCGCCATCCTCTCCTTCTTCCAGGGGGGCGGGGGCGAAGGCTTCGTCAAGGTGATGGAGGCCATCCGGGAAAACTATCCCCCCTTCGCCTTCTATTCCGCCATGAACTCCCTGGACACCCACGACACCCCCCGGCTGATCACCCTCCTGGGGGCAGGGGGCGAGTACCGGGACCAGTCCCGGGAGTGGCGGGCTCAGTTCCGGCTGTCCGCCCGGCAGCGCTGCCGGGGCCGGGCGCTGCTGAAGGCCGCCGCCCTGCTGATGTTCTGCTTTCCCGGCTCCCCCACGATATATTACGGAGACGAGGCGGGCATGGAGGGCTTTGAGGACCCCTTCAACCGCCAGACCTACCCCTGGGGCCACGAGGATACCGACCTTCTGGAGTGGTACCGCGCCCTGGGCTGGCTGCGCGGCCAGCACCCGGCCCTGCGCCGGGGCTCCATCCGGTACGTCTGCGGCAAGGGTCCGCTGCTGGCCTTCCTCCGGGAGAGCCGGGAGGAGCGGCTGCTGTGCGTCTTCAACGCCGGCGACACGGAGCAGCTCTTCCCCCTGGACGAGGGCAGGCCCCGCCTCGTTTTGGGACAGGCCGGGTTCCTTCGGTCGGAGGACGACGACTCCTATCTCCTTCTCCTCCCGCCCCGGTCAGGTTCGGTGTTTTTTATGGAATAAGCAAACTGCCTCCCGGGAGCGGGAGGCGGTTTTCTTCCCCTGAATCACAACAGCCCCACCAGGCGCTTGCCGGTGGGGCTGTGCTCCAGCTATTTTATGGCCGGTCTCTTTTCCGGCTCCTCCGCCCGTCTGCGGCCGGCGGCCTTGGCCCACTCGCAGATGGGAACCGGCGCGGCGGCCAGGGCCAGAACGGTACACCACTGGGCGGGGGTCATGGGGGTGACGGAGAATACCCCCTGAAGAGGCGGGATGAGCAGCACAGACAGCTGCATGGCCAGTCCCGCCAGAAAGGCCCGGTTCATCGCCGGGTTGGACAGCATCCCCTGATCAAACAGGGAGCGGTCCTCGCTGCGGACGTTGAAGGCGTGGAACAGCTGACACAGGGTCAGGGTGGCGAAGGCCATGGTGTTGGCCGCCGCCCCCTCCATACCTGGGGCGGCCAGCCGGGTGAAGCCCAAAAAGTAGGCCGCCAGGGTGAGCCCGCCCACCATCAGCCCCTGCCAGGCCAGGCGGAGGGAGAATTTTTTGTCAAACAGCCCGGCGCTGGCGGAGCGGGGCTCCTCCTCCATTACCCCCTCCTCCACTGGCTCCACCCCCAGGGCCAGGGCGGGGAGGGAATCGGTGACCAGGTTGAGCCACAGCAGCTGCACCGGGACCAGAGGCATCTGTCCAAAGCCCAGCAGGGTGGCGGCGAAGATGGTAAAAATTTCTCCAATGTTGCAGGAGAGCAGGTAATGGATGGCCTTTCGGATGTTGGAGTAGATCCCCCGGCCCTCCTCAATGGCGGCGACGATGGTGGAGAAGTTGTCGTCGGTGAGGATCATGTCCGCCGCTCCCTTGGCCACGTCGGTGCCCGTTTTGCCCATGGCGCAGCCGATGTCGGCGGCCTTCAGGGCGGGGGCGTCGTTGACGCCGTCTCCCGTCATGGCCACTACCTGTCCCCGCTTCTGCCAGGCCTGGACGATGCGCATCTTGTGCTCCGGGGAGACTCGGGCAAATACGGCAAACTTTTCAATGTCCTGCTCCAGCAGATCCTGGGGCATGAAATCCAGCTCCGCGCCGGTCACCGACCAGTCCCCCGGCTGGGCGATCCTCAGCTCCTTGGCCACCGCGATGGCGGTAGCCCGGTGGTCGCCAGTGATCATCACCGGACGCACCCCCGCCAGATGGCACTTGGCCACCGCCGCCTTCACCTCGGGCCGGGGCGGGTCCATCAACCCAAACAGCCCCAGAAAGGTCAGTCCGCTCTCCACCATCCGGGGCTCCAGCTCCTGGGGCAGGCTGCGCAGCTTCTTCCGGGCTACGGCGATCACCCGCAGGGCCTTGCCCGCCATCTCCTCGTTGGCAGCCAGCGCCCTGGCCCGGTCCTGCGGCGTCATGGGACCCTTGGGGGTGCTAACACACCGGTCCAGCAGGACATCGGGGGCCCCCTTCACCAGCGCCACCCAGCCGCCCTCCGGATCGATGTGGATGGTGGTCATCAGCTTGCGGCTGGAGTCGAAGGGGATATCCCCCACCCGGGGCCAGTGCTCCAGTTCCCGGGCCTGGTCCACCCCGTCCCGCGCGGCGGCCACCACCAGCGCCCCCTCGGTGGGATCGCCGGAGGCGGTGGGCGCCCCGGCCTTCCAGGCCAGCCGGGCGTCGGAGCAGAGGGCTCCCGCCAGCATGGCGTCCCGCCGCCGGGCGCCGGGGGTGAGCCACACCTGCTGGACCGTCATCCGGTTCTGGGTGAGGGTGCCTGTCTTGTCGGAGCAGATCACCCCGGCACAGCCCAGCGTCTCCACAGCGGGAAGCTTTTTCACAATGGCGTTCCGGTCCGCCAGCCGCTGAACTCCCAGGGCCAGTACGATGGTGACGATGGCGGGCAGACCCTCCGGAATGGCCGCCACCGCCAGGGAGACGGCTGTGAGGAACATATCCAGCAGGCCCTTCCCCTGGAACAAGCCCACGCCAAACATCACCGCGCACACGGACAGGCACAGAAAGGACAGGGATCTGGAAATTTCCCCCATCCGCTTCTGGAGGGGGGTGTCCCCCTCGCCGCTCTCCAGCAGCAGCCCGGCGATCTGACCCATCTGGGTCTCCATGCCGGTGGCCACCACCACTGCGGTCCCCCGTCCAGCGGTGATCAGTGTGCCCGAGATGAGCATATTGCTCCGGTCCCCCAGGGCGGTGTCCGCCGGAAGGCGGTCCACAGCCTGCTTTTCCACCGGCACAGACTCCCCCGTCATGGCGGACTCGTCTGCCTGCAGCCGGCTGCATTCTAAAATGCGGGCGTCCGCCGGGACCTGGTCTCCGGCCTCCAGGAGGATGACGTCCCCCGGCACCAGCGCCGAGGCCGCCACCCGGTGGGGCACCCCCTCCCGCAGCACGCTGGCCTGGGGGGAGGACATACGCCGCAGTTCCTCCAGCGCCTGCTGGGCGTGGTCCTCCTGGGTGATGGAGATGATGCCGTTGACCACCACGATGACCAGGATAATCACCCCGTCCAGCCAGTCTTCCCCGCCGCTGGCCAGCAGGGACAGGGCGGCCGCCGCCAGCAGCACCAGGATCATAGGGTCCTTCAGCTGGCCCAGGATGCGGATCAGCAGGCTGGGCGGCTGGGGCTGGGCCAGCTGGTTCGGGCCGTACGTTCCCAGGCGCTGGGCGGCCTCCCGCTCGGTGAGGCCCTGGGACCGGCTGTTCACCTCGTTCATCACCTGGGCCGCCGAGCGGCTGTGCCAGTCTCCCATATCGTTCCCCTCCATTCCAATTTCTTCCAGTATAGCGGGGGCCTGTCCATTTTTTTGCGGAAACTTGTCGAGGAATAAAAAATGTCCCGCCGGGGATTCCCGGCGGGTTTGTCATCCCTTCATCTCCAGCAGAGTCCGGGCCACGTTGTCCGCCCACAGCCGTCCCCCGGCGATGGCCTCGCTGAGGGTGTTGCCGTGGCCCCCTACCTCCACCAGGATGGAGCCGGGGCACAGCTGCTGGTTGTACCGGCTGGTGCGCAGCACCGTTGGCCGGACCAGACTGGCATACCCCCTGACCAGATTGCGCTGGAGGACCAGGGCAAAGGCCATGTTGTCCTTCCAGCGGGGGTGTGCGGCCTTGGTATCGGTCCCCAGCACCATCATCACCTGGGCCACCTTCTGCCCCGCCTCGGTGGACACCATCTTGTAGATCTCCCCGTCGCTGCCCACCAAAGCATCCCGGTGGACGTCCAGCACCACCTTGATGGTGGGGTACTGCTCCAGCCACTGCTCCACCACCGCCTTGGATCGGTCATAGGCCCCGTTGTAGGCGGGGTAGTCGCACAGGGTGGTGTCGTGGATCACCTGGAAGCCGTAGGCCCGGAAGACGGTGGCCATCTCCTCCCCCACCCGGACGATGTTGTGGGTGCAGTCGGTGGTGCGGTAGGGATCGCTCTCCTCATAGACGTCCCCGTCGCTCATGGAGTAGGCCTCGCTGCCGTGGGTGTGAACGATCAGGATCTGCGGCCCCTCCCCCAGGGGGACGTCCACCGACCCCTCACCCAGCAGGGAGGAGTCCAGCTCCTGGCCGGTGCGGTTGTAGACGTACACCCCGCCGTCGCGGAGGTACAGGCTGCCCTCCTTGCCCTGGCCGGTCATCTCCACGATCCGTTCGCCGTTCTGAGCGGGCTCCAGATCGGGCAGCTCCTCGTCCTCGCCGCCGCTGTCCAGCTCATCGGGGGGTTCCGGAGGCTCCGTCTCCTCCTGTCCGGCCCGGAGGTCCAGCACCGGCTCCTCCCCCGCCGCCAGCAGCGGGGAGCTGCGCAGCAGCAGGCGGCCCCAGCCGGTCAGTCCCTTCTCCCGGCCGGGCAGCTCCCCCAGCTGGGCCTCCATCAGGGCGGCCGCCAGGGCGGGTTCCTCCCCCAGGGCGGCCAGCCTGCTGTTGACGCCCCTCAGATCCGCCGTCAGGCTCACCCCCCAAGCCGCCGCCAGTACCAGCCCCAGCGCCGTACCCCGGCGCAGGGCACGTCCCATCCTGTTCCCCATGGTATCACTCCTTATCCTGCGTAAGCTGTTGTTGTACCCAGTCTATGAGGAGCGCAGGACGGATATGACACCCCCCTGGAAGGACAGCTCCCCGCCGGCCAGGCCCAAAGCTCCCTGCTCCAGCCGCGCCGTCACCTGGGTGATCCCTCCCTTTTTCCCTTTCACAGCCACTTGTGTTTTTCGGTGGAAAATAGTATAATACATTGTTATCAAGCTTTTTCCGCAGGAGGTTTTTTATGGATCGCACCACTGTTATTTCCTCCGCCGAGGTCCAGGCTCAGCTGGCCCACTGCCGGGCGGTGGCCCAGCTGGCGGCCCAGTGGCCGGAGGAAACCCGTCTGGCCTTTGTGGACACCTACGGCTGCCAGCAGAATGAGGCCGACTCCGAGCGCATCCGGGGCTATCTGAAGCAGATGGGCTTCGGCTTCACCGACGACGAGGAGCGGGCCCGGATCATTGTCATCAACACCTGCGCCATCCGGGAGCACGCAGAGCAGCGGGTGTTCGGCAACGTGGGCGCACTGGTCCACGTGAAGCGGCGGCACCCAGAGCAGCTCATCTGTCTGTGCGGGTGCATGGTGCAGCAGCCCCACGCGGCCAAAAAGCTGCGGGAATCCTACCGCCATGTGGACCTGGTCTTCGGCCCCCACGCCCTGTGGAAATTTCCCGAGATGGTCCACGCGCTCCTCACCCAGCGGGGAAGGACCTTCTCCGTGGAAGACGAGGCCGGTTCCATCGCTGAGGGCATCCCGGTGGTGCGTCAGGACAGCATCAGGGCCTGGGTGTCCATCATGTACGGCTGCAACAACTTCTGCGCCTACTGCATTGTCCCCTACGTCCGGGGCCGGGAGCGGTCCCGCAGGCCGGAGGATATCCTGGCCGAGGTCCGCCAGCTGGTGGAGGAGGGATATAAGGACATCACCCTGCTGGGCCAGAACGTGAACTCCTATGGCAAGGACCTGGAGAAACCCATGGACTTTTCCGCCCTGCTGGAGCAGGTCAACGCCATCCCCGGCGACTTCCTCATCCGGTTTATGACCTCCCACCCTAAGGACGCCACCCAAAAACTCTTTGAGACCATGGCCCGGTGCGAAAAGGTGGCCCCGGTGCTCCACCTGCCCTTCCAAGCGGGGAACGACCGGGTCCTGAAGGTGATGAACCGCCGCCACACCCGGGCGGAGTATCTGGAAAAGATCAAGGCCCTCAAGGCCCTGATCCCCGACATCGTCCTCACCTCCGACATCATTGTGGGCTTCCCCGGGGAGACGGCGGAGGAATTTGAGGACACCCTCAAGGTGCTGGAGGAGGTCCGCTTCGACGCCCTGTTCACCTTCATCTACTCCCCCCGCCATGGCACCCCCGCCGCCTCCATGGACGACCCCATGTCCCGCGAGGAGAAGCTGGCCAATTTCAACCGCCTCACCGCCCTCCAGGACGCCATCTCCGAGGAGAAGCACGCCGCTTATACAGGCAAAACCCTGCGCTGCCTCATCGACGGCCTGTCCGACGACGCCCGGTATGGCCTGACCGCCCGCACCCCGGGCAACCGGCTGGTCCGGGTGGCGGGGGACCCCTCCGCCTTGGGCCAGTTCCGGGAGGTGAAGATTACCGGCAGCAACAAGTGGTCGCTGTTCGGGGAGCTGGCATAATCTGGCGCCTTAGTTGTACGGTTCCGTGCAATTAGAGCCTCATGAACGTAACCATAAACATTGCCGTAAGGGTAAACGTGCCGCCTGCCGCGCGGCCTTTCAAAGAGAAAGAAGGTAACTTCCCATGCCGGAAATCACCCCTATGATGCAGCAATATCTGGACATCAAGGCCCAGAACCCGGACAGTATCCTTTTCTTCCGGCTGGGAGATTTTTACGAGATGTTCAACGAGGACGCCAAGCTGGTGTCTAAGGAGCTGGACCTGACCCTCACCACCCGGGACCGGAACAAGCCGGCGGAACAGCGCACCCCAATGTGCGGCGTTCCCTACCACTCCTGCGACAGCTACATCGCCCGGCTCATCGCCAAGGGCTACAAGGTGGCCATCTGCGAACAGACCGAGGACCCCGCCCAGGCCAAGGGGCTGGTGGACCGGGACATCATCCGGGTGGTCACTCCCGGCACGGTGATTGCCTCCTCCATGCTGGAAGAGGGGAAAAACAACTACATCTGCGCCATTTACATGGACTCCGCCGCCTGCGGCCTGTGCCTGTGCGACATCTCCACCGGCGAGGTGTACGCCTCCTCCTTCCCGGCGGGGGAGGAGGGCTTCGGCCATCTGCAAAACGAGCTGGGCCGCTTCCACCCCGCCGAGGCGGTTCTGTCCGACCGCGCCTGGAATCGGGAAGGGCTGGTGCCCTTCCTCAAGGAGCGGCTGGGCTGCCTGTGCGAAAACGGCGGCGAGGCCCGCTTCCGCGCCGGAACCGCCCGGCCCTTGGCGGAAAAGCAGTTCAAAACCGGCCTGGACAGCATCCCCCAGGGGGACGAGGCCGCCATCCAGGCCGCCGGCGGCCTGCTGGCCTACCTGTATGAGACCCAGAAGACCGACCTGAGCCACATCTCCGCCCTCACCTATTACACCGCCGGCCAGTTCATGGAGCTGGACCTCACCGCCCGGCAGACTCTGGAGCTCACCGCCACCATGCGGTCCAAGGACAAGAAGGGCTCGCTGCTGTGGGTGCTGGACAAGACCAAAACCGCCATGGGCGGACGGCTCATGCGGGGCTGGCTGGAGCGGCCCCTCCTCTCCCCGGCCAGGATCGCAAAGCGGCAGCAGGGGGTGGCCGATCTGGTGGAGGACGCCATCACCCGGGAGGAGCTGGCCCTGGCCCTGCGGGAGGTCACCGACCTGGAGCGGCTGACCGGCCGGGTGGTCTACGGCTCCGCCGGGTGCCGGGACCTGGCCGCCCTGTCCGCCGGACTGGGACGGCTGCCCCATATCCGAGAGCTGCTGGACCACTGCCCCTCCCCTCTGCTCCAGTCCCTGCGCGGCCAGCTGGACGACCTGCCCCAGCTGCGGGACCTGCTGGACCGGGGCCTGCGGGACGAGGCGGAAAAGGCCCTGCCCTTCTCCGTGCGGGAGGGGGGCTTCATCCGCTCCGGCTACAACCCCAAGGTGGACGAGCTGCGGGACCTGCTGGACAACGCCAACGGCCATATCATCGATATGGAGGTCAAGACCAAGGAGCAGACCGGCATCAAAAACATGAAGATCACCTCCAACAAGGTGTTTGGCTACTACATCGAGGTGGCCAAGTCCCAGACCGGGCTGGTCCCCGGCCACTGGACCCGGAAGCAGACCACCGTCAACGCCGAACGGTACATCTCCCCCGAGCTGAAGGAGCTGGAGCATGCCATTCTCTCCGCCCAGGACCAGGTGACCGCCCTGGAGTATCAGCTGTTCTGCGAGCTGAAGCAGGCCGTCTGCCAGCAGGTGGACCGGCTCCAGAAGACTGCCGCCGCCGTGGCTCAGGTGGATGTGCTGTGCTCCTTCGCCGCCGTGGCCGCCGCCAACCACTACTGTATGCCCCAGGTGGACAGCTCCGACGCGCTGACCATTGTGGAGGGGCGGCACCCGGTGGTGGAGAAAATGCTGAAGGGCGCCCCCTTCGTCCCCAACGACACCCATATGGACGGCGGGGACGACCTGGCCGCCATCATCACCGGCCCCAATATGGCGGGCAAGTCCACCTACATGCGCCAGGTGGCCCTGATCACCCTCATGGCCCAGATGGGGTCCTTTGTCCCCGCCCGCTCCGCCCACATCGGGGTGGTGGACCGGGTGTTCACCCGCATCGGGGCCAGCGACGATCTGGCCTCCGGCCAGTCCACCTTCATGGTGGAGATGACCGAGGTGGCCGCCCTGCTCAACCATGCCACCCGCAAGTCCCTCCTCATTCTGGACGAGATCGGCCGGGGGACCTCCACCTATGACGGGATGGCCATTGCCCGGGCGGTACTGGAGTACTGCGCCGACAAGAAGCGGCTGGGAGCCAAGACCCTCTTTGCCACCCACTACCATGAGCTTACCGCCTTGGAGGGGACCGTCCCCGGGGTGAAGAACTACAACATCGCCGCCAAAAAACGGGGCAGCGACGTGATTTTCCTGCGAAAAATCGTCCGGGGCGGAGCGGACGAGAGCTACGGCGTGGAGGTGGCCAAGCTGGCCGGGGTGCCCGACCGGGTGGTCAAACGGGCCAGGGCGATTCTGGAGGAGCTGGAGAGCCAGGACTGGCGTCCCGCTCCCACCGCCTCAGCCCCCGCTGAGGACCAGGTGTCCCTGATGGACCTGGGCGGGGAGACCGTTCTGAAAAAGCTGCGCATGACCGATGTGAACATCCTCTCCCCCATCGAGGCGCTGAACCTGCTGGCCGAGCTGAAGCAGGATTTGAACGGGGGCTAGACCCCCAGGGCCTCCAGCATCAGCCGGACCACCAGGCGAAAGCCCGCCTGATAATAGTGGAACGCCTGGAAGTCCTCCCGTTCTCCTTCCAGCTCCAGGAGACGGTCCACAAATTCACCTCCAAACATTCGTTTCACCTTATCCCACTCTTCACAGGGTTCCAAATCCAATTCCCGTTGCCTTTTGTCCCGCTTCAGGGTAATATCGTATTCATCATCGAATATTTCACGTAAGATGTTTTTCATGCACAACCCTCCGATAGTACGTTTTTCGAAACTTGTCAAGGGAGTTTATGATGTTTTCAAAAGAACTTTTCGGACAACGATTAAAAGAAATTCGCTTAAACGCCGGAGAAACGCAGGCGCAACTATGTGAGGTTCTTTCTATTAATAAGAGCCGCGTCAGTGCCATGGAAAAAGGCATCAACACCACCACAGCGGAAAAGATCGCCCTAATCTGCGAGCACTACCAGGTGTCCTCCGACTACCTGCTGGGCCTGGTGGACGACCCCAGGGACCGTTTAAAGTCAAAGGAACCCAGGGGGTGATCCGCCGTGTATCTCCATACCCACTACTTTATGGACCTGCGCCGTCCGGCCAGCCGGCTGGAGATTGTCACCATCGTGCTGTCCGCGCTGGCCTTTTTCTTCGTGCTGCTCTTCGGGCTGGGGTATGTCATTGCCATCCCTATGCGAAGCGGGGAACCCTGGATGCTGGGGGTGACGGGACTGCTCCTGTTCTTCGCCGCCATGCCCTGCATGTTCATCGCCAATTTGCAGGGCCGCCGCCGGGAGTGGCTGCGCTGCGGGGGATTTCCGGTGCAGGGGCTGGTAGTCAAGACCACCCGCCATATCACCGTCAGCTGCGGCAGCGCGGACGGACGCAAGCGCCACCCCTGGACCGTCCTGTGCGAGTACCGCTACGAGGGGCAGACCTACACGGTCCGCAGCACCTTCCTGTGGGACGAGCCGGTGGGCTCTACCGCAAAAATTTTTCTGGACCAGGAGCGGCCCGGGCAGGCCTGGGTGGACCCCAGGTCCCTGCAAAATGAGATAAAATTGAGGTGAACTATGCCAAACATCCAAATATTAGCCCCCCATGTAGCCGACCTGATCGCCGCCGGTGAGGTGGTAGAGCGGCCCGCCTCCGTGGCCAAGGAGCTGATGGAGAACGCCATCGACGCCGGAGCCTCCACGGTGGCGGTGGAAATCGCCCACGGCGGGCTGACCTTCCTCCGGGTGACCGATGACGGGAAGGGCATCCCTGCCTCTGAGCTGAAAACTGCCTTTCTCCGCCACGCCACCAGCAAGCTGCGCACCGAATACGACCTGGAGGCCATCGGCACCCTGGGCTTCCGGGGGGAGGCTCTGGCCGCCATTGCCGCTGTGTCCCGCATTGAGGTGCTCACCCGGACGGCGGAGGCTGAGCTGGGGGCCTCTCTCAGGCTGGAGGGGGGCGCCTCCGGTGAGCTTGAGGAAGCGGGCTGTCCCCTGGGCACCACCATGGTGGTGCGGGACCTGTTCTTCAACACCCCCGCCCGGCTGAAGTTTATGAAAAAGGACGCCGCCGAGGGGGCCGCCGTCTTCGCGGTGGTCCAGCGGGTGGCCCTGTCCCACCCGGAGGTGTCCGTCAAGTTTATCCGGGATGGCAGGCAGGAGCTGCTCACTCCCGGGGACGGGCAGCTGAAAAGCGCCGTCTACGCCGTGCTGGGCCGGGAGCTGGCCCTGGGCTTCCGGGAGGTGAAGGCCAGCGGGGAGGACATGACCGTCACCGGCTTTGCCTCCATGCCCGCCTGCTGCCGGGCTAGCCGGAGCTGGCAGTTCTTCTTCGTCAACGGACGGCAGGTGAAGTCCCCCCTGATGATGGCCGCCCTGGAGGAGGCCTACAAAAACCAGCGGATGGTAGGCAGATTCCCCGGCTGTGTCCTCCATCTCCAGACAAAATTAAACGCGGTGGACGTAAACGTCCACCCCGCCAAGACCGAGGTAAAGTTCGGCGCGGAGCGGGCAGTGTTCTCCGCTGTCTACCACGCCGTGCTGTCCGCCCTGGAGGGGGACTCCTCCCACCCCCAGGCGGTGCTGAAAAACACCGAGCTTCCCGGGGTGCGGAGGCAGGATTCCGTCACCCCCAACCAGATCCCGATCAGCACGCCGGTGAGGCCGGCCCAGGCTCCCCCTCCGGTCCCGCCGCCCGTTCCCACTGTGGTCCAGGTCCACGACAGCACCTATACGCCGCCCTCTGGCGGGCAGACAATCTCCCGTCCCCCCACAGGGGAGAAAGCCTCCTTTGAAAGGGAGGCGCTCCCGCAGAGGGCGGAGGAGCACAGTTCACAAAGGGAGCGATGCAGCGTAACCCTGGTCTCCCAAGACTTGCCCGCTCCGCACACTGCGCCAGCGTCCGGAACGGAGGAGCAGAGCCTCCTCCCTTACAAGGAGCCGGATTGGCGTCTGGCCGGAGAGGTGCTGAACACCTACATCATTGTAGAGCGGGGGGAGACGGTCTGCTTCATCGACAAGCACGCCGCCCACGAGCGGATGAACTTCGACCGGATGAAGGCGGAGGGCTACGACCCCATGGCCCAGACCCTGCTCTCCCCCGCCGTCTGCCGCCTGTCCCCCCAGGAGCGGGACGTGCTGCTGGCCCACCGGGAGCTGCTGGAGGAGTTCGGCTTTGAGGCGGACGAGCTGGGGGCCGACCTGGCGGTACGCCAGGCCCCCGATTATCTGGACGCCGCCGATATCCCCGCCGCCCTGGAGGAGCTGGCCCAGAGGCTGCTGGCCACCGGCTCCGCCGACCCCGCCGCCGCACGGGACGAGCTGCTCCACACCATGGCCTGCAAAGCGGCCATCAAGGGCGGCTGGCATTCCGCCCCCCAGGAGCTGGAGCGGGTGGCCGCCGCCGTCATGTCCGGACAGGTGAAATACTGCCCCCACGGCCGGCCGGTGGCCATCGAGCTGACCAAAAAGGAGCTGGAAAAGCAGTTCAAGCGGGCGTGAGGGCCTCCAGCATCAGCCGGCCCCCCAGACGGAACCCCGCAGAAGCATGGTCCCTTTTACCTTTTGTATTGATGGAGCCGGACACTGACAATAATTGGAAATTGTTGGGAGGAAACGTATGGTAAAATTTTCTGTGTTGTTAATTTCTGTACCGTTAATGATAGCATCTATCGTGTGTGTGTTATTGGCTGATAGAATCGATACGGCTGTTAACGGAGATAAAAAGGCAAAGAACGTGATAGTCGTGTTTGGTGTGGGAACATTAGTAGTTTGTACGTTTGCTATTGTTGTAAGTTTCTTAGCATAAACATCCAAATCTGAAATTTCAGTTTATCTGGCAATCGCTCATTATGAGCAACTGTCCATTCAGTCATTTTGACGAAAAAAGTTGATAAGCCTTTATCAACACGGAGGGTAAACGGGCAGAAGCATTGGAGGTGATACCATGCCCCCCAAAATTTTAGTTATCACCGGCCCCACCGCCTCGGGGAAAACCTGGCTGGCGGTGGAGCTGGCCAAGCGGTACAGCGGTGAGGTGGTATCCGCCGACTCCATGCAGATCTACCGCCGCATGGACGTCGGCACCGCCAAGCCCACCCCGGAGGAGATGCAAAATATCCCCCACCACATGATCAATGTGGCCGACCCGGGGGAGGATTTTTCTGTGGCCCGCTACGTGGACATGGCCGCCGCCTGTGTGGACGGAGTGCTGTCCCGGGGCAGACTGCCCATCCTGGCGGGGGGGACGGGGCTGTATATCGACTCCCTGCTGTCCGGGCGGACCTTCGCCGCTTTTGACGAAGCCAGTCCCCTCCGGGCGGGACTGGAGGAGCGTTACGCCCGGAAGGGGGGACAGGCCCTGCTGGCGGAGCTGGCCCAGGTGGACCCGGACTCCGCCGCCCGCCTCCACCCCAACGACGCCAAACGGATCATCCGGGCGCTGGAGGTGTGGCAGACCACCGGAACGACCATCACCCAGCACAACAAGGAGACCAAAGCCCTTCCGCCCCGGTACGACGCGCTCACCCTGAACCTGGATTTTCAGCGCCGGGAGGACATGTGGGACCGTATCGGCCGCCGGGTGGACCGGATGATGGCGGACGGCCTGGCGGAGGAGGTCCAGGGACTGCTGGACAGCGGCGTCCCCCTGACCTGCACCGCCATGCAGGCCATTGGCTACAAGGAGATGGCCGCCGCCCTCCTGGGGGACGGCGATACCGCCGCCGCTGCGGAGGAAATCAAGCTCCGCTCCCGGCAGTATGCCAAACGGCAGCGCACCTGGTTCCGGCGTAATCAGGCGGCCAAGCCCCTTTTGTGGGAAGCCGAGCCAAATTTTGCGGACGTCCTGCACCGTTCGACAGCATATTTGGAAGAATTTGGTATATGATAACAGCACTCAGGCGGGACAGGCTCCCGCCGTAAAGAAAAAGGAGTGCTACATATTATGCAGAAAATCAACAACCTCCAGGACATCTTCCTCACCCAGGTCCGCCGGGAGCGGAGGACCGTCACCATGTTCCTGATGAACGGCTTCCAGATGCGGGGCTGCATCACCGGCTTTGATGCCTTCACCGTCGTCCTCACCAGCGACGGCAAGCAGCAGATCATCTACAAGCACGCCATCTCCACCATTGTGCCCGAGCGCCCGGTGCCCCTGACCGAGGAGTGACCCATCCCCACAGAAAGAGAGAACCCCTATGAAGCAAGGCAAATCCCTGATCACCTTTGTTATTCTGGCCTTCACCGCCGTGCTGGCCCTTTATTTCGGCTACTACGTTTTTCATGTGTTAAACGAGCCCTACCGCACTGCCCAGGTCTACTCCTACACCGCCAACGACAGCGTCATTGCGGACGGCCTGGTGGTGCGGGACGCTCTGCTGCTCCCCGCCCAGAACGGCATTTTGGAGATCACCCTGGCCGAGGGGGAGAAGGTGGGCAAGGGCCAGCAGGTGGCGCTGGTCTACCGGGACAGCCAGGCCCAGGCCAGCCAGGCCCAGATCGAGGAGCTGGAGATGGACATCCAGCTGCTGGAGGAGGCCATCGCCCAGCCCGGCGACCTGGAGTCCGCCGCCCGGCTGGATGAGGACATCCTCCAGTCGGTGGTGGACCTGCGGGCCTCCTACGCCCTGGGCGACTACACTCAGCTGCGCGCCCAGGCCATGGCCGTCAAGAGCGGAGTGCTGAAGCGGGGCTACACCTACGGGGAGGACCTCACCTCCGCCGGCCTGTCCACCCAGCTGCAGACCCTGCGGGCCGAGCTGGCCGTGCTCACCCGCCAGTCCGCCAGCGCCACCACCCGGATCACCGCTCCGGTGCCCGGCGTCTTCTCCAGCCTGGTCGACGGCTACGAGAGCCGCCTGACCTCGGAGAGCGTCTTCCAGCTCACCCCCTCCGCCCTGCAGGAGCTGATCGACCTGCCCGCCGGGGAGGACGGCGGCTCCATGGGCAAGCTGATCACCTCCAACACCTGGTACTTCGCCGCCAACCTGCCCAAGGAGGCGGCCGGCCGGCTGAAGGAGGGGGAGACCGCCGTCCTCCGCTTCTCCGGGGAGCTGAACCGGGATGTGGAGATGTCGGTAGACCGCATCGGTCCCACTGAGGGGGGGCTCACCCTGGTGGTCTTCTCCTCCAACCGCTACCTGACCCTCACCACCCTTCTGCGCCGCCAGACGGTAGAGCTCATCTTTGAGAGCTGGTCCGGCCTGCGCATCCCCAAGGAGGCCCTCCATCTGGTGGAGTTCACCCAGGAGCCCGGCGAGGACTCCAGCGAGCCTCCGGTCACCACCACCAAAACTGGCGTGTACGCCTTTGTCAACGGCCGGGCCGAATTCCGTGAGACGGCCATCGTACACGAGGGCGACCACTACTACGTCATCCGCCCCGTGGGCTCGGGACGCAAGGTCCTGCGGGACGGAGACGCCATCATCATCCACGGTACCGGCCTCCAGGACGGACTGCGCCTGGAGGGATAACCTCCATTCCAGATAGAGAGAAGGAATTTTTTATGGATCTGACCCAACACGTCAAGGCGGTGCAGGACAAGATCGCCGCCGCCGCCCTCGCCGCCGGGCGGGACCCCGCCTCAGTCACGCTGTGCGCCGCCACTAAGGTGCAGACCGACAGCGCCATCCGCGCCGCCATTGCCGCCGGGATTCGAGTCTGCGGCGAGAACCGGGTGCAGGAACTCACCGCCCATCTGGCCGCCGGCGCCTATGCCGGGGCGGAGGTCCACTTTATCGGCCACCTCCAGACCAACAAGGTGAAGCAGGTGGTGGGCAAGGTGGCCCTCATCCACTCGGTGGACTCGGAAAAGCTGCTTCGGGCCATCGACGGACAGGCGGAAAAGCTGGACCTGGTCCAGGACATCCTGCTGGAGGTGAACGTGGCCCGGGAGGAGAGCAAGGGGGGCATCCTGCCCGAGCAGCTGCCCGCCCTGGCGGAGGCAGCCCTGAGCTGCCCCCACGTCCGGCTGCGGGGACTGATGGCAATCCCGCCTGTTGCAGCGGTTTCGGGGGATAACCGAAAATATTTTGCCCAAATGCGCCATTTTCTTGTTGACATAATAGGGAAAATAGCGGATAATCATAGTATTGTGGACTGTCTATCTATGGGCATGAGCGGCGACTATGAGGACGCCATCACCGAGGGCGCCACCCTGGTTCGGGTGGGCACCGCTCTCTTCGGGCCCCGTCCCCCCATGACGGGGTCCGCCCACTGAGCGGCTATCTGCCCATATTTCATTTACTTCGAGGAAAAGAGGATTCATTGATGGGAATTTTTGACGAGTTCAAGCGCCTGGCCCACCCCTACGAGGACGAGGAAGATGACGGTTATGATGACTTTGATGTCTCCCCCCGCCCGGTAGAGCGCCGGGAGCGCGCCGCCGAACGTCCTCCCCGGGACAGCAGCTACAGCGGCGGCTACAGCAGCTACAGCTCCTCCCCGCCTGACGACGACCGCCGCTCCAACAAGGTGGTCAACATCCGGGCGGCCACCCAGCTGCAGGTGGTGCTGGTGAAGCCCGAGCGGTTTGAGGACGCCTCCTCCATCGCTGACCACCTGCGGGAAAAGCGCACTGTGGTGCTCAACCTGGAGTCCACCAACGGCGAAATCGCCCGCCGCCTGCTGGACTTTCTGGCCGGCGTCTCCTACGCCAACGAGGGCAAAATCAAGAAGGTGGCCATCTCCACCTACATCATCACCCCCTACAACGTGGACATTCTGGGCGACTTGATTGACGAGCTGGAGAACAACGGATTGTATTTCTAAAGAGGAATATTACTTATGAGACTGAAATCGCCCGCTGTTTTGTTCCTTGCCGCCGCCCTGCTGGCCGGGTGCGCCGCCGGGGAGACCGCTTCTCAGCCGGACCAGTCTCCCGCGGCGGATCGATCCGCTCCCGCGCTGAAGACGGTGTCGGACAAGCCCGCAGAGGTGCTTTTCGTGGACGACCCCGCCTCCCCCTACCCCATGGTGGTGGATAGCTGGTCGGTGGACCTGGACGGGGACGGCGTGGACGAGCTGGTGGAGCTGCGGGCGGAGAAGACCTACTTCGGCAACGAATCCGAGCCGGACAAGTGGTTTGAGGGAGATGGGGTAATGCATCCCTACACCCTGGTGGTCACCCAGGGGGAGACCGTCTGGGAACTGCCCCTGGGCTGGGAAGACAACGGTTCTCCTCCGTTGCGCCCCATCTATTGGGATGAGGAGCGGACCGGGCGGGGCTGGACCCAGGACCGGGCCGGGCGACCGGTTTTGGTCCTCTGGTTTGACTCCTTTTCCCGGGTGCTTGACATCTACGCTCTGGGACTTCAAGGAGGGAAACCGGTTCTTTTGCCCGTCCCCGAGGGCGAGTTTCAGGCCGAGCCGGACCATTGGTCTGAATGGTATACTTAGAAGATAGAGAAGGGAGGCTTTGCATATGCTCACGCCACAGGAGGTATCCGAGCGCGCCTTTCAGAAGGCGTCCTTCGGCGGCTATAACATGGGCCAGGTGGACGAATTTCTGGACATCCTGACCGGAGACTACTCCGCGCTGTTCAACGAGAACGCGGTGCTGAAAAATAAGATGAAGGTGCTGGTGGACAAGGTAGAGGAGTACCGCTCCACCGAGGAGGCCATGCGAAAGGCTCTGCTGGCCGCCCAGCGGATGGCGGACGACCTGGTGCGGGAGGCCGAGCAGAAGAAGGACGCCATGCTGGCCCAAACGGAGAAGGACGTGGACGCCCGCCGGGCGGAGCTGTCCCGCGAGCTGGAGGCGGAGGAGTACCGGCTGAAAAAGGCTCAGGAGGAGACCGCCGCCTTTGTGGCCAAGGTGCGCGCCCTCCACGCTCAGGAGGCGGAGTACCTCTCCCACCTGGAGGAGCTGTGTCCCGCCGATCTGGCCCCCGCCCCCGACCCGGTGGCGGAAAAGGCCTCGGAGATTGACGACAACGTCCAGCGCCTGCTGGCCCAGGCCATGGAGGCCGCCGCCGCAGAGAATCGGCGGACCCGGGCGGAGCAGGAGGAGGATTCGGATCTGTCCGACACCGCCGAGTTCCCCATGGACGGCCCCTACGAGGATGAGGAATTTCCCCCCGAGGAGGACTACGGCGAGGAGGACCACCGCCGTCCCCCCACCGGGAGCCGCATCAACTTCGGTGAGCTTCAGTTTGGACAGGACTACGAGATTACCTGACTGGAAAAACCGGCTTGGAGCAACGACGCTCCAGGCCGGTTTTATCCCTGTCCCTTCGTAATCCCGTGTCGCTGCTGCTGTTTCATGGAAAGGCTGATATTCATTCCATTGCGGACCAACTATAAAATCTTCCAATATGAACGCCTGCCAAAATTCCCCTTGACGGCGCTCCCGCCTGCCGGTATACTAAAGGGTACCTGACCGACCCCTCCCCCTTTTGGGGGCAGGGGCATTGCCGCGTTCCCAAACCCTGTTGAAAATCGAGGTTTTTTCCATGAAACTGCTTACCGCCGCCTTCAGCCGTCTTCCGGAATTTCAGCAGCTCCTCTCCGCCCTGGAGGGGGGCCGCTCCCCTATGGCCCTGTCCGGGGCGGCGGCCATCCACCGGGTCCACGCCGCCGCCGCCATCGGGCTGACCACCCAACGTCCTGTTGTGGTGATCTGCGCCGGTGAAAGCGAGGGGGAGAAGCTGGCCCGGGACCTGGGGGCTTTCGCTGCCGGGACGGCGGTTCCCGTGCTGGGCCCCCGGGACTTCACCTTTCACAACGCCTCCTCCGTCTCCCGCCAGTGGGAGCACCGGCGGCTGGCCTTGATGAAGGGAGTGGCGGACGGGAAGTACCCCTTCCTGGTGGCCACCGTGGAGGGCCTGCTCCAGCGGACCATTCCCCCTCAGACGCTGGAGCACTGCTGCCGGGAGTTGAAGACCGGCGGGGCCTATAATCTGAACGAGCTGGCCGAGGGGCTGGCCGCCGCCGGATATGTCCGGTGCGAGCAGGTGGAGGGCGTGGGACAGTTCGCCCTGCGGGGCGGCATTCTGGACGTCTTCTCACCAGGAATGGCCCAGCCCGTCCGAGTGGAGTTTTTCGGGGACGAGGTGGACGCCATGGGGGTCTTCGACCCGGCCACCCAGCGGCGGACCGAGAACATCGAAACCGCCCTTCTCCTCCCCGCCGCTGAGGTCCTGCCCCAGCTGGCCCCGGAGGGGCTGGCCGGGCTGAGCAGGCAGCTGTCCAAGCTGGCGGCCAAGGCGCTGCAAAGGGGGAACAAGCCTCTGGCCGCCACCCTGGAGGCCGACGGCGAGGCCATCGCCCAGGGGCGGACCTTTCCCGCTCTGGACCGCTACCTCCCCCTGATCTACCCGGAGCTGGCCGGGGCGGTGGACTATCTGCCCCCCGACGCCTGCGTCCTCTTCGACCAGGGCCCAAGGGCGGCGGAGCGGGCCAGATCCTGGCAGTGGCAGTTGGAGGAGGACATAAAAACCCTGCTGGAGCAGGGAGAGCTGGACCCCTCCTGCGGCGAGCTGGCCCTTACCTTCCCCCAGTTCCTCAACCGCCTGGAGGAATGGCCCCTGGTGTTTCTGGATTCCTTCACCACGGCCAGCTATCCCATCCCCCCCAAGGCGCTGCTGTCCATCACGGCCAAGCAGCTGCCCCCCTTCCTGGCCAGCCTGGAGACGGCGGTCCAGGACCTGGCCCACTACCAGAACAGCGGCTTCGCCTCGCTGGTGCTGGTGTCTGGCGAGCAGCGGGCGCTGGACCTGCAGACCCTCCTGCGGGAGCAGAAGGTGAAAGCCGCGGTGGACTTCCGCCTGACCGCCCTGCCCCAGCCGGGACAGGTGGTTATCACCGTGGGCGGACTGTCCAGCGGGTTCGAGTATCCGGCTATTCAGCTGGCCGTCCTCACCGAGGGGGAGAAGGCCGCCGGAAAAAAGCCCCGCCGCCAGAAGGAGGCTACCAACCGGCAGAAGCTGAAGTCCTACGCCGACCTGACCCCCGGCGATCTGGTGGTCCACGAGCACCATGGGGTGGGCCGGTACGTGGGTATGGTGAAGATGCCGGTGGACGGCATTGAGAAGGATTATGTAAAAATCGCCTACGCAGGCACCGATGTGCTCTACGTACCCGCCACCCAGCTGGACCTGGTGAGCAAGTACATCGGCGGCGGAGAGGACGCCAATGAGACAAAAAAGCTGAACCGTCTGGGGGGCCAGGAGTGGGAAAAGGCCAAGAAGAAGGCTAAAAAGGCGGTGCAGGACCTGGCCAAGGGGCTGATCCAGCTCTACGCCCAGCGCCAGCGCCAGCCGGGCTACGCCTTTGCCCCCGATTCCCCCTGGCAGCGGGAATTTGAGGAGCAGTTTGAGTATACCGAGACGGACGACCAGCTGCGGTGCATTGAGGAGATCAAGCGGGACATGGAGCGCCCCACCCCCATGGACCGCCTGCTGTGCGGCGACGTGGGCTACGGCAAGACGGAGGTGGCCTTCCGGGCCATGATGAAGTGCGTGCTGGACAACAAACAGGCGGCCATTCTGGTGCCAACCACCGTGCTGGCCCGGCAGCACTACCTCACCGCCCTGCGCCGGTTTCAGAAATACCCCGTCAACATCGACGTGGTGTCCCGCTTTCGCACCTCCGCCCAGATGAAGGAGACCCTCCGCCGGGTGGAGGCGGGGGAGGTGGACATCCTCATCGGCACCCACCGGCTGTTTAACAAGGACGTGCGCTTCAAGGACCTGGGACTTCTTGTGGTGGACGAGGAGCAGCGGTTCGGCGTGCAGCACAAGGAGAAGCTGAAGGAGAATTTTAAGCAGGTGGATGTGCTCACCCTGTCCGCCACTCCCATCCCCCGGACGCTGAATATGGCCCTGTCCGGCATCCGGGACATGTCCACCCTGGAGGAACCTCCCGCCGACCGTCAGCCGGTGCAGACCTACGTGCTGGAGCACGACTGGAGCCTGCTGGCCGACGCCATGAGCCGGGAGCTGGATCGAGGGGGGCAAGTATTTTACCTTCACAACCGTATCGAGACCATTGACCGCTGTGCCGCCCGCATTCAAATGCTCCTGGGGGAGGAGGCCGCCATCGGCGTGGCCCACGGCCGGATGACCCAGGAGGCCATTGACGACGTGATGGCCCAGATGACCGACGGGGAGCTGAATGTCTTAGTCTGCACCACCATTATTGAGACGGGCATCGATCTGCCCAACGTGAACACCCTCATCATGGAGGACGCCGACAAGCTGGGACTGGCCCAGCTCCACCAGATCCGGGGGCGGGTGGGCCGGTCCAATCGGAGGGCCTTCGCCTACCTCACCTATCGAAAGGGGAAGGTACTCAGCGAAGTGGCCTCTAAGCGACTGGAGGCCATTCGGGAGTTTGCCGAGTTCGGCTCCGGCTTCAAAATCGCCATGCGGGACCTGGAAATTCGGGGGGCGGGCAACGTGCTGGGGCCGGAGCAGAGCGGCTTTCTGCTCAGCGTGGGCTATGACATGTATCTGAAACTGCTGGAAGAGGCCGTCCTGCTGGAGCAGGGCCAGCCTCTGCCCACCCGTACCGAGTGTGCAGCCAACCTCAGCGTGTCCGCCTCCATCCCCGACCGGTACGTCCCCTCTCCGGAGCAGAGGATGGACCTGTACCGCCGCATCGCCGCCATCCGCGGCGAGGAGGAGGCCGACGAGCTGGTGGACGAGCTCATTGACCGCTACGGCGAGCCTCCCCGGCCGGTGAACAACCTGATTTCGGTGGCGCTTCTCCGTGCGGCGGCGGCTCGGTGCCGCATTAACGACCTGGCCCAGAAGGGGGACCGGCTGATTTTTACCTTGGACGAGTTCCGCCTGGAGCCCTTCTCCGCCCTGTGCGCCCAAGAAAAGTATACCAAACGCCTGCTCCTCATCCCCGGCGACACGCCCCGGTTCTCCTTCCGTCTGGCCAAGGGGGAGGACCCCCTCCGGGCCGCCCGGCAGGTGGTGGAGAACTACGCCGAGGCGCTGGAAACATAAAAGAAATACTGACATGAACAGAAAGCGGCCGCCCAAGGGCGGCCGCTTTCTTTATGGATTCAATGTGATATTTTCTTCGGCAAATGCTTCTGCTAGCCAGTCATTATTATCATAGATACGAAGTGTAAACTCAATTTCCTCTATTTCTGCAATGCTGTTTTCTTCCAATGTACTGTCGGACCAGGACATGGAAGCGAAGGCACATTTTCCAGCCATTACAGCCTTAGCAAAAAATGGATCAGCCATGTAACCGTTTACAGATGCGTCGTTTACGCTGAACATAACCTCTTTGTCACTCTTATTAATAAAGAACAAATTCACAGTATAACCCCAAATACTGTCCTCGGTGTATCCGGTCACAATTGCTGTGGCATACTCATTATCAACAAGAACTTGGTCTGTCGGCTGGGGCTCCCTTGTAAAGGTGGAAGCCTTATCCTCTCCATAGGGGTAAATGTGGACTGTCTCCAGTGCCGTTTCCTCTGCCAGCCAGTCATTGGAATCGTATACCCGAATGGTCAATTCAATATCCGTAAATTCCCCAACTTCATTTTCCTGGAGCGCGGAGTCCATAAAGCTGATGTCCTCAATGGCCTTTTTTCCGGGGGCAACCTCTTTCGCAAAAAGCGGGTCACTCTGAACGCCGTTCACAGCGGCGCTCTGAGCGGCAAACATATATGTTTTGTCTTTGGATTTGTTTTCTAGATTGGCCTTCAATGTAAAGCCCCACATATCGTCTGGATCAATACCTGTAATCTTTACCGTGCAGGCCTCGTTGTCTATCACGGTGAGCTCTTGAAAAGTAATCTCAGGGCCTTTCTCCTCCGGCTTTGGCTTCTCCACGTCGGGCTTTCCCTGGGAAGATGTCGAGGTGCTTGAGGGTTTGCCGCCGCTCTGTGTATCTCCGCAGGCAGTCAGGCAGAACGCCAGCAGGAGGGCAAGCAGAATACTGATCTTTCTTTTCATTGTATCTCTCCTTTTATTGTTGATCTTTCTCCAAGGCTGCTGATCTTTAACACAATGATAGCATCTTTATATGTTAAAGTCAAGAAAAATACTTATCTTTAGCATATCGGGGTTTTACTTTGAAGATTTATGACTTTAACGGAAAAAAGAACATATCTGGCGATCGCATCCGGGAGGCCCGGCTGAAAAGGCGGCTTTCACAGTCTGATCTAGCGGCGCAAATGCAGGTGGAGGGAATCATGATCGAGCGTGACAGTGTCAGCCGCATTGAGATTGGCACACGCTTCATCCCCGACTACGAGCTGCCCTTCTTTGCGAAGGTTCTTGGCGTCTCTGTCGATTGGCTGCTGGGATTATCAGGTTAACATAACAGAACGGCCGCCCAAAGGGGCGGCCATCTCTTTTACGGTTTTACTGTCTGGCTCAGATTCTTGGTCCGGTAATTCTCCCCCGCCTGCTCGAACTCCACCGCCACATCGGCGTCGAAGTGGGCGGTGAGGATGTCGCCGGACCAGTCGAAGGGGGTCTTGTTCCAGCGCAGGAATGCCTCCACGAAGATTTTGTGGTCCAGATAGAACTGCTGGATGCACTGGCTCACGCTGTTGATGAAGGTGATGCCGTCCACCGGAGCGAACAGCTCCTTGGGCATGTCACACAGGGCCACGAAGGCGGCCCCCTGTCCGCCGGCGGTGGGACAGCGGTAGTAGCAGCGGTCCTCCGCCAGAGCTCCGCAGACCACCATAGAGAAGTTGTGGCCGTTGAAGGTGCCGTTCAGCTCACACTGGGGGTGCATCAGCGGCTCCAGACCCCAGGTCTGGCCGTAGGTCCGGGCGATCTGGGCCTGGCCCAGCACGCTGTTGGGGAAATTGTTGATATTCTCCCAGCCCCACAGCCAGGAGTTGGAGGCATAGGACTCACTGCCCAGGAACTGGACCCGGAACTCCTGTTTGCCCAGCGTGAGGGCGCCCTTCTCAAAGTCGATATACCAGCCCTCCTCGCCTCTCACCAGATCCAGAAAGGCGTGCTGGGCGGTGTACATCTTGCCCAGGCAGGCGGAGAACACCTGATCCCAGTCGGACATATTCACACCGTCGGGGAAAAAGGACACCGGCGCACCCGGTCCCTTGGGGGCCTCCGGCTCCTGCTTCGGCGCAGCATTTTTTCCAAACAGCGTTCCAAATAAGGACATCGCAGTCACTCCTCTCTATTTTGGGACAGTTTACCACAATGCGCACCGGTTTGCAAGCGAGAATCAGGCTTGCCCTGGACCGGAAACTGTGATATGATAGGGGCTGTTCCCTATTTATCATGTTCTTAGATCTTACGAAAGGAAGCACTTTATGAATCATACCAAACGTTTTGGGGCCCTGGCGCTGGCCCTTGTCATGACCCTTACCGCCTTGACCGGCTGCGGCGGGACCTCTGCCGGTCCCGATGGAAGCTCTGCCTCTGGCTCTGGCAGCGCCTCCGGCTCCGCTTCCCAGGCAGAACCTATGGACCTGTCCCAGATCACCGACCCCTATTTGGCGGTCTCCGGACTGGCCGGGGATGAGACTCTCGCCAGGCTGGGCGAGACGGCGATCACTGCCGCAGACTATCTCTACTGGCTTGACTGGGTCATTGAGAACTACCTGGATCAGTTCGGCGGCCAGATGACCACCCTGCCCTGGGACGTTCAGATGACGGACGACGGCCTCACCTTCGGCCAGTATATGCTGGATCAGGCCACAGAAATCGCTGTCTTCCACGCCATGCTGCGGGAGCTGGCCCGTCAGGAGGGACTCACCCCCGACCCCTCCGTTGCCGCCGATATGGATATGCAGTATGCCGACATGGTGGTGCAGGCCGGCTCGGATGAGTCCCAGGTGATCTACACCTTCTGGGGCAATATGCTCACCAAGGACCTGCTGATCAAGCTCAACGAGAACAACGACCTCTACGACCAGCTGCAGGAGCTCTACTTCGGCGAGGACAGCGGCAGTTACCCCACCGACGCTGAGGTGAACGCCTATCTGGACGAAAACGGTTACTTCCATGTGAAGCATATTCTTCTGATGACCATCGATCAGGACACCAGCGAGCCGCTGGAGGAGGAGGCAATCGCCCAGAAGAAAGCCACTGCCGACGATCTGCTGGCTCAGCTTCAGGCGTCGGAGGACCCCATCACCCTCTTCGACCAGCTGATGAACCAGCACAGCGAGGACGGCGGTCTGCTCCTCAATCCGGAGGGCTACATCTTCAGTGCCTCCGACTCTCTGGTGGGCGGCTTCCGGGAGGCCGCGCTGGAGCTGTCTGTGGGCGAGATCTCCGATGTGGTGGAGACAGATTACGGCTATCATATCATGCTCCGCCTGCCCATCGACCCTGCCGAATACCGGGCGGCCTGCATCTCCAGCCTGCTGAGAGAGAAGATCGACCAGGAACGGGACCGGCTGGGCCTGGAAAAGACCGCCGCCTTTGACACGCTGGATGTGAGCTCCTTCTGGGACAATATGCAGTCCCTGCAGCTCGCCATTCAGACTGAGTTGGCCGACTGACAGGCAACACAAAGGAGCGCCCCAAACCGGGGCGCTCCTGTTATTTTTTCGCTCTATTATACAGTTCGTGATCAATTACCGCTCCTCGCGGAAGTAGTTCAGGCCCAGAGCGGCGGGCTGGCCGGACCCCTCCCTCCTGCGGATGGAGGAGGCAATCAGCACGATGGCAGTGATCAGGAAGGGGAGGGCCTTGTACAGCTGAGCCGGGACCGTATTGAGCCAGCCCAGCGATCCTGGGAAAGCTCCGGCCAGCGACCCGGCGTAGATCTGCAAGGTGTTGAAGAAGCCGAAGACCAGGGTGCCTAAAATGGCCAGCACCGGGTTCCAGTTGGCAAAGATCACCAGGGCGATGGCGATCCAGCCGTAGCCGTTGATCCAGCAGTTGGAGCCCTCAAAGGAGCCGCTCATATACAGGGCCATGTAGAACCCGCCCAGGCCCATGATGCCGGAACCTCCAATGAGGTGGATGTACTTATACATCAGAGTGTTCACGCCCACCGAGTCAGCTGCGCCGGGGTTCTCCCCCACCGCCCGCAGACGCAGGCCCGTCTTGGTGAAGTTGAGATACCACCACACCAGCACGGCGATGACAATCCCCAGATAGACCAGCAGATTGTGGGAAAACAGGGCCTTTCCGATTACAGGGAGTTTAGAAAGGCCCGGAATTTCCAGTGCGGAAAATCCCTTCACCAGACTCCCGGCGCCGGTCATGGCGGGCCACCGCTCCCCCAGGCCCTTGCCCACAAAGAAGTACAGGCCCAGGCCGAAGGTGGTGATGGTCAGGCCGGTGACGTTCTGATTGGCCTGGAGGGAGACGGTCAGCACCGCGAAGAGCAGTCCGCACAGCCCTGCCGCCAGAAAGGAGACCAGCAGGCCCACCGCCAGACTGTTGGCCACGCACCCGGCCAGATAGCCAAAAATGGCTCCGATGGCCATGGTGCCCTCCACGCCCAGGTCCAGGCTGCCGGATTTCTCCACCACGATCTCTCCCACCGTGCCGTAGAGCAGAGGGATATTCACCAGGACGATGTTAAAGAGGAACAGCGTCAATACATTGATGGGATCGTTCATTTTGCCGCCTCCTTTCTGGTCCGCGCCAGGCGAAAGCGGGTGAAAAAGTCCGCCGCCAGCACGATGAAGAGGATCACTCCCTGAAGCAGATTAGCGAAGTTGGCGTCGATGGAGGGGTAGGTGGTGCTGGCCGTCTGGCACCCGAACTGGAGCACCGTGATCAGCAGAGAGGCCACCACAATGCCCACCATGTTCAGCTTGGCCAGCCAGGCCACCACCACGCCGGTCCAGCCCACGTCGTTGGTGACGGAGGTGGACAGGATGCCCGCGGAGGACACCTGGAAGGCCCCCGCCAGGCCGATGAGGGCGGCGGACAGGAAGATGGTGCGGATGACAATCTTTCCCACCTTCATCCCGGCGTACCGGGCGGTGTTGGGGCTGTCCCCCACCACGGCAATCTCATAGCCCCGCTTGGTGTAGTTCAGATAGATGTACAGCAGCACGCACAGAACGGCGGCGATCACCAGGGACAGGTTCAGGTTGAAGGGCCCGATGGGGATGGTGATCATCTGGGCGTTGGCCGGGAACTTGGCGAACTTGGGCCGGGCGGAATCCGGGTCCAGGAAAAAATTCCAGTCCGTTTTTGTCTCGGCAAAATATTGCAGGAAGTATAGGGCCACATAGTTCAGCATCAGGGTGAGGAGGGTCTCGTTGGTCCCCCACTTCACCTTCAGCGCCGCCACGAACACACCGTACAGTCCGCCCCCCAGGGCGCCGCACAGGGCCATGACCACCACCATCAAGGGCTGGGGCAGGGTCCCGCCCAGCTTCATGGCAGCGAAGCCCGCCCAGAACGCCCCCATAATGAACTGTCCCTCGCCGCCGATGTTCCAAAAGCGCATCTTGAAGGCCAGCGCCAGGGCCATCGACGTGATCAGCAGCGGGACGAACAGCTTGATGAAATTCTCCACTGAACGCCAGGGGTAGCGGCTGCCGGGGATGCCCATGGTGAGCAGCTGCTTATAGAAGGTAACGGGCTCCACCCCCTGGACCATCAGCAGCACCGCGCCCACCAGCAGCGCCAGCACCACCGCC
Source organism: Lawsonibacter sp. JLR.KK007 (assembly GCF_036941135.1). Lineage (NCBI taxonomy): Bacteria > Bacillati > Bacillota > Clostridia > Eubacteriales > Oscillospiraceae > Lawsonibacter > Lawsonibacter sp. JLR.KK007. The sequence goes on along the minus strand of NZ_JAYWSY010000002.1, from coordinate 1,561,400 downwards.
GCCACATAGGCTGCGGCCTGACGGCCCGGTCCGGCGTGGTCCCGCTTGACCACGTGGAACAGAGGCTGACGGTTTTTCATTCCTCCACCTCCTCGGATTCCTCGATGCGGCTGTCCCGGGCGATGCCGGCGGGCTTGTCCTCATACTTGTTGGTCAGGTCCAGCGCCCCGGTCATCATCAGGCCCAGCTCCTCCTTGCTGGTCTTGTGGGCGTGGACCACGCCCATCACTCTGCCGTGGCACAGCACCATGATCTTATCGCACAGGTCGATCATCACGTCCAGGTCCTCCCCCACGAAGAGGATGCCTACCCCGTCCTTCTTCTGCTTGTTCAGGATGTCGTAGATGGCGTAGGAGGAGTTGATGTCCAGCCCCCGGACGGGGTAAGCGGTGACAATCACGTTGGGGCCGGCCTTGATCTCCCGGCCCAGCAGCACCTTCTGCACGTTGCCTCCGGACAGGCGGCGCACCGGCGTCTCGGTGGAGGGGGTGACGATCTCCAGCTCGTCGATGACCTGCTGGGCCTCCGCCCGACCGGTCTTTCGGTCCACAAAGGGCCCCTTGGACTGGTCGTACTTTTTCAGCAGCATGTTGTCGGTCACCGACATGGAGGGAGCCAGGCCCATGCCCAGCCGGTCCTCGGGGATGAAGGACATGGAGATGCCCTTTTCCAAAATCGACTTGGGGCTGAGGCCCACGATGTTGTCCCCCTTATGGATCATCATGCCGCTCTCAATCGGCCGCAGGCCGGCGATAGCCTCGCACAGCTCCTTCTGTCCGCAGCCGGCGATGCCGGCCACCCCCAGGATCTCGCCCCCCCGGATGTAGAAGTTCACCCGGTCGATGGCCACCGCCCCCTCGTCATTGCGGATGGTCAGGTCCCGGATCTCCAGCAGGGGCCGGGTCTTCTCCACCACGGGGCGGTCGATGTTCAGTTCCACCTTCCGGCCCACCATGTACTCGGTGAGCTGCTGCTCGCCGGTGGAGGAGGTGTCCACGGTACAGATGTACTCCCCCTTTCGGAGGATGGCCACCCGGTCGCTGATCTCCAGCACCTCGTTGAGCTTGTGGGTGATGATGATGATGGCGTGGCCCGATCCCTTCATGCGGCGGAGCACATCGAAGAGCCTGGCCGTCTCCTGCACGGTGAGGACGGCGGTGGGTTCGTCCAGGATGATGATCTTGGCCCCGTAGTACAGCACCTTGACGATCTCCAGGGTCTGCTTCTCTGACACCGCCATGTTGTACACCTTTTTCCGGGGATCTATATCAAAGCCGAACTTTTTTGCCATCTCCCCAATGGTGTTGTACCGGTCCTTTTTCAGCACCGCGCCCGACTTGTCGTCCCCCAGCCAGATGTTGTCGGCGGCGGAGAAGACGTCAACCAGCTTGAAGTGCTGGTGGACCATGCCGATCCCCAGCCGCTTGGCGTCCTCCGGGGAGTTGATGGACACCTCCTGCCCGTTCAGCAGGATGGACCCGCTGTCCGGCTTGTAGATGCCCGACAGCATGTTCATCAGGGTGGTCTTGCCCGAGCCGTTCTCCCCCAGCAGGGCCAGGATCTCCCCCGGTTTGACGTTCAGGTTGACATTTTTGTTTGCCGCTACGCTGCCAAAGCTTTTGCAGATGCCCCGCATCTCAATGGCATACCGTTCCTCCATACCTTCTCTCCTCTTCCAAAAACACGCGGGCCGGCCGGTGGTATCCGGCCGGCCCGGTTCGGGTCTGCGTTGATTGGGCGGGAGGGTCAGCCCTCCACCACGCCAGCTACATTGTAATCCATGCTGCCCTTGATCACGCCGTCGTCCACAGAGGGACCGCCGGCGGGGACAATCACGGTCCCGTTGGTATCCACCAGGTCGGCCTCGGTTTTGACGATTTCTACCGAGCCGTCCTCCCCGATGTTATAGCTCAGCTTCACACCGGTGAACACGTCCCACTCGCCGGACTTAATCAGCTCCCGGACCGCGTCCATCACGGCGGTGGTGTTGGGGGCGGCGGTGGCCTCGTTCACGGGAGAGGTGTCCACAAGGCCCTCGGCCAGGCCGGCGTAGTAGGCGTTGCCGTCCATGTTTTCCACAAACTTGGAGGCATCGCCGTTGCAGGCCATGGCGGCCTCGATGGCGGTCTGGTAGTAGACGTTCCAGTGCCAGATGGCGGCGGTGATGTGGGCGTTGGGGGCCTGCTCAGTCATGTCGGAGTTGTAGCCGCAGCCGAAGGCGTTGTTCTCCTGGGCCACCAGCTGGGGCTGGGCGGAGTCGCAGTGCTGGGAGATGACGCCGCAGTTATAGGTGTCGATGAGGGCCTGGGCGGCCTGGCGCTCCAGGTTCTCGTTGCCCCAGATGTTGATTTTCTTTACATAGACGGTGGCGTCCGGGTTGGCGGACTGAACACCCAGGGTAAAGCCGTTGATGCCGGAGCAGGTCTCGGCGTACTCAGTGTTGTATGCGGCCACATAGCCGATGGAGTTGTTGCCGGTCTCCAGAGACTTCAGCCCGGCGGCGATGCCGGCCAGGTAGCGGGCCTGATAGATGCGGCCGAAGTAGTTGTTGAAGTTGGTGTCATTGCCCAGATAGCCGGTGCCGTGGGAGAAGATGATCTCGGGGTAATCCCCGGCCTTGTCGTTCATGGCGTCGATGTAGCCGAAGGAGATGCCGAAGATCACGTTGGCTCCCTGGTTGGCCAGGGTGTCGATGGCGCTGCACACAGCGTCATAGTCCTCATCCACCTTGTCCACAATGAGCAGCTGGGTGGCGGGGTCCATGCCCAGGTCCTTCATGGCGGTGGTGATGCCGTTGTGGTGCTGGAAGGTATACCCGGCCACATCGTTCTGGCTGGTGATATAGATGGCGCCCACCTTGAAGTCGGAGCTGTCGCCGCCGGTGGGGGCAGACACATCACTGCCGCTCCCGGAAGCGGCGGGACTGCTGGCGGCAGGGGTGCTGGTGCTGCCGCCGCCGCAGGCGGCAAGGGACAGGCTCATAGCCGCAGCCAGAGCCAGCGCAAGAAGTTTTTTCATTCTAGTTCCTCCTTAAGTTGTTCTTCCTCTTTCTACCTTATATATTAAAACCGGACCAGTCCGGCTTTAATCCATAAATTCCACGCCGGTTTCCTCGCTCATGGACTTGATCCGAGCCAGTGACTCCACCCGGATTCCCTTGGCGCGCAGCCGGTCTCCACCAGGCTGGAATGCCTTTTCGATGACGATCCCCGCCCCGGCCAGCTCCGCCCCGGACTGGCTCACCAGATCGATCAGCCCCTCCAGCGCCGCGCCGTTGGCCAGGAAGTCGTCGATGATCAGGACCTTGTCCCCCGGACCCAGGAACCGGGTGGACACGATCACATCAGACACATTCCCATGGGTAAAGGACCTGACTTTGGTGGTGTACACCTCGCCGGCGATGTTTTTGGTCTTGCTCTTTTTGGCAAAGATCACCGGACAATGAAAAAACTGCGCTGTGACACAAGCGATCCCGATGCCGGAGGCCTCGATCGTCAAAATCTTGTTCACACCGCAGCCGTCAAACCGGCGCAGAAATTCCTTGCCGATCTCCTCAAAAAGGGCAACATCCATCTGGTGGTTCAGAAAACTGTCCACCTTCAGCACATCGTTCCCCTTCACCGTTCCATCCTTCCGGATTCGCTGCTTCAGCAGCTCCATGGGGACTCCACCGCCTTTCTGAAACGAAACGATGGCCCGAATCGTCCGGGCCACGTCCTTCTGCAAAAAATGCCACAACTACATTGTACAAGAAATCCCCCCGTTTTTCAATCCCCTTTTTTCGGGTTTTTCCTCACATTCTCCATAATTTTTTCTGGCATTTTTCCTTTTTTCTCCATAGTTTGCCAGTCCTCCGCCCGCTGGAAGCGCTCAGTCCCCTGCGGCGCAGGCTTCCCCGGGAAATTTTTCCTGGGCGACGGGCTTCGACCTTTTGATTTCCAATTTATGGTAAACTATAGCTGTAACCATTCCATTTGCTGTACATAAGAAAGGTGGTAATCTCTATGTGGCCGCTGCTGAAAAAGGGGATTTTTGAGACCGGACGGGTGCTCTTCCTCCCCCTCGACGCCATTCACCCCAACCCCAACCAACCCAGGCGCACCTTCACCCAGCCCGAGCTGGAGGAGCTGGCCGCTTCCATCCAGGAGCTGGGGGTGCTCCAGCCGCTGACCGTCCGCCGCCGGGACGGCCAGTGGGAGCTGGTGGCCGGCGAACGCCGCCTTCGGGCGGCCCGGCTGGCCGGTCTGGACACCGTCCCCTGCCTGTCCATTCAGACGGACAGCCAGTCCTCCTCCCTGCTGGCTCTGGTGGAGAACCTCCAGCGCCGGGACCTGGACTTCTGGGAGGAGGCCCTGGCCCTCCGCCGCCTCATCGATACCTATCACATCTCCCAGGATGACGCCGCCCGGCGCATCGGCAAGAGCCAGTCTGCGGTGGCCAATAAGCTGCGCCTGCTCAAGCTGCCCCACGAGGTGCTGGAGCTGCTCCGGGACCACGGCGCCACCGAGCGCCACGCCAGGGCCCTCCTCCGGCTCAGCGAGGGGGAGCAGCAGCTGGAGGCTGCCCGGCTGGTCGTTGCGGACAACCTCACGGTTGCCCAAACCGAGGCCCTGGTGGACAGCATGCTCATGGCCAAGGCTCCCCCCGACCGGAGACGCCCCACCTTCGTGATTAAGGATGTGCGTCTGTTTTTGAACACCATCACCCGCAGCCTGGACATCATGCGCTCCGCCGGGGTGGACGCCCAGTGCCGCCGTCAGGACTCCGACGAGGAGATCACCCTCACCATCCACATCCCCCGCCGGGCGGGGTGATGTTTCACGTGAAACATGGGAGCCGCTCTGCGGCTCCCGCGTTTCTTTTCCAGGAATTCTTGAAAAACAGTTGAAATCCATGACGGCGGTTGATATAATGAGAAATTGCACAACCTATATTTTTTATTTCCGCAAGGAGGCCATCCTCATGGCAAAGATCATCGCCGTCGTAAACCAAAAGGGCGGCGTGGGCAAGACCACGACCACCGTCAACATCACCGCCGCCCTCCATTCCCTGGGCAAACGGGTCCTGCTGTGTGACTTCGACCCCCAGGCCAACGCCACCTCTGGTATGGGGGTGGACAAAAACACCGCCTCTCCCAACGTCTACGACCTGCTGGTCAGCGATGCTGACCCGGCCAAGGCGGTGGTATCCACCAAGTATGGTGACGTACTGCCCTCCAACAAGGCGCTGGCCGGCGCGGGGATCGAGATGATTGGCATTGACGGACGGGAGGAGCTGCTGAAAAACGCGCTCAACACTCTGTCCGGCGAGTACGACTTCATCTTTATCGACTGCCCCCCCTCCCTGGAGCTGCTGACGGTCAACGCCCTGTGCGCCGCCAATTCCCTGCTGGTGCCGGTCCAGTGCGAATACTACGCCCTGGAGGGGCTGAGCGATCTGCTGGCTACCGTCCGTTTGGTGAAGCGGAAGCTGAATCCCAACCTGACCATGGAGGGTGTTCTGCTCACCATGTTTGATAGCCGCACCAACCTCTCCCTCCAGGTGGCGGAGGAGGTCAAGCGCCACTTCCCCGGCCAGGTGTATGCCACCGTCATCCCCCGGAACGTCCGCCTCTCTGAGGCGCCCAGCCACGGCAAGCCCATCTCCGATTACGATCCCTACTCCCGCGGCGCGGAGGCCTACAAGCTGCTGGCCGAGGAGATGACCGCGGCTCTGGCTCAGCTGTGACAATCTGATTAAAGAGGTAAGGATATGGCAAAACGAAAAACCGAACTGGGCCTGGGCCGGGGGCTGAACGCTCTGCTGGGCGACCCGGAGCTGCCCGCTCAGGGGGAAGGCTCCGTCGCCCTGCCCATCTCCCAGGTGGAGCCAGGTCTGAATCAGCCCCGAAAACGCTTTGAGCAGGGGGCGCTGGACGATCTGGCGGAGTCCATCCGTGTCCACGGTATCATCCAACCGCTGACGGTCCGCCGTCTGGCTACCGGCTACTACCAGATCATCGCCGGCGAGCGGCGATGGCGGGCGGCCAAGGCCGCCGGACTTCAGGAGGTCCCTGCCGTCATCATCGAGGCGGACGACCGCAAGGTGATGGAGCTTGGACTAATCGAAAACCTCCAGCGGGAGGATCTGAATCCCGCTGAGGAGGCCCGGGGCTACCGGACTCTGATGGAGGAGTACGGCCTGACCCAGGAGCAGGTGGCCCAGCAGATGGGGAAATCCCGTCCCGCCATCACAAACACCCTGCGGCTGCTGGCCCTTCCCGAGGAGGTTATGACCCTGGTGGAGGAGAACGCCCTTTCCGCTGGACACGCCAGGGCCATTCTGGGCGCTCCCACCGCCGCCCTCCAAAAGGAGGCTGCTAAGCAGGTTGTAGAGGGGCAGCTCTCAGTACGGCAGACCGAGGCTCTGATCAAAGCCCTCCAAAAGGAGAAGAAGGAACGGCCCAAGGAACAGGGACCGGACCTCTCCCTCTATCTGGGCGAACTGGAAAAGGACCTGGCCGGACGGCTGGGCCGGAAGGTAAAGATCGCTCACAAGGGCAAGAAGGGCCGCGTCGAGCTGGAGTATTACAACGAGCAGGATCTGGAGACCTTGCTGGCCCTGCTGCAGCGCCTGACATCGCAGGGAGGTGGGCAGGATGGCTGAGCGGAACCGCAGCGAGCCCTTTATTGAGGACGCCGACCGCTTTCCAGAGGACGGAACCCGAACCCGCCGTCCCCCCTCCCCCGACCAGGAGACCCGGCGGCGCAAGACCCAGCAGCGCCGCCGCCGCAACTCCGTCTTTCAGTATATCGCCGTCCTGTTCATGGCCGCCTTTGTCCTACTGCTGTTCACCTTTATGATGGAGCGGCGGCAGAGCCAGCAGCAGATCGACGACCTGAAGCAGTCCGCCTCTACCGTGCAGACCCTCCAGGGGCTGATAGACGAGAACAGCAGCCTGAAGCTTCGGCTGGCGGAACTGGAGGAGCAGCTGGAACAGCAGAAGTCAGCGGCGGGCGATCTTACAGTCAGCCTGGATGGCGTCACCGATACGCTGAGCCACACGGAGAACCTGCTCGCCTGGACCACCCAGGCCATGGACTATTTCTGGCAGATCAACGACGCCTACGTCCGCGGCAGGACCCAGTTGTGCCGCGAGCTGATCACCCAACTCGAAAGCCCGGAGACAACTCCCGCCGCAGGCCCGCTGATGGAGTATCTCCCAAAGGAGAACTCCACCGGCACTGACCGCTACTCCCCCTACGACCGATATATGGAGATCCGGGGGAAGGTCATCAAGTAAGCAATGTTTCACGTGAAACATCCATGATATCTTTAATAAGGAGAGAATCTGATATGCTCGACATTCGCTTTATCCGGGACAACCCGGACGCAGTAAAGGAAAACATCAAGAAAAAATTCCAGGAGGAGAAGCTCCCCCTGGTGGACGAGGTGCTGGCTCTGGACACAGAGAACCGGGCCGCCATGTCCGAGGCCAACGAGCTCCGGGCCGCCCGGAACACCCTCAGCAAGCAGGTGGGCATGCTCATGGGCCAGGCCAAGAAGGACCCCTCCAAGCTGGCGGAGGCCGAGGAGGCCAAGGCCAAGGTGAAGGCCAACGCCGACCGGCTGGCCGAGCTAGAGCAGAAGGAGGCCGAGCTGGCGGAAAAGATCCGAAAGATCATGCTGGTCATCCCCAACATCATCGACCCCTCCGTGCCCATCGGCCCTGACGACTCCGCCAACGTGGAGGTGGAACGGTTTGGCGAGCCCGCCGTCCCCAGCTTTGAGATTCCCTACCACACGGAGATCATGGAGCGGTTTGACGGTGTGGATATGGACTCCGCCGGCCGGGTGTCCGGAAACGGCTTCTACTACCTGCTGGGCGACGTGGCCCGTCTCCACGAGGCGGTGCTGGCCTACGCCCGGGACTTTATGATCGGAAAGGGCTTCACCTTCTGCATCCCCCCCTTCATGATCCACGGCAATGTGGTTGAGGGCGTTATGAGTCAGACCGACATGGAGGCCATGATGTACAAAATTGAGGGCGAAGACCTCTACCTCATCGGCACCAGCGAGCATTCCATGATCGGCAAATTCATCGACCAGATGATTCCCGAAGCCAGCCTGCCCCAGACTCTCACCTCCTACTCTCCCTGCTTCCGCAAGGAAAAGGGCTCCCATGGCATTGAGGAGCGGGGCGTCTACCGCATCCATCAGTTCGAGAAGCAGGAGATGATCGTAGTCTGCAGGCCCGAGGACTCCATGGAGTGGTACGAGAAAATGTGGCGCTACTCGGTGGAGCTGTTCCGATCCCTGGACATCCCCGTCCGGCAGCTGGAGTGCTGCTCCGGCGACCTGGCCGACCTGAAGGTGAAGTCCTGCGACATCGAAGCCTGGTCCCCCCGGCAGCAGAAATATTTTGAGGTCTGCTCCTGCTCCAATCTGGGGGACGCCCAGGCCCGCCGGTTGAAGATGCGGGTCAAGGGCGAGAAGGGCACCTACCTTCCCCACACCCTGAACAACACCGTTGTGGCGCCCCCCCGCATGCTCATCGCCTTCCTGGAAAATAACCTTCAGGCGGACGGCAGCGTTGTGATCCCCAAGGTGCTCCAGCCCTATATGGGCGGCCTGGAGGTCATGGTCCCTAAGCACTAATTTCGGGAAAGGAGATCGACTATGGGTATTTTTTCATTCTTTTCCAGGGACGAGGACGAGGAAGAGGAGGAGCTGGAACAGGAACAGTCATCCACACTGGTCCTTGGCCGCCAGCAGGAGAGCGCCCCCACCGGCGAGCTGTTCGAGGGCATGCGCATCGACGTCATGTCCAAGGAGGGGGACCCTCTGCTCTCCGGACGGATCACCGAGTGCTCGGAGGACAACCTGACTCTGGGCCGGCTCCCCGGCGAGCTGTCCTTTAAAATCGCACCTCTCAACACCTCGGTTAGCCTCAGCGGCTACGACAAAAAGCTGATCCCCATCAGTCTCAGCGCCACGGTGACCGAATCCACCCGCACGGTCCTGAAGGCGACCAACCTGAAGGTGGAGAGCCATGCCGAAAACCGGGAGACCTTCCGCCTCCCCTATTCCGCACCCGTGTCCCTCTACCGGAACGACGACGACCGCTACAAAAATCCGGAGGAGTGCCAGCTCATCAACATCAGCACCGGCGGCTGCTGCATTCAGTCGGAGTATATCCACATGGAAGACGAAGTGCTGCGCATCCGGATCAAGCTGGACGAATACGCGCCGCTGAACTTCCTGGGGCAGATCGTCCGGTGCGTGGAGCATGGCCGGGGCCAGTTCTGGTACGGCATCCTCTTCGCCCAACTGACCGAGCAGGAGATCACCTCGCTGAACAAGACCCTGTACAACCTTCAGATGGGCATCAAAGAGACCCGCATCCGCGCCAGCGACGACGACCGCTGGTAACTCACCGCCGGAGGCACATATGAGAAGCTTTTTCAAGGAATTCAAACAATTTATTGCCCGGGGCAATGTGATGGACATGGCGGTGGGCGTCATCATCGGCGGGGCCTTCTCCAACATAATCACCTCTCTTATTGATGACATTCTCAACCCCATCCTTGGGACGTTCACTGAGGACGGCGGGGCACTGGCCAGCTCTTTAACCATCCGCTTGGCGGGAGGCGGCGAGATCATGCTGGGCAGTTTTCTCAATACAGTACTGAACTTCCTGGTCATGGCCTTTGTAGTCTTCTGCCTGGTGAAGGCCATCAACCAATTCCACCGCAAAGAGGAAGGGCCCGCCGCCCCTCCCGCCCCGCCGGAACCCTCCCCTGAGGAGAAACTCCTGATGGAGATCCGGGACCTTTTAAAGGAGAAGCACTAAATGGCTGAGGACAAACGCTCCCCCGAGGAGCAAGAGAACAGCGGCTTTACCCCCTCCTCCCCTGTCAAGCGGACCCTGGCCTGGACCGGCCTGGCCTACGCTCTGATTCTGCTGATACTGACCACCTATATCTACTTCAACGGCGCAGGACTGCACAACCTGGGTCCCCTGCTCACCCTTCCGGGGCTGATTGGAATGGGGGCGCTGGCGCTGGTGTCCTGGAAGAGCACCGGCAGGCCAGGGAAATGGCCCGCCATCGGTCTGGCTGTTTTCTGCTGGCTGCTGGCCCTGGCCACCCTGCCCATCGGCATCGCCGGACTCATGTCCAATTTTCCTGAGCTGGCCGCTGTCATCGCGTCACAGTGATAAGAGGATAGGCTATGGAACACATTACAGAGATTCTCCGCCAGGGCTTCGAGGAGTACGGTCTTACGGACAAGATCGATCCCTGGGCAATCACCAGTCTGGACGAATACTGCCAGCGGCTCCTGGAAAAGAACCAGGTAATGAACCTCACCGCCATCCGGGACCCGGAGGGGGTGGCCCGGATGCACTTCCTGGACTGCACCGCCCTCCTCAAGTTCTGCAGCCTTGAGGGAAAAACTCTCATCGACGTGGGCACCGGGGCGGGCTTTCCAGGAATGGTGCTGAAGCTGCTGGTCCCCTCCCTGGAGGTCACCCTTCTGGACTCGCTGAACAAACGGCTGGACTGGCTGCTGGAGACCAGCGGCGCACTGCCGGCGGGGCTGTATTCCGGAGTCCGGACCGTCCACGCCCGGGCGGAGGAGCAGGCCCTGAAAAAGGGCTTCCGAGACAGCTTCGACTTCGCCACCGCCCGGGCGGTGGCCGACCTGCGGCTGCTGTGCGAGCTGTGCCTCCCCTATGTAAAGGTGGGAGGCAAATTCCTGGCTATGAAGTCCACCAACAGCGGTCAGGAGCTGGAGGACGCCGCCCACGCCATCAAGCTGCTGGGCGGCCGGGTCAGCGAGGTGCAGGACTACTCCCTGCCAGGGACCGATGTCACCCACCGCCTCATCGTCATTGAAAAGCTGGCTCCTACCCTGAAGGGCTACCCCAGGCGATGGGCAAAAATACAAAAAGATCCCCTCTGACAGGGCAGTTTCCTCGAATCCGATGGGAATTTGTAAATTTTTTCTAAAAGTTCCGCCAAAAATGGTTGACGAGCGGCAGATTTGTGGTACACTAAACAGTAAGGTTAGGAGGTTCCTTCCATGGGCACTGTGATCGCGATCACTTCCGGCAAAGGCGGTACTGGAAAGACCTCTGTCACCGGCGGCATAGCCGCTTCCCTGGCCCTGATGGGCCGGAACGTGCTGTGCATCGACATGGACATCGGCCTGCGGAACCTGGATATCTCGCTGGGACTCAGTGACCGGGCTCTGATGGATTTTTCCGATGTGGCGCTGGGCCGCTGTCCCCTGGCCCGGGCCGTGGTGGAGCACCCCGACCTGAAGGGGCTCTCTCTGCTCTCCGCCCCCATGACCATGCCCGCCAGCCTCACCTCAGAGAAGGTGCGCGCCCTGCTGAACGAGGCCCGCGACGGCTATGACTACATCCTAATCGACTCCCCCGCCGGACTGGGCTCCGGCTTCCAGCTGGCCACTCGAGGGGTGGACCGCGCTATCGTCATCGCAACCAACGACGCCTCCTCCCTGCGGGACGCCCAGCGGACCGTGGCAGAGCTGGAGCACCTGAGAACGATCCATCTGGTCATGAACCGCATCCAGACCAAGCTGCTGCGCAAGCTGCGCACCACCATCGACGACGCTATGAATGCCGCCGGACTGCCCCTCATCGGCGTGGTGCCGGAGGATCCCCAGGTCATCCTGTGCGCCAACCTGGGGCAGCCCCTCACCACCCGGGGCAAACGGGGCGCCGCCCTGGCCTGCTGGAACATCGCCCAGCGGCTGGAGGGACAGCGGGTGCCGATCATGCGCATCCGTTAACTCCACCGACCCCATCCGAAACGATTTGAGGAGGTATTTCCGCCATGAACATCGCCATTATGAGCCACACCAAAAAGCAGGAGCTGATGGTGCAGTTCTGCACCGCATACTGTGGTGTCCTGTCCAAGCATGCTGTCTGCGGCACCAACGCCACCGGACGCATGGTGGCGGAGGCCACCGGTCTGCCTGTCCAGCTCTTCCTGTCCCATGAGCATGGAGGCATCGAACAAATCGGCCAGCGCATCATCTACAACGAGATCGACATGGTGCTTTTTTTCAACTCCCCCCAAGATAATGAGATGGACAAGGACGTGCTGTACATCACCCGCCTGTGCGACCAGCATTCCGTCCCCGTAGCCACCAACGTGGCCACCGCCGAGCTGCTCATCCATGGCTTGGCCCGGGGCGATCTGGACTGGCGCGAAGGCATGAACCCCAATCGGGTTCCCTTTGCCCTGTAAGCGGCGGTCCCCTGCTGCATGTGCGCGCTCCCGTCCCGACCTCGTGGATGGGGGCGCTTTGTTCCTTTTTCCTGAACAAGACAATTCTTCTTTATTTTGTAATATCAGAAGCAAACAATACTGTGTGTAATTGAGAAAGAGAGGATTTTGACTATGGCTAAGGTTCAACCCCGCACTTTGTCTGGCTTTATGGAGCTCCTCCCAGCCCGGCAGATCCAGTTCGACCGCATGGCGGCCATCATCCGGGAATCCTTTTCCCTCTACGCCTTCACCCCCCTGGACACCCCCCTCATCGAGGCCAGCGAGGTACTTCTGGCCAAGGGCGGCGGGGAGACGGAGAAGCAAATCTACCGCTTCACCAAGGGGGACAATGACCTGTCCCTCCGCTTCGACCTGACGGTCCCTCTGGCCAAGTACGTGTCCCTGAACTACGCCAGGCTGGCCTTCCCCTTCCGCCGCTTCCAGATCGGCAAGGTCTACCGGGGGGAGCGGGCCCAGCGGGGCCGGTTCCGGGAATTCTATCAGGCAGACATTGACGTCATTGGCGACGGCCAGCTGGACATCTCCAACGACGCGGAAATCCCCGCTATCATCTACCGCACCTTTACCGCACTGGGCCTGAAGCGGTTCCAGATCCGGGTCAACAACCGGAGAATCCTCAACGGCTTCTACGCCTCCCTGGGCCTGACCCAGCAATCGGGGGCCATCATGCGCACGGTGGACAAGCTGGAAAAGATCGGGGAAAAGAGCGTCCGAGACCTGCTCACCGCCCCCGACATCGGCCTGAGCGATGAACAGGCGGCGGAGATTCTCAAGTTCATCGCCATCAAAGGGAGCAACGCCGAGGTTCTCTCCGCCCTGGAGGCTTACCGGGGTAGCCACCCCATGTTCGACAAGGGCCTGGACGAGCTGGGCACCGTGGCCAGGCATCTGGCCGCCTTTGGTGTGCCTGAGACCCACTTTGTGCTGGACCTGACCATCGCCCGTGGACTGGACTACTATACCGGCACCGTCTACGAAACCACCATGTTGGACCACCCGGAGATCGGCTCCATCTGCTCCGGGGGACGATATGATAACTTAGCGGAATATTATACCGATAAACAACTTCCCGGAGTTGGAATTTCCATCGGTTTGACCCGCCTGTTCTTTGTGCTGGAGGACCAGGGCTACCTCAACGACAGCCTGAACACCGCTCCCGCCGATGTACTCATCCTCCCCATGACCGAAGATATGGCTCCCGCCATTCAGCTGGCCACCAACCTGCGGACGGCTGGGGTGCGCACCCAGATCTACGGCGAGCAGAAGAAGTTCAAGCAGAAGATGAATTACGCCGATAAGCTGGGGGTCCCCTATGTGGTCTTCCTGGGGGACGACGAGATTAAACAGGACAAGGTGTCCTTGAAGGATATGCGCTCCGGCAAGCAGGAGCTGATTCCCACCGGCGAGGCTGTGGGCAAAATCGTTGCCGCCATTACCGCCAAGAGCGGCGAAACTCCCATTTTGGACAAAGGAGCTCTATGAAAAAGCTGCTCTGGCCCCTTTGCACCCTCCTTGTCCTTTTGACCGCCTTCGGCCTTGGCCTGACTGCGGCTTATTTGGCGGAGGAGCTTACCTACGACCAAATTAAGAACTCCGGCTGTGGGATACCGGAAATAGCGGCCCATACCATCACCATTCTCCACGAGGGTGATTATCCCGGTATGAGCGACTTCCCCGTTTCAGCGGAGCAGGCCGCACCGGGGCGGGCTGCATTAAACGCCCTGCGTGGGCAGAGGTACACCCGGATTCTCCCGTTCCAGAGACCCGGCACGAACGGGATTGCAGTCCGTGAGGTCAGCGGCTGTTCCTCCTTTTATATCGCCTATTGGGACGGCAAGCATCTGTGGATCTCCGGGAAGGAGGAAAACCAGTGGCAGGGCTACGCCCCCTCCAACCCAGACAAACTTCAAGAAACGCTGAAATCCATATGCGATCAGTAATATTCAAAAACAATAATACAAATAGGAGTTGATCTTATGGGTGACACAACCACCTTTTACCGCACCCACACCTGCGGCGAGCTGCGCATGGAGCAGGCAGGCCAGGAAGTGACCCTGGCGGGCTGGATGGAAAACCTGCGGGAGGTCAGTCAAAGCCTGGCCTTCCTGGTCCTGCGGGATTTCTATGGCACCACCCAGGTTGTGCTGGAGACGGAGGATACCATCCAAACCGTCAAGGAGCTGAATAAGGAGACGGTGATCCAGGTCACTGGCGCAGTCCGGGAGCGGGACAGCAAAAACCCCAAGCTGCCCACCGGCGACATTGAGGTAGTCCCCGCCAAAATCCAGGTGCTGGGCCGCTGCCGCCACAACGAGCTCCCCTTCCCCATCACCCGCAGCCGGGAGGCGGACGAATCCGCCCGGCTCAAGTACCGCTATCTGGACCTGCGCAACCCGGAGGTCAAGAGCAACATCGTCCTGCGGTGCCAGGTGGTGTCCGCTCTGCGAGCCGCCATGACGGATCACGGCTTTTTGGAAATCACCACCCCGATCCTCACTGCCTCCTCCCCCGAGGGGGCCCGGGACTACCTGGTCCCCTCCCGGAAGCACCCCGGCAAATTCTACGCCCTGCCCCAGGCGCCCCAGCAGTTCAAGCAGCTGCTGATGGCCTCCGGCTTTGACAAGTATTTCCAGATCGCCCCCTGCTTCCGGGATGAGGACGCCCGCGGAGACCGCTCCCCCGGCGAGTTCTACCAGCTGGATATGGAGATGGCCTTCGCCAGCCAGGAGGACGTGTTCGCAGTACTGGAGGACGTACTCCCGCCCATCTTCGCCAAATACGGCAAATATAACACCGCCTCCGCCGCCCCCTTCACCCGCATCCCCTACCTGGAGGCCATGGAGAAATACGGTTCCGACAAGCCCGACCTGCGCATTGACCTGACCGTCACCGACGCCACCCAATTGCTGTCTGGCTGCGGCTTCGGCCCCTTTGAGAACCAGACGGTCAAGGCGGTCGTTGTCTCCGATTTTGAAGGCACCCGAAAGCAGATCGACAAGCTGTGCGCCGATGTGGAGGTCCAGTCGGGGAACAAAGCCTACTGGTTCCGCTATGACGAGAAGGGCGAGATCGTAGGCGGCATCGCCAAGTTTGTCCAGCCCATCAAGGAGCAGGCGGCAGAGGCGCTGAAGCTGACCCCCGGCTGCTTTGTTGGCCTCACCGCCGGGGCCAAGCCGGCCGCTCAGAAAACCGCCGGTGTGCTGCTGAAAATGCTGGGCGCTTTCTGCCCCAACCACATGGACAAGGAGCGGTACGAGTTCTGCTGGATCGTAGACTTCCCCATGTACGAGATTGGCGAGGAATCCGGCGAGCTGGAGTTCTGTCACAATCCCTTCTCCATGCCCGCCGGCGGTCTGGAGACCATTGAAAAGGCTATCAAGGGGGAGATCGACCCCCTGTCCATCACCGCCGACCAGTACGATCTGGTGTGCAACGGCGTAGAGCTGTCCTCCGGCGCGGTGCGCAACCACGATCCGGAGATCATGATCAAAGCCTTCTGGATGGTGGGCCTGAAGGAGGAGGACGTGCGGAATAAGTTCCCCGCCATGTACAACGCCTTCACCTACGGCGCGCCCCCCCACGCGGGCATCGCCCCCGGCGTGGACCGGATGGTCATGCTGCTGTCCGGAGAGGACTCCATCCGGGAGGTCATCCCCTTCCCCATGAACAAGAACGCCCAGGACCTGATGATGGGCGCGCCTGGCACGGTGGAGCAGAAGCAGCTGGACGAATTGTCTATCGCAATCACCCACAGCGAAGAATAAACAGGACTGCCCCGCCTTTCTCGGGCGGGGCAGCTTTCCTATGCGAGGATGCAATATGAAACGATATCTTATACTCCTGCTCACGGGTCTGCTGCTGGCGGGATGTGCCGCCAGTCCTGTGGAGGACGCGAGCACGCCTCCCCCCTCCCCTCCGGCAGAAGAGGACCAGTCCGCCTTCGCGCCTGTAACAATCCCGGAGCCGGAACCCGACCCCAGACAGGAAACCATTGATGACCTGCTGTCCACTATGACGGTGGAGGAAAAGGCGGGACAACTTTTCTTTGTCCGCTGTCCCACCGTCAATGCCCCGGAATTGGCGGCGGAATATCACCTGGGGGGATATCTTCTCTTCACGCAGAATTTCAAAAACACCCTGGGCGACTGGCTCACCGCGGAAGAGGTGACACAGGCCATCCAAGCCTGTCAGGACGCTTCCGCCATCCCCATGCTGATTGGCGCCGACGAGGAGGGGGGCGTTGTAATCCGCGCCAGCCGGAACCCCAACCTCTTTGAGGAGCGCTGCAAATCCCCTCAGTGGCTGGACAAGCACCAATCCACAGAGTACAATGTCTTCGCCAGGGATAGTTTTGAGAAAAACAACAATCTGCTGCGTTTCGGCATCAACGTCAACTTCGCTCCCGTGTGCGATGTCTCCACCGACCCAAACAGCTTCATTTATGACCGCACCCTTGGCAAGGACGCCGCCGCGACAGCGGACTATGTGGCAGCTGTGATAAGGGGCAGCAACGGCGCACAAATCGGCGTGGGCACCGTCATGAAACACTTCCCAGGCTACGGAGACAACACCGACACCCACACCGGAATTGCCATAGACGAACGGCCCATTGAAACCTTTCGCACCAGCGATTTTCTCCCCTTCCAGGCCGGAATTGAGGCCAGCGACGGAACCGCTGCCGTACTGGTCTCCCACAACATCGTCACCTGCATGGACCCGGACCGGCCCGCTTCCCTCTCCCCCGCCGTCTATGACATACTCCGGGAGGAACTGGGCTTCTATGGCCCCACGCTCACAGACGACCTGGCTATGAACGCAATCACCAAATTTGCCAAGAAACAGGAGCAAAGCCCCGCTGTGCTGGCCCTGGCCGCCGGATGCGATATGGTGGTCACATCCGAATTTCAAAAGGAGTTTTCCCAAGTGCTGACCGCAATTGAAGAGGGCATCCTGCCGCCGGACCGGGTAGACGAGGCTGTCTCCCGGGTGCTGGGCTGGAAATACGACCTGGGACTGCTTTCATGAAAAAGGACTGCCATTTCTGGCAGCCCTTTGTTCAACTCAAAATTAGCATCAAAACTGGGATCGTAAGAAAGCTGGCCAAGATCGACAGGCAGGAGCCGGTGGCGGCATACTTCTCATCAGCGCCATACTCTCCCGCCATCACCGGCACCTGACTGACCACCGGCAGAGCACTCTCCACCACAAACACCTGGAGGGGCAGGCCCTCCATGCCCAGCAGGGAGCAGCAGGCCAGGCAGATCACAGGGGAAAGCGCCAGCCGCATCACCAGCATAGTGGGCAGCCCCCGCAGGAAGTGCAGGTTTTTCAGCCCCACCTCATAGACAATGAATCCGCAGTAGATCAAAGCCAGAGGGGACACTGCCCCGCTGATGTAGCTGGCAAACTTCATGACCGTGGCGGGAGGGCGCAGGTCCAGGACCAGCAGAAGGATGGACAGCAGCACCGAGAGGATCGGGGGCTTGGAAAACAAGTCCTTAAAAAAGGCTGCCGCGCCGGTCCTCCCCCTGGATCTGGTGCCCGCCCGCCCCACCAGCATGACCCCCACCGACTGGAGGAAGGAGGTATGTCCCAGATAGTACAGCATGATATAGGGCATACTGACCTCGCCAAACAGCTGTGTACACACCGGTATCCCGATAAAAATCGTGTTGGACAGGCCCGCCATCGCCACAAAGACTCCCCACCGCTCCCGAGGGAGGCGGAGCAGGGTGGCCGCCAGCGCGGAAAGCAGCAGACTGCAGACCACCGCCAGCACCCCGGCCAGCACCATGCCGCCCGCCTGGACCAGGCTGCCCCGGTCCAGATTGTTCAACAGACCCACAAGACAGTTGCAGGGCACCGCAATGTTCACAATAAACTTACTGATAAACTTTTTTTCCTTTGAGGTCAGCCAACCCCATACGCCCATGAAATAGCCCACCGACATGAGCATCAGCAGCACTACACAGGCTGAGACCGCGTTCCAAAAACCGGCCATCCGCTCCACTTCCTTTACAAAAATCCGGAGCCCGGACGCAAATACACGGCCGGGCCCCATCTTATTCTCTACTGCTGAGGCGAGGAGGGCTTCCCTCCGCCCCCTCTGGGCCTGCGGCGGCGGCGGCGGTTGGGCCGGAACTCACCGCCCTCCTCCCGGGGCTTCGAATCCTGCCGCTCCTCCTTCCCCCCGGACTCCGGCGCTCCCTCCCGAGGGGGACGCTGTTCGCCACCCTCGCCCTTGGGCCTGCGGCGGCGGTGATTTGGCTGGCGCTCCTCCCGCTCCTCATGGGGGACGGGCTGCTTCCGCTCCCGGCTGGGAAAGGCCGCCTCAATGGCGGCGGCCAGACTGGCCTCCTCGGTCACCGGAGCAGAAGCGCCGGCATCCTGGCGGCGCAGCTTGGCCAGCTCCTCCAGAGGGGGCTCCACATAGCCCTCGGGACGCTTTCCCTTGCCGCTGCGGATCACGCACAGCTCACAGTTGTGATAACATCTGGGGGTGTCGGGGTCGGACTCCAGCCGGACCTGCACCGTTTGACGCAGCAGATTTACGCTGGAAACGGTGCCTGCTCCATCAGGGGTCTCTACAAAGGACTCCTGCTTGGGCGCTTTTTTTACCAGATCCTCATAAGCCTCCTGCTCGTACTTCAGGCAGCACATCAGCCGCCCGCAGGTTCCGGAAATCTTGGTGGGGTTGAGAGACAGGTTCTGAGTCTTGGCCATCTTGATGGAAACAGGCTGGAAATCATCCAAAAACTGGGAACAGCAAAAGGGCTTTCCGCAAATACCCAGCCCGCCCAGCAGCTTGGCCTCGTCCCGCACCCCGATCTGCCGCAGCTCGATGCGGGTATGGAGGGCGCCAGCCAGGTCCTTTACCAGGGCGCGGAAATCCACCCGCCCCTCAGAAGTGAAGAAGAAGAGAATCTTACTGCCATCAAAGCTGTACTCGGCGCTGACCAGCTTCATATCCAGGCCGTGCTCCAGGATTTTCGCCTGGCAGACCGAAAAGGCGTGCTTCTCCCGATCCTTGTTCCGCTCCATCAACCGCGCGTCCTCCTGGGTGGCCTTCCGCACCACCGGACGCAGCGGAGCCGTAAGGTCGATCTCATCCACCATGTTGTTGCTCCGCACACATTGGGCGTACTCCGTCCCACGGGCCGTCTCCACGATCACGCCATCCCCAACCTGGAACTGAATGCCGTTTGGATTAAAGTAATATTCCTTGCCTCCGCTCTTAAAACGGATACTGATGATCTCTACCATTCGTATATTCTCCTTGATATATTAAATCCTGTTATTACAGGTCCTCAAACATTCCCGCGCACAGCCAGCCGGACAGCTGACTGCCATTCAGATTGAGCCGGGCCGCGCCTCTCAGCTGCTTTACCAGCTCCACCGCCCGCAGAAGACGGCTCCCCCCGCCCCTCCGGACCGCCCTGGCGCACAGCTCCTCCTCCAGCGCGTTCAGCAGGGTAAGCAGATCGTCCTGACTCTGCTTTGCGGTAAATTCCACCGCCATCTCCAGCAGCTTCAGCTCATCCGTCCCTTCCAGGGCATTGGCCATTCTGCTCACCAACTCAGAACGCTCCGGACCGCCAGCGGCCTCCGCCGGCCGGCCGGCCGGGAGCAGATCCAGCTCCTCACAGCGGGACCGCACCGTCTCCAAGAGGGCATCCGCGTTGTTGGCAATGAGCAGAAAGGAGGCGTAGCGCGGGCCCTCCTCCAGCAGCTTCAGCATCGCGTTCTGAGCGGAGGCGTTCATCTGATCCGCATCCTCCAGAAGGTAGACCTTCCGGCTCCCCTCGTTTGGACGAATATAAGCGTCGCTCCGCAGGGCGCGCACCTGATCCACCGTAATGGACTTCCCTTTCCCGGGCCCGGCGATGACAGACACATCGGGATGCACACCTTTCCCCACCTTCAGGCAGGACCCGCACTGTCCGCAGGGCTTTTCCCCCCGGGAATCACAGAGCAGTCCCGCCGCCAGCAGCCGGGCCAGGGTATGCCGCCCCGATCCCCCCGGACCGGAGAGGATATAGGCGTGGGACAGTCCCCTCCCCCGCTCCTGCTGAGAGAGCTGCTCCTTGACCCGCTCATTTCCTTTGAGGGCTGTAAGGTTCATGCTGTAACCTCCCGGCATCCGTTTCCATCGAGGCCGTGAAGAAAACTGCCCGTCTATCTGGAAACAACTCGTATATCTGACAGCATATTATACCCTATTTCCTGTAAATAGGCCAGCTCTTTTTTTGAAATATGCTCCCCAGGCGCAACCACAGGCACACCAGGGGGATAAGGAGCGATCTGACAGGCGGAGACCTCCCCCTCGCAGTCCCTCAGCGGACAGGTCCGGCTGCCCGCAAAGAGCGCCTGCCGCGGAGAGAGTACCCGCTTTGGCAGAGGGGGCGCAGGGATGGCTGGGCAATCCCCCATTCCATCCCGCAGCTCCTCCAGCACCTGCTCCAGATGGTCAAAATCCTCATCGCTGTCCTGAGCGGTGCAGATGAAAACCACATGGCCGCCGTCCACCATCTCAGGGTAGATCCCCCGCGCCTCCAGCTCCTTCGCGAAGGCGGGGCCGTCCTTGACCCTGAGGGTAAAGCGGCAGGGGTCCAGCTGCACAACCTCGCCGCTTTGCAGCGCAGGAAACCTCTCCCGCAGCCGGGCCACGCGGCTGGCCGTACGCATATAATCCAGCGCCCCTCCGTCCACAAGCCATTGACGGGCTGCGTCCAGACTGGCCATCATCGGATAGGAGGGGCTGGAGCTGCCATACACCGAGGCCATCTGCCTCACCCGGTCCAACTCCATCCAGTTGACAAACAGCAGGGCCGACTGCCCCATAGCAGGGAGGGTCTTGTGGGCGCTGACCACCACAGCGTCCGCCTCCCAATAGCAGGTCGCCTCTCCTAGAAAGGGCAGGTGCGCCCCATGTGCGCCGTCCACGAAAAGCGTTCCACCGTGAGCGTGAACCATGCGGGAAACAGCCTTAATATCTGACAACACTCCGGCATAGGTCGGAGAAGTAATACAGACCGTTTTAATATCCGGATTCTGACACAGCATTTTATCCACCAGTTCCGGGGAAACAGGGCCGATCAGCTGCTCCGACTCCAGCCAGGGCCGCTCCAGATAGACCGGCTCCAGGTCCAGCAGGGCCAGAGCGTGAAAGACGGCCCGGTGGCAGTTCCGGTCAACGAGCACCCGGCTCCCTGGCTGGGCGCACAGAGCCAGTCCGGTGTGGATACCCATGGTGGAACCGCCGGTCAAAAACTGGCAGACTTCAAATCCGAACAGATCCGCCCACAGCCGCTGGGCCTCATCGAAGGGGGCCCCGGCGGTGTACAGATTCCCGGTAGGAGTCAGCTCGGTAACATCCAGCGGGGCCAGCCCCATCAGCTCCGGAAGGGGCAGAAATTTTCCTTTGTGTCCCGGCATGTGATAGCGGGCGGGGCGCCGGGCGGCATACTCGTTCAGGGCGTCATAAAGGGGGGTTGGCATAGAATCACCTTCAAAAAAGCGGAAGGGTCCTCCCTTCCGCCAAAAATTTATCTCTGATGGGGGGCGTAGGCCACCACGGTGCGGCGGTTGGGCTCCACGCCGGTGGAGTAGGTGGTAACGCCCTTGAAGTCCTGAAGCGCAGTATGGATGACATGGCGCTCATAGGCATTCATAGGCTCCAGAGTCATATTCTTCCGATACTTGACCACCTTGCCCGCCACCTTGAGGGCCAGCCGCTGGAGAGACTCCTCCCGCTTGGCCCGATAGCCTTCGGCATCCACGTGAATGCGCACCCGCTTAGACTGTCCCCTGTTCACTGTGTAGCTGGTGAGCTGCTGAATAGCGTCCAGAGTTTCCCCCCGGCGGCCGATGATGGCGCCCAGGTCCTTCCCCTGAAGGATCACCTTATAATTGCCCTCGTTGGTGATGAAAATTTCCGGAGAAGCCTCCACCTGAAGGTGGGAGAGCAGTCCCATGAGAAAGGTTCGAATCTGACCGGCCCTCTCATCCTCAGGGCTGACCGGCTCCATCGTGACCGGCTCATGGGATACAGGCTTGGAGGGGCCGCCAATCAGGACCTCGTCACCCTCCTGCAGCCGGTTCTCCCGACGGGGACGCTCCTTTCGCTCCGGCTTGGAGTGACGCGCCCTGGGGGGAGCCATTCCCGGCTTTGCGGAGAGAATGGTCTCCTCCTCCACAGGGGCGGCGGGGGCCTCCGCCTTGGCTACGGGAGCCTTCGGCTTCGCTGCCGGCTTGGCCGCAGGAAGCACCGTCTCCTCCTTCGCCGGAGCGGGCTGTTCCACCTTGAACACGGGAACCGGCTGGGGCGCCTCCGGCTCCAGCAGGGACTCGTCGCTGATGGGCCGGGCCTTGCCATCCACCTCGTTGTAGCTCACCCGGACCTTGGCCGGATTGCTGCCAAAGCCCAGGAAGCCGGACTTGGCCCGCTCGATCACTTCTACTGAAACGTCGTCACGCTCCAGGCCCAGCTGGAACAGGGCGGCGGCAATGGCGTCCTCCTCGGAGCGCCCGGTGGTTTCGATCCACTTTAACATCACTTAGCCCTCCTTATTTTCATCTTCGTCCACCTCGACCTCGATCTCCTCCACTTCCACTTCGATCTCCTCAGTCTCCACGGGAGCCTCAATGGGGGCGGGGGCGGTCTCTTCGGCCGGGGACACGGGCTCGGTGGGCTTGCTCTCCGGAATCTGGATGGCTCCAGCCTGGAAGGCATCCACCTTCTCCTCGGTCTTGGCGGATTTTTTCTTTCCCTTCTTGTCCGCTCCGGCGGCCTCAATGGCCCGGAACAGCTGATTGGGGTCGGTATAAGGAGTCACGCCGCCGTACCGGTTGGGAATATAGGCGCGGCCCCTGGCGTAGGCCCGGATGCCTTCCCGGCTGTCCTCCCGGTTGATCCCCTCCTGGTCAGGTTCCTTGTCCTTTTTCTGGCCAGGCTTTTTCTTGCCGCGGTTCTTTTTCTCCTCCTCGATCCGGCGCTGGCGCTCCAGACGGGCCTCCTCCTTGCGGCGCTTCTCCTCTTCCTTCTCCTCGGCCTCCCGCCTGGCGGCGGCCTCCCGGGCGGCCTCGTAGTCCTTCTTCAGCATTTTTCCGCAGATAATTTCCTGGATCATCTGTATGAAATACTGCGAGATCCAGTATACAGACAGACCGGCGGGAACGGTGAAACCGATCCACAGGGACATCAGCGGCATCATCCACATCATCATCTTGTTGGTCTGGTCCATCTGAGCGTTTTTCGTCTGGTTATTCATCTGGTTGGTGGCCATAGACACTTTCATAGACACCCAGGACACGCACACCGAGATAATAGGCAGGATAAACAGGCCGACGGAACTGGGGGTCACCCCTCCAGCCCAAAATTTCCAGTTTGGAATTCTGGACAGATCCAGGCCCAGGAACTGGAAGTTCATTACAAACAGGTGATCCCCCGCCCCGGCAAACTGCGCATTGAGGAAGGACTGGAGAGAGGGCAGGTTCTCATGATTGATGAGTGAGACCAGATACAGCTGGTTATAGCCGGAATTGTGCTGGAACAGGCTGGTGATTTTCCCATCCGCCAACTGCTCCTTCAGCCGGTCCATGGCGGCCTGGGAGAGCCAGCCGTTGGCTACAGACACAGTCTCCCAATTCAGATGGGCGGCCAGAGCCTGAATCTGCTCCACAGAAAGGTGCATAAAGTAGGTCAATGGCTCCCGGATGATGCCGAACAGGGCGATCAGCACAATCATGGGGATCAGGGACCAGAGACAGCCACCCATAGGGTTGACCTTCTCCCGCTCATAGAGTTTCTGGAGCTCCAGGTTATAGCGCTCCTTGTCCTTGCCGTACTGCTTTTGCAGCTGCTGCATTTTTCCGGAAAGCATGGTAGTCTGGATCATGCTCTTCTTGCTCTTCAGTGTCACCGGAAAGAGCACCAGCTTAATAACAATTCCAAACAGAATCAGCGCAAGACCATAGCTGCTGAACAAATTATAAAAAAACAGCAGCAGCCAGGCAAAGGGTTGTAAAATAATACCCACTAAAGATACCTCCGCATATCAAATTGCGGCAGAGCCCTATGGGACAGGGTCATACTCAATGGACTTCTGCCGGTGGAAGGGGTGGCACTTCGCGATCCTGCGCAGAGCCAGCCAGCCTCCCTTCAGGGCGCCGTACTTCTCCACCGCCTCCAGCGCGTACTGGGAGCAGGTGGGGATGAACCGGCAGCAGGGGGGACGCAGGGGGGAAAGAGTCCGCCGGTAAAATCGGATCAACGCCAAAAGAACCTGTTTCATGGGAGCTTGTCCCCGTTTGGAAGGAGCAGGCCCAGCTTTTTCATCAGCTGGCAGAAGCTGCGCTCCAGCTCGGCATACTGGCCGAACATGACCCGGGTGCGGGCTACAATGACGATATCGTACCCGGCGGACACCATCCGCTCATGGGTGCGGTACAGCTCCCGGATCCGGCGGCGGGCGCGGTTGCGCTTCACCGCGTTGCCCAGCTTCACGCCGGTGGTGATGCCCAGCCGGCTCACCGGACGGCCCGTTCTCCGGCAGTAGATGACAAAGTAGGGGGAGACAGCGCTTTTGCCCTTATGGTACAGCCGGCGAAACTCATGATTTTGTTTTAAGGGGATGGTATGCTCCATGATTTCCTCCGTATGCACAGATAGGGCGGAGGAATTGCTCCCACGCCCCTGGTTTGTGCGCTATCTAAACTGTACGTCCCCGTTCCAGGTCTGATCCGCTTTACGACTGGGAAAGGGGCGGCCTGGCCGCCTCACCTTCCTCAGTGGGTCAGACGGGCGCGGCCCTTAGCGCGGCGGCGGGCCAGCACCTTGCGGCCATTGCGGGTGGCCATACGCTTGCGGAAGCCGTGCTCCTTGGAGCGCTGACGCTTTTTGGGCTGATAGGTACGAAGCATGGGGGACACCTCCTCAGTTTAGATTTTAAGCCGGCTCTCCCGGCCCAACAACAGTCCCGCTGGGACTGCGGTCTGCGGTCACAGCCGTCCTGACCGAACGGCGCAGCAGAGGGCGGACAGCGCCTCTGCAGAAAGATACGTCCAACATTATAGCGGATGAAAACCGATTCTGTCAACCATGATTTTCAGTTTTTATGATTTTATGGCTGGGTCCCGCCTCAAAGCTCCCACATTTTGTAGTTCCCCTCCTCTTCGCACACAAGGCCAGCCCCATTCAGGCCATACATTTAAAATAAAAAATGTGGAAAAACCTTGCTGTCCCGTCTGTTTTTTGGTATAATGTAGGGTGTGGAAAATCACGTGATTTCGTGCCTTCTCCGCCCAGAGCGGGGAGGGCGCTTTGAATGAATAAAAAGGAGGAGCGCCATGAATCCCGCCGCGGAAGTTTGGGAAAAAGTTAAGACCCTCATGTCGGCGGAGATGACCGCCACCACGCTGAACACCTGGTTCGACGACGCCGAGGCCCTGGCTCTGGAGGAGAGCCGTCTGGTCTTATATAGTCCCACCAAATTCAAGCAGGAGATCATCACCGCCCGCTATCTTCCCCCCATCCAGAACGCCCTCCATGAGCTGTTTTCCGCCGACTTTCAGGTCACGGTGCTCAGCGAGGGGGAACGAAACAAGCTGGAGAAGCCCAGAATGGGCGGCTTCCTCCCCGGAACGGAGGAGTACACCTTTGACCGGTTCGTGGTGGGCTCCTCCAACAAATTCGCCCACGCCGCTGCCCGGAAGGTGGCGGAAAACCCGGGGCTGAGCTATAACCCCCTGTTCATCTACGGCGAGTCCGGCCTGGGTAAGACCCATCTGCTCTACGCCATCGCCCACACCATCCACACCGAGCACCCGGACTACCGGATCATCTACATCAAGGGGGACTCCTTCACCAACGAACTGATCGCCGCCATCCGGGAGGGCCGGAACCAGGAGTTTCGGGAAAAATACCGGGGAGCGGACGTCTTCCTTATGGACGACGTGCAGTTCATCGCCGGACGGGACTCCACCCAGGAGGAGATGTTCCACACCTTCAATACCCTGTACGAGCTGAAAAAGCAGATCGTTTTCACCTCCGACCGGCCGCCCAAGGAGATGCTTCGGCTGGAAGACCGGCTGAAAACCCGCTTTGAATGGGGACTCCTGGCGGATATCGTCCCTCCGGACTACGAGACCAGAACGGCCATCATCAAAAACAAGGCCATCCGCATGGGGATGGAGCTGCCCGACTACATCATCCAGCTCATCGCTGAGAACATCACCGCCAATGTGCGGCAGATTGAGGGAACCGTCAACAAGATTATGGCCTACCAGGACCTGAACGGGGACGCGGTGGATAAAAACACCGTCATCCGAGCGGTAAAGGATATTTTTAAGGAGAAATCCGACATCCTCCCCACCGCCGATGTGATCATCGAGGAGGTCTGCAAGTTCTACAACCTGGAGCCCTCCATCCTTCGGGGCCAGAGCCGCTCCAAGGACATCTCCCTTGCGCGGCAGATCGCCATGTACCAGATCCGCCGCATGACCAACCTCTCCCTGAAGGAGATCGGCAAAGAGTTCGGCAACCGGGACCACAGCACCGCCCTCAACGCCATCAACCGCATTGAGGACCTGGTCAAAAACGACCCGGAAAAGGCGGAGATCATCAAGGATATCACCACCAACATCAACAGCCGGTACGAGTAGAGCCGCCCCGGTTTTCCACCGTTCTTTGTGGAATGTGAGTGGAGAACAGTGGAAAAACAGCGGACCTGTGGAAAACCCCTCCCCGTTCTCCACACCCCCTGTTGAGGCGCTTTCCTTACAGCCTCAAGGCATTCGGGACTCTTTCCACAAATTTTTCGCCTGCTGTCTACTATTACGAACTATAAATCCTCTCCTTCTATTCCGGAAGAGAGAAAACGAAATCGGAGGGACCGTTTATGAAATTCTCCTGTGAAAAGGCACTTCTGTCCAGCGCCATATCTACCACCTCCCGGGCGGTGGCTGCCAAGAGCTCCATCCCCGCCATGGAGGGCATCCTGATCGAAGCCGGCGAGACCCTGCGCCTCACCGGCTACAACCTGGAGACCGGCATCCAGGCCAGCGTTCCCGCAGAGGTTACGGAGCCCGGCTCCCTGGTGCTGTCCGCCCGGCTGTTTGGCGAGATCATCCGCAAAATGCCGGACGACGTGGTGGTCGTTACCTCCCAGAACTACACTGTCAATATCACATGCGGCCTGGCCAAGTACGACATCCTGGGCACCGACCCGGAGGAGTTCCCCGAGCTGCCCTCGGTGGACCAGCAGAACGCACTGACTGTTGCCCAGCCCGTCCTGCGGTCCATGATCAGCCAGACGCTGTTTGCCGTCAGCGACAACGAGAGCCGTCCGGTCCATACCGGTTCCCTCTTTGAGGTGGAGGGGAACGGGCTGACCATTGTATCCGTGGACGGCTACCGCCTGGCCCTGCGCCACGAGGAGCTGGAGGAAAAAAAGGGTGCGGACACCTTTTCCTTTGTCGTCCCCGGCTCCGCCCTCAGCGAGGTGGAAAAGATCTGCTCCGGGGAGGACGCGGTCACCATCATCCAGGGAGAGCGGCATATCCTGTTCCAGACGGGCGACACCGTACTGGTCTGCCGCCGGCTGGAGGGGGACTTTTTGGCCTACCGCAACGCCATTCCCCGGAACAACCCCATCAAAATCGAGGTGGACGCCCGCACCCTGCTGTCCTCCATCGACCGCGTATCCCTGATCATCAGTGAGAAGCTGAAGTCCCCCCTGCGCTGCATGTTCGGGGACGGAGCGGTGGACATCACCACCAAAACCGCCATCGGAGAGGCCGCCGACCGGTGCCCCACCGGCGGAGACGGCGGCGGGCTGGAGATCGGCTTCAACAACAAGTACCTGATGGACGCCCTGAAGGCCGCCCCCGCCGGCAGGCTGCGTATGGAATTTACCTCCGGAGTGGCCCCCTGCGTCATCCTGCCCGCCGAGGGAGAGGAAAACTTTGTCTATATGGTTCTGCCCGTGCGGCTGAAGGCAAATTAACGGAGGTTTCACGTGGAACAGCAAAAACAGACCCCCAACTGGATGAAGTATCCCTCCCTGCTTCAACTTTACCAGCAGGTCCGGGAGGCGGAAGTGGAATTGGAACCCGACCCGGAATTTTTGAAGGACCCGAAGCTGGGCCGGTATGAGGAATATCAGCTGAAAGACCTGGAGATTCCCCAGAATATCAAGAATTTTCTCATGGAGGTGGGCCTGCCGGACCAATTTTTAGACTTCCGCAGTCCGGAAGAGGAAACAGAGTACAAAAAGGACGTTTATGCAGGAGTCATATTCTGGGTCAGCTGTTTGAGGATTGAAACAGTCAAACGGAAACAGTATCTGGTGATTGGGGAGTCCCGCGGTTTGAGCCGCACCTGCACCACGACCAACTTTGGCAAGCCGGACCAAACCGACAAGTGGAACAAGCTGGAGGAATTGGTGCCGGTGATTGTGGAACTGAAAACCGGAAGCGTCTGGAGATGGATGCACTACTCGGATGAGGATATGCTTACGTTTGTAAACAGCAGCCTGGAACAGTATCTGCTGTCTATGGCCTACTGGCAGGCGTTTTACCTGGAGTTTGCGGCAAAGGTGACCAATTATCTGAAACGAAACCCCGAGAAAACAGAATTGGACTACATTTTCAGAAATGACAAGCGGCTTTACCGTTCGTTCCGCAGCTGCCTCATGGCATTGGACCCGGCTGCGCTGAGAAAGAGAATGACCTATTGGAAGTTTATGTGCGATTTGTCTTTGTACTAAGGAAGGTAATTATTACTATATGGAATCACATGAGATCAAGATACACACCGAATATATCAAACTTCAGGACCTGCTGAAGTTTGCCGGGGCGGTGGAGACGGGCGGAGACGCCAAGCTTATCATCCAGGAGGGCCGGGTAACCGTCAACGGGGAGCCCTGCGCCATGCGGGGGAAGAAGCTGCGTCCTGGGGATAGAGCGGTGATCGACGGCGAGACGGAGCTTGTAGTCACATGCTTGTAAAAAGGCTGGAGCTGGACTTTTTCCGCAACTACCCCCATCTGGAGGCGGAGTTCGACCCCCGGGTGAACCTGATCTACGGCGACAACGCCCAGGGCAAGACCAACCTGCTGGAGGCGGTGGCCTATCTGTCCGCCGCCCGGTCCCACCGGGCCCGGTACGACCGGGAGATGATTATGCTGGACGTGGACTCCGCCTTCATCAAGGGAGAGGTTTTCAGCCGGGACCGGGATTTTTCCCTGGAAGCCAAGCTGTTCCGGGGCCGGGGACGGCAGCTGTACTCCAACGGAGTCAAGCTGAAGACCGCCGGGGAGCTGGCCGGGATCCTGAACACAGTGTTGTTCTGCCCGGAGGACCTGTCCCTGATTAAGGCGGGGGCGGCGGAGCGGCGGAAATTCCTGGATGGAGCCATCTGCCAGCTGCGGCCCCGGTACGCCCAGGCTCTGGGGGAGTACAACCGGCTCTACGACCACAAGACCCGCATCCTCCGGGACTGGCCGGACAACCCCTCCCTGCTCCAGACCTTGGACGACTTCAATCTCCGCATGGCCCAGACCGGGGCCATTGTGATCCACTACCGGGCCCACTTTATCAAGCGGCTGCGGGAGCACGCACCCGCCATCCATGCCGACTTCTCCGGGGGCCGGGAGGGGTTGGAGCTGGGCTATGAGACGGTGTCTACGATCACCGATCCCCAGCGTCCGCCCAAGGACCTGCTTCCCCAGCTGCTGGACCATCAGGAGAGCCACCGTCAGGCGGAGATCGATTCCAGACAGTGCCTGTCCGGGCCCCACAAGGATGATCTGGCGGTTGTCGTCGGGGGACAGTCCGCAAAAACTTACGCCTCCCAGGGCCAGACCCGTACGGCGGCCCTCTCCCTGAAGCTGGCCCAGCGGGAGATTTGCCAGGAGGAGACCGGCGAATGGCCCGTCCTCCTGCTGGACGACGTGCTCTCCGAGCTGGACGCCAAGCGGCAGTCCTTCGTCCTCAACCGTATCCGGGGGGGACAGGTATTCATCACCTGCTGCGAGGAGGAGAAGCTGGAGGGCCTGGAGGGCGGAAAAGCCTTTCATATCCGGGAAGGAAAGCTGGTGTAGAAAAATGTACCTGCATTTAGGCCAGTCCTTTATGCTCCCCGACCGGGATATTTTGGGCGTCTTCGACCTGGATAACGCCAGCTGGGCCTATAAGACGCGAGAATTTCTGGAGCGTGCGGAGGCGGAAGGCCGGACCATCTGGCTTACCAGCGACCTCCCCCGGTCCTTCATCCTGGCGGACAGCCGGTGGGGAGAGCCGGTGGTCTATATGTCCCCCCTCTCCTCCGCCACCCTGGCAAGCAGGGCGGAACGGGGCGGCTTAGAGTAGAAACAAGCGACGAAAAGCGTAGCAAATACCACCTTCCTTTGCGAAGGGAGGCTTTAGGAACAAGGAGGTTGCAATATGGAATCCATCGAATATCTGTGGAAGGACCGCAAGCGCCGCCTGGGGCTGCCCCTCTCCTTCACCCGGTACCGCCTCAGTGAGGACCGGCTGTTCTGCGAGACGGGCTTTTTCAATCTGAAATCCGACGAAGTCCTGCTGTACCGGGTGCGGGACCTTCAGCTGACCATGTCCCTGGGCCAGCGCATATTCGGGGTGGGGACAGTGTCTGTGGTGTCCTCGGACAAGAGTATCCCCCACCTGGACCTGAAACATGTAAAGCGCCCCCGGGAGGTGAAGGAGCTGATCCACAAGCATGTGGAGGAGGCCAAGGACAAGCACCGCATGCGAGCGACCGAGCTGGTGGGCGGCGGCGAAGATGACGGCTCCTATGACCCGGACGACGATCTGAACGAATAACTGCTTGCGGAGAAGAGATCAGGAGAACACATCGCGGAGGTAAACTATGTCTGAAGAATTGAACCAGCGGAACGAACTGAGCACCACCCAGACCAACCATGAGTACGGCGGGTCGGAGATCCAGGTCCTGGAGGGCCTGGAGGCGGTGCGCAAGCGCCCGGGCATGTATATCGGCTCCACCTCGGAGTCCGGCCTGCACCACCTGGTGTATGAGATCGTGGACAACTCCATCGACGAGGCCCTGGCCGGCCACTGCACCGATATCACCGTGACCATCAATCCGGGCAACACCATCACCGTCACCGACAACGGCCGGGGCATCCCCGTGGACATCCAGCCCCAGACGGGAAAACCAGCCCTGGAGGTAGTCTTCACCATCCTCCACGCCGGCGGCAAGTTCGGCGGCGGCGGGTACAAGGTGTCCGGCGGACTGCATGGCGTGGGCGCGTCCGTGGTCAACGCCCTGTCCGAGTGGCTGGAGGTCCAGGTCCACAAGAACGGGGAAATTTATGAGATGAAGTTTTCCCGGGGCAAGATCACCCAGGAGATGAAGGTGGTGGGCAAAACTGACCATACCGGCACTACGGTCACCTTCAAACCTGACCCG
The DNA here is from genome assembly GCF_036941135.1 of Lawsonibacter sp. JLR.KK007. NCBI lineage: Bacteria > Bacillati > Bacillota > Clostridia > Eubacteriales > Oscillospiraceae > Lawsonibacter > Lawsonibacter sp. JLR.KK007. The sequence continues at coordinate 1,529,648 of NZ_JAYWSY010000002.1, read as the reverse complement.
GAAATGTTCGATACGCTGGAATACAGCTACGACACCCTCCACACCCGCATGCGGGAGGAGGCCTTCCTCAATGCCGGCCTGCGCATTCAGACGGTAGACCTCCGCCCCGGTATGGAGCAGGAGGACGACATGTGCTACGAGGGCGGCATCAAGGAATTTGTTGCCTTCATCAATCAGAACAAGGAGCCTCTCCATCCCGATGTGATCTATATGTCTGGCGCCCGTGAGGACTCCATGGCTGAGATCGCCATGCAGTACAACGACGGCTATAACGAAATTATGGTGTCCTTTGCCAACAATGTGCACACCGCCGAGGGCGGCATGCACGAGGAGGGCTTCAAGCGGGCGCTGACCAACGTGCTTAACGCCTACGGCAAAAGGATCAAGGTGCTCAAGGAGGAGGAAAAGGTCTCCGGCGACGACTGCCGGGAGGGCCTGACGGTGGTTATTTCCGTCAAGCTCACCGAGGCCCAGTTTGAGGGCCAGACCAAGGCCAAGCTGGGCAACAGCGAAATGCGCACCTTGGTAAACAACGTGGTCAGCGAGAAGCTGGAAATTTTCCTGGAGGAAAATCCCGGCGTGGGCAAGGCCATTTTGGAAAAAGCCCTCATGGCCAGCCGGGCCAGGGAGGCCGCCCGGAAAGCCCGAGAGTCCGTCCGCCGCAAGACGGTGCTGGAATCGGGCCAGATGCCAGACAAACTCCAGGACTGCAACGAGCGGGACCCCGCCCTGTGCGAGCTGTATATCGTCGAGGGCGATTCCGCCGCCGGCTCCGCCATCCAGGGGCGGGACAGCCGGTTCCAGGCCATTCTGGCCATGTGGGGCAAAATGCTCAACGTGGAAAAGGCCCGAGCGGACAAAATCTACGGCAACGACAAGCTCTATCCTCTGGTGCTGGGCCTGGGCGCGGGCATCGGTGAGGAGTTCAACATTGACAAGCTGCGCTATCATAAGATCATCATCATGGCCGATGCCGACGTGGACGGCGCCCACATCCGCACCCTGCTGCTCACCTTCTTCTTCCGGTATATGCGTCCGCTCATTGAACGGGGCTATGTCTACTCCGCCGTGCCGCCGCTGTATAAGCTGACCCGGGGTAAACAGCAGCGGGTGGCCTACTCCGACCCGGAGCGGGACGCCATCTCTGCCGAGATGCGGGGAGACAACTCCAATGTGAAGGTGGAGATCAACCGCTTTAAGGGCCTGGGCGAGATGGACCCCCACGAGCTGTGGGAGACCACCATGGACCCGGAGCGCCGTACCCTGCGCCGCATCACCCTGGACGATGCTGTAGCCGCCGATCAGATCTTCACCGTCCTCATGGGCGAGGAGGTGGAGCCCCGGAAGGACTGGATCGTAAAAAATGCCCAGTATGTGGACAATCTGGACTTTTAAGGAGATTTTGCCATGGAAGAGATCATCAAAAAAGGTCCTGTTCCGGCAATGCCGGAGGATATTTGGGTCCATTACGCAAATCAGGAGTTCAACACCGGTGAGGATACAGAGATCAAGGACCTTTCCGAAGCTGGTGTGCAGGATTTGGTGGAAAAGGTCCGAAATGGGACTTACCAGAGCCTGTATCTTACCCCCAACGAGGATGGGGAGATTGAGGAGGGTTTCCTTCAGTTGGAGAGCGCCGAAGGCGGCGGGCGGATCTTTTTGCAGATTGCCAACGATGAGGAGCACACGGCCTGGTCCTGCTTCGACCCAGAGTATCTGGATTCCGACGAAGAATCTCCCATAGAATGCAGCGACGGACAGTCTGAGATCCCCATGAAAACCACCATGAGGGACCGGGAGCTGGCGGCGAAGTGTGTGGAGTGGTATATCCATACAGGAGAGTCCTACCCAGGGATGGACTGGCTGAAGCTGACCTGGTAACGGGAGGAAATGAGGTAAAATATGGCACACAACCGAGATTATAAACCGGAGGACATCGCGTTCCCCAACCAGGCGATCACCGAATCCGAGCTGGTCGGGGAGATGGAAAAGAGCTATATTGAATACGCCATGTCGGTCATCGTGGGCCGGGCCCTGCCCGACGTGCGGGACGGCCTGAAGCCGGTCCACCGCCGCATTTTGTATACCATGTACGAAAGCGGATTGACCAGCGATAAGCCCTTCAAAAAGTCGGCCACCTGCGTGGGTGACGTTTTGGGTAAATATCACCCCCATGGCGACTCCAGCGTTTACGATGCCATGGTCCGTCTGGCCCAGAGCTTCTCCATGCGCTACATGCTGGTGGACGGCCACGGCAACTTTGGCTCGGTGGACGGCGATCCCCCGGCGGCCTACCGTTATACCGAGGCCCGCATGTCCAAGCTGTCCAACGAAATGCTGCGGGACATCGACAAGGACACCGTGGACTGGGACCCCAACTTTGACGAGAGCCGGCAGGAGCCCCGAGTGCTCCCCTCCCGGTTCCCCAACCTGCTGGTCAACGGCTCCAGCGGCATCGCCGTGGGCATGGCCACCAACATCCCGCCCCACAATCTGAAGGAGGTCATCAACGCTACCATCTGCGTGCTGGACAATCCGGAGGCCGATCTGTCCGACCTGATGGAGCACATCAAGGGCCCGGACTTCCCCACCCGGGGCATCATTATGGGCCGGTCGGGCATCCGGGCGGCCTACGCCACCGGCCGGGGCAAGATGGTCCTGCGGGCCCGAACGGAGTTCGAGGAGTTTGGAAAGGACCGTATCCGCATCATTGTCAACGAGCTTCCCTACCAGGTTAACAAGAGGCAGATGATCAAAAACATCGCTGACCAGGTGAAGGACAAGCGGCTGGAGGGCATCTCCGACCTGCGGGACGAGACGGACCGCAACGGCATGCGCATCGTCATTGAGCTGAAAAAGGACGCCAACGCCCAGGTGGTGCTGAACAAGCTCTTCAAGCAGACGGCCATGCAGACCAATTTTTCCGTCATCATGCTGGCTCTGGTGGAGGTCAACGGTAAGCTCCAGCCCCGGGTGCTGTCCCTGCGCGGTGTGCTGGACGAGTATATCGCCTTCCAGGAGCAGGTTATCATCCGCCGCACCAGATACGACCTGAAAAAGGCCCAGGAACGGGCCCACATTTTGGAGGGCCTGCTCATCGCCCAGGACAACATCGACGAGGTCATCCACATCCTCCGCACCAGCTACAGCAACGGCAAGGAGCGGCTGATGGAGCGCTTCCAGCTGGACGAACCCCAGGCCCAGGCCATCTGCGACATGCGGCTGATCTCCCTCCAGGGGCTGAACCGGGAAAAGCTGGAGGCGGAGTATGAGGAGTTGGAGAAGAAGATCGCCTACTTCAACCAGCTGCTGGCCAGCAAGGAGATGCTTCGGGGGGTGCTGAAGGAGGAGCTCATCGCCATCCGGGACAAATATGGCGACGACCGGGTCACCGAGATCCAGGACGTGGAGGACGAGATCGACATCGAGGACCTGATCGCGGAGGAGCAGTGCGTCTTCACCCTCACCCAGGCGGGTTATATCAAGCGCACCCCGGTGAGCGAGTACGCCGCCCAGTCCAAGGGCGGCATGGGCAAGAAGGGGATCACCACCCGGGAGGAGGACTATGTGGTGGACGTGTTCACCGCCTCCACCCACGACTATATCCTCTTCTTCACCGACACCGGCAAGGTCTACCGGAAGAAGGGCTACCAGATTCCTGAGAGCGGCAAGACCGCCAAGGGCACCAACATTGTCAACATCCTCCAGGTGGAGCAGGGAGAGCGCATCCAGACCATGCTCCACTTCCGGGAGACCAGCGGCAAGGAGCTGTTCCTGTTCATGGTCACCCGCCAGGGCACCGTGAAACGTCTGCCGGTGCAGGCCCTGAAGAACCTGCGCAACAACGGCATCCGTGCCCTGCGCCTGGACGAGGGAGACGAGCTGGTCTCCGTCCGGGAGACCGACGGGACTATGCGGATCCTCATCGCCACCCACGACGGCATGGCGGTCTGCTTCGACGAGAACGACGTGCGGCCCATGGGCCGGGACGCGGTGGGCGTCCGGGGCATCCGCCTGCGGGAGGGCGACTATGTGGTGGGCGCCGCCCGGGCCGCGGAGGGGAAAACAGTGCTGTCCATCACCGAAAAGGGCTTTGGCAAGCGCACCCCCGTGGAGGAGTACCGCATCACCAACCGGGGCGGCATGGGCATCAAGAACTATATGGTCACCGAGAAGACCGGTCCCATCGTAGGGGTCAAGGTGGTGGACGGCTCCGAGGATCTGCTGCTGGTCACCCAGTCGGGCATCCTGATCCGCACCCATGTGGACACCATCAAGCAGTGCGGCCGGGCCACCCAGGGGGTCATCGTCATGCGCTTCAAGGAGGACGGCGACAAGGTGATCTCCCTGGCCCTGGCCGAACGGGAAGAAGCCGCGGAAGCTGGTGAGGAGCAGCCGAAGGAGTAATTCCAATGAATATGCTGCTGATGGAATCTGCCCCGTAAGATCAGCAAGCAGAGTGAGGAAGAGCATATCCCCTCCAACGTTCCGGGCGCTAAGCGGCGGCTGGAGCAGCTGGACAGCCTGGGGAAATAAAAAGCGCGGTTGGGATTTCGACCGCGCTTAATCTTTGAACACAAACAAATTATGCTATAATACCTCTTGATGGGCGGTATTATGACACAGTTTAAAATTGTGGAGATTTTACTCACAGCTGTCATTGTGTACTTTGGCTTTCCGTTATTTGCCGCAGCTGCAGTCTTCTGCGCTCTGTATTATTACGGCAGAGGGATGGGATGCAGCAAAAAGACATTTGACTTTTTCGCGGATATCATGTACCCTTGGAGATGAAAGAGAAAAGAAATCAACTGTAAAGGAATTAACTATGAAGACAGTTACCATTTACACCGACGGGGCCTGCTCCGGCAACCCCGGCCCCGGGGGCTGGGGGGCCATCCTGATGTACAACGGCCACAGGAAAGAGCTGTCCGGGGGCGAGGCCCAGACCACCAACAACCGCATGGAGCTCACCGGAGTAATCGCCGCCCTGGAGGCCCTGAAGGAACCCTGCGCGGTGGAGCTGTACTCCGACAGCAAGTACGTCATCGACGGTCTGGGCAAGGGCTGGGCCAAGGGCTGGCGGGCCCGGGGCTGGGTGAAGTCGGACAAAAAGCCCGCCCTCAACCCCGACCTGTGGGGCCGGCTGCTGGACCTGTGCGAGAAGCACACCGTCAACCTACATTGGGTGAAGGGCCACGCGGAAAACGAGTTCAACAACCGCTGTGATCAGCTGGCGGTGGCGGAGAGCCAGAAGTTTAAATAAACAAAAAGGTCACAGGACAATTATTTGTCCTGTGACCTCTTTTTCCTCTTCCGATAACAGATCTCCCGGTTGCCGCAGGTGGCGCACCCCCGGCCGCATCCCCGCTTGGAACCGTAGTTGTTAAGCAGCAGGATGGCGATGGGAATGCCAATTACTGCCACGGCGAATAACCCTATGGCGAACACCTCCATTAACAGGCCCCCTCTCAGTCGAAATAGAACAACTCCTCGAATTTCTTGTCCAGGGCGACACACAGCACCAGAGCCAGCTTGGCGGTGGGATTGAACTGGCCTGTCTCGATGGAACTGATGGTCTGGCGGGAGACGCCCACCAGTTTGGCCAGCTCCCCCTGGGACAGGGATCGCTCCGCCCGGGCCACCTTTAACCGATTTTTCAGGACCAACTGGTCGTCCATGCCCTCACCCCTGTGAGAAGTATTTTACCACATAGAACACCAGGATGACAAGAGAGATTATCATGGTGATCAGATCAGAGGCACTCTTCCGCTTGGTGAGCCGGTACAGCCGGTTACTAACGCAGGAGGTCCAGAACATGATGAATATAGTGTCAGAGGGCAGATCATGCAATCGATTGTAAGAAAACAGAAGAAGTCCCACCAACAGAGTGAGAGCCAGGCTGAAGGACTCCCCTTCGACGCGGATGGTTTTTTCCATCTCGTCCTGCGTTTCATTTTCTTTGCGGCTCTTTTCCAGAATTTTGTCTTTGTCCATAAGAAAGATCCTTTCTAAGATTTCCCGGCCTCGGTCCGGCCGTGACCTCCTCCGTTGAAGGTATCATAGCACGGTGGGACCATGTTGTCAAGTATACTTGTCAAAAAAATAATGAAACTTGGCAGAACAGAATATGCTTGCCTTTTCAATAAAAAGACGATACAATCATCAAAGACGATGGAAGGAAGGTGAAGCCGTGTTTGAGAATTTGCTGTATCTGCTGCGGCGAAACGGCTTAAAGGTGTCCCTCACCGAGTGGATGGCTCTGATGGAGGGGCTGCACAAAAATCTCCACAACGCCAGCTTTACCGGCTTCTACCACCTGTGCCGCTGTCTGCTGGTGAAGAGCGAGGCGGACTTCGACGCCTTCGACCGCACCTTTCTGGAGTATTTTCGGGACGTCCCCTTCCAGCAGGAGATATCCAAAGAGTTATTGGACTGGCTGAATAAACCAGAAGTATTATCCGATTACGCCAACTGGGATGAGGCGCAGGCTCTGAAGAACATGGGTTTTTCCGAGGAGGAGGTCGAGCGGATGCTCCAGGAGCGCATGCGGGAGCAGACCGAGGAGCACAACGGCGGCAATTACTGGGTGGGTACCCACGGCATGTCCATGTTCGGCAACTCCGGTCTGTCCCCCAAGGGCATCCGGGTGGGAGGACAGTCCATGTACCGCCGGGCCTTCCGGGTGGCGGGGGAGCGGAAATTCCGGGATTTCCGCCGGGACAACACCCTGGATACCCGTCAGTTCCAAGTGGCCCTGCGCCACCTGCGGCAGTACTCCGGGCTGGTGGACCTCCCCCCTACCGAGTTCGATGTGGACAACACCATCAAGGACACCGCGGACAACGGCGGTGTTCTGAAGGTGCGCTACAAACGGCCCCGGGAGAACACGGTAAAGGTGCTCCTCCTGATGGATTCCGGCGGCTCCATGGACTACTACGCTCAGCTGTGCTCCGCCCTGTTTCAGGCAGTGTCCAAGTCAGGCCACTTCAAGGACCTGAAGGTCTACTATTTTCACAACTGTCCCTACAGCAAGCTGTATCTGGACCCCACCCTGCTCTACCGAAACAGCATTTCTACCGACTGGGTGCTGTCCAACATCCCAAGCGACTACAAGCTGATCCTGGTGGGGGACGCTCAGATGGCTCCCTACGAGTTGATGAGCGGCTACTACGGCCAGAGTGAGCGGGCGGACGGCCCCAAGTGCGGTATGGACTGGCTGCGCCTGCTGAAGGGCCGGTTCCGGCACACGGTCTGGCTCAACCCCAGCCGCCGTCCCGACTGGGGCGCCTACTGGTCCCAGACCTACGACACGATCGCCAATGAATTTCCCATGTTCCCCCTCACCGTGGACGGCCTGGAGGAGGGCATGAAAAAACTTCTCACCAGATAGGAGGCATCGCTATGACGGTTCGAAGGGCAGTTAGGGAGGATATCCCCCAGATCACGGCCATCTACGACCGCATTTTGACCGAGGAGGAGCAGGGCCGTGCGGTGGTCGGATGGATCCGGGGGGTCTACCCCACCGAGCAGACTGCGCTGGACGCTCTGGAAGCAGGGACCCTGTTTGTCCTGGAGCGGGACGGAGCGGTTGCCGCTGCGGCCAAAATCGACCAGAATCAGGTCCCAGAATACGCCAATGTCCCTTGGCGGCATGGGGATATTCCGCCGGAGCAGGTGATGGTGATCCACACCCTGGTGGTGGACCCCGTCCAGGCGGGAAAGGGCTGCGGGAGGGAGTTCGTCCGGTTTTATGAGCGGTACGCCCTGGACCAGGGCTGTCTCGATCTGCGGATGGACACCAACGCCCGGAATGCCGCCGCCCGGAGGCTGTACGCCGGCCTGGGCTACTGGGAGGCGGGGATCGTCCCCTGTGTGTTTAACGGCATCCCCGATGTACAGCTGGTCTGCCTGGAGAAATATTTGGGCTGAACAGAACGAATCCCTGGAGGGTGATCCTCCAGGGATTTTTGTTGCAGCTTTGGTCGAATTTTGGTACAATGTAGATGATTGCCTTTCCTACCCTGGCAACAGGGAGGAGGTGAAGAGATGAGCGTATTGGTGGATGTGATCGTGGCTGTCACTGCAAATGTTATCGGCGGACTCATTTGCAGATGGTTTGACCGTCACAACAAAAGGTAACCAAAGTTAAATCGAGCCCCACAGAGAGATGCGACCTCTCTGTGGGGCTCAGTTTTGCGTGAAGATGATGAGCCGTTTGGTGGATTATCGGCTGAAAACATTTTACCACAACCGGTTTATCATATGCAAGAGGAAATCCTACATTTCTTGTTCGGAGGAAAACAGCTGAAAGATCCGCCCTTTGTTGGGTGGCTCGCCCCCCGCGGCCAGCCAGCCGGCAATGAACGCCTGACGCATGGCGGAGAACAGAATGTTTTCTGCTTCATCATATTCGCGCGTCTCTAAGAAATGGGAGAATGCAGATTCAAAATCATTGCTGTACATGGTATTCCTCCCACGATGCATTTAGACCAGTTTACACGATAAACCACGATTTGTCAACGTAACACGGGAGAAAATAGTATCATTCCAATTGAGGAGTGATTCTGTGAAGCCATTGAAAACATCGGTGAGCATTACCATTGATGCCCCCATTTTGGATCGGGTGAGGTATTTGGCAGAAATGGAGGACCGCTCTCTGTCCAGCTATATCAATCAGGTTTTGAAAGCTCATCTGAAAGAAGTCAATCAGAAGGAAAAGAGGTAAAAACTCTTAAAATTCCCCTTGACAGGGGAAGAAAACTGGCATACAATAGAGAACCACAAAGCGAAGACAGGGAACAGTACCCCGCAGCCGGGCGGCAGAGAGAGGATGGCAGGTGAAAATCCTCCGAAGGCGCGGCGGGAAGGCGCCTTGGAGCGCGGACAGGAAATGGTCCGCCGGTCCCCCGCCGTTACCGGGCAAGAGTGTCCCCCATGGGGAAATTCAGGTGGAACCACGGACAAGTTTTGTTCGCCCTGAGCCAAACCGGCTCAGGGCGTTTTTGTCTGTAAAGGAGGTGTTTTGATGACGGAACAGCACAAGGAACAGGCCATTGAGGTGGTAAAGAACATCTGCCACGTCCTTCACGAAAAGCGGTACGAGGATCTGCCCTCCTGCGTGGACGAGATGGAGTGGGACAACACCGAGGAAATCCGGGAGTGCATCCAGGGCACGCTGGACATGAATGACTTCGATGTTTTTGACGAATATGGCGTCCCCTGTAACTTTAAGCCTCAATATGAGTATCATCATGAGATCATGTTTTTTGAGTATAAGGACGGCAGCGGCTTCGCGGCGGACTACGAGCTGACCTCCGGCGGAGACTTGACCTATCTGACGTTACAGCTTGAGTTTTTGTACGAAAACGGAGGATTAAAACGAATTTTCCACACGATTGACCCACAATAAATGAAAAGGAGCTTATCCAACATGAAGAACACCGAAAAGACTATGGAAAAGATTGTGGCCCTGTGCAAGGGCCGGGGGTTTATCTTCTCCGGCTCTGAGATCTACGGCGGCCTGGCCAACACCTGGGACTACGGCCCCCTGGGCGTGGAGCTGAAGAACAACGTAAAGAAGGCGTGGTGGAAGAAATTCGTCCAGGAGAACCCCTACAACGTGGGCCTGGACGCCGCCATCCTGATGAATCCCCAGGTGTGGGTGGCCAGCGGCCATGTGGGCGGCTTCTCCGACCCGCTGATGGACTGCAAGGAGTGCAAGGAGCGGTTCCGGGCGGACAAGGTCATTGAGGACTGGTGCCAGGCCAACAGCTTTGACCTGGGCCACAGCGTAGACGCTATGTCCCAGGCCGAGATGAAGTCCTTTGTGGAGGAGCACCAGATCGTCTGTCCCTCCTGCGGCAAGTTCAACTGGACCGACATCCGCCAGTTCAACCTGATGTTCAAGACCTTCCAGGGGGTCACAGAGGACGCCAAGAACACCGTCTACCTCCGCCCCGAGACCGCCCAGGGTATCTTTGTCAACTTCCAGAACGTCCAGCGCACCACCAGAAGAAAGCTGCCCTTTGGCGTGTGCCAGGTGGGCAAATCCTTCCGCAACGAGATCACTCCGGGCAACTTCACCTTCCGCACCCGGGAGTTTGAGCAGATGGAGCTGGAGTTCTTCTGCAAACCGGGCACCGAGCTGGAGTGGTTCGCCTACTGGAAGAAATTCTGCCACGAGTGGCTGCTGAATCTGGGCCTGCGGGACGAGAACCTCCGCCTGCGGGACCACGACCCCGAGGAGCTGTCCCACTACTCCAACGCCACCACCGACTTTGAGTTTGTCTTCCCCTTCGGCTGGGGCGAGCTGTGGGGGGTGGCCAGCCGGACCAACTTTGACCTGACCGCCCACCAGAACACTTCGGGCAAGGACCAGACCTACTTCGACCAGGAGGCCAACGAGCACTATATCCCCTATGTCATTGAGCCCTCCCTGGGCGCCGACCGGGTCACCCTGGCCTTCCTGGTGGACGCCTACGACGAGGAGGTGGTCGGACAGGACAAGGACGGCAAGGACGACGTGCGTACCGTCCTGCGCCTTCACCCCGCCCTGGCTCCCTTCAAGTGCGCCGTACTCCCCCTGTCCAAGAAGCTGAGCGAAAAGGCCCGGGAGATTCAGGCCCAGCTGTCCAAGTATTTTATGGTGGACTTTGACGATGCCGGTTCCATTGGCAAGCGGTACCGCCGCCAGGACGAGGTGGGCACCCCCTACTGCATCACCGTGGACTTCCAGACCGTGGGCGACGACAAGACCGAGGCCGACCACGCCGTCACCATCCGGGACCGGGACACCATGGATCAGGTCCGGGTGCCCATCGATCAGCTGAAGGATTGGCTGGACCAGAAGCTGGCCTACTGATGGTGGAGGCTTTCATTCAGGAGCTGTGCGCCCTGGAGGAGGTAGAGGCTCTGGCCCTGGGCGGCTCCCGGGCGGGGGAACACTTCGACGAAGCCTCTGACTACGACGTCTACCTCTACTGCACCGCCCCGGTGCCGGAGGAGGTTCGGCGGGCCCTTTTATCCCGGTACTGCGGCCGGATGGAGATCGGCAACCACTTTTGGGAGTATGAGGACAACTGCACCCTGAACAGCGGGAGGGATATCGACCTTCTGTACCGCAATCTGGACGGGTTCACAGAGGACTTGGCCCGGGTGGTGGAGCAGTTCCAGCCCCAAAACGGCTACACCACCTGCATGTGGCACAATCTGCTGACCTGCAGGGTGCTCTACGACCGGGACGGCCGCCTGACCGCTGCCAAAAAGCGGTTTGACGTGCCCTATCCGCCTCAGCTGCGCGCCAATATCCTGGAGCGCAGCTGGCAGCTGCTCCACGCCTCCATGCCAGCCTATGAGGGGCAGATTCAAAAGGCGCTGAAGCGGGGGGATCTGGTCAGCGTCAACCACCGGACCGCAGCCTTTTTGGAATCCTACTTTGACTTCCTCTTTGCGCTGAACAGTCTCCCCCATCCGGGAGAAAAACGACTGGTTCAGCTATGCCGGGAGTGCTGCCGGATATTGCCCGACCGGTTTGAGGAGAACCTGGAGCGTCTGTTCCAGGACCTGTTCTCAAGCCCGGAGCGGACCATTCAGGACATTGACGCAATCCTCCGCGCCTTGGAGGCCGTTCGTCCATCGAAATAATAAAAACGTCTCGTATTTTATTACTGGTAAAATACGAGACGTTTTATATTTAAGACACGGCCAACCGTTTCAGGCTTCACCATCCTGCACTCCCCCTCTGTCTGCCTTTAGCATAGCAAAAGGTAAATAAAACAGAACAAGCGCCCCCGGTGGTTGGCCGGGGGCGTTCGTACTTTATCTCAGGTAATTCAGCGGGTTGACTGCCGTGCCGCCCACGCGGACCTCAAAGTGGCAGTGAACGCCGGTGGAGCGGCCGGTAGAGCCGGCCTTGGCGATGGTCTGTCCCTGATAGACCTTCTGTCCGGCGGAAACCACCAGACTGGAGTTGTGGCCGTAGTAGGACTCAGTGCCGTTGTCATGGCGTATGATGACCAGATAGCCGTAACTGCCCTTGTACCCGGCGAAGGTGACAGTGCCGCCGTCTGCGGCCTTGATGGCCTCGCCGTAGGTGGCGTGGATGTCAATGCCGGAGTGGTAGCTGTAGCTGCCAAAAATGGTCCGTCCGCCGAAGTAGGAGTTGATTCGGTGGCTGCTGGTGGGCCAGATATAGTTGCCCTTGGAGGCGGTCTTGGGCTTCTCCTTGGTGCCAACGGCCTTCACGGTGGTGGTGGGCTCCCGGAGGGTCAGGCTGTCAGTGACGGTGCGCTCCTGCTCGTAGCCGTTGATATAGACCACATCCGCCTGGATCTCCGCCTCCCCCTCCTCGCCCTGGGTCAGGATCTTGGAGTCGCCCACATACATGGAGTCGTCCTTAACCTCCTCCACCGGGCAGGGGATGGCTTCCAGATAGGTGACATGCTCGGTGGTCAGAACGGACAGAGCGGGGATGATCTGCTTGACGTTGAGGATGTCGCCCACCATCAGCCGGTTGATATTGGCGTCCGGGTTGAGGGCCATCAGGTCGCTGAGCGACATGTCGTTGCGGTAGGCGATGCCGTTGTAGGTGTCGCCCTTGACCACAGTGTAGGTGGTCTCGCCGGTGGTGTTGGCCTTCAGCGCCTCCTCGATCTGGCCGACGCTCATCAGGGTATCCACCGCGTAGACCGGCGTGACGGACAGGTCCTCCACAAATTCCACAGAGGTGGTGGCGTCAGTGACATACTCGGCCTTGATGCCGTCCAGCATGGCGTTGAGGGCGGTCTCGTCCTTCACCACGCCGACGACCTGACTGCCCAGCATGACCTGATAGGCCCGCAGCTGGTCGCTGAGCTCATTGAGCTGGCCGTAGAAGAAGTTGCTGATGTCCTGCTCCCGGCTCAGGTCGCTTTTCAGGGTGAGGGTAAAGGCGTAATCGATTTCGCCGCCCACCCGGTAGTCGTAGCCCAGCAGCTGGCTGCCTCGGGTCTCGACCGTGTGAATGGCCTGATCCACCACGCTCTGGTCAGCGACAATGCCCACCTCCTGGCCGTCCACAATGACAGCGTAGCTGGTGGAGTAGAGGGTGGTCAAGGTGAGGGCGGTGCCCAGCGCCCCGGCGACCAGCAGAAAGGAGACCGGTCCCACCGCCAGCGTTCCGGCGGCTGCGCCGTGAAACAGATGGGCCCACCGGCGGAAATGGATGCGGGCCCATTCCCGCATGCCCTTGAGATAGAGCTGCCATTCGGGTGTGGCGGGCTGCTGCGGCTGGCTCTGCTCCGGAGGTTTCGCCTGCTTGGCGGCTTTGGCGCGCTCCTGCTCCAGCTCCGCCACAGGGAGCCGGGCGGTCCAGCTTTGATCCTGGGGTTGATCCATGGAAATCACCTCTTGTTCTGAGGGAAAAATGACAATTGTGAAATAAGAGTTACAAAACGGTAACAACAATATACATGTTTTCCTGCCGTCCGTCAACCCCTTTTTTTGTTCTGAAACAAAAAGTTAACAAAAAAGTGCACAAAAAAAGAACACTGCAGAAAAAAATACAGTGTTCTTTGGAAAAAACGCAAGATGTTGTGGTCAGAACAGCATCCGCAGGGCAAAGGCTGCCGTCATCAGAATTACGGCCAAGCTGGCGCAGGCGTCCAACCGCCAGGCGCGGCGTTCCTGACGGGCGCGGCGGCGCTCCTCCGGGGTGATGGTCAGCACCACGGGCCGGAAGAGAGAATCCGTCTCCGAAGCCCACCTCTCCTCCTCCGGCTGGCGGGCCAGACTGTCCCGCTGAGCCAAGTCCTGGCGGCGGCGGAGCTGGGACAGATGGATGATGTTCCCGGCATGGGGCGCAGAGCGGTATGATTTATAGTAGGTGGTCTGCATATGTAATCCCTCCGTAGTTTTGATGGCAGGATAAGTTTAGCCAAAAAACTGTCCCAAAAACCGGACTATTGCCGCAGGCCGGTAAAAAACGTTTGTTCTACTCGATAATACAACATATGTTCCAGCTTGTCAAGAAAAAAACGAAAATCTGTTCGAGTTGAATTGCACAGTCCCAAATCCCATCCGCTTTGCGTTTTAGGTGTTGATTTTTTTAAGGAATGGGAGTATAATACCCTGTCCTATTCGGAAAACACAGATTTGAGGTGTACTTCCCATGCAGAATCAGAACCTAAGAAATATTGCCATCATCGCCCACGTGGACCACGGCAAGACCACTCTGGTGGACGAAATGCTCAAGCAGTCCGGCGTCTACCGGGAGAATCAGGCGGTAGTGGACCGCGTCATGGACTCCAACGATCTGGAGCGTGAGCGGGGGATCACGATCACGGCCAAGAACACGGCGGTGCAGTATGGCGATGTGAAGATCAACATCGTAGACACCCCGGGCCATGCCGACTTCGGCGGCGAGGTGGAGCGCATTTTGAAAATGGTCAACGGAGTCATCCTTTTGGTTGACGCCGCCGAAGGCCCTATGCCCCAGACCCGGTTCGTGCTGTCCAAGGCGTTGGAGCTGGGCCACCGGGTGATCGTGGTGGTGAATAAGATCGACCGTCCCGATCAACGGGTTTACGAGGTAGTAGACGAATGCCTGGAGCTGCTGCTGGACCTGGACGCCACCGACGAGCAGCTGGACTCCCCCATGCTGTTCTGCTCCGGCCGTCAGGGCACCGCTTCGGTCCAGCCCGACGTGGCGGGCAGCGATTTGAAGCCCCTGTTTGACACCATCCTGGACTATATCCCCGCCCCCGAGGTGGATCTGGAGGCCCCCTTCCAGATGCTGGTGTCCTCCATCGACTACAACGAGTTTGTGGGCCGCATCGCCATCGGCCGCATTGAGCGGGGCCGGGTGAAGCAGAACCAGGAGATTGCGGTGTGCAACTACCACGACCCCGACGCTCCCGCCAAAAAGGCCAAGGCCACCGCCCTGTACGAGTTCGACGGTCTGGCCAAGGTACCCGTCCAGGAGGCGGAGGCCGGCAGCATCATCGCCATGAGCGGCATCGGAGACGTGACCATCGGGGACACCATCTGCGTCCCCGACAAGGTGGAGCCCATCGAGTTTGTCCAGATCTCCGCCCCCACCATCGAGATGACCTTCTCGGTGAACGACTCCCCCTTCGCCGGGCGGGAGGGCAAATTTGTCACCAGCCGCCAGATCCGGGACCGGCTGTTCCGGGAGACGTTGAAGGATGTGTCCCTGAAGGTCTCCGAGGTGGAGGGCTCTACCGACTCCTTCAACGTGGCGGGCCGGGGAGAAATGTCCCTGTCCATCCTGATCGAGACCATGCGCCGGGAGGGCTACGAGCTTCAGGTTTCCCCGCCCCGGGTGCTGTACAAGGAGATCGACGGCGTGAAGTGCGAGCCGCTGGAGCGGCTGGTGGCGGATGTGCCCGCCGACTGCGTGGGCGCGGTGATCGAGAAGATCGGCTCCCGCAAGGGCGACATGCTGGAGATGAACCCGGTGGGCAGCCGGATGAAGCTGGAGTTCTTGGTCCCCTCCCGGGGCCTGTTTGGCTACCGCAGCGAGTTCCTGACCGATACCAAGGGCGAGGGCATCATGGCCTCCGTCTTCGACTCCTACGCACCTGTCAAGGGGGAGATCAGCCGCCGGTCCACCGGCTCCCTGGTGGCCTTTGAGACGGGCGAGGCGGTGACCTACGGCCTGTTCAACGCCCAGGAACGGGGCGCGCTGTTCATCGGCCCCGGCACCCCGGTTTACGGCGGCATGATCGTGGGCGAGTGCCCCAAGGCGGAGGACATCTCGGTCAACGTGTGCAAGAAGAAGCAGCTGACCAACATGCGGGCCTCCGGCTCTGACGAGGCTCTCCGCCTGGTCACCCCCCGTCAGCTTTCCCTGGAGCAGTGTCTGGAGTTCCTGGCCGACGACGAGCTGCTGGAGTGTACCCCGGAAAACCTCCGGCTCCGCAAGCGCCTGCTGGACCACGGCGCCCGGATGCGGGAGGCGTCCAAGAAAAAGGGATAAGGTTTTCTGCGGCCTTCCGAGTGTTCGGAGGGCCCGCGTTTTAGGAGGACATATGGAAGAAAGGATTCTGAAGGTCCGCTGCCCCGGTATCCAAAACAGCAAATTTCTCCTGGACCACACCGGTCGGGGGCGGGACCTGTCCCCGGAGCTGATTCTGGAAAATCTGTCCCCGGAGGCGGTCACGCTGGCCGTTACCCTGGAGGACATGAGCCACCCCATAAAGGACTTCACTCACTGGGTGATCTGGAACCTCCCGGCGGCGGACCGGATTCCGGGGGCCATCCCAGCGGGAAGGACGGTTTTGGACGGCGCAGTTCAGGGGGTGGCCTACGGCCTCCACCGCTACGTCGGCCCCAAGCCGCCAAAGGGGAAGACTCATACCTACCGCTTCACCGTCTGCGCCCTGGACTGCGCCCTGGACCTCTCCCCTGCGTCAAGGAAAAAGGCCGTTCTGCGGGCGGCGGAGGGGCATATTATCCAAAGCGGCAGTATTTCTGGGAGATTCGAATAAACTATATGTATTTTATTTGATAATAAGTACAGTATGTTTTATTCGACCAAAGCAAAGAAAATACATATCCCCACCCCAAATGATCCGGGGTGGGGATATGTTTGCCTCAGCTCCAGGGCGCCAGCTCGAACCGCACGAAGTACCCCTGGGGGTGGCGGCAGACGGGGCAGTGAGCGGGGGCGGCGGTGGCCTCCACCACGAAGCCGCAGTGCAGGCACATCCACTGCACCTCCACATCGGAGAAAAACAGCTGGTCCTTCTCCATCAGGCTGGCGAACTTCCCAAAGCGGTCGCCGTGAGTCTTCTCCACCCGCGCGATGTTCTCAAACAGCTTGCCCACCAGGGGGAAGCCCTCGGACATCGCCGTTTTAGCGAAGTGGTCGTAGTCGTGCTCCCACTCCTGATACTCGTTGTGCTGGGCGGCCCGGAGGTAATCCAGCACCCCGGAGTAGATGTCCACCGGATAGGTGCCGTCCACCTTGACGGTCTGGCCGGCGCAGTCCTCCAGAGCGGAGTAGAACTGCTTGGCGTGGACCTTTTCCTGCTCCGCCGTGAACAGGAACACTCCCTGGATAACGGCCAGCCCCGCCTTGTTGGCCACCCCGGCGGCGATGGTGTAGCGGTTCCGGGCCTGGCTCTCCCCGGCGAAGGCCCGCATCAGGTTTTCCCGGGTCTGGCTGTGAAGAAAGGCGTCGGTTTTGTCGGACATAATGGACCCTCCTGTCAATCATCGGATGGGTCCATTATGCCCTGGAGAACGGGGATTATTCCACACTGACGGGAATTTTGTTGTCACCGTACTGCACATAGTCCACCTGGGTCAGGTCCAGGGGCTGGTCAAAGGGGATGTAATTCCGGAAAACGCCTATAGGCTCGCCGGTGATGGGCAGGGTGACAGGCTGGGACTGAATATACTGCTGCATCGCATCATAGTCCTGAGCCTCAGAGAAGAACACAGTACCATCCTTCAAAACGATCTTAATGTCTCCAAAAGCGGGGCCGATATGGTCATTGACAGGCAGGGAGCAGTCAACGCGGTAGGTCAGACTCAGGGGAGACAGGGACATGGACTGGATGGTGTTGGAGTAATCCAGCAGCTCGTCATGCCAGGTGAGTCCCCCGGCATCCAAGTCGATGGTCCGGGATTGGAAGCTGAGGCCAAAGTCAAAGACAAAGTCTCCGGTAAAGATGGGGGTGTATTCCTTGTCGGGCGCCTGAATCCACAGACCGGAAATAGTGAGGGTTTTTGCCCTGCCGTCGTTAAACTGAAGGTCGGTCTCCCCCTCCAGGGTGCAGAAACACAGGACAAACTCCTTGCAGTTGTCGGTGGGGTCATTGTCGGTAAGGTCGGTTTTTACCTGATTGTAGCCGAACTCTGTGTAAGCGCCCTCCGGGGATTCCAGAGTGGCAGGGAGCTGATAATAGCCCTGGGTGTCGCCGTCCAGGTCGGGCAAAGTGGTTCCTGCCGGGGCGTCTACCCGCAAGCGGATATAGTAGACGTTTTCGTCCGCGATCACAGCCAGCGGGGTAATGGTGGCGCCGTTTTGGGTGACGGCGGCGGGGAGCTGGGCGGTGGCCTCACCGGCGGCATGTCCAAGCCGGTCAATGGTGTCCAGCTGGCCCTGGGAGAGGGGATTCCCCTCTGTGGAGAAGAAGTCCTGGAACAGTTCACCGGCTCCGAACGCCCGGCCCGCCGCCAGGGCGGAGACGGACAGCGCCGCAACCACCGCAGCCGCGATGAGCAGCTGGGCAGGCTTGAACCGCTTAGCAGTCCGGTTGGGTTTAAGGTCCTTTGATTTTGTTTGATTGACGTTGTTCATTGTGATCTCCTTAATCCGCGACGGGGAATAGGGGGTCCTCCCGTCTAACTCCAGGTTTTCCGCTGGATACCGGTCCAGCAGATCGGAAATGTTACGCTTCACGGAGATAGCCCTCCCTCGTCAGTATTTGTTTCAGCTTCATCCGGCCCCGCCGGAGTTTGGTCTTGACTGTGGCCCCGTTCAGGCCCATAAGGTCCGCAATTTCCTGTACAGTCTGGGCGTAGTAATAGTGGCGCAGAAAGATCTCACGGTCCTGGCTGGGCAGGGCGTCCACCGCCTGGCGCACCAGCCGCCGCTCCTCCGCCCGCTCAAAGTCGCTGGGGGGATCGTCCGGGCCAGGGATGTCCAGGGCGTTTTCCTCCAGGGACAGGTCCTGGCCCATCTGCCGCAGGCGGTTTTTGGCCTTGTTCCGGGCCACCGCCGCCAGCCAGCCCTTTACCAGTCCTGGCCGCAGGGCCTCCGGCTGCCGCCAGGCGGCCAGGAACACATCAGATACCACCTCCTCCCCGTCCTCGGGGGGCATGGCGTTCCGAAGGATGTTCCACACCACCGCGGAGACATAGGGGAGGTAACGCTCCATCAGCGCCTCCAGCCCGGCGGGGTCGCCGGACCGTATTTTCTGCAAGATCACTTCGTCCCGCATATGTATCACCTAACCTTGTTTGAAAGCCGCTTTCACTTATATTATCACAGCTGGGAGCCATTTGGTTTCACCAGAACCCCTTGCTTTTTTCTCCAGGGGGAGTATAATAAGGGCTAACAAGGGGTGTCTTGTCACCCCGATAAAGGAGGCTTTCCCTATGAAAGCGAAGACAAACCTGACCATGCTCTGCGACTTCTACGAGCTGACCATGGCCAACGGCTATTTCCAGACCGGCTTACAGGACCGTATCTGCTACTTTGACGTGTTCTACCGCTCCGTCCCTGACAAGGGGGGCTTTGCCATCGCGGCCGGTCTGGCCCAGGTGGTGGAGTACATCCAGGAGCTGTGCTTTGACGAGGAGGATGTGGCCTATCTGCGCACCAAGGGCTGCTTCAGCGAGGAGTTTCTGGCCTTCCTCCGGAAGTTCAAGTTCACCGGCGACATCTGGGCCGTCCCCGAGGGCACCCCGGTCTTCCCCAACGAGCCCATCCTCACCGTCCGTGCCCCCGCCATCCAGGCTCAGTTTATCGAGACCTTCCTTCTCCTCACCCTGAACCACCAGAGTTTGATCGCCACCAAGTCCAACCGCATCGTCCGGGCCGCCGAGGGCCGGCCGGTGGCGGAGTTCGGCTCCCGCCGGGCCCAGGGGGCGGACGGCGCCCTGCTGGGCGCCCGGGCCAGCTACATCGCCGGCTGTTCCGCCACCGCCTGCACCATGGCCGACCAGCGGTACGGCTCCCCCGCCACCGGCACCATGGCCCACTCCTGGGTGCAGATGTTCCCCAACGAGTACACCGCCTTCAAGACCTACTGTGAGCTGTACCCCAACAACGCCACCCTGCTGGTGGACACCTACAACGTGCTGCGTTCCGGCGTGCCCAACGCCATCCGGGCCTTTCGGGAGGTGCTGGTCCCCAAGGGGATCACCAAGTGCGGCATCCGGCTGGACAGCGGCGATTTGACCTACCTGTCCCAAAAAGCCCGGGAGATGCTGAACGAGGCGGGCTTCCCCGACTGCAAGATCGTGGCCTCCAACGCCCTGGACGAGTACATCATCCGGGACCTGGTCCGCCAGGGGGCGCGGATCGATTCCTTCGGCGTGGGCGAGCGGCTGATTACCTCCCGGTCCGAGCCGGTGTTCGGCGGCGTGTATAAGCTGGCCGCCATCGAAGGGGACGACGGGACCATCATCCCCAAGATCAAGATCAGCGAAAACGCCGCCAAGATCACTACCCCCCACTTTAAGAAGATCTACCGCATCTTCTCCAAGGACACCAGCAAGGCGGAGGCCGACCTGATCTGCCTCCACGACGAAGAGTTCGACTTCACCCAGCCCCTGGAGCTCTTTGACCCGGACGCCACCTGGAAGCGGAAGGTGTACACCGACATTGAGGCCAGAGAGCTGATGGTGCCGGTGTTCCAGGGGGGCGAGCTGGTCTATCAGGTGCCCGACCTCCAGACCAGCCGAGCCTACTGCCAGCGGCAGGTGGACTCCCTGTGGGACGAAGTCAAGCGGTTTGAGAACCCCCATAACTACTATGTGGACCTGTCCCAAAAGCTATGGGACATCAAGCAGTCCCTGCTCAACAGCCACGAGATGAACTAAAAAATCAGCCCCCGCCGGATGGCGGGGGCTGATTTTTGCAGTTTGATCAGATCAGGCTCAGGACCAGGGTGATGATGATCCAGAGGATGGCCACCCACTTGGTCATCTTGGCCAGCTTCGCGTCCAGGGTCTTAGCCTTGTTCTTGGACAGGAAGGTGTCCGCGCCGCCGGCGATGGCGCCGGACAGGCCGGCGCTCTTGCCAGACTGGAGCATGACCACCGCGATGACCGCCAGACCGCACAGGACCTGGACAATGGTGAGGATCAGATTCAGCGTATTCATGTTTCTCGTTCCTTTCAAGGCCCCGGAGGCCGTAAATTTACAAGTTCAGCCGGGAAAACCCGGAAGTACCCAAAAGCATACCACAATCCGAATCAGATTGCAAGTGGTTTCCGCAAATTTCAGGAATTTTCCGCCCGGACATAATAAGTGGCCCCATTTTGGCACACTTCGTTCAGCCGCCCGGTATCCACCAGATACTCGATGAAGAAGCGGACGTTCCGCTCAAAGCGCAGGGAGCGGGGCGGCTTGTGGGTGAAGAGCTTGTAGAAGATGCAGGCCGCTTCGTCGATCTGGCTGGCGGTCATGGGCTCCTGCACGAAAGACAGAATCTCCTCCGCCCGGCGGCGGATCAAAGCCTGGTTGGCGTCGATGAGCGCCCCGATCTCCCCGCCAGAGCAGACCCCCCGGTGGGCCATGATGTAGGCGTCACAGCTCAGATGGCGCAGCTTCTCCCGGCTGGCCAGGGCCATCTGCTGGCTCAGGTTGTAGGGCAGCTTGGCCCCCAGCATCTCCGAGCTGAGCAGGGCGTCGGCGGTATAGCACACGTTGTCCGGGGTGACGGTGCAGACATGCCCGGCGGAGTGCCCCGGCGTGTGGACGATTTGGAAGCGGACCCCCCAGGCGTCGAAGGGGCCGTCTGACACAGGGAGAAGGAGGTCGGGCTTATGGATCATGCAGGAGGCTTCCCGCTCTACCGTGCCTGGGGAAAGGGTGAGGAAGTAGCACTTTAAATTGAGCAGGGAGGCGCACATCCCCGCCTCAGGATAGGTAAGGGCGATCTTCGCGCCGTATTCTTTCTGAAAATACCCGCTGTTGGCGCAGTGGTCCACATGGGCGTGGGAGCACAGCACCCCCGCGGGGGTGAGCCCCGCCCCCCGCAGGGTTTCCTCCAGCTCCTCCCGTTCCTCAAAAAGCCCGGTGTCCAGCAGAACGCATCGCCCATCCCCCAGCTTGTACAGAGGGATGAGCTGGTTGGCCTCAATGACCCAGGTGTTTCCCTTGACCTGCGATAATTTCATAAAATTCCTCCCAGCTCCTTCTCCAGGTCCTCCGCCAGCCGAATCACCGCCCAGGCCTGGGGGTTGGTGGTCCGGGTGCCCTTGATCCGCTCGTAGACCTGGGCCTGGTAGCCCATTTCGGCCAGCATCTTTGCCGTTCCGTAGTGCATGACAATTGTAAAAGAATACTGCTCGGCCGTGCCGTCCAGAATCATGTTGATGACGGTCTGGCGGCTCTCAAAACGCGCGAACCAGGCAAAGACCTCCTCCATCGACCGCTTCAGGTCCTGATACATTGCCTCCATGTCGGTCCGCTTGAAGATGTACCAGAACTGTTTATTATAGGAAAATTCTTCCCCCTTTTTCCCATAAAGATCGGTAGGGGTCGGGTTATCCCCGCTGCTTCTGATCTGGCAGTCATATTCCTTGAATTTTCGGTCCTTGATAACCGGCTCCGGCTCAAAATAGACGCCGGTATTGATGTAGAAGCCCAGCCGGCGGTCCTTCTGATTCCACTTGTCCTTGCGGAAATTGACGATTTTCCCCAGGCCGTCCGGAGTAAACAGGCGGAAATTCTGCCCTGCCCGCTTGAAGCCCATGGGCTGAAAAATCTCTGTATACGCCCGATTTAACAGCTGAGTGTACTTGTCCTCAATGGGCGTGGGGTCGATAAACTCCTGTATCTTGCCCAGCAAATTCATAGACTGCACCCCTTACTGCTCTCTCTGCTTCAAATACACCATCAGCACCGCCATGTCCGCCGGGGACACCCCGGACACCCGCCCGGCCTGGCCCAGGTTTTTGGGGCGGATGGCGGCCAGCTTTTGCCGGGCCTCCAGCCGCAGGCCCTTGATGGACAGGTAGTCGATGTCCGAGGGCATGGGCCGCTCCTCCAGGCGCTTGACCTCCTCCACCTGACGCAGCTGGCGGTCGATATAACCGGCGTACTTGATGGTGATCTCCGCCTCACCGGCCACGGCGGGGGGCAGATCGGGCCGGCCTGGGTCAAAGGGGGCCAGATCGGCGTAGCTCAGCCGGGGGCGGCGGAGCAGATCGGCCAGCCGGGCGCCGTCCTTTACGGGAGGCTCCCCCCGCTCCTCCAGCAGGGCGGTGAGTTCCAGAGTAGGCGGAGTGCCGGTGCGCTCCAGGCGGCGGACCTCCCGGTCCACGGCCCTGTACTTCTCCTGCACCGCTTCATATTGTTCCCGAGAAACCAGCCCCAATTCATAGCCGGTGGGAGTGAGCCGCCGGTCGGCGTTGTCCTGGCGGTGGAGCAGGCGGTACTCGGTGCGGGAGGTCATCATGCGGTAGGGCTCGTTGGTGCCCTTGGTGACCAGGTCGTCAATGAGCACCCCAATATACCCCTGGTCCCGGCGGAGAATGAGGGGCGGTTTTCCCTGTATCTTCAAGGCGGCGTTCACCCCGGCCACAAAGCCCTGGACGGCGGCCTCCTCATAGCCGGAGGAGCCGTTGAACTGTCCCGCCCCATACAGGCCGGGGACGGCCTTGGTCTCCAGGGTGGCCTCCAGCCCGGTGGGGTCCACGCAGTCGTACTCAATGGCGTAGGCGCACCGGGTCATTTCGGCCCGTTCCAGGCCGGGGATGGTGTGGAGCATTTCGACCTGCACCTCCTCCGGGAGGGAGGAGGAGAAGCCCTGGATATACAGCTCCTCCGTGTCCAGCCCCATTGGCTCGATGAACAGCTGGTGGCGGGCTTTGTCGGGGAAGCGCTCCACCTTGGTCTCAATGGAGGGGCAGTACCGGGGACCCACCCCCTCGATGGTGCCGTCGTACAGGGGGGAGCGGGACAGATTGGCCCGAATAATTTCGTGGGTGCGCTCGTTGGTGTAGGTCAGCCAGCACACCGCCCGGTTTTCCGGGGGCGTCCCGGTCTGGAAGGAGAAGGCCAGTCTGTCCCGGTCCCCCTCCTGGAGCTCCATTTTGGAAAAATCCACGCTGCGGGCGTTGACCCTGGGAGGGGTGCCCGTCTTGAACCGGCGGATGGACAGCCCCAGCCGCTTCAGGCTGTCTGTCAGGGGCAGGGCGGCGGACAGGCCGTCGGGGCCGGAATCCCGGACCACCTCCCCCACCACGATGCGGCCCCCCAGATGGGTGCCGGTGGCGGCGATGGCGGCCTTTACTCCGTAAACCGCCCCGGTGTGGGTGACCACCCCGGATACTGCGCCGTTTTCCGTTAAAATCTCAACGACCTCCGCCTGCTTGACCCAGAGGTTTTCCTGCCGCTCCAGGGTGTGCTTCATCACCTTCTGGTACTCCCGGCGGTCGGCCTGGGCCCGGAGAGACTGGACGGCGGGACCCTTACTCCGGTTGAGCAGCCGGTACTGGATGCAGGCCCGGTCGGCGGCCTTGGCCATCTCCCCCCCCAGGGCGTCCAGTTCCCGGACGAGATGGCCCTTCCCTGTGCCTCCAATGGCCGGGTTGCAGGGCATGTTGCCCACCGCGTCCAGGTTGACGGTGAAGCAGAGGGTCTTCATTCCCATTCGGGCGGCGGCCAGAGCGGCCTCAATCCCCGCATGGCCCGCCCCGATGACGGCGATATCAAATTGTCCGGCGTGATAAGTTTTCATAGAACGTGTCCCTCTGTAATGAATTCGACGGATATTGTATCACGGGATTCACATTGCGGCAAGGGGCAACTTGTGATAGAATGGAAGAAAAGGAGGCGAAGCAGCGTGAAAAAATTTGAGTATAAGATGGCAGAAATCAAAACGTCGCTGGGCTTTGATTGGCAGAAAAAAATCCGGGAAGCGGAAGCCCGGTGGAATGAACTGGGCCGGGAGGGCTGGCAGTTTTGTATGCACGGCGACGGCGTGATCGTGTTTATGCGGGAAATCGAGGAATGAACCACGAATATTTCATGGCCGAGGCCCTGCGCCTGGCCCGGGAGGCCATCGCCGACGGCGACGTGCCGGTGGGCTGTGTCATCGTGAAGGACGGCCAGATTATCGGCCGGGGCCGCAACCGGCGGGAGGCGGACAGGGACGCCACCGCCCACGCGGAGGTGGAGGCCATCCGGGAGGCCTGCGCCCGGCTGGGGAGCTGGCGGCTCCAGGGCTGTACCCTCTACGTCACCCTGGAGCCCTGCCCCATGTGCGCCGGGGCCATCATCAACGCCCGGATCAGAGAGGTGCGCTACGGCGCGCGGGAGGGGAAGTCCGGGTGCTGCGGGTCGGTACTCAACCTGTTTGAAGAGCGGTTCAACCACCACCCCCGCATCTACCAGGGGCCGCTGGAGCGGGAGTGCGAGGGGATGCTCCAAACGTTTTTTCAAAGTTTGCGATGATATTTAAAGCTTTTGTAACAACTGGCGAGAACTTTTGTAAAATCTTTTGTCTATACTCATACTCGCAAGGCAAGAACATCTTTTCATTCTATCCTCCATTTTTTGAAAGGCTGACGGGTCGCTCCGTTGGCCTTTCTCTCTGTCCGAGGGCCTGTCTAAATACACCAAAAAGCCCTCCGCTCCCCAATTTTTTTTGGACGATTTAATCCTTTTGTAACAACTGACGTTGGATTTGTTAATAAGTTTCCTGTAATATAACATCTGCAAGAGACAGTTCGTTTCATTTTAATCCTCTTTTTCAACGGGAAGCCTCGGATACCTTGGAGCAGGTATCCGGGGTTTTTCGTTCTGTCTTGACCACCTCATATCCCGGCCTAAGCCGAGAATATAATCGGCGCTGACACCATAGTGCTTGCAGAATTTTACTGAATTTTGGATGGATATTTGGTCCTGAAAGAGCAAGTCGAAAAAAGGCAGTAAAAAACCGGCCTGGGATAATTCCCGGGCCGGTTGGCGTGTTAATAACTCAGCACTTCTCAAAGATGGTGGCAACGCCCATGCCGCCGCCGATGCACAGGGTGGCCAGGCCCTTCTTGGCCTCGTCCCGCTTGGCCATCTCGTGGAGCAGGGTGACGATGATCCGTGCGCCAGAAGCGCCCACGGGGTGACCCAGAGCGATGGCGCCGCCGTTGACGTTGACCTTGCTCATGTCGAAGTTCAGCTCACGGGCCACAGCGATGGACTGGGCGGCAAAGGCCTCGTTGGCCTCCACCAGGTCCATGTCCTCGATCTTCAGGCCGGCCTTCTCCATGGCCTGACGGGAGGCGGGCACAGGACCCACGCCCATGATCTTGGGGTCCACGCCGCCCTGGCCCCAGCTGACCAGCTTGGCCATGGGCTTCAGGCCGTACTTCTCAACAGCCTCCTTGGAGGCCAGCACGATGGCGGCGGCGCCGTCGTTGATGCCGGAGGCCTGACCGGCGGTGACCCGCTGGACGTGCTTCTTGGCGTCGGCCTCGTGGATCTGGGTGGGCTCAAAGGTGTGAACGATGGAGTCCTCTACGCCCTCGGGGCCGCAGGGGAAAGCGCCGCGCAGCTTGGCCAGCTTGTCAACGGGAGACAGGCGGGGGAACTCGTCCACCTTGAACTCCACCATTTCCTTCTTCTGCTTGACCATGACAGGGACGATCTCGTCGTCAAACTTCCCGGCGGCAATAGCGTCGGCGGCCTTCTTCTGGGAGTTGTAGCCGAACTCGTCCAGCTCCTCCCGGGTGATGCCCCACACGTCGCAGATGTTCTCGGCGGTGGTACCCATGTGGTAGTTGTTATACACGTCCCACAGGCCGTCCTTGATCATGGTGTCCACCATCTTGTTGTCCCCCATGCGGGCGCCCCAGCGGGCGGCAGGGATGGCGAAGGGGGCGGCGGACATGTTCTCCATGCCGCCGGCGACCACGATCTCAGCGTCGCCGCAGCCGATGGTGCGGCCGGCCTCAATAACGGACTTCATGCCGGAGCCGCACACCATGCCCACGGTGTAGGCGGGGACGGAGGTGGGGATACCGGCCTTCAGGCTGGCCTGACGGGCGGGGTTCTGGCCCAGGCCGGCGGTAAGGATGCAGCCGAACATGACCTCATCCACGTTCTCGGGCTTGACGCCTGCCCGGTTCAGGGCCTCCTTGATGACGGCGGCGCCCAGGTCGGCGGCGGGGACGTCTTTCAGGGAACCACCAAAAGAACCGATGGCGGTACGGCAGCAGTTGACGACATAAACTTCTCTCATGATGGGTGTTACCTCCTAAAATTTGGTAGGACATTTCAACGAAATGCCCGGGATAACCGCTCTTGCCTTTCATTATACCGGAGAGCTATCTAAAAAGCAATAAAATTTTCTGGCATTTTTGGGCGAAGGCAAAGCCCCCTTGCAAAGGGGGCTTTGCCGCTTACCAGGTATGGGTGTCAGGATAATAGTCCGGCTCATGGGCCGCCAGGCTGTACCCCTCCTCAAAGATGCCGGTCTGATCCAGCACAGCCAAGGTGTGTCTGGCGTTGGGGGTGAGGGTGACGATGAGGGTCTCGTCGATGTCGTAGCTGGCGGGGCTGGCCTGGACGGAGTAGTCCTCCTGGTTGGAGCCGGGATGCTGGTAAGCCGTAAGGCTGAATGTCAGATCGGTGCGATAGGTGTCCTTCAGGCGGTCGCTGCCGTGGTCGAAGAGATAACGCACGCCGACGGTCCCCTCGGCAAAGTCCTGCTGTACCGCGTCCCACAGCTCCTGGGCGTAGTCGTCCACATAGATGTTGTACTCCATCTCGCCCTTGGCGTTATTGACCCGGTCCAGCCAGGCCCCGGTGAGGCGGCCCTTTTCCAGGAAATTCTCAAAGCCATAGGCGTCAGATACCAATTCCCGGTCCTTATAGAGGCCCTTTACCAGATTGGTGACGCTGCCCTCCTGGTCGATGTCCTCCTGGTAGACGGGGAAGCTGTCGTAGTAGCGGTTCAGGGTGGAGCCCCCCTTCAGGGTGTAGTGCAGATGGAGGTAGGTGTATTCGTCCCCGGTCTGATAGCTTCCGCTGCTCTCGTCCAGCCGGTCCCGGTCGGCTACGATGGCCCGGTGGAGGTCGATGAACTTTTGAATGTTCTCTGGCTCGGTGAGGACGGCGGAGTAGCCCCTGCCGCTGTCGCCGGGATAGCCCAAATCCAAGGTGACATTCAGGCTTTCCACCCCGTCCGTCTGAGGCACCCGGGTCTCCACCCCGAACAGGTCCATGGTGCACCCCAGGCACAGCAGGAGCATCACAGCGGCCATGACCGCCGCCCCCCTCCAGGCCTTGAACACCCGGAAGGACTTTTTCAGCAGCATCTCGGCGGCGAAGCAGCCGATGACCGTCCAGACCAGGATACTGGCGATGAGGACAGCCATGCCGTCCGTCCAGCCGAAGAACATTGCGGAGAACATGCCCAGGCACAGCCCGGAGCAGAAGGACACCCCGTATTTGAACAGGGGGCGCACCAGGGGGATAGCCACCACGTCGCCGGCGGTCTCCGCATGGCGGCGGCGGTAGACGTACAGGGATACAAGGGCCAGCGCCACACCCACGGCGGCGTAGACGGCCACCGTGCCCGGGGAGCGGAAGCGCTGCCCCTCTTCGCTGCTGCCAAACAGCGCCAGCGCGTCCTTCAGGGCGTAGGCGGGGGTGAGGTACTCCACGATCTGAGCGGTCCCGGCGGACCCGGCGTAGCCGTAGAAGAACTCGTGGAACAGGCCGTCCAGCAGGGTGTAGATGACGTCGGCCAGCACGTTGAAAATACAGTAGAAGGCGGGCAGGGCCAGGATGTGGCCGGTGAACATGGCGCAGAAGGCGGCGAAGGAGAAGAAGAACAGGCACACGCCGCTCTGACCCAGCAGCCACATCAGCAGGGCGGACATCGCCGCGCCCCAGTGCTCCATGGGCAGGAAGGCCAGCTCCACCATGGCCGTCAGTACGGCGGTTATCAGCTGGGGCAGTAGCAGGAAGGACAGCCCCGCCAGGTACTGGGTGGTGAACAGGGCCTCCCGCCGGGTGGGCAGGGCGTGGAACCAGCAGGAGGAGCGGCTGTTATACAGATAGCCGAACACCGCCATAGCGCAGAGAATGGCAAAGAAGGCAGCCAGATACAGGCCAAAGGTGGCCATTTCAGGCAGATTCACCGCGCGGATCAGCAGACGCTGTTGGGGATCGCGGTTCATATAGCGGCTAAAGTAGGTGTTGAGCATGTTCAGCGGGATAAAAAACAGCCAAATCACCCCGTAGCCCGTCCACAGGGGCCAGAAGCGGGCCAGAGTCTTGCGGTAGAGGGCGCCGTTAAAGTACGATGTCGTGGACCGCATAGTTCTCACCTCCCAGTTCATAGATGAAAATTTCCTCCAAGGTCAGGGGCAGGGCCTCCATCAGAATGGGGGCGAAGCCGGCCATGCGGGTCTTGATCTCCGCCGGGCTGCCCCGGACAATGAGGGTGAACACCCGCCCGATCTGGGAGGTATGGAGCACGTTCAGGTCGCGGGGCAGCTCGGGCAGGTTCCCGTCGGCAAAGGCGATCTGCAGCTTGACCACGTTGTCCTGCAGGTCGGTGAGGGACCGCTCCAGAAGGACCCTGCCGTGGGACAGGATGCCCACATGGTCGCACACGTCCTCCAGCTCCCGCAGGTTGTGGGAGGACACCAGCACCGTGGTCCCCCGCTGGGCCACATCCCCCATGAGCAGGGTCCACACCTGGCGGCGCATCACCGGGTCCAGGCCGTCCACCGGCTCGTCCAGCACCAGCACCTCCGGATTGCAGCACAGGGCCAGCCGGAAGGCGGACTGCTTCTGCATGCCCTTGGACAGCCGGCGGATGGGCTGTTTTTCGTCCACCTCAGGGAAGGCTTCGGCCAGGGCCTCATACCGCTTTACATCAAAATTGGGGTACATCCCCCGGTAAAACCGCATCATGTCCCGGGTGGAGGCGGAGTTGAAGTAGTACAGGTCGTCGGGGATGGCGGCGATCTTGGCCTTGACCGCCGGGTTTTCGTAGACCTGGTCCCCGTCCACCAGGATGGAGCCGGAATCCGGGCGGCAGATGCCCATAATGTGCCGCAGGATGGTGGATTTGCCCGCGCCGTTGGGCCCCACCAGGCCGTAGATGGAGCCCTTTTCCGCCGTCAAGGTCAGGCCGTCCAGAGCCCGAAAGCCGTCGAAGGTTTTTACCACGTTGATTACCTTGATCATGTTGCCGTTCCCCCTTCCAGAGCCCGGACCCGGGCCCAAAGTTCTTCCCCGCTGACCCCCAGAAACAGCAGCTCGCCCGCCGTCTGGTCAAAGGTCTGGAGCAGGTCCTGCCGGCGTCCCTCGTCCACCCCGGTGTTGGGGGCGGCGAAGGAGCCCTTGCCGGGCACCGAGTAGACATAGCCCTCCGCCTCCAGGGCCTCGTAGGCCCGCTGGATGGTGTTGGGGTTGATGGCCAGCGTCCCGGCCATGGTGCGCACAGAGGGGAGCTTCTCCCCCTCCTGGATGACCCCGGTGACCATCAGCCGCCGCAGGCCGTCCTTCACCTGTTCGTAGATGGGACGGGCGTCCCGGTAGTCCAGGTTCAGCATAACAGCTCCTCCTTTCCGGATACTGTACTAAGCGTGTTAGTACGGTCAGTATATAGCGGGAGCGGAAAAAATACAATTAAGAATTGATTAAGATTTCTTAAAGTGATATAATCGGACAAAATGTCCCAACTTAAGGAGGAATTATTATGGATCAGACCATCGGCTTTATCGGCACCGGAAATATGGGCTCCGCCATCGCCAAGGCGGCGGCCAAAAGCGGGCTGGCAGAGACCATCCTGCTGGCCAACCGCACCCCGGCCAAGGCGGCGGCCCTGGCGGCGGAGCTGCCCGGCGGGACCTTGTCCACCAACGAGGAGATCGCCCGCACCGCCAAGCTCATCTTTTTAGGGGTGAAGCCCCAGATGATGCAGCTGGTGCTGGACCCCCTGGAGCCCATCCTGCGCAAGCGGGAGGACCGGTTCATTCTGGTCACCATGGCGGCGGGCCTGACCTGCGACCGGATTCAGGATTTTTTGGACATGGACTGCCCCGTCATCCGCATCATGCCCAACACTCCCTCCGCCATTGGAGCGGGGGTGGTGCAGTACTGCGGCCAGCTGGTGACGGTGGAGGAGCTGGACGCCTTTGCCGCCCTGCTGGCCCCCGCCGGTCTGGTGGACCCGGTGCCCGAGGGGCTGATCGACGCGGCCAGCGCCGTCTCTGGCTGCGGGCCGGCCTTCGCCTATCTGTTTGCGGAGGCTTTGGCCGACGGCGGCGTGGCCTGCGGCCTGCCCCGGGACAAGGCGCTCAGCTACGCTGCCCAGATGCTGGCCGGGGCCGCCCGCATGGTGCTGGAGAGCGGCCAGCACCCCGGCGCGCTGAAGGACGCGGTCTGCTCCCCCGGCGGAGCCACCATCCAGGGGGTCCGGGTCCTGGAGGAGGACGGCTTCCGCGCCGCCGCCATGGACGCGGTGATCGCCGCCTATGAGAAGACGCTGAAGCTGAAATGATAATTGATTACAAAAGCTTCTTCCCCCCGGAGGCAGGCCGCTGGCCTACAGCGATGGAGCTGTACTGTTCTGACTGTGCCCAGGTCCCGGAGGAACGGGGTGTGTATTTCATCTGTATCCCTCCGGAGAAAGAGGTGGCCTTCCAACCGTTTTTTTGGCGACCTGCAAGAAATCCCAATCAGTCCACCCCCTATCCAGTGGAGACGCTGGAAAAAAAGTATATGTGCCAGGGCTGTCCCTGTCTGTTGTATATTGGGAAGGCCGACGGACAAAAGGGGCTGCGGCAGCGGTTGAGACAGTACATCCGGCATGGGTGGGGGGAAAGCGGAAACCATCTGGGAGGCCGGGCAGTCTGGCAGGTGTCAGGCTGTCAGGAGCTTCTGGTGCTTTGGGCTGTATGTCAAGATCCGGAGCAGGAGGAGCGTGCGCTGCTGGAGGCGTTTCAGAGCTGCAAAAACGACTATCCCCTGGCAAACTGGAGATCGTAATAATTTTGAGGTGAAAAAGATGCGTATTGTAGTAAAAGTAGGCACCTCCACCCTGGCTCACGCCACCGGACGGCTGAACATCCGCCACGTGGAGGAGCTGGTGAAGGTGCTGTCCGATTTGAAAAACGCGGGGCATGAGATGATCCTGGTGTCCTCCGGGGCCATCGGCATGGGGGTGGGCAAGCTGAACCTGCCCGGCAAGCCCTCCGACATGCCCACCAAGCAGGCGGCGGCGGCGGTGGGCCAGTGCGAGCTGATGTACACCTATGACAAGCTCTTTTCCCAGTACAACCACACGGTGGCCCAGATCCTGCTGACCAGCGAGGACGTGGACAACGACGGCCGCCGGCAGAATTTTGAAAACACCATGGCCCGGCTGCTGGAGCTGGGAGCCCTGCCCATTATCAACGAGAACGACACGGTAGCCACCGCCGAGATCAAGGTGGGGGACAACGACACCCTGGGCGGCATCGTGGCCTGCTCGGTGGGGGCGGACCTGCTGGTCCTCCTCAGCGACATCGAGGGCCTGTACACCGCCGACCCCCGGAAGGACCCGACCGCCCAACTCATCCCCACAGTGGAGGCGGTCACCCCGGAGATTGAGGCCCTGGCGGGGGGCAAGGGCAGCGACCTGGCCACCGGCGGCATGGAGACCAAGCTGCGGGCGGCCAAGATGGTCACCGCCCGGGGCTGCGATATGGTGATCACCAACGGCGAACACCCCGAGCGGCTCTACGACATCGCCGAGGGAAAAGCAGTGGGCACCCGATTTTTGGGCGCAAAATAGGGAGGATATGCCATGAACCGGACACAATTACAGGTCCTGGCCCAGGAGACGCTGGAAATCAGCCGGGCGGGGCGCTATTCGGTAAACGGTCAGGTCATCCTGTATGACGCCTGCCGGCCTGCTGAGCTGTGGACCGCCGGGGCGCTGGATAAGCTGGTGGAGGAGACGGTCCTTCCAGCGGAGGGCTCCTCCGCCGCCCTGGAGGTCCGGGGCGAGGGGACGGTAGACGCTGTTTTCCGGCTGGCTGATGGGGAGACCCTCTGCCCTAAGATCGGGGTGTTGAATTTCGCCTCCGCCAAAAATCCTGGGGGCGGGTTCCTCAACGGCTCGGTAGCCCAGGAGGAGTGCCTGGCCTTATGCTCCAACCTGTACCAGACCCAGACCACCGGCCAGGGGCCCCGATACTACGAGATCAACCGGGCCAACCGGGACCCGGTGTACACCGACACCATGCTCATTGGCGACGTCACCTTCTTCCGCACCAGTGATTACGCCCTGACGGAGCACAGCATCACCTGCCCGGTGATTACCGCCCCCGCCGTCAACATGGGGATTGTTCTGCGCAACGGGGACAGCGCGGACCGGGCCAAGGCGGTCATGAAGGGCCGGATGCGGAAGGTTCTGGCCCTGTTCGCCAGATGGGGCTGCACCGAACTGGTTTTGGGGGCCTACGGCTGCGGCGTGTTCCGCAACGACCCGGAGGATGTGGCCCGCTTCTGGCAGGAGCTGCTTCTGGAGGAGGGCTGGGGCCGTCTCTTTGAGGCGGTGACCTTCTCCATCCTGGAGCGCCCCGGCCGGGACGGCAACATCGCCCCCTTCCGCCGCCGGTTCAGTTAATTCAAGGTTTCCCGCAGAAGCCGCATAAACAGCTCCATAGCTGGCGTGACCCAGCGGTTTTTGTGCCGGGCGCACAGGGTCGGGAACCGGACGCCGGAGATGGGGGCAATCAGCTCTACCAGCCTCCCGTCTGCCAGCTCCCCCTGGGCGGCGAACCGGGGCAGATAGGTAAAACCCAGGTTGGACATGACGCACCGCTTGATGGTCTCGATGCTCCACAGCTCCAGGGTTGCGTCCAGGGTGATGTTCCGCTCCCGGAGGTATTCCTCCAGACGGCGGCGGAAGATGCTGTCCGGCTCGTCGGTGACCAGGGACACCGGCTTGCGCTGGTTGTGGGTTACAAAATCCGGATGACAGAACTCCGAAGAGGCCAATAAGATCACCTCGTACTCCCCCATGGGCTCCACCTCCAGCACGTCCCGGCTCCAGTCCATGTCGTAGCCGACCCCCAGGTCACAGGCCCCGGAGCGGACATTTTCCGCGATGTCCAGGCAATTGCGGCTGCGGATAATGAGCCGCACCTGGGGAGCCAGCTTCCGGAACTTCTGGATCACCGGCTGGGTCTTGTAGCACAGCAGGGTCTCCGCCATGTCGATCCGCAGCGTGCCGGAGAGGGCGCTGTCCTTCTGCCCCACCGCGGCCAGCCGGCCGGCGGCCAGAAGCAGATCCCTGGTTTGTTCCAGGGCCTTCTCCCCCACCTGGGTCAGTACCATCCGCCGGCCCACCCGCTCAAAAAGAGGAACGCCCAACTCCTCCTCCAGCTGCTGGATTTGAACCGTAATGGTAGACTGGGTGTAGCCCAGATATTCTGCCGCCTTTTGGTAGCTGCCCTGGTCCACCACCGCCTGAAAGGTGCGGAGATTTTTCAGTTCCATAGCGCTTCCTCCGAAGTATTGATAATATCAATACTATACTTCAAAAACATTTGCTTTTCAAATGTTATTTTTTCTGGTAGGATAGAGCCATCCAAGGAAAGGATGGTGGCGGTCATGCCAGCTTCATTGATTCCCAGCTTTTTGATTTACTGCTTTGTGGGGGGCATCACCCCCGGACCCGCCAACCTCTGTTCCCTCAGCGCCGCCCTGCGGTACGGACGGGACCCCGCTCTGCGGCAGTGGCGGGGGTTATTCTGCGGCTTCTTTCTGGACAGCATGGGGGCGGTGGCCCTCACCTGGCTGCTGGGAGCGGCGCTGAGCGAGTATGTGGGAATGCTCGTTTGGGTGGGGGCGGCCTATCTGCTGTGGATGGCCTGGCATATGCTCCGTTCCAGCGGCGCGGACCCGGACCATGACCCGGCGGCCCCCTCCTTCCGTATGGGGCTGCTGGTTAATCTGACCAACGTGAAGGTAATCATCTTCTGTATCACCGCCCTGGCTGGATATGTGCTGCCCTACAATGGCTCCCTCTGGGCGCTGCTGCCGGTGGGACTGTTTCTCCCCTTCACCGGTCCGGCGTGCAACCTGGTGTGGCTCTTTGCCGGAGTCTCTCTGCAAAGGCTGTTTGCCAATTACCGGAAGACGGTGGATCTTGTAATGGCCCTCTCCCTGGCCCTGTGCGCGGTCAGCATGGTGTGGCCCCATTAAACGAAACTGAGGTGTAATCAATATGACGACACAGGAACTGCTACAGAACGCAAAGGCCGCCAAGGGAAGGATGGCCCTGGCGGATACCAGGACGAAAAACCAGGCCCTGCTGGCCATGGCGGACGCCCTGGAGGCCCACAGCGCAGACATCCTTGCGGCCAATGCCCTGGACCTGGAGGCGGCCAAGGGGACCGTCTCCGAGGTGATGCTGGACCGGCTGGCCCTTGACGGAGGCCGGATCGCCGGGATGGCCCAGGGAATCCGGGAGGCAGCGGAGCTGCCCGACCCGGTGGGGGCGGTGCTCCGCCGGGTGGAGCGGCCCAACGGGCTGGTCATTGAGAAGACCGCCGTGCCTATGGGGGTGATCGCCATCATCTACGAGAGCCGCCCCAACGTCACCTCCGACGCCGCCGCCCTGGCCCTGAAGGCGGGCTCCGCCTGCGTCCTGCGGGGCGGCAAGGAGGCTCACCGCTCCGCCGCCGCCATTGTGGCCGCGTTGAAGGAGGGTCTGTCCGCCGCCGGACTGCCCCATGACGCGCTCCAGCTGGTGGAGGATACCACTCGGGCCTCGGCAAATGAGCTGATGCAGGCCAGAGGGCTGGTGGACCTGCTCATCCCCCGGGGCGGAGCGGGACTGATCCGGGCCTGCGTGGACAACGCCGCCGTCCCCGTGCTGGAGACGGGGACCGGTATCTGCCACATCTACGTGGACAGGGACGCGGATCAGGGTATGGCCCTGGACATCATCGAAAACGCCAAATGCTCCCGGCCCAGCGTGTGCAACGCCGCCGAGGTCTGCCTGGTCCACCGGGACGTGGCCGGGGAGTTTTTACCCAAGCTGAAGGACCGGCTGGAGCACAACCGCTTTGGCCACCCGGTGGAGCTGCGGCTGGACCCGGAAGCGGCCAAAATCATCGACGGCACCCCCGCCGGGCCCCTTGACTTTGACACCGAATTTCTGGATTACATTATGGCCGTTAAGGTGGTGGACTGTCTGGAGGAGGCCGTCGCCCACATCGCCGCCCACTCCACCGGCCACTCGGAGGCCATCGTCACCGGCGAGGAGCAGGCGGCCCATGCCTTCCTGAACCAGGTGGACAGCGCGGCGGTATACTGGAACGCCTCCACCCGCTTCACCGACGGCGGGGAGTTCGGCCTGGGCTGCGAGATGGGGATTTCCACCCAAAAGTTGCACGCAAGGGGGCCTTTGGGCCTGGGAGAGCTTTGTTCCTTCAAATTTGTGATAAAAGGAGCGGGGCAGACCCGGTAAAATTGTAAAAAATTCTCAGATGACAACGGTGCGAAGATAGTGTATGATGGGGTCAGAATCAACTGCGCAGGGAACACCCTGCGATTACGACGAAAGGACTGATTCCAATGAGCCGTTTAAGCCGTAAGCTGCGGGAACGGGAGTTTGTGGAGCTGACCAGGGAACTGCTGGACTCCGAGCCGGTGCGGATGATGGGCCGGTGGAAGCACCACGGCCCGGTGACCACCCTGGACCACTCCCTGTTTGTGGCCTTCTCCACCTACCGTGTGGCCCGGATGCTTCACCTGGATGTGCGGTCCGCCGTCCGGGGGGCGCTGCTCCACGACCTGTACCTGTACGACTCCCGCGACAAGACCGCCCACCCCGGCAACCAGTGCTTTGACCACCCCCGGTTTGCCGCCCGGAACGCCGCTGCCCTCACCCCCCTCACCCCCAAGGAGCGGAACATCATCCTCTCCCACATGTGGCCCCTGGGGGGCGCCCTGCCCCGCTCCCTTGAGGCTTGGATGGTGGACCTGGTGGACACCATCTGCGCCGGGCTGGAGATGTCCCGGGTCTGCCGGCCGTCCCGCCTGCGGGAGCGGCTTGGGGTGCGGCCGATGGCTCCGGTCTGTCAATAAAAGACATGTTGCCGCCCTCTCTGAGACCAGGAGGGCGGTTTTTGTCGGCTTTTGAATGGATTTGATGAAAAAGCCGCATTTTAGGTCCCTCGAAAAAAATTTTCTAATGGTAGAAAAATGGAAAATTGTATGGTATAATGACCATGCCATAACAGAGCCTGATTCAGGAGGAATTCAATGAACGACTATTCAGCCCCGCTGCAGGCCAAGCGGGAACAGCTGCTGGCAGACGGGGTGGTTATGATGGACCCCGCCGCCGTGTACGTGGAGGACAGCGTCACAGTGGGCGCGGGTACGATCCTGCTCCCCGGCACCATCCTCCGGGGGACGACCACCATCGGAGCCAACTGCACCATCGGCCCCCAGGTGATGATCACCAGCTGCACGGTGGAGGAGGGCTGCACCATCAACGCCTCCCAGTGCGAGGAGAGCACCATCCGCCGGGACTGCCAGATCGGCCCCTACGCCCACCTCCGGCCCCACTGCGTGGTGGGAGAGGGGTCCAAGATCGGGGCCTTTGTCCAGCTGAAAAACTGCAATCTGGGCAGGGGGACCAAGATGGCTCACCTGACCTACGTAGGGGACAGCGACGTGGGGGACGACTGCAACTTCGGCTGCGGCACCGTTACCTGCAACTACGACGGCTTCCAGAAGCACCGCACCACCATCGGCAGCCATGTCTTTGTGGGGTGCAACACCAATTTTGTCGCCCCGGTGGCGGTGGCGGACGGGACCTTTATCGCCGCCGGGACCACGGTGACCCAGGACGTTCCGGAGGACGCCATGGTCATCGGCCGGACCCGCCAGCAGGTGAAGGAGGGCTGGGCAGAGCGGAACCGGCAAAAAAAATCGTGAGGGAGCGGCCTCACACGTAAGGGATACGAGAGAAGAAACGGCTGTGAGCCGATATGAAAAATGGGAGGATATCATACATGATCGCACATGGCAAGGACATCAAAGTCATCACGGGCAACTCCAACCCCGCGCTGGCCAGGGACATCTGCAAGGAGCTGGGCATCCCCCTGGGGAACTCAGAGGTGGGCGCATTCTCCGACGGGGAGAACTTTGTCTCTATCTATGAGACGGTCCGCGGCTCAGACGTCTTCGTGGTCCAGTCCACCTGCGCGTTTGTCAAGGATGGCAAGACCAGTACCGTCAACGACTCGCTGATGGAGCTGCTGATCATCATTGACGCGCTGAAGCGGGCCTCCGCCGGCCGGATCACCGCGGTGATCCCCTACTTCGGCTACGCCCGCCAGGACCGGAAAACCAAGCCCCGCGATCCCATCTCCGCCAAGCTGGTGGCCAACCTGATCACCACCGCCGGCGCCGACCGGGTGCTGACCATGGACCTCCACGCCAACCAGATCCAGGGCTTTTTTGACATTCCGGTGGATAATATGCTGGGCTCCCCCCTCTTTGTGGACTACTTCAACCGAAAGTTCAAGGACAACCGGGACGACACCATGGTGGTCTCCCCCGACGTGGGCTCGGTGGCCCGGGCCCGGGCCTTCGCCCAGAAGCTGAATATGCCTCTGGCCATCGTGGACAAGCGGCGGCAGAAGGCCAACTCCTCCGAGGTGATGAACATCATCGGTGATGTGCGGGACAAGCGGGTCATCCTCCTGGACGACATGGTGGACACCGGCGGCTCCCTGTGCCACGCGGCCAAGGCTCTGGTGGAGCTGGGCGGCGCCAAGGACGTCACCGCCTGCGCCACCCACGGCGTGCTGTCCGGCCCCGCCATCCAGCGCATTCAGGACAGTGTGCTGGACGAGGTGGTCTTCCTGAACACCATCCCCGCCAAGCCCGACGTGCACTGCGACAAGATCCGCTACATCTCGGTGGCCCACCTCTTTGCCGAGGCCATCAGCCACATCTACATGGAGACCTCCGTGTCTCCCCTGTTCCTGTAAACCATGCGGGGCGGGCGGATGCCCGCCCCGTTTTCATGAGGTGACGACCATGTTTTTCAAACAAGACGCCGGAGGGGTGAGCTGGCTGCTGGTCTGTCTGGGCAATCCGGGGGACAAGTACGAAAATACCCGGCACAATGTGGGCTTTATGGTGGCCGACGAGGTGGCCGAGCGGCAGAGCAAGCCCATCCAGCGGCTGAAATTCAAGGCGCTGACCAATGTGCTGTCCATTTCCGGGGAAAAGGTGCTGGTGATGAAGCCCATCACCTATATGAACCTGTCCGGCGAGGCGGTGCGTCAGGCGGCGGATTTTTACAAGATCCCCCCTGACCATGTGCTGGTGGTGTCCGACGACACCGCCCTGCCCGTGGGACGGCTGCGTATCCGGACAAAGGGCTCCGCCGGAGGGCACAACGGACTGAAAAACATCATCCAGCACCTAGGTACCGACCAGTTCCCCCGGCTGCGGGTGGGGGTGGGCGAAAAGCCCCACCCCGGCTATGATCTGGCTGACTGGGTGCTGGGCAAGTTCGTGGGCGAGGACAAAAAAGCTATTGACGGGGCCGTCAAACGGGCCGCCGACGCCATCGAGTGCATCCTGGCCGAGGGCATCGACCGGGGGATGGGGAAGTTTAACGGATAAATACAAGTGCGGCGGGGTCTCCCCCGCCGCTTGCATATACGGTCGAATTTTGATATAATCACCGTGCTGCCCTACATTACCCAATCTGTGGCAACAGAAAGGGGGTGGAAACAGTGAATGTTTTGATAGACTTTTTGGTGTCGGTTATGGCAAACGTAGTTGGCTATTGCGTTTGCAAATGGCTTGACCGTCACGACAAGGGCAGATAAGCCTGGAAGGACCCCGCGGAGAGTGGCCTCTCTCTGCGGGGTCCTTCTTTGCTGTGGAAACAGTACGTTTTGATAGACTTACTGGCTAGGTTGATTATACCACAGCTGCCCCGGTATATGCAAGGGTGAAATTATTTTTTCTCTGTGTGTTCCCGCAGAAGCAGCCGGATATAGCTGGGAACAGACCTGGAGTCCTCTGTTGCCAGCTGTTTCAGCGTGTCATAGAGTTCCTGCGACATTCCAACGGTTACCTTTTTGTCCGCCTTTTTCATATTATCACCCCACCTACAGTATACCAAGTGGTAACTACCTAGTCAATAGGTGGTGAGCAATTGACGAAAAGAAATTTTAATGGTAACTTAATAGTCACCATATAGTGCATAGGAGACGGGCAGGATGGCAGATACAAAGCTTGTAAATCGAACCAAATTGATTTCTTCTCTGGCTAACGAATTAGTCGGGCCGTTCAATGAACTGTCAAAGAAAACAAGGGTTCCCAAATCGAGGCTGTTAGATGAAGCGGTAGAGGACCTTCTGAAAAAGTACGAGAAGAGGATGGCTGAGTGAGCCATCCTCTTTTGTTATGGTGTTATCATTATCCCCGGCGTATGCTGGTCCAGCATATACAGCAGCAGGGCGTGCTCGGCGGTGCTGTCCAGGAGGGCGGCCTCCTCCGTGCCGGCGCGGAGGGCGGTCAGGCAGTGCTCCAACATGGGGGTCAGCTCCTGGGGGACCGCCCCGGCGGACAGCAGCTCCTCCACCCGCCTGGTATCCATGCGGCCCCCAAGACGGCTGCCCTCCCCCATTGGGGCGAGATACACCACATAATCTGCATCTGCGGGGAAATCGCCGCCCGGCTGAACCAGGGATACCTCCATCCCCACCGTCCGCAGGGCGCTGGCGTCCTGGCGCAGGTCCTCCCCGGGGGAGGCGCTCCAGACTGCTGCCTTCCTTCCCCGGTGCTTTTCCAGGGCGGGCAGCAGGGCCAGCAGGCTCCGCACCTTTTCCAGGCCGTCCAGCTGACGGGCCGCGTCGTACTCCCGGAGGAAGGCGTGGACATAGTCCACATCGGTGGGCACCTCCACATACTCCCGTCCCCGCTTCTGCCGGGTCTCCTGACCCTTTCCGGTGATCAGCAGGATGGAGGGCTCCTTGCAGCTCAGAATTGCCTGCCGGATGGCCTCCCCCCGGTTGGGCTGGATGATATACGCGCAGCCCTGCTCCGCCACGTGTCCGGCGATCTCCTGGCAGATGGACAGGGTGTCCTCCTCCCCGCTGTCCTCCTCGGTGA
Organism: Lawsonibacter sp. JLR.KK007; assembly: GCF_036941135.1. NCBI lineage: Bacteria > Bacillati > Bacillota > Clostridia > Eubacteriales > Oscillospiraceae > Lawsonibacter > Lawsonibacter sp. JLR.KK007. The sequence continues at coordinate 1,488,799 of NZ_JAYWSY010000002.1, read as the reverse complement.
GGACCACCAGGTCGGAGTATTTCCCGGAAATTTCTCCCAGGTCCCGCCGCCGGTCCAGAGCCTTCAGGCCAGGGCAGCCGAAGACCGTCACGATCCGCCGTCCGGGGTACTCCGCCTGGACGGAGCGGAACAGGGTCTCGAAGCTCATGCGGTTGTGGGCGTAGTCCACAATGGCAGTGACCGTCTCGCCGGCGTTGGAGTAGACCTCCATCCGCCCCGGCACACGGGCCCGTTCCAGCCCGGCGTAGATGTGCCGCTGGGGGACCCCCAGCGCCTCGCACACGGTGATGGCGGCCAGGGCGTTTTCCACGTTGAACAGCCCCGGCATGGTGAGGCGGAACTCCCGCTCATACCGCCGGGTGCGCACCTGGAACAGGATGTCGCCCCCCCGCTTGCGCACCTGGGAGGCGAAGACATCCGCCTCCTTGTCCCGCTGGGAGAAGGTGTAGACCGGCCGGCCCGCCTCCAAAGCGGCGGCAAAGATGCGGTCCGCGTGGCCGCAGTCCAGGTTGACACAGTTGACCGCCCCCTGCCGGAAGATCCGCAGCTTGGAGGAGAAGTAGTCCTCAAAGTCGGAGTGCTCGATCGGGGAAATATGGTCGTAGCCGATGTTGAGAAAGCATGCGGCGGCAAAGTCGGTGCACAGGGAGCGGTGGTACTTCAGCGCCTGACTGGACACCTCCATGGTCAGGTATTCCAGCCCGGACTGGACCGCGTGGTGGAAGTGGCGCTGCAGGTCCAAAGCGTCGGGGGTGGTGATGTGGGACTCGAAGCGGTCTACCCCGTCGTAGGTGTCGATGGAGGAGATGATGCCGCTCTCCGGCTTGTCCTGCTCCGCCAGACAGGAGTCCAGGATATACTTCAGGTAGTAGGCTGTGGAGGATTTCCCCTTGGTCCCCGTCAGGCCGATGACCTTCAGCTTCCCGGAGGGGTGGTCATAAAAGCGGTCAGCCAGGGGGGCGATGGTGCTCCGCATGCCGCTGACCAGGAGGCAGGGCAGGGGCGATTCCGGATACGGTTTTTCGCTCACATAGGCGATGGCCCCCTTCTCCTGGGCCATTTGGAGAAATTCCGCCTTGAAGTGGGCCCCCTTGCAGAGGAACAGCGTACCGGGGACCACCTCCCGGGAGTCGTAGGACACCAGCTCCACGGCGGCGGACCGGTCCAAGGAATCGGGGACCGGCGCGGCCAGCAGGGAGCGCTCCTCCAACAGGGCGATATAGTCGTTAAGGGTGTGTTTCTCCATAGAGATTACCTCGTTTTATTGCTATTAAATCATAATTGTTTGGCATTCATTAGATAGAAGATTACAACAATTTGCATAACGATGATTAACGGAACTCCAACAGCAAAATAGTCTTGCTTTGTTTTATGCCTAAAAAAATACATAGCTAATAATGCACCTATTGAGCCACCCGCAAATGCTAATCCGAGTAGAGTAACAATTCTAATCCTAGATCTGTGTGTTACGGCATTTATTTTATCAATACCAAATGCTATCAGAGTAGCAAAGTTTATAATGAGCAGATATACGATGAGGATTTTATATTTGTCGAAAAAATTCCAAAAAGCGAAGGTTATATTTTCCTTAATATTTCCTTTCATTACTAAAACAACCACAATTTGAATAGCGAGTATGCAAAATACAAAAACTCGTGACATCATGTTTCCTTTTACTGCTTTTCGGTCAAAGGCCATAATTGAGAGGACGATGCCTAATGTACCGCCTAGTAGAGAGACAATAGTTAATATAGTATCTATTTGTTGATCCTCAGTATGAGAATAAAGCCAAGTATTGAATGTGAACAATATAAATCCGACAATATTGATTATAATCAGGTAATAATCAAAATAACCTAAAGCTAAACCCATTATAATCGCCCCCAAGAGTAATGAATTTCAAATGAGGTATACCTATAAACTTAAGAATTATCCTCGATAATATGTTATTGCAACTTTTCCTACGATACGTGCCGAAGTCCAATCGAAGAAGAATCCAATTGGGGCACCAATTAGAGGAACCATTTTGATAAAACTGAGCAAAGATTTTTCACCTGCCTTAGTAATAATTTTTTGACCAACAACTTTCCAAATTTTCACCATCATATCTCGTGTTATGTACTTTTCAACCGCTTTTTTAGTCATGCTTTTTGAAACTTCAATGCTGACTCTCTTTAAGGCCTCTTTTGCAGAGTCGCCTGCAAGAATTAAAAATAGGTCAGTTTTTAAGTCAGTAGTATCAGTAGTATGACCATAAACATAAGCGATAGAAAAGGCCATTGATACCTGAATTCGCCAAGAGGAAGCTACATCAGCAAGAGTAGCGGGTATTAATGTGGTAAATCCGCCTAGACCGGTAGCGGCACCTACAAGGCCATTTTTAATTGCTTTACGAGATGTTATTTTTTTTGCTAATCTATCACAACTAATACCAGGATTCTGTTTACGTAACTTATCTACGTAGTTTTCAATAGAAGTGAAATCCGTAGATATTACATGATCTATAACCTGCTCCAAAACATTTTGACGTTCTTCTTGTGATGGTAAAGTTTTTTTGCTCACGATTATACTCCTGACTATTGTTTTTATTTGATAAAAATATGCCGCAGAGGCTTGTGACATGCCTCCACCGCCCGCTGGGCCAGCACGGCCATGGCGTCGGTGTAAAAGGGGGGCAGGTGGTGCTTGTCCGCAAAAACGGACAGCTCGGTGCAGGCCAGCACGCCGCAGTCGCAGCCCTGGGAGAGCAGGTCCTCGTGGATGGCGGCGAATTTCTGGGGGTCGCCGTCCCGACCGGCCTTCACGTCGTCGTAGATCAGGGACATAACCAGCTTCTGGGCCTCCGGCGAGGGGATCACAGCCTGGATTCCGGCGGCGGAACATTCCCTCTGGTACAGCCCGGTCCGGATGGTGCCGTCGGTGGCCAGGATGCCGGGGCGCTTCAGTCCCTGGGCGGCCAGCAGCCGGGCGGTCTCCCGGATCATGTGGAGGATGGGGATGCCGATATACTCCTGCACCCGGTCCAGGAAGAAGTGGGAGGTGTTGCAGGGCACGGCGATGCAGGTACACCCCGCCTGCTCCAGCAGCTTGGCGTCTGCCAGCAGCCGCTGAAAGACCGCGTCCTGGGCCTTTCCTCCGCTTAAAATAGCGGCGGTGCGGTCAGGCATATCACTGTCCGACAGAATCAGGGCGTTGACGTGCTCCTGGTCAGACCGGGCGGCGGTGCGGTCAATGACAAATTGGTAGAAGGTGTTGGTGGCCTGGGGGCCCATGCCGCCAAGAACACCGAGACGGTATTGCTTCATGGGGTCACTCCTCGGTGGGTACTTTGTTGTACTGGTCGAACCGCTTGATATTGCCCAGGTGGTTTTTGCACACCCGCAGGCGGCGCTTGAGGGAGGCGTCCCTGGCGTAGACCAGGGAGTGGGAATCCGCCCCGGCCTTCATCAGGGCGCGCATCTCCTCATGATACTGTTTGGGGGTGAACTTGAAGGCCACGCTCTTGGGCACCATCCGCCACAGAGAGCGGTTTTTGGTCATCTGGAAGGGCAGGTCCTTCCCCTCCACCCGGTCCTCCACCACCATTCTGGCGATGTTGTGCCCCGCGCCGGTGACATAGTAGTTGCTCCGCCCCTGGCGGCAGTTGATCTCAAAGGCTTTGTATTTGCCGTCCCGCCGGTCATACTTGATGTCGAAGTTGGAGAAGCCCACAAAGTGCAGCGATTCCAGCAGGTCTTTGATCTTCAGCTCCAGCTCCCCGACGCACTCGGTGAGAATGACGGCGTGGTTGCCGATGCCGTGGGGGGAGTGCTCCTCCAGCAGGACGTGGCCCAGGCACATGGTGGTCACCCGGGCGTTCCGGTCGGAGTAGCTGGTGAGTACCCGCATATAGCTGTCGTCCCCGGGGATGAACTCCTGGAGCACCATGTGGTCCGAGTAGCCGGCGGCGTAGACGTGGTCCAGGCTGGCCAGCAGCTCCTCCCAGCTCTGGCAGATGTATACCTTGGCCAGGGAGTGGTCGCCGCAGGCCCAGTAGGCCACGCTGTCGGCGGGCTTGGCGATATAGGGCGGCCCCCAGGGCAGGGTAAAGCGGTGGCCCATGGACTTGTCGTAAATGAAGGTGGCCGGGTGGTCGATGCCGTGCTGGTCGCACAGCTGGTAGAATTTCTCCTTGTTGATGAGGGTATCCAGAAGCGCCCCGCCGATGTAGGGGGCGATGACGTTTTCCGGCAGAGAATCCCTGCAATGGGCGGCCAGCTGGACATAGCTGTCCCCGCAGCCCAGGAGGATCACCTTTTTGCCGGAAAACTCCTCCGCCGCGGCCTGGACGTTGCGCCGGAAGGCGGCCTCGTCCTCGTTGTCCGGGCACACCCGGTAGTCGAGGATGGCGCTGCCGTGGCAGGGGAAGGAGGGGTACTTGCCAAAGGCCACGGAGCGCACCCCGTAGGCCTCGTGGAAGGCTCGGGCCACGCTGTATACGTTGATGTCGCCGCCGAAGAGCAGCGGCTGGAAGGGCAGGTCAGACATAGTGGAAACCTCGCTTTATCAAGATCATCGGAACTCCCGGACGAAGCCCCGGGCAAAGATGGGGTCGATATCAAAGACGGCCAGATCACCAGCGGAGCACTTCACGTTGGTGACGTTGAGCAGCGTCTCGGTGGCGCCGATGGGGCCCACCGTCCGGACCCGCTGGTCCCCCACCCGGACGGTGCGCTTTTGGGCCTGCCTCCACTGCCGCCACAGGGCCCGGAGGCCGATCTCCCGGGGCCGGACAAGCCCCAGGCCGTTCTGGTAGCCCACCGGGAGCACCGCCACCCGTGTGGGCCTTTTCAGGCGGACAGGCTTGTCCGTCCCCACCGAGTGGCCCTTGGGCAGCCAGCGGACCTCGGCCAGGGGGACCTCCCCATAGCCCACGGTTTTCAGCCGGTCGTCCCGGGTGCGGCGGCAGCGGCCCAGTATGGCCGACCCGGCCCGCACGCCGTCCAGCCGGGCGCTGTCGTTGTGGAGCAGGGCGAAGGAGCCGGCAGCATGGACGGTGCCCGTCTCGAACCCGGCGGAGTGGATGGTGTCCAGCACTTGGCGGAACTGCTCCAGCTGGTGGGCGCACTCCGGGTCGCCCACCTTCATGGCGTGGAGCTGGGTGTAGATGCCCTCCAGGGCCACATTGGGCAGGGAGCGGTAGGCCAGCAGGATCTTTTCCGGCTCGCTGACCAGAAAGCCGCCGAAGCCCATGCCGGTGTCCACCTGGATGTGGGCGCAGGCCACGGTGGCCCGGTTTTCCGCCAGGGCGTTGAGGGCAAGCCCTGTGTCCACCGAGGAGATGGTGCACACCACGTTCAGGTCCACCAGCTGCTCCAGCTCCTCCCGGTCGGTGGTGGAGCGGAGCATGAGGATCTCCTCGTCGGTCAACCCGGCTTCCCGCAGCTTTTTGGCCTCCTGCACCTCGTAGACGGCAAAGCGGCCAATGCCCTCCGCCCGGAGGAGCTTGGCCATGGAGACGATGCCCGCTCCGCCGCCGTCGCCGGTGAGGACCCCGTAAATGACGGCGCCGGCGGCCCGCTCCTTGATGACGGACAGATTGTGCTTGACGGCGGCGCGCTCAATGACCAGCTTGCGCATAAGGATAGCTCCTTTCTGTCTCTCTGGGAGTACCTGGCTTGTCTGCCCGGTCAGGGGCAGCATGGAATGGATTCTTATTATTTTACCACTCCTTGGGGAAAATAGCAATGGAAACTCAGCCGGGAAAACGGCCGGTTACTTGTGTGCTTGCCGGTTGCAATCCGGGAATAATTGGTGTAAAATACAGGTACTATATTTTTAGATTGGAGGAGTATGATCATGGACGACAAGGTAAAGGCTCTGTTGGAGCGGGTAAGAGGAACGGCCAGCTTTGCGGCGGATGCCGCGGCGGACGGCGCCCGGGCGGCAGGCAAGCGGGCGGGCCAGATGGTGGACGTGGCCAAGCTGAACGTCCAGCTCTTCGACCTGAACGGGGAGTACAACGATATCCTGCGCCAGCTGGGCCAGGTGATGTATGACACCCACAAGGGCGAGGTGCCCGAAAACGATCAGGTCAGCGAGCTGCTGGCCCGGGCCGACGAGAAGGCGCTGAAAATCGCCGAGCTGAAGGGCCGCATCTCCGACCTGAAGCAGGCCCAGGTCTGCCCCGACTGCGGCGCGCCCTGCGGCAAGGGGGACAAATTCTGCCGCCAGTGCGGCAGAACCCTGTAAGGAGGCTGCGTATGGATTACACCATGGAGCAATACCGGGCCAGCGCCCGGGCCATTCAAGACCGGCTTGGGGACTTTGTCCCCAGGGCGGCCATGGTGCTGGGCTCCGGGCTGGGCTACCTGGGGGACGAGGTGGAGAACGCCATCGCCATCGACTATAAGGACATCCCCCACTTCAAGGCGTCCACCGCCCCTGGCCACAAGGGCCGTCTGGTCTTCGGGATGCTGGAGGGCCAGCGGGTGGCCGTGATGCAGGGCCGGATGCACCACTACGAGGGCTACTCCTACGAGGAGGTGTCCTACGCCGTGCGGGTGCTGCGCCTGCTGGGGTGCGATACCCTCATCGTCACCAACGCCGCCGGGTGCGTCAACACCGATTGGAAGGCCGGCGACCTGATGCTGATCACCGACCAGATCAAGATGTTCTCCGAATCTCCCCTTCGAGGGGAGAACCTGCCCGAGTTCGGCGTCCGCTTCCCGGACGCCTCCCGCCTGTACACCCCCCGCCTCCAGGAGCTGGCCCGCCAGACCGCCAGGGAGCGGCACATCCCCCTGCGGGAGGGGGTCTACTTCTACTGCTACGGCCCCCAGTACGAGACGCCGGCGGAGATCCGGGCCGTCCGCCTGCTGGGGGGCGATGCGGTGGGCATGTCCACCGCCCCCGAGGTCATCGCGGCCGCCCACTGCGGCATGGAGGTGCTGGGCCTGACCCTGCTGTCCAACATGGCCGCTGGAATCTTGGACCAGCCTCTGTCCGAGCAGGAGGTGCTGGATGCCGCCGCCGCCGCCCGGGAGAAATTCTCCGGCCTGGTGCGGGCCTGCCTGAATAAGATGTAACTGCTGGGAGGAAACCTGAACATGGCAATTCTGTTTCAAAACGTCACCGCCGTCACTATGGACCCGGCCCGGCCAGAGCTGAAAAACGCCTTTGTGGCGGTGGAGGGGACCAAGATCGCCTCGGTTGGGACGGACCGCCCCAACCGGGAGTTTGAGCGGGTCGTCGACTGCACCGGCAAGGTGCTGATGCCCGGCTTTGTCAACGCCCACACCCACGTGCCTATGGCCCTGCTGCGGGGCTACGGCGGGGGCTGTGACCTCCAGCACTGGCTCAACGACTACATCTTCCCCGCCGAGGCCAAGCTGGACGAGCGGTGCGTCGCCGCCGGGGCGGCCCTGGGCCTGGCCGAGATGATTGCCTCGGGCACCACCTGCATTGCCGACATGTACATGAAGACGGAGACCATCGCCCAAACGGTGCTGGAGGCGGGAATTTCCGCCAATCTGGCCTGCGGAGCGGTGTACTTCGGAGATCCAGCGGATTTTTCCCCGGAACAATGCAGCGACTGCGCCAACCACATCCGCCTCTATGAGAACTGGCACAACGCTGGGGAGGGACAGATCAAGGTGGACGCCTCTATCCATGCGGAGTACACCTCCTGCGCTCCGGCGTGGAAGTGGGTGGCGGACTTTGCCCAGAAGCACGGCCTGCGGATGCACGTCCATGTGTCTGAGACGAACCGGGAGCACTGGGAGTGCTGCCAGCGCTATGAGAAGACGCCTGCCGCCATCCTGGACCAGTACGGCGTGTGGGCCAACGGAGGCATTGCCGCCCATTGTGTCTACCTGTCCGGCGGGGACGCAGAGCTGCTGGCCAAACGAGGGGTCACCGCCGTCCACAACCCGGTGTCCAACCTGAAGCTGATGTCCGGGGTGGCCCCCCTGTTCTTCCTGCGGGATCAGGGGATGAACGTCGCCCTGGGCACCGACGGGGTGGCCTCCAACAACAGCCACAACATGTTCGAGGAGATGAAGGTGGCCGCCCTGACCCAGAACTGGAACTTTGGGGAGGAGCACGGCCAGCTTCAAGCTGCGGACATTGTGGCTATGGCCACCGTCAACGGGGCCAGGGCCCTGGGCCGGGACACCGGCGTCATCGCCCCGGGCAAGACCGCCGACCTGATCCTGGTGGACTTCACCATGGAAAATCTCTTCCCCTGCCACGATGTGATGGAGAACCTGGTCTATTCCGCCGCCCCCTCCAACGTGGTGATGAATATGGCTCGTGGAAAAATCATATATGAGAATGGACAGTTCCTCACTCTGGACCTGGAAAAGATCAGGGCCGAGGTGAAGGATTACGCCCTGCCCCATATCTTCGGAGGGAAGTAAATGCCCGCCTATTTTGAGATGTCCCTCCAATTTCTGAGGAAGGACCTCGGTCCGGACTTCATCGCAAACTTCGATGCCCATCTGGAGCGGTCCGGCCTGCGGTTTTCTTCCGGCTGCTGGGAGGACGCGGGGCTGTCTCAGGCGGAGATCGCCGCCTGGAACCAGAAGAAGCTGGACAGCGATTTTGTTTTGGGCTATACCACCCACTGTTCCAATGACTACAAGCAAACCTTGTACAGCTTCGGGGGCTATGAGGAGGTCCGGGGATACTGGATGAACCAGTATCCGGCGGAGGGCGCTTTCACCTATCTGATCATCATCCCGGAGAGCGAGGTGCTGGAGGAGGGGATTTCAATCTTCCGGCCCCAGGCGGCGGCGGAGCTGACAGAGCTGGCCAAAGGGCTGTGGCAGTTCCCGCTGGTCCGCGCGATCCAGACCGGGCTGGAGATGGCGGACCCTCCCCTCAGCCTGGCCGAGCTGCGCCGGGGACTGCCCCCCGATCTGAGTCCCCTGGCCGTTGTGGAGCGGGACTGCCACCCCTGCGACGACGGGAGCCAGGTCATAGAGCTGACCCAGGGCCGGCCGGGGCTGCTTTTGCTGGATAACGAGGAGCTGTCCGGTCCGGTGATCGAGGCGCCCTTTGGCGGGCCGCTTCGGCTGGAGGAGCGGGGTGGACGATAGCGGATTTCAATTGTTAGGAGGCGGCCTATGGCCAGATATGACGCGCCCTCCCGCGGGAGCGGAAAACAGAATACCTTCTTCGGCGGGGCGGCAATCCTGGCGGTGGGCATCCTGGCGGTGAAGCTGATCGGGATGTTTTACAAGATTCCTCTGGTCAACATCATTGGCGCCCAGGGGAACACCGACTTCACCAACGCCTATAACATCTACGCCGTGCTGCTCACCATCTCCACCGCCGGGCTGCCGGTGGCGGTGTCCAAGCTGGTGAGCGAGGCCAGCGCCCAAAACCGCCCCGGCCAGATGCGCCGCACCTTCCAGCTGGCCCTGGGGATGTTCCTGATCCTGGGAGTGGTCTCCTTCCTGGTGATGTACTTCAAGGCCGATCTGCTGGCCGAGATGATGCACGACACCAAGGCTGCCGCCGGCATCCGGGCCCTGTCCCCAGCGGTGGTGTGCGTGGGCTGTCTGGCTGCCCTGCGGGGCTACACCCAGGGGCACCTGAACATGACGCCCACCTCGGTGTCGCAAATCATTGAGGCGTTGTGCAAGCTGGCCATCGGCCTGTCTCTGGCTTGGTGGCTGGTGAAGAACGGCCAGGCGCCTGAGACCGCCGCCGCCGGGGCCATCACCGGCGTGACGGTGGGCACCATGGTAGCCCTGGTCTATATGGTGCTGGATTACACCTTCAAGGGGGAGCACAGCGCTCCGGTCCGGGACGAGCCGGATGCCCCCGGCGACATCATCCGGGACATTTTGCGCATTGCCATCCCCATCACCCTCAGCTCCTCCATGGTGGGCATCGTAACGGTGATCGACTCCTCCCTGGTCCAGGGCCAGCTTCAGCGGGTGCTGCTGGAGAACCAGGACTGCTGGGAGCTGTACTCCGGCTTCGCCTTTGTGGATTTTGCCCCTCTGGAGGAGGCCATCGCCAACTGGAAGGCCCTCCTCCCCACCGGGACGGCGGCGGTCATGTCCACCCTGTCCGGGCAGGTGGACCTGGCGCAGAAGGCTCTGGCCTCCGGCGCGGCCCCTGGCGGACTGGAGAACGCGGCCCTGGAGGTCCACGCCCTGCTGGAGTCCATGAGCCGCTCCCTCTACGGCAACTACGGGGGCGCGCTGAACATCTACAACCTGCCCACCTCCCTGATGGCGGCCATTACAGCCTCGGTCATCCCCGCCGTTTCGGGGGCGCTGGCGCGGCGGGACCGCCGGGGGGCCAGCCAGGTGTCCAGCTCCGCCCTGCGGATCACCGCTCTGCTCTCCTTCCCTATGGGGGTGGGGCTGTTCGTCATGGGCAAGCCCATCATGCAGCTGCTCTACCCCGCCCTGGAGAAGGACCTGGCCGGGCCGCTGCTGTCCACCCTGGGGCTGGCCACCGTCTTTGTGTGCATGATGCTGGTGTGCAACTCCGTTTTGCAGGCGCACAGCTTTGTCAACCTCCCCATCCTGGTTATGGTAGTGGGGGGCGGACTGAAGATTTTTACCAACTACCATGTGGTGGCCATGCCCAAGGTGGGCATTTACGGCGCTCCGGCGGGGAATATCCTCTGCTTTGGGCTGTGCCTGGCGCTGGACCTGTTCCTCATAGCCCGGGTGATCCCCCGGCGGCCCCGGTATCTGGAGATTTTTCTCAAGCCCTTCCTGGCCTCCGCCCTCATGGGGGGCGCGGCCTGGGCAGTGTACGGGCTGGGCTCCAAGCTGTTTTTCTCCCTGGGAGCGCAGAGCCTGAAGGAGGCGCTGGCCTCCGGTGTGGAGCCGGGCGGCCTCGGGGCGAGGCTGTGCGTACTGGACCAGGCCGCCGGCCTGGTGCTGGACCTGAGCCGCACCGGCAACGCGCTGCTGACCCTGGGGGCCATCGGCGTGGCGGTGGTGGTCTACGGCGTGCTGGTCGTTGCCCTGCGGGCCATCTCCCGGGACGACCTGTCCCTGATGCCCAAGGGGGATAAGATCGCCCGCCTGCTCCGGCTGTGACGGAAATATGCAGAAAGCAAAAATTGGACTGCAAAAATATGAAAGTTTTCCTGCGTACCTGGAAAATCAATAAAAAAGACTTGATAAGGAAGCGGAATTGTGGTAGATTTTCAAAGAGCGGAATCCTATAACATCCAAGATCTGCGCAAAATCATGGCGTTGCTCCGGGCTCCAGGCGGCTGTCCCTGGGATATGGCGCAGACCCATCAGTCCATCCGGGCCAACATGCTGGAGGAAGCCTATGAGGCCGCCGGCGCCATTGACTGCATGGACATGGACAATCTGAAGGAGGAGCTGGGCGATGTCCTGCTCCAGGTGGTGTTCCACGCCTGCATGGCTCAGGAGGCCGGTTACTTCACCTTTGACGACGTGGTGGACGGGATCTGCAAAAAGCTGATCTACCGCCACCCCCACGTCTTCGGGACGGTGGAAGCCAGGGACCCGGAGGGCGCGCTGTCCGCCTGGGACGCCCAGAAGCGGGCGGAGAAGGGCCAGAAAACCGCCGCCGACGCCCTGGACAGCGTGGCCCGCGCCCTGCCTGGGCTGACGAGGGCCTCCAAGCTTCAGAGCAAGGCGGCCAAGGCCGGCTTCGACTGGGAGGAGGTCTCTCCCGCTCTGGACAAGCTGTCGGAGGAGCTGGAGGAGCTGAAGACCGCCATCCGGGAGGGCTCCAACGTGGAGGAGGAGCTGGGCGATCTGCTGTTTGCTGCCGTCAAGGTTGGCCGCTTTGTCCAGGTGGACGGGGAGCAGGCCCTGCAGGGCGCCTGCGAGAAGTTCATCCGCCGGTTCCGGCGGGTGGAGCAGCTGGCGGAGGGTCCGATGGATGGGCTGGGCCTCCCGGCGCTGGAGGCGCTGTGGCGGCAGGCCAAGGAGGAAGAGAAGAGGGCTTAAATGTCCGGGATGGTCCTGCGTTTGCAGCTGTGAGCGCGGGTTCCGAAGGGCATTAAGTATATATTAAAATGGCAGTCTGGGATGCGGGCTGCCCGTACAATGCACAGGAGGAGAAACTATGAACAAAACTGAACTCATTGCGGCGGTGGCTGAAAAGGCTGAGATGTCCAAGAAGGACGCCGAAACGGCGGTGACCGCCACCATAGACGTCATTTCAGAATCCCTGCGCAGGGGGGAGAAGGTACAGCTGGTGGGCTTTGGCTCGTTTGAGGTCAAGACCCGTGCTGAGCGGACAGGGCGCAATCCCCAGACTAAGGAACCCATCCCCATCCCCGCCTCCAAGGCCCCGGTGTTCAAGGCCGGAAAGGCGCTGAAGGACGCGGTCGCTCGCTAAAAGGAACCAGATGATACAAGAAGAAGAGGGGCGCCGCGCCGCGGCGCTCCCCTGTTTTTTGGAGGAACTGCTATGCGATTGGACAAATGGTTGAAGGTATCCCGCCTGATCAAGCGCCGCACTGTGGCCAACGAGGCCTGCGACAACGACCGGGTGTCCGTCAATGGCCGGACGGTGAAGGCCAGCTACGACGTGAAGGTGGGAGATAAGCTGGAACTGAAATTCGGCGCCAACACTGTGAAGGTGGAGGTGCTGGTGGTGGCCGACAACGTGGGCAAGGCGGACGCCGCCGCCATGTACCGGGAGATCTTATGAAAAAAAGGCTGCTGTGCGCCCTGCTGGCGCTGAGCCTGTTCACCCTGCCGGGCTGCAAAAGGGACCCGGAGCCGGTGGAGGTCACGGCCTTCGCCATGGACACCGTCATGCAGCTGACCGCCTGCAGCGGGGACACAGGGGGGACCAGAGCCTTTTTAGGGGAGCTGACCGCCAGGCTGACGGAGCTGGACAGCCAGCTGTCCGCCACCCGGGAGGACAGCTTTGTCTATGCCGTCAACCACGCCGGCGGAGAGTGGGTCGAGGTGCCGGACAGCACGGTCCTTGCCCTGCTGCATGACGCCCTGTCCCTGTGCGAGGTCACCGGCGGGGCGCTGGATATTACCACATACCCGGCAGTGAAAGCCTGGGGCTTTACCGGGGAGGAGCGCCGGGTGCCCTCCCCTGCCGAGCTGGAGGCACTGGCGGAAAAGATTGACTACACTGCGGTGGCGCTGTCGGACTGGGCGGGAGAGGGGCGCCGGGGCGGCGCCGCCCTGCCCCAGGGCATGGAGATGGACCTGGGCGCGGTGGCCAAGGGCTTTGCGGGGGACCTGCTGGCCGGGGAGGTGCGGGAGGTGGGCATTACCTCCGCCCTGCTGGACCTGGGTCAGAGCACCATCGTGGCCGTGGGGAGCAAGCCCCAGGGAACCCCCTGGCGCATTGGAGTGGTGGACCCGGCCCAGCCGGGGAGCTGCTTCGCTGTGGTGGAGCTGGAGGACTGCGCCATGGGCACCTCCGGGGGCTACCAGCGGTATTTTGAACAGGACGGAATCACTTACTGGCACATCCTGGACCCGGACACCGCCGCCCCCGCCCGGTCCGGGCTGGCCTCGGTGACGGTGGTGTCCCCCTCCGCCCTCATCTGCGACGGCCTGTCCACCGCCCTGTTTGTCATGGGCCTGGAGGAGGGCGCTCAGTTTTGGCGAGACCACCCCGAGCTGGAGTTTGAGGCGGTCTTCGTGACGGAGGACGGGGAAATCTACTGCACCGCCGGGCTGGAGAGACGCTTCACCCTGGCGGAGGGCTTTGAGGACCGGGAGGTGACCGTGCTGGAATGAGGACCAAGGTGATAGTGTTCTGCCTTCTGGCGGCAGTGGCCGCCTCGGTGGCCTGGCTCCTGTTTTGCGGCGAGAGCACCGGTTCCCCCATTGCCCGCATCTCCCGAGAAGGCGTACTGCTGGAGGAGATCGACCTGAATCAGGTGGAGGAGTCCTACACCCTCACCTTTGAGGACGAGAGGGGGACCAACACCGTTTTGGTGGAGCCAGGCCGCATCCGCATCTCGGAGGCCGACTGCCCCGATCAGGTCTGCGTGAATCAGGGGTTCATCTCTGACGGGACGGTCCCCATTGTCTGTCTGCCCCACAGGCTCCTCGTCGAGATCGTGGGCGCGGAGGGTGACTTGGATGGCGGGGCCGGTTAAGGGGGCGGGACGGATCACCCGGCTGGCCCTGCTCACCGCCATGGCCCTGACCATTTTTCTGGTGGAGGCCCAGCTTCCCGCCCTGACCGCCATCCCCGGCATCAAGCTGGGGCTGGCGAACATCGTCACGGTATATGCCGTGTTCGACCTGGGGCCGGGAGACGCCCTGCTGGTGCTGTCCGGCCGGGTGTTTCTGGGGGCGGTGTTCTCCGGGCGGCCGATGACCCTCATCTACAGTGCCGCCGGGGGCCTTTTGAGCTGGTGCGTCCTGTGCCTGCTGAACAAGCTGCTCACCGGGGAGCAGCTCTGGCTGGCCAGCCCGGCGGCCGCCGTCTTCCACAACCTGGGCCAGCTTCTCGCTGCCGCCGCGGTGATGCGCACCTGGGCGGTGATGGCCTACCTCCCCTACCTCATTATCGCCGCCGTTCTGGCCGGACTGTTCACCGGCGCGGCGGCCCAGGCGTTGATCAAACGCTTGAAAACGCTGGAAAAATAGCGGACCGCTCATGGCGGTCCGCTGTTTTGCGTCAGATGACCGCCTCCTTTTCGTTTGCCTTCAGCATACCCGATTCCCTGTGATTTGACAACCAGCCGCCGGGTTCTTTTTGTCAACCGTGCGTTGCGGCCCTTGGGGCGCAAGAGGTTTGAAAAACGGACTGCGGCGCATAAATTTTGTTCTGCACGGTACACTAAGCCAAAAGGAGGGCGTTTTTATGTCCAGACAACGTGAAGCCAACGCGCCCCACCCCAGGCAGGAGCCCCGCATTCCCGGCCCACTGTCCCTGGCCCGGCTGGAGGAGGTTTTCTCGGACTGCGCGGACTTCTCCAAGCGGGAGGTCTACCTCCACGGGGACAGCGGGCGCAAGGCGGTGGTGTGCTACATTGACGGCCAAGCCCGGTCGGAGCGGCTGAACGACTATGTCCTGCGCCCCCTGGCCCAGGACCCCGCACTGGCCACCGTCCCCGAGAGCCAGCTCTTCGACCTGCTGGAAAAGGGGGCGCTCTACGCCCACGGGGCCAAGCGGGAGACGGAGGCCGATCCGGTGGTCTTCGCCCTGATCAACGGCAGCTGCGCCCTCTTCCTGGAGGGCAGGGACGACTGCCTGGTCTTCCCCGTGGCCACCGAGGAGAAGCGGTCGGTGGGCGAGCCGGAGAATGAGCCCGCCCTGAAGGGGGCCAGGGACTCCTTTGTGGAGAGCCTGCGCACCAACACCTCCCTGATCCGCCGCCGCCTGCGGGCCCCGGAGCTGAAGATCCGGGAGCACATTGTGGGCCGGCAGTCCCTCACCCCGGTGGACGTGCTGTGGATCGACGGCATCGCCGACCCGGATACGGTGGCCCTGCTGGAGGAGCGGCTGGACGCCATCGACATCGACGGCGTGGAGGCGGCAGGGAATCTGGAGGAATATCTGGTGGACAGCGAACGATCCCCCTTCCCCCTCATGCCCTACACCCAGCGGCCCGACCGCTTCTGCCAGGGCCTTCTGGAGGGCCGGGTGGGCCTGTTTGCCGACGGCATCCCCCTGGGCTGGGTGCTCCCCGGCACCATCGACCAGTTTTTCAAGACCGGACAGGACCGGGCCTACCACTGGCTGGCGGCCTCCGCCCTGAGCGTCGTCCGCTGGCTGTGCGCCCTAATCACCCTGCTGGTGCCGGGGCTGTATATCGCCCTGGTCACCTTTCACCCGGAGGCCATCCCGCCCAAGCTGGCCCTGTCCATTGTGGCCGCCAAGCAGGAGGTCCCCTTCTCTACCATCTTTGAGGTGCTCATCATGCTCCTGGCCTTTGAGGTGGTCCAGGAGGCGGGCCTCCGTCTGCCCACCCCCATCGGCTCCACTGTCTCCATCCTGGGGGGACTGGTGGTGGGCAACGCGGCGGTGGATGCCCACATCGTCTCCCCCGCCGTCCTCATAGCAGTGGCCATCGCCGGGATCGCAGGGTACACCATGCCCTCCCAGGACTTCGGCAGCGCCCTGCGGCTGTGGCGGTTCCTGTTGGCCATTCTGGCCAGCTTGGGCGGACTGACCGGCCTGGCCCTGGGCTGCGCCGCCCTCATCTACCATCTGGCGGGACTGGAGTCCTTCGGCGTGCCCTATCTGGCGCCCTTCACCACCGGGACCCGGGTGCCCAGAGGCCACCCCAGCCTGTTCCGCCTGCCTCTGCCCAGAATGAAGTGGCGGGACGGCGCGGTGAAGACCCAAAACAGGAGGAATCAGCGATGAAACGAGGGTGGATGGCGCCGCTGGCGCTGAGCCTGCTGCTGACTGGCTGCTCCGGACTGCCTGCCGCTCGGGAAATGGGGGACATGGCACTTCTGCGCACCATGGGGATCGACGCGGCGGCCAATGGTGTGGCGGTCACCGGCTCCACCGGCCCCCGGGCCAAGGGTCTCCAGGCGGAGGACGAGCCCGCCCTGATTCTGTCAGCGGACCGGGAGTCCCTCAGCGGGGCCTGCCTGGCCATGCAGGGTCAGAGCGACAGCTACGTCTTTTTCGGCTATGTGGACCAGCTCCTCCTTGGACAGGAGCTGGCCGAGCGGGGAGTCCAGCCGGTGCTGGACTACTTTTCGCGGGACGCGGAGCTGGGCCTGGGGGCGCAGCTGTGGCTGGTCCGGGGGGCCGCGGCCCGCGAGGCGGTCTCCTCCGGCGGAGACAAGGGGGTGGACAGCCGTCTGGAGACCCTCCAGACGGACAGCGATATGGGGATCGCCTCCATAACGCGGACCGCCGGGGAGGTCTACACCGACCTGCTGGAGCTGGGGTCCGCCTTTGTCCCCGCCCTCTCCCCTGCCGGGGATGAGACCGCCGTCCTGACAGAGCGGGGCTACGGAGTCCTGAACGGGGACAGACTGGTTGGCTTTCTGGACGGTGAGGCGGCAAAGGGGCTGGAGCTGCTGGCCGGAGGCCCCTCGGCGGATGTTTTGGAGGCAGAGCTGGCCCAAAACCGGGTGTCCGTCAAGGTCGTGTCCGCCAGCACCAAAAGTGAGCTGGAGGTGCAGGGAGGCGTCCTCTCGGGGCTGAAGCTGACCTGCAGGGTGGAAGCGCGCCTGTCGGAGTATCAGAGGCATCCGGACGAGGCGGCGGTGCAGGCCCTGAAGACCGGGCTGGAGCAGCGGGAGCGCCTTCGCCTGGAGGCGGCGCTGGAGCGGCTGCAGGAGCTGGGGACAGACTGCACCGGCCTGGGGGCCAGGGCTGGCATCGCCCGCCCGGCGCTGTGGCAGAGGGTCCAAAGGGACTGGGCGGACCGGTTCGCAGAGCTGCCGGTGGAGCTTCAGGTCCAGGTGACCGTCCACAAATAAAGCGGGAGGAACTATGGAAGAGGAAAAAATCTCCAGGACACAGCTTATGGCCCTGCTGTGGGCCGGGGTCATGGCGCCCGCCGCGGAGCTGCTGCCAGCCCTGCTCCTGTCGGGAGCAGGAAAGGGCGCGTGGCTGGCCGTAGTGCTGGCCGCGCCGCTGGTGCTGGCGGCGGGGTGGATCATGGGCTCGCTGGCGGGCCAAGATGGTCTGGCCCGGAGCATAACCGGAGGGCTGGGGAAATGGGCCGGCGGGGCGGCGCTGCTATTATATATAGTATGGGGGCTGCTCCTGCTGGCCCTCCGCCTGCGGCTGTGCGCCCAGCGGCTGCTGAACTCGGGGGAGCGGGACGGCGCGCTGTGGTTTTTTCTGCTGGCAGCGGCGGCGGTACTGCTGTGGATCGGCCGGGGGAAGCTGGCCGCCTTTGCCCGGGCGGGACAGCTCTTTTTAGCGGCCCTGCTGGTGACGGCGGGGACGGTGCTCCTGCTCTCGCTGGTTCAGGCGAAACCGGAACGGCTCCTGCCGCTGTGGTGGCAGCCGGCCGGGCCAGTGCTTCAGGCGGCCCTGTCCGCCGCCGGCGTAATGGGCTGGGGACTGTTCCTCCCCTTCCTGATGGGGAACGTGCGGGACCAAGGGGAGAAGAAAAATTGGCACTGGCTGTTCTGGGGACTGGGGGGAGCTCTGCTCCTGGCGGCGGCGCAGGCCGTGATCCTGGGCAATCTGGGGGTGCGGTTGGCGGCCCGCCTGGACAATCCCTTTTTCGCGCTGGCCAAAAGCATAGGTGTGGAGGGGGCCTTCCAGCGGGTGGAGGGGGTGGTCACCGCCCTGTGGACCTTTGCCGACCTGACTATGGGAGGTATCCTGATCTTCGCGGTCCGGGCAATGGCGGCCGAGTTCCTGCCAGGGAGAGCGCTGCCCTGGGTCCCCTGGGGAGCGGCTGTGCTGGGTACGGCGGGGGCGCTGCTGCTGTTTCCCGCTCTGGGAGATGCGGAAACCTGGAACCGGCAGTTGGTCCCTGCGGTCAATTTGATTTTGGGCGTCCTCCTGCCAGCGCTGCTGCTGGCAGTGGAAAGGCTGCTTCGAAAAAGGGCGAAATAAGGCATATCTTGTGGGTGCGTTCTGATTCGGACCGAAGATATTGATGAACAGAAAAAATCTGAAAAAAAATAAAAAAACCTGAAAAAAACGCTTGACAAAAAGCGGCAGGAGTGGTAATCTATGCAAGTCGCCCGGCAAGAGCGGCAGCCACAGCGGAGCAGCGAATGAGAGCGCAAAAAAGATTAAAAAAATCTGAAAAAAGTGCTTGACAAAGCGAAAACGATGTGGTAAGATAATCCCCGCCGCCGAACGAGAGCGGTGTGCACCTTGTAAATTAAACAACGAGACAAACACGAAGCACCAGAAGGATTGGTTGTTAAGTGAGCTTTGAAAAAAGCTTGTTTGGACAACGTCAATTAATTTCTAAGAAGCAAGGAATAGCTTCAATAAGAGTGATTTATTCGGGCTGAAAGGCCCGTATAGATACCATTTTATTGAGAGTTTGATCCTGGCTCAGGATGAACGCTGGCGGCGTGCTTAACACATGCAAGTCGAACGGAACACCCTTGAAGGAGTTTTCGGACAACTGAGAGGACTGTTTAGTGGCGGACGGGTGAGTAACGCGTGAGTAACCTGCCTTGGAGTGGGGAATAACACAGAGAAATTTGTGCTAATACCGCATAATGCAGCTGAGTCGCATGGCTCTGGCTGCCAAAGATTTATCGCTCTGAGATGGACTCGCGTCTGATTAGCTAGTTGGCGGGGTAACGGCCCACCAAGGCGACGATCAGTAGCCGGACTGAGAGGTTGGCCGGCCACATTGGGACTGAGACACGGCCCAGACTCCTACGGGAGGCAGCAGTGGGGAATATTGGGCAATGGGCGCAAGCCTGACCCAGCAACGCCGCGTGAAGGAAGAAGGCTTTCGGGTTGTAAACTTCTTTTCTCAGGGACGAAGCAAGTGACGGTACCTGAGGAATAAGCCACGGCTAACTACGTGCCAGCAGCCGCGGTAATACGTAGGTGGCAAGCGTTATCCGGATTTACTGGGTGTAAAGGGCGTGTAGGCGGGAAAGCAAGTCAGATGTGAAAACCATGGGCTCAACCTGTGGCCTGCATTTGAAACTGTTTTTCTTGAGTACTGGAGAGGCAGACGGAATTCCTAGTGTAGCGGTGAAATGCGTAGATATTAGGAGGAACACCAGTGGCGAAGGCGGTCTGCTGGACAGCAACTGACGCTGAGGCGCGAAAGCGTGGGGAGCAAACAGGATTAGATACCCTGGTAGTCCACGCTGTAAACGATGGATACTAGGTGTGGGGGGACTGACCCCCTCCGTGCCGCAGTTAACACAATAAGTATCCCACCTGGGGAGTACGATCGCAAGGTTGAAACTCAAAGGAATTGACGGGGGCCCGCACAAGCGGTGGAGTATGTGGTTTAATTCGAAGCAACGCGAAGAACCTTACCAGGGCTTGACATCCCACGGACAGATGTAGAGATACATCCTTCCCTTCGGGGACTGTGGTGACAGGTGGTGCATGGTTGTCGTCAGCTCGTGTCGTGAGATGTTGGGTTAAGTCCCGCAACGAGCGCAACCCTTATTGTTAGTTGCTACGCAAGAGCACTCTAGCGAGACTGCCGTTGACAAAACGGAGGAAGGTGGGGACGACGTCAAATCATCATGCCCCTTATGTCCTGGGCCACACACGTACTACAATGGTGGTCAACAGAGGGAAGCAATGCCGCGAGGCGGAGCAAATCCCTAAAAGCCATCCCAGTTCGGATCGCAGGCTGCAACCCGCCTGCGTGAAGTTGGAATCGCTAGTAATCGCGGATCAGCATGCCGCGGTGAATACGTTCCCGGGCCTTGTACACACCGCCCGTCACACCATGAGAGTCGGGAACACCCGAAGTCCGTAGCCTAACCGCAAGGGGGGCGCGGCCGAAGGTGGGTTCGATAATTGGGGTGAAGTCGTAACAAGGTAGCCGTTCGAGAACGAGCGGCTGGATCACCTCCTTTCTAAGGAGACCTCGAGCAGCAAGCAGCTGTTCGTAAAAATCCTAGGTCAGCCTTCAGGAGCAGAGTGGATGTCACGTTGTTTAATTTAGAGGGCGCACGCCGCACAGGAGAGCGGTGTCCGACGGGCCCATAGCTCAGCTGGCTAGAGCGCACGACTGATAATCGTGAGGTCGGTGGTTCGAGTCCACTTGGGCCCACCACCCAACTTAAGCGGTACGGGGGTTTAGCTCAGCTGGTAGAGCACCTGCTTTGCAAGCAGGGGGTCACCGGTTCGAATCCGATAACCTCCACCATTGAGATTGGATCGAAGTGTTCGTCCAATAGGGTGAGCATTTCGATCTGACCTCGAAAGAGGTTGGAGCCTGCACCTTGAAAACTGAACAGTGAAGCAAAGCAAGAAATTGCGAGCAAGCAACAGAGAGGTAACAAAGTTTTAAACGTGGAACTTTAAAAAAGGGTAACACAAAAACTACAATGAACCAAATCTGAGGCCTGCATAATTCTTGTGAGAACCAATATCTCTGAAAAGAGATGATAGGTCAAGCTATAAAGAGCGCAAGGGGAATGCCTTGGCATCAAGAGCCGAAGAAGGTCGTGACAAGCTGCGATAAGCCGTGGGGAGCTGCACATAAGCGTTATATCCACGGATCACCGAATGGGGAAACCCGGCAGAGCAATACTCTGTCAACCTGCGTTGAATCAAATAGGCGTAGGTGGGGAACCGCCTGAACTGAAACATCTAAGTAGGGCGAGGAAGAGAAATCAACAGAGATTCCGCTAGTAGTGGCGAGCGAACGCGGAAGAGGGCAAACCGGAGGAT
Source organism: Lawsonibacter sp. JLR.KK007 (assembly GCF_036941135.1). Taxonomy (NCBI): domain Bacteria; kingdom Bacillati; phylum Bacillota; class Clostridia; order Eubacteriales; family Oscillospiraceae; genus Lawsonibacter; species Lawsonibacter sp. JLR.KK007. The sequence goes on along the minus strand of NZ_JAYWSY010000002.1, from coordinate 1,467,550 downwards.
TTATCCTCCGGGGTTGTGGACTGATATAACGGTTTAATAGGTTAGACGAACGGTATGGGAAGGCCGGCCATAGCGGGTGAGAGCCCCGTAGTCGAAAACTGATTTAGACCAGTCAGGATCCAGAGTACCGCAGGACACGTGAAACCCTGTGGGAAACAGGGGGGACCACCCTCCAACCCTAAATACTACTTGATGACCGATAGAGGAGCAGTACCGTGAGGGAAAGGTGAAAAGGACCCCGGGAGGGGAGTGAAATAGAACCTGAAACCTTGTGCTTACAAGCACTCAGAGCACGTTAAGGTGTGATGAGGTACTTTTTGTAGAACGGTCCGGCGAGTTATTGTACGTGGCAAGCTTAAGGTGTTAAGCACTGAAGGCGAAGCGAGAGCGAGTCTGAATAGGGCGAAAAAGTCGTGTGCAATAGACCCGAAACCAGGTGACCTATCCATGGGCAGGTTGAAGTGGAGGTAAAACTCCATGGAGGACCGAACCGACCCCCGTTGCAATGGTGGCGGATGACCTGTGGATAGCGGAGAAATTCTAATCGAACTTGGAGATAGCTGGTTCTCCCCGAAATAGCTTTAGGGCTAGCGTTGATTTAGATTACCGGAGGTAAAGCACTGAATGGGCTAGGGGCTGATAAAGTTACTGAACCCTATCAAACTCTGAATGCCGGCTAATTGATGATCAGCAGTCAGACTACGTGAGATAAGTCTCGTGGTCAAAAGGGAAACAGCCCAGACCCACAGCTAAGGTCCCAAATACATGCTAAGTGGAAAACGATGTGGAGTTGCGAAAACAACCAGGATGTTGGCTTAGAAGCAGCCACTCATTAAAAGAGTGCGTAATAGCTCACTGGTCGAGTGACTCTGCGCGGAAAATGTAACGGGGCTAAGCATGTAACCGAAGCTTGGGATGCAGCAATGCGTGGTAGGGGAGCGTCGAATACGGGGTGAAGTCAGAGCGGAAGCACTGGTGGACTGTATTCGAGTGAGAATGCCGGAATGAGTAGCGAGAATTATGTGGGAATCATAATGGCCGAAAATCTAAGGTTTCTTGGGGAAGGTTCGTCCGCCCAAGGTAAGCCGGGGGCTAAGGCGAGGCCGAGAGGCGTAGTCGATGCACATACGGTTGAAATTCCGTAGCCACCGAAACTTAAACCAGAAGGACACTTGGAGCTATCCGGACCCGGGCGTTGGTTGACCCGGGCGAAAGGGACCGAAATTAAGTAGGGAAGCCGGAGAATGACGAGGCGAGAAAAGTTCTGGGGAATGCTAAGGTGCCCGTACCGCAAACCGACACAGGTAGATGAGGAGAGGATCCTAAGGCCAACGGGAGAAGGGTTGTTAAGGAACTCGGCAAAATTACCCCGTAACTTCGGGATAAGGGGAGCCCCTGTAATGGGGGCCGCAGAGAATAGGCCCAAGCGACTGTTTACCAAAAACACAGGTCTATGCTAAATCGAAAGATGACGTATATGGGCTGACGCCTGCCCGGTGCTGGAAGGTTAAGAGGAGGGCTTAGCGCAAGCGAAGGTCTGAATTGAAGCCCCAGTAAACGGCGGCCGTAACTATAACGGTCCTAAGGTAGCGAAATTCCTTGTCAGGTAAGTTCTGACCCGCACGAATGGCGTAACGATTTGGGCGCTGTCTCAACAGCCCACCCGGCGAAATTGTAGTACCGGTGAAGATGCCGGTTACCCGCAACTAGACGGAAAGACCCCATGGAGCTTTACTGTAGCTTAATACTGAGGATTGGTAAATGATGTACAGGATAGGTGGGAGACTTGGAAGCGAGGCCGTTAGGTCGCGTGGAGTCAACCTTGGGATACCACCCTTGATTTACTGGTTTTCTAACCTGCGGCCGTGAATCCGGTCGGGGGACACTGTTAGGTGGGCAGTTTGACTGGGGCGGTCGCCTCCTAAAAGGTAACGGAGGCGCTCAAAGGTTCGTTCAGCACGGACGGAAATCGTGCAGTGAGTGTAAACGCATAAACGAGCCTAACTGCGACACCGACGGGTGGAGCAGTAACGAAAGTTGGAGTTAGTGATCCGGCGGTATGCAAGTGGAAGTGCCGTCGCTCAACGGATAAAAGCTACCCTGGGGATAACAGGCTGATCTCCCCCAAGCGTCCACAGCGACGGGGAGGTTTGGCACCTCGATGTCGGCTCGTCACATCCTGGGGCTGAATTCGGTCCCAAGGGTTCGGCTGTTCGCCGATTAAAGTGGCACGCGAGCTGGGTTCAGAACGTCGTGAGACAGTTCGGTCCCTATCTGTTGCGGGCGTAAGAGATTTGAAGGGAGCTGTCCTTAGTACGAGAGGACCGGGATGGACAGACCTCTGGTGCATCAGTTGTCCTGCCAAGGGCACAGCTGGGTAGCTACGTCTGGACGAGATAAACGCTGAAAGCATCTAAGCGTGAAACTCCCCCTAAGATAAGATCTCTCATCCTTTAAGGAGTAAGGCTCGACGTAGACTATGTCGTTGATAGGTCGGAGGTGGAAGCACGGTAACGTGTGTAGCTGACCGATACTAATAAGCCGAGGGCTTGACCTACAATTGGTTATGAGCATGGAGAATGCAGGCGCTTGCAAGCGATGGAAAGTTGTTTCACTGTTCGGTTTTCAGGGCGCAGGAAGCGCAGATGCGCCTTTAGCTCAGTTGGTAGAGCAACTGACTCTTAATCAGTGGGTCCCGGGTTCGAATCCCTGAAGGCGCACCATATGGCCCGTTGGTCAAGCGGTTAAGACGGCGGCCTCTCACGCCGCAAACATGGGTTCGATTCCCGTACGGGTCACCAATTTTAAAAAGTTTTTCTTGACTTTTTGCGAGAATTGGGTATAATGTTTACTGTTGAAAAGACGGTAAGGAGAGAAAAATAGATTTTTTCTTTGCTTACTTTCTTTTCGAAGAAAGTGTAGTTGGTGTTGATTAGGGCGAGGGTCCACCCGTTCCCATTCCGAACACGGAAGTTAAGCTCGTTTCTGCCGAAAATACTTGTCTGGAGACGGACCGGGAAGATAGGTAATGCCAACACAAAGGGTCCAGCCCGCTGGGCCGGACCCTTTTCTTATGCCTCCTTAGCTCAGTCGGTAGAGCATGCGGCTGTTAACCGCAGGGTCGTTGGTTCGAGTCCAACAGGTGGCGCCAAAAGCGGCTTGCCGCCAGATTTTGACGGCAAGCCGTTCTTTCCAAAATAAGGTGTCACGGCCATGGGCCTTTAGCTCAGTTGGTTAGAGCAGCCGGCTCATAACCGGCCGGTCCACGGTTCGAGCCCGTGAAGGCCCACCATATTTAGGGGTATAGCTCAGCAGGTAGAGCAGCGGTCTCCAAAACCGCGTGCCGAGGGTTCGATTCCTTCTGCCCCTGCCATGTGAGTTACAGATTTTTCTGTTTCAATATTAGAAATGGCGCGGTAGTTCAGTTGGTTAGAACGCCGGCCTGTCACGCCGGAGGTCGAGGGTTCAAGTCCCTTCCGCGTCGCCATTTATGCTGCTATAGCTCAGTCGGTAGAGCGCATCCTTGGTAAGGATGAGGTCTCCAGTTCAAATCTGGATAGCAGCTCCAGCTAAAAGCCTTGTGTCTTAGCAGATACAAGGCTTTTGATTTATAAGAATTTCTTTGCGGTACTGTTGAATGACTACTATTTGACTACTAAGTTCGATGAAATTTTATGTATGAGTTAGAGAGAAAAGTGGTGGCTATAATTGAATCAACAAGAGTTTTCTCTTGAAGAGTTGAAGCGGAGGTTTCATATTACAGATGATAATATTCGTGCATCTGGTTTGACGGTTGATGAATACACGAAGATTTATAGGCATTATCTCTCTATTTATGATGATGAAATTGAGCGTGTTAGAAATGATTTTTTATCCGAAGTTTTTTTAAAAAATGTGCCAGGTGTTCATTCTGTCTCCTCCCGATGTAAAGATGCCTATCACCTGATCGAAAAGATTATTCGGAAAAAAAGTAACAATGATGCAAAATATCGAGGGCTTAATGCCGAGAATTACTATAAGTTTATTACTGATTTAATTGGTGTGCGGCTTTTGATAGTTTATAAGTCAGATTGGATTAAAGTTCATAATTTTTTGTTGAGTAAATTTGAAAACAATGAGGCAAACTATCTGTCTGATGATACTTATTTAAGTTCATTTGTTGAAGATATAAGCCGTACTTATATCGCAGAGCGACCGAAAGTGTATATTCGTCCCGGAGATGATGAGCATTTTTATGTAGGGATTTCCGGGATAAAATTAGAAAGTGAGAGAGGCTATTATCGGTCGATACATTATATCATAAAATATGGCGGATATTATATAGAGGTTCAAGTGCGTAGTATTTTTGAGGAAGCTTGGGGTGAGGTTGATCACGATGTCCTCTACCCCCTCTATAAGGATAGTAAATGTTTGGTTCAATACTCGAAGTTGCTGAATAGGCTTGCTGGGCTTGCGGATGAAATGAGTGATTATTTTAAGCATGAAGTGAAGAAAGAGCCTAGTGGAGGGTTTTCGTATAGGGACGTGCCTGATTTTTTGATGGAAGAGCGAGAAGATCGGGAGACTCAATCAGCAATTAAAATTGAGAATGTTGATGAGCAACTGAATATATCGGTGAATCAAAAAACATTAAAGGGAGTGGAAGATGAAGTGTTGGAACAGTAGAAACTAAATTATATTAGGAGGGGTAACAATGAAAGAGCGGGTTTTAGATCTTGTCCCTGAGGAACTCAAAAATCAAGGGACTAAGTCGATGGAACAGATAAAAAATGGAAACATCAGACGGCATACTCTGCATAATGATAATCCTGATTTAGTCCGCAAACGAGGGATGTATTTGCAACAGTATTTACGATATTTAAAGACCCGCAATTTTTCCTTGTTAATGGAGTGTGAAGGTGCGGAAATCTATGATTAATATTCAGGCTGTTTATGGGAAATATGATGAGCTGATTGCAGAATTTGGGGAGCAGGAGATTCAAGAACAGATTTCATGTCTGTTGTTGCAATGTAAAGAATTTATAAGAAGATTGCACGCAGAAGATGTAGTGGTTGTTAATACTAGACTGCTTACCCACGCTGTTTTGGATTATTACTCTGATGTTTCTCGCTTAAAGTCTTTTCATAAGATTCAAAATATCAATGATATTAAAGACCTTGCTTATAAGGCACATTGGATTTTGAAGAGAAGACCATTGCAAATTTCTGTAGATAGTCAAGAGGATGATACCTTAACGTTTATAAATGAAAAGTTTATTATGTCCTTGATTTCATCGTACTTTTTGTCAGATGATGTAGCGGCACCTATAGTAGACGAAACCCTTACTATTTACCGGAATTTTCTGAATAGTTTCTTTTATGCACTTAAATTCCGGAATTTGGATGCCCAGGCTATTGAGTTATTAATTCTTGGATTTTGTGCGGGGCGCCATCTAGGAAAAGATGAAGGAAAATCTACACGGTGAATGTTGAGGGTAAAACTCCAATTCAACTTTAAAAAGTTTCCAGAAAAGTTCTTAGTGCCAATAGCCTTCGAGGCTTTTGATTAAATAAATCCCGCTGTAGAGTTCGGTTGACTACTACAGCGGGATTTTTGGCTACTGAGAGTGCTTTTCCAGCAAAGTTTCAAGGGCATCGGCAGCCTTGCGGTCACTTTCTTGGAGAGCGTGAGCGTAGATATTCATGGTTGTAGAGGTCTGTGAATGTCCAAGCCGTGTAGAGACAGTTTTAACATCCTGCTGGCTGGCAATCAAGAGCGTGGCCGAAGTGTGACGCAACCCATGGAAAGGAATGTGGGGAAGCTGCTGTTCGGTGGGCTTGTCCTTATTGTAACGAGTAATGGTTGCATATACCGGACCGAGAGCCCCGTCTGCACGGAGTATTAGCCCCACCCTGCCGGAAAGGAGCCCCACTATTCCACGAGCAGTTTTAGAGGAAAGGCCCTGCCAGCCGAGGCGGCGGGCAGAGCCAGGGATCAGTGATCGCAGTCGGGGATGGGGATACCGTTGGCAGTCAAAACAGTCTCCAGTAATTGAGTGCGATTCAGGTAAAAGTGTAATTCCTCCCGCATGGCATAGAAGATTTCCAAGGATTCCCGTTCCGCTTCACGCAGGATCATCAAATCCAATTCAAGGTCACAGGGGGAATCGGAGGGATTGAAGGGGCAGTCAGGCATCCTGCTCAGCGCCTTTGGCGCGGGAAGACTTCAGGCCATTACGTTCCCGCATGGAGACGCGGCCTTCAACCAGGACCTCATAGGCGTTGTGGATGATGCGGTCCATGATTGCCTCGGAAACGGGGCTGCCGGAGTCAGGATTGGGATCAATGCGTGTATACCAGCCCTCAGACTGGTACTGGGTGCAGAAAATCATGGAGCGCTGGCAGCGGGCCTCCACGATTTCCAGCAGGTCATAGGACTCCTGGGGGGAGAGCGGCCGGATGAGCCACTCGTCCAGAATGAGTAGATCCACCTTCTTGTAGGAGGCCAGACACTTCTTCAATTCGCCGCCGCTGCGGGCAATGCTCAGCTCGTCGAGGAGCTCCGGCATACGGACATAGCGGACCTTCTTGAACCGGCGGCAGGCGGCGTTGCCCAAGGCGCAGGCAATGTATGTCTTGCCGTTGCCGGAAGCGCCTTTGAGGATGATGTGGTGGCCCTCGTCCACAAATTTGCAGGTGGAGAAGCGCAGCATCTGAGCCTTGTCCAGCTTTCTGTCCTCGTAGTACGAAATCTCTTCCACCGCAGCGAACGGGGCGGCGAAGTGGGCGTTGTGAATGAGCCGCTTCACCGTGTTGGTCTGGCGGCGGTTCCACTCGGCAGTCACCAGCAGCCCCAGCCGGTCCTCAAAGCCGAGTTCATTGAATGAGGAGTCCTGTAATTGGCTGGACAGCTCCGCCGCCATGGCGGTCATCTTCATTCCAACCAGCATGTCAATGGTTGCCTGGAGTACCATCAGCCCTCGCCTCCCTTCCGGAAATAGGAGGCTCCGCGTGTAATGCCGAAGCGGTTGGAATCGTTGGGCTTGTCCTGCGGGGCTGCTTTCGCGGGCCGGTCCTGGCCGTTTTTCAAGAGGCTGCTAATGTTGCGGACAGAGGGCGCTGCGCTGTACGCAAGGATCCGCCCACAGGCGTTTTCCAGACGCTCTCTGCCATAGCGCTCTCCCAGCTTTGTCAGGCTGGCACAGGCTTTGTAGCCCTGCTCCGGGGCTGTCCCGGAGGTCAGGAAGTGTTGGATCACCTTCTCCGTCATGGGTCCCACAGACATGGCCCAGCGGCTGAAATCGCCGGCGTTATATGTCAGATACTTCTGGTGCGCCAGCGGCATATGCTCCAGCTTTACCAGCGGCTCGCGCTGGATCGTCTGCAAGCGGCGGTGGCTGGCGACACGACTGCCATGGTAGAATACCTCCACCGCAGTCTTTGTCACACGAATATCCACTTTTTCGCCAATCAGGTTGTACGGCACAGAGTACTTGTTCCTGCCGTCAGATACCAGATAATCGTTGGGGACCTTGGCAACGGACCAGACAGCCGCTTCAAAGGGCACAGCAGGCAATGGCAGCATGTACGGTTTCTCTTCCTCCAGCCAGGCGCTGCGGCGTGTGCCCGCCATCCGCTGGAACGGGCGGTTGTTCAGTTCCTCCAGCTTTTCCGCTATGGCCTCGTTCATCTCGCGGATGGAGAAGAACTTCCGCTCACGCAGCGCCGCAATGATCCATGTCTGGGCAAAACGCACAGATGCTTCCGCTGCGCTCTTGTCCTGGGGCTTGCGGACGCGAGCCGGAACGATTGCCGTGCCGTAGTATTCGGCCAGCTCCTGGTAGCTGCGGTTGAGCACAGTCTCGTATCGGGTGTTAGCCGTAGTGGCTGTCTTGCAGTTGTCCGGAATCAGCAGCCGTGTCACACCGCCAAAATACTGGAAGGCATGGACGTGGCAGGACAGCCAGTTCTCTGTCTTCATGTCCTCACAGACCTCCGCATAGGTGTAGCAGCTGCACGGCAGCACGGCCATGAACAAGTACGCCGGGCTCTGTTTACCGGTTACCAGATCATATACCGGAAGGGTATCGCCCGCCCAGTCCACCTGCATGGCGTCTCCCGGCTTGTGCTGGATGCGCATGGTGGCCTTCGTCACCCGCGCCCACCTCCGGTACTTGTCCCCAAACTGCGTGCTCATGTACGGCGTTTCCCCAGCCTCATGGCACTTCCGGCAGTATTCCTCCCACAAAAGCGCCATGGTCACCCCAGGCTTCGCCAGCTCCCGGTGAATGTACGGATAGTCCGGCTCCACATACCGGCACCCGCTCTTATACTTACCAGGGAACAGAATCTCCTCCAGCTCTGCGTTGGTGATGTCATCATCCAGCGGCCACGCGATTTGCTTCTCCTTTGCTGCTTGCAGAACGCTGCGGACGGTGTGCCGCGAACAATGTACCGTTGATTCGATTGTTCGTTGGCTGTGGTTGAGGCTATCCAGTCTCAAGATCTCCAGATAGTTTGGCATGGTGGGACCTCCAATTGATATAGTCACAGTTTCCTGTGCTACGCCAATTATACAGGTCCCTTTCTTTACTTTCGTGGAGTGGGGCTCCCTTCCGGCAGGGTGGGGCTAAAATTCCGTGCAGATGGAGCTGCTGGTCCGGTGTATGCAATTGGGAGGTCGTCCAGACGGACGTTTACACTGGAGATGGCTCCCTGATCGCTGGCTACAAGGCCAATCTCCGCAGCACCGACAACGCTCCCTTGGGTATCGTGTCCGACCGCTACAAAGTGGTGCAGAACGAGGACGCTTTCCAGTTTACCGATGACCTGCTGGGGGCTGGCGTGACCTACGAGACTGCCGGGGCCTTGCAGGGAGGCCGCAAGGTCTGGATGCTGGCTCGTATGTCCCACCGCTACATCATCGCAGGGGACGAGATTGCCCCCTATCTGGTGGTGATGAACTCCCACGATGGCAGCTCCGGTATCAAAGTCGCTATGACCCCCATCCGTGTTGTCTGCCAGAACACCCTTAATCTGGCCCTCAACAGCGCAAAGCGTATCTGGACTACCAAGCACACCGAGAACGTCATGCTCCGTGTCCATGAGGCCGAGGAAACCCTTGGGTTGGCCGAGAAGTACATGAGCGAGCTGGGCCGGGGCATTGATACCCTGTCCCAGATCAAACTGCCTGACCGGAAGATCATGGAGCTCATGCAGGAGTTCTTCCCTGTCACTGCTGATATGCCGGAAGTCCAGCGCAAGAACAATCTGCGTCTGCTGGAGGACATGAAAATGCGGTACTGGGACGCTCCCGACCTGTCCAGCGTGGGCAAGAATGGCTACCGCTTTGTCAACGCTGTCAGCGATTTTGCCACACACTCTAATCCCATCCGCAAGACCAAGAACTACAACGAGAACCTGTTCCTGCGGACGGTGGAGGGCAACCCCATGATCGACAAGGCATACAAAATGGTGCTGGCGGCGGCATGATGTGTAAATGGACATATAGAGGGCGTGCGGCCTGTGGCTGTGCGTCCCCTGTCCCTATTTTGATGAAAGTGAGGTTTTGATATGCCAGCGAACATTTTAGTTTCTACCGAAAATCTGCCCTATGCGGACTGGCTGGAGTACCGCAAGCAGGGCATCGGCGGTTCGGACGCTTCTGTAGTCTGCGGGATCAACCGCTACAAGTCCCCCGTGGAGCTGTGGCTGGATAAGACCGACCAGCTCCCGCCCCAGGAGGCCGGGGAGGCCGCTTACTGGGGTACGCAGTTGGAACCGTTTGTCCGGGCCGAGTTCACCAAGCGCACCGGAATCGAGGTCAAGCAGTTCAAGCATCTTCTCCAGAGCGAGGAACACCCCTTCATGCTGGCGAATCTGGACGGTATCTGTGAAGTCCCGGACGTTGGGACGTGTATTTTCGAGGCCAAGACAGCCTCCGCCTACAAGGCTGGCGAATGGGAGGACACCATCCCGGATGAATACCAACTTCAAATCCAGCACTACATGGCCGTTACCGGGTATGCCGGGGCCTATATCGCCGTGCTGATCGGCGGCAATACCTTCCGCTGGAAATTCGTGGAGCGTGACGAGGAATTGATCTCCATGCTCATTGAGTTGGAGGCCGCTTTCTGGAATCATGTGCAAGACCTCACGCCCCCGCCGCTGGACGGCTCGGACGCTTCGACCAGGTTCCTGTCCGAGCGATTCCCCAACGGCAAGCCCAAGTCTCAAATTACGCTCCCCGACGCCGCCTCCGCTCTTCTGGCCCAGTATGACGATGCCTGTGAACAGTTGGAGATCGTCACCGAGCAAAAGCATAAGGCCGAAAATCTGCTGAAAGAAATGATGGGCGAGAATGAGGTCGGCACCGCCGGGGGCCGTGTCATCACTTGGAAAAGCGTGTCTCAGGAGCGGTTGGACAGTAAGACCCTGAAAGCGGAACACCCGACTTTGTATAAGAAGTACGCCAACAAATCATCGTACCGCCGTTTCACCATCAAAGCGGCAAGCTAAAGGAGGTTCATCATGGACAACACAGCACTCAAAGGCCGCATAAGCGGGAAGATTCAGGAGTTGCAGCAGCCCGGAGAAGTGGCCGCTGCTCCCGATACCTCGCTGGCCCCTGCGAACTCCGCTTATCTGGCCCTGACCAGCAACGCTCTTGACATCATCCGGGCCAACCTGAAAAGCCAGCCCCTGACCCTCGACCTGTTCGATTTGGTCAAAAGTCCGTCCGGTGGCTCCACGGTGTTTGAAGTGCCGGGGCTGGCCGGGAATGAAGCGGAAAAGGAGCTGGTTGGGATCGTCCTGGACTACACCACGCCCCGGGCCTATTGGGATACCCCTGACCCGGTGGAGGGTACGCCGCCCGTCTGCATGAGCCAGAACAGCATTATTTCCTTTGACGGAAAAGCGTGCGCTCACTGTCCCTACAACGACTTCGGTTCCAAGGACGGCGAGAGCAACGCCAAAGCCTGCAAGGAATCGGTGCTGCTGTTCCTGCTGCGGCCCGACAATATCATCCCGCTGCTGGTACGGGTTCCCGTGACCAGCAAGCCCAGGTTCCTGAAATACTCTACCCGGCTGCTGAGTACCCTGCGGCCTATCAACAGCATTGTCACCAGGATCACCTTGGAGAAAGCCACCAGCAAGCAGGGCAAGCCATACGCCCTGTTTAACTTCGAGGCGGTCAGCGTCCTCACCCCGGAGGAGGCCGCCAACGCCAAAACCTACGCACAGCAGTTCATGGAGATCGTGAACGCCGCTCAGTTGGTGCCGGAGTTGGCGGAGGCCAGCTAAATAAAACAAGCTATGCCCTCTTATTATGCCCTTTATGCCCTATCACTGAAAGGAGTTGAACACAATGAGAGCCTTGCGTCCTATGATAAAAGAGGAACGGGGGTTTGCGGAGCAGCACCATGAACTGGTGATTGACTTTCTCCGCTGTAAACGCCTCCCGATGGATGATTTTTATGACATCGTGATTTTCGGCTATCTCTCCGCTGTGCAGCAGTATTTCCGCAACCCGCCCGCCGGAGTGAAGTTCAAGGCGATGGCGTTCCAGGCCATGAAGGATTCCATCCTCCGGGATGGCGAGTACAATGCATGTGCCAAACGCTGCGCTTACATTATCAGCCTGGACGACATGAATGTCCAAGACCCAAAGCAGGATACGGAGCGGCAGATCGAGGACAAGGCCCTTCTGGAGCAGGTGGTGAGCGTTGCCACGCCGAAAGAGGCAAAAATTATTAGCTTCCTGGTGGATGGCTTTGCGCTGCGTGAGGCCGCCCAACGTTTGAAGATGCCGAAGGCTGTTGCCGTTAGCTGCATGGAAAACTTTTATTGTCGGGCCAAAGCTGCTAACGACTGAGACGGGAGGATTTGGCCATGAAAGTCCAGGCGTATATCCACAGTCTGAAGGACAAGGAGCATGACTGTCATGTACTGGGCGAGGCCGAGATTATCAGGTGCATTGGCGATAACCTGTATCTGGCCGAGGTCAACGGCGTTCGGTGTACGGCGGATCTTCAATTTCTTCACCGGGGCTTATTATGTCGATGATGTGTATGGGATTCATCCGATAGAAAATTTAGTGTAGCCAGCAATTTTGCCATAAAAATGTGGGAAACGTGGGGAACTCCCACATTTCCCACGTTTTCACAACACTACCACACCTGTACTCAACTCTCTAACGTTGCGGTAAATATCTACTCCTTGTTTTTCCTTATACCTTGTCTGTAGTTTAAATGTAAAAAACCATCCGCATCACGGCCTTCTTCATCTACCATTACTAAAATATCTCCCGGTTCACATTTTAGCAAATCGCAAATCTTACCAATATTTTGCAATGATATCGCCTTGCCCTCACGCAAGGATTGAAGCACGCCTTCCGCTAACAACCTCTCTTTACGCAATCTATTCGTATTGTAACCATGGTTCTTCAGTTCTTCCAAAATATTTTTCTTGTATGCAATCGGCATATCTTCGTTTCCTCCCTTAATAGCAGTTTTCTAAGTTCACTTCCCTACCGTACATATATCATATCATATTTTTGCACAGAAAGCAAAGTAATATTGTACAAGTTTACACTTTGAAATTACTTGTATTCTTGTGTAATTCAATGTCTTGACATTGGGCGGATGTTTGTGTAATATTGAGGTACGCCAATTTGAGGGAGGAGATTCTATGGCAGAAATAAATGGCGAGTTTCCCAGATATACCGAACCAAACAAGAAAAGCGGCCAAAAAAAGGGAAAAACAAAAAAGCTCAAACGAAAACTGAGGGAGATGGAATACAAACTGAAATATCAGAAAAAACTCGCTAAGGAGCATAACAAACGCTGTAAGGCGGAAACCGAACTCCAGTTTACAAAAATGCTTCTTCAAAACAATGGCAACCCGCCCGAATCATTCTTCGTCTTACGAAAAAGGCGGTGATGATCTGAGTGACTGACATTACCTTACCACAGGAAGGATTGCAGTCTGGAGGATTCCCGATTGCCAATTTTGACGTTACCCATGCAAAGCCGCTGCGCGATATAAGCACTTGCACCCGGTTGGAGGCCATTGAACTACGCATTGAAGCACCCGACTGTACTTACGATCTAATCGTAGACCCCCGCCAATCTATTTCGGCGCAAATCCTCAGCTCTATCCCAACTTGCCGTGTTCTAAGCACAAGCAATTACAGTTCAATCGATGCTCATATTATCCACATGGCAACCACATCAAAAGACCATGGGTTATTTTGCCGTAGCTTTGGTCTAAACCAGCTATACGATGGCACATGGATATTCGTAGCTGGGAGCGAGATATTAGGCAACTGCAGCGAACACATTATCACAGTTCACCCGGCAATTTCCTCAATTCATCTGGCCGGTGATAGGGTTGAAAGTGAGAAGTCAGCAATTACAAGGTTGATTCGGGAGATCGAACGCACCCCCCTCACGGTCTGGCCCACATTCTCATACACGCTACTCTGCTCCATGCGTTCCCAAGTTACCGCCCTCGGGTTGACAACCTTCCCGGCCTTGTATGTCGCAGGACAGCAGGGCTATGGCAAGACCATGTTGGTTTCCCGCTATTGCCTGTTGTATGACATAACAGACGGTGTTCTATCTAAGCCCTGCGGCAAATTGGACGCCAATTCGACCGCTAAAGGCGTAATCAGAGAAATCAGCGAGTATCGGGATCAGGTAATATTAGTTGATGATCTGGCAAAGGGCAGCACCCCATCCGTTCAGCGGGAACGGCAAAAACTCATGGCGGAGGTGCTGCGCTTTGCCACAAACGGCGGAACACGAAAAACCGCAGCCATGCTTCCAGACGGCGGAACCTATGACTGTCAAAGCGGTGTCGCTTTTACAGGGGAAATCCCCCTGACAGCGGCCTCTGATCTGACCCGCATCATTGAAGTGCAACTAACCAAACCAATGCGTGATGGTCTGGCAACAGACCGAATAGCCGCAGCCAAAGCGTTTCGAGCCTGGATGGTTTGGCTCCTGCCTCACATAGACGCCGAGTTGCTGGCCCTTAGCCGTCAGCTCGCTTCCATAACAGGTAATGACGAAGCCAGGCTGGAAACCTCCAAAATACTCCTGCTGTGGAGTACGGAACTGTTTTATCGGTTTGCTTTGGAGGCAGATATTGTTAGCCAGTCCTACTATCAATCCGCTATCTGCGAGGCCACCCAGGTCTTTGAAAACTTACTGTCCGCTCAAGCAAAAAAGGTCAGCTGTATTCAAAACAGCGTACCCCAGGGCAATCTTTGCTGGTATATCCTCCAAGGCTATCATAACGGAGCGTTTCATATCGTACCACGCAAGAAGCTGAACAGCAACGAAGATTGCGTAGTTGAAAAGGACGCCCTATGTATCCGTACAGAAACCCTGTTGTCCTATCTGCGGAGAAAGACAAGCCTTGGCTCCCTGTCCAGTAAAGAAATGACAAAGGAACTCTGTATAGAAGGTGTGTTGGAAAGCCGCTCAGAAATGCGGAACGCCGCAAAAAGGATTCATGGAAAGCGTTATCTGGAGCTTCCTTTTGCCGCTCTGCAAAACGGCGCCAAACACTACTAAACACATAAGCCAAAACGCAATGAGAAAGGAATGATATTCTATGGTCTGTCAAGTCGGTACAATTCGTGAGGTTCATCATCGGCTCATGCAAGAGGGCTACCGGGTCAGCGAATGCGCCCTGCGCAGATGGATAAAGGAAGGGAAACTTCCCGCTATCCATACAGGCAACAAGGCGCTGATCTCCTATAACAAGGTTCTGGAAATTCTGGAGGGAATCTCTTCCACCACATTTACAGCCGCTATAATCTGAATCTGTCACCGTCCCCACCCTGCGGAACTCCTGCGAGGCGGGGACGATCCTTTATCACTCGAAAATCGGAGGTATCCATCATGGCCAGCATACGGGAGCGCAACGGTAGCTACCAAATCACCGTATCCTGCGGATATGACATCAACGGCAAGAAGATACTTGAAACCACAACCTTCACGCCCGATCCATGCCTTACGCCCAAGAAACGGGAAAAGGCTGTGAAGGAGTACGCCCAACAGTTTGAAAGCCGTGTAAAAAACGGCTTCGCTATGGATGGTCGAAAAATTACCCTGAAAGATTTTTCTGACCGCTGGATGGAGGAATACGCCAAGATAAACCTACAACCAGGCACCGCAACAAAGTATGCCGAAGAGTTGAACGATAAAATTCTCCCTGCCCTCGGACATCTGAAGCTGTCTGAATTGAAACCGCATATCATCAATGCGTTTTTCGCCTCCCTCACCCGTGACGGGGCAAGGAAGGACGGAAAGGCTGGGGGATACAGCAAAGCCACCATTATGAAAACCCGCAATGTCCTTTCCTCCATGCTGAGAACGGCGACAGAATGGGAGATCATTGACACAAATCCCTGCGATAAGGTGCGACTCCAAGGCGAGGACGCTGCTGAAAAGTTGAAGTTCTTCACTCCTGAACAAACGGCAGTTTTCCTTGATTATATCGAAAAGCCTTACATAATTCAAGTAGGCGGCCATAAACGGGTTGATGATACTGGTATCCCCTATACTGTAGGCGATTATGAAATCGAAAAGTCTATTCCAGAGCAAATCAAGGTGATGTTCTACCTTGCCATATACACCGGGCTAAGAAAGGGGGAACTATTGGCCCTCCAGTGGAGCGATGTGGACTTCGACACGGATATTGTTCAAGTTTCCAAAGCTGTAACCATTGTAGCGGGAAAGCCCGTGTGCAAGATCCCCAAGACGAAAACCTCCCGCCGCTCCGTCTCTATTCCTCATTCTCTGACAGAACGGCTTTTGGCTCTAAGGCAGTCCCAAGACGAGTTTCACTCACAAGTCGGGGATTACTGGCAAGGAGAAAATTGGATATTCACCCAAGACAACGGAAGAATGATGAATTATAGCACTCCATATCAGGCCCTCCAAGACACCATTGCATACACCGGACCAGCAGCTCCATCTGCACGGAATTTTAGCCCCACCCTGCCGGAAGGGAGCCCCACTCCACGAAAGTAAAGAAAGGGACCTGTATAATTGGCGTAGCACAGGAAACTGTGACTATATCAATTGGAGGTCCCACCATGCCAAACTATCTGGAGATCTTGAGACTGGATAGCCTCAACCACAGCCAACGAACAATCGAATCAACGGTACATTGTTCGCGGCACACCGTCCGCAGCGTTCTGCAAGCAGCAAAGGAGAAGCAAATCGCGTGGCCGCTGGATGATGACATCACCAACGCAGAGCTGGAGGAGATTCTGTTCCCTGGTAAGTATAAGAGCGGGTGCCGGTATGTGGAGCCGGACTATCCGTACATTCACCGGGAGCTGGCGAAGCCTGGGGTGACCATGGCGCTTTTGTGGGAGGAATACTGCCGGAAGTGCCATGAGGCTGGGGAAACGCCGTACATGAGCACGCAGTTTGGGGACAAGTACCGGAGGTGGGCGCGGGTGACGAAGGCCACCATGCGCATCCAGCACAAGCCGGGAGACGCCATGCAGGTGGACTGGGCGGGCGATACCCTTCCGGTATATGATCTGGTAACCGGTAAACAGAGCCCGGCGTACTTGTTCATGGCCGTGCTGCCGTGCAGCTGCTACACCTATGCGGAGGTCTGTGAGGACATGAAGACAGAGAACTGGCTGTCCTGCCACGTCCATGCCTTCCAGTATTTTGGCGGTGTGACACGGCTGCTGATTCCGGACAACTGCAAGACAGCCACTACGGCTAACACCCGATACGAGACTGTGCTCAACCGCAGCTACCAGGAGCTGGCCGAATACTACGGCACGGCAATCGTTCCGGCTCGCGTCCGCAAGCCCCAGGACAAGAGCGCAGCGGAAGCATCTGTGCGTTTTGCCCAGACATGGATCATTGCGGCGCTGCGTGAGCGGAAGTTCTTCTCCATCCGCGAGATGAACGAGGCCATAGCGGAAAAGCTGGAGGAACTGAACAACCGCCCGTTCCAGCGGATGGCGGGCACACGCCGCAGCGCCTGGCTGGAGGAAGAGAAACCGTACATGCTGCCATTGCCTGCTGTGCCCTTTGAAGCGGCTGTCTGGTCCGTTGCCAAGGTCCCCAACGATTATCTGGTATCTGACGGCAGGAACAAGTACTCTGTGCCGTACAACCTGATTGGCGAAAAAGTGGATATTCGTGTGACAAAGACTGCGGTGGAGGTATTCTACCATGGCAGTCGTGTCGCCAGCCACCGCCGCTTGCAGACGATCCAGCGCGAGCCGCTGGTAAAGCTGGAGCATATGCCGCTGGCGCACCAGAAGTATCTGACATATAACGCCGGCGATTTCAGCCGCTGGGCCATGTCTGTGGGACCCATGACGGAGAAGGTGATCCAACACTTCCTGACCTCCGGGACAGCCCCGGAGCAGGGCTACAAAGCCTGTGCCAGCCTGACAAAGCTGGGAGAGCGCTATGGCAGAGAGCGTCTGGAAAACGCCTGTGGGCGGATCCTTGCGTACAGCGCAGCGCCCTCTGTCCGCAACATTAGCAGCCTCTTGAAAAACGGCCAGGACCGGCCCGCGAAAGCAGCCCCGCAGGACAAGCCCAACGATTCCAACCGCTTCGGCATTACACGCGGAGCCTCCTATTTCCGGAAGGGAGGCGAGGGCTGATGGTACTCCAGGCAACCATTGACATGCTGGTTGGAATGAAGATGACCGCCATGGCGGCGGAGCTGTCCAGCCAATTACAGGACTCCTCATTCAATGAACTCGGCTTTGAGGACCGGCTGGGGCTGCTGGTGACTGCCGAGTGGAACCGCCGCCAGACCAACACGGTGAAGCGGCTCATTCACAACGCCCACTTCGCCGCCCCGTTCGCTGCGGTGGAAGAGATTTCGTACTACGAGGACAGAAAGCTGGACAAGGCTCAGATGCTGCGCTTCTCCACCTGCAAATTTGTGGACGAGGGCCACCACATCATCCTCAAAGGCGCTTCCGGCAACGGCAAGACATACATTGCCTGCGCCTTGGGCAACGCCGCCTGCCGCCGGTTCAAGAAGGTCCGCTATGTCCGTATGCCGGAGCTCCTCGACGAGCTGAGCATTGCCCGCAGCGGCGGCGAATTGAAGAAGTGTCTGGCCTCCTACAAGAAGGTGGATCTACTCATTCTGGACGAGTGGCTCATCCGGCCGCTCTCCCCCCAGGAGTCCTATGACCTGCTGGAAATCGTGGAGGCCCGCTGCCAGCGCTCCATGATTTTCTGCACCCAGTACCAGTCTGAGGGCTGGTATACACGCATTGATCCCAATCCTGACTCCGGCAGCCCCGTTTCCGAGGCAATCATGGACCGCATCATCCACAACGCCTATGAGGTCCTGGTTGAAGGCCGCGTCTCCATGCGGGAACGTAATGGCCTGAAGTCTTCCCGCGCCAAAGGCGCTGAGCAGGATGCCTGACTGCCCCTTCAATCCCTCCGATTCCCCTGTGACCTTGAATTGGATTTGATGATCCTGCGTGAAGCGGAACGGGAATCCTTGGAAATCTTCTATGCCATGCGGGAGGAATTACACTTTTACCTGAATCGCACTCAATTACTGGAGACTGTTTTGACTGCCAACGGTATCCCCATCCCCGACTGCGATCACTGATCCCTGGCTCTGCCCGCCGCCTCGGCTGGCAGGGCCTTTCCTCTAAAACTGCTCGTGGAATAGTGGGGCTCCTTTCCGGCAGGGTGGGGCTAATACTCCGTGCAGACGGGGCTCTCGGTCCGGTATATGCATCCCAATCAAGGCCAGCGTAAATTAGGGCGTCAGCGGAGGTGGGCGCCTCCTGCACTTCCGTACCCAGGCCATGCCAAGGCTTTTCACGAACATAGAACATGGTTTCAACGTTTGCGGGCATAGATAAATTCCTCCTTAAAGCAGAATGAGGCCCCGGGGAATTACCCCGAGGCCTTCGTAGTTATAATATGTGTTTCTGTTGCAATCTGAATCGGAAACTTTACACTAAGCGGTGATGCACGCCGATAAAATGTCCCCACTGCTTGCATCAATTATTACGACAGTATATACGGAGCCAGCTGAGGAACCACCTTGATTTACAAACCAAAATTCGACCTCTGTTATAACAGCCGCAAGCTGTTCGTGCCGTTCAATCGTCGGGAATACATTTCTCACATGAACATTTGAAATTCTAAAGTCCCGCGATACAGATTGATTATAAGCGTTTTTCCATTCACTGGAAAGTTGTACACTGATCGGATCATTGAGTCTAATCAATTCTGTATTACTTAGGGTCGTGTTGAAATCGTTTTCCTGCTCAAAGGGGTCGGAGTATCCATCTCCGTAATAGGGATCGTAGCCGCCGTCGGCTAAGTTGGTGGGATTGTCCTCTACTTCGCCAAGTTCGCTTTCGGGGGTTTGAGAACGAACAAAATTGGTCGAATCACCATACTCATTCGATTCATCATTTCAAATCAAAATATCTTGGTCAGAATCGAAAGAGAAGTTTCCAATCAAGTCCTTTTCCACCGATGAATCGGATATTGGTTCCCCATTTTCATCTGGTAAAATCTCCATAAAACTCATGACACCTTTATCATAATGAAGTATCTCACCATCCAATTTACAAGGGAGTACCCAATTCAGGAACACACTTCCGTGGGGGACGAAGGAAATAGAAAATAGAATATCTGTTTCGGATTCATTTACAGATACGTGCATGGTATATCCACGACCGTTTTCGTCTTCCCATACCCCCACCGCCTTTTGCCACTCCCCAACCTCCACTGTGGACTGTTCATCGTTCAAGATATCCACATCATTTTCGGAGGCTGTTTCCTGGCTAACGGGAACGATGGCATCTATGGTAGACTCTCCGCTGCACCCCGTTGCCAGAAACAATACGCAGATTCCTGCAAAGATGAATAACCATCTTTGTGCTTTCATATAGTTCACGTCCTCTATTTCATGGAATTAAATTGTGCATTGTAGTGGAAAAGTGAATTTATTTGCTGGATTTGATGTTAGGCCGCGTGGAAAGCAGCGCAGGGTGAATCATCGTACCATTGATAGTAAGTAACTTCCACGCTTTTTTCATACTCCATGCCTTGATGAAAAGCGGAATTGCGACCAGAATTGGTATAATAAATACAAAAGTGGCGATAAGACAGACGATGGCCGCAATTATATACGATTTATAGCGGCTTGTGGTTTGATATAGCTGGGCAAGTTCAATGTTTTTAGGCGTGCAGGCGTTCAATGCGTCAAGATACTTTTTGGAAGAATCAGTACGGCCCTTGTTCTGCACATAGGACACGGCCTCCGCAACAGCTTTGGAATCTGTAATATCGGTTTTCATGTAAAGGTTATCAAAAATTTCCCCGTCCTCCGCAGACCAGATATTTTCGATCCGGGCTTGTACCTTTTTCAAGAATGGGGCTTTCAGTACATCGGGGGCCTTATGCGCTTTGATTGCGGCGATAAACTCCTCACAAGCAGATTCATCTGCCGTTTCATAGCCCTGGCAGGCTTGGGTCAGTTCTTCCAGCCAAATGGACTCTACACGCTTTTGCAGCAACTCTAAGAATGGTTCCTTCATCTTTTCCTGTGCCGGGTATTGACGTACTTTATCTGCAAGCCGATTGCAACTTTCCTCGCCCGCTGTCTGATACCCTTCACAGAGCCTTCGTAAGCAGTCAGTCTCCAACCGATCAAGGGTTGCGCTCTCTGACACACCATATTCCCGCATATATGTCAAAATGCGCTCCTTTGCCGCTTGCGCCGCCTGTTCGGAGGACTGTGCCTCTTCATTGTATTCCTGCGACAAGATTTCTTCTACTGTGTTGGATAAATCAACGGAGAAGCGTTGAGCGGCGGCATACATAGTCTTTCTGTCTTTGGGGAAGTGGATAAAGATATATTTCACCAAATCTTCGTTCCAAGGACATAGTACAAATGCCTGGGGCAGTAGTTCATTTTGCTTTTCCGGCAAATTTTTTGCATTTTCAAAGAGTGCATTGGACTTATCTTCATCAAATATAGATTGAACATAGTTTTCCTTGCGCTCATTCAGAAAGTCTATATGGGCATAATACGCGGTGAAAAGATCAGCAAGGATGCCGTTCAACAGGGTGTCTTGGGTAGCAGAATTTTTGTAAAGCGCACTTTTGTCCATAGAAGCTGATATTGCAGAGCCGCTATTACCAACAGCATTCCACAACGTATGACCCGCAAATGACGCAAGGTTTTTCATTCCAGCCTCTGCTTGATTCCTCAGCCAATAATCACTGTGAAAGCTGGTATAAGATTTGTAATGGCTGCGGCCGGCTTTTCGATCAGCGCGATACTCCTTTTCAGCGTTTTGTTTTTTCAGGATAGCGTTATACTGCTTCTCTATCGTTTCCAGCGCAGATTCAGATTCTCCTAAGCCAATGCAGCATTTCCAATAGCTTTCCTCGCTCATATCATAGATTTCATAGGCGGCGAGTTGACCGAACAGGGAACGGAAGGCCAGTTGGCCAAGCAGCGATTCTGCAAACGGGAGGTAGCCGTCCAGAACAGCTTGAATATTTCCACACTCTTTGTACCATGCGTTGAACCGTTGGGCCGCTGCCAAACAAGCCTGATTTGAGGCATACCACATATCATAGTATCGCTCTGCGGCATCCTCAAAAATGACTGTTTGGCCCAGAAAGTCATATTTGAGCATAATATAATCTCTCCTTCGTAAGAATTTGGAGTGCTGGGGAATGAAGTTGTATCTACAGTATCGTGTACTTCGCTCATGTGAGGCAGTATAGCATACATAGGAATCAAAAGCAAGTCCATATGCTCTTTTCAATAGCCTTTAGACTGTTGAATGCTCATAAAATATTGTATAAAGTTATGGAGAAATAATCTAAAGGCGGGAATACGATAACTATGCGAAAACAACAGATCATGCAGGCAACCGCCGACAGGATTCGGCATCTGCGAAAGCAAAAGGAAATCAGCCAAGAGGAATTGGCCTTGCGTGCCGGAATTAACACAGTGTATTATGGACAGATAGAGCGGGGCCAGAAATGCCCCACAGTAGATACCCTCTATAAAATCGCTGTTGGATTGGAGGTTCCTTTACCCGACCTGCTCCGTTTTGATACCCCAGCCACTGATTCTGAGGACATGAATGCATATATAAAACAGTTGATTAAGAGGATACCGCCGAGCAAAGTAACTCAGGTTGTTAGGCTTTTGGAGGCTGTTCTTGATTTGTTTTAGAGCGGCCAGGGGCTTTATGCTCCAGATAGTCTACCATCAGATCAACGGCGGAACAGAAACCATCAAAAAACGCAGCTTCCCGCAGAGCGGCAAGCTGCGCTAAATAGTTATCTGTCAGTTGATCCAGTTGGTCTTTCCCCTGTCGATTTAGTTGACTAAAAAGTTGTTGCTTTAGCGAAATGATTTGTTCTGACAGGTTGCGATATTGAGGTTCCCCATAAGGGTGTTCCAGATTCATAAGCCGTTCGATCATAATCTCACCTCTGTTCTTAATGCAAGGAGCGGAGCCTTAAAATCTCAAAGGTGAGAAAGCAACTGTTGAGTTGGCTCTATTATGCAGGACAAGATTTCATCCTGAATCTGTGCGTTGAAGTCTGCCTGAAAACTGTCGAGAGCGGTTTGTGCGTCTCGCTCAATGCTCTGAATTACCTCATAGCAATTAAATCCATGCCGCATAAAACATTTGGCAATGAGCTTTGCAACCCCAGTCTCATAGTCCGAGGAATCCCACGCATCATAGCTAATTTCACTGTAATATGTGCTGGTTGGCATGAGTAGATACTTTGCAGAGAGATCACCACAGATTTTTTTCGCCTTCCGGTGAATTTCAGAGGCTATCAGGTGGCTGGCTATCTTGTTTATAATCGCAGCGTTTTCAGGCGTGCGCAGCAGCTCCAGCTTTTCCCTCAAAGCGTCCAGCCGATGGTCAAACCGCTGCCGGAACTCCTGATAAAAGCTGCTGCTTCCTGAAACGCTCATGCGGCATTCCGTTTTCTGCTCGGCCTCGTGGATTGCCTCATCCACACGCTTTTTCGCAGCATCCCGGCACTTTGCCTTGGACTGGAACGCCTCGCCCGCATCGGAGGCTATGACATCGGCCTTTGCCCGGTCCAGAGAAACAAAGTTCCCTCGGAAAGAGGCACAGCCGCCCAAGTCCCGCAGCCAAAAGGCAAAATCCGCTACAGGGGTACGGGGGTTCTCTGCCGCTACCGTTTCTTCCTGTTCCTTCAAGAAGTTGTTTTCTTCATCCATTTGAGACATCTCCTTTTTCAGATTGTTTGGTGGCTTTCTTGCCTCTATAGCTATAATATATAGTTCAAGACAATACGAAAGCGGGTATGTCAATCAAACCTGAAGACATTTTGCATTTGCCCCATTGAATAAACAACAACCCCCCAGTATGATTTTCTGCTTTTTCTTGTGTACTGTCCTTATAGTTATGTTAAGGGAAAATAGAGGGGTGTATTTTTTGATACTCGCATAACATTCCTATAATCTTTAGGATGAATGGAGTGTTATGTATGACTAAACGTATCGAATCGAAGAAAACCGCCGTGTTTGAACTGGAGACAGATAGATTTTCCAGCCATACATTTGAGTTATCTATGCGGCTGACCAGGCATGAATATCATCATATAAAAGACACATTGTATCGCAGCCAAGAGGGCAAAATGAACATTGTTATCTATCAGGAGCGTAAAGGCCGTCATTGCTGTATGAAATACGGTAAACATGGAGTACGTATCTGCCTGGAACACAACCAGGGAGAAAATGGGTTCGACACTTACTATGTACGGATGATTATCAATCCCCGTGTTCTGATAGAGCCGGGGTGCTCATACCTGGGCATCCTGCCACCAAAGAAATCCAGCATGGAAAAGCTGGAAAAAGCGTTCAAAGACCTGTTTGAAGGCACGGTTTTTGATAACAACCTCAATAATTACTACATTTCCCGGCTGGATTTATGCACAAATATACGATGCAGCAACAATAAGCTGTTCCGCGAGTTGGTACGTGTCCTGCGCAAGCTGCCTACACCTCTGAAATATGAACGCAAATTCTATAAAAACAGCGATAAGAAAAAGGCGAACCGTTATAATAAGCACTATTTGCGGTTTGTCTGCGGAACTCATGAACTGGTGATCTATGATAAGACCTATCAGATTAGGAATGGAAATCTGGCAATCGCCTATGAGAAATTGCCGGAAGGCGTACTGCGGTTTGAGATTCACTGCGAACGTGAATACATACGCAAGATTGAAAAGGAGATGAATTCTGATTCTCCTATGAAAGTGCTGTGGACAATGGTGCAGGAGAGCGAAGATAGAATCATCGGGCATTTCAGCAGGTGTTTTCCTGATACTGAATTTGTTCAAATGGAAAGATTGGAAAAAAAGATCAAACAATCCGGGTTCAAGAAAGAAAATAAGGAAGCGATGTTA
Source organism: Lawsonibacter sp. JLR.KK007 (assembly GCF_036941135.1). Taxonomy (NCBI): domain Bacteria; kingdom Bacillati; phylum Bacillota; class Clostridia; order Eubacteriales; family Oscillospiraceae; genus Lawsonibacter; species Lawsonibacter sp. JLR.KK007. The sequence goes on along the minus strand of NZ_JAYWSY010000002.1, from coordinate 1,443,101 downwards.
GAACTGGCCTCCCGACTTCAGCGTACCCAATCGGCGGATAAGGCGTTACAAAAGATGGAGAAGCAAGGGTATAGTACGGCTGGACTGCTGGATAAATTCGCTAAGTTGGGAATCAGTCCGATTCCATTACGAAAAAATTTCTGTGCAGAGAGTTTGCCGGGGCCAGTGGAGTTACTACGGGATATTTCGGAGGGCAAAGTAAAGGTGGAATATGTTAAGGTGAAATATAAATAGGGAACCTGTGTGTTGTTTTAGGCCAGAAGAATTAGTTTGGTGTATTAGTTTGTACAACTTTTTATGGATTACAGAGTTTTAGTGAAAGTGACTGATAGATTTTCAATCATTTTTGTTGCAATTTCCATCGGAAGAGTATATACTACATTGTGTGAGAGGAGGTGTCCATATGACTGAATTGGGGAAAAGACTTCAGAAGGCTCGAACTGCACTTCAATTATCGCAGGAGTATGTGTCCAAACAACTGAATGTTGGCCGGGCAGCCATATCACAAATTGAACTAGGAAACAGGAAGGTTTCTTGTGAAGAATTGGAAAAATTCAGCAAGATTTATGGAATCTCAGCTGACGAATTACTTTCTGGGCGGCCAGTAGAGATGCCATCACAAATGTTTGCCCGCAAGTTCAGCGAGTTAGACGCATTGGATCAACAAGAAATCTTAAACCTAATGGAATTCAAACGAATGATGAAGGAACGAAAAGCCCAATGATTAGTGTCGAAGAAGCTGTGCGAAGTGGGGCTTCAGCGCGCATACTTGCACAGGCATTTCTCACAGAATATTTTCATGAAAGACAAGTGACATACCCAATCAATCCATTCCAAATGTTGACTGACTTGGGTGTGCCATTTGTTTTTCGTGCATTTTCTAATAAAAGTTGTGAGGGCATGTATCTGCCAGCCCAAGGAAAAGATGATGTAGCGATTGTGGGGATTAATATAAAGCGCCCCATTACAAGACAGCGGTATACAACGGCTCATGAACTTTGCCATCATATTAAGGATAGTCGTAGTACATATATTTGTAATCTTGGTAGCAATATACCTATTGAGCGGTATGCAGAGAGTTTTGCCGCAGAACTTCTAATGCCATATATGGAAATGAAACAGCAAATTATGAAGCGTGCTCCAACTGGCTATTTGACATTCGATCAAGTCCTAGAAATTGCTGATTACTTCGGAGTGAGTTTTTCCTCTTGTTTGATACGAGCGGCTTCTTCATTTCACAAGATTGAGGGCAAATGCGAACCATCTTCACTGAAGAAAAGAGCAGAGAAATTTGGTGCAGATAAAAAACGAAAAGTGCTAGGTTATACATATGCAGATTTATATGCCCAAGTAATAGATGCTGGAGAGGACTGCTTGTATGTAGAACCCAGCGAATTTGTTAAGAGGAAGTATTGTAATGAGTATGTATATAACGATGCTCGTATGGAAGGAATCAATATTGGACGGGAAAAAGTAGCTGAAATTGTTACAGATATAAAACTTCACAAGGTAGACAGTCCATATTGTACCGAACAACACGAAAATGAAGTTGCTATAGCTGGACATGCCCTTATGTATGACTACCTGTTCTCAATTCCAGAAGATAAAAATGTTGATATTTTTTCCGGCTTGGTTTCATTGCATCGTCAACTATTTTCCTGTGCACCATCACCAGAATTTGGAGGGACTTTTAGAAAATCCAACCCACTTGTAATGGGGGCAAAATTTGAAACAATAGATAGTTCGAAGGTTATTCCGGCTTTACTGGAATTGTCGCCTAGTGTGCAAAGACTGCTGGAACGATCAGTTGACATTTCCTTGAGCCAATATGTCAAAGAAGTAGCCATAATTCATCACAAATTAACTGTTATTCATCCGTTTGGTGACGGAAACGGAAGAACTCTCCGTGCATTTATGAATTTATTGCTCATTCGGAGGAAACTGCCTCCAATATACTTCAAAGTTGAAGAGAAGAAAGTGTATTTAGAGGCACTAGCGCAAGCCGATAGAGATAATGCCCACTGTGAGTCATTGTATGAAGTTGTTTTCAAAGCCATCTTACGGGCACAGGCTGAGTTGACAGAAGCACCGCCACTGTAATATTTGAAGAGGTACACAGAGTGCAAAGAATATGCGTATAGACTTGACTACTATTTGACTACTAAAGCTGTGAGCAGGTATGATAAATTACACACGATAGATGGTAATATAAAACGATTGAGGTGTGATATAGAAACCTTTTTTGAGCTATAAAACGAAAAAAGACCTCAAAGTTACCTTTGGTAAGGATGAGGTCCCCAGTTCAAATCTGGGTAGCAGCTCCACAAAAAACCGCTTAAATCGAGAGATTTAGGCGGTTTTTCTTTGTTTATGCAACTTTTTCGGGGTATTTGAATTTCTCAAAAGACCTCGTTACTGAAAAAATGGGCTTTTTGCAAAAGATTTTGCAATTTTTGAGGGGGTCAAGGGGCTTCTAACCCTTGTGCCGCAAGGGTTTCCAGGCTTGGGCCGCTGCAAATTTCCTGCAACTATGCGGAGTAGGCCCGGTCAACGACTGCGGCGGCCTTGCTGATGGTCTCCCGGCCCTTGACATAGTAGCGTAGGGTCATGGCTGAGGTGGTATGTCCTGCCGCTGCCTGGGCCAGCTTTATGTCCTTGGTTTGGTCGTACAGGTCGGTGAGTACGGTAGTACGGAAACGAATAGGCGTGATGTTCTCACTAAAGCCTGTGTCCCGCTTGATTCGGTTGCACATCTTTCTAACTTGGGTATAGGACAGGGGGCGCTTGCCGCCAAACACAAATTCTCCCGGTTTGGTTTGGGGAAGATAGGGGACAGCCAGGGCAGACAGGCCAATCGTCCGGGCGCTGCTCCGGGTCTTGGTGTCCTTGACTTCGGGCTGGTTGCGGTCTGGGTGGGTCACGGCCCGGCAAATATGTATGGCTCCATTCTCTGGGTCAATGTCGGCCCCTTGCAGTCCCAGCACTTCTTCCAGGCGTAGGGGGTGTAGGGCCTGGATCGCCAGATAGGCCCGGTCTGCGGGATCTTGAATGTCCCCGATATGCTGGACAAGGTAGCGCATTTGCTCCACCGTATAGGGGGCCGTGGGCTGGCTGGCCTTGCCCGTGATTTTGATTCTTTTAGACTTCAACGGACTTTTGACAATCAGGCCATCTTCCACGGCGGCGTCCAGGATTTGATTCAGGACCATTTTAGTTTTGTCCTTGGAGGTCTTGGCCCCGGTCATGCTGTTAAAGAGCCGCTGCACGTCATCGGTGGTGATGTCCTCCACGGCCAGCCCCTCAAAGGCGGGGAGTATGTGACCGGTGAGCTGCCGCTTGTAGGTGGTGGCCGTCACGGTTTCTATATTGGGCTTGGAGTAGGTCTCAAACCAGGTCATAGCGTAATCAGCGAAAGGGTGCTTGACTGGCTCCGGGGCGGCGCTGGGGGCGCTCTGAGGGACTACCAGCTTCAGCAGCTTGTCAGCGTATTCCTGCTCTGTGCTGGCCCTTATCCAGTGTTTAACGCCGTTTATAGTGACGGTACGGGTGATTTTTGCCATCTCAATCTCTCCTTGAAATGGCGTACAATCCGCTTTGCAGTTGTCAAGGTGCTGTGCCTCCTGGCTGTCAGGGGCGGGGGTGCTTATCTCTACACCCTTATTATAACACACCTTGCAACTTTTTGCAATGAAATCCTCTAAAAACGCCCTTGGGATTAACGTTTTTCCTGCGATTTCCGCACAACTGATTTCCCCGGACCTGATGAAGCTGCCCACCTGGGCGGGGTCTGCCCGTAGTATCTCGGCGGCCTCCTGGACTGTCAACAGGTCGGGCCGGTGCTCTAATAGGCTCATATAACCTCCATTTGTTACGGTGCGGAGGTCTTTATTATTTCAGATTGTTCTTGATAGTTATATGATATGTCTTTTTTGATTCGTTTTTTTCAAAGGTAGCCCGCCCTTGTGGGCGGGCGGATTTTGTTCGCTTTTCTGATAGTTCCAGCTTATTTTGTTTCTTGTTCGGTTTTAGTAGGTGTTTTGTTGTCGCTCTCCGCTGGTTTGGTATAGGTACGGTAATTGATGATATTTCGCAACGTCCCCCCCTCATCGGTGATTGATATGGTCTTTTCGTAGGTCAGAGACATTCCGTTGACCTCTGCTTGGGCCTCTTGTTCCGTCATTTGACAGACTTCCGGGCGCTTTACCCCTCGGGAACAGCGGTACAGATTAAAGCCCGGCGGGTATAACTTCAATCGCGCCCCTTTTACAATCGCTTTCTCTTGCTTGCCTTTTACTTCTACCTTCACCAGTTTCCCTCGCTTTATGCCGCTGCTCAATGCCTCTGTTAATTCCATATCGCCCAGGTAGGCCGTCAGATACAAGCCGGGGTTGTCCACTCCCTTTAAGCTCTTGGTCTTGGTGAAGCCGTGGCCCCATAGCTTTGCCATATGTGCGTTTGGGATGAAGGGGGCCTTGCTGGGAAATATTTCCAAAAGATGCAGATGCCATGCGCCACGGCCTTGTGGCTCGGCAGCGGCTATGTACTCTGCGCGTGGGTGGCCCTCTCTTTTCAAGTAACGGAGAAAGCGTTTCCAGAAGGCGTGAAAATCTTTGTATAGCCGTTTCGTGTCGGTCATGTTCTCCGCATAAGTCAGCGTCACCCACAGGGCTGTGTCTGGGTTTTCCAGATTCGCGTTTATCAAGTCTCGCAGCCGTTTCAGGCTTTGTGCTACGCTGGCCATATCCCCGGCGCGGTTTTGGTTGTGCTGGTAGTCTATGACCTCTCCCGTTCGTGTGTCCAGCCCATGGTCTTTATCCAGCTTTTGAATTGGTGAGCCTGCCGTGTTGCTGGCATAGCGTATTTCCATAACGTTTCCAGCAGTCTTTAATGTCACTTCGTCCTTGGGCGCTGGTCTTACGTCTGGTATTTTTTCTACTTTCATCGTTGCTTTTCCAACCTCGCGGCCCAATGTTCTTCAAATTAATATCAAGTCAAGCCGCCCCCTTGGGGCGGCGGGTGGGTGGACAGCTCTCGCTCTGCTTCGCTGCCACCCACCCCAGCCAACTTACTTGCTCTGATTTACGAGTTCCGCGGTTTCTGCCGTTGCACTCATCCCAAGCCCACTGCCGGAGCTGGAATAGACTTTGACTTTGCAGTCGGGGATTCTTACGAAAAGAAATTTACACGCGCTGCAAGCTGCTTCGATCTGCGCGTCCTCTACGCTGGGTATAGGGTCATGGTCAAATTTGACGACCAGTGCTGAAAGACGGGAATTTTGGAGGGCCAGGGTTAATTTGACCCCGATGGGCGTGTCAGACGTTCGTTTCCCGTCTGCATAGGGATAAATTTCGTTCTTCGCGCTCAAAATCGCATAGTCTGCGCCGCCGTTTACTCCGGCGAGATTTACATTTAGATTGTACGCCATATATGGCCCCTTTCTCCCCGTATAGCCGTTAGGTCAGCTCCTCGAATTTAATAGACAAATGGACCCATACTGGGGGATAATAGTCTGCGGAGATAGTTAATGGGAGGTCTTTCATTCAAGCAGTCAGACGAAACGAATTTCTGCAAACAGATTCGTAATTTCTTCGGCTATCTCCTCGGGCAATCTGACCTTTTCGCATCCGCTTGCGGCAGACTGTTCCAAAGTGTCTATGGAAATTTCCCCGTAATCGTTCTTGCAATCGACCTGCACGCCTAAAAGATTGCAAAACTGGTCTGAGATATAGCGCACATCAGTAAATGAGCCAATAGCATCAGCTACGCTGACTTCGCGGGAATATGCCTGGGCCAGTCTCTCGGCTTCGGTCAGCTCGCCATTGTAGAGCCGTTCCAGTTCTCTAACAAAATTATGCAAAGCTTGTCTGCTCACCGTGATTCCTCCTTCCGATGATACCCCTGAATGGGGGCGGCGTTTGGGGGTCGCCGCTCCCCGCTGTTATTGCAGCTTTGCCCTGATTTGCTCCTTTAGCTTTTTCATGTCCCGTATCCGTGGCACCACAATTTCCCGCAATGGCTTGCCATCCGTTCGGAGATATCCGTGCCCTCTACCTTTGGGCTGGATTTGGTCAGCCTCATCTTGGAAGAGCATTCTAATTGCTTCATTTGACTGTCTGCCAAGGCCCAGAGCATTACCGAAGTTGTCTCTACCCGTGATATAATTGGCATCTGCCCTTTGAAGTGCCATTATGACGAATACCCCGGCGCCCCTGCCAAGCATTAACAGACTTGCCATTTTCTGTAAATACTCCGTCTGCTCCTTCTTTTGACAAAACGAGATAAACCCAGACCACTCATCCACTACGCAGAACAACGGTTCGGTGGCCTTGCCGGGGTCGTGCATCCGCGCTTGAAGGGTATCAAAAGCGATATTCAGAGCCTCGGCAACTGCATCATGCCGGAAATAGTTTTTGCAGCCGTCCATTTCAATAAAATCAATTCCTTTGAAGTCCGCTAAAACTACTTGTCCGGGTTTTTGGGCAAGCTGGGACAATAACCAAGTCAGTAAGTAGGTTTTTCCGCTTCCAGATGGAGCCGACAGGAGCAGGTGGGGATTACAGAAGTCCACCCATACGGGGATTTTAAGGCCAGCGGTCAGCGCGGTTTGCTCCACTCCTACACAGAGCTTTAAATCTGGCTTCTGATTTTCACAGTTCATCGTCAAAAACATCCATTTCTGGCGCGGCGGCCTTGGGACGGTCACGCTCCCAGGCTTTGGCGAGAGCCGCCACCGCCTTGTCGGAGGCCACATAGAGAACATCGAACACCAGAACATGGCGCACATCGTCATAGGTCAGGCGGTCGAGATAGACGGAATAATAACCGTTGAATGTTGCTGAAAGATTGACGATACCATGATTGTTCAATTCAGCAACGATAAACTGGTTAATAAGTTGCTGTAAGATTTTTTCGTCCTGTTCCGGCACATTCTTCGTTACCAGCTCGAACACATAATAGACCGTTCTATTCCGATAGACAGTACGCCAGCCATTGGGAGAAAGTGACCCCATGTCGGGGCCGGGGTCAATACCCAAAAGGGATTTGTTGCGATTAAGCGTCTGCCAGAGGAAAAATTGGAGAGGAGGAGCAATATACTGTGCGTTTTTCAAAGCTAATTTTTGCCGCATTTTCTGGAAGAAAAGATTTACCGATGTTTCGAGATTTCCAAATGATGGATGCCGTTGCAACCAATGAACGTAGATAATCAAAAATACAGTCAAAGCTGTTATTGCAACTTCACAAACAAGAATCCAAAAAGTATTGATGAATAGCACGTCCAAAGGGATAAGTAAGTTGCCAACTTCGAGGGCAATAATGACCGCCGCAAAAGCAAAGGAAAAAACTAACAGCATAACAGCAATGAACAGTTCCCTTTTTTTGGAATTTTTCATGGAAAAATGCCTCCTAACAATAAAAAAATATTTTCTAATGGCGGGCCTTCTGTCCGGGCGTCCCCGAACGGATGGCAAAAGTGAATAGGTACTATATTTAAACAAGGGCCCTTGTTGTCTTTATATTACTATGAACATTTTCTGATGTCAAATTGCCGTTTTTACGCAAAATTATAAGTAATTCATAACTTTTTAACATTCTTTCAACTGCTCTCGGGTACTGCATAAGTCAGCATCTAAAATTTAAGCTGACGCTGAAAATTGCTCATATGATTTCTGTTCATCTTTTGTTCATCTTTTTCACACGTTGAACAGTGTTGATTTTGGTAATTTTTCTGAGGGGTTTGGTGCTCTCTTTCTTTTTTTAAAATCTAATTTCGGCAAAATAACGAAGAAAAGATGATATTTACTTGTCATGCCCATTATGGTGGATGTATTCGAACAACTGATTGACAGCGACGACTTTTTTAAAAGTGCACTTTTAAGCTTCGCTCATTACAGCATAAGCAAACACTATCCCCACGGACGCAAAGAGTACTGCGATATCAATGTTCCAGAAATCAATTTTGACCAAATTGAAAACCGCAGATGATATAGTTGAAAGACGTTAAGACGCAGACTAGCTACTCTGTCCCAAAAGGCGGCTAACTTCTGCGTTACAGACAGTTTCAGGGGTTCGGAGACAGACAGCCCCAAAAACAAGGCCAATTCGCATATTTGGGAGTATTTTGAGATTGCTGTGTAAACAAACACTTCTGGCCGACGCAAAGAGTACTGCGATATCAATGTTCCAGAAATCATTCTGACAAAACGGATAATCGCAGCTGATATAGTTGAGCGGCATATAAGGTGCAAGCCAGCGAACACGCTAACAGTCCGCAGTACAACGGGCATAGCACAGGCGAGCAGAAATAAAAAAACCGCTTGCACAATCAAGCGGTTTAGTGTAATATAAGGATTAAGAGACAGCAGAAGCAATAAGGCAGGACGTGGAGAGGGCCAACTCCCCACGCCCCTATGCAGGAAACCCCGTTAAGGTCCAGTCCCACACAGCAGAAATTTTCTGCGCCCAAGGCCCATTATAACGGTTTTCCCGGCAATAATCAATGGGGAAATCTATGGCTTGTGTGCGTAGCTTCGGCGGTGTAGGGATTAAAACCCCTGCGCCGCTTTTGTTGTCTCACGGAAAAGCCTACGGGGGCCGGGAAGTCCCACCCCCAAGGCTAGACCGTTGAGACACAACCTTAATAAAAAGGGGAGGACATTATGAAAAAGTTAATATCGTGTGTTCTGGCGTTGGTGTTGGCGTTGTCGCTGGTGCCGAGTGCGTTTGCGGCGGAGGGTGCTTCGGTGGACAAGTTCACTGATGTTCCGGCGGATGCGTGGTACAGGGACGAGTTGGCCTACGCATTGCACAACGGCTATATCAGCGGGACGAGCGAGACGACATTCGCTCCTGATGCGCTGGTGACTCGTGGACAGTTTGTCACTATTCTGGGAAGAATGGTCAACGCTGACGTGAGCCAGTTCAAGACCACTCAGTTCGAGGATGTGAACATCACGAGTTGGTATGGCCCCTATGTGGAGTGGGCGAGGTCTACTGGCATTGTGAACGGTGTCAGTTCCAAGCAGTTCGCCCCTGACAACAAAATCACGGTCGAGCAGATGTCGGTTATGGTGAGCAACTGTATCAGCAAGCTGTCTCTGTCTCCGAAGGCGGCTCCTGTGGTCTACAGTGATATGTCCTCTGTATCCACATGGGCGGTATCTGGGGTAGAAGCAATGGCGAAGTACAATCTCCTTCCGGTAGATGCCGCCAGTAATATCAATCCTCATAAGCAGGCCACGAGGTCTGAGTGTACGGTATCCTTAGTTCGCTTAGCGCAGTCCACAGGCATGGGGGTATATCCGACAGCTGATAAGAATGACATTAGTCAAGAAATGTATGAAGCATATCATGGTGCTGAGGTCGAAGCAAAAGTGAAGTCCGTCCATGATGAGTTGTGGGCTTCTGGCAAAATCACTTCAAGTATGAGTGAGAAGGAAAAGGCAATTGCTTATTTCCGTTGGATGCTTGAGAATACGACCTATGGCTGCATCTCATCTGAAAATCCCGATGTGAGTATTGACTTTCATCTGTATTCTCCAGGCGAGCTTCCTTGGGAGTCCCATACTGCTTTTGGCCCGTTGATTCTTGGTAAGGGCGTGTGCGATGGTTTAGCCGGTGCTTATGCGATGTTGCTAGAGGCTGAGGGAATTTCTGTTAGGATTATTTGTGACATTGATGCTGTACACGCATGGAATATAGTAATCTTAGATGGTGTAGAGTATAAGATTGATGTTACTAATGGAGATGGGTCTACAAGAAATGCTGACGGTTCTATCAACGAGACCCTTTATAGGACTAACGTTATGAAACAGTTCTATCCAGATGAGTGGCAGGCTGAGCAGGACAAGAATTCTGGCTTCAATAAGTTGTCAGAGGAAGAGATTCAGCGTCTGCTGGAGGGCGCGTAAGTTAGCAATACAGGTTGGAATCAGTAATATGCCGACAGGCCCCAGCACTATATGTGCTGGGGCCGCCCTTTCTTGATATAGGTGGGATAGTGTTTATCACTATTCGGGAGAAATGTATAGAAAGTTTTGTATTCCTCCGTATGAATTGCAGTTTAAGCTGGTAACTATTTATCATACTAATGGTATGTGAGGTGAGTTTAGTGGTCGATGATATTATCTTCCTGCAAAACAGTTGTTTTATGGCCTATATGGAGAAGTATAAACTTGATAATTTTAGTGCGTCCAAGGTATTTCAGGCATACGGTCTTTTTGGCTATATACGGGAGCATTTTGAGTACCTTCATCTGATGGGGGTAGATTATATAGTTAAGCACTTGGATGGTATAGTAGGAGGGCGTTAGTATGGCTGTAGATAAGGCTGGCAAGCAGTATTGCATAAGTAACTTAGTTTCTATGGTTGTCACGATTTTGTCGAAAGATTATAATACAGCATACATTGCAGTTGTTGATGTACTGGATAATGGGCCAGCACAGTATAGACCCCGTATTCCATGACTGTGTAACTCTGACTTATGATACGTTTATTCTAAAGCGTCATATCTCAATATATTCACTGAACAAACCTATTATATAAAGGAGGAACTTCGCATGGAAACTCAGAATGTGTATAACAGTGACGGATACCAAGCCCCCCCCCCCCATGCTGAGAAACGGTTTTGTCAGTTTTGTGGCTCAGAGGTAGTAGAGGGCTGTGTGGTGTGTCCGAGTTGTGGTATATATATATCGGTTGTCGCAGAAATCAGCGGCAGAGAGGTGTGTTATGTATGTCGCTAAAAGACAAGATTTTGTATTGAAAGTGGCGTTGCTGGGGTGACGGCGGCTGGGTGGCCCGCCACGGCTGGCGGCTGGGCGGTTGTCGGCGGCTGGGAGCAAGGCGGGGTCAAAGGTTGGTTCCGCTCCATGGCAATTCCCCGCCGATAGGCTGGCAAAACCTGATAGCTGGCCCCCGTGGGAATTGCCGTCGCTCCGATGCGACCCGCTGACGCTCTCGCATTTCCTTCCGGGGCCGGGTGCGGATTATCGGGACCATGAAAAAACAGGGGGCCGGGGCTGGCTCCCTGTTTCTTGTATAGCGAAATAATGCAAGCGGTTTTCCTTAGATTCCCTTTATCCCTTGAGACATAATAGCCTCAAAACGCTTGACTCCTTCGGATAGTGCTGAGAACAGCCACTCCGTCAAAATATAAATCTCTTCTTCCTCGTCATATTCCTCGGGCAAAAATTCTATCCGATTATATCTGACAAGCACATCATGATGTGGGTAGGTGTCCGTAATATAATACTCCGCACAATGAAAATCTTTAAACGGCCCATATTTTTCACTTGACAAATAGATGTAAATAAGATAGTGTTTTTTGCTGTCAGGGTCAACAATTTCTCGAATATACAAATTTTGGTTTATCATATTTTCATACATAAAAAACGCCTCCAATAATTATATGTTTCCTTCCCCATAGTGCACACTTACCGCTATTTCGCTATACTCCTATTATAGCAAAATCGAAATTTAGCAATGGGCTTGGCCTACTGCCCAACTATATGTATTTTCATTAGAATATCAATAACATGAGGGCATTCTCAATTTTGCTCTTTTTCAACAGACGAAAAAACCTGCCAATATTAAAAGAAAAAACACGTTTTAGCCCCCACAGGGAATGTCAAGTAGAAATTTATTTCAATATTAGCTAAACTTTCTTGATTCTCTGAGCTAATTTTGTCTGTTTTGCACAGATTCTTTATTTTGTGCCTTTTGGTACAAGTGTCATGCCGTGTGTAGCGGGCGTATCCTTGCGGAAAATGGCATGAAAAAACAGGGGGCCGAGGTCCCCCGCCTGCAAATTTTTTGACACCGCAAAAATCGGATTGTACGCCGAAATTTTTTGTTTTTGGCCTATTATTGGGCGAAAATGTTTGATTTACTCCTTTGGTAAGGATGAGGTCCCCAGTTCAAATCTGGGTAGCAGCTCCACTCAAACCCGTTGTCCCGCAAGGGATAGCGGGTTTTTACTTTTGACTAGAGAAGAAACTACCCGGCAGGAAACCCATACAGAAACCCATACCGACAGGTTTTTAGGGATTGATTCATACTACGCCTGACCGGCTTTTTTCAAAGCATCTCTGAAGATCTGGCTGGCCCGTTTCATGCTTTCCTGGTCTGCGTGTGTGTACATGCGGAGGGTAACGGCCTTGTCGCTGTGGCCCAGCTTTTCTGATACGCTGGCGACATCGGCACCGTTGGTGATGGCGATGCTGGCGAATGTGTGACGGAGTTTATGTGGATGGAGCCCCGGTACATCATACTTCTTGGAGAACTTTTGCATGTACCTGGCTGGAGATTGCGGGTGCATGGGCTCCGGGCTACCCTGCTGGGTAAAGACATAGGTGCTGATGGCGTGGCCTGCCTGTTCTAACCTGAGTTGCTGGAGCAGGCCGATGATCTCCGGGTCAACGTCAATCATTCTCACCTTGCCGCTCTTGGGGGTGTCCAGGTAGATACCCTTTTGGGGTGTATAACAGAGATTTCCTCGAATCGTGATCGTTCCAGACTTGGTGTCGATATCTTTCCACTGTAACCCACAGCACTCGCCCCGGCGGATACCCGTATCGATCAGCAGCCGCATCAGGACACGCCATTTCAGCGGCTCATGCTCCAGAGCAGCAAAAATACGCTGGACCTCATCAGTTGTGTAGGCATCCACATCCTTGTCTTTGATTTCACCTTTTCGCGGTTTGGGCCGCTCCACCTTGTCCATCGGGTTGATGGAGACCACATCTGCCATATACGCCATCTTGAACAGGCTGCGTAAGATTGTATAGACCTTGACGCAGGTGGCGTGGGCCTTGCCAGCAGACTGCATGGACAGCAGCAGAGCAGAGATATTGGCCGGGGTGATGTCGGGCATCTTCAAATCGCCCAAGGTGGGATATATCCAGTGATTGAGATTGCTCTGGTAGGTACAGCGGCCATTTTCGCTCATGGTGACACTTTTGGCAGGCATGAAGACTGTCTCGCCGTACTGGCGTAGTGTCTGAACTTTTGCGGCCTCCCGCTTTTGCTGGAGGTCGCTTTCTTTTTGCTCTGCCCGGCTGACGACTTCACCCTCCCGGCAACGGCGCTCAAACTCCGCAGCTTCTTTTGCTAGGGATCGCTCGACAGCTTTCTGGCTCCATCCCTCCGGAGGATACCAGCGAGTGGTCAGGTAGGACTTTCCACGTCCACGGCTGACCCGGATTTCATAAAAAGTTTGTCCGTCTTTGGTTGTTCGTTTTCTGGTTGATGCCATAGTGTTCCTTTCTTTTATTCGCGTTGGTAAGGGTGCTCAATAGAGGTTCCTCTCTTTTTCTGGTCCTGTGCATCCAGAAATTCTCCGTAGGACACCAGTTTTTCCTGAGTTTTGGTATCGAGGGAGGATACCAATTCGCTTAAAATCCGCATAGTACGCATTTTGGAGCCTTGATCAGCCAAATTGATATGATAGAGCGTCGAGAGCAAGGAGCGGAAATTGGATTCCAGTTGGCCGCCGTGTGTGGGAGCCTTGAACAAGATATATTTCTGGTTCTTGCCCTCAACAGAAATTCCGTCCACGATTAGCGGCAAGAACTCGTTCATTTTGTCCTGACGCTCCATTTCGCTGACCAGCAGGTCGCCCCAGTCCATCAGCTCGTCGGGGATGGTATCCAGCGCGTCCGCCAGAGGCTTCAGCAGACTGGCTGGCATTTCAATGGTGTCGCTCTCGTAGCGGTAGATGGTGGCGCGGTTTTTGCCCAGCTTGGCGGCGAGGTCATCCACCGACATACCAAGCTGCTTACGGCGGGTGCGGATTCTTTCTCCAGTCGTCATGGTGTTCCCTCCTGTTTTGTAATAGGGCTTCATTATACCACGGGAGTCGCGGAAAAGCAATATAAAATTTTATAGAAATAAAATAGTTTCAAAATAAGAAAAATAAGTATTGACAGCGACACTGTACAGGTGTATGATTTGAATATCGCATATAGGCAATATAGAAATATGGAGCGAATATGCAAAAACAGAGAAAGGAGGTAATGCCTATGGTTCCATTCCAGAAAATTACAGAAGCTTGCAAGACCACAGGACTATCGCAGTATTTTTTGCGGCAGGGATGTAAGAATGGCACGATACCGCACATTAAGAGTGGCGGCGTGTACTACATCAATGTCCAGGCGCTTGTGGAGCAGTTGGGCCAAAAGGAACAGGCCGATTGAATATCGGCGGAAAATATCGCGCTGCGCGGAGAAAGGAGGTAAATGTCTTGGACAACAAAGCGACAAACAAGCTGCGTCGGGAATACCCCAACTTCACACCCCTGAAAGTAGCCTCGGAGCTGCTGGGTGTCTCGCCCCGTCAACTTTCCAAGCTGGTGGCAGAGGGCCGGGAGCCCTTCTGTTTGCTGGGTGCCAACATCGGGACCCGGCAGCGGTATATCCGCATCTACACGGAGCGGTTGATCGCATATCTCAACGGCAACTCTCTGGAGGACTAAGCGAATGCTTTGGTGATTGAGGGGGTGATTGTTTTCTGTGAAGGCAGTCACAAAATCGGGCGGCAGGTCAACAGCTTTAAGAGAAGCCGCTGGCCTGACCGCCCAACATTTTTATTTGGAGGAAACAAATGAGATTGCATGAAAACCAATTAAAACTTATCCATCACCTAGCCCGGTTCAATCTCCTGGATTATTCCGGCTGTTTGCACATGCTGGATGAGACAGAAACCGGGGATCAGGTGGCGCTGTCCTATGTGTTCCGGCCTCTGACAAAGAACAAGTACCTCATCAAGCGCAAAGACGGAAGCGTGGCGATTTTGGCGAAGGGAAAGGCGCTGTTCCCCGATATCAAACCTCTGATTTCTGCGGGAGGCGGGGCGCAGTCTGTTCAGCGCGTGATAGAAGTGTCCCGCATGGCGGCGCTCATGGAGGAACATGGTATTCCCGCTGTTGCAGAAATACCGAAATCACCGAATCCGGTTTTTATTCCCTCAGCGTGTTGGCGGAACATCGCATCGGGTATCCTATCTACCACCCGCTTTACCGGGATGGTGCTGGCAGGGCAGGAACGGCTGGCCGTCTACGACATTGGGGATGGAAGTATGGAGTGGCAGGTGCGGGCGGAGGGGTCGCTGTTCTACACGAAATATGGCAGCTATGAGACAAAAGCTACTGGAATGATCTTGATTTGTCAGGACGGAAAGGGAAACAAGGCGGCGAAAAATATTATCCGTCAGACGATGTGGAGCCGACGGCAGCTCCTCTCCGATATTTGTCTGGAACGCAACAAGCCTACCTGTTGGTCCCATTCGCCCATCAAGCTAAGGGCGCAGTATGAGCATGTCTATCTGACCACGCCGAAGTGGTTTCGAACAGATATACAGGCCATATTGACTGCGGAAAACGAGGTATGTACACAAAGCAAAAATGGAACCAGATTACATGACCCGGCCCAGGGCGACTATGAAAAGTGGCCCTACCGTTTTTTTGTCAACCCGGCAACTGATTTGCTGAAATATGTCTATTTCTTCTCAGCAGTAAAGGGACTGATTAAACTGCTTAAAAGCGATATGCCGGCACCGCCACAGGTTCGATATGCGATTTGCTATCGGAAACTGGACAGACCGATTCTGCGAATGTATCCGGATATTTTTGAGTTGGAAGGATTGCAATTTTATGAATATCAGTCTGAAGAAAACGATAGCACAGATTGAGCGATGCCTACCGGATAACAGTGCAGCAGACGCCAATCAGCTCCGCAAAATGTACGATTTGACACTGCGGCTACAAAGCCAGCTGCTGTCGGTGATTTACGATATGGAGACCTTTGACGGCAACGATACAGAAAAGTGTCTTGCCCAGGAGCAGATCAACGGCAGGAACAACGGGACATCCGTTACATTGATTATAAACGAGCCGCTTCCTTCTATGAAGAGACTGACCGAGGCGGTTGAGGAGCATTGGAAGGCTATGCTTCATGCAGCTATTGAGGAGGCAGCACGGCAGGAGCCCCTCCTCTATTTTGATAAAGCGATGGTTGAGATCGAGATAGTCACTCCAAGAGGGAGCGACAATGCCAGGTTGTGGGATACCTCTAATCGGGCCATCAACGTCATTATCAACAACCTGAAAGGGATCTTTTTTGAGGATGACAATATGGAGCATATGGCCTTTTCGGTGGTCGGGAGGTGGGGAGAAAAAGGTGCCACAATTATCCGTATTTTGGACTTTGACAAATCACGGCAAATCAGAGGCATCACATGAACGTCGATTTTTGGGTAAAACTATGAGATTAGAAAATTGTCATGGTGAATGAGGCGAAGCGCAAAATGTATGATTCTTTTGGACCTCCATCGGTTGTGCTGTGTTGTGAATCGAAAGCAAAACTGGCCATGGTGGAACAGGTACAGAGAGGGGTTCTGCTCGTCGTGTCTGCCTGGGCAGACACGACGAGCAGAACGGGAGAAGGCGCGGAAAAGGTATTTGTGTCGGCATCGACACAAATACCTTTTTCGCGCCAAGGCTTCATATATTTTTTGCCTTGCGTTTTTTACACAGGTCGATTATACTGTTGTCACGTTCATCAGCAAAGGACTGAGATATTTGTCTGCGGATAAAAAGTGCTCTTATTTCTCCAACCGGGAATGTGAATACTTCCCCTGCCATCCGGGCGCGGCCCCGGAGAATTTCAACTGCCTGTTCTGCTGGTGCCCGCTATACCTGCTGGGGCCCAGGTGCGGAGGAAACTTCGTAATCCGCCCTGATGGCCGCAAGGACTGTACCGGCTGCCTCTACCCCCACCAGCGGGAAAGCTATGGGGAGATCGTCTGCCGGTACAGTGAGATTGCGGAGGCTATGCCCAGCGAGTAAAAAACTGTTGCAAATCTTGTCGCTGCGTGATATGATACGGAAAAATTGAATATAGAAAGCGTTCGGTGCCGTGTTCCTTTGGGGGGCACGGATAATAGGGAAACAGGTGAAAGGCCTGTACGATCTCGTCACTGTATGTAATGAGCGCGCCGTCTGAGTCGGAAAAGACAGCCACTGGCGAAAGTCGGGAAGGCGGCGGTGCGTGTTGACTTACGAGTCAGGAGACCTGCCGGACTGCTGGTACAGGAGCGTATGCTCCAGGCCACGAGGTATTGGCTGTACCGTTTTACCTTGGGAAATTCCCAGGGTTTTGCGGCGTAGTCATCTTCGGGTGACTGCGTTTTATTTTGTGCATTTTCAGGAGGTAAAGAAGATGAAAACGAGAAAAATCCTTGCGCTGGCCCTTGCCGCGGCTGTGACTTTGTCCCTGCTGTCCGCCTGCAGCGGGAAGCAGAACACGCCCGGAAGCTCCAGCCAGGCCCCTGGGAACGCGTCCCAGAGTCAGCCCCAGGTCCCGTCCGGCTCCGCCAGCGAGCCGGAGGACGACGAGGACTACACCACCGGCGACGCCTCTCTGGACAACCCCCGCAACCAGGATGGCATTGGGGAGACCGAGCTGCTGGTGGTCAGCTTCGGCACCAGCTTCAATGACAACCGCCGTCTGACCATCGGGGCCATTGAGGAGGCCATGGAGCAGGCGTTTCCTGGCTACTCTGTCCGCCGTGGCTTCACCGCCCAGATCGTCATCGACCACATTCAGCGCCGGGACGGCGAGGTCATCGACAACGTGACTCAGGCCCTGGACCGGGCGGTGGACAACGGCGTTAAGACGCTGATCGTCCAGCCTACCCACCTGATGAACGGCTTTGAATACAACGACGTGGTGGATGAGGTCGCCCAGTACGCCGACGCTTTCGACGAGATCATCATGGGTGCCCCCCTGCTCACCTCGGATGAGGATTTTCAGATCGTTGCCCAGGCCATGGTGGACGCCACCGCTCAGTATGATGATAGCAAGACCGCTATCTGCTTCATGGGCCACGGCACCGAGGCGGAATCCAATGCTATTTATGCCAAGATGCAAAAAGTCCTCACCGATGGCGGACACACCAATTACTTTGTGGGCACCATAGAGGCCGAGCCCTCCCTGGATACCGTGCTGGAGCTGGTGAAAGCGGGCAGCTATGAGAAAGTAATCCTTCAGCCCATGATGATCGTGGCCGGGGACCATGCCAACAACGATATGGCCGGGGACGACGAGGACACCTGGAAGACCGCCTTTGAAGGGGCGGGCTATCAGGTGGAGTGCGTCCTCAAGGGCCTGGGGGAGTATGAGGCCATCCAGCAGCTGCTGGTGGACCATGTAAAGGATGCGGTCGCCAAATGAAGAAGCTGTGTTACATCTGCGCCTTGCTCCTGCTCCTGACCGCCTGCGAGCAGGGAAAAAGTCCGGCGAGCTTCTCTCAATCAGAGCCGCCCACCGTCTCCAATCAGGGACAGGTGGCCTCCTCCAGCCAGATGGCTCCGGTGGAGGACGTGGTGGACCCGAACATGGTCCCCATCTACGGCGATTCCCTGAAAGACGGTACTTATCCCATTACTGTGGACTCCAGCTCCTCCATGTTCAAGATCGAGAGCTGCAAGCTAAGTGTGGAGAACGGCCAAATGACCGCCGTCATGCATATGGGCGGCAAAGGCTACCTCAGTGTGTTTATGGGGACCAGAGCGGAGGCCTCCAGAGACGCTGAAATTCTTTTCCAGGAGGACGAGGCGGGAAACCACACCTTCACCATTCCGGTAGAGGCCCTGGACATGGGGATACCCTGCGCGGCCTTCAGCAAGAACAAAGAGATCTGGTACGACCGCACCCTGGTATTCCGGGCGGACTCCCTGCCCCTGGAGGCGTTCCGGGAGGGCGTCTACCCCACTGCGGACAGCCTGGAGCTGGAGAACGGCGGCTACACCGTGGAGGTGGAGCTGTCCGGCGGTTCGGGCCGGGCCAGTGTCCAGTCCCCCGCCGTCCTGCGGGTGGAGGGCGGACAGGCCTGGGCCACCATCGTGTGGGGAAGCTCCAACTACGACTATATGCGCATCGGAGAGAAACAGTTTTTTCCGGTTCAGACCGAGGGCAATTCCACCTTTGAGCTTCCCGTCCCCGTTTTTGACCGAAAGCTCACCGTCTTTGCCGACACCACCGCCATGAGCACCCCCCACGAGATCGAATATGCCCTACGGTTCGACTCCGGGACCATCCAGAGCGCGTCATGAAGCAAGGAATGTGGTTTTTCTTGCTTCTGCTGTTTCTGTGTGCCTGTGCCCCGCAGGAACAGTGGAGCGGGACCTGGGACGCCCTGGAATTGGACCACAGCGTAGAGCTGCGCTATGCGGATCAGTTTTCCATCAGCTGCTACCAGGGCGGCTATCAGAAGATCACCATCGGGACGGACGGTGCCTATCTGGTAATCCCGGAGGGCGGCAAGGTCCCGGAGGGCATCCCGGAAGACATCACCGTCCTCCAGCAGCCCCTGGACAGCATCTACCTGGTGGCTACCTCGGCCATGGACCTGTTTCGGGAGTTGGACGGCATCGGGGCGATCACTTTGTCGGGCACCGACGTCAACGGCTGGTACATCGACGAGGCAAAACAGGCCATGGGGTCGGGCGCTATGGTCTATGCCGGTAAGTACAGCGCCCCAGACTACGAGCTGATTCTGGACAAGGGCTGTGATCTGGCCATTGAATCCACCATGATCTACCACAGCCCGGAGGTGAAGGAGCAGCTGGAGCGCTTCGGCGTCCCCGTACTGGTGGAATGTTCCAGCTATGAGAGCCACCCCCTAGGGCGGATGGAGTGGGTCAAGCTTTACGGGGCCCTGCTGGGCAGGGAGGACGAGGCCCGGACTTATTTTGACGGCCTTTTGGAGCGCCTCACTCCCATTTTGGAGCAGGAGAACACCGGCAAGCGAGTGGCTTTCTTCTTCATCACCGCCAACGGCGGGGTAAACGTGCGCTGCTCCGGGGACTACATCGCCAAGGCCATCGGCCTGGCTGGGGGAGTTTACGCTTTCCCGGAGCTGACCAGCGAGGGGGGCGTCCAGTCCACCATGAACATCCAGACGGAGGAGTTTTACCAGAAAGCCCGGGACGCCGATATCCTGATCTACAACAGCACCATCGATGGGGAGCTGGAGACGCTGGGCCAGCTGCTGGAAAAGAGCCCCGTGCTGGGGGATTTCAAGGCCGTACAGGAGGGGAACGTGTGGTGTACCGGAAAAAATTTCTTCCAGGAGAGCCTGGGACTGGGGGACTTCATGGTGGACCTGCACCGGGTCATGACGGAGGAAGACCCGCCGCTGACCTATCTCCATCCCCTGGCCTGAGATACGCGGTCTGTTTTCTGCTGCTAGCGGGGCTGCTGGCCCTGCTGGCCGTGCTGAATCTGAGGGTGGGGAGCGTCCGTCAGCCCGACGGGGCCATCGTCTGGCGGCTGAGGGCCCCCCGGATGCTGGCGGCGGCCATCCTGGGGGGCGGGCTGTCCCTGTCCGGCTTTTTGCTCCAGACCTTTTTCGCCAACCCCATCGCCGGGCCCTTTGTGCTGGGTATCTCCTCCGGGGCCAAGCTGGCGGTGTCGCTGACCATGATCTTCCTGCTGAGCCGGGGGCTGGCGTCCACCTCGGCGGCCCTCATCGGCGCGGCCTTTCTGGGGGCTATGCTGTCCATGGGCTTCATCCTGCTCATCTCCCGGCGGGTACGGCGGATGTCCCTGCTGGTGGTGTGCGGAGTGATGATCGGCTATATCTGCTCCGCCATCACCGACTTTGTAGTCACCTTCGCCGAGGACTCCAACATTGTCAACCTCCACAACTGGTCCATGGGCAGCTTTTCCGGCATCTACTGGGACAGCGTGGGGGTGATCGCCCTGGTAACCGGGGCGGCGCTGGTCCTGGCCTTTGCGCTGTCCAAGCCCATCGGGGCCTACCAGCTGGGGGAGGTCTACGCCCGGAGCATGGGGGTGAACATCCGGCGGTTCCGGGTGGAGCTGATTTTGCTGTCCAGCCTGCTGTCCGCCTGCGTCACCGCCTTTGCCGGACCGGTGTCCTTCGTGGGCATCGCCGTCCCCCACTTGATGAAGCGGCTGTTCGGGACGGCCAGGCCCATTTTGATGATCCCCGCCTGTTTTCTGGGGGGCGGGGCCTTTTGCCTGTTCTGCGACCTGATAGCCCGTACCGCCTTTGCACCCCGTGAGATGAGCATCAGCTCGGTAACTGCCCTGCTGGGCGCGCCGGTAGTGATTGCCATGCTGGCCGGGAGGAGGCGGGAGCATGATTAGGACGGAAAACCTGTCGGTGGGCTACGGCAAAACGCCCCTGATTGAAGAGATATGCCTCCACCTGAAGCCGGGACAGATCATGACCCTCATCGGCCCCAACGGCTCGGGGAAATCCACCATCCTGAAAACAATTATTGGCCAGCTCTCTCCCCTCCGGGGGATGGTTTTTCTGGACGGCAAAGTGGACCTGTCCCCGCTGGAGCGGGCCCGAAAGCTGGCCGTCCTTATGACCGGCCGGGTGCGTCCGGAGCTGATGACCTGCTGGGATGTGGTTGCCATGGGCCGCTACCCCTACACCGGCCGGCTGGGCCTGCTGACAGAGGTTGATCGGGAGAAGGTCCGGGAGGCTCTGGCTCTGGTCCACGGGGAGGAGCTGGCCCCTCTGGATTTTTCCCAGATCAGCGACGGCCAGCGCCAGCGGGTGCTGTTGGCCCGGGCCCTGTGCCAGGAGCCGGAGGTGATTGTGCTGGACGAGCCCACCACCTTCCTGGACATCCGCTACAAGCTGGAGCTGCTGTCCGTCCTGCGGGAGATGGCCCAAAAGCGTAATTTGGCGGTGCTCCTGTCCCTCCACGAGCTGGAGCTGGCGGAAAAAATTTCCGACGTTGTAGTCTGCGTCCACAACGGGAGGATTGAGCACGCAGGCCCGCCGGAGGAAATCATTACAGAGGACTACATCAAAAAGCTGTTTGATATCCGGGAGGAAAGTCAAGACCTGTTCGTCCTCCGGGGCGGGAAACGTCTGCGCTGCGGGCGCACCACTGGAACCTGCGCCGCCCTGGCGGCTCAGGGGGCGGCGCGGCTGCTGCTCACCGGACAGGCTCCGGTTTCCGCCTCCCTCATTACACCCAAAGGGACGAGAATCGAAGCGCCCCTGGAGGATTGCCATATGGAGGGCAGCTCCGCTTTCTGCTCCGTCCGGAAGGACGGCGGGGACGATGTAGATGCCACCCACGGCCTGCTGATTACCGCCCAGGTGGAGCGGCAGGACGAACCCGGCGTGTCCATTGAAGGCGGCGCGGGGGTGGGCCAGGTGACGAAGCCAGGTCTGGATCAACCTGTGGGGGCGGCGGCCATCAACCGGGTCTCCCGGCGGATGATCGAGCAGGAAGTGCTGTCCATAGGGGACGAGCTGGGCTATGAGGGCGGCTTCCGGGTGACCATCCATGTCCCCGGCGGGGAGGAGGCCGCAAAAAAGACCTTCAACCCCCAGATGGGGATCGATGGCGGTATCTCCATCCTGGGCACCTCCGGCATTGTGGAGCCCATGAGCGCCCAGGCCCTGATTGACACCATCGCGCTGGAGATCAGGCAGAAGGCCGCCCAGGGGCACAAAAATGTCATCCTGACCCCGGGGAACTATGGCCTGGATTTCCTCCAGGACCAGGGAATGGACCGCTGGGGCATCCCGGTGGTGAAGTGCTCCAATTTTATTGGGGATGCGCTGGACGCCTGCGCCGCTGAACAATTTCAGGGCGTCCTGCTGGTGGGGCACATAGGAAAACTGGTCAAGCTGGCCGGAGGCGTGATGAACACCCACAGCCGTACCGCCGACTGCCGCGCGGAGCTGTTCTGCACCCACGCCGCCCTGTGCGGGGCGGGGCGAGAGGTCTGCCGGGCCTTGATGGACTGTCCCACCTCCGACGCCTGTATTGCTGTCCTGGACGGGGCCGGTCTGCGGAGGGCGGTGCTGGGCAGCCTGCTGTCTGCCATTCAGGACCACCTGGACCGCCGGGCTTCCGGGACATTTTCCATGGGAGCGGTGGTATTTTCCAACCAATACGGCCTGCTGGGCCAGACTTCTCAGGCAAAGGAGCTGATGGACAGATGGTCCACTTTGTAGGGGCGGGGCCGGGAGCCCCGGACCTGATCACCCTCCGGGGGGCGGAACTGCTCAGACAGGCGGATGTGGTGATTTACGCCGGCAGTCTGGTGAATCCCGCCCTGCTGGAGCTGTGCGGGGCGGACTGCGCCATTTATAACAGCGCCCAAATGACCCTGGAGCAGATATTGGAGGCCATGCAGACGGGGGAGAACATCGTCCGTCTCCACACTGGGGACCCCTGTCTCTATGGGGCCATCCGGGAACAGATGGACGCTCTGGATAAGCTGGGCATCCCCTACGACGTCACCCCCGGGGTGTCTTCCTTCTGCGGGGCGGCTGCGGCGCTGGGGGCGGAGTACACCCTGCCTGGGGTGAGCCAGAGCGTAATCCTCACCCGCATGGCCGGGCGGACGGCAGTCCCAGAGGGGGAGTCCGTCGCCGCCTTGGCCACCCACGGAGCCAGCATGGTCATTTTTCTGTCGGCGGGAATGCTGGAGGAGCTGCAAGCGGAGCTTTTACAAGGAGCTTACACCCCGGACACCCCGGCGGCGCTGGTGTATAGGGCCACCTGGCCGGAGGAAAGAGCGGTGCGCTGTACCGTGGGGACCCTGGCCCGGACGGGGCGGGACCATCAGATCAGCAAGACCGCCCTGGTGTTGGTGGGAGATTTCCTGGGCAGGGACTACCGGCGCAGTAAGCTCTACGACCCGTCTTTCACCACCGGCTTTCGGGAGGGACAGCCGTGATTTTCCTGATTTCCTTCACCGGTCAGGGGCAAACCCTGGCAGAAATACTTGCCCGGAGACTGGACGGGCAGGCTATCAGATGTGGCCAAAAGCAAAGCCTGGGCAGCTGGACGCGAGAGTATTTTCAGCCGGGAAATGCCCTGATCTTCGTGGGGGCCGTAGGCATTGCCGTCCGGGCCATTGCCCCCTATGTGGACAGTAAGCTTACCGACCCCGCCGTGGTGGTGGTGGACGAAATGGGGCGGTTTGCCATCCCCATCCTTAGCGGGCACCTGGGCGGGGCCAATAAGCTGGCCAAGAAGATTGAAGCAGTCTGCGGGGCCGTCCCGGTTATTACCACCGCCACCGATCTTCATGGCCTGTTCGCTGTGGACCAGTGGGCCAAGAAGCAAAACTGCGCCATTTTGAATCCGGAAAGCATTAAAAAGGTGTCTGGGGCTCTGCTGGCGGGCAGAAGGGTGGAAATTTGTTCTCCCTGGCCGGTGACGGGAGAGCCTCCGGCAGGGGTGTCTCTGCGCCTGATGCCCCGAATTGCTGTATTGGGCGTGGGCTGTAAATGGGGAACAAGTCAAGAAGCGCTGGAGGAGGCCTTCGCCGCCCTGCCGGTTCATCCGGCCTCCTTTTGCAAGGTGTGTACGATTGACTTGAAGCGAAACGAACCCGGACTGCTGGACTTTTGCCGTGCCCATGGGCTGGAGCTGGAGACCTTCTCCGCTGCTCAGCTGGGAGCGGTCACAGGTGAATTTTCAGCATCGGAGTTTGTGGAACAGGTCACCGGCGTGGACAATGTCTGCGAGCGGGCGGCGGTGCTGGGCAGCAACGGGACGCTGTGCTTGAAAAAGCGGGCAATGGGCGGGGTCACTATGGCTGTGGCGGCGGCGCCCTTCACCCCGGATTGGAGGTGGTAAAATGAATAAGGTCTATGTGGTGGGCATCGGCCCGGGTGGAGAGGACGGGATTACCCCACAGGCCCGGGCGGCTATGGATCAAGCGGAGGTGCTGTGCGGCTATCCCGTGTATGTTGACCTGGTAAAAGGGCTGTACCCCGGTAAGGAGACTTACACCACTCCCATGCGGCAGGAACTGGAACGGTGCCGCTGGGCGTTGGAGACGGCCCGGTCCGGCCGGACGGTGGCTCTGGTGTGCAGCGGCGACCCCGGCGTCTACGGGATGGCCAGCCCCCTGCTGGAGCTTGTTCCCGAGTTTCCCGAGGTGGATGTGGAAATTGTCCCCGGCGTGACGGCGGCCCTGTCCGGCGGAGCCCTGCTGGGCGCGCCCCTGGGCCACGACTTCTGTGTGATTTCCCTGTCCGACCTGCTCACCCCCTGGGAGGTCATTGAGCGGCGGCTGGCGTGCGCCGCCAAAGGCGATTTTGCAATCTGCCTTTATAACCCCGCGTCCAAAAAACGGGCGGACCATTTGAGGTGGGCCTGTGACATTCTCCTGCGGGACAAAAGCCCTGAAACGGTGTGCGGCTGGGTGCGGAACATCAGTCGAACGGGTCAGAATCGAAAAATCCTCACCCTAGCTCAGCTTCGGGAGGAGCGGCTGGACATGTTCACCACCGTCTTCATCGGCAGCAGCACCACCCGGAGTATGGACGGCTGGATGGTCACGCCGAGAGGCTACCAGCCATGAAACTTCTCATATTCGGCGGCACCACCGAGGGCCGGGTCTTGGCGCAACAGGCCGGTGTGCTGGGGGTGGAGGTGACCGTCAGCGTGGCCACGGAACTGGGCGCGGAGGAGTTGGACGGCCTATCCGATGTCCAGGTCCTCACCGGGCGGCTGGATCAGTCTGGGATGGAGGCCCTGCTCCCCCGCTTCGACCTGTGCGTGGACGCCACCCACCCCTACGCAAATATTGCCACCACTACAATCCGGGCGACCTGTGAGGGTGTGGGGACGCCTCTGCTCCGTCTCCTGCGCCCGGCCAGCCTGACAGAGGGCGTGATTGCCGTCACCAGCTGCCGGGCGGCGGCGGAGTTTTTGACGGACAGGCCGGGGAATATCCTGCTGGCCACCGGAGCTAAGGAACTGTCCGCCTTCGGAGAGCTGGACAGGGAGCGGTTGTATATCCGAATCCTGCCCACCCACGAGGGGCTGTCCGCCTGTGAGGATTTAGACATCCCCCACAGCCACATTCTAGCCCTCCAGGGGCCCTTTTCCCAAAAGCTGAACGAGGCCATTTTAGAGCAATATCAGATCGCCTGGCTGGTGACCAAGGATGGCGGGCGAGCCGGAGGGTTTGAGGAAAAGCTGTCTGCCGCACAGGCCGTGGGCGTTCAAACGGTACTGGTGGAGCGTCCCTCGGATCAGGGGGAGAACCTGGATGAGATTTTAGCCCGCATCAAGGAGCTGATAGAATGAAGGTAACGCTGATGGGTACGGGCTGCGGCCCTGTCCCGGAAATCCGAGCAGACTATGTGGTGGGCGCGGCACGTCTGCTGGAGGGGATTCCCGGACGGAAGGACGCGGCCACAAAGGCGGAGGACATTCTGCGTCTGCTGCTGGACTCTGGCTGTGAGCACTGCGCCGTATTGTACAGCGGGGACACCGGCTTTTACTCCGGGGCCCGGGCGCTGCTCCCGTTGTTAAAGGAGCGGGGCATCAAGACGGAAGTCAAGCCCGGCCTGTCCAGTGTGCAGCTTCTGGCGGCGCGGCTGGGCCGGCCCTGGCAGGACTGGGAGCTGTACTCCGCCCATGGGACCAGCTGCGACCCGGTGGCGGCGGTCTGTCAGGGGAACCCCGCTTTTTTCCTCACCGGCGGCCCGGACGGCCCGGCAACTCTATGTCAGGAACTGGTACATGCGGGGCTGGGGGAGCTGTCCGTCACTGTAGGTGAAAGCCTGGGATTTGATGGGGAGGCCGTCTCCTTTATGACGGCGGCGGAGTGTGCGGGGAAACCATTTGCCCCCCTCAACGTTCTGCTGGCGGAGTCGGCTCTCCGGTATCCCCGCAGGGTTCCCGGTATCCCTGACAGGGAATTTCTCCGGGCGGAGGGTGTCCCCATGACCAAGCAGGAGGCCCGGGCGGCCATCCTGTCCAAGCTGGCAGTGAGACCAGAGGATACCTGTTGGGACATTGGCGCAGGGACGGGGAGCGTCAGCGTGGAGCTGGCCCTCCAGTGCCGGGCAGTATGGGCGGTGGAGCGCCAGCCGGAAGCATTGTCCCTGGCCCGGGCCAACCGGGAGAAGTTTGGAGCCTGGAACCTCCGCCTGACAGAGGGGCGCGCCCCCGAAGCCCTGGACGGTTTTCCCGCCCCGGACGCGGTCTTTATCGGCGGCAGCGGCGGAGAACTGCCCGAGATTCTGGGGGCTGTCCGCCGGGCTAATCCCAAGGCCCGGGTGTGCGTTTCCGCCATCTCTTTGGAAACCCTCCACACTGTCATGACGGAGCTGCGGGACCCGGAGATCACCCAGATTGCCGTCAGTCGCTCCAAGCCTGCGGGACAGCTCCACCTGCTGACCGCCCAGAATCCGGTGTTCCTCGTCACGGGGGCGCTATCATGAGGCGGCTGATGCTGGCCGCCATGAACAGCGGCAGCGGCAAGACGGTGGTCACCTGCGCCCTGCTGGCCGCGCTAAAGGCCCAAGGGATTTCAGTCCAGTCTTTCAAATGCGGCCCGGACTACATCGACCCCATGTTTCACAGCCGAGTACTGAGCGTACCCAGCCGGAACCTGGACCTGTTTTTGCAGGGGGAGGCCGGTGTCCGCCGGACGCTGGGCCGTCAGAGTGCGGAGCTGGCCCTGATTGAAGGGGCCATGGGCTTTTACGACGGCGTGAAGGGGACGGATCGGGCCAGCGCCTGGGACATAGCCCGCACGGCGGATGTCCCCGTGGTGTTGATCCTGCGTCCTAAAGGAGCCAGCCTGACCCTGGCGGCGCAAATCCGAGGATTGCAGAGCTTCCGTACCCCCAGCCACATCGCGGGCCTGCTGCTCAACGACTGTAAACCCTCCCTCTATGCTTATCTCAAGCCCATCCTGGAGCGAGAAACCGGTTTGCCCGTAGTGGGCTATCTTCCGCCCATGGAGGAGGCTGTTTTAGAAAGCCGCCACCTAGGGCTGCTCACCGCCGGGGAGATTGAAAACTTGACTGCCCGTTTCGAGGCCATTACCCGACAGATGGAACAGACCGTGGACATCGACGCTCTGCTGGCCCTAGCCGGGGAGGCTCCAGAGGGACAGACTCCGTCCGTTTTGCCGCCTGTGCGCTGTAAAATCGCGGTGGCCCGGGACGAGGCATTCTGCTTCTGCTATGAAGATAATTTAGACCTCCTGCGGGAGAACGGTGCGGAACTGGCATTTTTCAGCCCTCTTTATGACCAAAACCTCCCGCTCGGCGTGGACGGGCTCTATCTGCCGGGGGGCTACCCGGAGCTGTACGCCCAAGCGCTCAGCGAGAACACCTCCATGCGGGAGCGCGTCCGCCAGGCGGTGACAGCGGGATTGCCCACTGTGGCGGAATGTGGCGGGTTTCTCTACTTGCAGGAGGCGCTGGAGGGTGAACAGGGAAAGCTCTGGCCCATGGCAGGCGCTCTGCTTGGGGCTGGATATAGGACGAATTGCCTCCAGCGATTCGGGTACAAGAGCCTGACGGCGGATGGGGACAGTCTGTTGCTCCGGGCGGGGGAATCCGTCCCCGTCCACGAGTTCCATTACTGGGACAGCACCGTTCCCGGGACGGTGCTGTCGGAGACAATGTACGCTGGCTTCCCTCACCTCCACTTCGGCGGGGTGCTGCCCTTGGCGGAGCGGTTTGTGGCGGGGGTCGTCCGATGGAGGAAAGAGCATGGATGAGGCAAGAAAGCGCTGGGACAGCTTGGCAAAACCTCTGGGAAGCCTGGGGCTGCTGGAGGACGTGGTCGTCAGAATCGCCGCATTGACGGGCAATGCGGACGTGCATCTGAACAACCGCGCCTTGCTGGTGCTGTGCGCCGACAACGGTGTGGTGGCCCAGGGGGTGACTCAGACGGACAGCTTGGTCACCGCCGCCGTGGCCCGGACCCTGGGGGCTGGGGAGAGCACCGTGTGCCACATGGCCCGGACGGCCGACTGCCGGGTCGTCCCAGTGGACATAGGCGTTCTGGACTTCCCCGGCACCGCCGGGGTGCTGGACCGGAGGGTCCGCAACGGTACCGGCGACATTACCCAAGGCCCCGCCATGAGCCGGGATGAGTGTCTCCGGGCCATTGAGGTTGGTATGGAATTGGTCAGAGAACAGAAAGCGGCGGGGGCGGATATTCTGGCTACCGGGGAGATGGGTATCGGCAACACCACCACCTCCAGTGCCGTGGCCAGTGTCTTGCTGGGGCTGCCCCCCGCTCAGGTGACCGGCCGGGGGGCGGGGCTGTCCGATGCGGGACTGGCCCGGAAGATCGCTGCCATTGAGCGGGCCGTTTCAATTAACCGTCCCGACCCCGCCGACCCTGTCGACGTGCTGTCCAAGTTAGGCGGGCTGGACCTTGCCGGGCTGTGCGGGGTGTTTCTGGGCGGGGCGGAGTACCGCATTCCCGTCCTGGTGGACGGTTTCATCAGCGCCGTGGCGGCCCTGTGTGCGGTACGTCAGAAGCCAGAGGCCGGGAGCGCCATGCTGGCCAGCCACGTCTCCGCCGAGCCGGCGGGGCGGCTGGTGCTGGACGCGCTGGGACTGAAGCCCCTCATCACGGCGGAAATGCGTCTGGGCGAGGGCAGCGGCGCGGTAGCGGCCCTCCCTCTGCTGGATATGGCCTTGGCGGTCTACCACAGCGGCCATACCTTTGGAAAAATGGGGATGGAGCCCTACATCCCACAAAATTAGGAGGAAATCATGTTCACCCTTGTGATTGGCGGCGCGGCTAGCGGAAAGAGCGAATACGCCGAGGCCCACGCCCTGTCCCTCCCTAGGCGGCGGGTCTATCTGGCAACTATGCAGCCCTCCGACGGAGAGTGCCTGTCCCGGATCGAAAAGCACCACCTCCAGCGGGCGGGCAAAGGCTTCGAGACGGTGGAACGGTACACAAACCTGTCGGGTGTGCCCATTCCGGACGGTGCCAACATCCTGCTGGAGTGTCTGGGCAATCTGTTGGCAAATGAGTTATACAGCCCCGGGGGCGGCGGTTCGGATGCGGTGCTGGATGGTATCGGCGTTCTGCTGTCCCGGTGCCAACACCTGACCGTGGTAACCAATGAGGTGTGTTCCAGCGGGGCGGATTACGACGGGAGCACGCTGTCTTATATGCGGGAGCTGGCTCAAATCAACCGCGCCCTGGCCACAAAGGCGGACAGGGTGGTGGAGGTAGCCTGCGGCCTGCCCTATTTCTGGAAGGGAGCGATATGAGGACAATTTTAGAGACGATAGCGGTATCCTTTTCCATGTTTTCCGCTCTGCCCGCCCCACAGGTGGCATGGACGGAGAAAAATACCCGCTGGCTGCTGGCGGCCTTTCCACTGGTGGGGATAGTCATCGGCGGAACCTGCTGGGGCTGGGCCACGCTATGCGGAACGCTGGCCCTGCCCAACATCCTGCGGGGGGCGGGGCTAACCCTGATCCCCGTCCTGTTCACCGGGGGCGTTCACCTGGACGGCTATGCCGACACCTGGGACGCTCTGTCCAGCCACGCCCCGCCGGAGAAAAAGCAGGAGATTTTAAAGGACCCCCGCTTGGGGGCCTTCGCCGCCATCCACCTGTGCGGGTACTTCACGACGGCCTTCGCCCTCTGGACCGCCCTGCCACGGTATGACGGGCCGCTGTTTCTGCTGATGTTCCCCCTGTCCCGGACCCTGTCCGCTCTGGCGGTGGTGGCCTTTCCCCTGGCAAAGGACGCCGGGCTGGCCCACGCCTTCGCCACAGCGGCGGACAGGGGGCGGCTGAAATTTTTGCTGACCGTGCTGGTTGTCCTTCTCGGCGGAGGGCTGTGTCTGCGGGGGCTGGATGGCGGAACGGCGGTCCTGGCGGCCCTCGGCGTGTTTGCCTGTTACCACAGAATGGCGAAAAAGCAGTTCGGCGGGCTGTCTGGCGACCTAGCGGGGTGGTTTTTACAGACAGCCGAACTGTGGATGCTGGGGGTGGTGTGTCTGGCGCAGTATTGGGAGGCGTTTTAATGATTTTCGTCACCGGTCCGCTGTTTGCGGGAAAAAGGGAGTATATCCGTCAGGCTCTGGGCCTGTCTCGGGAGGAATTTGCCGAAAAGGCCGTGTGGGACGTGCAGGATTTGGCGGCAAAAGCCCCCAACCTGTCCACCCTGGCGGAGGAGCTGTCCCAAAAGGAAATCGTCATTGCTACCGAGATCGGCGGCGGGGTGGTGCCCATTGACCCGGCAGAGCGGGCGGCACGGGAGGCGGCGGGGCGGCTGGCCTGCCTGCTGGCCGGTTGTGCGGACACAGTGGTCCGGGTGTACTGCGGTCTGCCCCAGGTACTGAAGGGAAAACTGCTGTGCTGATCTACCTGATCCGCCACGGCGCCACCCGATACAACGAGGAACACCGCTACCAAGGCCTTACCGACGTTCCCCTCTCCCCGGCAGGCCGGGCGGCATTGAGACAGGCGGATTTTTCCCCGGAGGTGGTCTATGTGTCGCCCCTCTCCCGGGCCCGGGAGACTGCCGCCATCCTGTTTCCAACAGCGGAGCAGATCGTGGTTCCGGGCTTTCGGGAGATGGACTTCGGCGTCTTCGAGGGCCGCACCGCCGCAGAGATGGAACACGATTCGGTCTATCGCGCCTGGGTGGAAAGCGGCTGTACAGGGCGCTGCTCCGGCGGGGAAAGCCTGGCGGAGTTTTCCGACCGGGTGTGGGATGCCTTTGTCCCCCTGTTGGAAATTGAGGCGGAGCGGCTGGTGATCGTGGCCCACGGAGGCGTCCAGATGGCGATTCTGGAGCGGTATGCCCGACCCCACCGGGGCTACTTCCACTGGCAATCCCCTTGCGGCGGCGGTTTTGTGCTGGACGGGCAAACACTGATTGACGAGGTACATTTTTAAAATGAGGATTTTTTATGCCGCGTTGGGCGGCTTCGGTCTGGACCTGTTGCTGGGGGACCCGGCCTGGATGCCCCATCCGGTGGTGTTCATGGGCCGGTACATCACGAAATTGGAGGGTTTTCTGCGGAAAATCTGCCCCAATGAGCTGCTGGGCGGGGGCATCCTGGCAATCACCCTCCCTCTGGGGACGCTGGCTCTGTCCGCTCTGGCCCTGCGGCTGTGCGGGCTGGTCCACCCAGCTCTGCGGTTCGCTTTGGAGACGGTCTGGTGCTGGCAGTGTCTGGCTGTCAAGGGGCTGGGGGATGAGGCGAAAAACGTCTATCGGGTGCTGACCGCAGGGACGCTAGAGAAGGCCCGCCGGGCAGTGGGGCGGATCGTGGGGCGGGACACGGAACATCTGTCCGCCGAAGGAGTGGCCCGGGCCGTTGTGGAGACGGTGGCAGAGAATTTTTCCGACGGCGTGGCGGCCCCCATGGCGTACATGTTCCTGGGCGGCGCGCCTCTGGCCCTGTGTTACAAGGCGATCAACACCATGGACAGCATGGTTGGCTATAAAAATAACCGCTATCTGTACTTCGGGCGGGCGGCGGCGAAGCTGGACGATTTGGCAAATTATATTCCGTCCCGTCTGTCCGCTCTCCTGCTGATTCTGGCGGCGGCATTGACCGGGGAGAGTGCCTTCGGGGCTTGGCGTGTCTGGCGACGGGACCGACGGAACCACGCTAGCCCCAACTCCGCCCAGACGGAGGCCGTCATGGCTGGGGCGCTGGGGGTGCAGTTGGGCGGGCCAGCCTTCTACTTCGGGGAATTGCACGACAAACCAACTATCGGCGACTCTCTGCGGAAGATCGAGCGGTCGGATATTGGTCGGGCCATCCGGATGCTGTACGTGGGGAGTTTTTTGTGCATGGCTCTGCTGGCGCTGATGAGGGGGATTCTTGTATGGAACTGAGCCACGGCGGCGATTGGGCGGGCTATGAGCGGGAGTACTCTGTCCCGCTCCTGGACTTCTCCGCCAATGTCAGCCCGCTGGGGATTCCGGAAAAAGTAAGGCAGGCGGCGGTCCGGGCGCTGGACAGGGCGGACCGCTACCCGGACCCTCTGTGCCGGGAACTGCGGGAAAAGCTGTCGGAGCGGCACAGCGTCCCGGCGGACTGGATTTTGTGCGGGAACGGGGCCTCCGACTTGATTTACCGGCTGGCGCTGGCGAAGGGGCCCAAAACGGCGTTGGTATCAGCCCCGACATTTTCCGAGTACGAAAACGCCCTGACCCTGTGCGGTTGCTCCGTGACACGCTTCCCGCTCCGCCATAATAATAATTACGCTGTGTCGGAGGATATTTTGACGGCAGTTGCCCCCGGCCTGGACATGATGTTCCTCTGCGAGCCCAACAACCCCACCGGGCGGACCACGGACCGGCGGCTGTTGGTCAAAATCCTGGAGCGGTGCGCTGCTCAGGGTGCCCTGCTGGTGGTGGATGAATGCTTCAACGATCTGCTGGACAATCCTGTGGAACACTCCCTGGTGAAACTGCTTTCCAGCTTTCCTAATCTGTTGGTTTTGCGGGCTTTTACCAAAAGTTACGGTATGGCCGGTCTGCGGCTGGGGTATGCCCTGTGCCGGAATGTACGTTTATTGGAGCAAATGCGGACAAGCGGCCCGCCCTGGGCGGTGTCCGGCCCGGCGCAGGCGGCAGGGCTGGCGGCGCTGGAGGAAGACGGCTATCTGTCCCAGGTGCGCCGGCTTATTCAGCGGGAGCGCCCCCGGTTGGCGGCGGGGTTGGAGGTGCTGGGATTTCAGGTCTGCCCGGGGGAGGCCAACTATCTGCTGTTCTTTTCCCCTGCGTCTAACCTGGGGGAGCGGCTGCGTGAGCGGGGCGTCCTGCTCCGGGACTGCTCTAACTACCACGGTCTGGGCCCCGGCTGGTACCGGGCGGCAGTGCGGACGGGGGAAGAAAATCAGGTTCTTCTGCGGACCATGAGGGAGGTACTGTAAATGGCAAAATGCATCATGGTTCAGGGGACCATGTCCAACGTGGGCAAGAGCCTGCTAGTCACCGCTTTGTGCCGGATTTTCCGGCAGGACGGCTATAAAGCCGCTCCATTCAAGGGGCAGAACATGGCGCTGAACAGCTATCTCACTCCGGAGGGTCTGGAGATGAGCCGGGCCCAGGCGGTCCAGGCCTGGGCGGCTGGGCTGGAGCCCGATGTGCGGATGAACCCTGTGCTGCTCAAGCCCTCCAGCGACACGGGGAGCCAGCTCATTGTCAACGGTCAAGTTCGGGGGCACTATCAGGCGGCGGACTACTTCAGGCTGAAGCCCACACTGACTACCGAGGTACTGGCGGCCTATCACAACCTAGCGGCGGAGCATGACATCATCGTCATCGAGGGGGCTGGAAGCCCGGCGGAGATTAACCTGAGACAGGGGGACTGCTTTGTCAACATGGGGCTGGCGGAGCTGGTGAACGCCCCGGTGCTGCTGGTAGGGGACATCGACCGGGGCGGGGTGTTTGCCCAGCTCTACGGCACCGTCGCTCTGCTGGAGGAGCGAGAGCGGACCCGGGTAGTCGGTACAATCATCAACAAATTCCGGGGAGACGTGTCCCTCCTGCGCCCCGGTTTGAGACAGCTGGAGGAGCTCACCGGCGTCCCGGTACTGGGAGTGGTCCCCTATGCTAAAGTGGATATCGACGATGAGGACAGCCTGTCCCCCCGCCTGACCCGGATGGAGCATGATCGCCTCGTAGACATCGCCGTGATCCGTTTGCCCCACATATCCAATTTTACCGATTTTGCTCCGCTGGAGCGCCACCCGGCCCTGGGGGTGCGGTATGTGGAGCGGACGTCCCGGCTAGGGGAGCCGGACCTTGTCATCCTGCCTGGAAGTGCCGATCCCCTGGAGGATAGTCGTTGGCTGGCAGAAAGCGGCTTGGCGGCGGCCATCCGGGAGAGACTGTGGTTGGGCCTGTCCGGCGGTATTTTCGATTCCGGAGAAAATGTAGTCCGACTGGCCGGCTGGCTGCTGGAACGCAAGGGGCTGACCCCTGTCCCCTACCGCCCGGAGGACCGCCAAGCCTACCAGGAAGAGCAGTTTAATCTGCTGGCGGACGCGGTGCGGGCAAATCTGGCCCTGACTGCTATCTACCAGGCGATGGAGCAGTATGAGAGGGGGCTATCCCAATGAAGCACATCCTTCCGGAGGACATTGAGCGGACCAGCATGTCCATCATTGCCCAGGAACTGAGGGAGAAAGGGATTGTCCTGCCGGAGGAGAGCGCTGCCGTGGTCAGGCGGGTAATCCATACTACGGCAGATTTTGACTTCGCAGGAAATCTCCGTTTTACCCCAGGTGCGGTGAAACTGGGCCAAGCGGCTCTGCTAAATAGGGCAGCGATTGTCACAGATACCAACATGGCAAAAGCCGGGATTAACAAGCCCGTCCTGACGAAGCTGGGCGGGCAGGTCTGCTGCTTTATGGCGGATGAGGATGTGGCACGGGCGGCAAAGGAAAAGGGTACTACCCGGGCTGTGGCAGCGATGGAGAAGGCATCTGGACGGTTTCCCAGCGCTGTTTTTGCCATTGGTAATGCCCCCACGGCGCTGCTGCGCATTGCGGAGCTGATTGAAGCAGGCCTGCGTCCTTCCCTGGTAATCGGCGTGCCGGTGGGGTTTGTCAACGTGGTGGAGAGTAAGGAGGCAGCATGGGCGGTCTGTCAGGAGAAGGGAGTCCCGGCTATCCTTTCCATGGGCCGAAAGGGCGGTAGCGGTGTAGCGGCGGCGGTTTGTAATGCGCTGCTTTATCAGACTACGGAGGAAATTAGGTGTTAATTGGAAGGGAACAGGGAGAGGTTTTGTGAGAAGGTTTTGACTGGGCAGAAGCAATGAGCACCGCAGCTTGAGACGGCATAGAAATACAAGAATAGCAGAAACACAAGCAGGAATAGCTCTCAACTATGGTCAGATGTTTTTATGGGCGGATGCTTGTGGCTCTCCTGGTTTTGAGGTATAATAACTAAGAATACAATTGGTTTTGACTGAGAAGATGTCGAGTTAAGGAGAGAGATGGGACGATGACAAAGACCGAATTGATAGATATGTTAGATGAGTATAAAATAGGGTTGCTGTCAAAGGCAACGGATGGAACCATTGACGATAAATATTATACTCAAACAAGGAACTCTTTATTGGAAAACGTAAGTAAAGAGCAAATCCCGAAGTTTATCAGAGTTTGTAGGACAGCAGATGAGTTTAGACGATATATGCAGAATGAGTCCAGCAGCTATGCGGGAAGAAGACAACTGATTGCAGATTCCATAAATCGTTTGATTGAATATATAGAGGAACATTCTGATGAAGAAGCAGATCCGTTTTTACAGATAAAACAGTATAAAAGAGTTGAGCAGATTGGCTCCGGAGGCTTTGGCTGTGTTTTTAAATACCACAATAATTGTTTGGATATGGACTTTGCGGTAAAAGTATACACTCCTATTTTTGTATCATCAAAAGAGCAGGAAGATAGAGAAAGGAGATTTTTCAGAGAGGCTAAGATGCTCTTTCAGTTAAATCATATGAATATTGTTAAAATATACGATGCAGGCAGAATTTCTGAAGGACCGTTTATAAGAATGGAGTATATTGAAGGATATGATTTGGCTCATCGGTAGAATGAGTGGGTGGTAAAAACTGAACAAGCCCTTGGCAACACAGAGGAAACGACTATGATTAAGTTGCGAAACAAAAATCATGGAAGAAGGCCCCCCAAGTGCGAGCCAAGAAGCTTGTTCAGACCATCATCGGAAGCGCCGGTTTTGTCCTGGAGGACATCACCGTCAATCCCGAGATGAACGAAATAAATATCGCCGTGCGGCCAACTGAGCACGAGCAGTGCCGGTGCGGAATCTGTCATCGCAAGGCGGCGCGGTACGACAAGGGGCGCGGACGTCGGCGTTGGCGCGCCCTGGACATAGGCGGAAGCAAAGTATATATTGAGGCATACGAGCCGCGGGTACGCTGCCGGAAACATGGCGTGGTGACAGCATCGGTTCCCTGGGCACGGCACAACAGCCGTTTCACCAAAAGTTTTGAGGAAACCTGTGCATGGCTGAGCGTACACGCATCCCGTAGCACGGTCTCGGAATATCTGCGGGTGGAATGGCACACAGTGGGCGGCATCTGCCATCGGGTATATCAAGAGCTGGAAACAGCCAATCCCTCTCGCTTTGACAGCTTGGAAAATATCGGCATTGACGAAACCAGCTACAAGAAAGGGCACAAGTATATGACCGTAGTCATCAACCACGACACAGCCAGCGTGGTCTGGTGTGCAAAGGGATACGGGAAAGAAGTTCTCTCCCAATTCTTTGAACGGCTGACACCGGAGCAGCGGGCCTCTATCCGTTGTGCCTCAGCGGATGGGGCCAAATGGATCGCATCCTGTGTCGAGGAATACTGCCCCCATGCACAGCGGTGCGTAGACCCGTTTCATGTGGTTTCCTGGGCCACAGACGCCCTAGATCAGGTGCGTCGGGAAGCCAGGTCTGAGGCTCGCCAGCAGGCCAAAACTCTGCCCAAGCGCAAGCCCGGTCGTCCGGCCAAGGGCGAGGCTGCTCCTGAAAAGAACCAGGCAAAATCAGTGAAGAATCTACGCTATGTCCTGCTCAAAAACCCGGAGCATCTCTCTGAAAATCAGCAAGCACAGCTGCAATTCCTGACCAGGGCCAATCCTAAGCTCTACCGTGCCTACCTGCTCAAAGAGAATCTTCGTCTGGCTCTCAAGGCCGGGCCTGATGAGATCGCCGCTGCGCTCACCAAGTGGATGGCCTGGGCCCAGCGGTGCAGGATCCTCGTGTTCCGCGAGCTGCGCAAGAAAATCAAACGCCACTTTGACGCCATTGTTGCTGCCGCCAGATTCAGGCTTTCTAATGCCCGCTCCGAGGCCATCAACAACAAAATCAAACTCATCATCCGTACCGCTTTTGGCTTTCGCAACGTGGATAATCTTCTCGCTATGGTTATGCTCTCCTGCTCCAATCTTCATCCCACTCTCCCTAACCGCTGACCCGACCACTCTTTCTACCGAAGCCTCTATGATTTAAACGAATTACAGGAAAAGCACAGTATATTAAGCTTTGAAAACAGTGTAAACGTCATAAAGCCAATTTTAAGAGGATTAGAGTATGCCCATAAAAAGGGAATCATACATCGGGACTTAAAGTCGAGCAATGTTGTATTTTCAACAAAGGAGAAGATATTTAAGATTATTGATTTTGGGGTTAGTGCTTTTTTAGATACGGAAAATAATACAAAGCTTACTAAGACAGGTGAAGTTGTGGCGGGCGGGGCTTTTGCTGGGGTGAGATAACGTAACCGTTTTTGAATGGTACGCTATCTTGCCCCAGCATTTTGCTTTCAGCCCTAAACGACAACGCTTTTGACATCAGCGCCGATCTGCCTGAAATAAGAAACGCTTTCGGTGGGCTGGTCGCCGGTGTCTACCTTGCCCACGAAGCTGTAAAAGATTTCGATTTTGCGGGTGTTGGTGTTCTTGTCCAATTCGTAGACCAAAATGCGGTCGATAAACTCATGGACATTTTCATAGGTCAATTCGCTGATCTCCGTGTACCGGCGTACCAGGGCGACAAACCGCTTCACATCGGCACTACGCTCAGCGGCGGTGTCAAGCCCTTTCCGCAGTTCCGCCACCCGTTTCGTCAACGCCGCTTTCTCGTCCTCATAGCCGGAGGTCAGAAACACAAACTGTTCATTCGATAACCGGCCCAATGCGTTGTCCTCGTACAGTTTGCGGAATAAAAGGTTGATCTCGCCCAGCCGGGCCTCCGCCTTGTCAAGTTCCTTGCGCTGGTGGCCCAGCGCCTTTTTCATGGCCTGTTCACTGCACTCGGTAGCGGTCTGAATAAACTCCTGCTCATGTCCTTTCACATAGGACATAATACGCTGCAAGTCAGCCAAAACAAGTTCTTTCAAGACACTTTTGCGGATGTAATGTGTCGTGCAAAGAAAATCATTTCTGGCCCGGTTGCGGTAGTTGCCGCAGGTGTAAGCGTGTTTCCGCTCCGGCGTTCCGGCTCCTTTTTGGAGATACATTTTGTAGCCGCAATCTCCGCAGAATAGCAACCCGGAAAACAGGTCGATTTCATCAGACTTGGTAGGGCGGTGGCGGGTAGCGATGCGCTTTTGGGCAAGGGCAAAGGTTTCCTCGTCAATCAGCGGTTCATGCGTGTTGGGGAAGAAATACCGCTTGTCCTCCGCATTTTTCCGTGTCTTTTTGGACTTATAGGACACCTTGTAGGTTTTCGCCGTGATGGTATGGCCCAAATATTCCTGCCGGGCGAGAATGTCATACAGCGTCTTTTCAGGCCAGTTGTACCAGGCGTTCAGTTGGGGGCGGGGATGCTGGGTTCTTCCTGTTCGGCGGTAGCGGAGTTCTCCAACAGTCAAAATCTCGTTGTCCCGCAGCCAGTTTTGAATTTCACAGATACGGTCGCCCCGCACATACATGGCGAAAATCTGCTTGACAACATGGGCCGTTTCCGGGTCAGGAATGAGATGATTGCGGTCGTTCGGGTCTGCGATATACCCATAGGGGACTTCTCCGTTGACACGTTCGCCCCGCTGGGCCTTGGCCTGCTTCACCGCCCGGATTTTCTTGGACGTATCGCGGGCGTAAAATTCATTAAACCAATTCCGCAGGGGGGTAAACTCGTTATCTTCCCTTGCTGTGTCCACGCCGTCGTTAATGGCGATGTAGCGCACCTCATATTCCGGGAACACGATTTCGATAAGCTCCCCGGTTTTCAGGTAGTTCCGGCCCAGGCGGGAAAGGTCTTTCGTTATGACCGTCGCCACGTTCCCGGCCTCAACCTCGCGGAGCATGGCTTGCAGCCCCTCACGCTCGAAACTCACCCCGGAAAAGCCATCATCGACAAAAAAGCGGGTATTCAAAAAGAAATGTTCATCCGCATACCGTTGTAAGATCAACTTTTGATTTTGGATGCTCTCGCTCTCGCCTGCCTGCATATCCTCTTGACTTAACCGGCAATATAAAGCGGTTATCTTGTCTGCCTGCAACATTGTTCCTCCTTTCCGACAGCAGACAAGCATGATATATGTACTGATTACATTATACCATCAACCGCTGTCCTTGTCAGCTCAAAAAATATAAAAAGAGCGCCCTATTTCTGGACGCTTCCGGCGTTCTGCTCCATATCCTTGCGGATAAGTTTCTTGATCTTCTTGTCTATGGTGTCGGTCGCTTTCTCGCTGGCCGACGCACAGACAAAGTAAGTCGTTTTGCCAATTTTATGCGTCGTTGTGGCGCTGATCTGATTTTGCGGCAAAGGACTTCCCCCTTTCGCAAATAAATAGTACAGTTTATGAATAGCGGCTTGTCCACTATTCTGATAAAAGGGCATAAATCGGACGGCTGGCGGCGACCAGCACCACGGGACTTTCACCCCCGCGTGGTTCTCACGCGGCCCTACCCATTGCCTGCGACGCTTTGAACGCTCGGACTGTGGCTGTAAGGGAGTATCGTTAGCGTATGCGCCGCTGATTATAAGCTGCCAGCTTTTCGGTGTAGGCGGTTCTCGCTCTCCCGCAGGATGCGGGGTTATGGCGCACCCACCGATGCGACGCATACAGAATGTGTCC
Organism: Lawsonibacter sp. JLR.KK007; assembly: GCF_036941135.1. NCBI lineage: Bacteria > Bacillati > Bacillota > Clostridia > Eubacteriales > Oscillospiraceae > Lawsonibacter > Lawsonibacter sp. JLR.KK007. Next base: position 1,402,725 of record NZ_JAYWSY010000002.1, on the reverse strand, counting down.
GTTGCCCTATGCTGCGCCGCCGTTATCTTGCGGGCTTTCTTTGTCAAGGTGCAGCGCCGGGCCGGAGGCAGGGGAACATGGAAAGGGTAAGGGTGTTCCGCCTGCCCTGCCGGGCCGGTTGCCGTCAGTCTACGGCAACAATGGCATAGATGAGCTTGATCTCCAGGAGATGCTTCATGTACTCGTCTACGCACACATGGGGATAGCCGTACTCGTCATACAGCGTCCGGGTACAGAGCTTGTTTATGTAGCCCTCGTAGTACCGCAAGACCTGTTCCACGGCTCCGGCGTCCCCGGCGCGGGCGGCTTCGATCACCGGCATGGGGAGAAGCGCCCGGCCCTTGTAGTCAGGTTCCGACATTCGCGTTCAACCTCCTTTCGGCATCATCGCCGCCAACTTGTTCCGCAGTTCGTCCAGTGCTTTCCGTCTGCGCCGCTGGACGGCATAGCGGGACAGCTCCATGATCTCACCGATCTTGCCGTCCGACATTCCCAGGACACAGTGCAGTATCAGAATACTTTGTTCCTGCTCCGTCAGGGCGGCAAAGGCGTCGGCCACAAGCTCGTTCTCAATCGGCAGGTCACATCCATGCGACGTAAAAACATGGCTGTCGCTGGGATAGCGGTCTACCGTGGAGAGCTTGTCCATTTCTTTCTGCGGCAGGATGCTCAACGATATATGACGGTCGCGCAGGCTGTCCATTTTCCGCAGATAGTCAATGGCCTCATGTTCCAGTACCAGCTTGCAATAGCGGTCAAACTGGCCCGGTCTGCTAAAGCGGGGGATAGTTCCCATCTTCTCACCCCCTTTCGTCGGGGGATGGTGGTGGTTCTCTCCCTTTCCGCTAACAGAGCGAAGTGATTGGGCCAAACTGCGCGGTAAATGGCCCGATTTGCAAAAATTTTTTTCGGGCCGGTCTGGAAACGACAAAACTCGCCCGGCAGGTCACAGACCCACCGGGCGAGCTGCACAGTATAATTTACTTTATCTGCACCGTATAGTATAACCTCGCGGCCACAGTTCTCCCAGGCGGGGGACGGGCTTTTTTTGACGGTTCAAATGCTGTCAAATCGTGTCGAACGGGTATGTACTTCATGGCGGCTGCCTCCTGTCAGCCGCCGTACTTTCCAGCGTTACCGCATCATTCTTTTGGGGGATAAAAGAACGGCGGCTTTAATCTCTTAAAACCGCCGCATGGAACAAATAGGCACGGGAAATCGGTCTGCCCAGCAGCGGTTTTTTTCTTTTCTGCCGCTGGGCAGACTTGGCTTTTATGGACTGCTGTACGACGGCTTTTTTCTTTTGCCGTCGTGCGGCAGATTATTAAAAATATTGTGGTTATTTGGCTGTCTTGTTCAGTCCTTTCAAAATGAACAGCGAAAGAACAACACAGGTCAGCAGAACTATGACACCGATTAAAGTCTGAATGACGCTTGCATGGTAATAACCAGAAAGGTTAAAAACGGCTGTCATAGGATAGACCGTTTTTAATGTGTTGGACATACTTGCAAACAATCCAGCGAAAGAATAGATTTCAGCAAATACCAGCGCCAACCAGTAGCCCTTTTTCATCCGGGAAACCAAAGCGATAATCGGAGAAATGGCAAAAAAAACGCCAGCTCCATCCATAAAATATATTTTCAGGTTCTCTAAAACAAGGCTAATAGGCAGAGCTTCAAGGTGGAGAACGGCCTCAATGAGAAAGGTAATAACAAAAAGCAGGAGATAGATCAGGACGCTGAACACAAGGGTAAGCACCATCTTGGCAAGTGTCAGTTTCATTTCATCCACGGGAATAAGGCGCAGGGATTTTAGGGTGTCCTCCTGTTCCTCCCGACAGATCATATAACTGCCCAGCAGGGCAATCACCGCAGGCAATACATAAAAGGTAGCAAGGGATTGGGTCGCTGTCATAAACCATCCTGCCTTGTCGATATAGCGGCTTCCATAGAACATGAATTGCCCCTGTGCAAAGATAATCAACGCCACCATAACCGTTGCAAAACCGGCAATCCACAGGATTTTGGAGCGGCGGAGTTTCCAGCGCTCCGCCCAAAGCAAAAGTTTCATTTCAGATGCACCTCACTTTCTCTTTTTCAAAACAGCCCCGGCCAGCATTACAGAAGCTACGCTCCACACACCTATGCAAAGGAACGCCCCCGGAATATTAAGCGGCTGGGTAATCACGACACCTGGAATATCCCGCATAACAATGGCTGTCATGCTGGAGAGCGGATGCAGGTACATATTTACCATTAAGAGGATAAAGCCAAGAAATGTATAAACCAGCGTCAAACAGACGGGAAGAATATAGCCCTTTTGCACCGCAGCAACCGCCAGCACCGGCAACACCGCAAAAGCGGTCAGCAGGGAGATTTCCATGCACTTTCGCAGAAGATAAAGTGTGCTTGTGCTGTCAAAGGTGATATAGCCAGGCAGTACGCCGGTAAGAATGGACGCGGCTGCAATAATCAGCATAAAGCAGATCGAGTATGTCAGCATCACAACGAATTTGCTGAAAAAGTACGCCACTTTATTGACCGGCACAATCCAGAGTTGTTTAAGTATATCATACTGGTTTTCGTTATACATCAGCATGGTACAAAGCATCCCCAGCACCACCGGCAGGATAATCCACGGGGTATAGCTAAACGCCGTCCACTTGTAGAACTCGATGGGTTCCACGCCGGTTCCCTTGATATTTGCAAAGTAGAACACAGCGGCAAGAGGTATAAAGAGCGCCGCCAGCAGCATGAGCCAGATAAACTTTCTCCGACGCAGCTTTAGAAATTCAACCTGTATCAGTTTAAGCAATGCCCTCTCCTCCTGTAATCTGCTTGAAATAATCCTCAAGGGTATCATTGCAGATTTGGGAGCTGATAACAGCCACGTCCTGCACCACAAGAGCCTTGTTGATTGCTGCCATATCCAGTGCGGTATCATAGAGCCGCAGGTTATGTTCGTCCTGCACCGCATAATCAGTCACACGGAACTGCTGTTCCAAAATCAAAGAGGTTTTGTGGACATCCGAAACCTGAAGCTGGATGTATTTCCGATTTTTCTTTTCCAAATCCTCCATGCTGTTTTCTTCCAACAGTACGCCGTGGTCGATGATGCCAATATCGTCCGCCAGAAGTGCGATTTCAGTAAGGATGTGGCTGGAAATCAGAATAGTTTTACCGCGCTCCGCGCTTAAACCCTTGATAAAGTTTCGTACTTCGGCAATGCCGATGGGGTCAAGCCCATTGGTCGGTTCGTCGAGTATCAAAAGCTCCGGGTCATGCAGGATGACATTAGCTATGCCAAGGCGCTGCTTCATACCGAGAGAATACTTGCTGAACAGCTTTTTGTCCCGATAAGGAAGCCCCACAACTTCCAGCGCTTTCTTGACGGCATTGGGCCGGGGTGTCCCGCGCAGCTTCGCAAAGATTTCAAGATTTTCTGTGCCGGTCAGGTTGGGATAAAATCCAGGAGTTTCGATGTCAACGCCGATATGAAATTGTAAGAAAACGCCGAAGAAATTTTGTTGTTTTTCGGCGGAGGGGGGGGTAACAAAACTAAGCGTTTCCTTGTTCAAAAAGAGTGTTCACGATTTGCTGTTTCTGGCGCATAAATTCCTTGCGCTCCTTCAGGCGGTAAGATTCGCCCTTGATGTTAATGACGGTGCAGTGATGCAGGACACGGTCCAGGATGGCGGAGGCGATGGTGACGTCGGCAAAGACCTCGTTCCACTGGGAGAAGGTCTTGTTGGAGGTAAAGACGGTGGACGTCTTCTCATATCGCCTGGCAATCAACTGGAAGAACAGGTTTGCGCCCTGGATGTCCATGGGGAGGTAGCCGATCTCGTCGATGATAAGCATCCTGTACTTGGCGAGAACCTTGAGCTTGTCCGGCAGATGGTTCTCAAAATGGGCCTTCTTGAGCTGCTCAATAAGCTGATGGCAGTTGATGTAGTAGGTGGAAAAGCGATGCTGTGCCGCCACAAGGCCCAGAGCGGAGGCCAGATGGGTCTTGCCCACGCCGGGCGGGCCAAGGAAGACCACATTCTCCCCGTTTTCCAGGAAGCGCATGGTGGCCAGTTCGTCGATCTGGCGCTTGTCGATGGAGGGCTGGAAGGAGAAATCGAAGTCGTCCAGGGTCTTCTTAATGGGGAAGCCGGACATCTGGATCTGCTTCTCATAGGCCCGTCTCCGCTTGGATTTGGCTTCTTCTGAGAAAATGTGATCCAAAACCTCCACAATGTTGAGATCCTCCGCCACCGCCCGTTCCAGGTAATTGTCCAGAATCTCCAGGGTGTTTTTCATCTTAAGGGCTTCCAGGTTTTCCCTCAGCCTGTCCATAGTAAATTCAGTCATACAGCACCTCGTCATATCTGGACAAATCGGAGGGTTTCAAGGGAAAATCAATCACTTTGTCCTGTTCCAGCAGAACATTTTCTGCATCCATCGTCTGTTTCAGCGTAAGCCTTCTATAGTGCTGAGGATTGACAACCATGTCCTTTCTCTGATACGATATTCGGTGCAGAGCGATCTGCTTTCCCTCGTAATATGCTGCTAACATGCTGTCGAGGGCCACGACTGCCACATCTTTGCCGACATACTCCGCTGGCACGGAGTACTGATTGCCGGCGTAGGAGATGAGGCAGTCTTTTTGTACCCGCCTAAGGTTGATCTTGTCGATGATGTACTCACGAGAGAGGGGACTCAGGCCCTCTTTTTTCAGCCGCTCAAAGGGAATCTCGTTGGTGGTGGCGTGGACTTTCCCATTGACCTTATTGCACCAGGCCAGGGCCTGTCCGTTCAAGTCCGCCAGACTGTTGTACTGGATCCCCACCATAAAATTATCTCTGACAAACTGCACCGTCCGCTCTACTTTCCCCTTCGTCTGACCCCGATATGGCCGGCACAGAATTGGCTTGAATCCATAGAAGCCCGCGAAATCCTCAAACTGCCGGTTCAGCGTGGAGTCCTCCTGCTTCAGCAATCGCTTGATGACCACCTGCTTTTGGATGGCTCTTAGCGGCTTTGCCGCTTAGAGCCATCGCATCCCCCTTGCGGGGACATGTTGTCGTACAGGATTTCCTCTGGGTACCCGCCAAAGTACCGAAACGCGTTCTGATGGCACCGAATCAGTGTATTTGTGCTCATATCTGTGACAAATTCGATGTACCGCATCCTTGAGTACCCCAGAATCATGAGAAAGCAGTACAGCTTCTTCCACTTCCCGTCCTCGTATACCAGGTGATCCTCGAAGAATCCCCAGTCCATCTGCCCTTGCTTTCCGGGCATCGTCTCAAACCGTACCGTCGCTTTCTCATTCAAATCCATCTTCCGGCTGCTCACATACGCCTTGACAATACTGTAACCTCCGTCAAACCCCATCTCCCGCAGCTTCTCCAGTATCCGCAGCGCCGAATACGGCGCCTCTTCCAGCCACTCGTCCACGATCTGCTTGTACGGGTCCATCTTTGTTGGCTTGGGTTCGCTCAATGTGTACTCCGGCTTCTGCGGCGATTCCGCGTACCGCTTTGCTGTTCGCGGGTCCATGTGGTACTTCCGGCCCAGCTCCACATAGCTCAGCCCTTTCTGTCTGTCACTTCGGATTTCCATCCACTGTGCTCCTTTCATTTCCTGACTCCCTTTCCGGGCTCTTTTTCGCCCTGATTGGGAGTCTATCTTTTTTCCCTCCTCTCCGCCACAAAACTACATTTTTTCCTCGGCGTTTTCTTTCATTTTATCATTGGCGCTGACAGTCGGAGGTGTCCAGCCCGTAGTGCTGGCAGACGGTATAGGCCACGCTCTCGGCCTGCACCTCACGGGTACGGCGGTCGGGGCGGTCGGCCAATTCCTCCGGCGCGGCGTCCTTGTCAATGGCGTGGAGGGTGGCGTGGGCGATCTCATGGATGGCCGTTTTCAAGGTCTGCAATTCGCTCATGCCCTCGTCGATGGCGATGCGCTTTTCCTCCAGGTGGTAGTAGCCGTGCGCCCCGCTCTCGATGTCCTCAAAGGCGATAGGGACGGGGGAAGTCCGCTCCAGGGCGGCGAAGAAGTCCTGATACCGCTCCACGCTGCCAGTCAGCTCGTCCACGGCGATGTCGGGTATCTCCCGGCCCTCGGTCTGTGACACATCGAACACCGACACCACCTTAAAGGCGGGGACGGTCACTTCCTGTTCCTCGGTCAGCGGCTTTCCGTCCGGGCCGGGGATGGTCTTGCCGCTGGTGTCCAGCTTTTCCACCTGCCGCCGCACCTTGTAGGGGGCCGGGGCCAAAATCTTGATGGCCTTTTCGCCCCGCTTCACATGGCGTTCAAACTCGTCCTTCCACTTATTGTAGCCCGCCACCAGGGAGGCGTCCGGCTTCTGCATAGCGATCAGGAGGGTGTTGTTGAAGCTGTAATTGTGGAACTTGGACATGGCGGTGAGATAGTTTTTGTACTGTTCGCTCTCAAAAAGGGCCTGAATACCGGCTTCCAGTTTGTCGGTGATCTCTTTCATGCGCTCGGCGTTGTTTCTGCCGGTCAGCACAATGGGAATGACGGGCTGGGAGGCCGGGGCAGTCTGCGACCGCTGGGGCTGGGGACGGCTGGCCTCGTCCCGCTCCACCTGCGGGGGCGGAAAGGACAGCACCCGGTATTCCTCCGGGATGATCTGGCCCTCATAGACCTGCCGCCACTGGTCGCCGCTCCTGACAATATAGCCGTACTCGGTAAAGGCTCCCTGTTCCAGCCCGGCGATGTGCTGCCCCAACGCCTGCACATCAATGGCAGGCTTCCAGGCGTCCGGCATATCCACCATGCCGGAGCGGTTCAGATAGTAGTCCCCCAGCGCCGCTACGGTATGGATGTCGGGGAGATTGACGAAATAATCCAGATTGTCGGGGTAGTCGATGATGCGGCTGATCGTCCGCAATTCGGTGTTCTTCTGCTGCAAGGCGGCGTTCAGTGTGCCGATCTCATAGGCGTCCAGCTTTTCCAGCCGGGCGGCAAGGAAATTCAGCTCATTCACGCCGGAGGCCAGGGCCAGGTCATAGGGGATAGCCAGGTGTCGGCCCTCCGGGGAGGAAAAGCCGCTGATGAAATAGTCCCAGGGATTATCCTGTGTGACGCCGATCTGCCCCATTGCCGCCCGCACCTGCTCTGCCGTGGCGGGCAAGTCCAGCCAGACACCGGATTTGCCGTCCCGCTGGGTGGTGTGATTGCTCAACTGTATGGAAAATACTTCGCTCACTCGGTCGCTCCTTTCTAAAAAAGAAAGCAGCCAAACATCAGTTTGGCCGCTTAAAAACTATGATTATATTAGTTAAGGAACATGTAGATATGCCCCTCCAGCTTTTCAAGTCGCTCTGGAGCAATCTGAATATTTGAACTTTCTAAAATCTCACTAAATTCGTTTAGCGCAATCTCAATTTTCTCCGAAAGAAAATTGAGATAGCTTTCAATGCTGGTATACCCGTTACAGTGATACCACATTGATGATGTTGGAAAAGAATCATCCTCCAAATCGGTTTTAGTTATCATCCAACAAGTGTGCCGCAAGGAACTAAATTTATCACAAGCGGCCCGATATCTGGGTATGTCCTCTTTTTTTAGCTTTTCAAATGGAAAATGAAACGGGTTGATATACTCTGACAAAGGAACGGACTCCCTTTTTATTTTCTTCAACTGACATAGAATCCATTTTTCAGAAATTAAATCCGTAAATTGTTCCCAAGTGAGCAGCCGAACATTAGAGTATTTTGCCGCTTCAATAGCACCTGACTGAAATCCACACTTTGAAATAATTAATCCCAAGTATGCACCAGAATCAGAAACAACAGTCCTGAAAGCGTGTACTTTTTCTTTGGGAATTGGACTGTTCCAATACTTGCACTCACAGATAATCTTCTTTATAAGTTCATCAGGAGATTCAACTAAAACATCGACCTCGACACATCCACGGGCAGTTTCTATTGTGTATGGACTTACTGCCTGATAGCCAGCTTGGTTTAATAAGAGAGCAACATCATCTTGTAGTTCTCTCCACGTTGAGGGGCATCTATCTGTAAATTTCATTGGCCCACCTCCAGTTTAATTATACAGCATTTATGCCCCTCTTTCAATTAAATGCTAATGCGAAAATTGACATACTTGCCGCCGGTGTCGGCCAGAAGCACCGTGCCGTCGTAGGTCTTGCCGGTCTTGGGGGAGAACAGGCCCTTGATCTTCACCTTTCCATGTTTGAGCAAAGCGGCGGCAATCTTCGGGGTAAACGCCTTTTTCCGTTCCTCAAAAAAGCGGTCGTTCTTCCACATGACGAACTGACAGGCCCGGTTGCCGCAGTAGTAATTTTTCTTGCCCTCGTAGACGGTTTCGCCGCACCGGGGACACGTCCCGACGGCCACACGCTCGGTCTGAAACAATTTCTGCTTATCCTCGCTGATACTGGAATAGGTTTTCACCAGGTCGCGGGCCTGCGCCTCGATACCGGCCATGAACTCGTCCGGGTTGGCCTCACCCTTGGCGATCTCGGACAGGCGGGTTTCCCATTCGGCGGTAAGGGCCGGGGAGGTCAGGGCCTCCGGCAGAACCGCCGCCAGGTTGATGCCGTCCTTGGTGGGAAGAAGCTGCTTCCCCTTGCGCTGGACAAAGCCCATCTGCACCAGCTTTTCCAGAATGGAAGCGCGGGTGGCGGGCGTACCCAGGCCCTTACGCTCGGCGTCCTCCGGCATATCCTCCGCCCCGGCCCGCTCCATAGCCGACAGCAGGGTATCTTCGGTGTAGGGCTTGGGGGGCGATGTGAAATGCTCGGTGACGGAAGCGGCCACATCCTCGAAAACCTGCCCCTCGGTGATGGCGGGCAGCTCCGGCGCGGCCTCGCCGTCCTCGTCGGCGTCGGTTTTCAGGGAGGCCCGGAAACGGCGGTCGATGTCTTTCCAGCCAGCGGCCAGGACGGTCTTGCCCTTGGCGGTGAACTCCTGCCCGGCGCAGGTGAAAACGGCGGTGACGGCCTCGTACTCATGGGCCGGGGCCACGGCGCACAGCAGCTTGCAGCACACCAGGGACAGCAGTTTCTTTTCACTGTCCGCCAGCCCGGAAAAGCCCTGCTTCACGAACTCCGCCGTGGGGATGATGGCGTGGTGGTCGCTCACCTTGGCGCTGTTCAGGATGCGGCGGATCTCCGGGGAGAACGCCGCACCCTCCATGAACGCCAGCATGGGAACGAGGTCGGCCACGATGCCCGCCGCCGTCTGCTCCATGTCGTCGGAGAGAAAGCGGCTGTCCGTCCGGGGGTACGTCAGCAGACGCTTTTCATAGAGCGTTTGGGCATAGTCAAGGGTCTGTTTCGCCGTGAAGCCGAAAAGCCGGTTGGCCTCCCGCTGCAAGGTGGTGAGGTCGTACAGCTTGGGCGGCTGTTCGGTTTTCTTCTCCCGCTGGATGGAAGCACAAACGGCCTGCGCTCCCCCGCAGGCCGTCTTGACGCTCTCCGCCTCGGCGGGGTCGGGGAAGCGGTCGCTTGCCGCCTCCACGCCGCCCCCGGCGATATGGACGATGTGATATTTCTCTTTCTGGAAGCCGGTGATTTTGACCTCCCTCTCCACCAGCATTTTCAGGGTGGGGGTCTGGACGCGGCCTACGGTCAGGGTCTTGTGGTACAGCACAGAGAAAAGCCGGGTGGCGTTAATGCCGATCAGCCAATCCGCCTTGGCCCGGCACAGCGCCGATTGATGCAGGGGGTCATAGTCCCGGCCCGGTTTCAGGTGGGCGAAGCCCTCCCGGATGGCGCTGTCCTCCATGCTGGAAATCCACAGCCGCTTCATGGGCTTGGTACAGCCCGCCAGGTGGTAGACCGTGCGGAAGATCAATTCGCCCTCCCGCCCGGCGTCGCAGGCGTTGATAACCTCGCTCACGTCCTCGGAGCGAAGCAGCGTCCGCAGGGTGTCGAAACGCTCCCGCTTGTCCGGGGGGACGGTCAGCCGCCAGCTCTCCGGGATGATGGGCAAATCCTCGTAGCGCCACTTCTTGAAACGCTCGTCATACAGGGCGGCGTCCGCAAAGGACACCAGATGCCCGATGCACCAGGACACGATGTAGCCGTTGCCCTGCAAGTAGCCCTCCTGCCGGTCGGTCGCCCCGATCACGGCGGCGATGCTCCGGGCCACGCTGGGTTTTTCTGCAATTACAAGTTGCACAGCAATTTGCTCCTTTCCTAAAAAACAAGAAATGCCGCACTATCTGTTCAATAGCACGGCACTCTAATGTGTAAGTATTTATTGTGTTAAATCATCTATCTTGCACAATGTAGCACTGAATGGATGGATTTTATAAACTGTACCTGTCCCAATTTTCTCGTATGGAAGTACAATTCGGTATTCAGCTTGACTTGAAAAAAACGGCTTTTTCCGATACATTGTTTTGAAGAAATTGGAATTATCAATGCGAAAATGTTTTACCTTAAGATTTTCTGCATTTTTATCAACAGGGTCAGTAAAAATTTCTGCATAATACTCTGAACTTGACTTCGGTATATTGAAGTCAATATCAGACAACCCTGCTTCTAAAAAATCCAAAAAATCAATAGTAAATTTTTCTTCATAGAAAACATGGTGACTAAATGCTTTTTGTTGGAAACTGCTCTGAATATTCTCCAAAAAAGATTTTTCATCCTCAATAATCAAAGCATGGGTGTGGTTCGGGAATTGTTTATGTATTTCAGCGCATTCATCCGCAGAAAGTGTAACGTCGGAAGATTGTTTTAAGCAAAATATAGGGATAGACAGACACCGTTGAATAACAAAAGCAATACATTGTTCCTCAGCTTCATAGAAATTATTGGCCTTGTCTTGCACAAAAACTCTGCCAGCATTGGTAACAATACCGCCGTCGTTGCAATCTCCAATGCCTTTAAGTAACTGTTCTGCTTCTAAAGCCCTAAAATATTTACACGGATTAAAATACATCTTTCCAAATTCCATCAAGGATTTCAAATTAGCTTCTGCTCCGTACTTTATAAACATGGTTTCCTCCAAAAATACTTGGTGTCGCTATTATACTCTCCTTGATGGATTTTTTCAATATGTGTGCCATAGGCGTTATACCTAATGGCACACACAAAATATTAAGTTTCACGGCTCATCGGTAGAATGAGTGGGTGGTAAAAACTGAACAAGCCCTTGGCAACACAGAGGAAACGACTATGATTAAGTTGCGAAACAAAAATCATGGAAGAAGGCCCCCCAAGTGCGAGCCAAGAAGCTTGTTCAGACCATCATCGGAAGCGCCGGTTTTGTCCTGGAGGACATCACCGTCAATCCCGAGATGAACGAAATAAATATCGCCGTGCGGCCAACTGAGCACGAGCAGTGCCGGTGCGGAATCTGTCATCGCAAGGCGGCGCGGTACGACAAGGGGCGCGGACGTCGGCGTTGGCGCGCCCTGGACATAGGCGGAAGCAAAGTATATATTGAGGCATACGAGCCGCGGGTACGCTGCCGGAAACATGGCGTGGTGACAGCATCGGTTCCCTGGGCACGGCACAACAGCCGTTTCACCAAAAGTTTTGAGGAAACCTGTGCATGGCTGAGCGTACACGCATCCCGTAGCACGGTCTCGGAATATCTGCGGGTGGAATGGCACACAGTGGGCGGCATCTGCCATCGGGTATATCAAGAGCTGGAAACAGCCAATCCCTCTCGCTTTGACAGCTTGGAAAATATCGGCATTGACGAAACCAGCTACAAGAAAGGGCACAAGTATATGACCGTAGTCATCAACCACGACACAGCCAGCGTGGTCTGGTGTGCAAAGGGATACGGGAAAGAAGTTCTCTCCCAATTCTTTGAACGGCTGACACCGGAGCAGCGGGCCTCTATCCGTTGTGCCTCAGCGGATGGGGCCAAATGGATCGCATCCTGTGTCGAGGAATACTGCCCCCATGCACAGCGGTGCGTAGACCCGTTTCATGTGGTTTCCTGGGCCACAGACGCCCTAGATCAGGTGCGTCGGGAAGCCAGGTCTGAGGCTCGCCAGCAGGCCAAAACTCTGCCCAAGCGCAAGCCCGGTCGTCCGGCCAAGGGCGAGGCTGCTCCTGAAAAGAACCAGGCAAAATCAGTGAAGAATCTACGCTATGTCCTGCTCAAAAACCCGGAGCATCTCTCTGAAAATCAGCAAGCACAGCTGCAATTCCTGACCAGGGCCAATCCTAAGCTCTACCGTGCCTACCTGCTCAAAGAGAATCTTCGTCTGGCTCTCAAGGCCGGGCCTGATGAGATCGCCGCTGCGCTCACCAAGTGGATGGCCTGGGCCCAGCGGTGCAGGATCCTCGTGTTCCGCGAGCTGCGCAAGAAAATCAAACGCCACTTTGACGCCATTGTTGCTGCCGCCAGATTCAGGCTTTCTAATGCCCGCTCCGAGGCCATCAACAACAAAATCAAACTCATCATCCGTACCGCTTTTGGCTTTCGCAACGTGGATAATCTTCTCGCTATGGTTATGCTCTCCTGCTCCAATCTTCATCCCACTCTCCCTAACCGCTGACCCGACCACTCTTTCTACCGAAGCCTCAGTTTCACCCTCCATTTCTTCATCCTCCGGCTCGTCGTCAAAGTCATATTCGGACAGGTCGGTGCTGCCGGACACATCCGCCTTGGGCTTGCGGAACTTGAAGTAGTACAGCGCCCCGCCGCCGCCAGCCAGGGCCATGATCAGCAGCACCAGCAGACCGCCCATGCCGCCCTTGTTCTCCTTGGCCGGGGGTTCGGGTTCTTCCGGCTCCTGCGGCTCCGGCGTTTTCCCAGCGCAGGCAGTCAGATTGTTGGCGCAGACAGGGCAGGCGGTATTGACGGCCCCGGCCTCGCACTTCACGGAACAGGAGCAGACGGCGGGCGGTTCTTCCTCTACCTCCATCAGCGCCAGCAAATCGGCCTCGTCCACCTGATTGAGAAAATGCACCGTGTTCTCGCCGTCCCCGGCCCGGTCGATGATGATGAAAAAATAATTGCCGGTCTTGGAAACGACAGTGATAAACTGTTTATCCTCGGACGTCTCGCCGTCGATGTCGTCCACCAGGGATAGATTACCCTCCGGGGTCAGGGGCTTGGGGTCAGGCGTGGACACCACTTCCCCGGTCGACTCGGTGGGTATGACCTCTCCTTCCTCGTCGCCGCCCCCGGCAAAGGCCGTCGTGGTGAACATGGCGGCGGACAGGCCCACAGCCAGAATGACAGAGAGAAAACGGGTAATGATCTTATTCCTCATGGCCGGTGTCCTCCTTTTCGTGATAGGGCGTCAGGGTGGGGGCGGTCTGCAAGGCCCCGCCCCGCAGGAACGCCGCAAATTCCTCCCTCGTCATGTTCATGCCCCGGACAAGCTGGATGATCTGCAAATTTTCCTGTTCGGTTTTCTGCCCCTCCAGCTCCCGAAGCTGCTTGTTGTACTCCGCAATCTTGGACTTCACTTTCTGGATGTCCTTTTCGATGCGGTCAAGTTTGTTTGCCATAGTCAAAACTCCTTTCCGATGGATTTTTCATAGCGGTATTTCATCTGCGCCGGGTATAAGTCCTCCTTGGGGCGTCGGCTCCCCGTCCAGCGTTTGCCGCCCGCCAGCCCAGCGCAGGCCCAGCCAGCGGCCCGCAGACTGGCCCCGCTCTCCGTGTCCAGAATGTAGGTGACGATCTTCCGATAGCCCATCGCCCGCGCCGCCCTCCACGCTGCGGCATAGAGGAAGCTGCAAGCGTTTTTCGTACCGTCCGTGCAAAGCCGGTTGACTTCCAGCGTGTGGCCGTCGTCCAGATACCGGCTGACGGGTCGGCCCACGATAGCCACGCCAGCCAGCCGCCCGGCCTCGGCGCAGGCAATAGAAAACTTGTGGCCGGTGACGGGGCGGTGGTGGCGGTGATGCTGGGTGACAAAGGCGTTGGCGTCTTTCAGGGATATGGGCGTCAGCGTCAGCACGGCCCCGGCCCTCCATCCGCCGCCCCAAACCGTTCCCGCCAGGCGTAGCTGCGACCCAGCCCCTTGACGCTGGTAAGGTGAGGCATGGCCTTGTCCTCCATAGCAATAGCCCGCTGGTAAAGGTCAGGGTAATGCTCTTTCAGCGCCAAAATCTCCGGCTGTTTCATGCTGGGACAGAAAAAACAGGAGGATTTGCCCGGAAGCGGCAGGCCAGCCGCCAAAATCTCCCGGACGCAATCGCTCCTGTCCCAGCCCCAATCTTCAATCAGGGGATAACGGTTGATGTACTTCTTATCGGTGTCGTTGAATTTCTTGGAATGTTCGTACCGCCGCATTTCCCCGGCGTCATAGCCAATAAAGCGGATGATCGTCTCCCCCTGCGCCCATACCTCCCGGCAAGGCGGATAGTGATTGCAGAACTTTTCCTGCGGCCCGATCTTGTGCTTTTGGGAACATCGTTTGTGGCCGTAGGCGATGGACGGCAGGGTGCAGGAGCGCAGGCACTCCATTTCCAGGGTCAGCCGGTGGCCGCTGCGGTCGTACTTCTCCACCACCGTGATCTGCGGCATACCGTGAGCGACCAGCCAATCATCCATTGTGCGGATGAATTGATAGGTGTGGGGCTGTTCGCCGCCCGTGTCGGCAAATAAAATCAGGTCAACGGGGATGCTGTGCTTGTGAAGTCCAACAAGGACGGCGGCGCTGTTCGTGCCACCGCCAAAAGAAACAATATTGATAGATTTACCTCCAATTCTCCATATATTTTTTAGTCCCAATTCATCAATCCGTAACCTCGGATAACGTTGCTGTTCAGGGGATAGCTCTTGATCTTGCAGGCGTTTCCGCTGTTGCCCTCCACGGTGTAGACGTTTGTACCGTCTGTGCCGATCACGATGCCCACATGGTCGGCGTTGCCGCTGTTGTCCCAATCGAAGAAAATTGCGTCGCCGGGGGCGATGTCGCTGTACCCCCGGTTGGCCCACTGGCCCCGCGACTGGAACCAGGCCATGCCGCCGGATGTGCAACTGGAAAATCTCGGCTCCGAAAGCCCCGCCTGATTGTAACACCAGGACACGAAGCAGGCGCACCAGGCTACCCGGCTGTCAAAGCCGTACCAGCTCCAATAGGGCTGGCCGTTCACATTCCCCACCTGCGATTTTGCGATGTCCACCACGGCGGTATTGCCGGGCCGCGTACCGTTGACGAAGTGAACGCCGCTGATGTCCTCGGACGGGCTGATGTCGGGGGAACCGCCGCCGAATACCAGCGGATTGTTGCCGCTGGTTTCCAGATAGACGTTGAACATTTCCAACTGCTCTGGCGTCAGCAGTTCCGGGGCGATGGAAACAATAGAGCGGGCTGTCAGCTCTACGTTGAGAATGTAGTAATTGTATGGCACTTCCACGTCGTAGTCGTTGCCCTCGCTGTCCGTCCGGGTTTCCGTGCGGTATCGGACTTCAACCGTCGTCGTGGTGGTAAGGGTGTACTGCTTGTTGAATACCCGCTGCAATTCCGCCTGAACCTCCGCAAGCGTATAGCGCGGGAGGATGGCGGTCAGGAAAGAGGCCAATTCGTGGGGATTGTGGATGATTTCGTCCAGATCGTAGCGGTATTCGTCATAGCCGGGGTAAGTGCTGGGAATGTTGTCGATCTGCTGCTGTAAATCGTTCTCCATGCCCACATAAGTGTTTTCCACGGCAATCAGGTCTGCGTCGTCGGAGAGGTAGGAGGTAGCCGTGAAGCCGGAACCGAAGCCGCCGATAATGGAGGAACAGGACTGTAAACCGCCCATCAGGAACGCCGTCATAATCAGCAGGGCCAGGGCCGCAAGACAGCCTTTCCAGTGCCGGACGGCAAAGGAGGCCAGCCGTTCGCTCTCCTTGGCCGCTTCCTTGGCGGCTTTACTGCCGGACTTGGCCGCTTTCGCCGCCCCCTGCGCGGCCCCGGCCCCATGCGCCGCCGACTGCCCCGCCGTCCTCGCCGCCTTGACATACTGCTGCTTGATCTGCCGCTTCTGCCAGAACCGGGAAATGGGATTGCTGGCCGCTTGGGCAAGCTGGGGGTTGTCATGGAGGGCCTTTTGGTAGAAATATTCGATGTTGGCCTTTTCCGCCAGCCGTTCGGCCTTGGACAACTCCCGATAGGGTTTCATGCGGTGGCAGCGAATAGCGCCCCGGACGGCCCGGCCCGCCTGACGCTCGGCCAATTCCTCCCCTTTGTGTCCGCCCTCCACGCCCACATTTTCATGCTCCACCTCATGGATTTTGCCGTGGGTGAACAGTAAAACCTCCTGAACGGGGCGGCTGGCCGGGTTGGGCTTCATGGCGGGAGGCGGCTTGTCTCTCGTTTCCCGGCGCACACGGGTTTTCGCCCTGCCAGTAGCCTCGTCAAAGACTTTTTCCTTGATTTTGACGTTTTCCTTGGGAATAGCGGCCCTCGCCGCATCCAGACGGTCGGCCCGCTGGTCGGACTTGCGGATGTACTTCTTCAGCTCCGGCGTGGAGCGTTCTTCCTCGGGGAATTGCAGGCGGGCGGACGGGCGGGGGCCTGCGTCAGCCTCCACCTGTCCGGCCTGTTTCGCCGCCTTTTTCATACTGCGGCGCTCCTGCGCCCGGTCAACACGTTCCAGCACCTTTTCGGCCCTGCCGGTGGCCTCGCTGGGAGTAAAGTCCTGTTCCGCCTCCCGGTCAGAGATATTGGCTTCCTCGCCGGTGGTCTGATTTTCCAGCACCACGCCGTCACGGGTCATGCGCTGCGTCACCTTGTCACGGGGTTTCAGGTGCTTCCTGCTCATGCGCCGCCCTCCACGACCTCGGAAAGCCGGGTCGTCATAATTTTATACAGCTCGGTATTGCTGGGGATGGGGTTGGTAAAGGGCAAGATCACGTTCTCAAAAATGAGAAGTCCGGCCCCCGGTTCGGAATTGTCGATGTATTTCTGGTGGTCGGGGGACAAATTCAGCCGTTCAGCCAAAATCTTGCGGTCGCCGCTGGCCTGATTGAGCAGGCAAATGAAGTCGCTGTTTTCCAGAATATTTTCGATCTCCGGGGAGGAAAGCAGGTCTTTCACGTTCTGCGTGGCCCCGGTCGGGATGCCGCCCCATTTTCTAAACCGCTTCCAAATCTCGGCGCTGTAAGCCGCCGTCTGTTCCTCTTTCAGAAGCAAATGGAACTCGTCGGCAAAATACCAGGTGGCCTTGCCCTGTATGCGGTTGGCGGTGACGCGGCCCCATATCTGATCTTGGACAATGAGCATCCCCAGCTTTTTCAACTGCTTGCCCAAATCCTTGATGTCGAAGCAGACAAGCCGGTTGTTGATGTCCACATTGGTACAGTGATTAAAGACATTCAGGCTGCCGGACACATAGAGGTCAAGGGCCTGCGCCACACGGTCGGCCTCCGGGATATGCTGGGCGGTCAAGGCGGCGTGGAGGTCGGAGAGGACAGGCATTTTCTCCGGGCTGGGGTCTGCCAGGTAGGGCCGGTAGATCACCTGCACGGCCCGGTCGATCACCGTCTTTTCGATAGGCTCCAGGCCGTTCTTGCCGCCCATCACCAGCTCGCAGAACGACAGCACGAAGTCACTTTTCAGCGCCAGCGGGTTTTCATCCTCGCTGTAATTCAGGTTGATGTCCAGGGGGTTCACATAGTCCCTGCTGGTGGGGGACAGCTTGATAACCTGCCCGTGAAGCCGCTGTACCAGGGGAAAATACTCGGCCTCCGGGTCGCAGACAAAAATATCGTCCGGCGTGGTGAGGAACACGCTGACGATCTCGGACTTGCAGGACATGGACTTGCCGCTTCCCGGCGTACCCAGCTTTAGCCCGTTAGGACACCGTGCAAGTTTTCTGTCCAGCATTATCATGTTGTGGGTCTTGGCGTTGACGCCGTAGTACATGGCCCCGCCGCCCTGAAAAAGCTCCTGCGTGACGAACGGGACGAAAATGGCGGCGCTGGACGTGGTAAGGCCCCGCTGGATGTTGATGTGGTTCTGCCCCAGGGGGAGGGAGGACATCAAGCCCTGCTCCTGCTGGTCGTCCAGCCGCACCAGGGCGCAGTTATACTTCTGCGCCACGCCCGCGGCCTGAAAGACATCGTTGCTCAATTTCCGCTGTGTGTCAGCTATGTTCAAGATCAGGAACGTCACCATGAAAAGGCGTTCATTCCGGGTCTGCAGCTTGGAAAGCAACTGCTTGGCGTCCGTGCCGTAGGTGGCAAGGTCGGAGGGCAGAATATCGTAGAGTAGGAAAGAGCCGCCTTACCGCATTACTGCGGCAGGTTTGCCCAGACCCCTCCCAGAACCGGACTTACACCTCTCGATGTATCCGGCTCGCCATCATTGTTTCAAACTATGGAAATTCAAGGGTGATGGATTTTATAGTGACAGTCTTTGCATACGGCTAATGTTTTCCGCCTTTTGGCTATCATTACAATTTCCCATTGCTGTTTTCCTTTGAGGTTCTTCACTTTGTTTACATGGTGCATAGCAAGAGGAGTATTCGTTTTCCCGCATAACTCGCAGATTCCCGCAGACAATCTCTTTTCGAGGGTAGTCCTGGTTCCTGCGTGTCTGATTGCGTACTCAACAATCACGTCGTTGAAACGATCACTGTCTTTACAGTCCATATACTTTGCGAAAGTCCGGTATTTCTGTTGTCCCTTGGCGGTGTTATACGGGATGCCCCAGTCACCGCTGCCGGTGCGGAACTGTTCCCTGATTTTTCTGCTGGTGCTTTTGTGTTTGCCCGCGAGGGTTTTCAGACAGCTATACTCCATAAGATAAGCGAAATAATTCAAACTTGTGAAGTTGCTGGCAATACTGTAGTAATTGCAAATACCTCGGAGCTCGGAGTTGTACGTATCTATGATTTCTAAATTCGTACATCTGTAAAGATACTTTCTTGCTATGTACTCGATTTTACCGTCATGCGTTTGCTTAATGATTGCTTTGTCGAATAGGAACGGCATGATTTTATCCGCGAACGGTATATTTAGTTCCACAGTATAATTCAATGTGCGCTTTAAGCATCTGTCGGTGGGCTTTACTTTACCGTCCCGTCTTACCCGAACATCGTAACCCAGAAATCTTGCGTATTGGTTGCTGTGCGTTATCAGTGTTTTTTCTTCGGACAATTCCATTTTGAGATGTTCACTGATAAAGTTTGAAAACTGCCGCTTTATCTGTTCACAGTCCGATTTATCACCCTTAACTCCAATGATGAAGTCATCTGCATAGCGGATATATTTCATCACTTTGTCCGTTTTGGAGGAGCAGGGGACTTTGCGCAACTCGGATTTTAAGAATTTTACCCTTTTCAAAAGTTCGACTTTTTTCTGCCCCGTCGCCGTTTTCAGCAATTTTTGCGCATAGTCCTTTTTGCACTGGATTTTGGCATATTCGGGAGTGCGAACTCTATCTCTCGGCTTGTAAAACGCCCTTGCAACCTTTTCCGCAAACTTGTCAAGCTCATTCAGGTATATATTGGAGAGCAGCGGCGATATGATGCCGCCTTGGGGACAGCCGGAGTATGTAGTATGATACTTCCAATCCTCCATATATCCCGCTTTAAGAAACTTCCAAATGAGCTTGATCAGCCGCGCGTCCTTGATTTTGGAGCTGATAACACCAACGAGTACCTGGTGGTCGATATTGTCAAAGCACCCCTTAATGTCGCCTTCTATGAACCACGATACGCCCGTAAATTCCTTCTTCAGAGACTTCAGGGCCGTGTGGCAATCTCTGTGAGGACGAAAACCGTGTGAAAAATCTGAAAATGTCGGCTCATAGACTGCTTCCAATATCATTCTCAACACTTCCTGAACGAGCTTATCCGTAAAGGATGGAAGTCCGAGAGGACGTTTTTTTGTACTGCTGCGCTTCTTCGGAATATATTCGCGGCGCACAGGCTTCGGCATATAGGTTTCATCAGCCAAAGATTGTATGATTCTGTTGATTTTTTCTTCGCTGAACCCATCCGCTGTGTCGTCGTCCACGCCTTTTGTTGCCGCTCCTTTATTCCTGTAAAGTTTGTTGTACGCAAGATAGTACAGGTCGGGTCTTAGCATATAGCGGTATAGTCTTGTGAAGATTTCCTTGTTGTTTTTCCTTGAATTTTGCATAATTCTATCTAAAATCGCTGTCGTTGGTTGCATTGAGGTATTCCTCCCTAATCGCACTTTTGATTTTAGAGCCAATGACTGTTCTCCTTTTCCTGTTCTCCCGCATACTTGGTCGCCCTTTCAGCGGTAATCGAACCAGCAGCACACGAAGTCTGCCTGTGTGTTGAACCATTACAGCAACACCTTGGATACTATGAGAACTCCGTTGCCTTATTGGATATTCAGCGTCATCTCCCTTACCCTCGCGGGCTTGGAATTTATCACCTTACGGCATTTCGCATAGTCTTTTCAGACGTTCCAACTTAGGCAATCCCCAGTTAGTGTAATAAGTAGGCAAATGCGGATTGTCGGATATGCTTTCGTTTCGTTAAACCAGTTCTCTGGCTTGTCTTATGAATTTGTTGATAACCCATTACACGACATGGATATGTAATGTTATTCATACCGGAGGTTGATACTGTCACGATTCGACAGGTACATACACATTCCTCCGCCCGGGCTAAACGGGAACTTGAAACTCGCTTTATACATTCTGTAGGTTTATCCTCATATCCGCTTAACGTTGCAGTTCAGTCGTGCCCTTGTGTATAGGACAACTTACCGCTTCCCTGCCATGCTGTGGTCCCGTGTCAGCTTTCGCCTTTCAGTCAGGCAGGCCGTTTCCCGCGTTATCTTACGGGGTTGTGCCTTAGTCAACTCCTTATTTCACCCTATCTGGGCGCAACATGTCGTAGCCGGAGCGCACCGCTTTTTTCTGCTCCTGTATCTTCATGGCGTCCAGGTCGGTGATTTTCCGCTTTACCCGTTTGATGGCCTCGGTCTGCTCAATGGCCTGCACATGGAGGTTGACGACGATGCCGTTTTCCGTGTTGAGGAAATCCGCCAGCATTTCATCGGACAGCTCCGGGGCCAGGATTTGCAGGAAGCTCACCGCCCCGTACTTGCCGCTGATGCCGAATACCCGGCTGTTCCCGAAGCGGAGAGAGGACGGAGCGATGAAGTCCTTGGTGGACAGCCCCGCCGTGGGAAGCCATTTCCAGTCGAAGCGGAACAATTCGCCGTCCGGGTGGAAAACGCCGTGCAGCACTTCCAGCCGTTCGGCCCCGTCCAGCACACGGGCGGCGGCTCCCATCATCTTGAAGTAGCCCAGCAGGTCGGTTTCAATGCGTTCCAGCCTCGCCCGCGCCGCTTTCAGATTGTCCGCCTCGATGGTGAACGTCAGATACTTGGTCTTGACGATGCCGTTGTTGCCCCTCGTCAGCTGCCGCTGTAAGATGCCGGTGTACTCGGCCCGGATGTCGTCGAAGTCGTCCCCCTGCGGGGCGATCTCGAAGCTGCGGGCGTACTGCGCCGGGTCTGTCCTGCGGTTGACAAAGGAGAATTGGACGTGGATAGAGGCGTCCACATAGTTATAGAGGTCGCAGAGGTATTCAAAGGTGGCCGTGCGGTCGTCCGGCTGGGCAAGCTGGTAATTGGTATCGGAGAACTCAATGCACTTGGAGTAGGAACGCTGGTTCAGTCTGCAAACGCCGTCCTGATACATGACCTCGTAGGGGATGCTCTCTTGGGCGGTATGGGGCTTGCCGTCGCCCTTATACCTGCGGATGATGGCTTGTATCTCCCGCTTTTCGGCGCGGGACAGCTTTACCGGCCTGCCGCCGTTTTGCTTTCTGGACAACCGCTTTCACCTCCGTTTCCATTTGACGCTGCCGCTCCAACACGGCGTAAAGGTTATTGGTCTGATAGGGCCGCACCTTGAGCATGGTGAAGCGGTTTCGGACGATCTGCCCGATCACCACCTCCAACGGTTGGCCGTGCTTCTCATACAGCCCGAACAGCAGGCCGGGGAGCATGGCGAAGATCATCACCAGGGCGGCGGCGCTGGTGGGGATGCTGCCCCGGAGCATAAAAAAGAGCGGCAAACCCATCAGGAGCGCCGCGCCGAAGCATACGATCTGCCGTTTCGTCAGGCCGAACAGCATTTTGCTTTTTACATGGGTCAAGTCCTTGGGGACGGACACATAGGCCATAGGGTCAATTCCTCCTTTCCAGAGCGTGATAGATACCCTGCATGATGTAGGCCACGCAGGGGACGGCGATAGAATTTCCCAGCATTTGGTAGCGGCTGGTGTCGCTGATACTCCGCCCGCCGCCCTGCTCCGTCCAGAAGTCCGGGAAGCCCTGCAAACGCTCACATTCCAATGGCGTCAGGCGGCGCACGATCAGGTCGGCGTAGTGATGATGCAGTACGCCGCTTTGCTGTGCGGCAAGCAGGGTCGGGGCGGTTTCCTCCTGATAGCCCAGGCTCCCCGTCGCGCTCCCGGCCTTGTAGCGGAAGCCCGCGCTGGTGATGCAGAAGTCGGTTTCGCTCCCCATGCCAGCGGGCCGGGAGAGGCCAGCGCCGGAGGCGCACAGCGTCCCGGCGATCTGCGGATGCACCAAAAGGGGCTGTTCGTGGTTGCAGTTGAGGGTGGGGGCGATGTCCGCCAGCACTTCCGCGTTGGCCTGCCCCGTTGCCATCGTCAGCACATGGGGCTGTCCCGTTTCGCATAGGGTAGGCTGGACGGGCCGCAGGGTGGAGCGGTTGGTCTTGCTGGTGATCTGCTGTAAGTCAAAGCCAGCGGCCACCACTGGCAGATTGCCGTGGGTCTGGCTGCGGAGGGTGGGGGAGATGCCGGAACGCTCCACTGTCAGCGACGCCCCGCCTTGATCGTTCAGAACAACGATTTCCCCGCCTGCTGTATCAGGGCGGCTTTCAGTAAAGGCGGCAAGTCCTTGCCGCGGCGTTCCGCCCGCCTCAAAATACCCGCGCAGGCTTTTGGGGACAAAGAGTATTTCTCCGGCACATTTTCCTGCAAAATCGCAGACAAGAAACAGGCGCCTGCGCCGCTGTGCTGTGCCGAAATATTGGGCGTCGTACATGCACCAAGCGAGATCAACTCCGACCCCTCGTACCATCCCGGCGTTTGCCCACCGTCCAGAATAAGGCATTGGAATTTTGGCCTTTGTGAACGATTGCAGCACAGCCGCAAAGTCACGTCCTCCTGCGGACGACAGAGCGCCGGGGACGTTCTCGAACAGCGCGAACCTTGGGTATCTACCATGTGTCGCCTCCCTCATTTCATCAATGATCCGTATGGCCTCCATGAAAAGGCCGCTCCGTTCGTCCGCCAGCCCCCGGCGCTGGCCCGCCATCGAAAGCCCCTGACACGGGCTGCCGAATGTCACGATGTCCACAGGCGGGAGCTTCCCGCCGTGGAGCTGGGTCACGTCCCCGGCGTGGGCCATGTTCGGGAAGTGCTTCTGCGTCACCGACACGCAGGCCGGGACGATCTCGCTTGCCCACAGGGATATGATATTGTAAAAAGAAGCGGCGTAGGGAAAGCCCCCTATGCCGTCAAAAAGAGATGCTAATGTGTACTGCGGAATAACAAAAAGCCTCCTTTCCGCTTCATAGCGTGATGTCGCTGTCCACTTCGTTGCCCCAAACGTCCCAGCCGGGGGGCGTCTGTCTGGCAAACAGCTCTATCCGGGGCAGGTCGCCCATAAGCGTAACGATCTTATCCCGGACAATATCGGGTTTCTTGCTGTGTTCCTCCACCGGGGCCAGCACCACTTGATGAACGCCTGCGGATTTCCGCCTTGGCCGTCCCTTGGTCGCCAGGATGCACAGCTCCACATTGGCCCGTGTCCAGTAGCCCATGCCCCAAAACAGGGTGTTGGCCTTTTGTTCTGCTTTACCCAGGCAAAGGCCACGGTCTTATAGGTGAAGCCCCACGCCTTTATGACGCTCAATGCGTCCAGCAGCATGGGAAAGGTTATCCAGAGGAACAGGGCGCAGTCCCGGTCGGCCAGTTCGCTAACCGGCAAGGCCCGGATGTCCTCAATGCTCATGGTGGGATAGTGGCTTTCAGCGGAGCGGCCAGCCCCTTTCTTGGAGTACACCTTGTACTGCCAGGGCGGGTCAGCGTAGATAATGCCGTATTTTTTGATAGCTTGTCCTCCCTCCGTCAGTGGGCGGCAAATACGGCCTTGGCGATGCTCCCGGTCTTGAACAGGCAGAAGCACAACAGCACCGTATAGCCCATACAGCCCCATATCGCCCCGGAAACGTCCCCGTCAAGGGCGATATTCTGTATCAGGACGGCGTAGATGCCCGTTACCACCATGATAAGGAACGCCTGAAAGCCCAGGGCAAAAAGGGATTTCAAATAGCCCTGCCCCATGCCCCGCCACTCGCTGTTCCCAATGGTGGCAAGGGGGATAGGCCCCAGCGAGGTCACAAGGTATATTTCAATCAGCCTGCCATAGACCACAAGCATGATGCAGATGGAGAGAATATTCATCGTCAGCCCTACAAAGAGGGACTGGAACCACAGGCCCAGCAGACCGCCGATGTCCATATCCGAAAGCCGGTTTTCCAGGTCGGTGACAACGGCTGTAATGTCGATGCTGGTATTGCCGATGATTACCCCGGCGCTCTGATTGACAACGCTCTGCGTCAGGTCGAACACGCCCATGACGATGTTCCAGGTGTTGGACACAAGGATGATCGCGGCGGCGGACTTGAATACCCAGCGGAACAGCATCCAACTGTCCATGTCGTGCATACTGTTCCGTTCCGCAATCAACTGTATCAGCTCGTAGCACATGATAAGGGCGAGGATAGCCCCAGCGATGGGGACGATCACCGTTTCCGACAGGCTGCGGAGCATATTGAACACGCCGCTGTTCCAGTCCTGCGGCGTGGCTCCCACGTCGGCGGCGATCTCCCCCACTTTTCCGTTCACCGTGTCAAAAAGGCCGGTGAGGTTGCTGGTGATGCCGTCGATCAGCACACCCTTGAACCATTCTTCCAGCCAGTCCAGTATCAAGAGAAAGCACCTCCTTTCCCGCGGCCCCCCGCCGGGGGCGGGAGGCCGCGAGGGGATTTAGCGGGGAACATCAGCCCAGCAGGCCGGACAGCAGGGGAACCAGGGTAATGCCGATCAGGGCCACGCCTCCCCCGGCGACAAGCTGTGTTATCCCCAATTAGTAGGAACAATACAGCTTTCTGGCGGGCGGCGGCACGTCAAGAAATATATATGGAGTTTTTAAAGAACCTCCCCGGAGCGGGGAGCGGTCAGCCTGTGACCTGCTCCACTTCCGGTATGGGTTTGAGATTAAAATGAATTTCGATAGAAATGTGTCTTGTCTTATCGCTGCCTATGGTTTCATGGACAACGATTTCTTTAATCAGGCGGTTTAAAGTGGAAGCGTCCAGTTCGGTGATGTCCCGGTATTCCTGTATGGATTCCACCCACTGCCTTGCGTCCACGGCAAGCCGGATTTCATCGGCAAGGTGCTTCCTGCCTTTCTCGACTTTTGCCTTTAGTTCCGCCTGTTCCTTCTGCGTCTTTTCCAGCAGGAGATTGAAGTTTGCGTCTGTGATTCGCCCGGCAACCATGTCCTCATAGAGCCGCAGCACCATCTTTTCCAGCACTTCAATCCGTTCCTCGTCTTTGGCAAGGGTGCGCTCCATCGCTTCCCTCTGGCCTTTCTGCTCGGCTTCGCAGGTGTCGGTCAGCCGCCCGGCCACCGCTTCGCTGTCGGTCAGGGCAGCGGCGGCGCACTCACGGATTTTATTCAGCACAAGGGAATAGAGCGTGTCAAATTCAACCCTGTGCTGGGTACAATGCTGTTTTCCATAGGCATTGTAGGTCTTGCAGGAGAAAATCCGCTTCGGTAACTTCTCATGTGTGGTGCGGATGGTGAGGGATTTCCCGCACTCCCCGCATTTTATCAGCCCTGCAAAGAGGTTGATTTCCCCGGACTGCCCCGGCCGCTGGCGGGATTTCAGCTTTTCCTGCACGATGGCAAAACTCTTTTTGTCCACCAGCGGCTCATGCGTCCCTTCCACCACAATCCAGTCCTCCGGCTTCTTGTCCCGGATAGTACCGATTTTAAAGCGGTACTCGGTCTTTTGGGAAGCGATTGCGCCGGTGTACACGGGGTTCATCAGGATTTCTTTGATAACGGAGAAATCCCAGACATATTTCCCGTTCTCCGGGTCTTTCTTCTCCCATTTGGTGCGGATGTTCCGGTGCCCACGCTGCCGGTTCCACCATGTAGGGCAGGGGTGCTTTTCTTCCTCCAGCCTGCGCCGGATGTAGTTGGGGCCGTGCCCGTCCAGCGCATACCCGAAAATCAGCCGGACAACCGGGGCGGTTTCCTCGTCCACCAGCAGGCGGTTCTTATTTTCCGGGTCTTTCCGGTAGCCGAAGGGGGCAAGGCAGCCGGTGAACTGGCCTTTCTGGGCTTTCAGCACATAGGAAGAATGGACTTTCTTGGAAATATCCTTGCTGTACATCTCGTTCAGGATATTTTTGAATGGCGCAATGTCGTTGTTGTCCCGCATGGTGTCGATACCGTCATTCATGGCGATGTAGCGCACGCCGTTCCTTGGGAAGAAGTCCTCGATAAGCTGCCCGGTCTGCAAGTAGTTCCGCCCTAACCTTGATAAATCTTTCGTAATGACAAGGTTTATCTGCTTCCGCTCGATTGCCTTCAACATCCGTTTCAGGTCGGGGCGTTCCATGTTCAGGCCGGTGAAGCCGTCGTCCTGATAGACCGCCGCAACCTCCCATCCCTGTTTTTCGCAGAACTTTTCCATCATATCCCGCTGGTTTGCGATGCTGGCACTCTCGCCCTGAAGGTCGTCGTCTTTCGAGAGCCTGCAATAGATAGCTGCCCGGAAACTCCCGGCAAGGAGTGCGTCCATCCCTGTATATTCCATTGTGTTCATCATAACCGTTTACCCGCACAATCCAGACGGAACACGGTCACATGGAACCTCGTCTTTATTATATCCCATTTCTTGTGATTTAGCAAGATATTCTTTATCTGTTTTTCTGGTGTGTTTCTGTGCGATAAGGCTCACGAAAACGTCCGTAGCGTCCAGTTCGCCGTCAAATACTGTGGTGACATGAATCTCTGTTTTATTTTTCGCCATAGGCAGTTGTCCTCCATACATGAAAACAGCCAGACAGGGAAGGTCGGCAACGAAGTCCGGCAACGGGCTTCAAAAAACCTTAAAACTAATCCTTGTCTGGCAGTTGGGTTATTTTATACTTTTTCTTTTATTTTTCTGTTGCTTTGGTTGTTAAAGGGGAGAAAAGCCCGCAGTTACGGGATTTTTCCCGGCAACCGGGTCGGCAACGGGATAGCAACGGAGTGTGCAACGGGCTGTCCTTACCCGGATTTTTTCAGAATGGAAGCTCCATCTGCTCCGGCACCGGCGTAAATCCCTCCGGGGTTTTTCCCGCCCCGTTGCCGGTGTCTGTTGCCGGATGCTCTCGTTCCCATCCCTTCTGCCTGCCGTACCCGGCGAACATCCGGGGGTTGGAGAAATAATTCCAGCCGGTGACGCACTGGTTCATTATCTCGTTGATTTCCCGTATCTCCCATTGCTTCGGCTCGTCAAAATCATGGTTCAGGGCTTCTTTGTAAAGCTGCTTGGAGCAGACGGTATCGCCGGGGTAGCTGTCAAGGAAAGCCTGTATCATCCCGGCCTTGGTGTCCTCCGGCATAAAGTCCCGTTGGCGTTCCTTTAGGTAGCGCACCATTTCCGGGCTGAATGTCAGCTTCCACTTGCCGCTCCTGTAAATCTCCATCGCTTCCGCCCATACCTGGTTCAGATAGGCTCTGGAAGCGGCTTCGTCCTCTAAGATGTGTGTTTCCGCCTGTTCCGGGCATACCTGTATGGGAATGAAGCGGCGGTTGCCGGAACGGTCAAGGGGCAGGAAGTCAAGGGCGTTGGACGTGCCGCCGAACACGCACTGCCTTGGGCGGTCTGCCGGGTGGGTTTCATAGGGAATCTTGTAGACTTCCTTCTGTCGGCTCAAAAATGACTTGATTTCCTCTATGCTTTTGGCGTTTGCCGTGGCAATCATTTCCGACATTTCAATAATCCAGTGGCCTTGCAGCTTCCGGTATACATTGTCATCGTCCAGCTTCCGCAAATCGTCCGAAAACCACTCATCTTTGACTGCCAGCAGGCGGAAGAAAGTGGACTTCCCGGCTCCCTGCCCGCCCACCAGACAGAGCATGACTTCAAACTTGCAGCCGGGGGAAAATGCCCGGTGGATGGCTCCCAGCAAAAACAGGCGCAGGGATTGGTATGTGTAGTCGTCCTCACTGGCTCCCAGAAAGTGATGCAGGCAGGAGCGTATCCGTTCGGTTCCGTCCCATGTCAGGCCGTTTAAATAATCCCGGACAGGGTGGTAGCTGTTCTCATCGGCGGCAAGGGCGGCGGCATCCTGTATCTTTTTCTCGCTTGTCAGGCCATAGGTCTTTTCCAGATACAGCCGGATATATTTCATGTCCGTGTCGGTCATGGGGCTTCCGGCAGTTCTTTTGTAGCCGATTGGTTTTAAAATATCGGTGCGGTCAGTCAGCAGGTTATAGGCAACCGCCCCGGAAAGGAGCGGGTCGCACTGGAATACAGTCAGGCAGTTGCTCATGCTGTTGCGGAAGCCGCCTTTTTCGGTGGTTTCCAGCATGGCCTTCACTTCCTCAACGCTCCGGGCTGGCTCTGCGCTGTCTGCCATGTTCGCTATTTCCTGCCGTATCTGGGGCGGTAAATTCTGCCATCCGTCTTTCAAGGTTCCTCACTTCCTTTCCGTGTCCTGTGATAAGCGCCGCCCGCTCCTGAATGTCCCCGGAGAGAAGCACGTCCATCAGGTATTCCACCCGGCTCATGTTCTGCAGGGCTTCTACAAACCGGGGGTTCCATGCTTCATCCGGCTGGCGTGGGGCGTATTCCTCCTTCCAGCGGCGCAGGAGATGGTAATAGTCGGACAGCACCCGGAAACAGTGCCGCTCCATGCGTTTCAATTTCTGTTCCTCTGTTTCCCGCCGCAGTCGTGGACGGACAGGCTCCTTCCCGGCGTTCCTCCCGTCCTGATAGGGGATGGAGAAGTCCCGCGCCAGCATGAGGGCGGCTTCCCGGCTCCCGATCCCGTGGAGCCGGGAAACAAAATCAATCACGTCCCCGGTGGCTCCGCAGCCGAAGCAGTAAAAGCGGCGGTCAACTTTCATGCTTGGGTTCTTGTCGTTGTGGAACGGGCAGACGCACATCCCGTTCCGGTTTACTTTGATTCCATAACGCTCCGCAGCCTGCCTTGTGGTGACGGACTGCTTTACGGCTTCAAATACGTTCAATAGGCGTTCCCTCCTGATAATCCCAACGTGGGCGACACAATGTCGCTCACGTTGTCGGTAAATCTGTTACAAAGAAAAAAGCACCTGCCTGCGGTTTCCAATCACAAAACAAGTGCCTGTTTAAAGTTCCATATTCTGTTGTTTCTCTGTCCGGCTCGGATGGCTTTTCACTGCCTGCTCCTGCCGGATGCGTTCCTGCCGCCCTTTCAGGCTCTCCTGTACGGACGGTTTCTTTCCCGGCTCGGCGGTCTGGCGGTACTGTTCGGATGGCAGCACCTGGTTGAGCCAGTGGCGCACGTCACGGAGTACCTTCACGTCTGCCTGAACCGCTTCCAGTTCCTTCCTCTGTCCGGGCAGGGCGGCGGTAAGCTGTCCCCGTTCGTATTCCAAATCTTTGCGGGAATAGGAATTGCCTTTCAGGTTGGCTTTCAAATACCGGACAGCGGCATTGTAAGCGTCCAGTTCCTCCTTGTGGCTCTCCGCAAACTTCTCCTTTTTCTTCTTCCAGCCGATGGCGGCATACTCCGCATGGACTGGCTTGGCGGCTTCATATTTGTCAATGTAGGAGAGCATGGTACCTATGGCTTTTATGCGCTTCTCGCTTTTTTTCATGCTCCCCATGACGGAAACGGCGGCCTGGCTGATTTCGTCCAGCCGGGCGTCAAGGCTCTCCATGGTGGAGATTTCCTTTTTCCGCAAGAAGTCCATCGCCGCCTGCACTTTATTGTAATCGGCAACGGTTCCTTTCAGCTTCCCTCTGGAAGTCCAGCCGGCACGTTCCCCGCTCCGCTGCTCCAGATACCGGAATAACAGTTCCGGGAGTGTCGGTTCCTTCGCCTGCTCCAATGCTTCCAGCAATACAGCCTTTTTCTCTTTTAAGTCAGACAGCCATCCCTTCAGGCTCCGTACCATCTGCCGGATGGACTGCATGAGCCGGTTGGCGGTTTTGATGTCCCGGTTCAGGTTGCCGATGTTGGTCTGGATTCCCTTCTTCTCCATTTGGCAGGCGGCCGCTCCCATGTGGACGGTGGGGATTTTATCAATCCCTTGTCGGGCATAGGAGCGCAGGTCAAGCCGTTCCGGACGGCTGTTGGCTTCCAGATAGCGGTTAGCCGTGTCCGCCCATCCCTGCCGCCAGATTTCAGCGTATTTCCGGTCGTTCCAGTCCACGGTGTTCTCCTTGTGGCTTTTCCATCTGCCGGACGGGAGCCGGATTCTTTCGCCGTTCCCGTCAAGGTCGTACACTTTGCGGCTCTTGGGGAGCCATCTGCCTTTTTCGTCCATCGCCCGCATGGTGAGCAGGATATGGGCGTGGGGGTTCCCGTCCCCTTTGTCGTGGATGGCGAAGTCGGTAATCATGCCTTTGGAAACAAAAAACTCCCGGCAGTAATCACGGACAAGGTCGGCGTGCTGTTCCGATGGGATTTCCCTCGGGATGGCAAGCACGAACCTCCGGGCAAGCTGGGAGTTCCATTGTTTTTCCTGCGCTTCGGCGGAGTTCCATAAGGTACCCCGGTCTGCAAACTCCGGCGGCGCATGGGGCGGGAGCATGATTTCTTTGTGGGTAACTTCGTTCTTGTAGGGATAATATTTCTGTTCTTGGTCATATTCAGAGAACAGCTTCTCGCCGCTCTGGTAGGCAGCGGCGGAAACAGCGGATTCATTGTTGCTCCGCTTAATGATGGTGATTTTACAATGCGGGCATGGCAAGAATGCGTCCTCCTTTCTCCCGGATTCCGGGCAAAAAAATAGCAGGATACCTTTTCAGATTTCCTGCTTGGATGTGTCGCTGGTAGGCGGCGGGTATTTAGTTGTTTGGGAACAATGAACTCGGCATTACTTATATAGTTACTATATTTCCATTTTCCTGTACCAAAATAAAACGTATGCCTACTTTTTGTATTTGCTCCAACTTTGACCATCGTTCTGCTAATTCTAAACTCTTTTTTGTATATGGTACAGCAACGGCAGGAATACTATTTTCATTCATAAAAGAACTGGTCATCAGTTGCCCGATAGCCTCCCTCATAAGAGGGTACTCCTGACCACTTTTTCCCTGTTTACTTTTTTTACTTTCCACAAACAAAGTTTTTCCATTTTGCAAGAGGATTTGAACATCTCCATATCCCGGAATGGATTCTAAAACAATTTCTGCTCTTTGTCCTTTTATACAATACCTACCTTGCCAACGGTCAGAATTTCCATCTATTTTTGCGCAATTATTTTCTCTTAAAAATCCTTCAATGTCAAAATGCAATACTTTTCCAGTTTTGATATGTGCGCCATCAATGGAAACTTTAACATTCTGTTCAGTGAGCTGGTTTTTAATGTAGTACATCGCTAAACGCAAACTTACTTCTGGTTCTGTCATACTTATCAACCCTTCATCACTTTAATTCCTATACTGTAGAAAGCATACGGGGAACGATACAAATTCCTAATAATCGTTTTGTCGTTTCTGACAGCTTATCCAGATTGTTTACAATCAACTCAACCAAAGCATTTCCGTCCATAACTTCAATGTCGTTTTCTTCTGCAAATGCTCTTATATCATCAGCCACCATTGCACTGGTTATAAAATATCCTTCGTATCCTTCATATTCTTTTTGTGCCAACACATCTATGACTTGTTGAATACCCTGTCTGCCAGAATAGCCACTGTGATGTTTTACCTGCACAAATATCTTTTTTGACATAAAAGAATCTTCTTTAATGGCACGAATATCAGCGTCCGCCTTACCTGTGAATTTATTTTTTGCCAGCACCTCCGCTTCATATCCCTCACATTTCATCAATTCACAAACAAGGTTTTCAAGTCCAATCCCGCCCGTTTGAAGATTTGTTTTTCCTTTCTGGATATTTTCAAGCAACCCAGCTTTCAGTTTTTTCACTTCCTCTTGTTCCATGTCCTGCATTTCCTGAGAATAGGAATAAGATTTCCTGCTGAAAATCATTTCAATTTCATCTTTAAATTCAAATAAATTGGCAACCGTATTTCCACGGACACGCAAACGTCTTTGTAAACCTTCTGACAATTCATTACGTGGGATAATCAGGAGTTTCCCATTCTCATAACGATAGTTCACACTTCTTTGATTCGATAAATCCTGCTCGTAATCTTCCGGTGAATAGATTTCCTTTTCATTTGCTTCTGCAAGCGCAATATAAGAATTAAACGGCACAAGAATGTAATCGCCCTTTTTCATATCCTTAAAGCGTTCTACCTCATTCAGATTTTTGGAAATTACCTGTTGTGCCTTATCGCTTTTCTCATAATAACTTCTATGGACTGCATTTTTTACTTCTTGAGAATTAGGGAGCGAAGCAAAGTCAATGTTGCTCCATCCAACAGCAACAACGTTGTTATCAAAGAAAATTTTAAAATCATCTTCACGGGATAGCATGGCTCTAATCATATAATAGTTTCGGTCTGGCATAGCACTCACTCCTTTAATTAGCTTTTGGTTATTGTAATTATATCACTGATACCCAATTCTGAATAGATAACTTTTGATAAGTCCACAAAGGGGTAGCTGGCGGAGCCAGCGCAGGAGAAGTGTAGCTTCCCCTGTGATGATTGGAGCAGATTGAAAATCTGTGAAAATCATCTGCTGTCCGCAGGACGCCCCCGGCAGGGCGCAATGCACCACTTCCCTAAGTGGTGTATAATTGCGCCCTCTTTCAGAGGGGGATTTTCCGGGTTTCCGTTTTTCTGCCCTTTTTACCGTTCCTGCTGTCTGGGCTTTTTGTCAGGATAGAGTTTCCCGGCAACAACGGCGGCATGGCTCTTTATCCTGATTTCCCCCTCTTGTTCGCTGTGTTTTGCGTTCCGGTAGCCTTCATCGGAGAGATAGAAACGGAACCGCTCCCCCTTAAAGCCGACAAAGCAATCTTTCTGTACTTCCAGTGTAATCATGTGACGGGTTTCCGGTCGGAACCGTTCTTTCCCTGACAGGTCATGCCCCTGCATGATTGGCTCCTGTGCCTTTGCCGCCGCAAGCCGTTGGCGGATGGAATTGTCACGCTCTGCAAGGAACCGGGCTTTTGTGGCGGCGACAAACTGGCTGCACTCCGGTTCTGGTATCTTTTCCAGTTTTCGGATGGCGTTCTCCACGATTGCCTTTGTCAATAAGTCCTTTATCACCGGCACGATTTCCTTCATGCCCGCAAGGGTTTCCTCCTTGGTCGGTGCGGCATACTGGTAGATAATGTCCAGTTCGCTTTTTGAAAATTTCATTCCGTGTCCTCCTTCCGGTTTTCTGTAAGAACCTGTGCCACAAGGCGTTTGGTGTCGCTCCGGCAGAACAGCACTTTTAAGATAGTGCTGACCTGCCCGTCCGTCACGGATTCCGGGTGGGGGAGATGGCTTTCCAGCATTGCCCCTCTGGTGCAGAGCCGGTGTGTCCGTTCCTTCCGGTTCAGTGTTTTTATCTGGTGTTCCAGCATTTTTTCCTTATGCTCCGCCCTCCGCAGTTTCGCTTCGGTCTTTGCAATCTCCTGATTCAGTTTTTCCAGCTTCTCATTCATGGGCGGCGTCCTCCTTTGGGAGTAGGATATAGATGTGGCTGACCTCCCCGATTCCCTGACGGACACGCATAATCATCCCGGCCTGTTCCAGTTCGTTTAAAGAACGCTTGCAGGTCTGGGGGCTTCGGGAGAGTGCCGCCGCTATCTCCATGATGGGGAAGCGGATAAACAAAATCCCGTTGCTGTCCTCGATTCCCCTTGTCAGGATTTCATCCAGCAGGCGGGCATACATGACTTTTGCCGTGCTGCTGACCGGCAGGCGGAGCGTCGCTCTTGGGAGCGGCATACAGGACGGCAGGGGTGTACTGGTTATCATAAACTCATAATTCATTGGGTGGTGTCCTCCTTTTGGCACGTTTGGATTGGTAGTGGGGGCAGTCGATAATGACAGCCCGGAAACTCTGCTTACATTCATGCTGGCATTTCCGGCAGAGTCCGTTGTAGCTTCTGCGCCCCCGGTCGTTCAGGAAGAAAGCAAGCTCTTTCTTCAACTTCTTTGACATTCTCGGCATGGTGCCTCCTTCATAGAAAAACCGCCCGTTTCAGCAGTAACAGCCGGAATGGGCGGACAGTAGTTTTTTGTGTAGCTTTTCGGGGCGATTTTCAAGGGAAATACAGCCGTAAAGCCGCCCCAAAATCCCCCTTGGTATTACGGACAGGGCAGACTATGCCCTGTGAAATTGTTGTGTTTCGGTATCGTTTCGGTGTTCATTTTGCCGGTTCCCTCTGCTGTCGTTCCTGCCCCCGTCTAGGCGGCGTTTCGCTCTCCTTGGTACGCTCGTTGCGGTCAGGGTTCCTCCGTTTCCCTGCCGGAAGTCGTTGCGCTACATCGCCGGGGAGCATATCCCATACAGGCCGGTCATTCGATTGGGATAATCCATCGATGAACTTACCTGTATCATAGAACATTTTTGAGCCTTGTGCCGTATGTCCATAAATCAGGAATAAAGCCCAAAATCCAAAAAATTCCACGATTGCGGAATGGGTGTGGTATAATGGCCTTATTGCGGCAGGCTGGCCGCAGGGAAGGAGCAGGAAGCCATGAAGCAGGGGATAACGATTCAGGAGCGGTTAAAGGATTTAAGGATGGAACGGCATTTAAAATTAGAGGAACTGGCGGCGGTTACAAAAATTTCCAAATCAGCTTTAGGAAGCTATGAGAATGACGAACTAAAGGAAATCAGCCACAAAAATCTTGTGGAGCTGGCAAAGTTTTATGGGGTGTCAACGGATTACCTTCTCTGCCTGACAGAGAACAGGAACCATCCGGACACGGGGCTTACGGAGCTGCATTTGAGTGATGATATGGTGGAACTGTTAAAAAGCGGGCGTATCAACAACCGGCTGCTGTGTGAGATTGCCACGCATGAGGATTTCGTTACCCTGATGACGGATACAGAGATTTATGTGGACGGTGTCGCAACCTCTCACTTCCAAAACTTCA
Organism: Lawsonibacter sp. JLR.KK007; assembly: GCF_036941135.1. Taxonomy (NCBI): domain Bacteria; kingdom Bacillati; phylum Bacillota; class Clostridia; order Eubacteriales; family Oscillospiraceae; genus Lawsonibacter; species Lawsonibacter sp. JLR.KK007. The sequence goes on along the minus strand of NZ_JAYWSY010000002.1, from coordinate 1,367,505 downwards.
ACAGCCTTCTGGAAGTCCTGCGGGGGCAAGTCCTTTCCCAATATCAGCCGGTAGAGGAAGATACTGCGTTAAAGGCGTTGGAAGCCATGCAGATACAGGAAGAAGATTATTTCTGTCAGGTCACGCACCGGACTTGGGACACTATCCTCCATGCCATAAGGGAAGCGCACAAGGACGATACGGACAGTGCGCCGGACGGCTCCAATGGCATGAAGCTAATCAAGGACGCAAAGAGGGCGTTGTCCGTGCCGGGTTCCTATCTGGATGTGTTCACCGCCCTTATGTGTACGCAGCTTCAAATTCGGTATGAGAAGCTGTCAGAGCAGGAGCGCACGGTTCTGAAAAATGTCATGAAGAAAACTCCGGCATATAAGGATTCACCATTGAGCAGGATGAAACGGAGATAAGGAAATGCCGCTGCTTGGTTTTTATCCATGCAGCGGCAGTGGCTCGTATATTTATGAATCTGTGTTGCTGTTATGAACCTGCTCAATTAACCATTCAAAATTTTTTCTCCATTCAGATTTCATTCCCTGTTTATTTTTCCAGATTGCTTCTGGCCCGCTTGTACGGGAAATATCTATTCCATAATATCTATCCTCTACAGGAATGACCTGTGCCGTTCTGTTGTTTCCCGTTTGATAGCAATGTTTAATATTTGGTGATTGCAATACTACTGCACAAAAATTTTCCATGGCACGAACTTTCAAAACAACAGAGAGTTTTGTTTCAAAAAAATCTTGCTCAATTTCTTTTTCATGATGATTTACGAGGATATACCGTTTATTCTGATACCCTTTTAGCTTATCAGAATAAAGCAATTTAAGAGAATGCTCTGGCTGCATGATATCCAATCCTTCCACCATGCAAAATACTAAAGTATTCTCCTGACAGGTAAGAATATACAAATTTGTATCTATTTTCTCTGCCTGTTCCAATACAGTATGCATATGTTCCACCGGGAAAAAATAATCCTGATGCTTATTCGCTTTTTCTTTCTGATAAAGACTGTTCTCAACCTGTGCTTTCCCATTGTCTAAAGAAATATCATACACATATATTGTATTGATTTCATTTGTCTTATCTGTATGAACCATGAGATTATAAAATGGAAGCTCGCCACCCTCCGGATTGAAGCCATAAACATATGTATGTGCATTATCATTGGTTCCTGCCCCACCCATAGTTACAAAATTATAGCAATGATTTTCTATTGCCCTCACTTTATTGTATTTGTACCATTTGTCATATATTACATCACCGCCCGTACTGTTGAGAATAATATCCACTCCCTTTATTCCCCACATCCGGCTGAAAAGCGCATGATTGCAGTCATAACAGATGGTCATTCCGATTTTATATTCCCTATAGATAATCGGGGAAAATATTTCCATTGCAATTTCTTTGTAGTCAGTAAAATCAAATGCGGATGACTCTGCCATAGTGTGCTTTATATAAACGGCAAACTCTGTTTCCTTTTCATCTGCTTTATAGTTTGCGAACACACTGTATGGTGTACAGTATTTATCAAATGGACTAAATACTACAGCTTTTTTTATCTGCCGGCTAAGGTTAAGACAGTATTTCCTGATTTTTTCGACATCATCTTCCTGAGCAATATCTAACTGCCATAATTCTTCTATTTCCGGGCAGTAGCAATCCTCTGGAAATACAAGGATATCAAAATCAGCATTAGATGCAATGTCCATGGCACGTTGAAATGCTTCCGGGCTACAGGCGGTTTGGGTCTGTAAGTATAGACCGATTTTCATACCTTTGTTTTTTCCCATTTCTTTCTTGTACATTGGATTTACGTGTAGCAATTTTTTTATCTGACATTCTGCATTTTCGCTGTTCCAGTCAAACTGTCCGTGCATAATACGCACCAGCCTATATCCATGTTTAGCGCACTCAATATCTCGGACACTATCGTAAAATGCCCGAATTGCGTCTCTATTTTCGGGGAAATTATCTTTTGCCTGTATATCTTTACACGCCCGCATCCATAATTCTTTTTCATAACCCAGCATAATGTCTTTCGGATAGGCAGATAATGATACATACCTTGCTTGTGAAAAATGCTGTCTTTCATCGTATTCAATGATAACTTTCCGGCTTTCACACACAAAATCACACCGTAGAACAACATTTCTTTTGGCAAAACTGGTGTCTCCCTGTAATTGCTTTAATCCATCATAAATAGGTCTGTATTCATCAGTTATTTCGTCCGGGGTTTTTAGCCACGGAAAAGTTTTCTCACAAACTATGTCGCAATCAAAATAACGGTTCAGAATCAACTGCAATGCATTTTTCTGCTCAATTACTCCTTTCGATGAAATTTTAATTTTTTCTGCTTTTTCATCTGTTTTTTTTATCAGAATCGTATCTTTTTGCCCCGTTTTTGATGGATTCTTAAATGGAATATTTTTCAAACTCTCATATGATGGATTTTCTGGGAGACTTCCATTGGATACTGGCTGTCTTGAATTCCCATATAAAATCTCGCCGTTATAAAATACATCAAAGCCCAGCTTTCGGAAGAAGCGGACAGTTTCCATTCCTCCGGCATACTCATTTTTTGATATTTCTATCCCATGTGCTTCCTTATAAGCCATTCCCCGGATATGTTTTGCCGGAAGTTTTTTCCCCTCAAACAGTAAAAAAGTTGACTTAGGTTCCGGATATTCCGGGTTATCATTTGTAAACATATGAATTGCTTTTATCACATCTTCTCTTGTGACCGTATTCCAGTCATTCTTTCCCATATGCAGACCTCACTTTCATCATATAATAGGCATCACTCATAATAAGTCAAAACAAACCTATTTGGGAAGTTGATGCTTATTGTCGTATCTCATTATTTAGAAATCTCATCCTGCTCCAACTCTATTACATCTAAAATACCGCAATTCAATGTTTCGCAAATCTTTGTCAGTGTTTCCATGCTGATATGCTTCCCCTTCCCCATATTGGCAATCATATTTGTGGTCAGGCCAGCGGCAAGCCTTAAATCCTCTTTCCTCATGTTCCGCTCTATTAGCGTGTGCCAGAGCGGTTTGTAGCTGATGTGCATTTTTCTCCCTGCCTTTCTGCCCCGGATGGGCGCTTGCCCTCATTATATCAGGTTTCTTGCTAACTCACAAATATTTCTTGACGGTATCGCCGGTTCCGTCTGGATTGTGCTTTTCCTTTCCTCTTTTGATTACCTCTAATTAGCCATGACCTGCTTGACGCCCTGCGATTTTGCTCATGTGAGATAAAGAAGTAAAAGAAGTGTAAAAAATTTTGCCGTTCCCTGTCCGGCTGACTGCCGGACGGGTCGGGCTTTAGTCGGGCAATTCTACCTTGCCGACAAAAGAGTAATAGATTTCGATTTCCTGTCTGCGGAGCTTCCCCCGGCGTTTCCCGTCAAGGGCTTCCGATTCGTGGATTACGATTTTCTCCACAAACTCCCGTAACAGGGTAGGGGTAAGTTCCTCAAAGCTGGTGTACTTGCGTGCCACTTTCATAAACTTTTCAGCGTTTGCCGTGGCTTCCAGCGTCTTAGAAAGTTCGCTCTGCAAAGCGGCGGCTTTCTCTTTCAGTTCCTTTTGCTCGGCTTCATAGTCTGCCGAAAGCTCCGTGAAACGCTCGTCCGATATGCGCCCGGTCACGCTGTCCTCATACAGCCGCTTGAAGATAGCGGAGAGTTCCGCAATCCGTTTTTCTGCCGCTTCCAGCTCTTTCTTCTTGGCGGCGTTCCGGCGTTTGCTCCCGTCCTCGGTCTGCTCGGTCAAGAGCTTCATAAACCGGGCTTCATGCTTGGCGGCGTAGCTGGTGACTTTCCGTAGGTTCTCGGTCACTCCGGCGGTCAAGAGGTCGGTGCGGATAAAGTGCGCCGTACAGTCACGGGTGCGCTTCTTGTAGCTGCCGCATATGTAGCAGTCCTGCCGCCGTTTGTCCGTCTGGTATCTCTGCTGGTACATGACGCTGCCGCAATCGGCACAAAAGAGTATGCCGGAGAACAAACCCACTTCATCATAGCGGTTGGGGCGTGTCAACGCCGATATGAAATTGTAAGAAAACGCCGAAGAAATTTTGTTGTTTTTCGGCGGAGGGGGGGGTAACAAAACTAAGCGTTTCCTTGTTCAAAAAGAGTGTTCACGATTTGCTGTTTCTGGCGCATAAATTCCTTGCGCTCCTTCAGGCGGTAAGATTCGCCCTTGATGTTAATGACGGTGCAGTGATGCAGGACACGGTCCAGGATGGCGGAGGCGATGGTGACGTCGGCAAAGACCTCGTTCCACTGGGAGAAGGTCTTGTTGGAGGTAAAGACGGTGGACGTCTTCTCATATCGCCTGGCAATCAACTGGAAGAACAGGTTTGCGCCCTGGATGTCCATGGGGAGGTAGCCGATCTCGTCGATGATAAGCATCCTGTACTTGGCGAGAACCTTGAGCTTGTCCGGCAGATGGTTCTCAAAGTGGGCCTTCTTGAGCTGCTCAATAAGCTGATGGCAGTTGATGTAGTAGGTAGAAAAGCGATGCTGTGCCGCCACAAGGCCCAGGGCGGAGGCCAGATGGGTCTTGCCCACGCCGGGCGGGCCAAGGAAGACCACATTCTCCCCGTTTTCCAGGAAGCGCATGGTGGCCAGTTCGTCGATCTGGCGCTTGTCGATGGAGGGCTGGAAAGAGAAATCGAAGTCGTCCAAGGTCTTCTTGATGGGGAAGCCGGACATCTCCCCGCAAGGGGGACGCGATAGCTCTAAGCGGCAAAGCCGCTAAGAGCTATCCAGTGGATCTGCTTCTCATAGGCCCGTCTCCGCTTGGATTTGGCTTCTTCTGAGAAAATGTGATCCAAAACCTCCACAATGTTGAGCTTGTCCGCCACCGCCCGTTCCAGGTAATTGTCCAGAATCTCCAGGGTGTTTTTCATCTTAAGGGCTTCCAGGTTTTCCCTCAGCCTGTCCATAGTAAATTCAGTCATACAGCACCTCGTCATATCTGGATAAATCCGATGGTTTCAAGGGAAAATCTATTACTTTGCCCTGTTCCAGCAGAACATTTTCCGCATCCATCGTCTGCTTCAACGTAAGCCTTCGGTAATGCTGAGGATTGACAACCATGTCCTTCCTTTGGTACGATACTCGGTGCAGAGCGATCTGCTTCCCCTCGTAATACGCAGCCAGCATACTGTCGAGGGCCACGACTGCCACATCTTTGCCGACATACTCCGCTGGCACGGAGTACTGATTGCCGGCGTAGGAGATGAGGCAGTCTTTTTGTACTCGCCTCAGGTTGATTTTGTCGATAATGTACTCGCGGGAGAGAGGGCTCAGTCCTTCTTTTTTCAACCGCTCAAAGGGAATTTCGTTGGTGGTGGCGTGTACTTTCCCGTTCACCTTGTTGCACCAGGCCAGGGCCTGTCCGTTCAAGTCCGCCAGACTGTTGTACTTGATCCCCACCATAAAATTATCTCTGACAAACTGCACCGTCCGCTCTACTTTCCCCTTCGTCTGACCCCGATATGGCCGGCACAGAATGGGCTTGAATCCATAGAATCCCGCGAAGTCCTCAAACTGCCGGTTCATCGTGGAATCCTCCTGCTTCAGCAGCCGCTTGATGACTACCTGCTTCATGTTATCGTACAGAATCTCCTCCGGGTATCCTCCAAAGTACCGAAATGCGTTTTGATGGCACCGTATCAACGTGTACCAGGTGATCCTCGAAGAATCCCCAGTCCATCTGCCCCTGCTTCCCGGGCATCGTCTCAAACCGTACCGTCGCTTTCTCATTCAAGTCCATTTTCCGGCTGCTCACATACGCCTTGACAATACTGTAACCTCCGTTGAATCCCATCTCCCGCAGCTTCTCCAGGATCCGCAGCGCTGAATACGGCGCCTCTTCCAGCCACTCGTCCACGATCTGCTTGTACGAGTCCATCTTTGTTGGCTTGGGTTCGCTCAATGTGTACTCCGGCTTCTGCGGCGATTCCGCGTACCGCTTTGCTGTTCGCGGGTCCATGTGGTACTTCCGGCCCAGCTCCACATAGCTCAGCCCTTTTTGTCTGTCGCTTCGGATTTCCATCCACTGTGCTCCTTTCATTTCCTGACTCCCTTTCCGGGCTCTTTTTCGCCCTGATTGGGAGTCTATCTTTTTTCCCTCCTCTCCGCCACAAAACTACATTTTTTCCTCGGCGTTTTCTTTCATTTTATCATTGGCGCTGACACTTCCGTTCCGTTCCTTTCCGGCGGCGAAGCCGCAACAGCCCTAGCGGGAGGGGGCGAAAGGGAGGGAAGGGAATGGGTAATTGATGGGTCAGTAATAGCTTGGTCTTTAGTTACTCTATCTTTATTTATTTGCGTTGGATTTTCCGACGGCGGTTTTTCCGTTGTCGGGTTTTCCGACGACGGTTTATCCAACGACGGCGGCAAAGAAATGGGCTGTTCGTGGATGATGTACTCGTTGCTGCTGAACTTGCCGCCCTCGTCCGTGGTCTGGTGGCGCTCGATGTACCCGGCCCGCTCCAATTCGTTGACGGCGGAACGAATAGCGTCCTTGCTCTCCCGGTTGATATAGCACAGGCCGGTCAAGGTATAATCCCAATCTTCCGGGAGTGACAAAATCTGCGACAGCAGGCCCTTGGCTTTCAGGGACAGGGACTTGTCCCGCAGGTGATGGTTCGACATCACCGTGTAGCCCTTACTCTTTTCCACGCGGAATACTGGCATGGCTTTCCGCTCCTTTCGGTGTCTGGACATAAAAAAGCGGCGTTCCATCTCCCCGGCAGGGAATATGAACGCCGCTCATGCGCCGATATTCGATTTTTTAGTACATATCATGCTTGTCCGCCGCTCGAAAACCTTGATTTTCCTATACTTTCAGAAGTTACGTTATCTAACCTCAGCTTTTATTGATCCTGCATTACAGGAAAACCCGAAATTGAGAGATTGCAGGAGTGATATATACTCCATAGGTGCAATCTGGTATTGGTTGCTTTGCGGGAGAGCGCCCCATGGAAGCGACATGAGGTCATATTTATCCAATGCCGCTCCGAACTTGTCAGATAGACAGATAGGTATTGTGATGAAGTGCCTGGCGGGGAATTTGGATGACCGGTATAGGAATTGTGGAGAGTTGTTGGAAATAATTGGTTAATGAAAGATGTTTAGAAAGGAAATTGCAATATGTATCAATATTCTATGATAGGAAACCACTTTCAAACTCATATGCGTACAAAGTTTGATCTTGACGTCACTTCGGCATCAGCAAATATGTCAAATGTCAGGGGCAGAGAAAACTTGGTATATGAATACATAAGAGATATAGCATCTCTTTTCCAGCCGGTACGTTACGGTCTGCAGGATAATCCAATGGGGCTTTATTCTGACTATGAATCTTTTAAAAAGCATTTTGTAAGGTATTGGAGAAATGCATTAGATATTTCCAGAGCAGATTCGGATAAGATTAGTGAGATGTTTGATGATGAATTAACCACACAGGAAAGTTGTAAAAACCGGAGCATTACAGCGGTGTTTTTTGAAAATGGTAAAGCGCTTACAATAGAGGATTGTCTATATGCGATATATGAAGTGTTGAAAATCGCATAAGTTATTCACACAAACTTGCACGCGTGTGAAATTTTGTTGACATACTTACACCGTTGTGCTAATGTTGTACAAAGGGGTGATAAGATGGAGCGTATAATTCCTGAACATGAAACAATAGAGATAGAATTTAAGAGTGATGTCAAGAAACTGTCAGACTCGGATTTGATTGATGCTATTGTTGCGTTTGCGAATACCCACGGCGGAGATTTATATCTGGGTGTAGAGGACGACGGTACCGTTACGGGACTGCACGAACAGCACCAGGATGCAACACAGCTTTCAGCCTTTATTGCCAACCGGACAGTCCCACCCATTTCGGTTCGAATAGAGTATCTTCATGGGGAGCGTCCGGCGCTGGTGATCCATGTGCCAAGGAGCCGCAGCATTGTGGCTTCTTCTGCGGGGAAGATTCAACGCCGGCGACTGAAAGCGGACGGCACGCCGGAAAATGTTCCGATGTACCCCCATGAGATTAATTCAAGACTGAGCGCGCTTTCTCTGCTTGACTTTTCGGCGCAGCCTGTTCCAGGAGCCCAATACCAGGATTTAGACTCGCTGGAACGGGAACGGCTTCGCAAGATCATCCTTGCGTATCATGGAGAAAAAGTCCTGCTGGAACTGCCGGATGACGAGCTGGACAAGGCGCTGAGACTTGTGACAATAAGCGGCGAACGATATGTTCCCACTTACGCAGGCTTGCTTTTACTTGGGAAGCAGGAAAAGCTGAGGGAACTGATGCCGACGGCGGAGAGCGCTTTTTTGATGCGCCGTGGAACGCAGGTAACGGTAAACGAGACTTTTTTCTTACCATTGTTGGCGGCAATTGAGAAAGTATTTGATTTCATTGATGCCAGAAACCCCGTACAGGAAATGGAATCGGGGCTGTTTCGGATCTCTGTTCCTGCGTATGACCAGCGGGCTGTGCGGGAAGCAGTCGTAAATGCTTTTTCCCATCGGGATTATACACAGCTTGGAAGAGTACTAGTGCAGCTGGACGAGGACGGCCTCACAGTGAGTAATCCTGGTGGATTTATAGAAGGCGTGACGGTTCAAAATATTTTGAGCGCGGAACCGTATGGTCGCAATCCTGTGCTTGCAGACGCATTGAAACGTATTGGTCTTGCGGAACGATCCGGGCGGGGAGTGGATCGGATCTATGAGGGCTCCCTACGCTATGGACGGGATGTTCCAGACTATTCAGAGACGACTTCAAATGTGGTCAGACTCTTTATTCCCAGCGGGGCTCCGGATGAGCGGTTGATTTCTCTCATCACAGAGGAGCAGAGACGTACAGGGGAACCGATGCCGTTGAACGCATTGTTCGTGTTGAACGTTTTGAAGCGGGGACGGCGGGTGTCGCTGGCGGAGATTGTTCAAAATATCAATATTCCAGAGACGAAAATACGCGGCACGCTGGAACGCCTGATAGAGGCGGGCATAATTGAAGCAGTCGGAAGTGGGAAGGGCCGCGTATATATCTTAGACGCGAAAGCATATCGAAACCCGGCACAGTACGTGCGGCAAAGAGGGATTGATCAGCTTAGATATCGGGAATTAGTTATCAGCTTGGCGAAGAAACAACAAAGTATTACGAGGAGGGATGTAATAGAATTACTGCGTGTCACGCCGCCACAGGCATACCGTATATTGAATAAGCTGGTCCAGGATGGCATCCTGGAGCGGAAAGGTACTACCAGTGCGGCTGTATATCGTCTGACTGTGGGAGAATAGCTTTTCTGCGCATGGACAGACAGAGGAGATTCACTTTACAGAAACCCATACAAAACCCATACGGGCATTGAAAAAGCTCATACACAAGCAAAATGTAGGGAGCATGAAGCTACAACAAAGAATCACCGGAAACCATTGCAGTACAACGGTTTCCGGTGCTAAAACAAAACAGGAGACAACAAGAGAAAACAACCTGGGAAGAATTGGTAAGGATGAGGTCCCGGAGACATACAGTTAATGATATTAGTCAATCTTGCCGACGAAGCGGTAAAAAATCTCAATTTCCTGGGTGCGCTTGCCGTCTGCGTCCTTGGTGGCCTCGTGGACAACGACCTTTTCAATCAAGGTATTGAGCATTTCGGCGGTCAATTCGGTGGGGCTGGAAAACTGCTTGATTAAATCAATCCACCTGTTTATGCCGTCCTCCTGCTCCTTGGTGCTGGCAAGCTGGGCCGTCAATGCTTCAATCCTCGTTTCAAGCTCGCCCTGCTCCTGCTGGTATTTCTGAGACAGCATAGAGAAATTGCGTTCCGTGATTTTCTCGTTCAGCCGGTCCTCGTAAATCTTAGCTAACAGGTTGTCAAGCTCGGTCAACCGCTTTTCTGCCCGTCTCTTTTCTTGTGCGGCCCGCTTGCTTGTGGCGGCTTGCTCCGTCATGGTGGACTTGGAAAGCCGCTCTATTATGGCCTGCTCGTCCTGATGGACGGCGTTTATCCAGTATTGCAGACGGGAGAGAACAAAACTGTAAAGCACATCATACCGGACATAGTGCATAGAGCATTGACTAAGGCCCTGCCCGTTTTTAACACAGTGATAGTAACCATAGGGGACCTTGTTCTGCTTGTTTTCACAGTATCCCATTGTCCACCCACAATCAGCGCATTTGACTAACCCGGCGAAAATCTGCGTTGTGCCGTTCTTCCTCTGTCTGCGGCGGCTGGCTATGTTCTCCTGTACCTGGTCAAAGTCGGCCTTGCTGATTATAGCCTCGTGGGTATCTTCCACGGTCCACCATTCATCCTTAGGCCTGTTTACCCGTTTCTTGCTCTTGAAGGATACCGTACCTTGTTTGTTGTGGACGCTATGGCCGATATACGTTTCATCCCGCAGGATTTTCCGCACTTGGGAAATGGTCCATTCATACCGTCTGCTTTCCGGCTGGCCCTCGTAGATATGGGCGAAGGTGCCGTATCGCTGGAAGTTCAGCCATCCGGGAGTTGGTATCTGCTCGGCGGCAAGTATGTGGGTGATCCTGGCGGCTCCCGCCCCATGGATGGCCAGAGCAAAGATTTTCTCTACTATCCACTTTGTCCCATCGTCCACCAGTAAATGCCCGGTCTGCTCCGGGTCTTTCTGATAGCCCAGCGGGGCGTATGCTCCATAGTGCGCCCCGTTTTCGTGACGTGTACGAAATGCCTTGGTGACCTTGCGGCTGATGTCTCGTGCATACCATTCATTTATCACATTCAAAAATGGGGTAAATTCGGTTGATTGCTGGTTGTTGCTGTCTACTCCGCTGTCAACGGCGATAAAGCGGACACCTAACTCAGGGAAACGCATTTCCGTATACATTCCCATTTCAAGATAATTCCGACCAAATCGGGAGAGGTCTTTTACCACCACGCAATTTATACGCCCCGCTTCAATATCGCCTATCATGCGCTGAAAATTCGGACGGTTGAAATTTGTACCGGAATACCCATCGTCGATATATTCATCTACAACGAATAAGCTATTTTGTTCTGCGTACCGGCGTAACATCATGCGTTGCGTGGCTATGCTGTTGCTTTCCCCGGCTCCTTCATCGTCTCGGCTCAAGCGGAGATACAAAGCTGTGTTGTAAATGGGCTGTTTCATTATAAAAATCCTCCTTTGAGGAAACAGCCCCCACACTTACGATACACTTTCTAACAAGAATAGTATACCATAAATGTGAGGGAATTTCAATCTTTTTATGATGTTTTCGCTACTTTTTCCTTGATTTTATCGGCTATCAAATCTGTTATGAGGTCCTCTATCCGTTTCCCATTGACGGGAAAATGTTCTGTTATTTTTATTCGGTTTTTCCCGATGATGTAATATTGTTCTCCGGTTGTAGCTGTTACCAGTTCCCCCATCGTGCTCTGGGGGACCCCTCTGCTCATGTGCTGACCCCCTTCCTATGCTATTTTATTTCCGGTTTTCAAAGGTGCGGCCCTGCGGGGCCGTTATTTTGTAGGGGATCGCCCCCCTGTTACCCTCTGCGATCTTTCAGCTTGTCCTACCCATCCACAAAGTACGCTATCGCCTCGTCAAAGCTCTGTAACATCTTTATCTTCACATATTCGTTGCTGTAATCTTCGTCTAACGCTTTTGTTAACTGACCTGTATAAATCAGCTCTGTCCGTTTTAATCCTTGTGAGCAGTAATATAGATGGTCGTTCAGTCCTATCCTTGTTTTCACTATATCCTTCGTGATGTACTTCGTTATATATTTTGATACACTCTCTAGGTGTCTTATTTCCGATATTGTTATATATCCAAATGTTTTTTCGTAGGCTTCCCACGTATATATTTTATTTCCACGTTTTAGTTCTATCAGTATTTTTATTGGCAATTTCTCTTGCTCTGTAAATTTTCTCAAATGTTCTTTTGGTATTTTCATCATTAGGCCGTGTATATGCCAGCTTCCGTCTTGATGGTTTTCTGGTATCAACAAATATTTTATATCCGTTTTGTGTATCCGATTATAATTTTTTATCCATGTTGATAGCCTCTTTTTATAACTTTTCAAGTCTTTTCGGTCGTGATATTCTGGATTGAGTGTTAGAGTAACAAACCACTCCCAATCGTTACATAACGCCAATTCAAATATTACTGCTCTCGTTCGGGATAAACTGGCCGACAATTTCTCTTCATTTTCCGCTGTGTTCTTTTTTCCTGTCTTGTACTTATCCCCGTCACCTTCGATTGCCTCATACCCTGCCCGGCGTATTTGCTTATGAAGCGTAATTTTATAATAGTCCTCACGGTATTTTTTCAGCGTCGCTATGTCCCTTTGGTAAACCTCGCTCCCGCTGACGTGCAATCCATTCATAGGCATCACCCCTTTCAGGTATCCAAATATGTTAATTAGTCAAGTATACCGGCGGGGCCTCTGGCCCCGCCGGGGGCTGGGCGGCTACCGCTCCGCTTCGCCGCCCGCCCCAGCTTCTGCATAATACTCTTTCAAATAACGGCCCAACTCCTTGTAGATCGGGAAATTCATCTGGGGAAATCGTACAAAACTTACTTCGTCATGCTTCCCATCTGTACTGGAAAACCATGCATCTCCGGGCTGGTATGCCTTGTCTGGTAAGTTCTCCAGTTTCTCAGCACTCCATAATAGCCGGGCCTCCGGCATTGTTGGGCGAAACAGGATTTTTGTTGACATGGCTGACCGGAGCATAGCGGGCAAGCCTCCTTCCTCTACTGACGCTTCCGCTATGCTGATTATCACATAACAGCCAGCAGAGGCGCCCATCGTCACTATGCGTTTTAAGAGTGCGTCAAATGTTGCTATGCAATATTCCGGGTCCTCCTTCTCCGCCCGTTTTGGAAATAAGGTTCTTAGTGATACAAACTCGTCTAAAAATAAGAAACTTGGGTGCATTACGGCTTCCCACCAGTGGACCGCATTGCCGTCTACCTCCGATAAACCGTTGAGCACGTCCTGCCGCTTGGTTATGCTGCCAGCAAACCGCTTGATCGCCGCTAATATCGCTCGGCCTCCTCCATCTTCATCCACAGTGACCGTGTACGGCAATCGGCTTAACTCCGCCCGCTTCGGGTCTACTATTAGGCACTCCGACCAGTATTGGTCCGGGCCGTATGGAACCACTTGCAATAATTGGGAAATTATTCCGGTTGTCTTGCCGCTCCGGGTTTTGCCGGCACAGATCATAGACCCTGATGTAGTCAAATCAATGGTAGTGCGTTTATCAATAAGCAGTCTCGTTATGGGCGAAGAAAGCATTTTCTCCTCGGATGAAAATACAAGCCTATGATCCATCGTCATATCCTCAATGATAAAATCAATATATTTTTTTGCCAGATTTTCCCTTGTCCTTGTCACAGCATAATCTTTGACATCACCCACCAGAGCGGAAGATATAACAGGAGCAAGCCCCCTAATCTGCTCTGGCGTAAATCCTTCTGTTGTGACCTTTAACGCAAAGTGTTCTTGCTCTAGACCGCACTTCGTACAACGGATTGTTGGAAGGTATTGACCTTCCTTTAAGTGCAAGGGATTACCACGGGCCGGGTCAAGAAGCGCACGATTTACCAGCAAACTGATATAAAGCTCCAGGGGGAGCTTTATGGAAAAAATTTCGCTGATTAGTAAAACCATGCCGCTCCCCCTAGACTTCAAGATTGGAAACTTGCGGAACCCGGAAATAATCAATTTCCACAACTCCTTGCTTAGTGCTCTTTTCCTCTTTTTGTGGGTTGACTTGGTTTTTGCCTGTGCCTTTTCTCTTTGACATGCGTCAAGGACTACCCATAGACAGAGAAACGCAAAAAAGATTTTGTCGAAATGGAGACGCAAAAAGTGAGTAAGTGCTACAAGACCCTTGAGGATAAAAACGATTGCCAGACCGAAAATTAAAAGTGGAATTACACGGCCAGTAGTGGCCACGATAGGTTTCCTATCCTCCCATAGTCTCCCAAACTTATTTTGGCTGTATAGCCTGTCAACGCCGATATGAAATTGTAAGAAAACGCCGAAGAAATTTTGTCATTTTTCGGCGGTGGTGGGTAACAAAATCAGCAGCTGCCTTGCTCAAAAAGAGTGTTCACGATTTGCTGCTTCTGGCGCATAAATTCCTTGCGTTCTTTCAGGCGGTAAGACTCGCCCTTGATGTTGATAACGGTGCAGTGATGCAGGACACGGTCCAGGATGGCGGAGGCGATGGTGACGTCGGCAAAGACCTCGTTCCACTGGGAGAAAGTCTTGTTGGAGGTAAAAACGGTGGATGTTTTCTCATACCGTCTGGCAATGAGCTGGAAGAACAGGTTTGCACCTTGGATATCCATAGGGAGATAGCCGATTTCGTCGATGATGAGCATCCTGTACTTGGCGAGAACCTTGAGCTTGTCCGGCAGACGGTTCTCAAAATGAGCCTTTTTCAGTTGCTCAATGAGCTGGTGGCAGTTGATGTAGTAGGTGGAGAAACGGTGCTGTGCTGCCACCAGGCCCAGAGCGGAGGCCAGATGGGTCTTGCCCACGCCGGGCGGGCCAAGGAAGACCACATTCTCCCCGTTTTCCAGGAAGCGCATGGTGGCCAGTTCGTCGATCTGGCGCTTGTCGATGGAGGGTTGGAAAGAGAAGTCGAAGTCGTCCAGGGTCTTCTTAATGGGGAAGCCGGACATCTCCCCGCAAGGGGGACGCGATAGCTCTAAGCGGCAAAGCCGCTAAGAGCTATCCAGTGGATCTGCTTCTCATAGGCCCGTCTCCGCTTGGATTTGGCTTCTTCTGAGAAAATGTGATCCAAAACCTCCACAATGTTGAGCTTGTCCGCCACGGCCCGTTCCAGGTAATTGTCCAGAATCTCCAGGGTGTTTTTCATCTTAAGGCTTTCCAGGTTTTCCCTCAGCCTGTCCATAGTAAATTCACTCATACAGCACCTCGTCATATCTGGATAAATCGGAGGGCTTCAAGGGGAAATCTATTACTTTGCCCTGTTCCAGCAGAACATTTTCCGCATCTATTGTCTGTTTCAGCGTAAGCCCTCTATAATGCTGAGGATTGACAACCATGTCCTTCCTTTGGTACGATATTCGGTGCAGCGCGATCTGCTTCCCCTCGTAATACGCAGCCAGCATACTGTCGAGGGCTACGACTGCCACATCTTTGCCGATGTACTCCGCTGGCACGGAGTACTGATTGCCGGCGTACGAGATGAGGCAGTCTTTTTGTACTCGCCTCAGGTTGATTTTGTCGATAATGTACTCGCGGGTAAGAGGACTCAGTCTCTCTTTTTTCAACCTCTCAAAGAGGATTTCGTTGGTGGTGGCGTGGACTTTCCCGTTCACCTTATTGCACCAGGCCAGGGCCTGCCCGTTCAAGTCCGCCAGACTGTTGTACTGGATCCCCACCATAAAATTATCTCTGACAAACTGCACCGTCCGCTCTACTTTCCCCTTCGTCTGACCCCGGTAGGGGCGGCACAGGATGGGCTTGAATCCATAGAAGCCCGCGAAGTCCTCAAACTGCCGGTTTAGCGTGGAGTCCTCCTGCTTCAGCAATCGCTTGATGACCACCTGCTTTTGGATGGCTCTTAGCGGCTTTGCCGCTTAGAGCCATCGCATCCCCCTTGCGGGGACATGTTATCGTACAGAATCTCCTCCGGGTAGCCTCCGAAATACCGAAACGCGTTCTGATGGCACCGTATCAACGTATTTGTGCTCATATCTGTGACAAATTCGATGTACCGCATCCTTGAGTACCCCAGAATCATGAGAAAGCAGTACAGCTTCTTCCACTTTCCGTCCTCGTATACCAGGTGATCCTCGAAGAATCCCCAGTCCATCTGCCCTTGCTTTCCTGGCATCGTCTCAAACCGCACCGTCGCCTTCTCATTCAAGTCCATCTTCCGGCTGCTCACATACGCCTTGACAATACTGTAACCTCCGTCAAACCCCATCTCCCGCAGCTTCTCCAGGATCCGCAGCGCTGAATACGGCGCCTCTTCCAGCCACTCGTCCACGATCTGCTTGTACGGGTCCATCTTTGTGGGCTTGGGTTCGCTCAATGTGTACTCCGGCTTCTGCGGCGATTCCGCGTACCGCTTTGCTGTTCGCGGGTCCATGTGGTACTTCCGGCCCAGCTCCACATAGCTCAGCCCTTTTTGTCTGTCGCTTCGGATTTCCATCCACTGTGCTCCTTTCATTTCCTGACTCCCTTTCCGGGCTCTTTTTCGCCCTGATTGGGAGTCTATCTTTTTTCCCTCCTCTCCGCCACAAAACTACATTTTTTCCTCGGCGTTTTCTTTCATTTTATCATTGGCGCTGACACCGCTTGACTACAAGTTCTACAGCCTGAAAATTTACGCTTCAACAGCAGATACAACCGGTGATTTGCTTTATGAATATGTCCCCTGTATCGACCCGAATGGGGATGTTGGAATTTATGAGCTTGTAAACAGCGTGTTTACAAAAAGCGCGGATGCAACAAAGCCTTTTGTTGCGGGACCCGCAATCTGACCACAAAAAACGCCGCCCTCACAGGCGGCAGGATTTGACAAAACACGGTGCATACGGTATGATGAATGTGCCCGCCGGACCGGCGGGACAGAAGTGTGCGCTGTTACATAAGGCGGTTGGCCCACCGTTATGACCCCGACGCGAGACTTAAACGGGGGAGGTGGTGCAGATGTGGAAGAACTGGTTGCTCAAAGCGGCTTGTTTCTTGACAGGTTTGGCGATACTCATGTACCTGTCGGCCATAAATGCTTGTTAGCCGCCCGGTCGCGACCCGAGCGGCTAACGTAGATTAGTTAGCAGTGATGGGCTGACCGTCCGTAACAGCGCCCTTCTGCGTTTATTATACCCGCACGCCCCCGCTTTGTCAAGGACGAAGCGGAGGCGTTTTTTGCGCCTCGGAACCGATAAAGGAGGTGGTGCAATGTCTA
Organism: Lawsonibacter sp. JLR.KK007; assembly: GCF_036941135.1. Taxonomy (NCBI): domain Bacteria; kingdom Bacillati; phylum Bacillota; class Clostridia; order Eubacteriales; family Oscillospiraceae; genus Lawsonibacter; species Lawsonibacter sp. JLR.KK007. The sequence goes on along the minus strand of NZ_JAYWSY010000002.1, from coordinate 1,350,534 downwards.
AAACCTGGCCCGTGAACACGGTCCCGCGCCCTGACGGCGCGGCGGATTACTTGAACCGCGTGCGCATGGTGCAGGACGTGTTCCCCAACCTGCCCTGGGCGGTGGAACTGCCCGAGACCATGAACCGCCTGGGAACCGAGGGGGCGAACCGGATCGAGCTTGCGCTGCTTGGCGTCAGCCAGGCCATCGAGCGCATGGAGAACAGCTGGTTTTCCAGCGGAGAAATTGATGCAGGAGATGTTTGAATGAACGATGGAATTATTATGGGAACTGGCGATTCCCGGTATCTGAAGTCCATTGCCGGATTTTTACAGGTGTACCCCAACTACGAGGCGTTTGCGGCAGCACTGGTGGCGGGAACGCTGCCCATCGATCTGAACGGAAAGAATCCGGACGGCTGGGCGCAGCAGGGCACCGTGCTGAACAAGGCCAATCTCCTGACCGATGCCACCGCTGCGCTGGAGGGTCTGGGCAGTGAGGCTACGCCAAACGAAATGTTTGCCGCGTTGGCGAACCGCTTCAGCCGCATGATTACCTACGGCGCCTCTGACCTTACCCCAGGCGTCAGTCCCCTGGAAACCGGGGCGGTTTATTTGGTGTATGAGTAAAGGAGCTGGCTGAATGGCGAAAATGAGATATGTGTGGGACCAGTATAAAGCCAACAAAAATGCTCTGGCCAATGGACGGTCTGTCGTATCAGCAGCTACATACAGTGCAAAATTTAGGATCAGTACGGTACCTCCGACAGCTGAAATGCAGATAACGGGCGTATCCCCCAACATGCCGTTTTACAGAGGATCTGGCAGCGACCATACATCGACCGGAGTTACCGTAGCCTATTCGGTATCCACATATGGACGATATCTGTACACCACAGATTACGGACATTCCATCCTGTGCATTGTCCCGGACAATGTAGATTCCAGCACCGTAGAGTGGGCGGTGGGGGCTTCTGTATATCTTCGCAACAAGGCTTCTGGGTCGACTATAAGCTTTAATGTTTATGAGCCGCAGGTCACAAAAGGGGATTATGTAGGTCTTTATAACTCTGAAAAACAGTCTGCTCAGCCGAGCGGATACGACGGCTCGTATTACTGGTACGTGTACAAGGGTTCGGAGGATATTGCTCCAACAGGTATCGTTTTGGACCCCAGCAAAATTGTTCCAGGCCAAACAGCGACCGGGTACGTTGTTGCTCCAAGTACCAAATACGGCGGGATATGGTATGGTATTTCGTGCAGTATCGATGGAGGAAGCTATCAGGGAATTGGAGGAAATGGGGAAAAAACGTTTTCTGTTGCAGTTCCAGATGGCACGGAATCAATGCGGTTAAGAGCTTTTGCCCGCACAGTTAATGGCGAACTTATTATGACCGATTTTGTATATTCCATAACATATTACGCAAATGAAGCGCCGTATTCACCTCCCTTTGTCTCGATTCCGGACGCGGTTCACCCGGATGAAGAGTTTGCGGTTACCTGGGGCGCGGCGACTGATCCTGATGGGAATCTTTCCGGATATGAAATTCAGCGGTCCTATAATGGCAGCTCGTGGTCTTCTGTGGCGACCACCTCCAGCACCTCTGTAACGGACACGGTCAGCCGCGGGTATCAGAAGGTCCAGTATCGAGTAAGAGCCTACGACTCAAAAGGGGAGTATTCCGGGTGGACCTACTCTAACACCGCAGCGGTCCGCAATCTTCGGGCCTTTGTTGGCGTCAACGGCAAGGCCCGCAGAGCAGACAAGCTTTATGTTGGAGTAAACGGCAAGGCCCGCCAGGTCGTGAGAGGCTACATTGGCGTAAACGGCAAGGCCAGAAGGTTTTTGTAAGGGAGGTGCAAGCCATGAGCGAGACGATCCTAGTCGCCCTGATCGGGCTGGCGGGCTCCGGGGCGGGAGCCTTTGGGGGCATTCTGGTGTCTTCCAAGCTGACCCAGTACCGGCTGGAGCAGCTGGAGCGGAAAGTAGAGGTCCACAACCAGGTGATCGACCGGGTGTACAAGCTGGAGGAGCGGACCGAACTCCAGGAAGAGAAGATCAAGGTGGCCAACCACCGGATTGAGGACCTGGAGCAAACACTGAAAAATTAAAGGAGGAAAAACAACATGGGAAACATCTACGAGATCATCGGTAATCTGCTGGCCGTTTTTGTGGTGGGCCTGCTGGCCTGCCTGGTACCCAAGGCCAGGGTCTGGTTTGAGACCAGGATCACAAAGGACACCCAGGAGCGCATCCACCAGCTGGTGGTGTCCTTCACCCGGGCGGCGGAGCAGCTGTACCACGACACCGACCCGGATGGAGAGAAGCGCCGGAAGTTTGTGATGGAGCAGCTGCGGCTGTTGGGCGTGGAGGTTACCGAGGCGGTGCTCAATATGATTGAGGGCTCCGTCTGGGAGATCAACACGGAGACGAAAAAGGCCCAGGTGCAGACCAAGGAAATTGTCTCTGACGGCCTGGACGTCTCTGAGCTCGCTGAGGCAGTAACTGTCAGCGCCAATGATAAAATGAAAGAAAACGCCGAGGAAAAAATGTAGTTTTGTGGCGGAGGTGAAGGGAAAAAGATAGACTCCCAATCAGGGCGAAAAAGAGCCCGGAAAGGGAGTCAGGAAATGAAAGGAGCACAGTGGATGGATATCCGAAGCGACAGACAAAAAGGGCTGAGCTATGTGGAGCTGGGCCGGAAGTACCACATGGACCCGCGAACAGCAAAGCGGTACGCGGAATCGCCGCAGAAGCCGGAGTACACATTGAGCGAACCCAAGCCCACAAAGATGGACCCGTACAAGCAGATCGTGGACGAGTGGCTGGAAGAGGCGCCGTATTCAGCGCTGCGGATCCTGGAGAAGCTGCGGGAGATGGGGTTTGACGGAGGTTACAGTATTGTCAAGGCGTATGTGAGCAGCCGGAAGATGGACTTGAATGAGAAAGCAACGGTGCGGTTTGAGACGATGCCCGGAAAGCAAGGGCAGATGGACTGGGGATTCTTCGAGGATCACCTGGTGTACGAGGACGGGAAGTGGAAGAAGCTGTACTGTTTTCTGATAATCCTGGGGTATTCGAGGATGCGGTATATAGAATTTGTCACGGATATGAGCACAAATACGTTGATACGGTGCCATCAGAACGCGTTTCGGTATTTCGGAGGCTACCCGGAGGAGATTCTGTATGATAACATGTCCCCGCAAGGGGGATGCGATGGCTCTAAGCGGCAAAGCCGCTAAGAGCCATCCAAAAGCAGGTAGTCATCAAGCGGCTTTTGAAGCAGGAGGACTCCACGCTAAACCGGCAGTTTGAGGACTTCGCGGGATTCTATGGGTTCAAGCCCATTCTGTGCCGGCCATATCGGGGTCAGACGAAGGGGAAAGTAGAGCGGACGGTGCAGTTTGTCAGAGATAATTTTATGGTGGGGATCCAGTACAACAGCCTGGCGGACTTGAACGGACAGGCTCTGGCCTGGTGCAATAAGGTCAATGGGAAAGTCCACGCCACCACCAACGAAATTCCCTTTGAGAGGTTGAAAAAAGAGGGGCTGAGCCCTCTCTCCCGCGAGTACATTATCGACAAAATCAACCTGAGGCGAGTACAAAAAGACTGCCTCATCTCGTACGCCGGCAATCAGTACTCCGTGCCAGCGGAGTATATCGGCAAAGATGTGGCAGTCGTGGCCCTCGACAGTATGCTGGCTGCGTATTACGAGGGAAAGCAGATCGCTCTGCACCGAATATCGTATCAGAGAAAGGACATGGTTGTCAATCCTCAGCACTATAGAAGGCTTACGCTGAAACAGACAATAGATGCGGAAAATGTTCTGCTGGAACAGGGCAAAGTGATAGATTTCCCCTTGAAGCCCTCCGATTTATCCAGATATGACGAGGTGCTGTATGACTGAATTTACCATGGACAGGCTGAGGGAAAACCTGGAAAGCCTTAAGATGAAAAACACCCTGGAGATTCTGGACAACTACCTGGAACGGGCGGTGGCGGACAAGCTCAACATTGTGGAGGTTTTGGATCACATTTTCTCAGAAGAAGCCAAATCCAAGCGGAGACGGGCCTATGAGAAGCAGATCCACTGGATAGCTCTTAGCGGCTTTGCCGCTTAGAGCTATCGCGTCCCCCTTGCGGGGAGATGTCCGGCTTCCCCATTAAGAAGACCCTGGACGACTTCGATTTCTCTTTCCAGCCCTCCATCGACAAGCGCCAGATCGATGAGTTAGCTACCATGCGCTTCCTGGAAAACGGGGAGAATGTGGTCTTCCTTGGCCCGCCCGGCGTGGGCAAGACCCATCTGGCCTCCGCTCTGGGCCTTGTGGCGGCACAGCATCGCTTTTCCACCTACTACATCAACTGCCATCAGCTTATTGAGCAGCTCAAGAAGGCCCATTTTGAGAACCGTCTGCCGGACAAGCTCAAGGTTCTCGCCAAGTACAGGATGCTTATCATCGACGAGATCGGCTACCTCCCCATGGACATCCAGGGCGCAAACCTGTTCTTCCAGTTGATTGCCAGGCGATATGAGAAGACGTCCACCGTCTTTACCTCCAACAAGACCTTCTCCCAGTGGAACGAGGTCTTTGCCGACGTCACCATCGCCTCCGCCATCCTGGACCGTGTCCTGCATCACTGCACCGTTATCAACATCAAGGGCGAGTCTTACCGCCTGAAAGAACGCAAGGAATTTATGCGCCAGAAGCAGCAAATCGTGAACTCTCTTTTTGAGCAAGGCAGCTGCTGATTTTGTTACCCACCACCGCCGAAAAACTACAAAATTTCTTCGGCCTTTTCTTACAATTTCATATCGGCGTTGACACTGTATCTGGTGGAAAACAGGGAGTTGGACATTTACCCAAGGACACGGAGATCATTTTGTCGGTTATGCCTGAAATCACGCGATTCCCACTTAAATTTTTCAAAAAAATTGACAATTTTTCCATGGTGTACTATAATTAAAATACGAGCTGGTCTATTATGCGGATATTTCTGACCGGTCGATCTATTTGAGAACCTGCCAACCCGAATGCATCGGTCGTTTGAGGTTACAAATACAGGTTCTAAGTAAAGGAGGCTGTATATACAAGCTGTTCCACCCATAAAAAGGACAGAAAGGAGAACTAATTCTATGCCAATGAGAAAACGTTTCCTCAGCATTCTGTGCATTCTTTCCCTGCTGCTCAGCATGATGATTCCAGGTGCCTTTGCGGCAGAAGGAACGCAGAACGAATCCACAGTCACCCTGCAATTTGTCTATCCGGAGGACGTTCCGCAGGATGAAGTAAATCTGAGCGTCTTCAAAGGGGTGCCGATCTGGTACCAGAAGAACTCCGCAGCCACCGTCGAGGACGTTCCCGAGGTGCTGACCACCCCCACCAACCCGTCCTATCCAGCCCTGGAGGAGCTGACGCCAGCTGAGAACGGCACATACATAGTCGATTCCACAGGCGGCTACTGCTATTTCGTCCGGGGCAAGGAACCCAGCCAGTATTACAACATTATCAAGCTATTTGTGGTCAGCGAGCAGGATATGCAGGCCGGCAGCAAGGAGATCCTGGTCAAAACCGGACCCATGGCTGGCAGCGGCTTTGAGACCGGCAATAACAACCCTGTCGGGGCGAATGGCGAGACTGCACCCGCGGGCTTTAATCAGGGGGTACAGCATCTGGTCCCCATTGAGGGCACCGATGAAATGGAGCACCTGATGGGCACCGAGGACCTAGTAGGTTATGAGCCGTTTACCACTCCTGCCTTCCAGGAAGGCCGTGCTATGTATCAGGCCACCACACAGTCCGAGATGATGGACTTTATCGAGGAATACGCAGCAAAGAGCGATTACATGCACGTATACAGCATGGGAAAGACTTCTCACTATAACTATGACTACCCCATTCTGGTCTTTACCAAGCAGAACATTCCGGATGGAGCCACCATGGAGCAGACTGCCCAGATCCTTAAGGACGGCGGCAAGCCTATCGTGTGGCAGCAGGCCCAGATTCATCCCTACGAGCCCGCCGCCGGTGAGAGCGCCCTGGTTATGATCCAGGACCTGTGCGGAGACTACGGCGAGGACATTCTGGACCGCATTGATGTAGTAATGGTCCCCCGCATCAACGTGGAAGGCGGCTTCCTGTTCTGGCGCGGCGACTACAACGGCGTAGACATGAACCGGGATCATATGGTGGTCAGCTCGGAGCAGACCGCTATGCTCCATGATGCTTTCTACACCTTTATGCCCCACGTGGCAATCGACAATCACGAGTTTTTCTTCTCAGAAGTGGGCAACTATGAAAACGACCCTGAGCGTTTCCTGCTCAACGACTTTCAGATTACCGGTGCTACCAGCCTGAACAATGATCCCGAGGTTACCAACCTGACCACCAACGTGATTGTGGACAAGATGCATTCGGATCTGAAAGCAACCGGGTTCCGGCCTTATCACTATGGTATCACCAGCAATAATCCCATTGGACGCGCCTACTATGGTCTGGCAGGCACAATCTCGATCCTGATTGAAAGCCACGGTGCGGATGGCGCCCTGTTTGCCTTCCCGCGCCGGGTTTACGGCCAGGTGGTATCTACCAAGTCCATTTACGAGAGCACCGCGGATAATGCCGCCGCAATTGTCTCCGCTGTGACTGCCGCCCGCCAGAGCGTGGTTGAAAAGGGCCGTACTTACAGTGAAGATGACATTCTGGTCTTGAAGCAGAGCGCCTCCGGCGCACGCAAGAGTCCCACGCCTCTGCCGGAACATCTGGCTGATATTTATGGCAACATTGAAACCACCGGCTCCAACGCAATCAGCCTGCAAGACACGGTGGAGCGTTCCCGTCCCAGGCCCACCGCCTATGTGGTAGATGCTTCTCAGCCCTGGATTGACCAGCTTTTGGAGATCCTGAGCCACCACAACGCGGAGTACTTCCGCCTCCCCGCCGGCAGTGCCGTTTCACTCCAGCAGTACTACTACATTGAGCCGGACGGCAGCAAGAGCTGCATCGCTGGCCTGCGGGACGCTGAGATTGTTACCTTCGAGAACGGCGCAATCGCCATTCCCATGGACCAGGAGTCCGGTACTGTCATCGGCATGTTGATGGAGCCTGACGTGGGCGACAGCGCCCAATACAACGGCACCCTCTACCAGTACGGACTGGTAGGCTATGATGAAACCACCAAGAACATTCCCATCTACCGTTATACCGGAAATGACCCGCACACCTCCCTGCTGGAGAACTCCGTTCCCGTCCAGCCCGATCCCCAGGTCCCCGCTTCCGGCAATTCTTACACCGTCAAGGCTGGCGATTCTCTGTGGAAGATCGCGAAGAATGTGTTGGGGAGCGGTACCGAATGGACGCGCCTCTATGAGGCCAACAAGGACATCATCGCAAATCCGAACTTCATCCAGGTTGGACAGGTTTTAACCGTCCCGGCCCAGTAAGTACCACGATTCCGCCCCTGTCTGACTAACAGCGGAAACGCTCCGTGGTTTGGACATTGGAACACGGTTCAAGCAGGATCTGAAACCGTTACCATTGAAAAAGAGGATCAAACCATCAAAACTGGTTTGATCCTCTTTACCATGAAGAAATCACACAAGGAATTGGAGAAAGACTGTGCCAGGGCCGCTACCAAAGCGGAACAGTATCAGCACCAAGCCTGGTGGCTGGAAAACCGCTATCACGATTATCAGGAGAGCAAGCGCGAAAAGACGTTGCGGAGCAGAGCCTAACCAGAAAATCCTTTTTGGCGTAGACCGCCAGGTGGATCAGCCGCTTCCGCTTGTCCGGAAGGGTCAGCGCATACTCGATGGCGTTGTCCAGAATGTTGCCGAAAATGGAGCAGATGTCCATCACATCCATAAAGTCCAGCTGAGCTCCGTCGGCCACGCAGGTGAGCTCCACGCCGTGGCGGGCGCAGTACAGGCTCTTGCCGGTAAGGAGGGTGTCCAGCACCGAGTTGCCCGTCTTGTTCTGGGCCTCGTAGGTGCGGATCTCCTCCTCCATCCCGTCCAGAAAGTCCAGCCGCCGCTGGGGGTCCTGCTCCGCCCGGAGGACCGCAATCTGGTGCTTCAGGTCGTGGTACTTCCGGTTGACCACGTCGATGCTCTCCCGGGACTGCTTGTACTGGATGTACTGATTCTGAAGGATGTTCTGGATGGCGTCCAGCTCCCGCTGCATGTACAGCTCACACCGCTGCACGTGGTAGGCGTACAGCATGGCCACCCCGGCCAGATCCATCAGGGTGCGGATGTTATAGATGCTCTCAAGAACGGAGCTGCTGAAGGGGGTGTTGGAGGAGACAAAGGACAGATTGCTCATCAAAAAGCAGGCAATGCTGATCACCACCGGGGGCCACAGCTCCTCCATCCGAAAGGCGAAGGCGGCGGGCGGGTCCTCCCGGCGGCTGGTTAGCCGGCGCATCGCCGCAAACACAAGGGCGTAGACTGCCGCCAAAAAGACCAGCGACAGGGCGGTGGTGCTCCAGGTGTCCTGGGGAAGGTTCAGGGTGTGCTGGGTGTAGGACCACAGCTGCCACTCCAGAGAGGCGGCGAACTCTGCAGTGAGGAAGGCGCAGGCGGTGAAGTAGCCCACAGTGGTCAGCGGCACGCTGCAGCAGGCGGCGATGAGGGCGAACATCAGCCCCACCGCCCCCATCATGCAGGGGAGCCACAGGGCGATATGCAGGCCGTCGGTCAAGCAGAGGAACAGGCACTGGACCGCCAGCCCAAGCCCCAGCATTCCCCACAGCCGGAGGCCGGAACAGCGCAGCGGCCGCTTGCGGAGAAAGATCAGACAGGCGCCCCACTCGGCAATGGCGGTAAACAGGCGGGGGATATCGGAGAGATAGACCTGATTCATCCGCTGATCCCTCCCACATAGTCGGCCAGGGCGTCCAGGAAGGGGGCCCGCCGGCCCCGGCTGATGAGCAGCTTATCCCCCCGGACCACGGCGCAGCCGTCCTGAATCCCCTGCACATGGGCCAGATTGACCAGATAGCCCTTGTTGCACCGCAGAAAGCCCTTGTCTTCCAGCAGCTCCTCCATCTGCTGGAGGGTGGCGGAGGAGGCGTGGATGCCGTCCCGGGTGTGGAGCATCAGCTGGTGGCCCAGCCGCTCAAGGTAATAGATGTCCCTGATTTCCAGCTTCAGAGCGCCTCCCTTTACTGCCACAGTGAGATAGGCGTCCTCCCGCTTCTTCACATAGCGCAGGCACCGGGTGAGCCGCTGGGAGAAGGAGAAGTAATTCAGCGGCTTGAGGATGTAGTCCAGTGCGTTGACCGAATAGCCCTGGATGGCGTACTGGGCCAGGTTGGTGACAAAGACGATGACCACCTCCGGGTCTATTTTGCGGATGTGGCCCGCTGCGGTCATGCCGTCTACAAAGGGCATATCCACATCCAGCAGGAGCAGGTCGAACTCCGGCTGGTACCGCTCCACCAGGTCCTCCCCGTTGTCGTAATGGGTGATCTGGAAGGCCCGGCCGGTCTCGCCGCTGTAGTCCTGGATAAACTGTTCCATCTGCTGAAAGCACTGCGGATCATCCTCCGCGATCAGAACACGGATCATATGCTTCACACCCCTGTTGCCGCAGGCCGTCCAACAAAACGGAGCGGCCTGTTTTGCGGTATCAATGTATGCTATTATATCAAAGATCGCCCCAATCACAAGCTGTTTTTATCAAAAGCCTCGAAAAATGTTCAGGACCTGCCGGGGCGCCGTATGTTTGTGGGACCGCAGGATACCGGGGCGGGCGCGGAGCGTTAATTTTGCAGCTCTATGCAGCCAGTTAATTGTATTTCAGGGGCGGAAATGCTACAGTGATAGGCACAGTCCGGGCCTGTGCAGCAGTTCCCGGTATGAAATCTAGGAGGTTATAGAGATGAAGATGAGAAACACACTATCCCTGCTCCTGGCGGCGGCGCTGGCGCTGTCGCTGGCCGCCTGCGGCGGAGGGGGCGGCACATCCCAAAGCAGCAGCGGCAGCGGCAGCGGGACAGATGCAAGCGGATCCACCTCCGGCGCTTCCTCTTCCCAGCCGGAGGAGACCCAGGACCCCGGTCCGGCTTCCACCCCGGTCCAGATCGGCGGCAGCATCGACAACGACAACTTTACCATGACCTTTGACTCCATGGAGCTGCTGGACGAGTATGAGTACCGGACCAGCGAATACTCCACCACCTCTCTGTATGTGGAGGACGGCTATAAGCTGGTGGTGGTCAAGGGCCACTTTGAGAACAAGTCCACCGGAGCGATCTCGGACAGCTGCTTCAACCGGTCCGCCCTGGTAAACGGTACCTACGAGGTGGACGGCTACGATGTGCGGTTCAATTTTATCCGCGACAAGTACTTTGAGATCGACGCCTACACCGACCTGGACTATGTGATGTACATCAACATCCCCAATAAGCTGGCGGAGCAGTTCGAGACCGCCGAGTTCACCATCGCCTTCAACGACGATCTGTCCACACCCTCCACAGTATGGAGCAGCGACGGTGGCGAGACCATTGAGGCGGACCAGTTCTACACCCTGAGCGGCACGGCGGGCGCGGCGGCTCCTGCGGATGGCGATGGCGGCGGTACGGCCGCCGATGTCAAGGGCCTGTGGAGCGTGAACTATTACGTGGATGACTTCCAGCAGCCCACCGAGGAGTGGTATATCACCAACGAAACCAGCTTTACGGGCACCTTCAGCAACAGTGCGACTACCAACTCCAAGCTGCTGGTCCAGGTGGCGGTGGACGAGTTTGAAGGGGAGGGGAACCGGGTGGCCTTCTTCCTCTATGAATATGGCCGCAATCAGGTGAAAAACTCCTCTACAAACTATGTGGACGAGTATACGATCACCATGCGCGGCGCGGACGGCACGGATACCAGCCTCTCCGGAACGGTGTACTGCGGCGGCGACCGCCTGTTCATCGACGACAAGTATGTGGACACTGTGCTGAACGCCATGAAGGGCGAAGGTACCCTGAGCTTCCATATTGTGGAGGATGAGCACACCACCACCAGCTATTTGTTCTCGATGGAGACGGATAATTTTGGAAGCCTCTACGAGAGCGTAGCGGCTGAAGGCCGCTGACCCAGGCCGGCAGACGGCGTAAGCGATCAAAACAGCATCAGGCGGAACGAGAAGGGCGGACCTGCAGGTCCGCCCTTCTCTGGAATTTACTCAAAGATTGTGTCGGCGATGCTGATCTCTTGGCCGCAGCGGTTGTCAATGTCGGCGCCGTTGCCGGAGAACAGCGACTCGGGGAAGGAGATGGCCGTCTCGGTGGGGACCCGCTCCAGCAGGACGGCGGTGGTGTTGTTCCGGAAAACATCCTCCATATAGCGGGAGTCCATGAAGCTCCCGGTGTCGGCGTTGAAGTGGATGCCGGTTTCGTTGTCCTCAAAGGTGCAGTTCCAAGCGGAGGCAATGTTGTCCTGCATCAGCAGGCCGGTGCGCCAGCCGGTAAAGCGGCATCCCTGGAGGAACACCCGGGAGGAAGAAGAGAAGCCCACGCCCTCTCCGCCGCCCACAAAGTCCAGGTCGTAGAGCCAGGAGACCCCGGTCGCCTGGCCCGTTATGCGGACGGGGCCGGTGAAGGCGGTGCGCCCTTCCTCCTCCCCCGCGCCGTAGAGGTTGACCCCCCGGGGGATGGTAATGCCTCCATCATAGGTCACCGGGGGCAGGTGGATCTCCACCGTGTTCATATGGTTGCCCTCTGTGATCACGTCCAGGCTGTCCAGGAGGGCCTGTACCTCCTCTACGGTGTTCAGCGGGGTATTCTCAGGGGTAAAGAGGTAGAGCTCCATAGGCTGGGCCTGCATGGTCTGATAGAGGCGGATAACGTCTCCATTTTTCATTTCAATGGTCCACCGGAGGGTCCCCTGACCGCTGCCGGCGTAAAAGTGAATGGAGGAAACCAGGGCGGCATCGGGGGCGTAGTCTTCCCGGGGGACCGGTTCGTCACAATACCAGGGCAGCTCTTCGTTCTCTGTCTCGATAAAGGCGGCGGTGACCTGCTTTACCTGATCCATAAACTCTTCCTTGGCGTTGGTGCTGTTCTCCATGCGGTTGATGTACAGGCATTGGGGGAAGGTGTACAGCATGTCCCCCACATCCGCCGGCTGGTTGACCTGATGGGCCGGATTAAAGCGGTCGTTTATCCAGCCGGCCAGCACCCGATAGGCCGTGCCGCCGTTGGTATAGATGACCTCGGCGGCGCCGTTGTCATAGACCTTGGGCCGGGTGTACAGCCAGCCCGCCACAGCCAGCGCCAGGATAAGAAGGGATGCGAGGGCGCTGTACAGCGCCCTCCTTGGCATACGCCAAGGAGAGTAGGCCTCAGTCCGCAAGTTGACGGTCCGGGCGCAGCAGGGGCAGAAGGACGCCTTTTCATGGATGGAGGCGGAGCAGTGAGGACAGGATTTCATCTCAGATCGCCTCCATCCAATGCAGCACATCCTTGTACCGCAAGCGCGATATTTTCCCCGTCCCGCTCCGCAACCTCGTGAATCAGAGGCGGATAGGGACCGGAGCGGTTCAGCAGCCTTTGGCAGGCCTCTCCATTGCCAGTGAACCGGCGGAGGATCAGCCGCACACTGCCACGAAAACTCTCCTTCAAAAGACGGACTTCCTCAAACCCGGTCCGCAGTTGTTCCAACAGCCAGGTATAAATAGCGATCCCCCCGAAATTTCCAACCCTATGCAGCCAGCATATTGTATCTGACAGCAGAATTGGCTACAATAATAGACAATATTATATCAAGGCTCCAAACAAAAGTAAAGGGGATGACAGGGTATGCGGGAGAAATCCACCAGTGATCTGAATCAGGAGCTGATGAGCCAGCCCAACCTGGATCAGTACATCACAGAGAACGAGACGTATTTTTCGGACGCAGACATAGCCGGGCTTCTGGCAGGACTCTATGAGACCTGCAGTCTGTCCAAGGCGGAGCTGGCCCGGCGGGCCGGGATGAGCGAGGTCTACCTCTACCAGGTCTTTGCCGGACGGCGCAAGCCCTCCCGGGACCGGCTGCTGTGTCTGTGCATCGGCATGGAGGCCGGGCTGGAGGAAGTCCAGCAGCTGCTGAAACAGGTGGGCTATGCCCCCATCTATCCCAAGCGGAAGCGGGACGCCATCATCAGCCACGGCATCCTCTACCGCACCCCCCTGGCGCAGATCAACGACAAGCTGTTTTCTGCCAACGAAAAGACGCTGTTTTAGAGAGAACGCCGCTGGCCTTCCGAAGTCTTCCAGACTCAGGAGGCCAGCTCCCAGCTCTGCAGAAAGAAGGCGGCGGCCAGCAGGTCGGCGCAGCCGCCCGGCGAGAGGTTTTCCTGTATAAATTCCCGGTCGAGCCGGGCGATCTCCTCCGCAGCGGGAAAGGGACTGCGCTGGAGCAGCCTTTGGCATCGCTCCGCGGCGGCGGCGGCTCGCTCCGGCCCGCCCCGGCTGATCAGATTGGTATCCGTCCCCTGGGCGATCAGGCGGAGGAGGGCGGCGGTCCCGGCGTCGTTGCGGCTGAGCCCTGCGGCCAGCCCCGCCCGCAGCACAGGGAGGGCGGTCCGGGCTACGCTGGGGAAGCCCTGGGCCGCCTCCCCCCGGACGCCGGTCAGTCCGTGCTCCAGGTAGAGCCTCTGCCCTGCGGTGCGGGCGGAGGCCGGGTCCAGAGAGGCGAGGTCCTCGGTGACAGCGGCGGCTATGGAGGCGCACTCCGTCAGGATGCGCTCCGGGTCCCGGCAGGGGGCCTCCGCGCTCCAGAGGCGTCCGATGGCTCCGCAGAGGACCCCCAGGGTGAAAACGGCCCCCTTGTGGGTATTCACCCCGCCGGTGGCGGCGAACATCGTCCGCTCCGCCCCCTGGCCGGCCCGCCTCAGCGCCGAAAACGTGCTGGCCGGAGGCTGGTCCGCAGTCTCCTGGCCCAGCTGCACACAGTTGGCCCAGTAGGGGAACAGGGCGGCGGCGCTGGCGTGAAAGGTAAAAATATCCATATCCCGGTGGCTGCCGGTGTTGGCCCGGTCCACCAGGCCGGGTTTGGGGGTGGTCCCCACCTCGTCCAGCAGGGCGCGGGTTACCAGAGCGGCCGCCCTTTCCCGGTCGGCAGAGGCAAAGTGCCCCTCCAGCAGGCGGCGGGTGGCCGCTTGGAGCTCCTCCGCCGTGTGTATCCGCCGGGAGGCACAGCCCGTCCCAGGCGCGCCGCAGACAAGGCAGCGCCGGGGAGCGCCGCCCGCCGCCTCCCGGTCCAGCCTGCGGCCCTCCGGGGTGAGAACGTCCAGCTCAAAGAGCCGCCCCAGGGGGGAGCCGTCCTCAATGGAGACGCATGCCCGCTGCAACTCCCGGACCGGACCGTCAACGGCATACTGCGCCTCACAGCCGGTGGGCGCCCGGCGCTCCAGACGGTCCAGCACGGCCAGTCCGGCGGCCCGCAGGCCGGCCTCCAGCTGTTCCAGCCCGGCCTGAAAGGCCCGGCGGATCAGGGGGGAGTCCTTCACCGGCCCGGCGATATTCAGTGTGAAGGAGACCGCGGCGGAGCCATGCCTGGTCCGCAGGGCCTCCAGGCGGCGCGCTCTGTCCTCCCTGGCCTCCAACATCTCCAATAAGGTGACGTCCCGTTCCATATGTCCCTCCTCAGTAGTGAATGACATTCTGCTCCGCCTGGATCGCGGCGATGACAGCCCCGGCCTCTGGGGAGGTGAAGTAGTCCCAGGCGGCGTCCGGTACCAAAGGGCGGATGTCCTCCAGCCGCCCATCATGGATGGCCTGCCGCACCGTGCTGGCGCTCACCGGCTGTCCGTCCCGCTCCAGACGGGGGACCACCCGGCATTCGATCCCCAGCTCGGGGAGGCGGCGGATCATCTCTTCATTGTATAGGGCGGTGACATGGCTGGTCCGCTCCTCCCCCACGTAGCGGCGGGTGAGGTTCAGGCAGGGCGCGATCCTGCCGAAGACGGCCAGATCCAAGGCGGCGTGGGCGCGGATGACGGTATCCCCGTCCTTAAGAAAGTAGCTGGGGAAGGTGGCCCCGCTGATGATGTAGGGACCCGAGTCGTGGCAGATCACGTTGGACAGATGGGCGGTTCCCTCCCGTACCAGCCGCCGCCGGACCGCAAAGGGGATGGGACCCGCCTCCTCGCTGAGGACAAAGAGGTGGACCGCGTTGTTTTCCGCCGCCGCCCGCTCCACCAGATGGAGGTGGCCCAGGGTGAAGGGGTTGGCGTTCATGACGATGGCGGCGGAGGTCCCCTCTTTCCGGGTCCGTTCCAGGGCGGCGCAGTAGTCCGAAAAGCCCCGGCGGCGGTTTTCCATAAAGACCACCCCCTCCGCCCGGACGATCTCATAAAAGCCCAGGTCCCCGAAGAACCGGGCGCTCTGGGGCTTGGTGTACAGGAACAGGTGGGTGTTGCCCCGCTGGGTCTGGACCTCCATCAGGTGGGAGATGATCTGATTGAGCAGGCCCTCCCCCTGGCGGACGCGGTCCACCGCCAGACAGCGGATGGTATTCCCAAAGCAGCTGCCGGTGGCCGCCAGCCGCCAGCTGCTGTCAAACAAGCCGCAGGTGTAGTCCAGATTGCCGTCCCGGCGGATGCCCTCCTGCTCCAGGAGAGCGTCGACCTGCCTTTGCCCCCGGACATCCCTGGGGGAGATCGTAGTCAGCGTATCGCCCATGATGATCACCTCTTATGGATCAGTATAGCAGAGATTTTTCTTGAAAAAAAGTCCCCTGACGCTGCTGTTGGCAAACGCCAGGGAAACAGGTCACTCCAGAGTGAAGGGCTTGATCTTCCGGACTACGTCCAGGATGGTGCCGTCCCGGGCCTCCAGGATGGCGACCACCTGGTCCTCCCACTCCAGATCGTCGGGCCGGCCCACCAGGGAGTAGGCTTTTTCCTTGAGCGCCTCGATGGTGACGTGGGGGATGCCTGCCTCGTCCAGGCACTGGATCAGGTCGGGGCGCAGGGGGTTGACGGCGATGCCGTAGTCGGTGACAAGCACGTCCACGCAGTCGCCCGGCGTGGTAACGGTGACCACATGCTCGCAGACGGTGGCCATCCGCCCCCGGACCAGGGGGGTGACGATGACGCACACCTTGCTCCCCGCCGCCGTGTCCGGATGCCCGCCGGGCGCGCCCCGGAGGACGCCGTCGGACCCGGTGAGAACGTTCACATTGAAGCCGGTGTCGATCTCCAGGGCGGCCAGGACAACGAAGTCCAGCTTGTTGACAAAGGCCCCCTTGTTGGCGGGGTTGGCATACTGGCTGGCGGACATCTCATAGTGATGCTCCGTGCGGTGGATGGAGTTCACCGCGTCCAGGTCGAAGTCCTGCACGTCGATGACCTTTCCCACCTTTCCCTTTTTCAGCAGCTCCACCATGGGGCCACAGATGCCGCCGATGGCCCAGCCCATTTTGATGTTCCGCTGGTCCATGTACTGCTCCAGAAACAGGTTGGCGGCCAGAGACGGCCCGCCCACACCGGTCTGGAAGGAGAAGCCGTCCTGGAACCAGGGAGTGGAGGCGATGACCTTGGCCACGTTTTCCGCCATCATCAGGTCCCGGGGGTTCTGGGAGATGCGGGCGGCGGCGGAGGCGATTTTTTTCGGGTTGCCGATGGAGTCCACCACTACGACGGCATCCACGTCGATGGCCTCTACGGAGGCGGGAAAGTTGGGGAAGTCCACCAGACAGTCGGTGACCACCACCACATGGTCGGCGTACTTGGCGTCGGTCATGGCGTAGCCCATGGAGCCGCAGTCCGACTTGCCGCCCACCCCCCGGCAGTTGCCCACGCAGTCGCTGGTAGGAGCGGCGATAAAGGCGATGTCGATGTGGACTTCGCCCCCCTCGATGGCCCGGGGCCGTCCCCCGTGGGAGCGGATGATGGCGGGGGTCTTCAGCCTGCCGGCGGAGACCACCTCGCCCATCCGTCCCCGGATGCCGGAGGTCTGAATGCCCACCACTTTGCCGTCCTCAATGTAGCCGGCGATAGGGTCGTGGGCTGAGCCCAGACTGGAGGCGGCGATGGTCAATTCCTCCAGGCCCAGTTCCTCGATGGCGGCCTTCATCACCATGTTCACCACATAGTCTCCGTCCCGCAGGTGGTGGTGGAAGGAGAAGGTCATGCCGCTTTTGGCCCCGCAGTGCCTGAGGGCCTCCGCGATGGAGTCCAGGAGCTTGCTCTCCTGGGGCTTCTCATACCGCCGGGTGCGGGGGGCGGCCTTTTGGAGGTACTTGCCGTCCATATACTGCTTTCCCTGATAGACCTCTCTGCCGTTGACCAGCAGGGAGTCCGGGATTTCTCTTCCAACTGCGTTCTTCATACCAGATCCCCCTCATACATGCCGCAGGCCCTGGCCAGCCGGAGGGTGCGCTCCGCGCCGGGCAGGAAGGCGATGTCGATCATCTTGCCGTCCACTGTAAACACACCCAGGCCCTTTTCCGCGTTCTCCTTGATGGCCCGGACAATCTTTTCCGCCTGGATGACCTCCTTCTCGGTGGGAGCGAAGACCTCGTGGACAAAGCGGATCTGCTTGGGATTGATGAGGCTCTTTCCGTCAAAGCCCATGGCCTTGTTCTGGAACACCTCGGCCCGGAAGCCCTCCTCATCGTCCAGGTCGGTGAACACCGTGTCAAAGCACTGGATGCCCGCCGCCCGGGCGGCCAGCAGCATCTGTCCCCGGGCAAAGAGCATGTCGATGCCGTTGTGCTGGGGGGTGGTCTGCATGCACTTCCGGAAGTCGCCGCCAGAGATGGCCACGCCGAACATCCGCTCCGAGGCGGAGCAGATCTCGTAGGCGTTCAGAACCCCCTTGGGGCTCTCCAGGGCCGCCATCAGGAGGGTGCGGCCCACCTCGACCCCGAACTCTTTCTCAGCTTCCTCCACCGCTTTCTCCACGGTGTGGACGTCCTGAGCGGACTCGCATTTGGCGATGCGGATGCCGTCCACCCCGCCCGCTACACAGACGCGAATGTCCTCCCGCCAGTGGGGGGTGTCCAGGCCGTTGATGCGGACGATGACCTCAGTATCGCCGTAGTCGATGGTTTTCAGAGCATGGTACAGGGAAAAGCGGGCGGCGTCCTTCTGGTTTTCAGCCACCGCGTCCTCCAGGTCCAGCATGATGGAGTCACAGCCGTAGATGTAGGCGTCCTTGATGAGCCCCGGCTTCTGGGCGTTCATGAACATCATGGTCCGCCGCAGGCGGAACCGCTCCGGTTTGGGACGAGGGATCATTGCACCACACCTCCCCAGGGAATATTTTCTTCCGATTGGCCGCAGCTGCGGAACACCGCGCACTCCACCCGTGCCTTCAGGGTGCAGTCCAGCGCCCCCTTGTCCACTACGGTGATCCGGACATGCTGAACGTTCAGCCGCTCCAGCGTTTCCAGCACCGTGGCTTTGATCTGCCGTCCGTACTGGTTCATCACGCTGCTGGTGAGGGACAGCTCAATGCCGTCCTGCCCCGGCTCTACCGTCACCTGGGCGTCGCTGGACTCCAGTGTCCCGGCGATGGCCGGCTTTAAGATCTCCATACTACGCGCCTCCTTTGACATATTGTTATGATGGCCCTTGGTATCTGTATTGTAACACGAAATACGGTGCTGGAACAAATATCTTTCCTGTCCTCCTCCCATAGGATTTTTCCTATGGGAGGACCTTTATTATTGACAAAAATAGAAGATATACTATAATAAAGATAGGATCATTCCTATGATATTTGGGGATTTTGCAAAAAGCAGGAGGACCGCTCCATGAATCTGAAACAGGCCCGGTATATCCAAACGATCGCACAGGAGGGCAGCATCACCGCCGCCGCCCGGAAGCTCTACATCAGCCAGCCCTCCCTGAGCCAGATGCTCAAGCAGGTGGAGGTGGAGCTGGGGGCCGCGCTCTTTGACCGCAGCGTCTCTCCCGTTCACCTGACCCTGGCCGGGGAAGCCTGCCTTCAGGCGGCGGAGGCAATCCTGGCCGCCAATGACCGGCTGGAGCGCCAGCTTCAGGAGATCCGGGACGAGAGCCGGGGACGGCTCCGGCTGGGGATCAGCGTTCAGCGGGGGATGCAGGTGCTCCCCCTGGCCCTGCCCTGGTTTTTGGCCCGGTTCCCCCATGTGGCGCTGGAGATCACCGAGCGGGGCAGCGCCGACCTGGAGGAGCTGGTGCTGAAGGGCGGGGTGGACGTGGCCCTGGCGGTGATCGACTCCACCAGTCCCCGGCTGCGCTATGAGCTGATTGAGGAGGAGGTGACGGGCATCCTGGCCGGAGCGGGGTCCCGGCTGGCATCCCGCTTTCCCGGCGGTACGCTGGTGCCGCTGGACGCGGCCGCCGGGGACACCTTTGTCAGCCTGAAGGAGGGGCACAGCGCCCGGGTGGTCCAGGACGCCCTGTTCCGCCGTTACGGCCTGCAGCCCAAGATTCTGCTGGAGAGCGATTCCTTCGAGGTGGCCCGGCGGGTGGCGCTGGGGACGGGCAGCTGCATGCTGTGCTCCAATCTGTATATGGACGATCTGGCGCAGCGGCATGGGGCCTTTTATCCCCTGAAAAATTATGAGAACCACCGGCATTTCTACGCCTGCTATCCAAAGGACGGAGAGCTGTCCCGGTATGCGGCGGAGTTTATCCGGATCACGGCACAGGTGCTCAGCCAAAAGGCGCTGTCAGCACAGCTGTAAAAATCGCGCCGGCGGACTGCCGGCGCGATTGCGGTTTGACAGAGGGACTCAGGCGTTCTGCTTGGCCTGTTCAAAGTCCATCCACAGCTTGTCGATCAAACCGGGAGTTTGGATTAGGTCGCAGGCGGTGCCTGCCAGAACCTTCGCGCCGGTGAGGACGGCGTCGTGGGCCTCCTGACTCTTTCCGGCCTCCACGTAGGTCTGGGAGTGGCTGGAGGTCCCAGCGGGGACGAATTTCACCCGGATGCAACAGCCGGGCATGTGGTTGGTCACGTTGCCGAAGTCGGTGCTGCCGGTCTTCTTGCGGGGGGGCGCAATGCCCGGCGCGCCGCAGGCGGCGGCGTTGTCCATAATGATCTCGTTGAGGGCGAGGCAGGGGATCTTGTTGTCCACATCCTTGTCCTTGGCGATCTCATACTCCACATCGGACATCAGGGCTGCGCCCTGGACGATCTGCTCAAAGCGGCGGCAGACGTCGTTGAGCACCTCCCGGGAGTAGCTGCGCAGGGAGAAGGCGCCCACCGCTTTGGCGGGGACTACGTTGGCCGGGCCGGGGGTCTCGTTGATGGTGTAGTGCATCCGGGTGTCCTCCCGGACGTGCTCCCGCAGGAACTCCACGGCGTTGAAGGTGAGCAGCAGGGCGTCCAGAGCGCTGCGGCCCTGGTCGGGGGCCAGGGCCGCGTGGGCCCCTTTGCCGCGGAAGGTCACGATATAATTGGACAGGGCCAGGCTCCTCTCGTCCACGCAGGTGTCCGGGCCGCCGTGCATCATCAGGGCCACGTCGATGTCCCGGAAGCAGCCGTTCTCCCACATGGTGATCTTGGCCCCCCTGGTCTCCTCAGCGGGGGTGCCGTAGACCACCAGCTCAAAGGGCTGGTCGAAGCCGGCGTTCTTCAGGGCAACGGCGGTGCCGCAGATGCAGGGCCCCTGCATCTGGTGGCCGCAGCCGTGGCCCAGCTGGCGCAGGGCGTCGTACTCGCACAGCAGCCCGATCCGGGGGCCGCCCTCCCCCTGTTTCCAGGTGGCGCGGAAGGCGGTGGGCCAGCCGGTCAGGCCGCGCTGGACCTGAAAGCCGTTTTCCTCCAGGTAGTCCTCCAGCAGGCCGGAGGCGAAATGCTCCTCCCCATCATACTCGGGATTGTCAAAGATGCGGTCAGACATGTCCAGCAGCCGCTCGGACTGATCGAGGATGAGCTGATACAGTGTTTCCTTCATGATAAAACTCCTTAATTTGATGGATTTCGAGGCGCAAACCAGGCGAAGACCGGTCTGCGCCTCGGGTTAAGAAGCGTGATTGAGTTTCTTACATGGGGCCGTAGTTGATCATCTGCGCAATGACGACCAGCACAGCGCCTACGGCCAGCCATACCAGGAAGATCTTCCACATGAAGCGCATCCAGCGGTCGTAGGGGACATCGGCCGCGCCCAGAATCCCCATCAGGGCGGTGGAGGTGGGCAGGATGTAGTTGCAGAAGCCGTCACCGAAGTTGAAGCTGAGGATACAGGTCTGGCGGGTGACGCCCAGCAGGTCGGACAGAGGGATCATAATGGGCATGACGGCGGCGGCCTGGCCGGAGCCGGAGGTGAGTACCACATTGATCAGGGTGTTGGCGGCCAGCATACCAACGCCCAGCAGGGCGGCGGGCAGGCCGGTGAGGACCACAGCCATGGAGTGAACGATGGTATCGGTGATGACGCCGGCGGAGAGCACGCTGCCGATGGCCCGGGCAAACATGATGATGAAGGCCGCGCTGAGCATCTTCTTGGCGCCGTTCATGAACTCGGCGCAGATCTTGTTGGCGTCAAAGCCGCCCAGAATGCCCACGGCGATGCTGAGTACCAGGAAGATTCCGCTCTGCTCGGCAAAGTCCCAGTCCAGGTTGATGCAGCCGTAGACAATGGCCACCAGGGCAATCACCAGGGCGATGATGCACAGAATCTTGCGGGTGTCCAGGGTGCCGAACTCGTCCAGGTTGGCGTTTTTGAACTGGCTGGTCTTGTCCAGGTCGTACATGGGGCTGAGCTCGGGGTTCTTCTGGATCTTCTTGGCGTAGCGCACCAGCAGAGTGCAGGTGATAACATAGAACACCGCAAAGCAGACCCAGCGGTAGCCGATGCCGGAGTAGTTGGGCAGCTCAGCGATCTTTTGGGCCACCAGCGTGGTGCTGACATTCAGCGTGCCAGTGGAGAAACCAATTGCGCCGCCCAGCAGGATGATGCCCACGCCCACGATGGAGTCAAGTCCCAGGCTCAGGGCCAGCATCACCGTGATGGGTGCGAAGGCGATAAAGGTGTTTACGCCCTGGGTGGTGCAGATCAAGGCGAACACCAGCATCAGGAGCGGAATAAAAACGCTCACCTTGCCGCTGAACCGGCGCACAATGGAGGCAACCAAAGCCTGGAGGGCGCCGGTGGCCGTCAGCATATGGATGGCCGCGCCGCTGAGGAGGATCAGGGTAATCAGGTCAGCGTTAGCAGAGAAAGCGTTGATGATCAGCATGGGAAGCTGAATTGGGCTGACGCGGACATTGTCCACATAGGTAAAGGAGGTTGCGTCCACGATTTTGCGTCCGGAGATGGGGTCCTCAATACGGGCGTATTCGCCGCTGGGAATCACCCAAGTGAGTGCCGTTGCAATGAGGATGATGACAACCAGGATGACAAAGGTATGGGGCATGGTAAAGCCTTTCTTCTTTGCCTGCGGGGAGGTTCCAGATGACATAAATTCCAACTCCTTTTACAAATTGTTTACACACACCGTCTTTCCGACGATCTTGACAAGTATCAGTATAAAAAGCTTTGGGCAAAAAAGCAATTCACTTTTTTTTATTAGGTGGTTAAAGAAAATTGACATCCCTTACAAAGACGGACTTTTCTTCTAGGAATATCTGTGATATACTATAAAATCAAAGAACAGTTCCAAGGCGTCAGGCAAACGGAGATTCCGAGCTGGAGGTATGACATGAATCTGAAAGAACAGACCTATATCTGCACCCTGGCCCGCTGCGGGACGATTACAAAGGCCGCCGAGGAGCTGTTTATCACAGCCCCTGCCCTGAGCATGTTTTTGAGCAATCTGGAGAAAAATCTGGGCGTGCGCCTGTTCAGCCGGACGGGCAAGACGCTGGAGCCCACGCCCATCGGCTGGGAGTATATCCAGCACGCCAGCCAGATGCTCCTGCTGAAGGAGGACTTTGACCGGAAGCTGAGGAAGGAAGACGACATGCAGAAGCGGACGGTCCGCATCGCGGTGCAGGAGCGGCGGGCCATCTCTGCCGTGCCCTGGCTGCATTCCAGGCTGACCAAGGCGCTGCCCGATGTAAACGTGCTCTTTCAGGACGGGAATTACAAGGAGCTGATGAAAATATGGGAGCAGCGGCAGTCGGACTACCTGTTTTACACCCTGGAGGACGCCATTCCCGGAACGGATCACGTGGTGCTGCAGCAGGAACCGGTGCTGGCGGCGGCGCCGGAGGGCCATCCCTTTGAGCAGCTGGCGCGGCACGATCCGGAGCTGGCCTATCCCTGGATCGAACCGGCGCTGCTGGGCGGCCAGGAGATGATCCTGCCTCCCAGGACCCAGAGCCTGCGGCTGACGATCGACCGGCTGCTGGAGGAGGCCGGCCTGCGGCCCGCCCGGATCACCGAGATCAGAAGCTTTGACACCATCATCGAAATGGTGGCCGAGGGGATGGGCATCGGGTTCAACCGGTTGGGGTATATCAAGGGGATGCGCCGGCAGAAGGGAGTCTGCTACTATTTTTTGGGCCATCCTCCTGCCTGTTCTCCACTGGTGCTGCTGTACTCCAAGGAGAGGAAAAACGCCTTCTATCATGACGCGGTGGTAGAGGTGTTCCAGGCGTATGTAAAACAATGCTGAATTGCGGCTTCAAATAATTTGAATTGCTTTTTTCTCCCTGCCGGATATAATAAAATCAGAAATTTGCTGGCAGAGCAGCCAGGCAGTGGAAAAGGAGGAGTTTGTTTGGCACCGATTCTGGATCTTGTCGGCGTGCAGATGGATCTGGGCGCGTCAAAGCGGGGGGTCAGCATGGGGCCGATGGCGATCCGCTACGGCGGCCTGTGCGAGGGCCTGCGGCAGATGGGCTTTACCGTGAATGACCTGGGCGATATCGTCCCGCCGGTGACCGGCGCGACCGCCAAAAACATGCAGAACTACGAGCAGGTGATCGACGTCAACCGGCAGCTGTTTCAGCTGGTTTCCCGCACGCTGGAGCAGGGGCATTTTCCCATCGTGCTGGGCGGCGACCACAGTATTGCGGCGGGCAGCATCTCCGCGGCGGTGCGGCACGACCCCGGCATGGGGGTCATCTGGATCGACGCCCATGGCGACTGGAACAACGAGGACAGCACCCCCAGCGGCAATATGCACGGCATGCCCTTTTCCGCGGTGTGCGGGTATGGCCCCAGCTGCATGGTGGACTATGGGACGGAGCCGGTTTTTGTGGACGTCAAACGGTGCGTGCAGATCGGCGGCCGGGATATCGACACCATTGAGCGCCAGCGGATGAAGGCGGCGGGGGTCACGGTTTTCCCCATCAACGCCATTGACAAGCTGGGCATGGAGCAGGTGATCGCGCAGGCAATCGAGATCGCGGGTGCGGGCGGCTCCGGCATCCACCTCAGCTTTGACATCGACGCCATCGACCCCCAGGCGGCCCCCGGGACCGGGACGGTGGTCCACAGCGGGCTGACCGTCCGGGAGGCGTTTTTGGCGGTGGAGACGCTGGCCGAAGCCGGAAAGCTGTGCTCCATGGATATGGTGGAGGTCAATCCCATCCTGGACGAGCGGAATAAAACCGGCATCCTGGCCTCTGAGCTGATCCAGTCCGCGCTGGGGAAGACGGTATACTGAGCCGCTCTTGACAGCGGCCCTCTGGCCGCGTTCAAAAAGGAATGACAGGCGCTCACCCCTGGTTCGGGGGTGAGCGCCTGCTGATGTTTGGATGGGTGCGTCGGGCTGGATCAGCCCTTGACCGCCAACAGGGGGGCGCCGGCCTTGATCTTGCCCTCCGCCTGGGGGGTGACGCTCTGGTAGTCGTCGGTGTTGCAGACGATCATGGGGGTGGTCAGCAGATAGCCCGCCGCCTTGATGGCCTCCATGTCGAAGGAGATGAGCAGATCGCCCTTTTTCACCTTCTGGTCCACGGCCACGTGGGCCTCAAAGTGCTTGCCGCCCAGCTCTACGGTGTTGATGCCGATGTGGAGCAGCAGCTCTACACCCTCGTCGGTGATCAGACCGATGGCGTGGTGGGTGTCGAACAGGTTATCCACCACCCCATCGGCGGGGGCGTACAGCTTGCCCTGGTCGGGCTCAATGGCCACGCCCTCGCCCAGCACGCAGGTGGAGAAGGCCTCGTCCTGGACCTCGGCCATGGGGATTACGGTGCCGGTCATGTGGGCGGCCATCAGGGCGTCCTGCTTCTGCTTGGCAGCGGCCTTGGCGGGAGCGGCCGCAGGGGCGGGGGCGGACAGGGCATCCAGACGATCGGACTCGGGGGAGTCGATGAAGTCCACCAGATTGGACTTGATCACCGCCACCTGGGGGCCGTACACCACCTGAACGCCGTTGCCCTTGTGGATGACGCCAGAGGCTCCGGACTGCTTCAGCATGGCATCGTTCACCTTGTCCGCGTCGATGACGGTGACGCGCAGGCGGGTGGCGCAGCAGTCCACGTCGGACAGGTTGGCCTTGCCGCCCAGGCCCTTGAGGATCAGAGCGGAGACAGCATCGGACACGCCCCCCGCCGGGGAGGAGCCGTCGGGGCCCACGCCGGTCTTGGCCTTGAAGTCGGAGCGGGTGAAGAGTTTGGTCTCCTCGCCCTCGTCCTCCCGGCCGGGGGTCTTCAGATCCATTTTGGTGATCATGAAGTAGAAGGTGAAGTAGTACAGCACGAAGTACACCACGCCCACAATGGGCACCCAGATCCAGTTGGTCTTGGCGTTGCCCTGGAGGATGCCGAACAGGGTCAGGTCGATGATGCCGCCGGAGAAGGTCATGCCAACGCCCACGTTAAAGATGTGCATCAGCATGTAGGACAGGCCGGCATACACGCAGTGGACGGCGTACATCAGGGGGGCTACAAACAGGAAGGTGAACTCCAGAGGCTCGGTGATGCCGGTGAGCATGGCGGTGAGGGCGGCGGAGATGAGCAGGCCGCCGGCCACCTTCCGCTTTTCCGGCTTGGCGGTCTTGTACATGGCCAGGGCCGCGCCGGGCAGGCCCAGAATCATGAAGGGGAACTTGCCCGCCATAAACCGGGTGGCGGAGACGGAGAAGACTTCCGTAGACTTGGAGGCCAGCTCCGCGAAGAAGATATTCTGTGCGCCCTGGATGGTAACGCCGTCCACAATGGCGGTGCCGCCCACGGCGGTCTGCCAGAAGGGCATGTAGAACACGTGGTGCAGGCCGAAGGGAATGAGGGCCCGCTCCAGGATGCCGTAAATCCAGGTGCCGGCGTAACCGGACTGAATCACCAGATTGCCCAGCGCGGCAATGCCCAGCTGGACCACCGGCCAGATAAAGAACATGGCGATGCCCACCACCAGGAACACGGCGGTACAGACAATGGGCACGAACCGGGTGCCGCCGAAGAAGGAGAGCACCTGGGGCAGCTGGATCTTGTAGAATCTGTTGTGCAGCGCCGCCACGCCCAGGCCCACGATGATGCCGCCGAACACACCCATCTGGAGAGTGGTGATGCCCAGCATCTCGGTGGTGGAGTTGGCGGCCATGGCCTCCACGCCGCCCCGGGCGGTGATCATGGCGGAGATGGCGGTGTTCATCACCAGGTAGGCGATGGCGCCGGACAGGGCGGCCACCTCCTTCTCCTTTTTGGCCATGCCGATGGCCACGCCCATGGCGAACAGCAGGGCCAGGTTGTTGAATACGGCGCTGCCGCACTGGTTCATGATGTCCAGGATGGTGTAGAGCACGCCGCCCTCGTAGATCACACTGGTGAGGCCATAGGCCTCCAGCATGGTCTGGTTGGTGAACGAGCTGCCGATTCCCAGCAGCAGTCCAGCCACCGGCAGCAGGGCAATGGGCAGCATAAAGGAGCGGCCCACCCGCTGAAGCACACCAAAGATCTTGTCCTTCATAAAATGTCCTCCTCTTACAAAATAGTATGGCAGAATATAAAAAACCCATACCATGCGTACAAGGGCATCACTTGTATACACCGCATGGGTCTCGCCCGAATTGGTCACGATCCCGTATATGTTTCCCGCTCAGATGGCGGCTGTTTGCTGCTCAGATTGATCCGCTTCAGGTGGATGGTCAGATAGATCAGCTCCTCGCCGGAGACCTCCTTCTGATAGGCGTTCTGGATATACTCACCGATGCATTGGGCGCATTTGTAGTGCTTTTTGCAGCTGCGGATGATCATCTCCTGAAAATCCGCGTCGTACTCGTCCGGATGCCGGGGCGCTGCCTGGAACAGCCGCTGGGCAAAGTAGCGCAGGTGGACCACAAAGCGGTTGAAGTCCAGGGACTCCCGGTCGAAGGCCGTTTGATAGTAATACTCCACCACCTCCAGCGTCCCCTCAATGAGCTTGGTGATGTCATACATCACGGTCATGCTGGTGTTCAGCTCCGCGTTGACGATGTGCATGGCGATAAAGGCCGCCTCGGCGGGGTTCAGATCGGTCTGGGTCTCCTCCCGGATCACCCGCAGGCAGTGCTGGCCCAGGTGGTACTCGGTGGGATAGTAGCTCATGATGGGCCCCTGGAGAGGATTGGTGAATTCAATGCCCTCCTCCTTGCGCTTGATGGCGAAGCTGATGTGGTCGGCCAGGGTGATGAGCAGGGACTCGTTCAGCGGCGTGGTGATCTGGGTTTTGATGTATTCGATCAGGTCCTGGGTCAGCCGCAGATGCTCCAGCGGGATCTGCTCGCACAGCTCCCGCAGCTTGCGCTGCTCCCCCTTGTCCTCCATGTGGTAGGTTTTTTCGAACAGGGCCGGGTCTACCCGCTCTCCCACCTTGCGCTTGAAGCCCAGGCCCTTGCCGGTGACGATCATCTCGTTTCCCTTGCCGTCCACGATGCAGAGGATGTTGTTGTTGATCACTTTTTTAATGCGCAATCCTCTGCCCTCCCCACAAAAAACAAACCAACCCCGTCCAACATCCCCTTCAGCGGCAGAGGACAACTTCAGACAGAGCTGGTCAAGCCCGGCGGACCGGTAACATTCCAACATTCAACTTAACGCAATCATATCCTGATTGGAAAAAGAAGTCAAGACAAGGAGTGTGCGATCCTGGAAATTTCTGCTGTTCGTACAATTTTGGAGGCCGATTTTTGACAATTACGCCAAAGAAGCGGGCTGACAGCCCGCTTCTCGCT
Source organism: Lawsonibacter sp. JLR.KK007 (assembly GCF_036941135.1). Lineage (NCBI taxonomy): Bacteria > Bacillati > Bacillota > Clostridia > Eubacteriales > Oscillospiraceae > Lawsonibacter > Lawsonibacter sp. JLR.KK007. Next base: position 1,322,533 of record NZ_JAYWSY010000002.1, on the reverse strand, counting down.
TATGGATCGTACTCCAAATAGGCGCCCTTCATCGGGGAGGCGGCCAGATCGGAGAACAGGCGCAGCACGCCCCGCTTGTATTTGACAGGCTTGGGCTGCCAGCGTCTTTTCCGTTCGGCCAGGATGGCCGCCACCTCCTGGGGTGTTTTCCGCTCCCCCTTGACGCCCACGATGTCCAACATGCGCTCCTTCACGTCCAGCCGGATCAGATCCCCCTCCTCCACCAGGGCGATGGGGCCGCCGGCCTGGGCCTCCGGGCTGCAGTGGCCGATGACCGGGCCGGTGGAGGCCCCGGAGAAGCGTCCGTCGGTGATCAGGGCGATGGAGCGGCCCAGCTCCTGGTCGGAGGAGATGGCCTCGCTGGTATAGAACATCTCCGGCATGCCGGAGCCCTTGGGCCCCTCGTACCGGATGAACACCGCGTCGCCAGGCTTCACCCGGTGGTGGAGGACGGCGTCGATGCACGCCTCCTCGCTGTCAAAGGGCCGGGCACAGAGGATAGCGGAGAACATCTCCCTGGGGCAGGCGGTGTGCTTGATCACCGCGCCCTCGGGAGCCAGATTGCCCTTCAGAACGGCGATGGAGCCGTCCGCGCCGATGGGCTGATCGTAGGGGCGGATGATATCCGCACGGGTGAGAGATAAGCCGTATTTGGTATTGGCCCGGTCCAGCCACTGCTGGCAGCGGTCATAGAAGCCGTTTTCCCGGAGTTCCGCCAGATTTTCGCCCAAGGTCCTGCCGGTGATGGTGCGGGCGTCCAGGTGGAGGACGTCCCTCAGCTCCTCCATGATGGCGGGGACGCCGCCGGCGTAGTAGAAGAATTCAGCGGGCCAGCGCCCGGCAGGGCGGAGGTCCAGCAGATAGTGAGCCCCCCGGTGGAGGCGGTCGAAGGTGCTGCCGTCAATCTCGATGCCGAACTCGCGGGCGATGGCGGGCAGGTGGAGCAGGGCGTTGGTGGAACCGGAGATGGCGGCATGGATCAGGATGGCGTTTTCGAAGCTGTCCATGGTGACCAGGTCGGAGGGGCGCATGTGTTCCATGCCGGTCAGCTTTACCGCCAGCTCCCCCGCCCGGCGGGCGCAGTCCACAAGGTCGGGGCTTGCAGCGGGGAGGAGGGCGGAGCCGGGCAGGGCCAGCCCCAGGGCCTCGGCCATGATCTGCATGGTGGAGGCGGTCCCGATGAAGGAACAGGCGCCGCAGCTGGGACAGGCATTGCCCTTGGCCCAGGTCAGCTTCTCCTCGCTGATCTCGCCCCGCTCGTACTGGGCGGAGTACATGCCCAGCTGCTCCAGGGTGAGCAGGCCGGGCCCCGCCGCCATGGTGCCGCCGGTGACCACCACCGAGGGAATGTTCACCCGGGCCAGGCCCATCAGGCTGCCGGGCATCCCCTTGTCGCAGCTGGCGATGTAGACGCCTGCGTCAAAGGGGGTGGCGCTGGCTTGGATCTCCAGCATGTTGGCGATCATCTCCCGGCTGGCCAGGGAGAAGTTAATGCCGTCGGTACCCCCGGAGGAGGACAGTTGAAAAAATCCTTGACTTTTCTGGGATTTCCGGTATAATAATAAAGCCTGTCTCCAGATGGAGGCAGCCATATCCTTGCCCCTGGGGGTTTTCCAGGGGCCATATGTCCATAAGGAGGTGCAAAACATGGCAAAAATCAATGCGAACTACGAGGCGCTCTATATTCTGAAGCCCGACCTGAACGAAGAGCAGATCAAGGCTCTGGTGGAGCGGTTCAAGGGCGTGGTCGAGGCCAACGGTACGGTGTCCGAGATCGACGAGTGGGGCAAGCGCCGGCTGGCCTATCCCATCAACGACCTGATGGAGGGCTATTACGTGCTGATGACCTTCACCGCCGCCGCCGCCATCCCCGCAGAGCTGGACCGTATTTTCCGGATCACCGATGGTGTGATGCGTTCCATGATCGTCTGCAAGGATGAGTAAGGAGGACGCTCATGCTGAATCACATTGTTATTATGGGCCGTCTGGCCCGTGACCCTGAGCTCCGGCACACCCAGTCTGGGGTTGCGGTGGCCTCCTTCCGGCTGGCCGTGGACCGGGACTTCAAGGACAAGAACACCGGCGAGCGCGCTACCGACTGGATCGACGTGGTCGCCTGGCGCCAGACCGGCGAGTTTGTCAGCCGTTACTTCACCAAGGGCCGCATGGCGGTGGTGGAGGGCCGGCTCCAGATGCGGGACTGGACCGATAAGGACGGCAACAAGCGCACCAGCGCTGAGGTGGTTGCCGACAACGTCTACTTCGGTGACTCCAAGCGGGACGGCGAGGGGGGAGGCAGCTACTCCTCTGGCTACCGCCAGGACGGCGGCTACTCCCAGCCCGCACCCCGGTCCGGCTCCTACGGCGGCGATGCCCTCAGCGGCTACGGCGCCCCCCCTGCGGACGGCGACAGCTTCTCTGAGCTTACCACTGACGACGGCCCTCTGCCGTTTTGACTTTGACCAAATAAGGTCGTAAAAAGGAGGTTACTTCCATGGCTATGGAACGCGATAACAAGCCCATGCGCGGCCGTAAGCGCCGTAAGGTCTGTGCTTTCTGCGCCGACAAAGTGGAGCAGATCGACTACAAGGACGCCGCCAAGCTGCGCCGGTTCACGTCCGAGCGGGCCAAGATCCTGCCCCGCCGCACCACCGGCACCTGCGCCATGCATCAGCGCCAGCTGACCGAGGCCATCAAGCGCGCCCGTCAGGTCGCCCTGCTGCCCTACGTCACCGACTGATCAAAGCTTGCACCCCCACCGAGAGGCGGGGGTGCTTTTTTGTGTTTGAAGAAAAAGCAGTTTTGCTGTTCAACGGTTTGCCCCCGCCCGAAGGGGGACGGGCTGGGCGGCTGGTGTATCCTCGGGCGTATTGGGGTAGAGCCGGCGCAGCTTGGCGATACAGGCGGCGCTGGCGGGCACCAGGAACAGGTCGGCGCACACCCAGGCGGCGGGGGAGGCGAAGCAGGCGGCGGTGTAGCCAAAGGCGGGCACCAAAATCAAACCCACGCTGGTGCGGGCGGCCATCTCCAGCACCCCGGCCAGGATGGCGAAGGGGCTGAAGCCCATCCCCTGGATGGAGAACCGGACAATGTTCACCAGGGACAGGGGGAAGAAGAAGGCGGACTGGATGATGATGTACCGGGCGGTCAGCTGGGTGAGCAGGAGCATATCCGCCTCCTTGGAGTCCAGGAACAGCATGGCGCACTGGGGCGCGAAGCGGAGCATGGCGCAGAAGGCGATGGCGGAGCAGCCCAGCCCCAGCAGGGCGCAGGAGCGGATGCCCCGGCCCAGCCGGTCCAGCTTGCAGGCCCCCACGTTCTGGCCGCAGTAGGTGGCCATGGTGGCGCCCATGGCGTCGAAGGGGCAGGCCAGCAGCTGGTAGACCTTGGCTCCCGCCGCCACAGCGGCCACGTAGAGGCTGCCCAGGGCATTTACCGAGGACTGAAGAACAATGGAGCCGATGGCCGTGATGGAATACTGCAATCCCATGGGGATTCCCATGGAGCACAGCACGGCGCAGGAGTGGAGGTCCAGTTTCCGCTCCTCCCTGGTCATGCGGAGGATGGGGTATTTTTTTCGCATGTAGAACAGGCAGGCGATGCCGGACACCGCCTGGGAGGTGACCGTGGCGATGGCCGCCCCCGCCACCCCGGCCTGGACGCCCAGAATCAGGGCGAAGTCCAGGGCGATGTTCAGTATGGAGGACAGCGCCAGAAAATACACCGGCGTTTTGCTGTCCCCCAGGGAACGGATGATCCCAGCCAGCAGATTGTAGAGGAAGGTGGCGGGGATGCCCATGAAGATGATAAAAATATAGGTGTAGGCGTTGGCGAAGATGTCCTCCGGAGTGAGCATCACCGTGAGAATCCGGCGGCACAGCAGGCCGGTGGCCGCCGTGAGCACCAGGGCAAAGAGGATGGACAGCCAGGCGGCGTTGGCCGCGTAGCGGCGCATTTTGGAGGGCTCGTTGGCCCCCATCCGCTGGGCCACCGGGATGGCGAAACCGTTGCATACCCCCATGCAAAAGCCGATGACGAAGAAGTTGATAGAGCCGGTGGAGCCCACCGCCGCCAGTGCGGAGGCCCCCAGCAGTCTGCCCACGATCATGGTGTCCACCAGATTGTACAGCTGCTGAAACAGCATACCGAACAGGGTGGGCAGGGCGAACCCGATGATCAGCCGCATTGGGCTGCCGGTGGTGAGGTCTTTGGTCATAGAGGTCCCTTCTTTCCGAGAATCTCGGATTATTATAGTCATCGGGCCCCGGTCTGACTAGCGGCTTTTTGACGGTTTTCTCCCAGCTGTCTGGAAAATTTTCATCAAAAAACCCGAGACGCTGGGGGGCGTCCCGGGTTGTGTGTTATTTGGCGTATTCGATGGCCTTGGTCTCCCGGAGCAGGTGGACCTTGATCTGGCCGGGGTACTCCAGCTCGTCCTCGATCTTCTTGGCGATTTCCCGGGCCAAAAGGACCATCTGGTCCTCGCTGATGACCTCGGGCTTGATCATGATGCGCACCTCGCGGCCGGCCTGGATGGCGTAGGACTTCTCCACTCCGTTGAAGGAGGAGGTGATCTCCTCCAGGGCCTCCAGGCGCTTGATATAGTTCTCCAGATTCTCCCGCCGGGCGCCGGGCCGGGCGGCGGAGATGGCGTCGGCCGCCTGTACCAGGCAGGCCACCACCGTCTTGGGTTCCACGTCGTTGTGGTGGGCGTGGATGGCGTGGATAATGTGCTCGCTCTCCCGATACTTCCGGGCCAGCTCCACGCCGATCTGCACGTGAGAACCCTCCACCTCGTGGTCGATGGATTTTCCCAGGTCGTGGAGCAGGCCGGCCCGCTTGGCTTCGGTGACGTTGGCGCCGATCTCGGCGGCCAGCAGCCCGGCCACGTGGGACACCTCGATGGAGTGGTTGAGCACGTTCTGTCCGTAGCTGGTGCGGTAGCGCATCCGGCCCAGCAGCTTGACCAGCTCGGGGTGCAGGCCGTGGACGTTGGTCTCAAAGATGGCCCGCTCGCCCTCCGACTTGATGACCATGTCCACCTCCCGCTTGGCCTTCTCCACCATCTCCTCAATGCGGGCGGGGTGGATGCGGCCGTCCAGGATCAGCTTCTCCAGGGCCAGCCGGGCGATCTCCCGGCGGACGGGGTCGAAGCAGGAGACGGTGATGGCCTCGGGGGTATCGTCGATAATCAGGTCCACCCCGGTCAGGGTTTCCAAGGTGCGGATGTTCCGGCCCTCCCGGCCGATGATGCGGCCCTTCATGTCGTCGTTGGGCAGGGGGACGACGGATACGGTGGCCTCCGACACGTGGTCGGCGGCGCAGCGCTGGATGGCCAGGGAGATGATCTCCCGGGCTTTGGTGTCCGCCTCGTCCCGGAACCGGGCCTCGATCTCCTTGATCTTCATGGCGGACTCGTGGGTGACGTCCTCCTCCAGCTGCTTCAGCAGGTAGTTCTTGGCCTCCTCAGCGGTGAAGCCGGAGATGCGCTCCAGCTCGTCCACCTGCTTCTGCTTCAGCTTCTCTGCTTCTGCCTGGGTGGCGTCCAGCTTGGCCAGCCGGGCGGAGAGCTGCTCTTCCTTCTTTTCGATGTTCTCGGTCTTCCGGTCCAGGTTCTCCTCCTTCTGCTGAAGGCGGTTCTCCTGGCGCTGCAGCTCGCTGCGGCGGTCTTTTACCTCTTTTTCGTGCTCGTTTTTGGCCTTGAGGATCTCCTCCTTGGCCTCGACCAACGCCTCGCGCTTTTTGCTCTCGGCGCTCTTGTAAGCCTCGTTGACGATGCGGGTGGCCTCGTCCTCGGCGGACTTGATCTCCCGCTCTGCGGTGGCCTTCCGGCGGTTCCAGCCGAACACAGCCCCGCCCAGAGCGCCCACAATCAGCGTGACGATCATGCCGATGACTGCTAAAATTGGGTCCATTGGGTCTTGTTACACCTCCAAATTTTTTCGTAGCCGCGGCGGACCGCCGCGGCGTCCGCCTCCGGCGGATGGGCCGGTGCGGACTTGCAGTAAAAGGCCGCAGGGGGCGGGGTCTCCCTCCCATGCGGCAACTGAAAAACATCCCCACAGGTTTTTCATATTTGTCCACCTAATATTGTAAAGGGCAATCGCTTTTCTGTCAAGATTTATTCATATTTGAATGGGCAGGTTTTTTGAAAATTTTTTCCAAAAAGGGCCGTCCGGCGGTCCGGACGGCCCTTATCCTGCCAGGTTACCAAAGATCTCCCACCTGCGTGCCGGTGTAGTACCAGGTGAGGATGTCCGCAAAGGAGCTGCCGCTTTTGGCCATGGCGTTGGCTCCATACTGGCTCATGCCCACCCCGTGGCCGTAGCCGGTGACGTCGAAGAGGAACTGCGCCCCGTCCCAGGTGACGGTAAAGGTGGCCGAGCGCAGGGAGAACAGGGAGCGCAGCTGTCCGCCGGTGAGGGTGACACCCCCCAGCGTCATGGAGATCACCCCGCCGCCCTCGTTGCGGCTGGCCTCGCCAAACCAGTGGGACGGCGCCCCGGACAGGTCCGCGCCGGGATAGGCGTTCAGGGTGAGGGACTTGACCTCCTCCGCCCCCAGCGCCGCCTGGGTGTGGTAGTTGGGCACCTCGTCCCCCTCGGGGCTGTCCACGCTCTTCAGGTAGTCCACCGAGTTGCCCCAGACCTCCACTGCGTCCACCGTTTTTCCGGCGGCGGAGGAGAAAAACAGCGCCTGAATGGGCTTTCCCTGGTAGAGGACCCCCAGGCTGTCGGTCTCCGCCACCGCCCGGTCGATCTTGGCTCCGTACTCCCCGGCGTTCAGCCCCCATCGGGCCTCCGCCGCAGAGCGCTCAATGTAGGCCTGACAGCAGCTGCTGTCGGCGCAGATGTCGGCGTCCGGGTGCTTTTGCGAGGCGCTGTTCTGCAGGATCGCCGTGTAGGTCCGGGCGGCGCAGGCCTGGGCCTTCAGGGCTTCCTCCTCAAAGGAGGCGGGCATCTCCGCTGCCACCACCCCCCACAGATACTCCGCCATGGTCAGCTCGGTGATCTCGCCCTCCCGGGTCTGAAGGCGCACCACCCGGCCCTTGTCCCGGCTCCCGGCCGGGGAGGCGGAGGGCGTGGGGTCCAGGGGGAGGACGCTCTCCCCGTTGGGCAGCTCCACCACGTCGGTCCGCTGGTAGACCGGTTCCCCCCGCACCACCAGCGCCGGAAGAAAGAACAGGACCAGCGTCAGCAGCAGCGCGGCGTTCACCGGCTGGCGCACCCCCTGACCGGACCGCTTTCCCTTGCTGTTTCGTGCCATGTGCTCCGCCTCCCTTTCTCTTCATGGTATGGGACAGGCGGTTGGAATATTCCGGAATCCCCCTTGACGATGTTCCGGTGAATCTAGTATAATGTGAAAACAGAAATCAAGGTGCCAAACAGGGCACCTGACAGGGAGGGGTCTATGTGGAAACACAATTCGAATGGCAGGATGAATATAACATTGGAGTCGAGAGCATCGACAAGGAACACCAGCGCATCTTCAAGATCATTAACAAGCTTTTCACCTTCCGGGAGGAGGAAAAGGACAGCCAATGGACCTGTCAGGAGGGCATCAAATATTTTAAGGGCCACGCCATCAAGCACTTCTCGGATGAGGAGGCTTACATGGCGTCCATCGGCTACGAGGGGCTGGAGCAGCACCAGCGCATCCATCAGAATTTTCGGGAAAACACCTTGCCGGCCCTGGAGCAGGAGCTGGAGCAGACCAACTACTCCCCGGAGGCGGTGGACCACTTTTTGGGTGTGTGCGCCGGCTTCCTGATCGGCCACACCCTCACCGAGGATCAGGCCATCACCGGGGAGCGGATGAGCACCTGGAAGGACCTGCTGCCCAGTGAGGAGATCGCCGCCGTTAAGAAGATCATCACGCAAATGGTGTTCGATATGTTCCACCTGGAGTCCCAGGCCATCAGCGACGCCTACGGCGGGGAAAAATTCGGAAAAGGGGTCTACTACCGCCTGGTCTTCGGGGCCGGCCAGGGGGAGAAAAAGCAGGAGGTCATCATGGTGTTTGAGGAAAAGCTCCTCATCAACACCGTGGGCAAGATCCTGGGCCTCCATACCAATAAGCTGGACTCCATGCTGATCAACGCCGCCCGATACACGGCGCGGCAGTTCGTGACACGGGTGATGGAGCACCTCCCGGAGGTGCACGCCTATGAGCTGAAGGAGGAGAACCTCCTGTCCTATGAGCAGTTCCGAAAGGTGTTCGACCGGGAGAAGCCCCAGATCAGCCTGCTGTTCAACACCGGCGGCGCAGGGTACTTTGCCTACTGCGCCATCGCCCCCCACATTCTGGAGAGCGGCATCGGCACCCCCATCGAGAACAACAACGCCGCCGAGGAGGTGGCGCGGTACCTGGAGCAGCGGGAGGAGCAGCTGCGGCAGGAGGCGGTCCGCCATCTGCCCAAGGTGCTGGTGGTGGACGACTCCATGACGGTGCGCCAGAGTGTCAAGCAGATGCTGGAGGGGAGCTATGAGGTGGCCCTGGCCGAGTCCGGAGTGGCCGCGATCCGCACCATCACCTTGAACCGGCCGGACCTGATCCTGCTGGACTACGAGATGCCGGTGGTCAACGGCAAGCAGACGCTGGAGATGCTCCGGCTGGAGGAGGCGTTCGCTCGAATCCCGGTCATCTTCCTGACCGGCCGGGACGACCCGGAGATCGTGCGGGAGCTGCTGGCCCTGAAGCCGGCGGGCTATTTGCTGAAATACTTAAAGCCCGCCGAGATCAAGGGCAAGATCGACAGCTTTTTTGAAAAGAGCAAGGCGGCCAAATAAGCGCCGCCAGGCAGGGCATATGGAAAACAGCCGGCCGGTCTGCAGACCGGCCGGCTGTTTTTATTCCTCGTCCAATTTCAAAACCGCCATAAACGCCTCGGTGGGCAGCTGAACGGTGCCCAGGGTGCGCATCTTCTTCTTGCCCTCCTTCTGTTTTTCCAGGAGCTTCTTCTTCCGGGTGATGTCGCCGCCATAGCACTTGGCCAGCACGTCCTTGCGCATGGCCTTCACCGTCTCCCGGGCGATGATCTTTCCGCCAATGGCTGCCTGGACGGGCACCTCAAAGAGCTGGCGGGGGATGTTCTCCTTCAGCTTCTCGCAGATCCGCCGGGCGCGGCCATAGGCTTTGTCCCGGTGGACAATAAAGCTCAGGGCGTCCACCTGGTCTCCGTTGAGGAGCAGGTCCACCTTCACCAGGTCGCTGGGCTCGTAGCCCTCCAGCTCGTAGTCCAGGGAGGCGTACCCCTTGGTGCGGGCCTTCAGAGCGTCGAAGAAGTCGTAGATGATCTCCCCGATGGGCATGGAGTAGTGCAGCTCCACCAGATTGGTGTCCAGGTACTGCATGTCCTTGAAGATCCCCCGGCGGTCCTGGCACATAGGCATGATGTTGCCCACATAGTCGGGCGGGGAGATGATGGACACCTTGGCGTAGGGCTCTCTGGCGTCCGCGATGGAGCCGGGGTCGGGGTAGTTGTGGGGGTTGTCCACCCGGACCACAGTACCGTCTGTTTTGGTGACCTCATAGATTACAGAGGGTAATGTGGTCACCAAATCCAAATCAAACTCCCGCTCCAGCCGCTCTTGGATGATCTCCATGTGGAGCATCCCCAAAAAGCCGCACCGGAAGCCAAATCCCAAAGCCACGGAGGATTCCGGCTCGAAGGACAGGGATGCGTCGTTGAGCTGGAGCTTTTCCAGAGCATCCCGCAGGTCGGGGTACTTGGAGCCGTCCTCGGTGTAGATGCCGCAGTAGACCATGGCCTGGGCGGGGCGGTAACCGGGCAGAGCCTCGGCGGCGGGAGCCTCCGCGCCGGTGATGGTGTCGCCCACGCTGGTGTCCTTCACGTTCTTGATGGAGGCGGTGAACCAGCCCACCTCCCCGGCGGACAGCTGGGGGGCGGACTCCATCCCAAGGGGCTTGAGGTAGCCGCAGTCCAGCACCTGATAGCTGGCCCCCGAGGCCATCATCTTCACGTTCATCCCCTTTTTCAGGGCGCCCTCCATGACTCGGAAATAGACGATCACCCCCACGTAGGGGTCGTACTGGCTGTCGAAGATCAGGGCCTTCAGGGGGGCGGAGGGGTCCCCCTCGGGGGCGGGGATGTTCTGTACGATGTCCTCCAGCACCGCCGGGATATTGATCCCCTGCTTGGCGGAGATTTCCGGGGCGTCCAGGGCGGGGAGGGCCAGGACGTTCTCGATCTCCTCCTTCACCCTGGCCGGGTCGGCGGCGGGCAGGTCGATCTTGTTCACCACGGGGAGAATCTCCAAATCGTGTTCCATGGCCAGGTAGGTGTTGGCCAGGGTCTGGGCCTCGATGCCCTGGGAGGCGTCCACAATGAGCACCGCCCCCTCGCAGGCCGCCAGAGAGCGGGACACCTCGTAGTTAAAGTCCACGTGTCCCGGGGTGTCGATCAGGTTCAGGTGGTAGACCTGACCGTCCTCCGCCTGGTAGTCCAGCCGCACCGCCCGGGCCTTGATGGTGATGCCCCGCTCCTTCTCCAGGTCCATGTTGTCCAGCAGCTGGGATTCCATCTGCCGCTGCTCCACCGCCCCGCAGATTTCAATGAGCCGGTCGGACAGGGTGGATTTGCCGTGGTCAATGTGGGCGATGATGGAAAAATTTCGGATTTTACTTTGGTCGGTCATAGATATGCCTCCTTGAGGTATCTCTCCCAATCGGGAAACTGTTTCAACAGCATAGATGTTTTTGCTTTCAGGGTGCTGTCCCCTGGCCGCTTCAAAAGGTAGCGGATGTATTCAAAGACCATTTTTTGCTCTGCACGATCCAGAGTCCCGATCCATGTGGAAGTCTCTGTTAAACACCGGAGCGTATAGCAATGAGGCGGGTCGGGAAGCTCCATTTTTTCTTCATAGAGCCGGATTAACTCCTGCATCCTGTAGTTATCCATATACCTTCACCTCCGTCCCCCGCAGGGCAAGGCTCCCCCCCTTGTGGGGGAGCTGTCACGCGAAGCGTGACTGAGGGGGGAACCGCCGCCCGCACCCCCTCCGTCTGGCCTCCGGCCAGCTACCTCCCCCATAAAGGGGGAGGCTTTTTGCGCGCTCCTGGACGTTATTTCTTTTCCTGTTTTGCCTTCCGTCCCGCACTGAGGGCGGTGACCCGCTCGCCGGTGTTGTGGACCACCTGGAGGATGGACTGGTAGAGGACGGGGTAGTCCCGGGCCAGGGCGTCGTTGGTCATCTCAGGCCAGGGCCCCTTGGCCTTGCTGTGGGCGGCCAGGGCGTCGGACAGCTCGGCCTCGCAGCAGCGCATGTCGGCCTCGGCCAGGCCGGCCTGGAAATGCCGGGGCGGGACGGAGAAAAAGTCCGGGTTGTTGTCCGGGTTGGCGTCGTAGAGCCGGCGGTACATGATATACACCGCCGTGGACAGATAGCCCGAGGCGGCCTGGATGGCCTCCCGGCTGCCCGTTTTGCCCAGCAGGCCGAAGAGCACACCAATGGAGTTCACCAGCAGCTTTTTGCTCAGCAGGGCCAGCACGCCCCCCTTCAGCGAGTTGTTCTTCTCGTCGCTAAGATCGTACAACTCATCGGGGGTGATGGTGGTGCCGTCTCGGGTGAGGGTGCGGCCCAGGAGGAAGTCGGCTGACACGTTATAGTAGTCGCAGGCTTTTACCACAAAGACCAGGCCGGGCTCCCGGGCGCCGTTTTCGTAGTGGCTGAGCAGGGCCTGGGAGATACCCAGGGCCTCTGCGGCGGTGCGCTGGCTGACACCCTTCTCCTGCCGCAGCAGGGACAGGGTGCGGGGAAACTCGGGATTCTCTATCTTCATATCGCTTTCTCCACCTCAACACTGCAGACTGCCGGGGCCGGCCCTGTACAAGTCGGGCCCGCCCCGGAAGGTTTCATATACGCTTCGTATAGTATACCTGAACCATTACGATAGGTAAAGAGGAATTTTTAAAAAACCTGTGGAATTTTTCCCGGGCTGGAGGCAGAAAACTATCCTGTGGCCCTTGCATTTTTTGCCGGGAAATGCTACCATGATAATCGGAATTCTGGTGAGAAGCACCAACTTGATTTGGAGGAATGATGCAACATGTTTAAACAGCTCATTGATAGCCTGAAAGCTCACCCCCGAAAGATCGTCTTTACAGAGGGGACCGATCCCCGCATCCTGGAGGCGTCCGCCCGTCTGCTGTCCGGTACCTTCCTGACTCCTGTCCTCATTGGCAAGGCGGAGGAGATCCAGGCCGCTGCCGAGGAGGCCGGCTTCAACATCCGGGGCGCCGAGATCTACGACCCCGAGGCGTATGAGGACATGGACGCCATGGTGGAAAAAATGGTGGAGCTGCGCAAGGGCAAGATGACTGCCGAGGAATGCCGGGCCATGCTCCGCAAGGGCAATTACTTCGGCACCATGCTGGTGGCCATGGGCATGGCCGACGCCCTGCTGGGCGGCGCCACCTACTCCACCGCCGACACCGTCCGACCCGCCCTTCAACTGGTGAAGACCAAGCCGGGCAACAAGATCGTCTCCTCCTGCTTCATCCTGGTGCGCCCCTACGCCACCGGCGGCAACATGGTGCTGGCCATGGCCGACTGCGCCATTAACATCGACCCCACCGAGGACGAGCTGGTGGAAATCTGTGCGGAGACAGTCAAGTGCGGCCGGATCTTTGGCATCGACCCCAAGGTGGCCTTCCTGAGCTACTCCACCTTCGGTTCCGGCAAGGGCCCCGCCGTGGACAAGATGCGCAACGCCGCCGAGAAGGCCAAGGAGGCCATGCCCGAGGTGCCCATCGAGGGCGAGCTCCAGTTCGACGCCGCCGTGGCCCCCCGTGTGGCCCAGACCAAGTGCCCCGACTCCAAGGTGGCCGGCTACGCCAACACATTTATCTTCCCCGACATCAGCGCCGGCAACATCGGCTACAAGATTGCCCAGCGTCTGGGCTCCTTTGAGGCCTACGGCCCCATCCTGCTGGGCCTGAACGCCCCCATCAACGACCTGAGCCGCGGCTGTAATGCCCAGGAGGTCTACTCCATGGCCATTATCACCGCCGCCCTGGCCTAAACGCTGCGTAATAAACCCTCCGGCTATGCCGGAGGGTTTATTGTTTTGCCCGGGGATACGGCTCAGGCTGGTCCGTCAGACCTGCCAGATCATCCATACTGGCGTCCAGCGCCAGCGCGATGTGCTTACATTGGCTGAACGACAGAGTTCGCGTTCCGTTCTCGATTTTGGAGTCATCACTCTGGTTATTCCCAGTCAAAAGCTGCATCTGCAATTGGGACAGACCCTTTGCGTTGCGCAGTTCCTTCAATCGGCTCGTACCATCACCATGAATGATAAGGAACTTCTTTCAGTGGAAGAACAGCTTTGTGCCCAAGCGATTGCCTGGGACGTTCTGCGCAAGGCCAAGGGGGATGAACTGCACGATTTAGCCCAGCAGGTGGACAGCGACGCAGCCGCCCCTACTTTCCCACGCAGAACCGCTGGAAAATCCGGTCGGTGACATCCTCCCGGACCGACTGCCCGGTGACCTCCCCCAGGGCGGCCAGGGCCTCCTCCACGTCGGTGAGGAGGGCGTCGGGGGTCATGCCAGCCTGGAGGGCCTCCCTGGCCCGGCGGACAGCCTCCCTGGCCCGGGAGGCCGCCTCCTCCTGCCGGGCGTTGGTGAGTATTTCGCCGTAGCCCCCCCAGAGGTCCTGGGGAAAGGCGCAGGAGATCTCATTGCACAGCTCGTCCAGATACCTGGTTCTGGCGCTCACCGTCACCGCCGGGCAACGGATCTCTTCATAGCGTTTCATGGGACAGGGCTGGCTAGGCAGGTCCCCCTTGGTCCACACCAGAATGGTGGGGGCAAGGGCCATCGCCTCCTGGAGCAGAGAAAAATCCTCGTCCTCCGCGGGCCGGGAGGAGTCGATGAGCACCAGGATCAGCTCCGCCTCCTCCATGGCCCGGCGGGAACGCTCCACCCCCAGCTTCTCTACCGGGTCGGTCGTGTCCCGCAGGCCGGCGGTGTCGATGAGCCGCAGGGGCACCCCGCCCAGCTCGCACCGCTCCTCCACCGTGTCCCGGGTGGTGCCGGGGATGTCGGTGACGATGGCCCGGTCGTAGCCCACCATTGCGTTGAGCAGAGAGGACTTCCCCGCGTTGGGCCGGCCCACAATGGCGCAGGCCGCCCCGTCCTTCAGCAGCTTGGCCCGTCCGCAGGAGGCCAGCAGAGCGTTCAGCTCCCCCTCCTGGACGGACAGGGCCGCATCCAGCTGCTCCAGACGGAAGGGGTCGATGTCCTCGTCGGGGTAGTCCAGCACCGCGTGGAAGTGGGCCATCACGTCCACCAGGGCGGAGTAGATATCTCCGATCCTCCTGGACAGCGCCCCGGCCAGCTGGCCCGCCGCATGGCGCGCTCCCTCCCGGCTCTGGGCCTCCAGCAGGTCCCCCACCGCCTCCGCCTGGGCCAGGTCCAGCCGGCCGTTGAGAAAGGCCCGGCGGGTGAACTCCCCGGCCCCGGCCTGTCTCGCCCCGGCGGCAAAGAGGGCCTCCAAACCCAGCGTCAGCACCATGGGGGAGCCGTGGCAGTGAAATTCCGCCGTATCCTCCCCGGTGTAGCTGGAGGGCCCCAGGCTGTAGGTACACAGCACCCGGTCGATGGGCTGTCCGCCGCTGTCCAGCAGATCGCCGTAGACCAGCTCACGGGGCTTGTGGTCCCGCAGGCCGCTGTGCCCCAAGGGCTTGAAGCAGGTTTCCGCAATGGAGACCGCCGACTGCCCGGACAGGCGGAGAATCCCGATGGCCCCCGCTCCCGGCGGAGTGGACATGGCGGCGATGGTGTCGGTCTGAGTGGTCATGGGAGGCTCCTTTCCGCATTGGACAGAGGCTGCACGGGTTCCTGCAAAGAGCCCCGGGCCGGAAAAGTTTGTGGATAATTTCGTCTTGACAGACATTATGGAAACCAAAAGGGAGGGGCTGAGGTCCCACAGAGCCGTTTAACAGATGTGGAAAACCCTGTGGATCATGTGGAAAACTCCTGCCGCAGCTGGAAAAGCGGCTGTGGAAAACTATGTGGACAAAGTGGATAACAACCTGCCAGCAAGCGTCAAACGGAATGTTATGTCTTACAGCCAGATGGCCCAGCCGTCATATTGGAAGGTGCCCGCGCCATGGCGGAGATTCCCTTCCTGCTTCAGCTGGCGGAGGGCGTCCCGCATCTGGCAGGGCAGCTCCGGGGAGACCTTCAGCGTGTGGTGGGCGGGCAGGACCCGCCGGGCGGGGAGGGCGGCGATCAGTTCCAGAGAGGCCAGATAGGCTTCCGGGTCGGTGGAGGGGTAGTAGGCGAAGAGGGTGTCCAGATAAACCAAATCGCCAGTGTACAAATCCCCCCGTGCCTCCTCCCAAAAGCACAGGTGCCCCGGGGAGTGGCCCGGGGTATGGAGCGCCTGGACCACCCGGCCGCCCAGGTCCAGCCTCTCACCGCCCTTTAAAAGGCGGGCGGGCCTACCCTTGAATATCGTGTATGTACTTACATCAAAGTCCTCCGGCGGGTCGCAGCGGTCCATCACCATCTCTCGGACGGTCTCGGCGGACAGGGGAAATTCCCCGTTCAGCCAGGGCAGCTCCGCCTCATGGGCATAGAAGTCCGGAAAGTATTTGTGCCCGCCGATGTGGTCCCAGTGGACGTGGGTGGCGATGGCGGTGACCGGCTTGTCCGTCAGCTTTCGCACCTCGTCGTAAATATTGCAGATTCCCAGCCCGGTGTCGATGAGCAGGGCCCGGTCTGTGCCGGTGAGAAGATAGCAGTGGGTCTCCTCCCAGTGGCGGTACTCACTGATAACCCAGGTGTCGGGGGCAAGCTGTTCGGTGGTAAACCAGGGGAGCATAGAAAACTCCTTTCGCGTACAGAGGCGGCCGATCGCCGCCCCTGCATGATTTATGGTGTCTCAATCGAAAGAAAATACGCTCCCACACAGTAGATATCCTCAAACTCTATATGGAGCGGGACTCCGCCTTGAGACAAAATTTTCTGATACGGGGCAATCTGATTTTCCAGGGTTCCGTTCATCTCATCCACGTCAATGACAATGGGCGGTAAACCGCTTAGTTTTTCCAACAGTTCATCTGGAATCCTGCCCTTGAGCCAGCCCAGCACTTTCTGGGTAACCTCGCCCTCATAGCAGCCCAACAGCAGGCACAATCCCTGCCAGGCCGACAGATACAGCCGCAGCGGCTTCTCCTCCAGTGTGCCCTCCTGCTGAATGAAGTCCAGCCACTCCTCTGAAGTCTGAACAAAGAGCATGTCCTGGAGCATGGGAGCATACTGGTCATAAATGGCCCGATGCTCCTCTTTAGAAAGCAATTCCTGTATGTTCTTCACATCTTGATCGACTTGTGCACTCATGCGCGATGCTCCTTTTCTGCCGCGTACACTTAGTTACAAAGGCCGTATATCCCGCCCGTAGGCGGCAAGCCTCCCTCTTAGAGGGAGGTGGCACGGCGAAGCCGTGACGGAGGGAGTTTATCGAGGGACACTCCCTCAGTCACCGCCTACGGCGGCGACAGCTCCCTCAGGGAGGGAGCCATTTTACAGCCTCTCACAAATCGCCCGGGCTGCCTGAATCCCCGAGGCCCCCGCCTGAGCCAGTCCCCGGGTGACCCCCGCGCCGTCCCCGGCGGCAAAGAAGTTGGGCAGGGCGGTCTCCAGCTCCTCGGTGAGCTGGAGGCGGGCGGAGTAGAACTTGACCTCCGCGCCGTAGAGCAGGGTGTCGTAGTTGGCGGTGCCGGGGGCGATCTTGTCCAGCTGGTAGATCATTTCAATCAGGTCGTCCAGCTGCCGCTTGGGCAGGGTGAGGGACAGATCGCCGGGCACTGCGGCGGTGAGGGTGGGCCGGACGGTGGACTTGCCCATGCGGTGCTCGTTGGTCCGCCGGCCTCCCACCAGATCGCCGAAGCGCTGAACCAGCACCCCCCCGGCCAGCATGTTGGACAGGGAGGCTACGTGCTTACCGTAGCGGTAGGGCTCATTGAAGGGCTTGGTGAACCGGTTGGACACCAGCAGGGCGAAGTTGGTGTTCTCGCTTCTCAGGGCGGGGTCGGCGTAGGAGTGGCCGTTGACGGTATTAATCCCCTCCACGTTCTCCGCCACCACGTGGCCGTAGGGGTTCATGCAGAAGGTGCGCACACTGTCGCCGTACCGTTTGGTGCGGTAGACCAGCTTGGATTCGTAGACCACGTTGGTGATGTGCTCGAAAATGACGGCGGGCAGCTCCACCCGGACGCCGATGTCCACCTGGTTGTTCAGCAGCTCCAGCCCCAGCTCCTTGCACTGGTTGGAGAACCACTCCGCGCCGGACCGGCCTGGTGCGGCGATCAGATAGTTGCACTGCACCTCGCCCCCCTTGGCCAGGAGCAGCCGGTAGCCGCCCTCCGCCTGCTGGATGGAGGCCACCTCGGTGTTGAAGGCGAACTCCAGCTTGTCCATCAGGCCCTCGTAGATGTTGGTGAGGATGCGCAGGTTGTTTTCGGTGCCCAGATGCTTGCACCGGGCCTGGAGCAGATGCAGGTCATAGGCCAGGGCCTGCCGGGCCAGCTGGCGGGCCTTTTCGCTCTCGGTGGAAAAGACCTCGGTGGTGGCCCCATGGGCCACGTTGATGGAGTCCACATAGTCGATGAGCTCCATCACATGAGCGGGCTCCATAAAGTCGGTGAGCCAGCCGCCGAACTGGGTGGTGAAGTTGAACTTTCCGTCCGAAAAGGCGCCGGCGCCGCCGAAGCCGCACATGGTGTGGCACACGGGGCAGCGGATGCACTCCTTGACCCTGCCCGCCACGATGGGGCAGCTGCGGTGGTAGATGTCCGATCCCTGGTCCAGGGCCAGGATCTTCAGCTGGGGGTGCAGGTGGACCAGCTCATAGGCGGCAAAAATGCCGGCCTCGCCGCAGCCCAGGATAACAACGTCGTATTTGGCGTTCATGGTGGCGCTCCTCTCTCCATTCCATAGGTTGGATTCGATCTTTGAAAGCAAAAGGGACCGTTTTCCCGCCTGTCAGTATAGCACAGGCGCAGGCAAAAGGCAACGGCCCGCCAAGCCTGGCAGGCCGTTTATGAGATGCGTTCGGATCTGGTTTTCGCCAGATGCAGGCTGCCGGCAGCCGCAAACACGCAGACGCTCAAGCGTGCAAACCAGAAACATGAGGCGTACAGGTAAATCGCCGGAAAGGACGGCGGACTCAGCTCCTACAGGATATCAGAGCGCAGGCCAAAAACCTCGGCCTTGCTTCCTCTTGTGCGTACGTTCAGCTTTTTTCCTGGAAGCTGGCGCCGCAGCTGCGGCAGGTGACGGTGATGCGGCCCCGTCCCCGGGGGACCCGGAGCTGCTGGCCGCAGCTGGGGCATTTGAAGTAGACGTGCTCCTTGTCCCGATGGATGGTGCGGCGCAGCCGCAGCCACTGGAGGACTGGGTTGGCGGCCCGCATAAACAGGGCGTTCTCCGCACGGCGCCGTTCCATGTTGCGGGAGAGGAGCCGGAACAGCGTGGCAAACAGGAGGACAAAGCTGATGATATACAGCAGCTCCACCCTGGTGAACATAAACACCAGATAGAGCAGCAGATAAAGGCCCATCAGAAACAGGTTGAGGGGGTCGTTTCCATAGCGGCCGTACATAAATCTCTGGATCGCATTGCGGATCATAGAGCGCCTCCTTGGCTGAATAGGGACGGCAGGCGAATACCGCCTGCCAATATACCTTATTATGATAACGCCTTGGAAAGGCTCCGTCAAGGCGTTATTCGTAAACAATATGTAAATTCGCTGCAAGGCCCCCGGCTCTCCGCCCCAAAACGGTCTTTTTGGCGGGGAGGCTTGCGGGCGCGGGGAAAATAGGATATACTGTCTGTAGAATTCAAATGACAGGGAGGGCCTGCCCATGAAACGCATCGACAAGGAAAACTACTACCTGGACATTGCCGCGACGGTACTGGAACGCTCCACCTGTATGCGCCGGTGCTATGGGGCCATCATCGTCCAGCACGACGAGATCGTCTCCAGCGGCTACAACGGCGCTCCCAGGGGGCGGAAAAACTGCATGGACCTGGGTTACTGCACCCGAGAGGCCATGAAGATCCCCTCCGGCGAGCGGTATGAGCTGTGCCGCTCGGTCCACGCCGAGGCCAACGCCATCATCTCCGCCGCCCGCAGCGAGGTGCTGGGCGCCACCCTTTACATGGTCTGCAAGGACCCCAAGACCGGGGAGCTCATCCCTGGCTCCACCTCCTGCTCCATGTGCCGCAGGCTCATCATCAACGCCGGCATCGAGCGGGTGGTGATCCGCAACACAGAGAAGGAGTATTCCGTCGTCCATGTGGAGGACTGGGTCCGGGAGGACGACTCCCTGCCCGCTCAGGTTTGATGGAGAGGGGGGAGAAGCTCTATGCCCTATGATCTGACCCGCCCGCTGGTGATCGGGATCAGCTCCCGCGCCCTGTTCGATCTGGAAGCGGAGAACAGGCTGTATGAGGAGCAGGGCCTGGCCGCTTATGAGAGCTATCAGGTGAGCCACGAGACTGTGGTGCTGCAGAAGGGGGCCGCTTTTCCACTGGTGCGGGCCTTCCTGGAGCTGAACAGCCTGCAGGAGGAGCGGCTGGTAGAGGTTATCGTGACCTCCCGGAACAGCCCCAACACCAGTCTGCGCATTTTTCACTCCATCCAGAGCTACGGGCTGGACATCACCAGGGCCGCCCTGACCGGCGGCGCGGAGATTGCCCCCTACCTGAAAGCCTTTCAGACAGACCTGTTTCTCTCCGCCAACCGGGAGGACGTGCAGCAGGCGGTGGACAGCGGCATCGCGGCGGGAGTGATCCTGCCCGGCGGTCCCCGCCAGGAGTCCAGCTCCGGGGTCCGGCAGATCCGCATCGCCTTCGACGGGGACGCGGTGCTGTTCGGAGCCGGATCGGAGCGGATCTTCCGGCAGAAGGGGCTGGAGGCCTTTGAGGAAAACGAGCGGGCGAAGGCGGACATCCCCCTTCAGAGGGGACCCTTCGCCCGGTTCCTGGAGACTGTGGCCCATATCCAGTCCACCTTCGCGGAGCGGGACCCGGCGCCGGTCCGCACCGCGCTGGTGACCTCCCGGAGCGTCCCCGCCCATGAGCGGGCCATCAAGACTCTGCGCAGCTGGGGAGTGCATGTGGACGAGGCTTATTTTTTGGGCGGCGTGAGCAAAAAAGAGGTGCTCTCCGCCTTTGGGGCCCAGATCTTCTTTGACGACCAGTACGTCCATGCGGACCCGGCGTCGGAGGTGGTCCCGGCAGCGGTGGTGCCCTATCGGGAGGGAGACGGCCCTCTGGTATAAGCAAAAAACCGGGAACCGTCCGTTTGGACGGCTCCCGGCTTTTCGTACAATCAGTTTTTCAGGCTCTGCATGGGGGCGGGGATGCGTCCGCCCCGGGCCACAAAGTCCTTGGCAGAGAAGGGGTGAACGGGCTGAATGGGGGCGGAGCCCAGCAGTCCGCCGAACTCTACCGTATCCCCTACGGTGCAGCCGGGAGCGGGAATGATGCGGACGGCGGTGGTCTTGGAGTTGACCATGCCGATGGCGGCCTCGTCGGCGATGATGGCGGAGAGGGTCTCGGCGGGGGTGTCGCCGGGGACGGCGATCATGTCCAGGCCCACCGAGCAGACGCAGGTCATGGCCTCCAGCTTGTCCAGGGTGAGGGCCCCGGACCGGGCGGCGGCGATCATGCCCTCGTCTTCGCTGACGGGAATGAAAGCCCCGGACAGCCCGCCCACCGAGGAGGAGGCCATCACGCCTCCCTTCTTCACCGCGTCGTTGAGCAGGGCCAGGGCGGCGGTGGTGCCATGGGTGCCGCAGACCTCCAGGCCCATCTCCTCCAGAATCCGGGCCACGCTGTCCCCGATGGCGGGGGTGGGGGCCAGGGAAAGGTCCACAATGCCGAAGGGGGTGTCCAGCCGGCGGCTGGCCTCCTGGGCCACCAGCTGACCCATGCGGGTGATGCGGAAGGCGGTCTTCTTCACCGTCTCGGCTACCACGTCGAAGGGCTTTCCCTTCACCTCCTGAAGGGCGTGGTATACCACACCCGGGCCGGAGACCCCCACGTTGATGACCCGCTCTGGCTCGCCCACCCCGTGGAAGGCGCCCGCCATAAAGGGGTTGTCCTCCACGGCGTTGCAGAACACCACCAGCTTGGCGCAGCCGAAGCCGCCCCTGTTGGCAGTTTTCTCCGCCAGCTCCTTGATGGTGCGGCCCATGAGGGCCACCGCGTCCATATCGATGCCCGCCTTGGTGGAGCCCACGTTGACCGAGGAACAGACGATATCCGTAGAGGCCAGCGCCTCGGGGATGGAGTTGATGAGGATGCGGTCGGCCGCCGTCATCCCCTTCTGGACCAGGGCGGAGAAGCCGCCGATGAAGTTGACGCCGGTGGTCTTGGCGGCCCGGTCCAGGGCCTGGGCGAAGGGGACGTAGCTGTCCGTCTCCGCGGCGGCGGCCACCAGGGCGATGGGAGTCACCGAGATGCGCTTGTTGACAATGGGGATGCCGAACTCCTTCTCGATGTCCTCGCCGGTGGCCACCAGCCTCTCAGCATAGCGGGTAATCTTGTCGTACACCTTGTCACAGGCGGTCTTTACATCGCTGTGGGCGCAGGAGAGCAGGGAGATGCCCATAGTAATGGTGCGCACGTCCAGATGCTGCTGGTCGATCATCTGGATGGTCTGCATGATTTCATGTTGGTTGAGCATAGTTACCTCCGCTTAAATCCGGTGCATGGCGTTGAAAATGTCCTCCCGCTGGATGCGGATGGACAGGCCCTGCTCCTGACCGGCCTGCTCCAGGATACCGGCCAGATCCCCGATGGACTTCTGGCAGGCGGAGGTATCCACCAGCATGACCATGGTGAAAAACTCCTGGAGAACGGTCTGAGTAATGTCCAGAATGTTGATGTTGTGCTGGGCCAGCAGGGAGCACACGGAGGCGGTAATGCCCACCCGGTCCTTGCCGATGACGGTAACAATGGCTTTCATACAAAATTCCTTTCTTAATTCAACTCATCCAGGGTCAGCTCGAAGCCGTCCAGGAAGTGTTCCATAAAGTAGTTCAGGGCGGGGATGGGATTTTGCACCAGAGCGGCGTAGGTCTGCTCCTTGGCCTTTTTGAACTCGGTGTTGCCCGCCTTCAGCTCCTCCACACACTTGAGGTAGGCGGACAGCTTGTCCGCCGCCTTGACCAGGGCGCGGATATCCGGATCGGGGATGGTGACCGCCTCCTCAAAGTCGGGGCGCAGGTCGGGAGGGAGCATGGACAGCAGCTTTTTCTCCGCCACCGCCTCCACATCCTTGTAGGCGGACTGGATGTCCGGATTGTCGTACTTGATGGGGGTGGGCATGTCGCCGGTGAGAATTTCGCTGGCGTCGTGGTACAGGGCGGCTACCGCTGCCGTACCCGGGTCAATCTGACCGCCGAAATAGCGGTTTTCAATGACAGCCAGGGCGTGGGCCAGAACAGCCACCTGGTGGGAGTGCTCCTGAATGTTCTCCAGCCGGGTGTTGCGCATCAGGCCCCAGCGGTTGATGTACCGCATCCGGGAGATCATGGGGAAAAAGTTGTATGCCACGGCAGGTTTTCTCTCCTTTTCTGAAGTCCCCTTATTCTACCATAGCCGAAAGCGGTTGTAAACTGAAAAAAGGACGGCTTTTCAGCCGTCCTTCTCCAAAGATTTTTTCTTTTTCCACGCCCGCCAGGTGAAAAACGCGAGCGCCAGGATCAGCAGGCCCCGGACAATGCCCACCGCAATGGCGAAAACCGTGGACGGATCTCGAAACCCCGGTATTGTAATATAATAGTACAGCCGCCGAAGTCCGCCTATCAGCCCCCAGGGGGACACACTGGTGTATGGGTTCAAAGCCAGACAGCTCAGCCCAACGGCCAGCCAGCCCATAATAAGCCAGGGATGCTTTTTTGCCAGCAGCAGGGGCAGGCCCAGGACGACCAGCGCCGCGCCGGGGAGTATCAGGACGGGCGCCCCCATCAGTCCAACTAGGCTCAGCCCCACCCCAGTTACCTCAACTATAACACCTAAGGTCTGTATTGGGGTCAGCCCCCGCTTTTCCCGTTCCACGTAAATCACCTTTGCTTCCGGCGGCTCCGGGGGCTGAGGGGCCTCCCCGTCCCGAACCAGCTCATCCACACTCACGCCGAACAGATCGGCCAGCCGGATGATCTTATCCAGGTCGGGGGTGGACTGGGCCGTCTCCCACTTACTCACACTCTGCCGGGAGACCTCCATTTTTTCCGCCAGGTCGTCCTGGGACATGCCCCGCTGGGTGCGCAGGGACAATATTTTTTCCGCCAATGTCATAGACCTTGACCTCCTCTCGATTTTCTTCTATTATACTGTCAGAGCGGCAAAAAGCAATCAAGTCCGCTTGGAAATCTCCGCAACTGACAGTTGCGGCCCGATTGAAGGAGGAAAAAACATGGCTTTTCACTACGATATCTCCGTTCTGGAGCTTCTGGACATCCTGGGCTGCCAGCCCAACCCCGACTACCAGCCTGACCCCCGGCTCCCCGCCCTGCTGAACGATTTTCTGAGCCGGGCCTGTGACCACCCTCTGTTCGAGACGGCGGACATCTGGACCGGCCATTCAGATTGGACCTCCTACGAGGTGCTTGAGGAGCGGATTGAGGAGGACCGGGAATTCTATGAGGAGCACCTGGAGGAGCTGGAGGAGGACGACCCCCTCGCCCCCTTCTTTAAGCTGCCCAAGGAGCAGTGGTCCACACTGGTGGAGAACTATCTGGAAATTGGCAGCGACTACGCTGCCGGAGTGGTGGAATTTGGCATTCGGGAGGGGGACCTCAGCCAGCCGGACCCGATCGTCTATATGCTCCACGAGGGGGATGCCCCCACCGGCTGGAAGCGGTTCAGCGCCACCCTGTCCGACTATCTGAAATATGTGCTGTGCGCGGTCCTGTGCTGCGAAACCTACGATACCGGGATGGAAGTGCTGGAGGAGGAGGGCTGGACCTATACGGAGTGCGAAAAGCCGGAGGACGCTCCCATGATTCCTTGTATTTTCGACCTGGCGGTTTGCTGCGGCTATGACCCGGACACCAAGACCGTCCTTGCGATTTTGTCCGACGCCAAGTGCAAGGCGTATCAAATTACCAAAGAGGGCTGACTATGGCGAAAAAAAGCACCCGGAACACTCGGGGGAAGATCATTGACGCGGCTTGGAAGCTGTTCTACCGCCAGGGTTACGACGACACCACCGTGGAGGAGATTATCGAGGAATCGGGCACCTCCCGGGGGTCCTTCTACCACTACTTCCAGGGCAAGGACGACCTGCTGTCCACCCTGGCCGACGTTTTTGACCAGAAGTACCAGGCCCTGATGGCGACCATCGACCCGGAGATGGACCGCTTCGACCAGCTGATGTACCTCAACCAGGAGCTGTTTGCCATGATGGAGAACTCCACCCCCCTGGACCTGGTGGCCCGGCTGTACTCCTCCCAGCTGGTGACCCGGGGGGACAAGTCCCTCATGGACCACAACCGCATCTACTACCGGCTGCTGCGGCAGATCGTCCTCCAGGGCCAGGAGCGGGGGGAGCTGCGGGGGGACGTCACCGTCAACGAGATGGTGCGGGCCTACGCCCTGTGCGAGCGGGCCCTCATCTACGACTGGTGCCTGTCCGGCGGGGACTACTCCCTCACCCAGTACAGCCGGACCATGATGCCCATGTTTTTGCAGGGGTTTCGGACCGGAACATGAAAAGTTTGTAGGAATGTACAAAACGGAATTTGATAAAATGTACAGCCTGTTTTCTTGATCATATCAAGGGAAATAGGCTGTTTTATCTTTTTAAGTACGGAGTACATTCTATGTTGTGTTCCGGTTTGCTTTCTGGTATGATGTTAGAAATCTGCCTGTTCCGGTCCTGTGTGTCCCGGAACACGTGTGTTTGGGAGGAATACTATGACAACCGCGCAAGCCTGTATCATGGCGACCATTCTGATATATCTCTGCCTGGTGATCTTCACCGGCGTGATGATCGGCCGCCGTTCCAAGAAGAGCGCCGAGGGCTTCTACCTGGGCGGCCGGGGGATGGGTCCCCTGGTCACCGCCATGAGCGCCGAAGCCTCCGATATGAGCAGCTACCTGCTGATGGGCATCCCCGGCCTGGCCTATCTGTCCGGCGTGGCCGACGCCAGCTGGACCGCCATCGGCCTGGCTGCGGGCACCTACCTCAACTTCCTGCTGGTGGCCAAGCGGCTGCGCCGCTACAGCGTCAAGCTGGACGCCATCACCATCCCCAGCTTCATCTCCAAGCGCTACGGGGAGAAGAAGCCGGTGATCATGTGCATTTCCGCCCTGATCATCCTGATTTTCTTCGTGCCCTATGTGGCCTCCGGATTGGCCGCCATTGGCAAGCTGTTCAACAGCCTCTTCGGCTGGGACTATATGACGGCGGTTGTCATCGGCGCGGTGGTCATCATCAGCTACACCTCGGTGGGCGGCTTCTCCGCCGTGGCCACTATGGACCTGATTCAGTCCATCATCATGACCATTGCCCTGGCTGTGATTGTGGTGTTCGGCATCGTGCAGGCCGGCGGTCTGGACGCGGTGCTGGACCACGCCCGCACCCTGCCCGGCTTCCTCAGCTTTGGGGAGACCTACAACGCGGCCACCCATTCCGCCGAGCCCTATGGACTGATCCGCATCGTCTCCATGATGGCCTGGGGCCTGGGCTATTTTGGGATGCCCCACATTCTGGTGCGCTTTATGGCCATCCGGGATGAGAACGAGCTCACCCTCTCCCGCCGCATCGCCGCCGTGTGGGTGGTGCTGTCCATGGGAGTGGCGGTGTTCATCGGCATCGTGGGCCACGCCGTCTCCGCCGCCGGACACATCCCCCTTCTGGAGGGCAGCGCCACCGAGACGGTGATCGTCAAGCTGTCTGACATGCTGTCCAGCTTCGGCATCGTCCCCGCC
Organism: Lawsonibacter sp. JLR.KK007; assembly: GCF_036941135.1. Classification (NCBI taxonomy): domain Bacteria; kingdom Bacillati; phylum Bacillota; class Clostridia; order Eubacteriales; family Oscillospiraceae; genus Lawsonibacter; species Lawsonibacter sp. JLR.KK007. Next base: position 1,296,552 of record NZ_JAYWSY010000002.1, on the reverse strand, counting down.
ATTGTAGCCGGGTGCATCCTGGCCGGCATCCTGGCCGCCACCATGTCCACCGCCGACAGCCAGCTTCTGGCCGCCTCCTCCGCCTTCTCGGAGAATCTGGTGCAGAACGTCTTTGGCGTCAAGCTGACCCAGAAGCAGACCATGCTCACCGCCCGGCTCACCGTGGTGGTGATCGCCATCATCGCCCTGTTCCTGGCCCGGGACCCGGACAGCAACGTGTTCCAGATCGTCTCCTTTGCCTGGGCCGGCTTCGGCGCCACCTTTGGCCCCGCTATGCTGTGCGCCCTGTTCTGGAAGCGCAGCAACCGCCAGGGCATCATGGCTGGTCTGGTGGCCGGAAGTGTGATGATCTTTGTATGGAAGTTCCAGATCAAGCCGCTGGGCGGCATTTGGAATATCTACGAGCTGCTCCCCGCCTTCCTGGTGGCGCTGGTGGCGATCGTAGTGGTATCTTTGGTTACTCCTGCGCCAGAGGCTGAGGTCGTCAAAGCCTTTGAGGAGTACGACAAATAAGCACAGGCGGAAAGGGGTCCCACCATCTGGTGGGACCCCTTCAGTTTTATATGCTGTTCAGGAACCGGAGGAACGCTTCCTTCCCCTCGGGAGTGCGTTTGTATACCCCGGCGTGCTCCAGCACCTGGGCGAAGACCAGGCCGGTTTCCTTTTGGACGATGTCCAGGGCGTTTTCTGCTGTGATGGTGTAACGCTTGGCGAAATCCTCCGCCCAGTCCGCGTGCTTTTCGGTAAGCGCGCTGGCCCGCAGGCCGCCGCCGGAGGCCAGGCAATCGGCCACGGCGGCCAGCTCCTCCTTCAGCCGGGCGGGGAGAACCGCCAGGCCCATCACCTCGATCAGGCCGATGTTCTCCTTCTTGATGTGGTGGAGTTCGGCGTGGGGGTGGTAGACCCCCAGGGGATGCTCCTGGGTGGTGATGTTATTGCGCAGCACCAGGTCCAGCTCGTAGTTCTCGCCCCTCCGCCGGGCGATGGGGGTGATGGTGTTGTGGGGTTCGTTCTCCGTCTCAGCGAAGATGAAGGCGTCCTCGTCGGTGTAGCCCCGCCAGGCCAGCAGGATCTTGTCCGCCAGGTCGATGAGCTGCTCGGGATGTTTGGAGGAGATGCGCACCACCGACATGGGCCACTTCACGATACCGGCCTCCACATCCTCAAATCCCGGGAAGGTGAAGGGGGTTTCAATCGGGGCCTTCTCCATGGCGAAGGTGTAGTGCCCGCCCTGGAAGTGGTCGTGGGCCAGGATGGAGCCGCCCACGATGGGCAGATCGGCGTTGGAACCCACAAAGTAGTGGGGAAATTGGCGGACAAAATCCAGAAGTTTGGCGAAGCAGGCCCGGTCGATTTTCATGGGGGTATGCTCGCTGTTCAGGCAGATGCAGTGCTCGTTGTAGTACACATAGGGGGAATATTGCAAAAACCAGGGGGAGCCGTTGATGGCGATGGGGATGATCCGGTGATTCTGCCGGGCGGGGTGGTTGACCCGGCCGGCGTAGCCCTCGTTCTCGGCGCATAGCTGGCACCGGGGGTAGGCGGAGGCGGGGAGATTTTTGGCCGCCGCGATGGCCTTGGGGTCCTTCTCCGGCTTGGACAGGTTGATGGTGATGTCCAGCTCCCCGTATTCGGTGGGGGCCTTCCACTGGATATCCCTGGCGATACGGTCCCGGCGGATGTAGTTGGTGTCCTGGCTGAAGGCGTAGTACCAGTCGGTGGCCACTTTGGGGTCGTCATGGCGGATGTACTCGAACTTCTCAATGACCCAGGAGGGCCGGGGGGTAAGCCGCCCCATAAGCTCGGTGTCGAACAGGTCCCGGTAGACCACCGAGTTCTCGGTGAGCACCCCCCGGGCATAGGCGTCGTCCAGCAGCTCCTCCAGGATGGGGGCCAGCTCCAGGCTGTTTATATCCCAAGTAAACTCCGGCTCTATATAGCTGTCCAGCTTCAACACGTCCAGAATCGTGTTGATGGCCCAGGTGTAGTCGCATGACTCAATCAGTCCGTTTCGCACGGCGTAATCCGCCAGCTTGGCAATGGCAATGTCAATCATAGTCATCTCTCCTTGTTACCCGCACTTATTGTAGGGCGCGACGACCTCGGCGCGCCGTGCTGTTGTAAGAGATATTCCACGGGGGCGGCGGGCCGGGTCGTCCCGCCCTACAGTCCGTCTCTCAGAGGGGTTCTCTTTTATTCCGCCACCACACAGCCGCCGACGGGGCGGATGTGGAGCACATGGCACTTGCCCGTGCCGAACAGCTCCTCTATGCCATTTTTGAACACGGGGAGGTACTCCTCGGGCACCCAGGCCTGGATGGTGCCGGCGAAGCCGCCGCCGTGGACCCGGATGGCCCCCATGCCGTCCAGCAAGTGCTCCCCTACTGTCAGGGCCAAGGGGATGGCCTGCTGTTTGGGGTCGTGGATGGACCAGGTGTTTTGCAGCAGGAGGGAGGAGGAACGGCCAGAGGCATTGACCAGATTCAGGAACGCCTCAAAATCCCCGTGTTTCAGGGCGGCGGCCTCCTGAGAGGCCCGGCGGTCGTCGTCATAGAAGTGCATAGAACGCAGCACCGCCCGGTCGCCGTACGCTTTCCGCAGGGCGGGGATGGCGGCCTGGAAGCTGGCCAGGGGCACCTCCCGGAGGACTGTCTTCCCAAAGTGGGCGGCCACCGCTCCCATCTCCCGGGTGATGTCGGCGTAATCATCGGTCAGGTCGCCGTGGCTGGAGGCCGTGTCCACAATACACAGAACGTGGCCGGATTGGCTGAAATCGTAATCCACCCGCTCCACCACCGGGTTGGCGGGGTCGTTGAAGTCGATAAACACCGCGCCCCCCACCGAGGAGCCCATCTGGTCCATCAGGCCGCAGGGCTTGCCGAAGTAGACGTTTTCGGCGTACTGGCCGGTTTTGGCGATGGTGACGGGGTCCAGCGCCCCGCCGCAGCAGAAGCGGTTGAAGATATTGCCCACCAGCGTCTCGTAGGCGGCGGAGGAGCTGAGGCCGGAGCCGGACAGCACGGTGGAGGTCACATAGGCGTCAAAGCCGGTCAGGGCATAGCCCAGCTCCTTCACCCTGGCGGCCACCCCCCGCACCAGGGCGGCGGAGGTGTTTTTCTCCTCCTCCCGGACGGACAGGCTGTCCAGGCCGATTTCCAGGGCGGGGTAGCCCTCAGACTGGATGCGGATGAGGTTCAGCCCGTTAGGGGCGGCGCAGGCCAGCATGTCCATGTCCACGCTGCCGCACAGCACCCGGCCGTGCTGGTGGTCGGTGTGGTTGCCGCCGATCTCGGTGCGGCCCGGGCCGCTGAACAGGACGGCCTGGGCGCTGTCCTCCGGGTGAAACTGGTCCATAAAGGCTTTGGTCACATGGTAGGCCCGGTCACGGGCGCTGTCCAGGCTGGCCTGTGTGCCGTCCAGGGCGTACAGGGCGGCAAGCGCCTGGTCGCGGTCCCCGGCGCGCAGGGCTTCAAGAAGGGTCTTGCAGGAGCTCAAGGAAGGTCACCTCTTTCTCAAAAATCGGGGAAGCTTCCCCAACAGTCCGTGGCGCCCTCCATTATAGCACGCCTTGTTTTCCCGGACAAGAGATTCCGGAGCGACCGAAGGAAAAACAAAGTTTTTTCAGAGTTCATCCAAGAATTTTCTATCGTTACTATATTTTTAGGAGGAACACAGAATGAAAAAGACACTTGCTCTTGCTTTGGCTGCCGTTATGAGTCTGGACCTGCAGCGCGGCGACTGGGACCGTGAGAAGGGTCAGACCATCTGCGCCAACGACCTGGCTCAGTACGGCAATCAGATCGAGGTCGTGTTCTGCAACAAGGTTACCCCCGAGAACGCAGCCAGCTTCGCGGGCTGATTCTCCACAAGCATTCGGATCCAGGTGGGTGCGTGCGCAGGTGCGCACGCACCCTTCCTGATTGAGAACGTGTTGGGGCGTCGGTGGGACCCGCCGCCCGGGTGCTGAAGGAGGTCCACCTGAATTACGACCCCAAGGCCAAGCTGGACACCCTGAGCGTATCCCAAATGCAGCTGGTGGAGAGCGCCAAGGCCGTCTCTGTCCGGCGGCAACCAACAGAAGGTGCTGATCAGCCGCTGGCTGGCCAACGACCCGGACGTGTTCATCATGGATGAGCCCACCTGCGGCGCCGACCTGTCCGCCGGCCGACAGGTGGGTCTGGCCGCCGGACAGCTGTACGGCACCGTCCTCAATGACGCCAAAGGGCAGGCCCAGGCCATGGTGGACCTGGCCCTGGCGCTGTACACGGGAGAGGATCCCGCCCAGGCGGTGGCGCTGGAGGATGGACACTACATCTGGCTGCCCTACCGGCAGGTGACGCGGGAGGACCTGACCCAGCTGCCCGCGCAATAGAAGCCGCCCTCCCCTGAACATGAATTCACCCCCTGACGCAGAAAGGTCCGCGTCAGGGGGTGTTTGCTGTCCGCAGGCGGTCAGCTGTAGTAGCTGTCCGCCTTGGCGATGTTCATGTCCTCCAGAGTCAGGTCCCGGTCGTAGGGGTTGATGAGACGGTTCACCGTCTCCAGCGTCCCCTCGGGGTCCAGCTCGAAGCACCAGCGGTAGCCCCGGAACACCCCGTCTCCCCGGCCGGGGAGGGTGGCCGTCTCCACGGCGGCGGAGGGGTCCATCCCCATGGCCTGGCCGGCGAAGTAGAGCATCTCGTTCAGAGTCAGGTCGGTGGATACGTTCTTGTTAAAAATCTCCACAAAGCCGTTAATTTTGGTAATGTTGTCCCAGGCCAGCACCTTCTTGGCCAGGGCAATCAGCAGCTTCTGCTGGGTCTGGGTGCGGCCCACGTCGGAGTAGCCGCTGTTGTCGTTATTTTTCCGGAACCGGGCCACCTCCATGGCCTGCTGGCCGCTCAGCTTCCGCTGGCCCTCCTTATAGTGGATGCTCAGGTTCTGGAAGGGGTCGTCGTAGTCCATGTTGCAGGGGACATAGAAGTCGATGCCCCCCAGGTAGTCCACCAGGGTGATAAAGCCCTTGATGTTCACCTTGATGTAACCGTCGATGGGGATGCCCAGCATCTGGGAGATATCCTCCACCCGCTGCTCCACGCCCCCCTTGCCGTAGACCAGCTTGGGGTGGTGTCCGCTCCCCCGGTCAATAAGGGAGTCCCGGGGGATGGAGACCACCCCCACAGTCTGTTTCACCGTGTCGTAGCACATGACCATCATGGTATCGGTACGGTAGCCCTCCTTGTCGGTGGCAGCCAGGAGGATGGTGTACACCCCGTCCCGGCGGTTCAGAGCGGGGGCCGCTGGAGTGCTGGGGTCCTTCGTCTCTGCATCGGAGCCAGAGCCGAAGGACGGCCCCAGAGAGATCCCAGGCCCGGACTGATTGGGCTGGGGCGGCTGCTTCTGCTCGGGAGCTTTGAGCATCAGGGACAGTCCGGCGTATGCCGCAACGATGAGGGCGGAGAGGACGACCAGCACCTTATAAAACCCCATCGCGACTGAGGTCACCGCATTCCGTTTCTGTCTGGCCGGCCTGCGGGGCGGAGTCCGCCGCCGGGACTCCATGCGGCGGGGAGAGGGGTCGTCCCGATAGTCTGAGCGCCGCCGGCGCACGTTCATGTACCGCTCCTCCAAAAAGGTCCCTCCCTCCGAAAATCATTCCCCCCAAGTATACTCGGTTCGACTTCCTTCGGCAAGGGGCATCGGTATCAATTCATAAAAAATTAAGAATTATTATAGGCGTGTTTTCGGCTTGTCGTCCCTTGTCGTGCCTTGTTCTCCGTATCCCTTGCGGCACAGCGGATATAAGACTTTTCTTTTCGCTGCTTGCAGTTCCTTGTCGTGCCTTTATGTATGTCTTTTTTCTGGCCCCGTATGTTTTTTGTATGTTTTTTTCTGAGGACGTACACGGGGCCGGGCGTTTACTTTTGCGAAACGGGCTGGGGGAGTATTCCCCCAGCCCGTTTTCCGTCATTCTGGAAAGACCGTTGACAGGTCTATTACACAGTCCTCCAGGACCTCCACCTTCAATTTATCCTCAGCGGTTCCATATCCTTTTACAAAGTAGCGCCCACCTTCCAATATAAATGTCTGTACATCTCTGGTATCCGGATCAACAATCCAAAGCTCCTTAACCCCAGCCCTCTGGTACAGGTTAAATTTAGTCATCCGGTCATGTCGCCGGGTGGATGGTGACAATATTTCGATCACCAAATCAGGTGCCCCCTTGCAGCCGTACTCGTCCAGTTTGCCAGGGTTGCATACAACAGATAGATCAGGTTCAACCATCGTGTCTACATTTTCCGGATAGTCGCCCTCCTCCTCAAACAGGCGAACACCAAACGGAGCTGCAAACACCTCACACTTTTTCCCTTTTAAATAATCATACAGTTGTGAAAACAAAGCTCCGCTTATCCGCTGGTGATTCACTGACGGCGGGGCCATCATAACCGCTTCCCCGTTGATAATCTCGATCCGGTCCTTCTCGTCCCAAACCAGAACGTCTGCAAAGGTATACCGCTTATCCTCTGCTGGTAATGCCATAGTTTCAACTCCTTTTCCTCTATACCCGCCCTACAGCCCTCTGCGGGGCTTCTGGCGGGCTTTGTGTGTCTCAGGGTGTAGGGATACTGTCCGCTCCGTCCCCCGGCTCTAGGGGCCGTTTCTGGCTGTCCCTCTCCATCTCATGATCTATCGCCCGGTTAATAAAGCCGTTCACGCTTTCCCCCTGGGCCGTTGCGTGGACCTGGATGATATCTTTTTTGCCTTTTGGCATAGTCACATTAACACGGTCGTAATTATTTTTCACATATTTATTGACCGCTCTTTGATTTGCCTTTGAAGCTGGCACTGTATCGCCTCCTTTATGGGACAACTTGTTTGGTTAGCATCTCCTCCATTATAGGTTTATTATAGCACTTATGTCTATTGGTGTAAATATGTGATATTCAACAAACATGTTGGCGCAAATATAGTTTTTATGCCAATAGACATATTGGTGTAAATATGATATTATACCAATGTCAGGAGGGACAAGCCCCGGCGGTAGAACAAATAGGGAGCGCCAGGTAAGAGCCAGACAGGACACAAGGGACACAGAAAAGGTAAGGAACCCTTACAGCCCCTGGCCGCTTGCCCCACACAAACAGATTAGGAGGTAAAAGGATATGAGCATCAGCGAAATCGAGAGCAAAATCCGGGAGCTGCGGCAGCTCCAAGCCCTGGTGGATGAGGCCGAGTCCGAGATGGAGACCATCAAGGACGCTCTGAAAGCCCACATGGGCGATTCTGAGGAGCTTCGGGCCGGAGAGTATAAAGTCACCTGGAAGACCGTGACCGCCTCCAGGCTGGACACAGCGGCCCTGCGCAAGGCCATTCCCGACGTAGCCGCCGCCTTTATCAGGACCACCACAACCCGCCGCTTCTGCGTGGCCTAAAAGAATGAGCCATTACACAGCTGCCCCGTCAAGAACGCTGTATAACGGCCCACAGTGCCCCCAGGGGGGACAGGAGTATTATATCCCTCCCCCCTCCAAATATCAACACTGAGGAGGAATTTTTATGGACAGAAGACCAAGCTATGATGAATGGAAGGAATGTCTCCTTCCATTCCTGGCGCAGATCCACAAGCGATCAGCCCGCCGCAAGCTGTGCCGCATGCACAAGGACGGCCCGGTCAAGGAGAGCAAGATACAGTGCCCTGGCGAGGCCGGGGGGACCATGCTTGCCACTATTAGCGCCGATTCGCTCAAATTCTGGCTGGTATACCCTGACGGCAGCAGCTTGTTTATGGAATCCAATGCCGCCGGGAATACGGTCCAAAACATCAGGCGGCCCCCAGTCGGGCCGCTGTGCTGAGGGGAGGTGCAGACATATGGAACTGACACAAGCACAAGCGGAACTGGCCAGGCTGGAGTTTATCGAACTTATAAGAGAGGCCCAGGCTCGGAATGACGGTAGTTTTCTTGCTGTCTCTGTCCTTCTCAGCATGGATCATGACTGTCCCAGTGTATTGGACGGGTACACCACTGAAGACTACCAGAAAGCAATCCAATCGCTCCAGCGTGCCATTACGACATCTCCAGAGCGCAAGCCAGCTTATCAGGAGGTCATCGACTATATCAACGCAAATTTCCTGAATGAGGGGGTAGTTGCTGATGGGTAACCTTACGACAGAAGAAATGTATGCGCTGCTTACGCCTGAAAACAAACAGAAAATCAGCCACCTTGTAGGTGAGCTATTGGAGCAGCAAAGGGAGGAAGAGCTTAATGGATGAGTCCCACAAAAAGGCTCAGGCAACACGGGAGCGCAATCTAGCCGCACAGGCGGCCCTGAGCGAGGAACGTGTATCGTCTAAGCGGGCCGCCCGGCTGGCCCTGCAGCGGGTGACAGAGAACCCGGACGCTACACCGGCGGAACTGCTGGAGGCGGCACGGCTCCTTGCAGAGCTGACACACTAGATCAGGATACCGGCAACGGGGCCGGGATGGCTGTAAGGCTGTCCCGGTCCTTTCCCGCTCCAGGAGGAATATCCCCGCTCAGTTGGAGCGGGACCACCGCCGTAGGGCTCGCTGGCTAGACGCAGGATCAGACACTCACCCTCGCTGCGAGGCGCACTCAGGGCCGTCCTGGGGCCGCCCTGGGGCTTTTCTGCTCCACGGGGAGGTATCCCTGCCCAGCTGGAGTAGGACCGGCCACCGGAGCAGCCATGGGACTTGCTGGCTAGGCGCAGAATCAGACACCCGCCCTCGCTGCAAGGAGCACTCAGGGCCGTCCTGAAGCCGCCAGGGGACTCCCGCTCCAGGGGAAGGCATCCCCGCCCGGATGGAGCAGGACCAGCCCACCGGAGCCGCCGTGGGGAAAAAATCTTCCACGCAGGGGGACGTGCGGTCATCAGGGCAAGGCCCCAAAACTTTCCTAATCTGGGGGGGAGGGGGATGCACAGCTGAGCCGTGCCGTGCGCATGTGGCCCGCATACGCTCGCACACCCCTGCGCCCAAGCATCCCGGCAGGTTGGCCTTTCATTTCTACACATTTTCGCTATGTTTTGGGCTGTTTTGCAACCTGTTTTTGGACATGACAAAGCCGCTCCAACGCACATATGCGTCACGGCAGCGCGCGGACACGAGGTTTTCTCCCTTGTCCTGGACCCACCCGATACGCGCCGAAGCGGGATTTGGCATTTTCCGAGGCGGGGGGTGGCGCTGCTGCAACCCCAGTATACAACCGGAAGGGCATTAGCCGCAAGGCTTAGGGGTAATTTCTACATCGCCCACAGGGAGAACTTAATATCCCCACCAAGTCCCAACCCTGCCCACAGGCAGAGCATTTTTCCCTTTCCATCGGTAAAGGCTACAGTTTGCCCCGGTCGATCAGTTCCCGGCTGTCTGGTTGTGAATCATCCTCCTTCTGGTCGCTGTTTTGGCTGGCTCCATGGCGGAAATAAGATATATACTCGTAGCTCCCATAGCTTGTTTCCCAAAAATCTCTTTCGCACTGCTCACAGCCTTCCGGCACTTCCAGTCTGGCGGTCTTGCTGTGTTCCCGGCATGTCATAACAACGATCCGTTTGAGATTGGTCGATGTACACCAGGCTCTGGCACTGTTGGGCCGGTCTTTCCACCCGCTGATCAGATACCCGGCCAGAGCATCCGGACTTGAATACTCGGTGTCTTTTATCCGTTTGATATGCACGTCACCCCATGGCCACAGGCTTTTAATCGTCTCCCAGTCCTCCGGTCCCACTGCGTTAATAAGGCTGTGAACGTGCCAGCGCACCCTTTCGGTGTGATGCGGAGCATAGATGTACCACGTCTCTTTGCCTTGCTTCATCCTTGTTGTGCGGAACATATCATAAAATTTTCGCACCCTCTCTTGAAGCTCCGCATAGGTGGCCGGTAAATTCTCTGGGGAGAATGTCGGAGTAATAAACAGATCATCAGGGCCAAAGTTTCCTCCAATCAGCATAGCCAGCTTGATTTTTGCATTGTTCTGATTGACCCGCTCCTGGGCCTTGCTGGTTGCCTTGGACTTCTCCGCCCTGGCTATGGGCTTGTCCTGCGGCTCCGGGCAGCTGTAGAGACATTCCCGGACGTAGTCTCCGCACTCTAGCTTTTTATATCTTTTTGCCATTGACCTCTCCCCTATGCAGAAAGCCGCCAACCGTCCGGATACTCCGGACAGGTCAGCGGCTCTCTGGCTCATGCTGATCAGATATTTACTTCTCCAACCGTTCGCCGACATCTCCGACAAAAAATCGGGAAATGTTCTGCTCTCGTGTCCCGCCGTATCTGGTGGAGCGGTAGCTTACAGCATGGACAACAAATCCATAGTACACCATTACGTTCTCGGACCACCGCACACCACACCCTCCAGGTCGTACCCGTCTCCGCCGAATCCATATAGGTGATCTCCATCGGGACCATACACCTCGACCCGACAAAATCCGTCCGCTTCCCTCTCTCCATACCGGAGGCCATACGGATCGAAATACAAACCAAAATCCGTGCCGGAATCCAGCGTGCCGGAGCAGCCGAAATATGCGCCCTCCCGCTGTGCAAGACGTATAAGCTCCCGCCTGGCGGTGATGTCCTCGATGTGGTCCACAAGGCGCAAGGCCCCTTCCTCCAGCCGAGAGAGGGTGGCATGGCTAAGTCTCCTACTCACGCGTTCACCCCCTCGTCATCCAGCCCCCCAAGCAGGCCACCGGTATGTGCACCACTTTCTCCGTCCAGTTTGCGGAGCAGGGCTGGAACATTGATTAAGTACACGGTGCCCGATTTAACATGAGGCACAGAACCGTCCCGGACCCCCCGCCGCAAAAAATATGTAGACAGTCCAGTGTTACGGGCCGCGTCTGTTATTTTCTGGAAGGGAGCATTTGCGTTTGGTCGTGTCATTTTTTTACCTCCTCAATTTCCCTGTCGTCACTTGTTGACAGCCGTATTTTTTTACTGTATAATCATCTTGACTGGATTATTATACATCCACGACGTGTGACTTGTCTATAGGAATAAAGTAAAATATTTTCCTATAACAGAAGTGATGTAGGAAAATATTCCGGTTCTAGGAGGCGATAGTATGGAAGAATTAGCGGTTACTCTTGCAGAACGTTTGAGAAAGTTACGACAAGATAGGGGCTTGACCATTTTAGGATTAAAAGCGGCCCTAAAAGAAAAATACGGTATAGACATTTCTGGAGAAAGTCTAACAAATTATGAGGTTAAAGATAGTAATCACTCGAAATATGGCAAGAATGAGGGGATGAATGTAAAATATTTACGTTGTCTCGCAGATTTCTACAATGTAAGCACTGATTATCTTTTAGGGCGAACCCTTGTAAGAACAACAGACACAGAGATTCAAGCCGTTTCAAATTATACTGGTCTCTCCCATAGGGCAATATGGAGATTACACAGCGGTATGAGCAAAGATGAAATTAAGGTTTTTAATTTGTTTCTTGATGATTCACTATTTTGGTTTGCGCTTCATGACATTGTTCAGTTGAAGGAGATATATAGCCAGGCCACGCAAGACAACTCTATCGCAGTGAAAGAACAATCTTTTCCAATAGACCGTGATTTTTATATAAGCATTAAGAGATATATGATAGATGATTCTCTGCGAAGGGCAGTTGACCTGGTACTGAAAGGAGGCTTTGAGAATGCCATCCATCAAGAAAATGACCACAAAGGCGGGTAAAGAGTTTTACCTCATCCGGGCCAGCCGGGGCCGTGGGACCGCCCCACTTTCTACTCGCTGGTATCCGGAAGAATCATGGAGTCCTCGCTATGTGGAGCGGGAGCTGAAGAAGTACGCTGCGGAGTTTGAGCGAAAGGTCCAGGCCGGGGAGATCATCAGCCGGGCGGAGCAAAAGGAGCTAGAACAAGAGGCGCAGCGGGAAGCGGCGAAGATTATGACGATCCATCAGTATGCAGAAGCTGTCTTTATGCCCACTAAGACAGTCACCATGAGTGAAAACAGCCGGTATACTTATCAGGGCAACCTGGAACGCTGGATATACCCCGCAATTGGTGATCTGAAACTTCCCGATGTGACCCAGGCCCATATATCCGCACTGCTGCTGTCGATGCAATCGAAGGGGAAAGCGCACTCGACCTGTATTATGGTCTATAGTATTTTGAACTCCTTGTTTAAAATGGCTTACATGGCTGATGTGATAACCCGAAACCCCATGGATAAGGTAGTGCGCCCAAAGCCCCGAAAAGGAGAGGTTCAGCGATCAGACGTAGAGGCGTACACCCCCGAGGAGGTACAGAAAATACTTTCCGCATTGGATCAGGAGCCGTTAAAATGGCGTGCTGTGCTTATGCTGCTGATAGATACCGGCATCAGGCGCGGAGAATGCCTGGGCCTCCAGTGGAAAGACGTGGACTTTAAAAAGAACACAATCACCATAGCCGGAAATCTCTGCTATACTCCAGACAAGGGCGTTTACCTGGATATCCCCAAGACCAGCAGGACACGGACAATAGATGTGGACCCCGATGTATTGACCCTTCTGAAGTTGCTCCGAACTGAGCAGGCCAGCAAGGTTATCAGTTCCTATGTCTTTACCCAAGAGGGAAGCTCGGCCCCATTGCTGCCCAACGAACTTAACTGGTACATGGACAAGCTGTCTTCCAGGTACGACATTCCCCATTTTCACCCCCACAAGCTTCGCCACACGTTTGCCTCGATAGCGATCACCAGCGGAGCCGATGTAGCTAGCGTGTCTGAGAAGCTTGGCCACAGCAACAAAGCATTCACCTTGCAGATGTACACCCACGCAAACCAGGAGAGCATGAAACGGGCCAGTCAGATTTACCGTGAAGCACTGAAAAAGGCTGGACAGGGTTGACCTGTCCAGCCTCGTTTTTTGAAGGGCGTATGTCTTTTTGTATGTCTTTTTTTGTTGCACAGGGATTTGGGAGAAAAAGTAAAAACCTTAAAACGCTTGTGGCTCTAAGAATACGAGGTGTGATTTTCTCAAGAACGGCTTATAGTTGATATAATTAAGAATTATGTCAACGCTTCTGCCCGCCCGGCGGGACGGGCAGAAGTACCGGTTCCGTTACAGGGTCTCCTCCACCAGCTCCCACACCTGCCGGGCGGACAGAGCGTCACAGCGGTAGGAGACCACGGTGCCGTCCGGGTGGAGCACCTCGAAGGAGTAGGTCATCCCGCCGGTGTCGTGCTCCCTGCCACGGGCCTCCACCAGCTCCAGAGACATGTCCTCCGCCCGGAAGGCGGGGTCGTTCACCGTGTCCCAATATTCCTGGGGCACGCTGTCGCACCAGGGGATGGGGTAGAGCCTCAGATCGTAGGTCTCTGGCCGGGCGGGGTCCGCCAGATTATAGGAGTGGTTTTCGCCCCGGTACACAGCCACCTCCACATTGTCATACCCCTGGTTCCAGCGCACAAAGAGCATATTCTGGGCACCCTCCTGATAGCTGAGGCGGCCATAAAATTCCCCGTAGCCGGAGGGTTCCGCTGTGGGCAGATAGGGGGCGAAGTCCGCCTCCTGCCGGGCCTGGGCCAGGGTGTCGAAGGTCTCCTCCCGCCAGGCGGGGATCGCTTCGTTGATCATCAGATGGTCCAGGTACAGCCCGCCGCCGTCGGTCAGGGCCTGACGGACAAACAGGGCGTTGAAGGTCTGGGCCCCGCCCAGGTCCATGTTTCCATCCTGCTCATATTCCGCCCTCATCAGGCTGTTCCGGTTAACAAACCGGACACCGATGTCGTTTTTGGACATAAACTCACTGCCGCAGATATAGTCGTCCTGGCCGTCGCCGTCCCGGTCGTAGACCTGGCTCCAGCCGGCGACCTCCACTCCGTTGAACTCGCTGAGTTGGTCCTCGCGACTCAGGTCGACGGAGCAGGTGAAGGGCAAGTCTCCTGGGCACAGCTCCAGCTCAAAGCTGGCCCGGCCCTTTTCCCCAAAAATGGTCAGCTTGGCAAGCTGGCCCTGACCGTCATACAAGGCGTGGGCATGGATGGTATAGCCATCCCAGAACAGCATCCAGGGCAGGTCCCCCTGCTCCGTCTTGGGGTGGTCCGCCTGGGGCTTGCCCTCTGGCCCCCAGAAGATGGTCTGGATGTCCTCCTTTGCCAGGTCCACCGTGAAGGCCCCCGGCATATAGGCCCGGGAGAGAGCCATGTCAGGGCTTTCTGTCTGGTCTGGATACTCGATGCCCGGGATCATGGGAAAGGCCAGTTTTCCTTTCATTCCAGAGTTGCTGACCACAAAGCTGGTTTCCCAGTCGCCCGGCTGGCTGACATCGGTCTGAAGCGGCTGGTCCTCTGCGGTCGGGACGTTGTCCAGTGTGATCTGACTGCCGGACTGTGCCGGAGCGGGAGCAGGGGCCGGGGACAGCTTCCATACGCCCGCCGCCACAATCAAGGCGGTGCAGGCAGCTAAGGCCCCGATAGGCATCCACACGGGGCTGGAGGCTTTTTTGCGTGCCTCCAGATGGAGCAGCGTTTCGTGGGCAGCAGAAGAAAGCTCCTGCCGGTCAAAATACGAATTGTAATATTTCATAAAGAAACTCCTTTTTGTCGCGTCTAATTTGCTTCGATCAGCTTCCGCAGCCTGCCTCTGGCCCGGGACAGGCGGGAGCGGACCGTCCCCGGACGGCAGCCCAGCATTTGGGCGATCTCATCGGTGGAGCAGCCCTCGTAGTAGTGCAGGTGGATGACGGCCCGGTCCTCCGGCGGCAGGGAAAACAGCTCCTCCAGCTCCTCGCGCTCCTCCGGGCCGGGGGCGGGCAGGGTTTCCGGCAGAGGGCCCACCCGCCGCCAGGCCAGACGCAGGCGGCTCCGGCAGCCGTTGACCAGCACCCGCATCAGCCATGCGCCGGGGTGCTCCAGATTGTCCGGGGCCTTTTCCAGATAGCGGAGAAAGGCGTCCTGAACGGCGTCCTCCGCCTCCTGGGGATCGCCCAGGATGGCCAGAGCCGCCCGGTACAGGCGGGTCTCGTTCTGTGTGACAAGCGCTTCCCAATCCACCGGCCGGTTGGATCTCTGGGACATGGGGATCACCTCCTTTTGTCTATATAGACGTTTCAAACAGGAGAATTGTTGCGGTCAAAAAGAAGAAAGGCCGCCCGCAGGCGGCCCTTCCATTAAAAAATCATATCCCGTGAAATCTCCGACAGGGAGTGGACCCCGCACATGGCCATGGTGTCGGCCAGCTCGGCCTTGAGCTGATCGGTGAGGACCTTGACCCCTTCCATCCCGCCGCCGTAGACGGCGGTGACATAGGGCCGGGCCAGGATGCAGGCGTCAGCCCCCAGGGCCAGGGCCTTGCACACGTCCACACCGGAGCGGATGCCGCCGTCCACCATGATCACCATCTGGCCTTTGACAGCGTCCGCGATGGCGGGCAGGACCTCGGCGGTGGCGGGGACGCCGTCCTGAACGCGCCCGCCGTGGTTGGACACCACAATGCCCGCCGCTCCGGCCTCCAGGGCCTTCTTGGCCCCCTTGACGGTCATGACGCCCTTCAGGATGAAGGGCACCCCGGCGTACTCGATGATCTCCCGCAGCTCCGCCGCCGTCTTGGACCCGGCGGGGGGATTGAGCCCCTTGAGGAAGGGCAGGCCGGCGGCGTCGATATCCATGGCGAACATCTGGGCGCCCGACTCCTTGGCCTGGTCCAGCTTGGCGAAGAGGGTGTCCCGATCCCAGGGCTTGACGGTGGGGATGCCCTTTCCGCCGTTGGCGCCGATGGCCTTAGCGGCGGCGGCAAAGACAGTGGGGTCAGCGCCGTCGCCGGTGAAGGCGGCGATGCCCGCCTGGACGCAGGCGGGGACCAGGATTTCGTTGTAGCCCTGGTCGGTGAGGCGGTCGCCGTAGTGGAGCTTCACCGCCCCCACCGGTCCGGCAAAGACCGGCAGGCTGTAGGTCTGGCCGAACAGGGTGAAGCGGGTGTCCACCGGGCCGTTTTCGCAGATGGTATCCATGTTCAGGCATATGTCCTGCCAGGCGTCGTAGTTCCGGGCGGCCACCGTGCCGGTGCCCTTGGCCCCCGGACCGGGCATGGTGTTTTTGCAGGCCCGGCCGTTGCACACCGGGCAGGCTTTGCAGTATGGGCCGCTGCAGGTGCGGGCGGCCTCTAAAATCTCCTGATAGGTCATCGGTACCCCTCCTTATTTCTCTCCTCAAATCATACCGTTTGCCGGGTGGTTCGTCAAGAGGAAAAACTGCCCGTTCCTGCCTGCGGCATTTTAACAAAAGCTTCACAATTCCCGCCTTGACAGGCTGTGCAGTCCAGAGTATAATGCATGACAGCCTGTCATAATGCGACAACCTGTCATAGAGGAGGGAGCTCATGCCGACCAGTACCTTTTTCCGATTGCCGGAGGAAAAACGGGCCAGGCTGATCGAAGCCTGCTGGGCAGAGGTGTCCCAGGTGCGCTTCAGCGAGGTGTCCATCAACCGCATCATCGCCGCCGCCCACATTCCCCGGGGCAGCTTCTACCAGTATTTTGAGGACAAGGAGGATCTGATCCACTATTTGCTGGAGGATATGCGGGAGTATTTTATTGCTCTCCTGCGAGACATCCTGATCGAGGCGGAGGGGGACATATTTGCCTTTCCCCTGCTGGCCTATGACCGGTTTATGAGCGTGCAGGGCGGGACTGACCCCATGCTGACCCTGTTCATCGGCATACTGCGGATGAACAAGGGCATTGATATACAGAGCTTTATCGGCGGTTCCACGCCCTGCGCCTTTCTGCCGGAGCTGCTGTGGGATGTGATCAACGTCAATAAGCTGCGGCAGCCGGACAGGGAATATGCCGACCATGTCTTCCACCTGGCCTGCGCAGTGCTGGCCTTTGCAGTGGCGGAGTCCCTGTGGGACCCCTCCCGGCTGACTCAGATGCGGGAGACGCTGCAGATACGAATGGAGCTGCTCCGCTACGGCGGGGCGGCGGAGAATTATAAGGAGGTGGCCATATGAAACAACGGACCCTGGCCCTGCTGGCTGCGGCGGCCCTGGCCCTGTCTCTGCTGGGCGTTACGGTCCTGGCGGCGGAGGAAGACCCGTCCGAGCCCGATGTTCCCGCCCTGCAGGCAGAAGAGTCCCAGACCCAGCCGGAGGAGGAGCCGTCCGCGGAGCCGGAGGAGGCCGAAACCGAAGGACCGAAGGAGGGGGAGGAGGGCGCCTCTGAGGAACCCCCGGCGGAGGAATACATACCGGACCCGGTGGGGTCCATCTCCTTCGCCAACGTGAACCGCCGGATGCACGAGGGCAATCTGCAGGTGCTGGCCCTTCAGGAGAGCATCGATATGCTGGAGGAAATCGACTATGACAAGCTGAAGGAGGACCTGCGCCTTCAGCTTAACGAAATCGCCAAGGCCCAGTGGAGCATGGTGATGATGTCCGGGTACATGAGCGACTATGAGTACCACAGCGCCTACGACCAGATGGACCAGGCCTACGACGCCGTCCGGAAGCAGTTCGACGCCATTAAGGAGGGGGACATGCAGGAGGACAACGCCGACACCGTCCGCCAGCTGAAGAGCCTGCAAAATCAGATCATCATGGCCGGGGAGACGACCTATATCGCCCTGGCCGCCATGGAGCTGCAGGAGAACGGCCTGGAGCGCCAGCTGGTTGCCCTGGACCGTCAGCTCACCGAGCTGGACCTGCGCTATGAGCTGGGGCATATCTCCTCTCTGACCCTGAAGCAGGCGCAGGCGGGCCGGTCGGCGCTGGACAGCGGACTGTCCACCCTGCGGATGAACCTGAACACGTATAAGGGCCAGCTGGAGCTACTACTGGGAGCGGATATCACCGGGACCATAGCCCTGGGTCCCCTGCCCAAGGTCACCCAGGCGGACCTGGACCGCATGGACCTGGAGCAGGACCTGGAGACCGCGAAGGAGAACAGCTGGGACCTGTATCAGGCCACCGAGACCTACAAGGATGCCCGGAAGGAGTACAACGACCACGGCGGCGACTTTGCTCAGACCTACAATGGGGAGAAACGCTCCTATCAGCAGGCGCGGCACACCTACTACACGGCGAAGTACACCTATGACAACACGGTGCAGAGCTTTGAGCTGAACCTGCGAAATCTGTATCTGAAGGTCCAGGACTACAGGCAGATCCTGGACGCTTATAAGACTGCCCTGGCCGTGGAGCAGGACAACTACGCCGTGTCCCAGCTGAAGTACAGCCAGGGGAACCTGTCCCAAAACAGCCTCTTGGAGGCGGAGGACAAGCTGAAGGAGGCCCAGGAGAAGGTCGCAGGCGCGGAAAACGATCTGTTGTCCGCCTATAACACCTACCGCTGGGCCGTGGACTACGGAATCATGAACTAAAGGAGGCCGACTGATGAAGCAAAAGCGAATTTTTTCCCTCGCGCTGGCCGCCGCCCTGGCCCTGAGCCTGACCGCCTGCCAGTCCGGAGGAGGGGAGAGCAGCTCCCAGGACAGTCCCGCCGCCGGTGTAGCGGTCCAGGTCCAGGAGGTGACGGTGGATACCATCTCCACCGAGAACAAGGTGTCCGGCCGGGTGGTCACCGACGGACAGGAGTCTGTCTTTGTGGCGGCCCAGACCCAGTGTACTGCTCTTTTTGTGGAGGTGGGGGATTCGGTCACCGCCGGACAGACCCTGTGCACGCTGGATATGGCCAGCACCCTGTCCTCCTACAGCGCAGCCAGCATCAGCTACAACTCCGCCGTCCAGAGCTACCAGGACCAAGCCGCTATCTTCGACAAGCAGATCGCCCTGGCGGAGAAGAATGTCAGCGACCTGCAGGCCCTGTTTGAGATCGGCGCTGCCTCCCAGCTGGAGGTGGACCAAGCGGAGCTGTCCCTCCAGTCCGCCCAGGCCCAGCGCACCGCCACCCTGGCCCAGCTGGAGGCGGGGATGCAGAGCTACAAGTCCAATGTGGAGCAGCTGTCTGCCGTGCTGGAGAATGTGGACAGCCAGGGCAATGTAATTGCCCCCATCTCGGGCACCATCATCGCCCTGAACGCGGCGGAGGGCAGCTATGTCACCCCCTCCGCGCCAGTGGCGGTCATTGACGGCGTGGACCAGCTGGAGGTGTCGGTCTCCGTCTCGGAGGCCCTGGTGCCCAAGCTGGCCGAGGGGGATGAGGTGGACGTGTCCATCAGCGCCCTGGGTAAGCAGCTGGTGGGGTCCATCAAGAAGATTGAGAACACCGCCAGCATGCAGACCAAGCTGTATAATGTGACCATCTCCATCCTGGAGGATGTGGAGGGCCTGATGTCCGGCATGTTTGCCGACGTCTCCTTCCGCACCGACACCTCTGCCGACACCATTGTCATCCCGACGGAGGCCATCCTCACCAGCAACGGCGCTCAGTATGTCTTTGTGGTGGACGGCATCGTGGAGGGCCGCGGCACCGCCCGCTATGCGGCCATCGGCACCGGCTTGACGGGCAGCGGCGTCACCGAGGTGACCTCCGGCCTGGGAGCCGGCGACATGCTGGTGACGGTGGGGCAGGCCTATCTGTCGGACGGCGACGCGGTGCGCATCGTGACTGGGGAGGACTGAGGCCGGTGAATAAGATCGCGAGATTCTGCATCGGGCACAAGGTCACAACGCTGATGGCGGTCATCATGATCTCCATCTTCGGGTTGGTCTTTACCACCCAGCTGCAGCTGGCCCTCCTGCCCGATATGGAGGCCCCGGCCGCGCTGGTCCTGTGCTACTACAACGGCGCCACCCCCAGCGATATGGAGGAGCTGGTTACCCGGCCCCTGGAATCGGCCATCATGTCGGTGTCCGGGGTGGACGGGGTGAGCTCCACCTCCTCCAACGGGGTGAGCCAGCTCCAGATCACCTATGTGGAGGGCACCGATCTGGATATCGCCGCCACCAAGCTGCGGGAGCAGTTTGACCGGCTGTCCCTCCCCGACGGGGCGGTGGACCCCATTATCGTCAACATCAACATCGGTGACCTGATGCCCTCCGCCATGATCGCCCTCCAGGGGGAGGACCTGGCCTCGGTCCAGGCCATGGCAGAGGATACCGTCTCCCCCGCCTTGGAGCGCATTGACGGCGTGGCCCAGGTGACCGTCTCCGGCGGCGTGGAGCAGCAGATCGCCGTGGAGGTGGACCCAACCCGGGCGGCCGGCCTGGGGCTGTCCAACTCCTATATTGCCCAGATGCTGGCGGCGGACAACCTGCTCTACCCCGGCGGCGATATGAAAAACGGTACCCAGACCCTCACCGTCACCACCGACGCCAAGTTCCAGACTGTGGAGGATGTGGCCAACCTGATCATCCCCCTCCAGACTGGAGGGACGGTCCGCCTGTCTGAGGTGGCCAATGTTTTTCTGGAGACCGGCGACCCGGAGGCCATCGCCAAGACCGACGGCACCGCCTGTGTGGTGCTCCAGGTGTCCAAGCAGTCGGGGGCCAACGAGGTGGCCACCGCCGACGCAGTGGTGGCCGAGATGGCCAAGCTCCAGGAGCGCAACGGCGCGGTGGTCTACACCGTGCTGTACACCGCCTCCGACTACATCAACATGGCGGTGAATGCCGCCGTGCAGAACATCGAAATGGGCGTAGTGCTGGCCGCCGTGGTGGTCTTTCTCTTCCTGCGCCGGTGGGGGGCCACCGCTACCATCGCCGTGTCCATGCCCGTGTGTATCCTGACGGTGTTCGTACTCATGAACGTGTTCCACCTCACCCTGAACATGATGTCCCTGGGGGGCATCGCCATGGGCGTGGGCATGATCGTGGACAACTCCATCGTAGTGCTGGAGAATATCTACCGCTACTCCGCCGAGGGCCACAGCCGGATGGAGTCCTGTGTGGAGGGGACGGCGGAGGTTTTCACCTCTCTCACCGCCTCCACCCTCACCACGGTGGCCGTCTTTCTGCCCCTGGGCCTCACCGGGGGGATGGCGGGCATGCTCTTTGACGATTTCTGCCTGACGATCTCCTTCCTGATTCTGGGCTCTCTGGTGATTGCGGTGACCTTGGTCCCTCTGCTGTGCTACTTCCTGCTGGATGAGAAGAAGGTCCACCAGCGCGCCCTGGAAAAGGCGGAGAAAAAGGCCAGAAAGCATGCCGAGGGCAGGGCGGGCCTGGGTCAGCGGCTGAATGAGCTGTACACCAAGGTGCTGGGCTACTTTGTCCGCCACCTGTGGGTTGGAATGCTGGCCTCTGTGGCCCTGGTGGCCGTCTTTATCGCCGCTTGCATGAACACCAAAATGGTGCTGATGCCCGATATGGACCAGGGTATGCTCCAGATTTCCATCAGCAGTCCGGTGGGCACCGAGGTGGAGACCACCGCCGCCATTGCCGACCGGGTGGTGGACATCGCCATGGAGAACGTGCCGGAGCTGGAGTCGGTCTATCACCTGTCCAATCCCGAGTCCTCTACCGTGGGACTGGTGCTGGTGGACAAGGAGGACCGGAGCCGCAGCAGCAACGACGTGGCCCAGGTCATGCGGGAGCTGACCCGGGATATCGCCGGGTGTGAGATCACCGTCTCCTCCTCCGACATGACCGCCATGATGGGCAGCGGCGCAGACATCAGCGTGGACATCACCGGGAACGACTATGAGACCCTGGTGATGATCGCCAGCGATCTGGCCGGTCAGATTGCCCAGCTGCCCGACGCGGTGGATGTGGGCACCTCCGAGGCCAAGGAGGTGGAGCAGGTCACCGTCACCATGGACCGGGAGGCCGCCTCCCAGTACGGTCTCACCGCCGCCTCGGTGGGCGCCGCCATTCGGTCGGAGCTGTCCGGCTCCACCGCCACTGCGGTCACCATTGACAACAAGGAGCTGGACGTGGTGGTCCGGGGGGACGGCCGCTCCGCCGCCAGCCTGGACGCCCTGAAGTCCATGGCCATCCCATCCGCCTTCGGCGGGACGGTGCCCCTGTCCGCTGTGGCCCATGTGGACATCGAGCTGGCCCCCCAGAGCATCATCCGGGTCAACCAGTCCCGGCAGATCTCGGTCACCGGCGACACCATCAGCGGCGATACCACCGCTATCACCCGGGAAATCAACCGGATTCTGGAGGGCTACACCCTCCCGGACGGCTACACCGCCGAGATTTCCGGCGCTTATGAGGACATGATGGAGAGCTTCAGCGATCTGCTGCTGGCCCTGATCGTGGCCCTGGGTCTGGTCTACTTCGTGCTGGCCTCTCAGTTTGAGTCCTTCCTCATGCCGGTCATTGTGATGATGATCCTGCCGGTGGCCTTTACCGGAGCCCTGTTTGCCCTGCCTCTCACCGGGCGGGACCTGTCCATGATCTCCCTGGTGGCCCTGATCATGCTGGCTGGTACGGTGGTCAACGCCTCCATCATCCTGGTGGACTATATCCGCCAGCGCCGGGAGCAGGGGGAAAGCCGGGTGGACGCCATCCTCCACGCCTGCCCCCTGCGCATCCGCCCTGTGCTGATGACCACCCTGACCACTGTTCTGGCCCTGGTGCCCATGGCACTGGGCATGGCCGAGGGGGCGGCGGAGATGATGAGCGATATGAGCATCACCATGATCTCCGGCATGGTTGTTTCCACCATCATCACCCTGCTGTTTACCCCGGTGTACTACTCGGTGATTGACAACCTGAGCAGCCTCTTCCGGCGGAAAAAGAAGGAGGAGCCTCCCGCTCCCCCGCCAGCTGAGGAGGAAGCAGTCCCTGCTGTGGCGGAATAAGCAAAAGGGCGCTGAAAGCCAAACTTTCAGCGCCCTTTCCTACTTTGCTTTGGGATAAGGCTTTTGTTCATCGGTGAGGCCAAGGAGATAATCTGTACTGGTACAATAAAACGATGCCAGTTTGATGAGCACGTCCGTCGGGATATCCCGTTTTCCTCGTTCATAGAGCGAGTAACTCACCTGACTGCACTGTAAATATTTTGCCAAGTCTCTTTGAAACAGATCGTTGTCTTCCCTTAGATCGCGTATTCGTCTATACATTTTGTGCATCTCCTCTTAAACGATTATCATTTCACAAAAAGTATAGATAAAACATTTTGTTATATTGACATATAAAGCAAAATGCTTTATAATAGATACGCTGACACCCCAGCAAAGCAGAGAGGAGACGATGATTATGGCAAAATTTCAATTACAGGCCGGCGAAACACTAATCGGAAAAGGAGCCATGTCCCTTTATCAAAAGCAAGGTCTGACACTGAAGCCATTTCAAGGGAAAATCTATGTCACAGACAAGCGGATTTGCTTTTATATGGACTTGTCCGGAACGGTTCTTATGGACCTTCCGATTAACGAAGTTGAGAATTTTTCAGTTGGGTCAATGCTTTTTATCAAAAAGGTTACCATACAGAGTAAACAGGGAGAAAACTACCCGCTAACCGGATTTCCGGCAAAAAAATTACAGGGCTGGCTGACACAATTAGGCGTTCAAAAGCTGTGAGGCTCAATAGAAGGAGAAGGCCCCGCCAGTCGGCGGGGCCTTTTGCTGTCCTTATAATGTTTCCAATTCCCGCATCCACAGCGTATTCACCGCGTCCGAGGGCATCCGCCAGTCCCCCCGGGGAGAGAGGGCCAGGGTGCCCACCTTGGGGCCGTCGGGGAGGCAGGAGCGTTTGAACTGCTGGGCAAAGAAGCGGCGGTAGAAGTTCTTCAGCCACTTGAGGATGGTCTCCCGGCCGTAGTCCTCCTCCAGGGCGGCCAGGGCCAGACGGAACACCTTCCGGGGGCCGAAGCCCCAGCGGATGGCGTAGTACAGGAAAAAGTCGTGGAGCTCGTAGGGACCCACCAGGTCCTCGGTGCGCTGGGCGATCTCCCCCTCCTTGGGGGGGAGCAGCTCGGGGGAGACGGGGGTGTCCAGGATGTCCCGGAGGACGGCGGTCAGCTGGGGGTCGGCCTCCTGGGCCTCCTCCGCCGCGTAGGCGGTGAGGTGGCGTACCAGGGTCTTGGGAATGGAGCCGTTTACCCCGTACATGGACATGTGGTCGCCGTTGTAGGTGGCCCAGCCCAGGGCCAGCTCGGACAGATCCCCGGTACCGATGACCAGCCCGCCCCGCTGGTTGGCCAGGTCCATCAGCACCTGAGTCCGCTCCCGGGCCTGGCCGTTCTCGAAGGTGACGGACAGGTCGTCCATGGACTGGCCGATGTCCCGGAAGTGGACCCGCACCGCCTCGCCAATGTCCACCGTGCGGAAGTCCGCCCCGATGCGCTCGGCCAGCACCTGGGCGTTGGACTTGGTCCGGCTGGTGGTACCGAAGCAGGGCATGGTAACGGCCAGGACGTCACTCCGGGGACGGCCCAGCATATCGAAGGCCCGGGCGGTGATGAGCAGGGCCAGGGTGGAGTCCAGCCCGCCAGACAGCCCCACTACCGCGCAGGAGGCCCGGGTGTGCTCCAGACGCTTTTTCAGCCCCAGGGCGGCGATGGTGAAAATCTCCTCGCACCGCGCCTGGCGGTCTCCGTGGTCCTCGGGGACGAAGGGATTCTTTCCGATGGGCCGGGTGAGCTTTGTCTCCTCTGCACGCAGGGAAAAGGTGGCGCGTACCCAGTTGGTGTTTTGAGTGTCATAGGTGTTCATTTTCCGCCGCTCAAAGGCCAGCCTGTCTACGTCAATCTCGCTGACGGTCAGGCCAGTGTCAAAACGCTTTTCTGCCAGCAAAGCCCCGTTTTCGGCAATCATATTGTGCCCGGCAAAGACCAGATCGGTGGTGGACTCTCCCTCTCCGGCGTCGGCATAGACGTAGCCACACACCAGACGGGCGGACTGTCCCGCCACCAACTGACGGCGGTAGGCGGATTTGCCAGCTACCTCGTCGGAGGCGGACAGATTCAAAATAACAGTTGCGCCCAGAGCCGCCAAATGGGTGGATGGGGGCATTACAGCCCAAAGATCCTCGCAAAGCTCCACTCCTACCGTCAAATTTGGCATCTCTTCACATACAAACAGCTGGCTGGAATAGAGGTCTGGATATTGGCCGCACAGCGTTACCGATGAATCCAGTCCCTCTCCAGAGGTGAACCATCGTGCCTCGTAAAATTCTCCGTAATTGGGAATGTGATTTTTAGGGACCAGCCCCAATATCCTGCCCTTTGAGATGACCGCAGCACAATTATACAGCTCATTCTGGCACCGCACCGGCAGGCCCACAGCGGTGAGCATGTCCAGGGTGGAGGTCTCCTCCAGAATACGGCTCAGGGCGTCCTCTGCGCCCTGAAGAAGGGTGTCCTGCAAAAACAGGTCGCCGCAGGTGTAGCCGGTGACGCACAGCTCGGGCAGGGCCAGCACCTTTACCCCCTGCTCCGCCGCCTCCTTCATCAGGGCAATGATCTGCTCCGCGTTGTATTCACAGTCCGCCACCCGGATCTTTGGCGTTCCCGCCGCCGCTTTGATAAAACCGTCCCGCATGATCGGGCCTCCTTTGTTCATAAATGTTCTGCTACCATCATATCCCAAGTCCGCTCCAAATGCAAGAAAAACAAAAGGGGGGACGTCCTCTCAAGGCTGTATGGATATCTGCCCGGGCCGCGCCGCTCGGACCCTCCAGCGGATGGCGCGGCCCCCCGGTGCAGGTGGACAGGCCCCCGGCTCACCCGCCTTGGGGTCCGGCTTGTTCGGGACAGGGATCACGGTTTCTGAGCTCCAAGTGGTGTCGGTGGTGGTGTTGGCCGCGTTGTCTCCGGTGGTCTCAGAGGTCCCTACGCCAGCGGTGTCCGCAAAAAGGGAGCTGCCCGGACGGACAGCTCCCTTGGATGATCATGTTGAGAGGCTCAGGCGCCTTGATACTGCTGGATCGCGGCCGCAGTCTGCTGGTAATCCGCCTCTACCTGAGTGAACAGCTCCTTGGCCAGGTCATAATCCTTTGCCCGCAGGGCCTCGGTGATGGCGTGGCTGGAGTGGTACAGCTTGGTAAAGCTGAGGTTCTGGGTGACTCCCTTCAGGGTGTGGGCCGCCCGGAAGGCATCCTCATAGTTCTCCGCCTTCAGAGAGCTCTCCAAAAGCTGAAAAGACTGGTCGGACAGAAACTTTCCCACGAACCGCTGCACCAGCGCCTCGCTGTACAGGCGGCCCAATACGTCCTGGTAATCACCCTCCAGGGCGGCGTAGCACTCTTGCATGGTCATTGCGCTTCCTCCTTTATTTCCTCGCGTTCCACCATCTTGCCGATGGCGCCGGTGTATTCAGGGGGCTCCTCCGAGGTCCACAGAGCTCTGCAGATCAGATGGACGGGCTTGATTTGGCCGTCCAGCCGGACATGACAGTCAAACTCCACCACGGGCTGGTCGGGAGTGGTGTCCTGCAGCTTCTGCGCCAGCTCCGCCAGCGTGTCCAGGTTGACCAAATCCTGGATCTGTGGGCTGTGATAGGGGTCCACAATGGTGTCCTCCAGGTCCAGGCGCTTGACTGCGACAGGGGAGAGGGTAAGCATCGAGGGATTTGAAGTATACTCAAACAGCATATGCGGGGATATGGAGGTGAAGAAGTGATGGATGGTCCGCTCCTGCTCCAGGATGCGCAGGGTGCGGTCGGTGACGGACAAGTCCTCGTACTGGACCAGCTCCGCCGCAGTATTCTCCATGACGCGCTGGTCCCCCCGGGTGATGGTATCCACCGCCATCTCCCGCTGAATGATGTCGCTGCTTTCCACCAGACACTCCAGGAGCAGCGGCTGGAAGGAGCCGCACTCGCCGTTGAGGATCATGGACAGGGCCTTCTCGTGGGAGTGGGCCGGCTTATAGACCCGGACGCTGGTTAGAGCGTCGTACACATCGGCCAGGGAGACCACCTGGGCAGAGATGGGGATGTCCTCTCCCACCAGCCGGTCCGGGTATCCCCTGCCGTCATAGCGTTCGTGGTGCCAGCGGCAGATCTCGTAGGCGTACTTTACCAGCGGCTCGTCCTGGAAGGGGACGCCCTTCATCATGTCCGCGCCCATCTGGGAGTGCTGCTTCATAATGGCGAACTCCTCGTCGGTGAACTTGCCCGGCTTGTTGAGGATCTCGCTGGGGATGCAGATCTTACCCACGTCGTGGAGGGTGGAGGCGTTGCTGATCAGGTTGATGGTCTCCCGATCCAGCTTGTATTTGTTGGTTTTGCGCATCAGGCTTTTCAGCAGAATCTCCGTCATGGTCTGGATGTGGAGGACATGCAGGCCGCTCTCCTCATTGCGGAACTCCACAATGTGGCTGAGGATGGAGATCATCAGGTTGTTGACCTTTTCCTTCTGGTAGATCTGCTCGTTCACCATGCTCTGCAGGCGGCGCTGCTTGGCGTAGAGCATAATGGTGTTGCTGGCGCGGCGGCGCACCGTTTCCACATCGGTGTCCCGCTTGAGGTAATCGGTAACGCCAAGGTCATAGGCCCGCTTGAGCAGTCCGGGCCCCTCCTCTGCCGTGATCATGATGACGGGTACGCTGTCGATCCAGCCGTACTTGTTCATGGCGTCCAGCACGCCGAAGCCGTCCATATTTGGCATGTTGAGGTCCAGCAGGAGCAGGGAGATCTCCTGATCCTTCTGCTGGAGGATGGTCACTGCCTGTATGCCATCCACCGCCTCAATGATCTCGTAGGTGTCCTCCAGTATGGCGCGGAGGAAGTCGCGGTTAAATTGGGTGTCGTCAGCGATCAGGATAGTATAATGCTGTTCTTTCTTTGGGGCCATAGCGTTCACTCCCCTTTGGGTGGTTTCTTGTTCTGGGCGTGGTCGCGCACAGACATCAGTTTGGTCAGTGTGAGGCATAGCTGCTCAATGTTGATGGGCTTGGCCAGATGGGCGTCCATGCCAGCCTGGGTGGTGCGGGTGATATCCTCCGCAAATGCGTTGGCGGTCAGCGCGATAATGGGCACCATCTTGGCGTCGGGACGGTCCAGAGCCCGGATGGCCTGGGTGGCTTCGCAGCCGTCCATGTTGGGCATCTGCATATCCATGAGGACGGCGTTGAAAAAGAAAGGCGGAGAAGCTCGAAATGCCTCCAGTGCCTTCTGCCCGTCTTCCGCGGGGGTTACCTCGGCTCCCCGCATTTTCAGCAGCTCGGTGGCGATCTCCATGTTCAGGAGATTGTCCTCTGCCAGCAGGATCTGCCGGTCCTTCAGCGGGGTCACCTCTGCCGGCTCGTGCTCAGATTCAGGGGAAGGAGTCTCGCTGGCGTCAAAGGGGATGGTAACCGAGAAGGTGGTTCCCTTGCCCAGCGTGCTGCTTACGGCGATCTGGCCGCCCATGCGGGTGACCAGGTTTTTTACGATGGGCATACCCAGTCCGGTGCCCGTGACCTCCTTGGCCCCAAAGCGGACCTCCCGCTCGTAGGGGTCAAAGAGCTTGGGCAGGAAGTCGGCCGACATGCCGGACCCGGTGTCCTCCACCAGGAAGAGGTAATTGTTCCGCTTGCCCTCGTCCATCTGGCGCAGGGTGACCGTCAGGCTGTCGCCCGACTGGGTGAACTTCATGGAGTTGGACACCAGATTGTTGATAATCTGGCCCAGCCGGGCGGGGTCACCCTTAATCATCCGGTTTTGGATGTCGATGGACAGCTGGAAGGTTTTGTTCTGCTCCCTGGCCTGGGTCTGGAAGGGGGCGAGGTAGGTCTCCAGAGTCTGGACCAGGTCGAAGGGCTTGATCTCCATGGAGACATTCCCCTGTTCCAGGCGGGAAATCTCCAAAATATCGTTGATCAGGGCCAGCAGCTGCTGGCTGGCGGCGCCGATCTTGTTCAGATAGCCCACCATCTTTTCCCGGCTGCAGTCGTCCTGAAGGGCCAGCCCTGTCATGCCGATAATGATGTTCAGCGGGGTGCGCATATCGTGGCTCATGACGGAGAAGAACTGCTGCTGGGACTTTTCGCTCTGCTCTGCGGCGGAGAGCGCTCCCTTCAGCAGCCGCACCTGACGCTGCTGCTCCTCCTTCTCGTTTTCCACGTCCCGGAAACAGATGACCACCTCGTCGGGGATCTTTTCCGGATCGGTAAGCATACGTACGCTGATCCACCGCTCCTCGTCGTTAAATTTTCGCAGAAACTCGCCGCCGAAGTCCCGGATGTCCTGGTCCACCAGCCGGCGGATGTTTTCCAGGGAGAAGTTTTGGATAAAATCCTCCGAGGTCCACTCGTCCAGGGCGGAGGCGATCACCTTCAGAAGCTCTTCATAGCTGCCGGTCTCGCCGCTCATCTGCTCCCGGACATAGTTGGAGGGCTTGGTCATTTCGAACACACCAGTGATGATGTTGACCCGGTAGAAGGCGTAGTAGATATCGCCCATGACCTGCACTGTCTCGGTGGTCCGCTTGGCCGTACGGCTGAGCTTGCGGTCCCGCAGCCACATGCCTATGGCGATGGCCAGGAACAGCAGCAGACCTGCGCCGTAATAGAGAAGAATGTTCTGCACGCCCTGGAGCAGAGTCTCGTAGGGCACCGTCAGGATGCACAGCCAGCCGTTGTCCGTGTGCTGGTAGTAGAGGCCCCGGGTCAGCTGCTGCATGCCCACGATCTCGTTGTTCTTGCCGTCCAGCTCCCCCCGGTTGACCTTGTCAAACAGGTTTTTGGTGTAGACCTGAAGATCTGCTTCCTCCGCCTCAAAGGGGATGTTGTAATACAGCAGATTGCCCTGTTGGTCCAGCACGTAGTAGGCGCCGCCCGCAGGGAGGTCCTGAAAGGTATGGTTGGCCCGGAAGTGTTCCAGCGGGACGTCGAAGGCCACTGCGTTGTCGCTCCCGGCGGCGGAGACGGCGACAGTGACCACCATCTGGCCGCCGTAAGCGTCGCTGGCATAGGCGTCGGTGTAAATCACCTGGCCCTCCGCCGCCATGGCCTGCTGGTACCAGGGCTGGCTTTGGTAGTCGTGACCCCGGCTCCGTGTCCGGTCGGCGGAGAGGATCTGTCCGTTCAGCACCGCGTAGATATCTCCGATGCTGGCGCTGATCAGGGTCGTGCTCTTTTGAAAGAAGTCCACCAGCCAGTTCTCAAACTCGGCCTGGGTTACTCCCTGCTCGTCCATATCCTCTAAGTAGAATATGGCCATGGTGAGGATGCGGTCATATTCGCTGAGCTGGTTGTTTTCATCGTTGGAATAGCTGGTCACCAGGTTTTTTCCCATAACCCGGGCGTTGTCCAACAGAAGCTGCTGGCTCACCAGCATCCCGGCCGCCGCCACCACAACAAACAGTCCCAGGACCCAGAGGATCCTCCAGCTGCTCCAGTTCATCAGGGGGCTATGGCCCTTGCTGCGCTGCATATTATACACTCCTTTGCAGTCCAACCCTGAGCCGGCGGAAGAAGCCGTCCTTTGCAGGGAGAGCAGATAATCGGTCACAGTATATTATAGCATATCAAAACTCCAATGTAAAGATATCTGCAGGGGATGAATTTTCAAATAAACCCCTGCGCAGGCACTTGTCAAGCAGTGCGAAAGGCATTATAATAGGTAAGTCACAGGATATGTTTTGCCCGGTATTATGGGCGAACCGACGATTTTGCACGATTTGGAGAGGATCAATATGGAACGCATTACCATCGCCGCCATTTTTGCCGGCCAAGAGAGCCTGGGCGGGCAGACTGTTACCGTAATGGGCTGGGCCCGGACCATCCGGGATATGAAGACCTTCGGGTTTATCGAGCTGAACGACGGCTCCTGCTTTAAAAACCTTCAGGTGGTCATGGACGCCGGCCTGCTGGACAATTATAAGGAGATCACCAGCCAGAACGTGGGGGCCGCCCTCATCGTCCGGGGAGAGGTGGTGCTCACCCCGGAGGCCAAGCAGCCCCTGGAGGTGAAGGCCGCCTCCATTGAGGTGGAGGGCCCCTCCACCCCCGACTACCCCCTGCAGAAGAAGCGCCACAGCGTGGAGTATCTGCGCACCATCCAGCACCTGCGGCCCCGGACCAACCTGTTCTCCGCCGCCTTCCGGGTGCGCTCGGTGGCCGCCCACGCCGTCCACTGCTTCTTCCAGGACCGGGGCTTCGTCTATGTCCACACCCCCCTCATCACTGGCTCTGACTGCGAGGGGGCCGGGGAGATGTTTCAGGTGACCACCCTGGACCTGAACAACCCGCCCAGAACGCAGGACGGCCAGGTGGACTACTCCAAGGACTTCTTCGGCAAGCAGACCAGCCTCACCGTCTCCGGCCAGCTCAACGCCGAGAACTTCGCCATGGCCTTTGGCAACGTTTACACCTTTGGCCCCACCTTCCGGGCAGAGAACTCCAACACCCAGCGCCACGCCGCCGAGTTCTGGATGATCGAGCCCGAGATGGCCTTCGCCGACCTGAGCGACTATATGGACAACGCCGAGGCCATGATCAAGCATGTGATCAGGACCGTGCTGGAGAAGTGCCCCGACGAGATCGCCTTTTTCAACTCCTTTGTGGACAAGGGACTGAAGGAGCGGCTGGAGCATGTGGCTTCCTCCGACTTTGGCCGGGTGAGCTACACCGAGGCGGTTGAAATCCTCAAAAAGAACAACGACAAGTTTGACTTCAAGGTGGAGTGGGGGGTGGACCTCCAGACCGAGCACGAGCGCTACCTCACCGAGCAGGTGTATCAGCGCCCCGTCTTTGTTACCGACTACCCCAAGGAGATCAAAGCCTTTTATATGCGCCTGAACGACGACGGCAAAACCGTGGCCGCCGCCGACTGCCTGGTCCCCGGCATCGGGGAGATCATCGGAGGCAGCCAGCGTGAGGAGCGGTATCAGATTCTGGAGGCCCGCATGAAGGAGCTGAGCATGGACCCCCACGACTACTGGTGGTATCTGGACCTGCGGCGCTTCGGCTCCTGCCGCCACGCCGGCTACGGCCTGGGCTTCGAGCGGATGGTGATGTACCTCACTGGCATCAACAACATTCGGGATACCCTGCCCCATCCGCGCACTGTGGGCAACGCGGAGTTTTGATGAGGCCGGAATTGCAGAGCATCCCGGGCGCGAGCCCCAGCACGGCGGAGCACCTAAATCCAATGGATTAACAGTCCGAGTCCGGCGCATTTGCGCCGGACCTTGTTTTTTTTGATTATACCGAAATTTCAGCAGAGGGACCTTGGACTCCTTGAAGCAGGGACGAAACATCTCGACTGCAACACGAAACGATATTTGTAAAATATTAGGCTGCAGGGTGGAGGAGGTCCTGCTCTATATTCCGGACCAAGTATAAGTCCTGCCGTTGGCGCGGCAGGACTTACGCATTATTTGACAAGGTTTTTCAGAGGCTCCCCGGCCAAATACCGGCGCAGGTTCTCCTGGGCCATCTCCACACACTTCCGGCGGGTGATCTCCAGCCGCAGGCCCCCGGCCACGTGGGGGGTGAGGAGCAGGTTGGGTACATCCCACAGGGGGCTGTTGTCCGGCAGAGGCTCCGGATCGGTGACGTCCAGGGCCGCGCCCCACAGCTTGCCGGCCGTCATGGCCCGCACTAGGGCGTCCTGGTCCAGCACAGATCCCCGCCCGGCGCTGATGAGGATGGCGTCGTCCTTCATCCGGGCGATGCGGTCCGTATTCATCAGCCCGGCCGTCTGGGGGGAGTGGGGCAGGGTCAGGGCCACCACATCGGCCTGGGGCAGCAGGGCGTCCAGCTCGTCCATGGGGCGCACCTCGTCAAAGCCGGCCACCGGGCCGGTCACGCTGCGCTTCAGACCGATGGTTTTTGCCCCCAGCCCCTGACACAGCCCGGCAAAGGTGGACCCCACGTTGCCCGCCCCCAGGACCAGGACCGTTCCGCCGAGGACGGTCTTCATGGGCCCTTCATCCTTCCAGACATGGGCCCGCTGGCTGTCCAGATAGGCGGGCAGGCGGCGGCAGACGGCCATCAGGCCGGTGAGCATGTGCTCGGCCACACTGCGGCTGTTGGAACCGCTGGAGGAGGTGAACAGAATCCCCTCCGGAAGGAAGTCGGCATACTCCTCGGTACCGGCCCACATGGTTTGGAACCACTTCAGGCTGACGGCCTGCTTCATGGACTCGGCCCGGGGCCAGCCGAATATGACGGTTGCGGCGGCCAGCTGTTCCGGGGTAACGGTGCTGCTGCGGGCGTAGACATGGGCCGCGTCGGGGGCGATGGCTTCAAATTCCTCCCGCTCTCCCTCATGGAGGGGGAGGAGGTTCAGGATTGTTTCAGACATGGGCGGCACTCCTTCTCAGTTGTTGTTTCTCCATTATATCGGTTTTTCTTTTCCCTGACAAGACCATTGTCCCTTTTCAGAAAAGTGTTGCCGGGATATGACTTTGGCGATTTCTACATAAGCGTATTGATATAGCAAGGACGCTGTGCTATAATCCGGTCAACAAATCGGAATTTGCTTAAGTATTGGGGGTGTGTATATGAAGCTGCATTTGGTCAAGCCTGATTTGATTTATTATGAAAAATATAATGACATGATGTCCGAATGGTGTGCAAGCAAAACACAAATAGCTCCATGGTTCTTGGATAGTACAATCATGTCTATAGATGAGTTTGCTCAGTTCGTTAGGATGTTAGACGATTGTGAACATGGAATTGTTGATAAAAATTTTAGTGCTACATCATCATATTTTGTAATGGATGAAAACGACAGATTAATAGGTGCTACCAGTCTGCGCCATTATCTTACAGTTGAAGGATTTCTTTCTTGGGGGCATATTGGATATGGTGTTCGTCCTACTGAACGCCAAAAAGGCTATGCTGTTCAGATGTTAAAAATGATGCTGGAGCAGGCGAAGAAAAAGGGAATATATAAGGTATTGGTTGGTGTTCATGATGGTAATATTGGTTCATGGAAAACAGTTGAGAAATGCGGAGGAGTTATGGAAAATGTTGTACATATAGAAAATGATGATGAACCAATTCGCAGGTATTGGATTGACATAGAGCCAGACTGACAAAAATTTTTCCGCCAGACTTATAACTTCCAGTTTGTCGGGCAGTCATCCATCAACAGGTGGCTGCCCGATTTTGATATTTTGACGAACGGTTTGGCGAAGCGGCTTCCTGCAACACCAATCTGAAAAGGGAGAGACCATTCTTCGCCTTTACTCCCCCAAAAAGCTGTGGTACAATAGAAATATCTGTTGATCTGGAAGGGGGGCGCCGCTATGGCCGTTACGCGGAGCACGCCGGTGCACACGTTTCCGGGGGTGGGAGAGGTCCGGGCCAAGAAGCTGGAAAAGCTGGGACTGTCCACCGCCGGCGATCTGCTGGCCTGGTACCCCAGGGACTACGAGGACAGGCGGCAGCTGTACACCATCCGAGACGCCCCGCTGGAGGGCCGGGTATGCGTGAACGCCATGGCCGCGGAGCACCCCCGGCTGACCCGCGTCCGGAAGGGGCTGGAGCTGGTCCAGGTGAAGGTGGTGGACCACACCGCCGCCCTTCACCTCACCTTCTTCAACCAGGGCTATGTGGAGCGGGCGATCCGGGCGGGGGAGGAGTATGTCTTTTATGGGACGGTGGAGGTCCAGGGCCGCCGCCGCACTATGGTCAACCCCATCTTCGAGCGGGTGGGAAAACAGGGCTTCACCGGCCGCATCATGCCGGTCTACCGGCTGACGGCGGGGATCAGCAACCACCTGCTGGCCTCCCTGACCCAGCAGGCCCTGGACTGCGCCGGGAGCCTGCCCGAAACCCTGCCCCAGTCCGTCCGTCAGGCCCACGGGCTGGCGGCGGTGGAGTTCGCCATCAAAAACATCCACTTCCCGGAGGATGAGGAGGCTCTGGCTCTGGCCCGGCGGCGGCTGGCCTTTGAGGAGCTGTTCTATCTGGCGGTGGGCCTGCGCTTTCTCAAAAAACGCCGGGATCAGGGCGGGGAGGGCATTTCCCTCCCCGCCCGCCCCAAAGAGGAATTCCTCTCCCTGCTCCCCTTTGTCCCTACCGGCGCTCAAAGCCGGGTGATGGAGGAGGTGGCGGTCGATATGACCGGGAACCGGCCCATGAACCGGCTGGTCCAGGGGGACGTGGGGTCGGGCAAGACCGCTGTGGCCGCCTACGCGGGGTGGCTGTGCGCCAAGGGCGGCTGTCAGGCGGCGCTCATGGCGCCCACCGAGGTGCTGGCCGAGCAGCACTTTCGGTCCCTGTCCCAGCTTCTGGCCCCCGCCGGGGTGCGGGTGGGACTGCTCACCGGCTCCATGACGGCGGCGGAGAAAAAGAAGGCCCGGGCCGCCCTGGCAGAGGGAGAGATCGATTTTGTGGTGGGGACCCACGCCCTCATTTCGGAGGGGGTGGCCTTCCGCCGCCTGGCCCTGATCGTGGCCGACGAGCAGCACCGTTTCGGCGTGGCCCAGCGGGCCGCCTTGGCGGCCAAGAGCGGGGAGGACACCGCCCCCCATGTGCTGGTCATGTCCGCCACGCCCATCCCCCGTACGCTGGCCCTCATTATTTACGGGGACCTGGACGTCTCGGTGATCGACCAGCTTCCCCCGGGGCGCACCCCTATTGAGACCTATGTGGTCCATGAGGACAAGCGGCAGCGGATGTATGGCTACGTCCGCAAGCAGGTGGGGGAGGGGCGGCAGGTGTATATCATCTGCCCCGCCGTGGAGGAGAACCCGGACGCCGCCCTCCCTGGGGAGGAGTCCCCCGCCCTGAACCTGAAGGCGGTGAAGACCTACGCCGGTAAGCTGCAAAAGGAGGTCTTTCCCGAGCTGCGGCTGGGTATTCTCCATGGAAAGATGAAGCCCAAGGAGAAGGAGGCCGCCATGGCCGCCTTTGCCGCCGGGGAGACTCAGGTGCTGGTGGCCACCACCGTGGTGGAGGTGGGGGTGGACGTCCCCAACGCCTCCCTCATCATCGTGGAGAATGCGGACCGCTTTGGCCTCAGCCAGCTCCACCAGCTCCGGGGCCGGGTGGGCCGGGGGGAGCATCCATCCTGCTGCGTCCTCATCACAGCCACCTGGAATCCGGTGGCGATGGAGCGGCTGCGCACCCTGGCCTCCACCACCGACGGCTTCAAGATCTCGGAGGAGGACCTGAAGGCCAGGGGTCCCGGCGACTTTTTTGGAAACCGCCAGCACGGCCTGCCCCAGATGAAGCTGGCCGATCTGGCCGGAGACATGCGCCTGCTCAGCGAGGCCCAGGAGGCCGCCCAGAGCCTGCTGGACCGGGACCCGCAGCTCGCCTCGCCGGAAAACCGGCCCGTATGGGAGCGGGTGCGGCAGCTCTTTGCCGACACCCCGGACATTTTTAATTAAAGAGGAGAACACACATGAATCACATGGAAAAGGCCCGGGCGCTCCGGGCGCGTACCGACGTACATTTCAACTGCTGCCAGTCCGTTCTGGCGGCCTTCGCGGAGGACATGGGCCTCACCGAGGAGCAGGCGTATAACCTGGGGGCCAACTTCGGCTCCGGGATGCGCTGCGGCGCGGTCTGCGGCGCGCTCACCGGGGCCCTGATGGTATTGGGCATGACCAACTATCCCCCGGAGCAGGCGGACGCCCTCCGGAAAAAGTTCCTGGCCGACCACGGGGAGATCAACTGCGCCGCCCTGCTGAAAAAGTCCCACGAGGCGGGCATCCCCAGAAAAGAGCACTGTGACGGCCTGGTCTTCGAGATGGTGGAGGCGCTGGACTGAGCAGCACCAAACAGGGACACCCCTGCGGGGTGTCCCTGTTTGGTGATCTGGAAGGATGGATGAAAAAGGAATGATGGAGTCAAAGGCCAAAAACTGGTTGGGACCGCCGGCAAGAGCGGCAGCCGGCGTCTCGCGGGATTTTAAGCCCCTGCTCTGTCCAAGACTTTACCACTCTGCTTGAAGAATTGCCATCCCCAAATCCATTATATAACACATTAGCATTTAGTTATTCTTTCGGGCGATTACCGATCAAAGAAACGCAGGGCTGGACCGTTGTGGGATTTGATCAAAGCCCCCAGAGAAAGGAGCCGTTTTTTTGGACGAACTGCATCAGCTCCCCATCCCGCTGCTGGTCTGGTACCGGGAGAAGGCCAGAGTGCTCCCCTGGCGCAGCGACCCAACCCCCTATCACGTGTGGGTATCGGAGATCATGCTCCAGCAGACCCGGGTAGCGGCGGTGCTGGACTATTACCGCCGCTTTTTGGAGGCGGCCCCCGATGTGGCCGCCCTGGCCGCCCTGTCCCAGGATCAGCTGATGAAGCTCTGGCAGGGGCTGGGCTACTACAGCCGGGCCAGAAATCTGCAAAAAGCGGCAGAACAGATCATGAATGATCACGGCGGAGTATTCCCAAATACTTATGAGGAGATCCGGGCTCTGGCCGGGGTGGGGGATTATACCGCCGGAGCCGTCGGTTCCATCGCCTTTGGCCTGCCCGTCCCGGCGGTGGACGGCAATGTCCTCCGGGTGACCGCCCGGATCACCGGCGACAGCGGCGACATCGCCACCCCCGCCATGAAGAAAAAGGTGACCCAGGCCCTGGCGGAGGTCATCCCGCTGGAGGCTCCGGGGGACTTCAACCAGGCCATGATGGAGCTGGGGGCCACCGTCTGCCTGCCCAACGGGGCGCCCCTGTGCGAGCGGTGTCCGGCGGCGGGGTTCTGCCGCGCCTTCCAGGAGGGCCGGACCGGGGAGCTGCCGGTCAAGGCGGCCAAAAAAGCCCGGCGGGTGGAGATGCGCATCGTCTACCTCCTCTTTTACCGGGACTGCGTGGCTCTGCGCCGCCGCCCGGACCGGGGGCTGCTGGCGGGACTGTGGGAGTACCCCAATGAGCTGGACGGCGGCACAGACTGGCTGGCCCAATGGGGGCTGTCTGCTCCGCCGCTGACGAAGGTGGGGACCGGAAAGCACATCTTTTCTCATGTGGAGTGGCACATGACTGCGCTGGCCGGGGAGCTGGACCGCCCGGACCTCCCCGACGGTTGGGTGTGGGCGGACCGGACCGCTCTGCGGGATGTGTATGCCGTCCCGAATGCCTTCCAGAGCTTTGCCCGGCTGGTGGCGGACCGGCTGGGGCACTTCTGAGGGGGGCGCGCTATGATCTGCCGTCTGTGCCCGCGGCGCTGCGGAGCTTTGCGCACCGGGTCCGAGGGGAATGGGTACTGCCGCATGCCTGCCGTCCCCGTCCTGGCCCGGGCGGCCCTGCACCACTGGGAGGAGCCGCCCATCTCCGGCGCCCAAGGGTCGGGGACCATCTTCTTTTCCGGCTGTTCCCTGGGCTGCGTCTTCTGCCAGAATGAGAGGATCAGCCATCAGGATTTTGGAAAAGCGGTTTCCATGGAGCGGCTGCGCACCATCTGTGAGGAGCTGATCACCCAGGGGGCCCATAACCTCAACTTCGTAAACCCCACCCACTACGCCCATGTGCTGTCCGCCCTGCTGGAGGGGTGGAGGCCCCCTGTCCCCGTTGTATTCAACACCGGGGGATATGACAGGGTGGATACCCTCCGGGGGCTGGAGGGGAAGGTGGACATCTACCTCCCCGACCTGAAGTATCTGGACCCCGCCGCCGCCCGGCGCTGTTCCGCCGCGCCCGACTATCCGGAGGCGGCTGTGGCTGCCATCCGGGAGATGGTCCGCCAGACCGGTCCCTGCCAATGGGATGAAAACGGCCTGTTATTAAAGGGGACGATCATACGCCATTTGATCCTCCCTGGCCAGGTGGGACAGGCTAAGGCCGTGATGGACTGGGTGTCCGGGGAGTTTGCGCCGGGGACGGTGCTGTTCTCCCTCATGAGCCAGTACACCCCCTGGGGGGACCTGTCCGCGCTCCCGGAGCTGGACCGCCGCCTGCGTCCCGGTGAGATCCGCGCCGCCCAGGAGTACATGCAGAACCTGGGCCTGGCCGGCTTCACCCAGGAGCGAACCAGCGCGAAGGAGGAGTACACCCCGCCCTTCGATCTGACAGGAATTTGAGGAAAATGTCGGGATGCAACCAATAGTTGCCGGATAGTTGGTAGATTTTTGCTCAAGATTCGGTATACTGACCTCAGAGGTGATTCATATGACATTAGGCGAAACAATCAAAGAACAGCGGACCGCACATGGATTGTCCCAGGAGACGCTGGCAGAGGCGATGGGAGTCAGCCGGCAGGCCGTCACGAAGTGGGAGGCGGGCCAGTCCGCCCCCAGCTCGGAAAAGCTCATTGCCCTGGCCAAGCTGTTTCATATCTCCCTGGACGAGCTGATCGGAAATGAGACGGCCTCCAGCCAAGCGCCCCAGGGGAAAAAGCCCAACCCCATTTTGCGGACTAACCTGACAAGGATCGCGATCACGCTCCATGCCGCCTTTGGGTATGCTACCGCGCGGCATCTCTGGATGGCAAGGCGGGTTTTCTATCGTTCGGACATTATGGCGCCAACCGTTTTTTCCGGTGTCTGCCTGGTTCTGTGCTCCATATGGATGGCCTCCAATCATCGGTTTGAACCGGACATGCAGCAGCGGAAGAAAAATACGAAGATCGAATTGCTGTACTGCCTGGTGCAGCTGGGCATCGCCTATCTCATTATCTATCCTGGAATTGGCCTGATCGGGGCGATACTGATGATGGTCACAGTGTTTGTCTACATCGTCACTATCAATCCCAAGTACATGAACCGGAAGCTGACAAAATAAAAAAAGCCTGACGCAGCCGCGTCAGGCTTTTTCCTTATATGAGCCAGTACACCCAGCGCCTCGATACGTCAGCGATCCTCCTGAACATTTATTTGTGGTAGGACGACCCCTCGTTGATTTTGAAGGCCCGGTAAATCTGCTCCAGCAGCATGACCCGGGCCAGGTGGTGGGGGAACGTCATGGGGGACATGGACAGCTGGACGCTGGCCTCCGCCTTGATGGAGGGGTGCAGGCCGTAGCTGCCGCCGATGAGAAAGACCAGGTGCTTGTCCTGGCTCCCCTGGGCGGGGATCATCCGGGCCATCTCCTCGCTGGAGCGCATCCGGCCCTCCACGCACAGGGCGGCGACCCGGGCGCTGGGCGGAATTTTTTGCCGGATGGCGTCTCCCTCCTTGGCCAGGGCGTTGGTGATCTCCCCCAGAGTGGGGTCCTTGGACAGCTTGACCTCCGGGATCTCGACCAGGGTCAATTTGCAGTAGGCGGACAGCCGCTTGATGTACTCGGCGCAGGCGTCCTTGTAGAATGGTTCCTTCAGCTTGCCCACGCAGATCAGATAGACGCTCAGCATACCGCCGCCGCCTTTCCCAGGGAGACGGTGGGGCCCAGGCGGCTGGCGGGGGCTGTGGACAGGGCGATGTCCCGCTCCGGATCGCAGCCCATGGCCATCAGCCGCAGGGCCGCCGCCTTATAGGCCCGGACGGGGGTGTTGTTGGTCTGGGACAGATGGGCCAGGATCACCTGTTTGGCGCCCGTCTCCACGGCAAAGGCGGCCAGCTCCGCCCCCGCCTCGTTGGACAGATGGCCGCAGTCCCCCAAAATGCGCCGCTTTAAGTAGTAGGGGTAGGGCCCGGAGCGGACCCAGTCCTCATCGTGGTTGGCCTCACACACCAGCAGGTCGCAGCCCTCCACCGCCCGGCGGACCTCCTCGGTGACATGGCCCAGGTCGGTGCACAGCACCATGCGCACGCCGTCCCCGGCGATGGAGTAGCCCACGCTGTCCGCCGCGTCGTGGGGGGTGGGGAAGGACTCCACCCACAGGGAGCCGATCTGCATCCCGGTCCCCGCCTCCTGCTCCCGCATCTGTTCCCGGACCGGATCGCACTGGTTCCTGCGGTACCACTCCTGGCAGGTGGCGCTGGTGGCGTAGATGGGCACGCCTGCCTTTTTGGACAGTACCCGCAGGCCGGACACGTGGTCGCTGTGTTCGTGGGTGAGCAGGATGGCGGACAGCTGGTGGGGAGCCGTCCCCAGCGCGTTCAGTCCGGCGGTGATCTGCTTGGCTGAGATCCCCGCGTCCAGCAGGATGTGGGTGTCCCCGCAGGACACCAGAGCGGCGTTGCCGGTGGAGCTGCTGGCAAGGGTGGTAAAGGTCAGCAAATCAGTCTCTCCTCTCAAGCGGAAAACGAGCGGCCAGAGGCCGCCCGTCCATCTGTCGCTTTGGTTTATCCCACCTGGGACTGCCCCTCCTCGCCGGGGACATGAACGATCCGGATGTCTGCCCCCACGGCGGCCAGCTTTTCCACGATGGTCTCGTAGCCCCGCTCAATGTGGTGGATGCCATCGATCTCGGTGACCCCCTGGGCGGCCAGGCCGGCAATGATCATGGCGGCCCCGGCCCGCAGGTCGCAGGCGTGGACCGGCGCGCCGGTCAGGTGGTCCACCCCCTCGATGACGGCCACCTTGCCGTCCACCTGGATGCGGGCCCCCATGCGGCGGAACTCGTCCACATAGCGGTAGCGGTTGTCCCACACTCCCTCGGTAAGGACGCTGGTGCCCTGAGACACGCACAGGGCGGCGGCAATCTGAGGCTGCATGTCGGTGGGGAAGCCGGGGTAGGGCATGGTCTTCACATTCACCCGGCCCATGGGACCGGTGCGGCGCAGACGGACGGCGTCGTCCAGCTCCTCCACGTCCACCCCCATCTCCACCAGCTTGGCGGTGATGCAGTCCAGGTGTTTGGGAATCACATTCTGGATGAGCACGTCTCCTCCGGCTGCAGCCACGGCGGCCATATAGGTGCCCGCCTCAATCTGGTCGGGGATGATGGAGTAGGAGCCGCCCTGCAGCCGGTTTACCCCCCGGATCTTGATGACGTCGGTGCCGGCCCCCCGGATGTCCGCCCCCATGGAGTTCAAAAAGTTGGCCAGATCCACGATATGGGGCTCCTTGGCGGCGTTTTCAATGACGGTCCGGCCCTGGGCCAAGGTGGCGGCCAGCATGATGTTCATGGTGGCCCCTACCGATACGATATCCAGATAAACCTGCCCCCCGGACAGGCGGGCGCCGTTGGGCACCCGGGCGTAGATCAGGCCGTTGCGGACCTCCACCTCAGCGCCCATGGCCACAAAGCCCTTGATATGCTGGTCTACGGGCCGTCCGCCCAGGTCGCAGCCGCCGGGCAGGGGGACCTCCGCCCAGCCGAACCGGCTGAGCAGCGCGCCCACCAGATAGTAGCTGGCGCGAATCTTCCGGGCCAGCTCATAGGGGACCTGACGGTTGCGGATATGAGAGCAGTCCACCTCTAGGGTGGTGCGGTTGATCATGCGCACATCGGCGCCCAGCTCGCGAAGGATTTGAAGGATCAGCGTGACGTCGCTGATCTGAGGAACGTTTTCGATGCGGCAGACGCCATCCACCAGCAGAGCGGCGGGAATGATGGCCACCGCGGCGTTTTTTGCTCCGCTGATGTGGATGGTTCCGTGGAGGGGATTTCCCCCGTGAATCAGATACTTGGTCAAAAACCTGCACCCTCTTTTCCATGTCTTGGAATCTATAAGCATATACGGCGCGTGCGCCATATGTAATATCAACGAATATCAACCTGCCGCTGCCAGCGGCAGGGCGTAACAAACCGGATACATTATAGCACTATTATGTCCGGCTTGCAACAAAAATTGCGGAGGTATGAACAGATTGTTAAAAAAGACGGACAGTGGAGGGAAAATACTCCCTCCGCTGTCCGATCCTCAGAATTTTTCTGTCAAAATCTGTC
This sequence comes from Lawsonibacter sp. JLR.KK007, assembly GCF_036941135.1. Lineage (NCBI taxonomy): Bacteria > Bacillati > Bacillota > Clostridia > Eubacteriales > Oscillospiraceae > Lawsonibacter > Lawsonibacter sp. JLR.KK007. The sequence continues at coordinate 1,254,172 of NZ_JAYWSY010000002.1, read as the reverse complement.
ATTCAGTTCCGCCCCTGGAACCGGGCCTGAACCCGGGGCAGCAGGTCGGACAGACAGGCCCGCTCCTGCCGCTCCAGCAGGTCGCCGATCAGCTGGTTGGACACCAGAAAGCCCTTGGGGGTGAGACGCCAGCGGCCCTCCGGCGTCTTTTCCGCCCAGCCCTGGGCTGCGAATTGCTGCAGCCGTTCCTCGATGGGGGCAAAGTCCATGAAGTAGGTCCCCCGGTACTCCCACTCCTCAATGCCCAGAGCGGTGCGCAGACGGAGCATCAGGTATTCGCTGCCCCGTTCCTCCTGGGGGATCAGGTCCTCGCTGTCCAGCAGCGCGCCCCCCTCCAGCACCCCCTTGATGTAGCCCTCCAGGTCCCGGAGCCAGGCGTACCGCCGGCCGCCGAAGTCGGAGTGGGCTCCGGGGCCGAAGCCGATATAGGGCTGGGTCAGCCAGTAGCGCAGATTGTGCCGGGAGGTGAAGCCCGGCTTGGAAAAGTTGGAGATCTCATACTGGCGGTAGCCCGCCTGGGTCAGCCGCTCCACCGTCCACAGGTAGAGGTCGGCTTGGGTGTCGTCGCTGAGCAGCCGCTCCGTTCCGGCGGCGACCTTGGCGGCCAGAGGGGTGCCCTCCTCCACCTTCAGCCCGTAGCAGGACAGGTGCTCCGGAGCCAGGGACAGGGCGTGCTCCACCGTCTTCCGCCAGGTGGAGACGGTCTGGGCGGGCAGGCCGTAGATCAGATCCAGGGAGAGGTTGGTGAAGCCGGCCTTCCGGGCGGCGGCCACCGCCTCGTCCCCCTGCTCCACGGTATGGGGGCGGTGGACCGCCGCCAGCTCCGCCGGAAAGGCGGACTGGAGCCCCAGGGAGATCCGGTTGAATCCTGCCTTGCGCAGGGCGCGCAGCGTGGAGAGGTCCGCGCTGTCCGGGTTGGCCTCGAAGGAAATTTCCGCCTGCTTTTCCACCTTGTAGTGCTTTTTGATGACCGCCAGCAGCTCCCGCAGCCGCTTTTCCCCATAAAAGCTGGGGGTGCCGCCGCCAAAGTAGATGGTGTCCACCGAAAAGCTCTTGGCCGCCAGGGCGCTCTCCTTCAGGTGGGCCAGCAGGGCCTTCTGATAGGGCGCCATTTGGGCTTCCTGCCCCGCCAGAGAGTAGAAGTCGCAGTAGTCGCACTTGCTGCGGCAGAAGGGGATGTGGATGTAAATGCCCAGCTTGCCGCTGGGCGTCTTTGCTTTTCCGAACATCGCAGGGGCCTCCCTTATCGATACAGAAGATCCAGCTTTGCTAACGCCTCCCGTACCCGCTCTGCAGCCCGCTGGTCGGGGCAGAGGACGGTGTGCAGGTGGACCCCCTCGGTGAGCTGGGACAGGGGTGCGGCGTCCTCCTCCTCGCAGCGGGCCACAAACTGGGCCACGTCATACCGGCTGGACAGCCGCAGCGGCCCGGTGAGCTGGCCGTAGATGGGGTGCTCCACAATGACGTCCAGCACAGTGCAGCCCTGGTCCACCATGGCATTGAGTTCCTCCGCCATCTGGTCCGCCCGGTGGCGGCAGGCGAAGGTGTACTTCTCCCCGGCGGGGGGACGGGGCAGGAGGTAGCCCCGGGGGGTGGCGGTGATGTCCAGTCCCCCGGCCCGGAGCAGGGCCACGTCGCCCACGATGATCTGCCGGCTCACCGACAGCTCCCGGGCCAGCGAGGCGGCGCTCAGCGGTCCGTTCGCTGCGCTCAGCCGCTCTGCCAGCGCCCTCCGGCGCGCTTCACTGTCCATCGAATCCCTCCCCGCTGTGTGGTGCTATCTGGTCCTTAGTGTAGCACAACCAATTGTTTAGAGCAAGCTTGACTTTTCCAGTATATCGTGTATTATTTTGAATAGCAGCACCTTCTGCCGGAGTGCGGAGGCTGCCAGATTAAGGAAAAGGAGAACGATGGGATGAACAAAACCGTTTGGAAAGGGCTGGCTGCCGGAGCGATGGCCGCCTGTCTGCTGGCCACCCTGTCCGCCTGCGGCAAGGGGCTGACCGAAAAGGACGCCGAGACCTACGTCAAGGGCCACCTGGACGCCGCCTATCTTGGCGTCTACGACAAGGCGTACATCGAGCTGGTGGAGGACATGACCGAGAGCGACGCCAGAGAGATGCATGAGGACAATGTGTCCGGGGAGGCGGAATACTACCTGCTGGACTTTTTGGAGATCTATTACCCGACGGACGAGATCATAGAGCAGGCTGCGGACGTGATGGAGCAGATCTACGCCAAGTCCAAGTACACAGTGGGCACCGGGAGCAAGACCAAGGACGGGGACTTTGTGGTGGAGGTGACCGTCTCCCCCCTGAGCCTGTACGACCTTCTGACGGATGACGACTACTTTGACGCCCTGGAAGAGGCCGGCTACGACGACGCGGAGACCGAGGAGGAGTATGCTGCGGTGGACGCCATCTACGGGCCGCTGATACTGGACCTGCTGGAGGACCGGCTGGATGACATCACCTACGGCAAGGACCAGATCATCATGGTCCAGATGAAGCTGGACGATGAGGGCTACTACGCTCCGGTGGAGACCGGCCTGCAGAAGATCGACGAGGTCATGATCGACTATTACGGCGCTTATGCCGACTGACATGGTGCGTCCCCGCCGGAAACGGCGGGGACGCGCTGTTTTCTCTTGACTTTCGCCCTGTAAATTTATAGAATAGAGAGGCTTATAAACGATTGAGACGTAACCCTATTTTGATATGAAGGACTGAGACGATATGGCCAAAGAAAACAAGAAGCAGGTGGAGCAGATCACCGACATGGAGGTGGACTTTGCCCAGTGGTACACCGACGTGTGCAAAAAGGCGGAGCTCATTGACTACTCCTCCATCAAGGGCATGTTCATCTACCGCCCCTATGGCTACGCCATCTGGGAGAACATCCAGAATGAGCTGGACAAACGGTTTAAGGAGCTGGGTCACGAAAACGTGTACCTGCCCATGCTCATCCCCGAGAGCCTGCTCCAGAAGGAGAAGGACCACGTGGAGGGCTTTGCCCCCGAGTGCGCCTGGGTGACCTTGGGGGGCAGCGAGAAGCTGGAGGAAAAATACTGCATCCGTCCCACCTCCGAGACTCTGTTCTGCGAGCACTACAAGAACGTGATCCACTCCCACCGGGACCTGCCCAAGCTGTACAACCAGTGGTGCTCCGTCCTGCGCTGGGAGAAGACCTCCCGGCCCTTCCTGCGCCACCGGGAGTTCCTGTGGCAGGAGGGCCACACCATGCACGCCACCGCTGAGGAGGCCGTCCAGGAGACACAGCAGATGCTCAACGTCTACGCTGATTTTCTGGAAAACGTGCTGGCCATGCCGGTGGTGAAGGGCCAGAAGACCGACAAGGAAAAGTTCAACGGCGCCGAGGAGACCTACACCGTGGAGTGCATGATGCACGACCGGAAGGCCCTCCAGAGCGGCACCAGCCACTACTTTGGCGACGGCTTCGCCCGTGCCTTCGGCATCACCTACACCGGGAAGGACAACCAGCTCCACTACCCCCATCAGACCAGCTGGGGCCTGTCCACCCGCACCATCGGCGGGCTTATCATGACCCACGGCGACAACAACGGCCTGGTGCTGCCCCCCCGCATTGCCCCCATCCAGGTCATGGTCATCCCGGTAGCCCAGCACAAGGAGGGTGTTCTGGACGCCGCCTCCGCCCTGCTGGACCGGCTGAAGCAGGCCGGTATCCGGGCAAAGATGGACGCCTCCGACCAGACCATGGGCTGGAAGGCCGCGGAGTACGAGATGAAGGGGGTGCCCCTCCGGGTGGAGATCGGCCCCAAGGACATGGAGCAGGACCAGTGCTGCATCTGCCGCCGGGACTCCGGAGAAAAGGTCTTTGTCCCCCTGAGCGAGCTGGAGGAGACCGCCAAGCGCCTGCTGGACGAGGTCCACGAGAGCCTGTACAACCGGGCCAAGCAGAACCTGGAGGACCACACCCGGGTTTGCATGACCCTGGAGGAGGTCAAGGCGTTCATGGAGACCGAGGGCGGCTTCGCCAAGACCATGTGGTGCGGCGAGCTGGACTGCGAGCTGGCTATGAAGGAGCAGGCCGGGGTCACCTCCCGGTGCATGCCCCTGGAGCAGGAGCATGTCTCCGATGTGTGCGTCTGCTGCGGCAAGCCCGCCAGGCACTCCATCCTGTGGGGCGTGGCCTACTGATATGGAACAGAAGCCCGGCGTCTGGATTTCCAGACGCCGGGTCCTGTTTTATAGGGTGGTGCGGGCCTTGGCCAGCTCCTCGGCAATGTTGAGCACATGGTCGCCAATGCGCTCGAAGTCGGTGAGCAGCTCGGAGTACAGGATGCAGGCCTCGGCGGAGCAAGCCCCCGCCTGCATCCGGTCCAGCTGGTTCCGGCGGAAGCTCCGGGTCATGTCGTCGATGCGCTGCTCCAGCTGGGCCACCTGGGACAGCCACTCCGCCGTTCCGCCCTCGCCGGACAGAAGGGCGGACACCGCCCGGAGGGTGACGTCCCGCATCTGGCCGATCTCCTCCCGGGCCGGCGGGGAGAAGGTGATCTCCTTGCCCACCAGCAGCCGGGTGTAGCCTGCCAGATTGTCGGCGTGGTCCGCGATCCGCTCAATGTTGCCCGCAATGGTGAAAAAGCTGCTGACCGTCTGGGAGCCCTGCTCGTTGGTTTCGATGGCGATCAGCCGGGAGACATAGCGGGAAATTTCCTGGTTCAAAAAGTCGATATACGCCTCCCGCTGCTCCACCCGGTCCAGGGGGGCGGCGTCCCGGTCCAGCACAGCCTTGAAGCTGGTGTCCACATTCTGTCGCGCCATCTCCAGCATGCGGTGCAGCTCGTTGCGCAGCTGATCCACCACAATGGCGGATACGCCCAAACCGCCCTCCTTGCCGCCGGCGGTGATGGGGGTTAGGTAGGCCAGGCGCAGCTCCCCGGCGGGCTGGGCCTCCTCCTGGTCGGGCAGGAGGAGAGTGGCCAGCCGGGCCAGGTTGTTCCCCAGCGGAAGGAGCATGGCGGTGGTGGCCAGATTGAAGATGACATGCATGACCGCAATCTCCGCCTTGGGGCTGGGGACGGCGGCCTCGATGAGCTGGGTGATGGGGAAGACCATCACCAGAACGGTGAAGACCACAGTGCCGATGACGTTGAAGAGCAGATGGATGCAGGTGGCCCGCTTGGCGCTCCGGCTGGTCCCAAGGGAGGCTAGGACGGAGGTGATGCAGGTACCGATGTTCTGGCCGAAGAGCACATACACCGCGCCGGAGAAGGGGACGATTCCCCCGGCGGCCAGGCTCTGCAGAATGCCCACCGAGGCGGAAGAGGACTGGATCAGGGCGGTGAAGGCCGCGCCGAACAGGATGCCCAGCAGGGGGTTGGACAGGGTGGACATGAGGCGCAGGAAGGCCGGAACCTCCCGCAGCGGGGCCATGGCGGCGCTCATAGCGTCCATGCCGGTGAACAGGATGCCCAGCCCGGCCAGGATCTGGCCGATGTGCTGGAGCTTCGCCTCCTTCACAAAGACCATGAGGAACACACCGGCAAAGGCGGCCACCGGGGCCAGCGCCCCCACGTCCAGCGCGATGAGCAGGCCGGTGATGGTGGTGCCCACGTTGGCCCCCATGATGAGCCAGACCGCCTGGTTCAGGGTCATGATCCCGGCGTTGACGAAGCCCACCACCATCACGGTGGTGGCAGAGGAGGACTGGACGGCGGCAGTGATCAGCGCGCCCACCAGCACGCCCAGGAAGCGGTTGGCGGTCAGCCGCTCCAGGATGGCCTTCATCCTTCCGCCCGCCGCGGCCTCCAGGCCGGAGCTCATCATCTGCATCCCGTGGAGGAAGAGGGCCAGCCCGCCAAAGACGCCCAAGAATTCCAATACGTTCATGTTGTATCCTTTCTGTAAAAGTGATTTGATGGGGCGTATGTGATGATCCTAAATTACCCCATTTTAGTTTATATAGGAAAATATTCCCGCTGTCAACCCTTTTTCTGCTTCTCTGGCTGGTTTTTCGCGGCAGACCGGTTTTTATGCATAAAAAACCGGCTCCCCATAAAAGGGGGAGCCGGCTGGATGTGCGGCTTTGATCACTCAGCGGTGGTGGTGGTGATGGAGATGCCGGTCTCGTTGCTGTAGCCCACGGTGAAGCCCAGAACAGCGCCCAGGTCGCGGAGCTTGAAGTAATTGTAAGCGCCGCCGTCGTCGTCGGTGAGGGTGATGGCGGTCATGGGAACGTCAGTGCCGTCCACCTTCACGGTCTGAGCGCCGCCCTTGTACTCCCGGTCGCCGGAGAAGGGGGTGCCCATGTCGCTGCCGCCAGTGTAAGCGGTCTTGGTGGTGAGGAGGATGGAGCCGTCGAAGCCCACCTCAAACTGGGCGTCGGTGCCGTTGATGGCCACGGCGATGTCACGCAGCTTGACGTAGTTGGTCAGGTTGCCGTTCTCGTCCTTCAGGGCGTAGGCGGCAAACTCCACGGCGGTGCCGTCGATGGTGATGTTCTGGGTGGAGGCGATGGCGGTGCCCTCAGCGGGGATGTCCTCCACGGTCACAACAGGATCGGCGCCCTCAGCAGGGTCGGTGCCCTCGGCGGGATCAGTGCCCTCAGCAGGGTCGGTACCCTCGGCGGGATCGGTGCCCTCAGCAGGGTCGGTACCCTCGGCGGGATCGGTGCCCTCGGCAGGATCGGTGCCCTCAGCAGGGTCGGTACCCTCGGCGGGATCGGTGCCCTCGGCAGGGTCGGTACCCTCGGCGGGATCGGTACCCTCGGCGGGGTCAGTATTCTCAGGGGCGGCGGTGGTTCCGGGGGCGGCGGTGTCCAAAGCATCGTCTGCGAGGGCAGCGGTGCAGGTCAGTCCGCACATCAGGGCGGCGGCCAGCAGGATGCTCAGGAGCTTTCTTGCCTTTTTCATATTTGTGCCTCTTTTCTTTCGATTTTTTCTTGAGCAGGATGCGCTCGGCTCTCTCAAGAATTTCCCAGACCTATTGTAGCATATTTTTTCCGATAAGGAAAGGATTTTTTCCAAAATGGTCAAAAAAAGGAAACCGGCTCCCTGCGCGATCAGGGAGCCGGTCCTCTATGGCCTATTTATGATGACAGCCGCTGCATTGACTGCAATCACCGTTACAACTTCCGCCCGCCCTGCGGCTCTTCCACAGGGAGCGGACTGCCAGACCCACAACGCAGGCCAGGACAAGAATGACGACGAACTCACCAGGGGGCATATCAGATTCTCCTTTCCAAACGGAAGGCTTACTTGGCCGCGATGGCGGCCACAGAGGTCAGATTGCGGGCATGCTCCTCCCCCTGGTAGCCCTTGCGGAACAGCAGGTAGACAATCCCGGCCAGCAGGGCCACCGCCACGACGGTGCCCAGACCGAAGGAGGCCTCGCCGGTGGCCAGACCACCCAGCTGGAACACGATCAGGCTCACCACGTAGGCAAAGCCGCACATGTACCCGATGGCGCCCAGGGTCCACTTGGCGTTGTTCATCTCCCGCTTGATGGCGCCCATGGCGGCGAAGCAGGGGGCGCACAGGAGGTTGAAAATCATGAAGGAGTAGGCGGCCATAGCGCCGAAATCCGCACCCACGGCGGCGTAGATGTCGGAGGCGTCTTCCAGCAGGTCTGCCTCTCCGGCGTACTGATAGAGTACACCAAAGGTGTTGACCACTTCCTCCTTGGCAATCAGGCCGGTGACCGTGGCCACGGTGGCTTTCCAGGCCATATCGCCCACCCAACCCAGGGGTGCGAAGATGATGGCAACACCGCTACCGATGGAGGCCAGAAGGGAGCTGTTGTTGTCCTCCACGGCCTGGAATACGCCGTTTTCAAAGCCATAGCCCTGGAGGAACCAGAGGACGATGGAGCTGAGCAGGATGATGGTTCCCGCCCGCTTGATGAAGGACCAGCCCCGCTCCCAGGTGGCCCGCAGGACGTTAGAGGCGGAAGGGGCGTGGTAGGCGGGCAGCTCCATAACGAAGGGGGCGGGTTCCCCAGCGAAAGCCTTGAATTTCTTCAGCATGATGCCGGAAATGACCACGGCAGCGATGCCGATAAAGAACGCAGAGGTCGCCACCCAAGCCGCACCGCCGAACACTGCGCCCGCGAACAAACCGATGATGGGCATTTTCGCCCCGCAGGGGATGAAGCCGGTGGTCATGATGGTCATCTTCCGGTCCCGGTCTTGTTCGATGGTCCGGGAGGCCATGATGCCGGGGACGCCGCAGCCGGTGGCCACCAGCATGGGGATGAAGCTCTTGCCGGACAGGCCGAAGCGGCGGAAAATGCGGTCCATGATGAAAGCCACACGGGCCATATAGCCCACGTCCTCCAGGATGGCCAGCAGCAGGAACAGCACCAGCATTTGGGGCACAAAGCCCAGCACCGCGCCCACGCCGGCCACGATGCCGTCCTGAATCAAGCCGTACAGCCAGCCGCCCTCGGCCACGCCCAGAGCGCCCAGGATGGAGTCGAACAGGCCGGGTACCAGCTCGCCGAACAGGGTGTCGTTGGCCCAGTCGGTGCCCCAGGTGCCAATGCCCACGCCCCACTCCTCGCCCTCGAACAGGCCCGCCGGGGAGGCGCCCATGGCGATGGAATAGATCAGAAACATAACCACCGCAAAGATGGGCAGGGCCAGAATCCGGTTGGTGACAATCTGGTCGATCTTGTCGGAGACCGACAGACTGCCCTTGGCGGCCTTCTTCTTCACCGCCCTGCCAGCCGCGCTGCTGATGTAGGCGTAACGCTGGTTGGTGATGATGGACTCCGCGTCGTCATCCAGCTCCTGTTCACAGTCGGCAATGTGCTGGGCCAGATGGGCCTGCAGGTCCTCGCCCAGCGACAGCTCCTCCAGCACCTTCTCATCCCGCTCAAAGAGCTTGATGGCGTACCACCGGAGATAGCGGTCGTCCACCCTGCCCTCGATGGACTCCTCAATGTGGGCGATGGCGTGCTCCACGCTGCCGGTAAAGACATGGGGCAGCTCCTTCTGCTGGTGCTGCTGGGCCAGCTCCACCGCTGCATGGGCGGCTTCCAGGCCGCCCTCGTTCTTCAGGGCGGACATCTCCACCACCTGACAGCCCAGCGCGTTCCCCAGCTTCTTCAGGTCGATTTGGTCGCCGTTTTTGCGGACCAGGTCGATCATGTTCACGGCCACCACCACGGGCAGGCCAAGCTCAATGAGCTGGGTGGTTAAGTACAGGTTGCGCTCAATGTTGGTTCCGTCCACGATGTTCAGGATGGCGTCAGGCTGTTCCTTCACCAGATAGTTCCGGGCGACGACCTCCTCCAGTGTGTAGGGGGACAGGGAGTAGATGCCGGGCAGGTCCTGGATTACTACATCCTTGCTGCCCTTCAGCTTGCCCTCCTTTTTTTCCACGGTAACACCGGGCCAGTTGCCCACATACTGGCTGGACCCGGTCAGTGCGTTGAACAGCGTAGTTTTCCCGCAGTTGGGATTGCCCGCTAACGCGATCTTGATGCTCATGCTGCTTCTCTCCTCTCAAATTAGCTGCGGCTAACCCACAGCCATAACATAGCCAGGTCAGTTGACCTCGATCATCTCGGCGTCCCCCTTGCGAACGGACAGCTCATAGCCCCGGACGTTGAGCTCCATCGGGTCGCCCAGAGGGGCCACCTTGCGGACAAAAATCTCCACGCCCTTGGTGATGCCCATGTCCATGATGCGGCGCTTCACCGGACCCTCGCCGTGGAGCTTGACCACCGTGGCGGTCTCGCCTACCTTGACGTCTTTCAGCGTTTTCATACGTTCCTCTCCTTTACACCATGATACGGTTGGCCATCCCCTGATTCAGCGCCACCCGGCTGTCCTTGACCTGGACGATCAGATTGCCCGCGATCTGGTTGACCACCGTTACATCGCTGTCGACCACAAAGCCAAGCTCGGCCAAGTGCTGGCGCACCTCGTCCTTGCCAGTGATCCTGCGGATGGTGACAGTTTCCCCTGCCTTTGCCATTGTCAGCGGCATCATAGGGTACCTCCTTTGCGGGTTAGCAGCTGCTAACCCCTCTTCGATCCATAGTTTACTATAGCTAACCTCGTCTGTCAAGTCCCTTTTCCATCATCTTGATTTTTTTGTCTGTTTGTGATAACCTGAAAAAACAAAGGAGGTGGGTCCTGATGAATATTTACGAATCCGCCGAGGACTATCTGGAGGCCATCCTGATCCTGCGGGAGCGCCAGGGCATGGTGCGCTCCATCGACGTGGTCCACCAGCTGGAGCTGACCAAGCCCAGTGTCAGCGTGGCCATGAAGCGGTTTCGGGAGAACGGCTACATCGAGATGGACGCGGACGGCTATATCACTCTGCTCCCGCCGGGGGAGGAGATCGCTCAGCGCATCTACGGCCGGCACAAGCTGCTGACGCAGTTCCTGATTCTGTTGGGCGTCAGCGAGGAGACAGCCGCCGCCGACGCCTGCAAGATGGAGCACGACCTGAGCGAGGAGACCTATGCCCGTATCAAGGAGCATGCCGCCAAGTTTGGGATGGACCTTTCAAAATTGTAACATAAAAAAGGGCGCACTGCGCCCTTTTTTCCATTAAATGTATGTAAACGTCCCACTTTGGGGCGTTTTTCCTTGTTTTATAGAGCCCTGAAAGCCTCCCCTCGCAACGCTTCAGGGGCTTCATTACATTCTAGGAGGTCAAAACATGCCAACCAACTACACATCCAACTACCGCCTGAACCAGTGGGAACGCTCCGACAAGGTCCTGATGGACGACTTCAACGCCGATAACGCCAAAATTGATGCCGCCCTGGCCTTCCACCCCTCGGCGGAGCTGATCTGCTCCGTGACGGTGGAGGAGGAAACCACGCAGCTGGAACTGGACATCTCCCAGGTGGACTGGAGCCGGTATATGGCATTGGCACTGATTGCGGACACCGGAGAATACAACGGCTTTCGCGTTTCCATGGGCAGCAGCGAACGATGTGCGTACATGCATTCACTATCTCAAAATGTCTACTACAATCATTCGCTTGTTGATGTTGGAGACGCAGCCTACATGAGCGTCCTTATTCCCGTCTTCTATGACGGCAGCCACAGAGAATCAGGGCTTTCTATCACCTTTGGGCAGAACAATCTAGACGTCCTCTCTCATTTTACCGGCGGGGCCGGATCATATCGTTTCAATCAATGCAAACAAATCCGAGTCTCGCGTAATCAAAAGGGGTTTATCCCCGGTGACAGGGCGGTGCTTTGGGGGGTGAAGTAAACATAGAAGACCCCGGGCAAACGCCCGGGGTCCCTTCTGGCAATCTCACCAGGAAAAAATTCTTCTCTTAGGGGGTGACCGGAGTAGCAATGCCAGTCAAAATGACATTGATTGCACTCATATCGGCCTTTGTGGGTGTCAGGGTAAAGGTCAGGTCGATGCCAGGGGTCTGATTAAAGTCGGCCTCATCAGTCAAGATGGTCGTAGCCGCTTGATACGCCCCGCCAACAGTCGCGTCAGCAGACGTGGTCAATGCAATCTTAGCCTGTACATCCTTACCGGCCGCAACCTTTTCGTCCTTGCTGTTCTTGATCGTGGCAGTCAGGTCTGCGCCGGGCTTTACATAGGTCTCAGCACTCGTGTCGGTTCCGACCACAAAGCCACTCGCACTCGTGACCGCCTTCAGCTCACCTGTCGGGGTTCCTGTCAAGGCACTATCAATACCAGCGACATCTACCGTGACGGTTACCTTGCCGGCGGCACTCGTCAGCTTGATGTAACCCTCGCCATTATTGGTGTCGATCACGTCACCCTTGGTCAGGTCGCTGGCGTCATTTGCCGCCACAGCGGTCACGCTGCTGTCTGCAGCTGCGGTGACCTTGGTGTAATAGGAACCAAGGGCGGTCACTTCATCGCTGGTCTTAAGCTTACCCAGAACATCGTCCATCCCGACTGTAGCGGCGTCAGCGGCGACATAGTCATCATCGTCAACGGTGACCCAGAACAGGTTGTTGTTGACAGTTACAGCACCAGCGGCAACTTCCACATCCTTGCCGCCCTTAGTCAGAACCAGGATATCATTTCCGGCGAAATTGGTATCAGGTCTCGCAGTCATACCAGACACATTGGCGTTGATCCAGTCAGCCGCAAACTTCACCTTCTTGGCGTTGGTGTCGAGGGCGGTGGGGGCCTCAGCGGTCTGGAGGTTCACCACGGAACCGTCCTTGGCAACATAACCGTGCTCAACCACAATCTTGGTAGTCTTGACAGCCTTGATACCAACATTGCAGGCGGGCATAGTGAAGCAGTACACTTCAGAAGCTCCGCTAATGTCGTTCGCGACAGTCACACCAGCGGCAACCTGCGGGAACTTATCCATGTCATAGACATTGGAAGCCTGGAGGCCGTTGGTACTAGCCAGAGCGTCTCCAGTGGCGGAGCGGACCAGGATGATCTTACCAGCCTCAGCTTCAGGCAGCTTGGTCTTCCAGTCACCGTCAGCGGGGAGGTTGGCGGCTGCGGCGGGCTTGGCGTCCACCATAGCGAACTCGATAGCGTCAGCAGCCTTGGACTCAACAGTGTATTTCGTAGTGGGAGGCACAACGGTGGTATCCTTCTCAACGCCGCTGATAGTGACAGTCACCCAACCGTTGTTGTCGGCGTAAGCGCTAGCAACGCTGACAGCACTGCCGCTGGTGATGTTGCCCTTCGGGGCGTCTGCAGAAGCGCTAGTTCTGGCATTGCTGACCTCGTACTTAATGCCAGCCTCAGCAGCAACACTGCCGCTGGGCAGGGTGTAGGTGAACCCGAGGGCCGCAGGGCTGCCGTTGCCAATCTGCAGCTTGTTGGTGTAACCAGCAGTCAGACCGTTGTCAGTAGTGAGTGCAACGCCGCCAGTCAGGACATACTTCACGCCAGCATACTTCCAGGTGATGCTAGTGATCTCAGCCTTGAGCTTGCTGCCGTCGATCTTACCGTCGGCAATGGCGGTCTCCAGCTTCTCGAGCGAGGAGTTACGGCCGTTGTTGCCAGTATAAGTGAAGCTGCTACCGGCCTTGTAGGTGAAGTCGCCCTTGGTCAGGGCCATAACCGTACCCTGGTCGTCGCTGATGACGACATTGAAGCTGGTCACATCGGCATCAGCAGTGTTCACAGCAGCCCAATCGGGAGCCTTGAAGGTCACAGTCAGGTCAACCTTACCCAGACGGCTGACGCTCATATCGCCGTAGGTACCGTCGTTGGGCAGGATGGGCAGGTCCTTGGCAGCGGTGACGTTGCCCTTGGTCTGCTCGCCAGTGCCGGGCCGGTTGTAGTTGTTGAAGCGGTCGTAGATGACGATGGTGGTCGCGGCGCCATCCTCGATCAGGGCGCTGACGTAGTAGGTCTCGTTGGTGAGACGGCCGCCCTGCCGCGCGATAGCGGCGTCGTTGTTCTCGTTGACGAAGTCGACCATATCCTTCAGGTCGTCCACGCCGTCGCCGACCATCACGTCGATGCCGTCAACATTGCGGTTCCAGTACTCCAGCACGACATGCACGTCATTGCGGAAGTAGATGCCGGAACCCTGGGTGTTGGTCACGGCCAGAAGGTTCTTGCCCTGGATCGCCAGGTCCTGAGTAGCGTTAAAGCCGGCGTGCGTGTAAGTGTAACCGTCACGGTTGACCTCTTCGCTGCTGCCGTTGTCCTGATGGAACAGCACAGTGTCGGTGGCCTCGTTCTCAATGGCGTTGTTGATGTTCTTGTAATCGCCAACGAACACGCTGCGGCTGTTGTTGGGATTGCCGGTCCAGGTATCCAGAGCGGCATAAGCGGGCTCGGCCTTGGTGACGTTGCCCTTGCCGTCGGTCTTCACCTCATACCAGTGGTGGTTCTTCATGTTGTCCTTGCTCAGGGCGTCCACGTTGTCGCCAACCTCAGTGAGGGTAACCTTCTCGCCGTTGCGGACGACCTCGCGCTCCCAGGTCCACAGACCGTCGCTGTCGCCGTTGTAGGTCTCCAGCTTGGCGTCACCGGAGGTGACGTAGACCAGATCCTTGGAGGAGGAGCCCTCGCCCACGATCATGGAGGCGATGATGATGCCCTCATCGTTGAACAGGGTGTACACGCCGAAGGCGTTGTCGCCGCCGTAAGTGGTGGTGTTGCCGTTGGCATTCACAACGTCCAGATCGAGCTTGGCGCTGTTCTTCTCCTTGTTGGCCTCCTTCTGAGCGGCCAGCTTGCTCCAGATGGAGATGCTGGTGCCGTCGATGCCGGTGTAGACGGTGTCAGCGCCCTTGATGATGCCGTAGACGTTGCCGTCGGTGGCGCGCACGGTGCCCAGCTCAGCGGTCAGGTAGACGGAGTCAGAATCGCCATAAATGTTGCTGTAGGCGTTGCCGGTGGTAAAGCCGCCGTTCAGGCGCAGGCCATTCTTCAGGGTGATCTCGCTGGTGCGCTCCACATCGTGGAACTGAGCCAGGGTGGTACCATTGGTAGTTCCTTCGGGGGCGCGGGCCGCAACAGCGTCGCCGTTGCTCACAGGCAGGCCGCCGCGGGTCTTGTCGGTAGTGGTGGCGTCGATCACGTTATAGACCTCGCGCACGGTGTACACGTCGCCGTTCTTGGTGTAGGTACACCAGGTGTTCAGCAGAGAGGAACCGCCGTCGTCGTTGTCGCCGTTGACAAAGGCGCTGGTCAGGCTGCTGCCGTTGGCGCGGTTGTTCCGCCACTCGCTCTTGATCATGTCAATGCTGATGACGTCAGAGGTGCCATCCAGGAAGACGACATTGGCATTGGCGGTCCTGTTGGCAATGTAGCTGCCGTTGCGGTCGATGCTGGAGACGAACACGTAGTTCTTGGTGGCCTCCACTTCCTTCAGGCCGATCAGGTTGCCGTAAGCATCCAGATAGATGTTGTAGGTACGGTCCTTCAGGTTCTCGGTGGAGCCGTTCTCGCTGGTGTAGATCTCCAGGTCCTTATAGTTATAGCCAGCGGTGGTGGTGTAGTTATAGGTGGACCCGCCGGACACCACAAAGTCGTTCCGCTTGAAGGAGGTGATGCCGACCTCGGACAGGACCTCGGCGGGCACGATGGTCTGGATCTCGCCCTCGGCCACGGTGACCAGATAGGCGTCGTCCTTAGCGATGTCCTTCACCAGGTCGAAGTCCTCGTTGCCCAGCTTGAACTTCTCAGACTGCTCCGCATCGGGACGCTGAGCGGTCTTGGCGTACTCGTCGGCAGACAGGTCCTTGTCGATGTCGAAGACCTCGATGGAGGCCTCTTCCTTCTTCTCGTCATAGCCCTTGTCGGCGATGGCCAGGTAGGTGTTGATGATGGCGACATAGATGTCGTCGGTCTCGTGGTCCACAAACACCTGAGTCAGAACGCCGGTGCCGGTGGCGCCGATCTTGGCCTTGTTGTTGCGGTTCAGGTCGGTCTTGTTGAACACAACACCGGTGTTGGAGTTGTCGCGCACAGAGTTGGCAATCTTGTTGTACACGCCGAGGTCGGCGATGCCGTCCACGGCCACCCGCAGGTCATAGTCCTTCAGGGTGGTGGCGCCCAGCAGGTTGTACAGGTCGGTGCCGACCACTTTGCCCACGTTGTCGAAGACCATGAGTTCCTTCTTGGCGTAGGTGCCGATGGCCTTGCCGTCATACTCCCACTTGCGGGAAGGACGGCCAAAGGGATCCAGCGCGCTGTCGTCCAGCTTCAGCTTGCCGTCGTACAGCCGCTCGCCCAGCTCCACGATCCAGCCGTCGTTCTGAGAGCCAACGGAGGTGGCCTGAGTGCGGCTGATGGCGGTGGCGAAGGACTTGGCGCTGGTAACGCTGACGTAGTTGACCTTGCCAGTGTACACAGTGCCGTCGGGGGTGGTCAGGTTGATGGTGTTGCCGTCAGGCTCCACAACCGCGGACTGCAGAGCGTTCAGCACCATCTGAGCCACCTGATTACGGGTCATGGGCTCGGTGGCGCTGGAACCGACGCCGTCAAAGATGCCGATGGTGGTGCCCAGACGGACGGTGGAGACTTCAAAGCCGTCGGCGTAGTCGTTCTGGTACTTGAAGTAACCCAGAGCGCGCATCATCATGGATGCAGCCTCAACAGCAGTGACGGTGGCGGCGGGATCGTAGATGCCGTCGCCGCGGCCGGACACGATGCCGTTGGCGGCAGCAGCCCCGACCCAGCCCCGGGCCCAGTCATAGACGCCGGCGACGTCGGTGAAGGGGCAGACCGCTTCATAGTAGTTGTAGTCCAGGTTGAGCAGCTTGCCCATAACGACAGCCATCTCGGCGCGGCTTACGGAGTCGCCGGGACGGAAGTTGCCGTTCTCGTCGCCGACCATTACGCCGACCGACTGCACAACCTCAATGGCCTCGACGTTGTCGTCTTCGGCAACATCGGGGTAGCCCGCAGCGCTGGAACCAACCACCATCATGCCCAGGAGCATGACAGAGGCCAGAGTCAGGCTGAGGGCCCGCTTCAGGTTTCTCATTCGGATTTCCTCCTTTAATTTTGTTCGGCCTGAGAGGGGCCGGATCTTGGGCTGGACGCGTCCTGCTTCGGATACTTGGTAGACCCCGTAAGTCTGAGCAAAGATTCCGAATATTCTGCGTTTTGCCCAAAATTTTCGAGGTTTTTCGACGTTTCCCTCCGGCCACCGCCGTGTCACGCCACTTACAGGCGATTTTTCGTTGTAAAAACAGGAGGCAATCCAAAGAAACAAGCGGTTTCGATGTAAAAAAGTTTGGACGGTAGATATCTGGTAGACGTCCGGAAACGCAGACCGCCCCCAACCTCCTGCGGCGCAGGAGATTGGGGGCGGTTTTGGTAGGCGTTTGGTAGATGCGGCCAGGACCCAGAGTATTTTGGGCAAAGTACAACAAAGCCTCCGCTTCTGCCGCGAGACAGAGAGCGGAGGCTTTCTCTATTACAGGGTGGTTTGCGCTTTTGACAGCTCCTGAGCGATATTGAGGACGTGGTCGCCAATCCGTTCGAAGTCGGTGAGCAGCTCGGAGTAGAGGATACACGCCTCGTCGGAGCAGGTGCCGTCCCGCATCCGGACCAGCTGGTCCCGGCGGAAGCTGGCGGTCATATCGTCGATCTTCTGCTCCACCTGGGCCACCTGAGTCAGCCACTCCTGCTGGCCAGCCTCGGCGGAAAACAGAGCGGATACCGCCCGCAGGGAGAGGTCCCGCATCTGCCGCACCTCTTCCAGGGCCGATTTGGAGAAGGCGATGTCCTGACTCACCAGCATTTTGGTGTAACCGGCCAGATTGTCTGCATGATCGCCGATCCGTTCGATGTTGCCCGAGATGGCGAAGAGACAGCTGACCACCTTGGAGCCCCGCTCGTTGGTCTCGATGGCGATGAGGTGGGAGATATAACGGGAGATCTCCTTGTTGAGAAAATCAATGTACTGCTCCCGCTGCTCCACCCGCTCCAACGGCTTGACGTCCTTGTACAGCACCGCTTTAAAGCTGGTGTCCACATTTTGCCGGGCCATCTCCAGCATGCGGTGCAGCTCATTGCGCAGCTGGTCCACCACGATGGCGGACACGCCCAGGCCGCCGTCCTTTCCGCCGGCGTTGACAGGGGTCAGGTACGCCAGACGCATGCCGGCGTCGCCCTCCCGCTTGTCCTCGGTGGTGTTGGGCAGGATGCGGGTGGCGAGCCTGGCCAGTGAATCACCGAAGGGAATCAGCAGGATAGTGGTGGCCAGGTTGAAGACAACATGCATCACCGCGATCTGAGCCATCGCGCCGGGGACCAGGGACTCGATCAGTTCGGTCAGAGGGAAGACTATGACCAGCACGGTGAAGATGATGGTGCCGATCACGTTGAAGAGCAGATGGACGCAGGTGGCCCGCTTGGCGTCCCGGCTGGCGCCGAAGGAGGCCATGACAGCAGTAATACAGGTGCCGATGTTCTGGCCGAACAGGACGTAAACGGCCCCTGAAAATTCCACGATCCCGGCGTCGGCCAGGGTCTGCAGGATGCCTACCGAGGCCGCGGAGGACTGGATGAGCGCGGTGAAAACAGCGCCGAAGGCGATGCCCAGAATGGGATTGGACAGGGTGGCCATCATGTGGACAAAGGCGGGGACCTCCCGCAGGGGCTCCATGGCGGCGCTCATCATGTCCATGCCAATGAACAGGATGCCCAGACCGGCCAGAAGCTGGCCGACGTGCTGAAGGTTAGGCCGCTTCAAAAAGACCATCATGAACACGCCCGCGAACGCCACAATGGGGGCCAGCGCACCTACGTCCAGGGCGATCAGCAGGCCGGTGGTGGTCTTGCCCACGTTGGCGCCCATGATGAGCCAGACGGCCTGATTCAGGTTCATGATACCGGCGTTGACAAAGCCCACCACCATGACGGTAGTGGCGGAGGAGGACTGGACTGCGGTGGTGATGAGCGCGCCCAGCAGGATCCCCATAAACCGGTTGGCAGTGAGCCGCTCCAGGATGGACTTCATCCGGTTGCCGGCTACGGCCTCCAGGCCGGAGCTCATCATCTGCATCCCGTGGAGGAACAGCGCCAAGCCGCCGAACAGGCCGAAAAACTCCAATATATTCATATGTAATCCCTTCTGCGGCAGGCCGCATTTCTACCATTCATGACATATATCCCGAAATTATTCCATTTTCATTATACTGGTATGGCAGTGCGCCGTCAATTGATGTTCCTTACAAAATTTTCCGGGCAGATCGCTCGGACCGGCAGAAAAAAGGGCGCACTGCGCCCTCATTTCCATTAAATGTATGCAAACGTCCCACTTTTCTCCCTTCCCCGCCATGGGTGAAAGGAGGCATGAAGCATGCCAAGTAATTTCACCAAACATTACAGCCTCTCCCAGTGGGAGCGCTCCGACAAGGTGCTGATGGACGACTTCAACGCCGACAACGCCAAAATTGACGCCGCCTTTTTCAATCACCCCTCGGCGGAGCTGATCGCCAGCGGTGTGGAGCCGGAGAACGGGAACTCCTACCTGAAGCTGGACATCTCCCAGGTGGATTGGAGCCGGTATTTGATGCTGATCCTGCGGGTGGACTCGGCGGAGGCCAAAGGGTTCTCCGTCTCCATGGGCAGCGGCATGGAGGTGAACGGTTATGTTTACGCCAATGGAGTGTCCTCGATCAGTACCGGTACCAACGCTTCCCTGCTCCGCGTCAACCACATATCTCATATGTCCATGCTGATTCCGGTGCTCTACAATGGCGGGCACGCCCCGATCGTGTTGTCGTTTGGAGCGGGGATATACAACCAATTTAACGAAAAGCAGCGGGAATCCTTCTTCTCTGGCGGCGGAGGCGAGTACCCGCTGAGCCAATGCTCCTACCTCGGCGTCAGCTGTGCCGGCGGGAGCTTCACCCCTGGAGATAAGGCGGTGCTTTGGGGTGTGAAATAAGGAACCCCGCCCCGGCTTGCGCCGGGGCGGAGTTTTCTCAAGGTACTACAGACCAATCGCCTTATCCAAAGTTAAAGCCGCTGGTCTTAATGATCAGGGTGTATGCAGGATCAGTGGTCACATCAATTCTATCACTGTCACTGGCCCACACTTTAATGATAATATCCTTGCCGTCATCCATAACCGGAATAACCAGACCTCTTGTGTCGCCGCTGTACTTAACAGCATGGCTATCGGTCTTCACCCAGCGACCGCCCTCCTGGACGATGCTGGACTGATCGTAAAGGTGTTGGGCATCATCGATAATCTGGACCTGAGTGTACTTGTCATTGGACTGAGGCAGTTCAATGGTCAGCAAGGTGAACTTGTTGTTCGGGAAACGGTCCCAGTGCGCCCCAGAGTTGGGGAACAAAGCACCACGACCACCGCCAACCTTATCCAAAGCACCAGTCAGGTCGGCTACATCAACGTCAGGGGTCAAAGTAGCTTTGTTGTCGGTGATTGTGATATCGTCGATATCATATTGGGTCTCGCCGGTGACCAGGGCCCCATCGCTGACAGTCTTGATTATGCTGCCACCAGTGACAGAAACAGCGCTCACATTAGCATACTTCGCATAGCTCGTATACGTAGCGCCGTCAGCGGTAACGGTAACAGCCGTGGGGGTGTTATCCGCGCCAACAAAGTAGCTAAGCTTGGCATTGTTCGCATTAGAAACCACAGTCTTGCCGTCCACAACGGCCCAAATCAGGTCGTCAGCGATCTTGATCTTGTTCAGGGCAACAGCAACACCGTTGACCTTCACGCCGCTGAGCTCGTTGTTGGCGTCGCGATCCTCAACCACAGTGTAGCCATTCACGCCCTTGAAGTAGTCAACCACGAAAGCGACTGTCTCCTCGGGAGTAAAGGCAGGGCTGGGGTCCTTGTCGGTCAGGATGTTCAGCTCGCTGCCATCGCCCTTGACATAGAACTTCTCGACGGTGACCTCATTGGTGTCAATGGCCTTGATGGTCACATCCTTGTTAGCCACGGTGTACTTAAACACGCCGGTGCTGGTGGGGATCTCGGTGATTCTGCCGCCGGCAATAGCAGTGCCGGTCTCAGTCTCCATAGCGGTCACGGAAGTGAGCTTGAAGCTGCTGGCGGACTTGATCAGGACGACCTTGCCAGTGGCGGCGGACACGCTGGTCTTCCACTCAGAGGCGGCAATCTTGTCGACACCAGCCTGGTCGGCGGGCACCTTGTCAGCGTCCACCACGGCGAAGAGAACCTTGCCGGAGGTGGCGGTGTTGGCCTTCACGGTGTAGGTGTCGGGGGTAACGACAGCAGCCTTCTTCACGCCGCCGATGGTGACGGTGACCCAGCCGTTGCCAGCCTTGACGTTCACGGCCTTGGCAGTGTCGTTGGTCAGTTCGCCGTCCAGCTCGGCAGCGTCGTTGCCCTTCGCAGCGCCCGTGACCTTGTAGGTCAGCTGGCCGTCGGCCTCATAGTTGGCGTCGTCGTTCACGTCGTACTTGATCGTGAGATCAGCGGCGCTGCCGATGGCGATATCGCCACTGGAGCCAGTCACAGCAGCGGCAGGCACGGCGGTGCCGTCAGCGTAGACGTACTTCACGTCGGCCTTGGCCCAGGTGATGTCGCTCAGCACCACGGAGAAGGTGTGCTCGTCGGGATCGAGGGTCAGATTCCAAATAGCACTCCCGAGCGTGGTGAACGACTCATTAGCGGAGAAGGTAGCCCCGGACTTGGTCCAGTCGCTGCCTTTGATTTCTATCCGTTCATAAGCCCTGCCGTCCACCATCAGGGTAGCGTTGACGGTCAGATCACCTGCGCTGTTGGCGTCCTTGGCCCAGTCGGGGGCGATGATCTCCACCTTCAGGGTGTTGCTGCCGCTGGCCAGAATCTCCATGGAGGTGTTCTTGCCCAGGCCGTCAATCTTGTTGGTCTCGTTGGAGGCCACAGAGATGTTGCCGATGCTGTTGGAGCCGGTGTCGCCGGGCCGGACGTAGTCGTTGTTGTTGTCGTAGATGACCACGGAGGAGGCCACGCCGTTCTCCAGGATGGCGCTGATCTGGTAGGTGTAGTTCTTGCCGGTCCACTTACCGTCGGCGCCGAACACGCCGTAGCGGTCGTTCAGCTCCTTGATCACGCTCTCCAGGTTTTTAGCGCCGCTGCCGGTCTCGATAAAGGTGTCCTTCTTGTTGCTGTTCCACTGCTGGAGGACATAGTTCACGTTCTCATTAACGATGAAACCAGTCTGGTCGTCAGTGGCAACATACAGGGTGCGGTTGCTCATCCGCAGGTAGGAGTTGATGAACTTCTCGTTGTGATACAGAACGGTGCCCTTGCCCTCCTGGACCGTGTAAGCGATCTCGCCGATCTCAATGGGCTCGCCATTCGCGTCGAAGTCCTGCTTACCGTTCTTGTTCTCGTCGTAGTAGTGGTAATCCAGAGCCAGATCCTCATAGCGGGTCAGCTTGGCGTCCTTCAGGTCGCTGCCGTCATTCACGCCGGGCAGCTTGTAGGCCGCGATGACCTCGCCAGCGCCGTTGGTCTTGATCTGATACCAGTTGTACTGCTCCATACGGGCCAGGTAGCTGTCGCCGTCGGAGACCTCGGTCAGGGTGACCTCCTCGCCGTTGGACACGACCTTGCGGGTCCAGGTGAACAGGCCGTCGTTGGAAGCGCGAGCCCTGCTTGCGCTGTTGCCGTTATAAGCCTCCCAATCCACGTCGCTGGTGTGGACATAGACCAGGTTCTTGCTGGCGCCGTTGTCCTCGCCAACCACAACAGCGGCAATGATCACGCCGTCGTCGTTGTACAGGGTGTAAACGCCCTTGGACCAGTCGCGGCCGTTGTCGCCGGGCTTGGTAGACTTGGTGTCGGTGTCGTCCGCCTCGGCCATCGCTACGGCGTTGTTCCAGACGACCAGGTTGGTGGCCTCAATGCCGGTGGAGATGGTGTCCACATCGCTGATGACGCCCCAGGTGCCGCCATCATTGATCAGCTCGTCCAGCTCGGCGGTCAGGTACACGGTCTTGTCATCGCCATACACCCGGGCGAAGTCGCCAGTGCCGGCAGTCTTGCCCTTCAGGGTGATGTGCTTCTTGTCGATGGTCATCTCGCCGGCGGCAACCGTCTCGTGATACTGAGCCAGGCCGGTCTTGTTGGTGTCATTGCCAGGAACATGGGCGTCGCCCTTGGCGTTGACGTCACGGACCTGGGTCAGGGTGTACACATCGCTGTTGTTCTTGGTGAAGGTACACCAAGTATTCAGGATGGAGTTATTATGGATGCCGCCGTTGGGGGTGCTGTTGGTGTAGGGCTCAATGGCGCTCTTGCCCATGTTGACACGGATGGTGTCCACAGTGCCGTCCAGGAAGATGGCGCGGGCGTCGGCAGTGCCGTTAACCAGGTTGCTGTCGTTCAGGTCAATGGCGGTGATGAACACGTAGTTCTTAACCGCGTCAACCTCCTCAACGCCGATCAGGTTGCCGTAAGTGTCCAGATAGACGTTGTAGGTCAGGTCCTTCAGGTTGATGATGGCGTTGCCCTTCAGGTCGGTGTAGGCCTTCAGAGCCTCGGGATCAAAGCCGGTGGTGGTGTCGAACTTGTAGGTCGTGCCGTCCACCACAACGTTGTCGCCCTTCTTGAAGGCGCTGATCTGCACGCCGGACAGGACCTCGGCGGGAACCACGCTCTGGACCTCGCCGTCGGCCACGGTGAGCAGGAAGGCGGAGTCCTTGGCAGCGTCCTTCACAGCGGAGAACTCCTCGCCGGCCAGCTTGAAGGCCTCGGTCTCCTTGCCGTTCTTGGGCACCTTGACGTACTCGCCGCTGGCAGTGTGCTTGGTGATGGAGTAAGCGGTGACAGCCAGCTCTTCCTTCTTGGCGTCATAGTCCTTGTCAGCCCGGGCCAGATAGGTGTTGATGATGGCGATATCAATGGTATCGGCCTCATGGTCCACAAACACCTGGGTCAGAACGCCGGTACCGGTAGCGCCGATGGTGGCCTTATTGTTCCGGTTCAGGTCGTTCTTGGCAAAGACATAGTCCACATTGTGCTTATCCTGGATATTAGTGGTATCGCCGTCATAGCCAACCTCGTCACGGACGATCTTGGGGTCCTTCACGCCGTCCAGGTTGACGGTCAGGGCGTAATCCTCGATGGTCTTGGCGCCCAGCAGGTCATACAGGTCCTTACCGGTGACGGTGCCCACATGATCGAAGACCATGAGCTCCTTCTTGGCATAGATGCCGACGTTCTTGCCGTCATACTCCCAGTTGCGGGCAGGACGGCCAAAAGGATCATAGTCGTCGGTGAGCTTCAGCTTGCCGTCGTACAGCCGCTCGCCCAGCTCCACGATGTAGCCGTCGTTCTGAGAACCAACGGAAGTGGCCTGCACACGGCCAATAGCGCGGGCGAAGGCCTTGGCGCTGGTGACGCTGACGTAGTTGACCTTGCCAGTGTACACAACGCCGTCGGGGGTGGTCAGGTTGATGGTGTTGCCGTCAGGCTCCACAACCGCGGACTGCAGAGCGTTCAGCACCATCTGAGCCACCTGATTACGGGTCATGGGCTCGGTAGCGCTGGAACCAACGCCGTCAAAGATGCCGATGGTGGTGCCCAGACGGACGGTGGAGACCTCAAAGCCGTCGGCATAGTCGTTCTGGTACTTGAAGTAGCCCAGAGCGCGCATCATCATGGACGCGGCTTCCACGGCGGTGACGGTGGCGGCGGGATCGTAGATGCCGTCGCCGCGGCCGGACACGATGCCGTTGGCGGCAGCAGCGCCGACCCAGCCTCTGGCCCAGTCATACACGCCGCTTACGTCGGTAAAGGGACAGGTGGCGGAATAGTAGTTGTAATCCAGGTTGAGCAGCTTGCCCATAACGACGGCCATCTCGGCGCGGCTCACGGAGTCGCCGGGACGGAAGTTGCCGTTCTCGTCGCCGACCATTACGCCGACCGACTGCACAACCTCGATGGCCTCGACGTTGTCATCCTCGGCAACATCGGGGTAGCCCACAGCCGCACTGCTGCCGACGACCATCATGCCCAGGAGCATGACGGAAGCCAGAGTCAGGCTGAGGGCCCGCTTCAGGTTTCTCATTCGGATTTCCTCCTTTAATTTTGTTCGGCCTGAGAGGGGCCGGTTTTGGGCTGGACGCGTCCTGCTTCGGATACTTGGTAGACCCCGTAAGTCTGAGCAAAGGTTCCGAATATTCTGCGTTTTGCCCAAAATTTTCGAGGTTTTTCGACGTTTCCCTCCGGCCACCGCCGTGTCACGCCTCTTACAGATGGTTTTTCGTTGTAAAAACAGGAGGCAATCCAAAGAAACAAGCAGTTTCAATGTAAAAAAGTTTGGACGGTAGAGATCTGGTAGACGTCCGGAAATGCAGACCGCCCCCAACCTCCTGCGGCGCAGGAGATTGGGGGCAGTTTTGGTAGGCGTTTGGTAGACATGCATGCAGCTGCGGAAACACTGGCTCCTTTTGAACAGAGGCTCTTCACAGCCTGGTAATACATGGTGACCAGCTTGCATGAGCAGACATCCCGCGGTCCGAGTCAGGAGGGCAGCACGTTCCGTTTCAGGCTGGTGTAGGCCATCAGGATATAGACGGCGTAAATCAGAAAATAGACGGCGAGGGCGGTGGTGACGATGACCGCCGGGCTGGAGACTCCCACCATTACCCCCGGCTCCGGAAGGCTGGCCATGTGGAGGATAAAGGGCGCTCCGATGAGCACCGGCGGCACGGCAGGCAGGGCGTAGTAGATCGTGAACTGGGTGCGCAGAGCCTTTGCCATCTCCCGGCGGTTCATGCCCAGCTTTTGCAGCAGGGAAAACTGCCGCTTATACCGCTCGCTCTCGCTGAGCTGCTGGATGGTGAGGATGGTGGCGGCGGTCATGGTGAGGGACAGGGCCAGGTAGTACAGGGGAAAGACGCACAGGGCGGTCTGGGAGGCCACCTCCGACTCCTCGTTGGCCCTGGTGGTGATGGCATTACTGGCAATCCCGGAGCTGGTGCGCTCGTTGATGTCCCACAGGTCATAAAACTGCTCCCTTGTCACCGGCTGAGCTGTCTTGGCGGCGTAGGCCCAGTGGTGAACCTCCAGCCCCTCCACCGCTTCGTCCGGGACCACCAGAATGTAGCCCCGTCCGTTGACAGTACCGCCGCTTTGGGACAGGTGCTCGGTATACACGCCCCCGGGCTGGAGGGTGATGTCCCCGAAAGTCAGGGGCCGGTCATAGGACTTCAAGGCGTCCTCCAGATAGGTCATGCAGTGGAACAGGTACTGTCCTTCTTTCAGCTCCACCGTCCGATAGCCGGCAATGGCCCGCAGAGCGGCGTAGTCGCTCCAGCGCAGGACAGGCTCCTGTACAAAGTTGAAGTAATAGTAGACGGTCTGAGTCTCAATATAGTCTCGCACCGTGTGGCTGCCGGAGAGGTAGACCTGATACTCCAGGGACTGCTCCACCGGGATATTTTCGTGGATGTAATCCAGATAGACGGAGGGGTCCCGGTCATCTCCCACGCCGAGATACAAGTCAAAACAGGCATTCTCCGCCGCCCGGCCCTCAAACAGTCCCCGGAAGACCAGCCCGCTGCCCTCGGAGATGATGGTGGCGGTAAAGATCATGGCGATGGTAGCCATGAGCACTCCCATGGTGGCCAGCTTGGCGGTAAGCGTGCGGAAGACCAGCAGGGTCACGCCCCGATACTTCCGGGCGGGCCGTTTGTCAAAGAAGGCGGGCACCCCGGAGGCGAAGCTTAGGAAGAAGCCGAACAAAAATAAAATCAGACACCCTGCCCCGGCGGTGGCGACGGCAAGGTCCTGCACCATAATCAAAAATACCCCAGCAACGCCCAGCGCGATGGAGGCCCCAAACATCCAGCGGCGCTTTTTCCGCGCTTGGATGACCACGCCTTCGTTGAGCCGGTCGGAATAGATCAGGTCGTGAATGTTAGCCTTGCGGATATACCTGCGGCTCCGGCGCAGGGCAAAGAGGTAGATCAGGCCAAAGCAAACGACCGTCAGCCCCAGGGCGGGGAGAGAGAAGCCGAAGGAGAAGCGGTAGGGCTGCTTGAACAAGGCGAGGGTCAGGGCCCGGAAGGCCTGGTAGAGTAGCCCGCCCAGGACCGTCCCCAGCGCCAGGGCGCAGCCCCCCACGGCCAGGTTTTCCAGAAAAAACAGCCGGGCCACCTGCCGGTTCTCCAGGCCGATGAGCAGGTAGGTGCCCAGTTCCCGGCCCCGGCGCAGGAGCATGAACTTTGTGGCGTAGGCCACCAGCCAGCCGAAGACGCACACCACCACCACTGTGGCCAGGGCAATCATGAACGGCAGCATCTCCATGGATTGAGCCAGGGTGCTGATTTCTCGGGAGAAGGTGAGGGCGTTGAAGGAGTAGAGCAGGGCGGCGGCCATGACTACCGTGACAAAGTAGACCAGATAGTCCTGGGCCTGGCGCTTGGCGTTGCGCAGGGAGAGCTTAGATAACGTCACTGACATCACCCCCCAGCGCGGCCAGCACATCCAGGATCTCGTGGTAGAACACCGGCCTGCCCCGGTCCCCCCGGAGCAGCTCGTTAAACACCCGGCCGTCCTTCAGGAAGAGCACTCGCTTGGCGTAGCTGGCGCTGTAGGCGTCGTGGGTGACCATCAGGATGGTGGCTCCCATTTCCCGGTTCATGGCGGTCATGATCTCCAGCAGATTTTTGGACGCCTTGGAATCCAGCGCCCCGGTAGGCTCGTCGGCCAGCAGCAGGGACTGCCCCGCCACCATGGCCCGTGCGCAGGCGGCCCGCTGCTTCTGGCCGCCGGACACCTGGTAGGGGAATTTTTCCAGGATGTCGGAGATGCCCAGCTTTCCCGCCATCTCCCGGACCAGGTTCTGCACCGCCTTCGGGTCCTGATGGTTCAGAGAGAGAGCCAGGCCGATGTTCTCTTCAATGGTGAGGGTGTCCAACAGGTTGAAGTCCTGGAACACGAACCCCAACCGCTCCCGGCGGAATTTGGCCAGCTCCGCCTCCGACAGGTCGGCCACACTCACCCCGTCCAGCAAAATCCGGCCGGCGCTTATTGTGTCAATGGTGGAGATGCAGTTGAGCAGGGTGGTCTTGCCTGAGCCAGAGGCCCCCATGATGGCCAGGAACTCCCCGGTCTCCACGTCGAAGCTCACCCGGTCCAGGGCCTTGGTGACATTATTTTTGCGCCCGTAATATTTTTCGATGTTCTGTACTTGCAGCATATTGGTTGCCTCCTTTGCTTGTGGCTCCATGGTACACCAGAAACAAAGGCCGTTGTAGCGATTTGATATTGAACTTCCTTACAGTTTTGTAAGGTTTTCTTTTGTGGGGAAGGTGAGGGTCACCGCAGTCCCCTCCCCTTCCCGGGAGGCGATGGTCAGCTCCAGCTCCAGAAAGGCGGCCAGTTTTTTGCACAGGTACAGCCCCATGCCGGTGGAGCTGGCAGACAGGCCCTGCCCGCTCCGGCTGCGGCCGTTGCTGCCGGTAAAGCCCCGGTCGAAGACTCTGGACAGCTCATGGGCGGGGATGCCGATGCCGTTGTCCGCAACGGTGAGCCGGACCTGCTTCCCCAGAGAGCAGGCGGAGATGGTGATCACCGGTTCCTCTCCCCGGTAACGGGCGGCGTTCTGAAGCAGCTGGCCCAGGATGAAGACCGCCCATTTTTCGTCGGTATAGACGGAGCGCTCCAGCCCCTCCGTCTCCACCCGGACCCCGCTCTGGATCAGGAGGGAGCGGTGGTTCCCTACCGCCTGGGCGGCAATCTGGTCCAGACCGGTCTGGCGGATGACACAGTCCCGCTCCAGGCTCTCCGCCCTGGCGTAGAACAGGGCCCGCTCCACGTGCTCCTCGATCCGGGACAGCTCCCTGGTGAGCTTCCGGCGGGTAGTCCCGTCCAGCTCCCGGCAGAGGAGCCGGGCGGCGGTGATGGGGGTCTTGATTTCGTGGACCCACCGCTCCACATACTCCCGGTAATCCCGCTGAGACGCCTGGGCGTCGGACACCGCGCCGGTCATGGCCCGCCCCGCCCGGCGGGTCAGGTCCAGGAGCCGCTGCTCATACAGCGCCCCGGCGGGCGGGACGCACTCGGCAAAGAGGTATTTCTGGTCCAGGCCATTCAAAATGGCCTCCAGCTCCTGGAGGCGGGCCCGCTGGCGGAGAAAGTCGGACAGCTGCACGGCGCAGAAGACCAGCAGCAGAGCCAGCAGCAGGATCGCCAGCACGCCGGACTGGGTGCCGGTGGTCCAGAGGAAAAAGGCCGCCCCCGCGGCGCAGATGAGCTGGATCAGCAGCCGGTTCAGCCGGTCGGACAAAAATTCCTTCCACGTCATAACTGATACCCCATTCCCCGCCGGGTCTTGATGAAGCCGGGCAGGCCGATCCCCTCCAGCTTGGCCCGGAGACGAGTCATGTTCACGCTGAGGGTGTTGTCGTCGATGTAGATCTGGCTGTCCCACAGCGCGTCGATCAGGTCCGCACGGGAGACGATCTGCCCGGCGCAGGACATGAGATAGGCCAGGATCTTCAGCTCGTTCCGGGTCAGCTCCGCCGTTCCGCCCGCCGCCGAGGCCGTCCCCCGGGCGAGGTGAAGGGTAAGGCCCTTGGCGGTCAGTGTGTCCGGCTCCGCAGGCCCGCCGGCCCGGCGCAGGACCGCCTTGATCCGGGCCAGCAGCACCGGGATGTTATAGGGCTTGGTGATGTAATCGTCCCCGCCCAGGCTCAGAGCCCGCAGCTCGTCGCTGGCGGAGTCCCGGCTGGTGACGAAAATGACGGGCGTTCGGCTGAGTTTCCGGACCCCGGCGCACACAGACATGCCGTCCCGGCCCGGAAGGCCCAGGTCCAGCAGGATCAGGTCGGGGGCCGCCGCCTGGATCTGGTCGGGAACGCCGGAAAAATCGGTGACGGCTGTGACCTGATACCCCTCGTTCTCCAGCAGGAGCGCCAACTCCTCCCGAACGCTGGGGTCGTCCTCCACGATGATGATCTTGGACATGATCCCGCCCCCCTCCCGCAGTTTGCTCTATCTTAGCACATCGGAGAGCGGATGTCCACCGCGCAGACATCCGCCGCACCATATAATATCCCCCTCATTTCCATTAAATGTATGCAAACGTCCCACTTTGGGGCGGTTTTCTTGCAGTTATGAGGGCTCCCTCAGAGAGGGAGGCTATCTTCACTGAAAGGGGCACGTTTTTATGCCAGCCAATTACACATCCAACTACCAGCTGAACCAGTGGGAGAAGTCGGACAAGGTCCTGATGGAGGATTTCAACGCCGACAACGCCAAAATCGACGCCGCTCTGGCGGGCAAGGCGGACACATCCGCTTTGACATCCCTGCAAGCCGCGGTGAACGGCAAGGCCAGCCAGTCCGCGCTGAACGGCCTGAGCTCCACCGTCGCCAGCCACGCCGCCGCCCTGAAGCGGCTGGGCAACTGCAGGATCGAAAGCTTTGAGTACATCGGCGCCGGGACCACCGGCGATCAGGGCGCCACCGAAATCACCTTTTCCGCACGCCCTGTTTTCTTCCTGATTTTTACAATTGGTTACTTCTTCCTCGGCACCAGCTTGGGCAGCCAATGCTGTGCGGTCTGCAACGTGAACGGCTCCACACGCATTCATCAGGTGAAGGTCAGCTGGTCCGGTAACCAGTGCGCCATCTCCAGCAGCGACGCGGAACTGCAGGCGAATCTCTCCGGACGCGATTACCGGGTGGTCGCCTTCTATTCTCAGGACGGGAAATGATCAAAAGCCCCCGGGCCTTGCGGCCCGGGGACGTTTTTCGTTGACAGGTTGCCACCGCTATGATATAGTTTAACACACGGAGACGCCGCCCAGGTTGGAAAGGCGTTTAGCTGCGCCACCCGGAAGGGGGTGAGGTTATGCCGGTTACGATCACGTTACATATTTTGGGTTATACCGTAACGATAAAGATCAAAAGGTGAAACCGTCGCCCCGACCGGCGACGGTTTCTAGTCTTTTCTAGAGATTTCGGTTCCGGCTGAACGCCCATGGCGTCTCCGTATTTGTACTATATCATCGCCTTGACGTTTTGTCAAGGCGGCTTTGTTTGATAAAAGAACCCCGGGCCACAAGGCCCGGGATTCTTTTGGATCTTTTGCGTGAATTAAGGGGGGATTAGTAGGTCACCTTGACCTCTTCTCCACCAACAGTAATCTTTGCAGTGTTGGTGCCCTTGATCACACCTTCAGTCAGATCAGTAGTGCCATCAGCCTTCTTCACCTCAATGGTGTTAGTGCCAGCGTCCACACCGATCTCTTCGCCGGGAATGACGTAAATCACCACATCGGCAGAACCTTTGCCCTTAGCGATTGTGGCATCCATACCGGTGGCAGAGTCCTTACCGGTTACGGTAATGTCTGTCTTACCGCTAGGAATAGTAATCTTGGTGACAGCAGTGTAGGCAGCTCTAGCAGAGACTGTCACATCGCCCGGAGTCACGGTTGTGCCGCCAACCTTGTAGTTGCCGCTCATATCGCTGAGAATCGTGGTGGCAATAGCCTTGCCGTCCTTCTCAGCAATTGCGATGGTAATCCGCTCATCGGCAGCAACGCGCATGCCGCTCTCGACTTTCTCTCCAGTGGACTTAACGATAGCGGTCACGCCGTTCAGAGTGACCTTCCAGCCCTGACGCAGAGTGATGTCGCGATTATCAACAAGGAACTCGCCCTTATCGGGGTTGAAGCCAGCCTTCTTTACGGTGTCACCATACTGGACAATGATTCCATCTCCATTGGTACCATCACCGTAAATGGTAAGGGTCACGCCGGGACGGGCCCAAACGGTGGCTTCGCTACCCAGGTTGGGGCTGAACTCAGCGCCGGTCAGGCTGTCTGCAAGAGTGATCTTGCTGGCCGCAAACACATAGATGGTCTGGCCCTTGTCGATGGTGTTCAGGCTGATGCTGGCTTCGTTGGCAGCACCCTTGGCAACAGTCCAAGTGGCCGCATCAGAGGCCATCATACAGGTGTTGTCGTTGGTAACAAGCGCACCACTGGTCTTGCTGCTCTTGACCTGGATGTTATCAATGCTGGCAGACTCAGGAACCTGATAGGTGTTCTCGCTCACTTTAACCACCTTGTCGCTCTTATCTGTGGTATTGTTGAGCCACTTAACAGGGGTCACGCCCTCTTCGAATACAACAGTCCAGCTACGGCCTGCGGCGGTGAACATGCTGTCGTCCATCACCACATTGCCGTCCATCTTCACAGAA
This sequence comes from Lawsonibacter sp. JLR.KK007, assembly GCF_036941135.1. NCBI lineage: Bacteria > Bacillati > Bacillota > Clostridia > Eubacteriales > Oscillospiraceae > Lawsonibacter > Lawsonibacter sp. JLR.KK007. The sequence goes on along the minus strand of NZ_JAYWSY010000002.1, from coordinate 1,222,581 downwards.
GCGCGGTTCTTGGTGCTGTCCACAACGGCCTTGCCGCCGGTGACAGTGAAGGTTCCGCCAGTGGTGAACACAGCAGCGTTCTTGACCAGGACGGTATCGCCTTCGTTGACCTCGTAGATCAGACTGGTGCCATCAATGGTTCCGCTCTCCTTAGCCGTGTACTGGGTCTTGCCATCCGCAGACCAGACAGAGGACTTGGTCTTGTCAGACAGGTTGGTGCCAGTCAGGGTCAAGGTGTAGGTATCGCCAGTGTTGGTGATTGCGGTGGGCACATTGTTCAGGGTCAGGTTGCCCTTCAGGTCGAAGTTCAGGGTCGCGCTGCCGCCCACAGTGGTCTTGGGAGTGGCGATGACGCGGATGTCCTTGGTTCCAACAGCATGGTTGTCGTAGTTCAGCCAGCCGTCGAAGGCCTCCACGATGTCAGCGTCATAGACGACCACGCCGGTGGCGATGGCGGGAATCTCGTACACCACGCGGGCGGCGTCGCCGGTGCCGTAGGGCAGGCCAACGGCCTCAACGCGCTTGCCGTCCAGGATGTACTCCACGGAGGTGGGATTGATCTTGTCGATCAGGTTGCCCTTCAGGGTCAGGGTATAGGTGCCCTGAACGCTGGGATCGCTGCCCTGATTCAGGAAGCTGGCGGTCTTGTCGTAGATGATGATGCTGGTCGCCATACCGTTCTCGAACACGGCGCCCACGAAGCCGCGGAAGCTGCCCACCTCATCCTCATAGTAATCGGCGTCGTTGTCCTCGTTGAGGACCTTCAGGGCCTGCTTCACGCCAGCGATACCGCCGGTGTACTCGTTGATATCGCCCATGATCTTCAGGCCGTCCTTGCTGCGGAACACGTCCTGGATCAGAACGGTCTTGGCGGAGGGATTGATGGAGAAGCCGTCCTTGGTGACGGCGCTGGTCTTCACCCACAGGGAGTGGCCCTCGGCAGAGATGGTGCGGGTCGCGTCGGTCAGGTCGTCCCACAGCAGGATGGTGTTGAACTGATCGGTGGCGGCCTCAACGTACTTCACGTCGTTGATCAGCTTGCCGTTCTGGCTGTCCCAGGGGTCGGTGCTGTAGTTGTAGGTGTAGCCGTCGAAGTCATAGGCGGGGATATTGCCGGGCAGGGTGTTCTTGATGCTCTTGCTCAGGTTGGTCACGCTGCGCACGGTGCCGTCGGCCTTATACTTGACCTCGTGCCACTCGCCGCGGCGCACCTGGCCGCCCTTGCCGTTGCCCAGGTCGCCCAGCTGAGGATTGGTCTCGCCCTTCTCGGTGAGCATCACGACCTCGCCGTTGACCACGGCCTCACGGTACCAGGTCCACTCGTCGTTCGTGCTGTCGTAGTCCTCCTGGATCAGGTCGTCGTTGAGGATGTAGGCGTAGGTGGTGGAGGTGCCGGCGTCCTCGCCCACGACCACAGCGGCGATCACGAAGCCGTCGTCGTCAAACAGGTTGTACACGCCGTTGGAGGTCCACTTCAGGGCGGTGGTGTACTTGCCGTCAGTCTGGACCTGAGCGGCGTTCCAGGCGTCCAGGTTGACGTTCTGGTGGCCGGTGCCCACAGACTCCACATCGCTGATGATGACAGCGGTCGTGTCGTCCACAATCCCGCCGGGCAGGTTCTTGTAAACGATCTCATCGGTGTCAACGGTCAGGAAGACGGTGTTGTCGTTGGTGTACACACGCTTGATGCCGCTGTCCTTAATGCCGTTCAGGTAGATGTGAGACTTGTCCAGCTTGACAAACTCAGCGTTGGGGGTGGTGCTGAGGTAGTCCAGGTCGGTGCCCTGGCCGGCCTTGCTCTTGGCAGTCCAGGTGCTGTCGCTGTTGGCCACCTCGGTCAGGGTGTAGGTGCCGTTCTTGTCCACAGCGTAGCGGCACCAGGTGTTCATCAGGGCGCTGATGCCGGTGCCCTTGTCCACGGCGGCGGGCACAAAGTTGCCGTCCTTGTCCAGCTTGTTCTCCAGACCGTCGTTGCCATCACGGAACTTGTTGCCCTTGGCGTTCAGGCTCTTCTCCATGTTGATCTTGACGGTATCCATCGTGCCGTCCAGATGGATGACGTTGCCCTCGGCGGTCTTGTTGTTCAGGTTGCTGGTGCCCAGGTCGATACCGGTCAGGAACACGTACTGGTCGGGCTCCTCGATGATCTCGATGCCGATGGCATAGCCGTACTTGTCCAGATAGATCCGGTACTGGGTGTCCTTCATGTTGACGTCGTCGTACTCATCCAGCACGTCGGTGTCATAGCGGATGGAGCTGGCGTAGTCGTACTGGGTGCCGTCAGCCTTCACCCAGCTGTCCTTCTTGAAGGAGTTGAGGGTGACCTCGTCCACGATCTCGGGGTCGAACATCTCCTGGACCTCTCCATCGGCCACATAGACCAGGAAGATGTCGCCGTCCTTCACGTCCTTGACGTTGAAGTTCTCGCCGGAGACGGTCAGATTGGTGGTGTTGTCCGCCTTCACCAGGGTCTTGGAGGAGGTGGTGCCCAGGTTGTGGAGCTTCCACACGGTGAAGGTGGCCTCGTCCTTCTTCTCGCTGTAGTCAGCGGCGGCCTTGGCCAGGTAGGTGTTGATCACGGAGATGTAGACCACCTCGTTCTCGGTGTCCACATAGACCTGAGTCAGCACGCCCTTGCCGGTCTTGCCGACGGACTCGGTGTTGCTGCGGATCAGGTTGTTCTTGGTGAAGTAGCCGTACTTGTCCAGAACGTCCTTCTCGGTCTCACCGTCGATGGCGATGACGAAGTCATACTTGTCGATGGTGGCCTTGCTCAGCAGCTCATACAGGTCCTTGCCGGAGACGCTGGTGGTGTACTCCTGGCGCAGCAGCTCCTTCTTCACATAGGTGCCGATGTCCTTGCCATTGTACTCCCAGTGGCGGGAGGGGCGCTGGAACACATCCAAAGCGGTGTCGTTCAGGGTCAGCTTGCCGTCATACAGCTGCTCGCCCAGCTCCACGATGGGGCTGTCGTTGGTGGAGCCCATGGAGGTGGCGCGGACCTCGCTGATCGCCCGGGCATAGGACTGATTGCTGGTGACATAGACGTAGTTCACCTTGCCGGTCAGCACGGAGCCGTCGGGAGTGGTCAGGTTGATGGTGTTGCCGTCGGGCTGGACCATGCCGCTCTTCAGAGCGTTCAGCACCATCTGCGCCACCTGATTACGGGTCATGGGAGCAGTGGAGCTGGAACCAACGCCTTTGAAGATGCCGATGGTGGTGCCCTGCTTCACGGTGGCGACCGCAAAGCCCTCAGCGTAGTCGTTAGAGTACTTGAAGTAGCCCAGAGCGCGCATCATCATGGATGCGGCTTCCACAGCGGTGACCGTGGCGCCGGGATCGTAGATGCCGTCGCCGCGGCCGGATACGATGCCGTTGGCGGCAGCAGCCCCGACCCAGCCCCGGGCCCAGTCATAGACGCCGCTTACGTCGGTAAAGGGACAGGTGGCGGAATAGTAGTTGTAGTCCAGGTTGAGCAGCTTGCCCATGACAACGGCCATCTCGGCGCGGCTCACGGAGTCGCCGGGACGGAAGTTGCCGTTTTCGTCGCCGACCATTACGCCGACCGACTGCACAACCTCAATGGCCTCGACGTTGTCATCCTCGGCAACATCGGGGTAGCCCACAGCCGCACTGCTGCCGACGACCATCATGCCCAGGAGCATGACGGAAGCCAGAGTCAGGCTGAGGGCCCGCTTCAGGTTTCTCATTCGGATTTCCTCCTTTAATTTTGTTCGGCCTGAGAGGGGCCGGTTTTGGGCTGGACGCGTCCTGCTTCGGATACTTGGTAGACCCCGTAAGTCTGAGCAAAGGTTCCGAATATTCTGCGTTTTGCCCAAAATTTTCGAGGTTTTTCGACGTTTCCCTCCGGCCACCGCCGTGTCACGCCACTTACAGACGATTTTTTGTTGTGAAAACAGGAGGCAATTCAAAGAAACAAGCGGTTTCGATGTAAAAAAGTTTGGACGGTAGAGATCTGGTAGATAAGCGGAAATATAGAAAGCCTCTAATCAATTGCTACGCAACTGATTAGAGGCTTTTTCGGTAGATTTTTGGTAGGCGCGTCATGTCTAAAAAAGTGAGATGCACTAACTCTCGGTCGAGGAGATGGGGTTTATTTCCAGCGCCTCAAACTCCGCAAAAACTTTTTGGTCTGCAGGACCCAGTCCGGTAAGGGCCCTTAGACATGACCAATCTTCAAGAACACCAGGATAAGTCCAGCAATCAGATTTCTCCCACCTGGAGCGAGGAAAGCGCCCGAAAGAAATCGGAAGCTTTCGCAGCCGCCTTTGAACAGGATTGCAGAGTAGGGGTTACCTCATGAAACTAAAAAGCTATAAAAACAGCCGATTCTGTAATAGAATCGGCTGTTTTTCTGGTTGCGGGGAATCGCAATATATTTTACCTGAAATCTTATTCAGGTACATTACAAGCGTGGTGTCCGGGTAAAGCCTCACAGATACGCCCTCAGTCTTTTGGAGCAATCCGGGTGCCGCAGGCGCTTCATAGCGGCATTGAGGGTCTTTTTATCGACGGTGAGATCGTGCCAGTATTTCCCCCTAACCGCCCGCTGTTGGTCCTCCGGCAGCTCTGCCAGGACCTCGGCCACGCCCAACCGAACGTCCATGCCCTCTATCGCCGCTTCCGCCGCCGGGTCCGGTATAAGGTCGGCGAACGTGTCGGAATCATCGTCATCTGTCAGGGGTGCGTCAAGGCTGACTGCGCTCTGGAGCGGGTCAAACCAGCTTCTTTTGGAGTTGTACCCCGTGGCCGCCGAAAGCTCCGCCCGCAGACGTTGAAATAGGTGTGTGGAGAATTTCGTCCCTCTGGACGGGTCGTAGCTGTCCACGGCCCGCAGCATAGCGATAAAGCCAGCCTGTGTTAGGTCCTCAATGGTAGTCCCACCCAGGCCAGCCCAACGGGCAGCCTGTTTATAGACCATGCGCCGTACCTGGTGCCACAGCTCCACGATCCTGTCACGGTCCCCGGCCTGAATCAGCGCCACCAGCTCCTCGTTGCTCACGATACCCCTCCTTCGAAATAGAAGGACAGGGTGGAAGCTCCCTGTCCCTTTTTGTTAAAAGTTCTTGATTGTGTTCTCAGTCAGCTTCTCCCACTGGCTGGAGATAGAAAGTACATATCTGGGTTCCCCCTTTCCGTGGGCCTGTCCAGTACAAATCCGGGCCGTGTCCTCCAGGTTCTTCCATGCGTCCATAATGTCGTTGGCCACCGCCTTTTGGCGTACTGCGATCAACTCCCGGCGGGTCTGGGTGTCCTTCGTGTCTTTCAGCAGCTTTTCGACGTGCTGAGCAATCAGCCGCCGCATGGTTGGGTTGTCCTCATATCGGTCCAGGAGCGCCCCCAGATCATCAACGGTCAGAATCCCGCTATTTAACAGCTCCAAACCGGCCCGGTCAATATCCTCCGGTCTGGCTTGGTTCACTTTGGCAAAAGCGCTCTTTAGGTCCTTGCCGATCTCCTCCATCTCCCGCACGAAGTCCTCCCACGCAGCAGTCTCCGCTTTTTTAAAAGCGGCCTTTGCCTGATTATAATCATACTCTGCTTTCATGCCGAAGGTATCGGCAAGGCTGGGGTTCCTCTGAACGTCCTCCATATCCCTCTTTTTGGATAACATCAGGTTGTATGCCTCTGTGTATCGGGTCCTGGCCTCTTTGAAAGCGTAGTCCAGCCGGTCAGCAAACATTTTGTATCCACTCATAAAAACACTCCTTTTTTTATTTTACCAGGGCACAGCTGCCATCCTCATAAAGGGCGCAGCTCTTGCCACAATGGGCAATCCGGGCCAGGGGCAGGCCGTCCCGGCCCCCATGCACCGCTCCTTGATACCACACCCCACCTCGGGGATATACAGGGCACAGGACGTATCACAGCGGGCGTCGTACATCCGACCTTTGAGCGGACAGGTCTTGTCCAGCTTCACCGGCCCCAGGTCCGGGGGCGGGGCCTGATTCTTTGCGGCCTCGTTCACGTCATGGAGACAGCTTTGAGGAATCACCCCCTTGGTGGTATAGATCATCGGCTCATGTTCAATCATCTTCTGCATAGTAGTCCTCCTCAGATATTTGGGTAGATCGTTTTGGCCGGGGACAGATAGAAGTCAACCAGGGCCAGTGCGGCAAGCTCCAGATCGGTCATATCCATTTCTTCAAGGGGCGGTAACTGCTCCCCGGTACAGAGGGTAATAAAATCACGCTGCTCTCCTCGAAGCTGTCTCCTTGTGATTTCCCCAGCCCTCAAACGGTCCTCCCCTGTCACAATCCTGTCAATGGCTTCATCCACTTCCAGGGTCCGGGTGGGCAGCCGGTACACCCTTCCGCAAGTCACATAGTAATATTCCATACTCTCCTCCTTCTACTGTACACCAACGCCCACACGGGCGTCCTCAGCATCAATGACGGGCTTGAATACCTGAGCAAACTGGGCAAGGTCGCCGTCAAAATGGATATGTATATTGGGCCGGACAATAATGGGCGTTTGCCGCCCGCTGTCGTTCCCGCCTGTGCCGTAGCTGGCCGGGGGCGGTGCGGAGTAGGCCGCAGAGGGGGCCATGTCCGCCGTGGCGATTGCCACCCGGCTCTGGGCCGCCGGTATGGCCGCCGCAAGGTCGGAGATTACCCGCTCCCGGGCCACCGGCATTGATGTTTCTAGGGCAGATACTGACCGAGCGCGGGACAGGCCATAGGTGCTGATACCGCCATCCTCTCCGCCGCTGGACAGGGTCATTGGTGCCGCCGCCGGTCCGTCGCTCTGAGGGGAAACTCCGCCTCCACGGGGGGCAGCTCGCCGCCCGCCGCCCTGGACCGCTCCGCTGTAATCAGGGACTTCCGGCATTTTCATACTTTGCAGCTCTTTACCCCGCCCAGTCAAGAAAGCGATTGCCGCCGCCAACGCCAGTACCGCCGCAATTACCACGCCAATAATAATCAGCCACTGTCCTAACGTCAGGGATACCGCCATACCGGCTATGGAAAATGTTGTGCTGACTGCGCTTGCCGCTCCCAACGCCCCGGTGATTGCAGCTATAATACCAGCAATGGGGCTTATCACTGCCAGGAATGCCACGACCCCCACAACAGCCGCTGTCAGCGCCAATGATAAAATGAAAGAAAACGCCGAGGAAAAAATGTAGTTTTGTGGCGGAGGTGAAGGAAAAAAGATAGACTCCCAATCAGGGCGAAAAAGAGCCCGGAAAGGGAGTCAGGAAATGAAAGGAGTACAGTGGATGGATATCCGAAGCGACAGACAAAAAGGGCTGAGCTATGTGGAGCTGGGCCGGAAGTACCACATGGACCCACGAACAGCAAAGCGGTACGCGGAATCGCCGCAGAAGCCGGAGTACACATTGAGCGAACCCAAGCCAACAAAGATGGACCCGTACAAGCAGATCGTGGACGAGTGGCTGGAGGAGGCGCCGTATTCAGCGCTGCGGATCCTGGAGAAGCTGCGGGAGATGGGATTTGACGGGGGCTACAGCATCGTCAAGGCGTATGTGAGCAGCCGGAAGATGGACTTGAATGAGAAAGCAACAGTGCGGTTTGAGACGATGCCGGGGAAGCAGGGGCAGATGGACTGGGGATTCTTCGAGGATCACCTGGTGTACGAGGATGGAAAGTGGAAGAAACTGTACTGCTTTCTCATGATTCTAGGGTATTCGCGGATGCGGTACATCGAGTTTGTAACGGATATGAGCACAAACACACTGATACGGTGCCACCAGAACGCATTCCGGTACTTTGGAGGATACCCAGAGGAGATTCTATATGACAATATGAAGCAGGTAGTGATCAAACGGCTTTTGAAGCAGGAGGACTCCACACTGAACCGGCAGTTTGAGGATTTTGCGGGATTCTACGGATTCAAACCCATTCTGTGCCGGCCCTACCGTGGCCAGACGAAAGGAAAAGTGGAGCGGACGGTGCAGTTTGTGCGGGACAACTTCATGGTCGGAATCAAGTACAACAGCCTGGCAGACCTGAACGGACAGGCCCTGGCCTGGTGCAACAAGGTCAATGGCAAGGTTCACGCCACCACCAACGAGATTCCCTTTGAGCGGCTGAAAAAAGAGGGCCTGAGCCCTCTCTCCCGTGAGTACATCATCGACAAAATCAACCTGAGGCGGGTACAAAAAGACTGCCTCATCTCGTACGCCGGCAATCAGTACTCCGTGCCAGCGGAGTACATCGGCAAAGATGTGGCAGTCGTAGCCCTCGACAGTATGCTGGCAGCCTACTATGAAGGCAAGCAGATCGCTCTGCACCGAATATCGTATCAAAGGAAGGACATGGTTGTCAATCCTCAGCATTACCGAAGGCTTACGTTGAAGCAGACGATGGACGCAGAAAATGTTCTGCTGGAACAGGGCAAAGTGATAGATTTCCCCTTGAAGCCCTCCGATTTGTCCAGATATGACGAGGTGCTGTATGACTGAATTTACTATGGACAGGCTGAGGGAAAACCTGGAAGCCCTGAAAATGAAAAACACCCTGGAGATTCTGGATAACTACCTGGAACGGGCCGTGGCTGAAAACCTCAACATTGTGGAGGTTTTGGATCACATTTTTTCAGAAGAAGCCAAATCCAAACGGAGACGGGCCTATGAGAAGCAGATCCAGATGTCCGGCTTTCCCATCAAGAAGACCCTGGACGATTTCGATTTCTCCTTCCAGCCCTCCATCGACAAGCGCCAGATCGATGAGTTAGCTACCATGCGCTTCCTGGAAAACGGGGAGAATGTGGTCTTCCTTGGCCCGCCCGGCGTGGGCAAGACCCATCTGGCCTCCGCTCTGGGCCTTGTGGCGGCACAGCACCGCTTTTCCACCTACTACATCAACTGCCATCAGCTTATTGAGCAGCTCAAGAAGGCCCATTTTGAGAACCGTCTGCCAGACAAGCTCAAGGTTCTCGCCAAGTACAGGATGCTCATCATTGACGAGATCGGCTACCTCCCCATGGACATCCAGGGCGCAAACCTGTTCTTCCAGCTGATTGCCAGAAGGTATGAAAAAACGTCTACCGTCTTTACCTCCAACAAGACCTTCTCCCAGTGGAACGAGGTCTTTGCCGACGTCACCATCGCCTCCGCCATCCTGGACCGCGTCCTGCATCACTGCACTGTCATTAACATCAAGGGCGAGTCTTACCGCCTGAAAGAACGCAAGGAATTTATGCGCCAGAAGCAGCAAATCGTGAACACTCTTTTTGAGCAAGGAAACGCTTGATTTTGTCCCCCCTTACCGCCGAAAAACTACAAAATTTCTTCGGCGTTTTCTTACAATTTCAAATTGGCGTTGACAGCCGCCTGTGCTCCATCTGGGATACCGTTGAACCAGTCCATGAAAGCGGTTGCCATTTCGGTCAATGTGGTCAAGAATGGTTGGATACTTTCCGCAAGTTGGGACATGCTCTCCTGAAAACGAAGGTTTGCCTCCCGGCTCTCCATGATAGCCTCGTTGTTTTCACGGAAAACGTCGCCTGTCTCCCCGTAGATTATCCCCAGGTTGTTCATGATAAGCTCAGCCCGTTTCCCTTCGTCACTCAGGAGGGAAAGACTGTCATTGAATGCGTCCTCACTCTCACCCGCCCAATTCAGGGCATCCGCTAAAACACCTGTAACCTTGCCAGTTTTGGCGGTCTCGTTGGCCGCCTCAATCAGGCCCTCAATGGGCAGGGCGTCGCCGAAGGCGCCATACACACCTGCGGCAATCCGTGTCCATTTTTCCACATCCTCTGTATTTCTGGCCAGTGAGGCCAGAAGCTGGGAGGCTTCCGTCGCTGTGTCAATATCGCCCAGGATTTTGTAGAAATCGGTAAAGGCTTGGTTTGCAGTTTCAGCATTAAATCCCGCCGCCTCAAAGGCGGTATTCAGTTTGCCTTGCGCAACCCGGTACTCCTCTGTTGCGTCATTTAAACCCAACACCCACTGGACCAGGTCGCCGATTTTGCTGACCAGAAATTCCGCAGCGTCAGCGGCAAGCTTACCGGCCACCACTCCGCCCGCAATGCTGCTTGACAGAGAATCAATGCTCCCTGAGCTGTTTCCCGCAGATTCCCCCAGAGAATCAATTTTTTCGGAATAATCGCTAACTGAATCGCTAGCTTCATCCAGACTGTCGGCTAGGTCCTCATAGGCTGTTGCGTCTCTGTCCGCAATGTCGGCGGCCTTGGAGCGCTCCAGTTCGTCGTTTAGCTCTCTGGCACTCCGCTGGGCATCGTCCAGGGCATTGTTGACCCCATCAAGCGCACTTTCTGCAGCTCTGGAATCCTGCGCCATATTATCCAGGCTGTCGGCAACAGAATCCGCGCTGACCCCATTCCGCTCCAGCTCCCTGGTAACATCAGCCAAAGCGTCGGCGGATTGTTTGGCCTCCCCCTTCGCCTTTTCCAGGGCCTGGGCAAGGACTTGGTACATTGCGGCATCCTTTTTCTCCATCCCGGCTTCTTTAGCCTGTTCCATCGCCTTGCTAAGGTCGGAAACTTCCTTCTCCGCCTCCGCAACCGCTTTTGTCAAAAGCTTCTGCTTTTCAATCAGAAGGTCGGTATTCTTGGGGTCCAATTTCAAGGCGTCGTTGACGCTTTTTAAGGAATTTGCCGTTTTTTTAGCTTCATCCTGAATGGTTTTATAGCCTTTTTGAATGTCGTTTTTAGAGAATTCAACACCAATTTTTACAGTACCGTCGTTTGCCATCGTTATACCTCCGCCGGGTTATTGGTTCAACTTTGCCAGTTCCACAGCCTTTTTCATGTCAGGGTTATTCAGAACACCTTGCAGCATTTCAAGGGAAGGGGCGGCATAAACATTCACAATGTCCATGCAGGCTTTCAGAATCATGTTGACATCCGCCGTCTCCAGGTCCGGGAAAGCACCAGGGGCCATCTCCTCCACAAACCTGTATTGGCCCTCCATTACCTCCCGGCGGGTGATCTCACCAGTTTTGCACCGTTTGCCCAGGGCGGCCAGCCTCGACATTTTTTCATCTACTGCAATTGTACGAACAGGCAGTGTGTACTCCTTGCCGTTGATCTTCACTTTGTAATCCATCTTGTAAAATCCTTTCTTATTTTTTTCTTAAATAGTTCTCAATGTCTCTGCACAGGTCGCCCTTGTGCGCCGCCATCGCCGCCACTTCCCAATGGGAGGTTGCTAATGGGTGCTTATCTGTGCTGTACTTTATCCCTTTCCCTTCCCATTGGCGTCGTGCATATGGCTGTTTGTAATGGACGCACTCCGGTGTAATGTCCACGGTTTGGTCCAAAGCCCCGCTGTCCATGGGCACATAGTTGGAGCAATACGCATGGAGCCGGGTGTGAGCGTGGGTCATGACTCCATCTCCGAATATGCGCTGGAATGTTTTTTGGGCATTATTGAGCTTTATCTCTTTGATAACAAGTTTCATGTATCCTCCGATTCATATTTAAGCCCCGAAGTAAACAGGTCTGGCAAAACTCCATGCCCTTTTCCTTCAAATCTCTCTGCTTCACGATACCTGTCACTCCTCCAAAACTTAATGCACTCGCCAATGGACATATATTCTTTGTGCCCGTCTTTGAAGGTCACGGTAACTTTACTGATTTTTGACTTCTCCGCTTTCGCCTGGAGTTGGGCCAGCTTCGAAAGAATAGACATTTCACACCTCCACATAATCAGCTATGAAGCGTTCTAAATCTTCCATGCTCAAATTAAGACCATCTGTCCCGTCTAGGGGGTCAGCCCGGTTAAACTCAGCCAATAGCGCCGCTTTCTCCAGGCTGTCCATTTTAGAAAGCCTCTGCCCCATGTTGTACAAGCTCCGGGACAGTTCGTCCACGGGGTATTCCTGCTCCATCCGCTTCCGCTCTATGGCTTCAGCCAGCGCCGCAAGCCGGGAGTCAATACTTGCCATCGCGTCCTCCTTCCATCGCCGTCTCCAACTCTTGCAGCCGGTTCAAAATGTCCGTTGTCTCGATCAGCTTCAAGCCGTGGGACAAGATAGCACGGGCCGCAGATATGCGGGCCTGGGCGTCCTCTTCCCTGTCCTCCACGATCTCACGCAGGGTGGACATGGCCGGAGATATGGCCTGCTGGGCTTGCCGGGTGGCGTCCTCGACCATGTTCCCAAATGCGTCCCGGTACGCTGCCTGAAACTCTGGGTCTGCCAAATAGTCTCTAAGTGTGCGGGGGGCAATACCCGCCGCCTTTGCCGCCGCCGCCTTGCTGGGGGATGTCAGAAGCGCCGCAAGCGCCTTTTGCTGTCTCGGTGTCATTGTTTACCTCCTCTCCGCTTTTCGCCGTTTTCTGCCGGTCATAGAGTACAAGCCAGTGGTCAAGCTCCATCGTCACCCGCCACCGCTGCCGATTTCCTCTATGGAAAACCGTGGGGAGACCATCCCCGAAAAACTCAGCGTCCTTTGCCGCCTGGGCCAGCGCCGCCGACAGGTCCACACCCTCCCGGCGTTTCAGCTCGCAGTGGACGCCGGGCAACCCTACCAGGTCGGGCTCCCGCCCGAAACTCATAGGCTCACCTGGCCGCACATCATAGCCACGTTCTCGGAGAAGTCCGGCAAGCTCGATTTCTGCCCGCCGCCCTTTTGCCTGTGATCTTTTACCCGTATGTATCAACTCCTTTTTTCAATCTGCTACCCTATGGACAGAATGGACTAAATGGACAATATTCAAGCTGTTCGGGTATTCTGTCCATTGTGTCCATTCTGTCCATTGTGTCCACGGGCCAGAGGATTTACATTTATTTTTGGGCTTGCCTTGCGCCCGGCTCCTTCCGGAGCAGCGCCCGGATAAACCGGAGAATCAGGTCAAGTTCCCGATTACCAGCTCTATCCAGTAGTTCAATGATTTCCAACCTCATGCTGTTCCTCCTCCCTGGCCAATACCTTGAGAACATATAAGATTCCCCGTAGGTCACGATCACTGAGCTTGTCTAACAGTCTGATGATCTCCGCCCTCATACCTCGTCCTCCTCTCTGAGTATTTCAGGCTCCTCCGACAGCAGCACCGTCAGGGCGTTTAAAACCTTCTCCGGGTGCTTACAGCGGGCCAGCTCCTGGGCCACCCTCCACACGTTTGGGCATTTGTCCTTCATACTGCCGCCACCTCCATCCATACCTTTGCCGCTGTCAGAAATTGGTGGTGGCCCGGGAACTGGGCAATCAATTCGTCCACAACCTGGATGTCCTCCGGTCCCGCCTCATTGATGATCGGAAGCCATTCCGCCGTGATCTCCCTCTCCACCTCAGACAAAGGACGGTTGATTAGCTGCTCCTGGTAGGCCATGAACTCCTCCATGGTGGCGGGAAATGTAAATGGTATCATACTATGACCTCCTCGAGTGCCCTCCGGCGGCACCGGATACCCCACCGAATAAGCGTGGAAATCATTTCGTGGTACAAATCCGGCTCCAGGGTGTTGCGGAGTTCCTGCTTCCAGAAACGTACACGGTCGCCCCACTCTCCAGCCTTTGGGGCAAATGTAAGCTCATGCTGGGTCTTCTCTGGTAAGTTATCGAAAACATCCCGGAGCGGCTGCCACTTTGGACCGTAGAACAAACAGCCCTCCATAGTAAATCCCCAGTATCCAAAGCGGACAGCTGGAACGGTATACACTGGCTTAACCTGGTGGACGCCACTGGCTCCGGTCTTCCGGGCCTTGCGGACCTCTCCGGTCAATCTGACCGCCGTTGCAATATCTTGCAGAATCTTCATTTGACTTTTTCCTCCGTTTCGTTCATAATGGAGGCGGAAACAGCCTTGTCAATCTGTTCCGCCCTGCCGTCCCGGGTGTTCGCTGCACCCTGGGCGGCTCTTTTTACTACGCTGGCAATCTCGGCGACGACCTCCCGGTCGGTCTTTCCCGTGAAGCGTTCCGGGAAGGTCTCACGGGCCTCGGCACAGACTTGGTGCGTGAGACAGTCGCAGTTGGGGCAGGTGCGGTAATAGCTCATTTGTTTCTCCTTCCATTTTCTGGGGGTTAGGTCTGGTTAGGCCTAAATACATACTTTCGCATAAGTAAAGCAGAGTATAAAAGCGATAGTGATATATAAAAAAGTTCTGTTTTCAGGGCTAACCTGCCCTAACCCAAATTGCTAACCCCTTGTGGCACAAGGACTTCCGTAGATACCTGCAAGGTCCAGTCGTAACCCAATATAGGTCTTTTTGTTCTTCGGTCTTGTGTTTTGATAGCCAGCCTTGTCCATCGCCTCGGCAAAATCGCTTTCTCGGCGGGTATATTCGCCTGTGTCCTGTGCCCATGTTTTGTATTCGGTGTAGAGCTCACGGGCACCCACTCGGGCGTTTGGCTCCCTGATACACCGCTCAGAAATGAAGCGTTCCAGCCAGTTTTCCCGACTCCGGTACTCCTCGGTAGCCATAGCGACAGCGTCAGGGAATGTGAGTTTAAAGCCGCTCAGGGTGAAGTCCACGGCTCCCTGGATGATCCAGGACAGGACAGCAGGCCCGGCCTCCTCCACCAGCAGATCAGACATGTTCTGCACACCGGTTCCCTCTGGAATGACAGCATTAAATGGGACCACGATAATTCGTCTCCATGTGCCGTCGTCCGTGGAACCGACACGGGGCAGGTGGTTTGTGAACAGCACCAGCGTGTGGGAGGGGACAATATCCTCCGGGGACCTGTATTTCTCCTCAATGGTCAGGTTATCGGTGCTGGCCAGCTTCTTCAGGGTGGACGTGCTCAGGCGTTGGTGCTCCTCCAGCTCGGCGGCGATGACCAGCCGCTTGCCCCGGAGCGTGGCCAGGGCCGCGCCACGGTTCTGCCGGTCGGTGGTCAACACGTTGGAATCAATGGTGCCTGCATAGGTCCCCAAAACGCCATAGATCGTGTTGAAAAAGGTGCTTTTGCCGTTGCGGCCTCCGCCGTTTGCTGTGACGATCCCCTCGTAGAACACTTTCCCGATTGCGGCCATACCGGCCACCTGCTGGAGAAATCCCACTAGGGAATCGTCGCCACAGGTGATTGTCTGGAGAAATTCGGTCCAGACCGCAGCGCCCTGGTCGCCGGGGGAGGCGTTGGTTATCCTCGTGTTCCACTTGAAGGGGGCGTCAATGTCGTGGGGGGTTATTTTCCCCGTTTGAAGGTCTACGATCCCCGCCGGGGTGTTGAGGGCGAATGGGTCAGCGTCCAGCCGGTCAGCGGCAATATGTAAGGTAGGCTTTGACAGCTCTAACATGCCCTTAATGCGCGGAAGGTTCCGTGATTTTTTAGCGTGGTTGAAGTACTCGACCGCCCTTTTGACAGCGGCCTTTGCTTGCTCCAACCGTTCCCCCGCGCCTTCCTCCTGCTGTGCGACGGCTTGTTCAGCAGCGGCTTTTTCCTGAATGGAGCTGGTCAGGTCAATTCCCGCCTCGATAATCATGTTCTCTGTCAATTTGACGGCCCGCCCCACGGCGTCATGGTCGTTCGGCTCCCAATGCGTACCGGCCCAGGAAAGCCAGCCCAGGGCGTCGCAGAAGGCCAGGAGGCCGTGGTATTCGTTCACCAGGATGACAGCGTTGCCGGCGTCGGAGTAGTCGGGGGGCTTCCAGGATAACGTATCGCTCAATCAATCACCCCCGAAAATAGCATCCACACCGCACCGCTCCACCAGATACCGGGCGATAGCGTCCGCCGGGATATCTGCGTACTCCGCCGCCGTCATCACCGGCTCACTGCTACCATGATAGACGGTGTATGTAGCGGACACGGGCACACGGCAAATGTTGTCGCTCACAGTCAGACCTCCTCCAGCAGCTCCGCCGGGTCTACCTTGAGCGCCGCCGCAATCCGCCGCAGGGTGGACAGCTTCACGGTGCCGCCGTTGTTGCTCCGGCTAATGGTGTTGATGGACACCCCTGACACCGTTGCAAGGTACCGGATGGATTCAACCCCGGCGTTGAGCATTGCCAACGCCAATTTGTTTTTACTGATTCTCACTTTTTTCTTGCACTCCTTTCGTTTTTGTGATATGTTGTGTGTAACAGAAAACTGGTATCAGAATAAACCATATATCTGGTTTTGTCAACCAGTTTTCTGATATTTGGAGATACCACCAAAATAAAGGCGGTGAATTTGTGTTTTATGACCGATTCTTTGAATTATGCCAGCGAAAAGGAGTTACTCCAACAAAGGTTGCACGAGATTTAGGTCTACGTCAATCAACGGTTTCCATGTGGAAAAAGCAGGGGACCACCCCGAAATATGATACAGTTAATAAATTAGCTGATTATTTTGGGGTGACGACTGATGATTTGTACGATATAAAGCCGTTACCAGATGGAAAAGTTGAATTAAATTTAAGTAGCGGCAAAGAAACAGTAACGCTTCCAGGCAAAACACTCGAATTTAAGGCAGTTACAGCTTTTTTGAAAGAAATTGGATTTTTAATCGGTTTGAATGAATCTTTATTTGACGAACTTACCGAAAGTGGTGTTGATCCTAAAGAGGCTGAAGCATGGGTAATCGCAGACAAAAGAGCTAAAAAAGTTTATTTAGCTAAAGCTACCGATGTAGACGCATTAGAAGATCGAATATTATCTTTCTCAAAGTTTGAGATTTATGAACTTCTTCGCCGGATAAAAGAAACAGATATCTATGATAAATACCTAATCCCATGGCCTCCCACCCCAGAGCCCCCACAAACGCCCCCAGAGCCGCAGGAGGGTACAGATACCACCCCGCCCCCGGAGGGCGCTGAGGGGCCGCAGGAGGGGGAGTAGGAGGACGAAATTTCGTCCCCCTTTTGATATCGCAAGAAGTTGCGACAATCCAATTTTGGAGAGCGCAAATCTGCGCTGTGCGATATCGCACCCATAGCCCCGAAATACCGAGGGAAGTAGCTTGCCGGACAAAGCGCCGGTAACCTCCCCTAAACTGGGGAACAAAAATCCCCTGATGAACTGCCCCCAAATCTGAGGTCTGCTGAAAATCAAGCAATCCCCCGAACCGGGGAGCAAAAAGCCCCGTACCAGATGGTACAGGGCATTGACAAAATGAGAATATGCGGTTATACTGAGAATAGAAAGGGCGCTGCCGGTAAGCGGGTGGCCCCCTAGTTAGACGATTGAAGTAACCGCCGGGTTGGGGGACCGAGGGCGGTTACTTCTTTTTATTGGCCGCAATAAAGAGGCCGATAATGCCGATGATGACAAGTGAGTACTGGAACAGTTCACTGTATGTGACCATTGGGCAAGCCCCCCTTTCGTGAGATCAGAGGGCAAAGAAGCTGCCCTCTGTCGAGAGGGCCAACCGCCTACCGTTACTAGCAGCGCTGAAAGATAATTCTTTCCTATCACCAGCATACCATAGCCGCCGACAAAATGCAACAGAAAAGGAGGGGAACTATGAAGGACGCCGTAATCTACGCCCGGTACAGCTCAGACAAGCAGGACGAAGCCAGCATAGACGCCCAGGTCCGGGCCTGCCGGGAGTACGCCGCCAGCAAGGGCTATGCTGTCCTGGAGGTGTACGCAGACGAGGCGGTCAGCGGGAAGGGCTCCAAGACGGCCAGTCGGAAAGCCTATCAGAAGCTGCTCCGGGATGTGAACAAGGGCCGGTTCGATACCATCCTGATCCACAAGTATGACCGGGTGGCCCGCAACCTGGGGGAACATGTCAACCTGGAAAAGAAGCTGAAAGACCGGGCCGTGGAGCTGATCGCCGTGGCCCAGGACTTCGGCTCCAGCGCCGAGGCGAAGATCATGAAAACCCTCATGTGGTCGCTGTCGGAGTATTACTTGGACAACCTCTCGAACGAGACGAAAAAGGGCCACCGGGAGACGGCCATGAAAGCGAAGCACAACGGCGGGTATGCTCCCTTTGGCTATGATGTGGTCAATCAGGAGTATGTGGTTAACGAGCTGGAGGCGGGCTATGTCCGTAAGATATTTGACGCCGCCGCAAACCGTGAGGGCTTCACCGCCATCATTGAGGAGCTGGCCGCAGCCGGGATCACCGGCAAGCGGGGCAAGCCCATCAAGTACACGCAGATATATGAAATGCTCCGCAATGAGAAGTACACCGGGACATACATCTACACCCCCCAGGAGGAGGAGCGCCGGGAGGACCGGCGGAGCAAGCCCAACGCCATTAGAATAGAAAACGCCTTGCCGCAGATCATCAGTAAGGCCCAGTTTATGGAGGTGCAGCGCATTATGACAGAGAGAAAGCAGACTGGGAAAAAGGCCGGGTATCTGTGCAGCGGCCTGGTGTACTGCCAGTGTGGAGCAAAAATGCACGGGGCGCGGTCCGTCAGCAAGGGGCATGAATATTTCCGCTACTACTGTTCCAAAAAGTGCGGCGCTCCCTCAATCCGCATGGAGGAAGTGGACAAGGCCGCTGTGGACTACCTCCACAAGCTCCTGTCTCCAGAGAATCAGGACAAGATCGCCGCCGCTCTGCGTCAGTATCAGGCCGGGGAGAAGAACCGGGTCGAGGACTTCAACAAGGCCCTCCAGAAGCGCATAGAGGCGAAGCAGGGGGAATATGACGCCCTTATGAAGAATCTGGTCACAGGGGCCTTGCCGCCCGCTGTAGTGGCCGACATTGGCAAACAAATGCAGACCATCAAGGCAGAGATTGTCCAGCTCCAGGAGACCACCCCACCAACGGACTTTACCGTTGGTCAAATCAAGGCCTGGCTGGAGGTTTTGAAGGCCAGCGCAGACGAAAAGGCTATCCACCTTCTCATTGAGCGGATCGAAGCCACCCCAGGAGAAACTAAAACGGACTTCAACATGCAAAGCACATTGAAATCCGTCTTAGGTGAAATTGGTTGCGGGGACAGGACTTGAACCTGCAACCTCCGGGTTATGAGCCCGACGAGCTACCAATTGCTCTACCCCGCGATATGGTGCCGGAGACCGGGGTCGAACCGGCACGGGATCGCTCCCACGGGATTTTAAGTCCCGGGCGTCTGCCAATTCCGCCACTCCGGCATGGGTGGCTTCCGGTCTTAAGTGCTCAACTAGATTATCACAAAAACAATCATCTGTCAAGGAAAATTTTTCGACTGCGTTCCTCTTTTGCTGGAGCGCGGCTGAAAAATTTTTACCGGCCATGTATAACCCTTCGGTCCCCTGTCCAAAATAGGCTTCGGAGGTGGTTTTTTGAAAAACCGGAGCTTTTTGAATAAGCTGGGCGATTTCGCCATGGGAAAGGGCTTTTACATAGTCCTGTTCCTGTGCATCGCCACCATAGGAATTTCGGGCTATTATCTGCTGAGAACCGTTGTAAACGACACCCGCGCTGCCGCGCCAGTGGGAGGGAGCGCCTCTGTAACCATTCCGGACCAGAGCACGGCCAGTCCCGCTCCCCCTGCTCCCAATGTTCCGAGGGAACCCCCGGTGGTCACCGCACCGGCCGAAAGCAAGGGACAGGCCGCATCCCAGCCAGACGATCCGGAGCCGGTGAAGGACACAACTCCGGAGCCGGACACCGTGACCAGCGAGGAGACGCTGTCGAAGGTGTTTACCTGGCCGGTACAGGGGGCGGTCCTGCGGGATTTCAGTGTGGAGACCCTGTCCCTTGACCCGACTCTGGGTGACTGGCGTACCCATGGCGGGCTGGATATTGCGGCCGCGCAGGGGGTGAAGGTGCTGTCCATCAGCGCCGGCACCGTGGAGCAGGTCTACAACGACGGCCTGATGGGCGCCACTGTGGTGGTCAACCACGGCGGCGGACTGCAGTCCTGGTACTGCAACCTGGACGAGGACGTCCTGGTGGAGGCGGGGGACTCAGTGGACATCGGCAGTGAGCTGGGGACTGTAGGCTCCTCCGCCATCGCCGAGGTAGGCGTCGCCTCCCATGTTCACCTGGAGGTAATCCTCAACGGCCAGCCGGTGGACCCCCAAAATTATCTGAAATAAGGAAACAGCTCTCCGGCCGGGGCCGGAGAGCTTTCCGTTATTGGCACAGCGTGTCCAGGATGTTCTGCCCAAAGAGCGCCAGCCGCTCCTGAATGCCGGGCAGGGCCAGAGCCTGACCGGGGGAGTTGGCGGTCTTGATCATGGAAAAATTCTGCGGGAGGTAGAAGGACTTGTTCATATTCATTGCAGCGATGATCTGCCGGGCCACCATGTCTCCCCCGGAGTAGCCGGACACGACGATGGCGAAGACTGCCTTGTCGTAGAACCGGGTCTGGCGGAACAGGGCGGTGAGGCGGTTGATGAAGGCGGTGAGGTTGGCGGACAGGGCGTCATTGTAGTTGGGGCACAGCAGGACCAGGGCGTCCGCGGACCGGACGGCGGGATAGACCTCGTCCTGCATCACGCCGCCGTAGAAGCAGCCCCCCTGCTCACCGAAGTGGAGGCACATGGTGTAGGGACAGCCGGAGCAGTCGGACAGGGTGCCGTTGCGCAGGCCGATCTCGCGGATGGCACAGCGTTCCTCCAGCTTCTCCCGCACCTGGGACCACAGATCCATGGTGTTGGAGGTGTGGTGGCTTGAGGCGTGGAGGATCAGGACCTCCGGGCGCTCCTTTTTCGGAAAGACGAAGCCCTCTACCCGCTCCGCCAGCTCCTGGGCGGCATGGCGGTAGGCCCCCATCAGGTCGACCCCCAGATTGTTGGCCTGGACCTGAAAGTTGGCCAGCGAGCCGGTGCCCTCTACCAGGGGACGGCCCACCAGGGCACAGCCCGCCCGGTTCAGGGCCAGGGCGGCCTCGGCGGCGGCGGACTTGGTGTACA
Organism: Lawsonibacter sp. JLR.KK007; assembly: GCF_036941135.1. Classification (NCBI taxonomy): domain Bacteria; kingdom Bacillati; phylum Bacillota; class Clostridia; order Eubacteriales; family Oscillospiraceae; genus Lawsonibacter; species Lawsonibacter sp. JLR.KK007. Next base: position 1,201,893 of record NZ_JAYWSY010000002.1, on the reverse strand, counting down.
GCTCTCCCGCTCCGTCCACGATGAGTCCGGCGGTACAGCCCTGGAGCAGGGACCGCTCCTTCCGCAGCCGGACCAGCATCCGCATGTACTCCAGGTTGATCCCCGTATCCCCCAGGGGCAGGGCCAGCAGCAGCCGCTCCCCGGCTATGCCGGTCAGCTCCTCCGCTGTCCGGAGGACCCGGACCTCCTTCCCGGCCAGAGCCTGACGCAGTACGCCGTTCAGCCGCTGACCGGCCCAGCCGGAGTCGGGAGCAGGATGGATGAGTACCAAAGACATTGGGACACCTTCTCGTTTATAAAATGGTCTTTAAATGCTCCGCCGCCTCCCGGATGTGGCCGAAGAGGGGGTCGGGGATGCGGGGCAGCAGCTCGGTCTCCACCCCGGCGGGGGTGCAGCGGTTCTTCACGCCCATATAGACGCCGTCCAGGAAGACGGAGCCGCAGTGCCACTCCCCCCGGAGGGTGAGCAGCAGGGACAGCGCCCCGGAGGACAGGGCGGGGGCCACGTAGGGCTTGAAGCCGATCTCCCGCATCTTCAGGTTGGCGGTGACGGTGAGCTGGGTCAGCTCCTGGGAGATCTCCTCGTCGTAGTTCTGGATGGAGTTGGCGATAAACAGCCCCGTTCCGTGGGGGCCGTAGGACCGGCCCTCGGTGAGGAAGGAGGCCAGCCGGGGGTCCCGCCTGGCAAAGTAGGCCGCCCGGGCGTTCATCACTCCCAGGCCGAAGCCCTGCACCTGCTCCGGCAGCAGGCCCTGGCCGTCCCAGACACCGTTCTCGTCCTTGTTGCTCTCCAGATAGGCGGTCTTGGCCAGAGGGTCCACCGGGTCGGATACAGCGCACCACAGTCCTCCGAACTGCTTCTCACGGGCCATTTTGGCGTAGTGCTTCACGATGCCCGCGTTGGCCTCAAACTGGGCCATGCGCACATCCTTCACCTGGGAGCCCACCGGCGGGATGCCCTTGGAGGCCACAAAGACGAACAGATCGCAGTCGAAGAGCCGCTCGGGAGGGATGACCTCCACCTCAGGGAAGACGTTGTAGTCCCAGGGCAGGTTGATCTGGCCCATCTCGAACTCCCACCGGGCGGTGATCTGGTCGGACAGGTCGCAGATGCCGATGGAGGAGATCACATCCCCGCCCAGCAGCTTCAGCCCGGTGAGGAGGGTGGAGCCCACATCCCCGATGGCCACGATGTTCACCCGCTTCTTTCCCGTGCTGGGGGACCACCTGATCAGCTTCTCCCAGCCGGGGCGGCTGATGTTGACAGCGGTGACCCGGCCGTCCTCGATGGCCCGGGCGATGCGCTCGTCGGCCTGGACCTGGGGCAGGCGGGAGGCGTCCAGCGTTTCCAGACCGTGACCGGCCTGCGTCAGCTGGCCGGGGTGGGTGACCTTGAAGGAGGCCCGGCCCAGCACCGGGTCGCCGGGGACGGCGGCGAACATCCGCCAGCTTCCAGCGGGCTCGACCTCGGGGCCGAAGCCCTCCAGCGGTTGGGCGGAGACGAGGGCTGCGCCGTTAAAATTGTAATAATGCATAATAATATCACGTCCTGTAGTTTGATTTACGGGTCAAAGAAGGTCTGCACGAAGGCCTCGAAGGTGGGACGGGGGTACGGGGCGCGATGGGTTTCCGACGGGTCATAGCATTGGACCCAGGTGACCCAGTTGCCATGGTCCCGGCCGTGCCGTCCATAAAGCCGGTCATAAAACCGCTTCACATCCGGGTCTGCAGCCAGCGGGGGGCGCAACAGGTGATGCTCGTCGCAGTGGATATACAGGCTCTTGCTCTTGGTGGACAGCGCCGCAGGGTCCTCAATGGCGTTCAGCAGCTTGACTACTCCGTCCCAGTCCTGAGCCTGGACAGCGGCCAGAAAGTCCCGGGCCTGGGCCCGCTCCCGCCGGAATTTTTGGCGCTTTTCGGCGGACAGATTCCGGCACAGGTCGTCTACCCGGTTCACATAGGACATGAAGTAGTCCGCAAAGGTGCGGTTCAAATGCTCCGCCTGATAAGCGGCGAAGGTGCGGGGTTCCGGATAGGCCAAATCCGGGTCGCAGTCGGTGGTGCAGCAGTGGACATACCCCCGGTGGGAGCCGTTCAGAATCAGGTAAATGTCCACAGAGCAGCCCTCATTGGCAATCATATGCTGGCCGTGGTTCAGCATGGGGAAGTACAAATCCCGGTTCAGCAGATGGTCCAGCTCGTCCCACCACTCCTTGCGGTGGGCGTCCTGCCATCGCTGGTCCTTCCAGGCGGGCATATCGGGGTAATAATCCAGATACAGATTCCAGTCGTCGTCGCTCTCCTCTACCCGGATGTAGCGGCGGACCACATCACGAAATGCTTCCTCCCGGTCGTCGCTGTAGATACAGGGCTGCCGGAGCTTTGCGTCTACAGGACAGGGAAACGGAAACAGCCCGTAGGCCGGGCCGGCGCCGCCGTTGCCCAACTGGGTGAGATAGGTCCGGTAGTCCTCCGGGAGGGTGACCTGCATCTGCTCCTCCCAGGCCTCCAGCTCCTCCAGGGGAAGGACCGGGTTGAACAGGTGGGCGTGGCTCCAGCAGGCGAACTGCTCCAGGTCCATGTCCCACCGGCTGGCGGTGTCCAGCACGGCGCGGATTTTGGGGATGTCAAGCACAGAAAGGACCTCCTTACTGATTCTGCCGCAGCAGCTGTTCCAGGTCGTTTTCCAGGTAGACGGAGGCGGACAGGGTGGGGTCGTAGTGCAGACAGGTGCCCTTATCGGGACACAGGGGGAGGATGACCGCCTCGGGCAGGCGGGCCAGGGTCAGGTTACGGCCATAGAGGATGCGGTACTCCTGCTCCAGGGTGCGGATGACGTCCAGCGCACCCTCCAGACAGGCTTTGGACAGGTCGAACACCGCCTCCCGGCCGCACTCGTCCTGATAGAGGGGCTTGGCGTAGGGCAGGATGTGGTTGATGCCGGGCAGCAGGCCGGGCACCGGGGAGCTGAGCCGCCGGACGGTGTTGCCCCCGATGAAGGGGTACATGGTGGCCTCGATGAACCACTGGCGCAGGGTGGGCACGAAGTACACCGAGTCGACCGGCCGCTCCCAGTGGTCCATCAGGTCCTTGCCGTAGCCGGACAGCACCCCTACCAGCACCATGCGGATGGGCACCCCCTCCCGCCGGAGGATGGGGTCCAGGGCCTTGAAGCGGAAGCCGGGGTGCATCAGGTCGTCCACCAGAATCACCGGCCGGTCAAAGGATTTGATGGTCCGAATCTGGCTGGGGATGGGGGCGTAGTAGGGGAAGGGCTCCATCACACTCTCGGACAGGTCGGGGGAGAACACCTTGTCGGTATGGATGGTCTTGGTCACCGTGTTGGGCACCGTCTTGCCCCGGAGGAGCTTGCCGTAGGGAACACACATATTCTCCCCCAGCACCCTTGGATGGGTGGGTACGGCAGGGACGTTGTTATAGTTGGTGATCTTCTCCAGCAGGCGCTGGTGGATGATGTCGGCGGACAGGGTGAGCAGCAGGGAGCCGGGATAGAGCCGGGCCAGCGCCCGCTGAAGGCTCTGGTGGCTGCGGCGGATGGCGGCCAGTACCCGGGCATTGTGGCACAGGGGTTCCTGAATGGTGGTCTCCAGGTTTTGGATGAGGGTGGCGGGGGCATGCATGTCCGTCTCCCAGATGGGACAGCCCTCCTCCCGGGCCAGGAAGCCGGTACGGGTCAGAACGTCCTCCAGCCGGCTGTCGATCCTCCGGTCGTGGGGACAGAACACCGCGTAGACGCAGGACTCCTCCAGGGAGCGGGCCAGCAGCTCGCACAGCAGCAGCTGGTGGTGATCCTTGAACCGCTCCCCGCCCTCGGCGAACAGAGCGGTGATTAGCAGGGTGCTGCCTGCGGCCCGCAGGCGGATGCGGTTGGCCAGCTCCGTGTCGCCCAGGGCGGTGAACAGCTGGGAGGTGGTCAGGGAGCGGTAGGCGATGTAGCCCAGGATTTGTCCCCGGCCCGCCTGGCGCAGCAGCAGAATGCTGTCCCCCTGGTCCGCGACGGCGGTTTGGATGGCCTCCCGGCCAGGCTGGCCAGCGGTGAGGCTGTCCAGCAGCATGGGGTCGGGCTGGCCCACCCATTGGAACTCCAGATCGCCCGCCCCCAGCATGGGCTTCTCCTGGCTGTCCCGGAGGTAGAGGCCGTTCTGGTAGATGAAGTCCTGGATCACCGGGTCGATGAAGTTGGAGATGTCCCGGTTCAGGTCCACATTCTCCCGGATGCGGGTGGAGCTGATGTCCTCCAAATGGGGGGGCAGCTGGAGCTGAATCACCTCGCCGGTGATGGGCAGCGGAGCGGGCAGCTCCTTCTCCCCCGCCCGGCGGAAGATGACATGGTTCATCTGGTGGATGGAGAAGGGCTTGGGCTCCGCCTTGTAGGAGGAGGCGTTGGCCACCACGTCGCTGCCCGCCACAATGTACACCTTCTGGCCGGGGAACAGGTCCACCAGCCGCCGCAGATCGGCGGGGTTGGCAATGTTGACCGGGATGTCGTCCGGGAACAGGTGGACGTGGAAATCCCCCGCCACCGACAGGTTGACGATCTGACGGCGGATCAGGTGGGGCTGGGCCTTCTTGGACCAGGAGAACTCGTCCACCGCCAGATAGACCTCAAAGCCCAGGTCCCGGATGGCGTGGACGATTCCCTTGTGGGACAGGGTGAAGGGGTCGAAGGTGCCGGGGAAGAAGGCGATCTTCCGGGGCGTTTCAAAGGTGAAGGGGCCGTGGTCCAGCCGCCGCAGGGCGATGAAGCGGTTGATGTGGGCCAGGGCGGCCGCCCGGTAGTAGAAGGTCAGGCCGTCCTGCCGGGAGGACTCCTGGGTCAGGAAGAGCAGCTTGCGGTAGCTGAGGGAGAAGAGATGGGCCTTCTGCTCCATATCCAGGATGGGACTCTCGAAGAGGATCTTTCCGGTGACCAGCAGGGCCTCCTGGCGCACCGTCTCCCGGTAGTGGGCCAGGCCCTGGAGGAGCAGGCCCAGCAGCTCCCGGCGGCGGCGGTTATAGACCTCCTGCTTTTCGGAAAAGCGCTGCTGGTAGGCGGGGTAGTGCTGCAGCAGGACGGCAATGGTGTTCAGTGCGCCGGCCACAGCGGAGTCGTTGGGGGAACCCAGCAGGCCCTTGAGCCACAGCACCTGCTCGTCCAGCTCGCTGGGGTGGAGGTACAGGGCGGCCTCCCCCAGGTACTGGGGGATGTATTTGGAGATCTCGTATTGGCCCATCTCCAGGCCCTTGCCCAGCTCCACCACCACCTCGTTGCGCTGCTCCCGGCGGAGCAGGGACAGGGTGTGCACCAGCGCGGAGCCGGCGGTGTGCCGGACCACCACCCGCTCCGACACCTTGACCAGGTTGGAAAAGTGGGTGGCGATATGGAGCACATGGGCCTCCATCCCGTGCTCCACCTGGTCCCGGAGCAGCTCCACGCCGGCCACCTTCACCACCCAGGGGGTGGCGATCTTCAGGTTGTCCAGAAAAACCTCGCTGGTGATGTCGGTGTGGTACAGGATGTGCTCCAGGGCGGAGACGTCCCGCCCCGCCCGGCGGAGGATGCGGCACTTGAGGAACACCGTGGTCAGCTGGCGGGAGGAGGCGTTCTCCGCCACCTGGGCGATGCGGGCCATCTGGGGATGGCTGCGGGGGAGGTTGCGGGCCGTCTCCCGCAGGAACTGGAGAGCGGCGGTGACCAGCCGGAGGTCCTCCGACACGGTGAAGTGGGCGGCGAACTTGACCAGCTTCTCTCTGGTCTCCTCCCCGTAGTGCTTGGGGGGCAGATACCGGGCGGCGTCCAGCAGGGTGAAGGCGGTGTCGTCGTCGGTCTGCTCCGGGCTGTCGTAGTACCGGAGCAGGGCGTCCAGAAACCGGGGGATGTCCCCGGGACGGGCGTGGAGCAGCATGGATTCCACCACCAGCTTCAGCGTGTAGCTGATGTGGGAACGCTGCTGGGGGGTGGTCTTGTGGTCGGGGAAGATGATCATGTCCAGATACTGGCTCCACAGGGTGAAGGGGACCTCCTCCGCCGGATCGTTCTGGGCGTCGTCGGGGATTTCCTTGCGGTAGACCAGGTGGAATCGGGCGATGATCTGGCCGATGAGGGCGCCGGCCTGACGGCGGATGTCACCCTCGCGGTGCATCAGCAGCTCATAGAGGAAGGACAGCGCCTGGGTTTTCTGGCGCACGGACAGGTAGGTGAAATACTCCCCGAACACGTTCAGATAGGCCCGCAGCTGCTGCCAGCTTTTGGTAGAACGGGCGGCCTCGATGAGGTTGCCGAACTTCTGCTCGTTGGACAGCATGTGCATCAGCTGCAGGTTGTGCTCCACCGACAGGAGGATCAGGCCGTTCAGCGTCTCGTCCGGCCCCATGAGAGCGGGGTCCTTATGGGGGGCGGGGTGCTGCTTCTGGCCGGTCAGGTCCACGTCCACCCCCAGGCGGCGCATGTAGTCCTCGAAATCGTGGAGCTTGCCATAGACAAACTCATACCGGCGGCGCTTTTTCCTGTCCACGTTGTCCAGCTTGGACAAGATCACCTGAAAGGACTGGTCCAGGGGGTAGAGGACCACAATCTCATTGCCCTCTTTGTCCCGCTCCGACTTGGAGCGGAAGTCGGCGTAGATCAGCAGCAGGGACTCCACCGACAGGGACTCCAGCTCCAGGTCCCAGGTGGAGTGGTTGGAAGCGATGTGGCTGATGTCCTCCATCTTCCGCTCCAGCAGCCACTGGTCGGTGTAGTAGTAGTGGAGGTAGGGCACCCGCTCCCCGGGGCGGCAGCCGAATTTGCCCACGTCGTGGGCGGCGGCGGCGGCGGAGATCAGAGCCAGGTCCACCTCCACCCCCGCCTCCGCCAGCCCCCGGGCGGCGGTCATGGCGATGTAGTGGACCCCGGCAATGTGGCTCAGGGTCTTGAAGGGGGTGAACTCCATCCCCAGGCGCATCAGCTCGTAGAGGAACTCCCCCCGCCAGGCCGCCAGGAACCGGCGGTACTCCCTGGCTTTGTCGCAGACCTCGTACTCCTCCTCGGTGAGGAACTGGAAGTCCAGCATGGGATCAAAGGGCAGGGCGGTCCGCTCCTGGTCCAGCAGGACCTGAAGGACGGTGAGGTAAAACTCCGCCCCGCTGCCGCAGCGGTCCGCCTCGGGGGCGAAGCCGTTTTCCGGGTACATGATGTGGCAGACATACTGGTAGGTGAAGGGACCCCAGCCCTTCTCCGGCGCTTTGGGGCACAGCCGGTCCAGGATGGACGTGCACAGCTCCAGGATGCGGGCGCAGCTCAGGCGCTCCCGGATGGGGAACAGGGCGGCGAGACCGTCGGTCCAGGCGGGAGCCTTCATCAGCTCCTGAAGGGTCCGGCGGTTGGCGAACCCCCCCGGCCTGCGGGCAGCCAGGGCCTCGAGGATATCACGGTTCAGCTGTCGGATCAGTTTGTTCATACCGTCACCTCATCCGCCGTCCCCAGTCCGGGGGCGGCAAAATTATCTCATAATAAGCATAGCACATTTTCTCCGGTTTGGAAAGAGAAAACGCGGCCCCGAAGCCGGGACCGCGTCCAGAATATTCCATATGCGGAGATCCGGCTCCGCAGCCGGAAGTCTAGTTCCGCCAGCGGGCCTCCAGCACCCGGCCGATGACCGCGCCCAGAAGCAGGAGATTGCCGCACAGGTAGAGCCAAACCAGCAGGATGATCAGGGAGGCCAGCGAGCCGTAGACCAGAGCGTAGCGGGAGGACATCCCGATGAACCAGGAGAACATCACCGACGCCCCCACGATGGCCAGCGCAGCCAGCAAGGAGGACAGGAGCACCACCGGCAGGCGCATGGCCCCCCTGGGGGTCCCCGCCCGGTAGACAATCAGCACCAGCAGCAGTACAAAAGAGAACAGCAGCAGGTAGCGCATCCACTGCCACAGCCCGGACAGAGCGTCCAGGGGGAGCAGCTCAGCGATGTGCCGGGGCAGGTGGAGCTCCAGCAGGCGGAAGAACCACTCACCGGTAAAAATAACCACCACAGACAGGTAGATGGTCAGCAGGAACAGCGCCGACAGCAGTACGCTGAGGACGAGCCTCCGCAGGGGGTGGACGCTGGTTCCGCCGTGGAGTTCGTCCATGGCGGCCAGCAGAGTGCGCAGTCCCGCCGAGGCGGAGATGAGGATGGTGATCAGGCTGGCCAGCAGCAGGGCGGGGGATTGACTGGCGGTCACGTAGCGCAGGTAGTCCCCCATCACCGCCAGCGCCTCGGCGGGCAGCAGCTGGTCCAGGGAGCGGAGCAGCTCCTCCAGGTCCAGATGGAACAGACCGATGAAGTAGTTGACGCACACCAGCAGGGGAAACAAGGTCAGGATCAGGAAGTAAGACAGCGCCGCCGCCGCCCGGGAGGCCCCCATCTTGAGAAACAGCTCCGCCGTCTCCACCACGAAGGAGACCGGAGGCAGAGAAAACAGCTTTTGCATGGCGGCAGACCTCCTTCCGAACAGTTCCCGTCAGGTTCCCTTTTGGAGGGGGCGCCTTTGGGGAACAACCGTCATTTTACCACAGATCCTTGGAAAAACAAAAACGAAAAAAGCCGTCTGTTGATCCAGACGGCTTCCCTTCGCGCACGCTCAAGCCAGCTTGCTCAGCTTGATGGTCATCTTGCTCTTCTTGTTGGCGGCATTGTTGCGGTGCAGCAGACCCTTGGCGGCGGCCTTGTCGACCGCCTTGACGGCCACCTTGTAAGCGACATCGGCCTCGCTGCGGTTGCCTTCCGCCACCGCGGCCTCAAACTTCTTGATGTCGGTCTTCAGCGCGGATCGTGCGGCCTTATTCTGCGCGGCCTTGGCCTGAGACACCAGAACGCGCTTCTTAGCAGACTTAATATTCGGCAAACCAAACACCTCCTCCGATATTCATCTTTGATTTAGGTGACAATACACCCACGCAGATTTGTATTGTAGCACTCTCTTCGAAAAAAATCAACTGTTTTTTCAAAAAAATTTCCGGAGCGGGATAGTTTTTCAAAAGCCGCAGAAACTAAGGCGGACAGGAAAAAGATTCCGCAGCAGATCGTATAAAAGGAGGGAGCGCCATGCGCATGCGCCGTACCGACCTGGCCCTGGAGGCCAGAGAGCTGTGGCAGGAGCAGACCGGAGCGGTCTCCGCCCTGCCTGGAGTGGAGGCCCGGGACAGCCTCCGGGAGGGAATCCCGGTGAATACCGTCCAGGTGCTGGACGAGCGGGGGGAAAACGCTCTGGGCAAGCCCAGGGGGAGCTATGTCACCCTGACGCTGGAGGGCCTGGCCCGCCGGGAGGAGGGGATCTTTCCCCGCTCGGTTCAGGCAGTGGCAGCGGAGCTGGCCGGGCTGATCCAGGATATTCCCCAAAACGGCCTGGTGCTGGTGGCCGGGTTGGGCAACCGGGCCATCACCCCTGACGCTGTCGGCCCCAAGGTTCACCAGAACACTCTGGTCACCCGCCATCTGGTGCGGCAGATGCCGGAGCACTTCGGTTCGCTGCGGCCGGTGGCCTCGGTAGCGGCGGAGGTGATGGGCACCACCGGCGTGGAGAGCGGCGAGCTGGTTCGGGCGGTGTGCGAGAAGCTCCAGCCCGCCTGCGTGGTAGCGGTGGACGCTCTGGCCTCCCGCTCGCTGAAGCGGCTGTGCAAGACGGTGCAGATCGCCGATACCGGCATCACCCCCGGCTCCGGCGTGGGCAACCACCGGATGGGCCTCACCCGGGATACCCTGGGGGTGCCCGTCATCGCTGTGGGGGTGCCCACCGTGGTGGACGGCGCCACCCTGGCCGCCGACCTGCTGGGGACCGAGCAGCTGCCCGATCTGGGCGAGGGGGGCGGCCTTCTGGTCACCCCCAAGGACATCGACAGCCAGGTGAACGACCTGGCCAAGGTCATCGGCTACGGCATCAGCATGGCCCTTCAGCCGGGCCTGTCGGTGGAGGAGCTGGATCTGCTGCTGAGCTAGGAATAATGTTCCAAAACCGGGGTACACTAGAGATTGACATTGGACAAGCAAAGGATGTGACAGACATGGTGAAAGGGATCACCCGGCAGGTGATTTTGGTCAAATCTCCCGACCCCCGGCTCTTTGAGGAGGCCATCTTCATCGTCAAGGAGGAGGCCCTGGCTCGGGAGGGGGTGAGCGCCGACAAGGTGCTGCGGGAGGCGCGTCAGGCCGCCAACGGCTATTTGAAGCAGGGCAAAGCTTGGAACCGGCGGCTGGAGCGGCTCCCCGCCCCCGTCTGGGGGGCGCTGGGGGCGGCTCTGGCCTCAGCGGGCTGGGCGGCTTGGCTGTTTTTGCTGTAACTATTTTCCAGTGGGCGCATAGTATGAAGTGAGGGCCGGCGGCAGGTCCTCACCCCCAAACGTCCGGCGGCGTTTCCACCTAGGACAAGAGGTTTTCTTTCCTCCTTTTGATTATGATTTGCGGTCCGGCGGGCAGTCCGCCGGACCGCTTTCTGTTAGCCTCTGGCGCCTCCAAAGAGGCGGGGACTCCTTTGGCGGATGAGGGACAGGAGCGCCAGTATGACCGCCCCTCCCGCCATCAGGAGCAGGCCGTCCCCCCAGGAGCCTCCGCAGGCGCGGAGGTAGAGGGTGACGGGCATCCAGCGGATCACCGGCTCCAGAGCGGGGAACAGCAGGGAGAGGTCCAGCAGCACCGGGGACAGGAGCAGGCCCAGCGCCGGAACAAAGGGCATGAGGACCGGCAGGGCGGTCCACCCGGCGGGCCAGCAGGCCAGTGCAAGGGCCGCCGCCCCCCAGAACATCAAATAAGGGATCAGGGCCAGAAGGCAGGGGGGCTCCGCCTGCACCGCCAGCAGGGCCAGCGCCCCCGAGCACAGCGTGGGAATCAGGGCCGCCGCCAGCCGGGGCAGCAGCAGGGAAAGGGTCCCCTGCAGGGGGAGCAGGCGCCGGACGGCGGGGCTGTCCAGCCAGCGGCCCAGGTCCATGGCGGTGAGGAGGGTCCAGATCAACAGCAGGATGGCCGTCAGCCCGGACAGCAGGTTGGATACGCCGCGGTCCGCCAGAGTGAGGGGGTCCAGAGGACGGCCGTCTGCCGTCTCCATGGTCACCAGCACCCGCTCCTGGTCCAGCAGGACCTGGTTCAGGCGGGGGCGCGCCGCATCCAGCTCCTCCTGGCTGAGGATGCTGCTGTCCAGCAGGTAACGCTCTGCGATGCCGGGGGAGACAAGCTCTGCCGTACAGGCGGCCGCCGTCTCCCGCACCATGGGGTAGACAGCCGAGCCGGGACCGGTGAGCAGGGTGAACAGTCCCTCCACCTCCAGCCGGGCCAGCCGGGCCTCAAAGTCCTCCGGGAGGATCAGGGCACAGTCCCACTGGCCGGAGGCCACCTGGCGCTCCGCCCGGCTGCGGTCCGCCCGGTAAAAGGTGACGGCCAAGCCGCTGCGCCGCTCCAGCCGCTGCCAGAAGGACTCCCCGCCCTCCTCTGGGAGCACCACCCCGACCTGGACGGGGGTGGATACCTCCTCGGGCGGGAGGAGCCGGGCGGTCCCGGCGATGAGCAGGGGCAGGAGAAGGAGCAGGACCCACGTCCGCCGGCTGGACAGCTGGGTGCGCAGGCTGCTTCGAAACAGGGTCAGAACAAAGCTCACAGCGCCACCTCCTGACGGTCCGCCCGGCGGCGGTACAGGGTCAGAGCCAGAAGGGCCATCCCCAGCATGGACAGGGCCAGACAGATCCAGGCGGACCGGTCCACCTCATAGCCCATGGGCCAGGCGGCCAGCTGGCGCAGCCAGGCGGTGGGAGAGAGCCAGCTCAGCTGCCGCATTGGGCCGGGCAGCAGAACGGGGGGCAGGATGCCTCCGGCCAGCGCCAGCGACAGCAGGGAGACGCCAAAGGCAATCAGGCCGCATCCGGCGGCGTTTCCCGCGGCCAGACAGCACACGGCGCAGAACTCGGAGCAGAACAGGGCCATCAGCAGGGCGGAGCCGGTCAGGGCCAGCGGATGCCCCTCCCCCGCCAGCAGCAGGGTGGGGAGCAGCAGGAGAAGAAGGGCCAGCGCACCGGCGGCCACGCCGCTGAAGCATCCCCCAGCCGAGCTCCGCCCCACGCTGCGCAGGCGGCGCTGGAACCGGAGCCAGTCCCCGCTGTAGATGGGGACGAACAGCGGAGCGGCGGACAGGGCAAAGCTGACGGCCAGGGAGAGCACGTAGTGGAGCGGGATGGGCAGAGTCTCCGTGGCGGAGAGAAACTCGGGCTGGAACATGCCGGTCCGGTTCATGGCCAGAGAGATGTAGCGCAGGTTGATATCGAGGACCACCTGATCCCGGGTGAGGCCGGGCGGAGGGGCGTCCTCATACAGGTCCAGCACGGCGTACACTCCGCTCTGGAAGGCGGACAGGATGTCGCTGGCGCTCTGCCCCACCCACAGCAGCAGCAGGGACTCCAGCGGCCGGTCCCCCGCCGTCACCAGGCGCAGGTCCGGGTTCTCCCCCCACATGACTCCGTGGATGAAGTCCTCAGGCAGGACCAGTACGGCGGTGACGGTCCCGTCCCGCAGGGCGGCCATGGCCTCCTCCTCTCCCATAGCCGTAATGCTGCAGTACTGGGCGATGTCCTCCATGTCCCCCATAAACTGCTCCAGGAGCTGGGGGATGTTGTCCCCGTCCGGGGCGGTGACGGCCAGGGTCACCCCGGAAAAGGCTACCCCCCGGGTCAGCAGATAACCGGCCGCCTGACCCGCCCCCAGGGGGAGGAGAAGGCACAAAAGGGCAAGCCCTGCCAGCAGCCACCGCTGCCGGCAGAGCCTGACCAGGGTCAGTTTGAAGCACTGTCCAAAGTACCTCATTGCCGCTTAAAAGCCGCCCATCATCGCCCAGAGCAGGTCGTCGGGCAGACGGGAGACAAATGTGCGCTGCATGTCAGAGAACCAGAGAATGGCGTTGGACTGGAGGTCCAGGCCGAGGTCCATCAGCTCCTGCTCGGACATACTGGCGATCATCCGCGGATTTCCCACGTCCATGCGTTCCGGATGGCAGTCCGCGTAGTAGCGGAAGCCCAGGGTGCAGACCTCCATGCCCATCGCCCGGACGGAGATCTCATCCAGGTCCAGGCTGATGTGGTCCTGGTCCATATCCAGATCGCCCTCCATCTCCAGCACGCAGATGCTGAGGCCGGAGCTGTCCACGCTCAACTTCCAGGCAAAGCTGCCGTCCCCTCCTCTGGGGTCGATGGACAGGTCGGAGGTCACCCGGGCCACGGTGCTGCTGTCCTGGCGGACCCGGATGGTGGTCTCGTCGGTGTAGAGGCCGCTCTTCAGGCCGTGGTCGCCGGTGGACTTCACCTCCACCAGCACGTCCTCAGCCTCCACATTCACGCTGAGGTCGTCCACATACTCCTCGCCGCCGCCCAGATAGACGGCCAGCTTCACCTCGGAGCCGCTGATCCGGTCCGTATAGATCACAGCCGTCACAGCAGACACATAGCCGCCGCTGAGGCAGACATCCAGCTCCACATCGCCCAGCTCCTCAATGGCGTCCCGGAGGGCGTCGGCCAGGTCGCCATAGACGTCCAGCTCCTCCAGGGCGGACAGGATCTCATCGATCTGATCCTGGGGCATCCCCATGGAGCGGTAGAGCTCCTCGTAGAGGTCGTAGTAGTTCAGGGCGGACAGCGTGGTCTCCAGGCTGTCCACATACTGGTTCAGCGCCTCCTCCGAGAGGGTGACGCGGTAGGCGGTGGCCTTGGTGCTGGTACCGTTCAGGTCCAGAGTCATGGAGCCCGTCTTTTTGACCTCTGCGGCATCCCAAAGGCCTTTGGAGGCCTCCTTCAGGCTCTGCTCCATGGCCTCCTGATCCATCTGGTCCAGCATCAGATCCACCAGCTCGAACAGGTTGAAGCTCACGCTTTGGATCGAGTCGTCGCCGGTTATCGCCGCCAGGTCCTCACCCAGGGTCTCGGTGTTCATGCCGTAGAAGGCGCCTCCGGTGAACTCCGGGGAGGCAAAGTAGAGCTCCGCGTCATCCGCCGCCATTTGGAAGGAGAGCAGGTCCTCGTCCCCCCAATAGGCGCCCAGGTCAAAGGACATGGTGCGGGCGCTGCCGTCGCAGCTGGCCTCCAGGTACAGGCCGAGGCCCTCCAGCGCGGACATGTCGTAACCCACCAGCTGGCTGTTGATGCCCTTCAGCTCCAGGGCAAGCTGCTGCTGGAGGGTCTGGTCCTGCTGCCACCGCTCCATGTCAGGCGCGCTCAGCTTCTCCTCGGCTGCCCGGTAGGCTGCGATGGAGTTAAGCAGGGCCTTCTCCACCTCCGCCTTGGGCGAGCCGAACAGGCCGCCGGCGAATACCACTACAAGAGCAATCACCGCTGCCGCGGCCACGCCAAGGCCGATGAACAGGCCGGTTTTCTTCCGTCCCCCTCCGCCCTCGGGAGCCTCCCAGGCGGGAGCGGCTCCCTGGGCCGGGGTGGTAGCCGGATCGGGACTGTTCAACGCGCCGCAGCTGGGACAGAACCGGGCGTCGTCTCGCATCTCGTTTCCACATTGCTTGCAAACCATAATGCTTCCTCCATTTCTATTGATGCTGATCTATTGATGGACGCATCTTCCCTCCTCCAGCCGCAGCACCGCGCCGCACAGCCGGTCCAGCTCGGACTGGTGGTGGCTGCACCACACCAGACTGCCGCCGCCGGAGACAAAGTCCTCCAGCCAGTCCAGCAGCTGGGGGACGTAGCCCTGATCCAGGCCGCTGGTGGCCTCGTCCATGAGCAGTACCCGGGGCTGGGCCAGCAGGCCGAGGGCTATGCTCACCCGCTGAGCCATCCCCCCGGACAGCGCCCGGATGGGCTGGTTCAGCAGAGGCTCCAGCCCCATCAGCTCCATGATGCCGGCCGGCAGGGGGCCGGAGAGGCCGCAGGCGGCCTGCCACAGGACAAGCTGCTGCCTGACGGTCAGCTCCCGGGCCAGTTCGGCACTCTGGGGGACGTAGCCCAAGGCGCTCCGTAAAAACAGCCGGTCTCCTAAAATCGAGCGGCCCTGATAGAGAACATCTCCCCCGTCCGCCCGCTCGATTTGGGCGATGAGCCGCAGAAGGGTGGACTTGCCGGAGCCGTTGCTCCCCGCCAGGCCCAGGCACTGCCCCGGCGGCAGGACAAAGCTCAGGGGCGCAAGGACCTGGCGTCCCTGGTAGCTCTTGTGCAGCTGACGCACCTCCAGCATGGCATCCCCTCCTTTTGAAGTCTTTGATTCAGTATTACATATTTGCCAGGAAAAATCAAGAGGCGGGGAGGCCGGAAGGAAAAGGAAACCTTAATCGATCCTTAATGAAATCCTCAGGATTCCTTTAGAGTATTTTTTACAACTGTATGATATGATCTAGTACAGCTCGAGGAAAGGAGCATCACTGATGTCTGATATCTTAACAGTAACCGATCTGAAAAAGGTCTACGGCAAGGGCGGGTCGCTGACCCGAGCGCTGGACGGCGTGTCCCTGTCTCTGGAGGCGGGAGAATTTGTGGGGGTGATGGGCCCCTCCGGTTCGGGCAAGACCACCCTGCTCAACTGCGTGTCCACCATCGACCGGCCCTCCGCCGGGTCCATCGTCATCGACGGGAGGGAGCTGACCCGGCTCAAGGGCAAGGAGCTGGCCAAATTCCGCCGGGAACGGCTGGGCTTCATCTTTCAGGACTGCAACCTGCTGGACACCCTCACCACCTATGAGAACATCGCCCTGTCCCTGTCCATCATCCGGGCCCCCGCCCAGAAGATCGACAGGCGGGTGCGGGAGATGGCGGAGTTTTTGGGCATTACCGAATGTCTGAACAAGTACCCCTACCAGATGTCCGGGGGCCAGCAGCAGCGGTGCGCCGCCGCCCGGGCCATGGTGACCCACCCCGCCCTGGTGCTGGCCGACGAGCCCACCGGCGCGCTGGACTCCAAGTCCTCCCAGATGCTGCTGGACCGGCTGGACGCCCTGAACCGGGACCTGGGCACCACCATCCTCATGGTCACCCACGACGCCTTTACCGCCAGCTGCTGCCGCCGGGTGGTCTTCCTCCGGGACGGAAAACTGTTCCTGGAGCTCCACCGGGAAAATGACAGCCGGAAAGCTTTCTTCCAAAAGATCATCCAGGTGGTCACCGAAATGGGAGGAGGGATGGCCGATGTTCTCTAAGCTGGCCCTGCGCAACGTGCGCCGGTCCTTTCGGGACTACGGGGTGTATCTGCTCACCCTCACCTTTGGCGTCTGCCTGTTCTACACCTTCAACTCCCTGGACGGCCAGGGGGCGCTGGTCTATCTGGACAATGTAGGCAACCCCATCGTGGAGGCCATCACCACGCTGATAGACGTTTTTTCCGTCTTCGTGGCGGTGGTGCTGGCCTGCCTGATCCTCTACGCCAACCGCTTTCTCCTCCGCCGCCGGAAGCGGGAGCTGGGCACCTACCTGCTGCTGGGCCTGAGCCAGGGGCAGGTGTCCCGCCTGCTCTTTCTGGAGACGGGCCTCATCGGCCTGATCTCCCTGGCCGCCGGACTGGCCCTGGGGGTGGCGGCCAGCTTTGGGATGTCCGCCCTCACTCTGTCCATGTTCGAGATAGACGTGTCCAACATGCTGGCTGTGAGATTTTCCTCCGGGGCGGCGGGCAAGACGGTGCTGTACTTCGGCGTAATCTTCCTGCTGGTGATGGTCCTCAGCGGGGTGCAGGTGTCCAAGGCAAAGCTCATTGACCTGATCCACGGGGAGCGGAAAAACGAGGTGCTGAAGCCCCGGCCCCTGGGAGTGGCGGTGTTCCAGTTTGTGCTGGGGGTGGTCTGCCTCATCGCCGCTTACGCCATTCTGCTCACCTTCGGCATGGCGCTGGCCGTTGCGGTTCCCTTTCTGTGCTTCCCCATGCTGGGGCTGGGAACGGCGGGCACCCTGCTGATCTTCCGGTCCCTGTCCGGCTTTGTGATGAAGTTCGTCCAGGGCCGCCCGGGGCTGTACTACAAAAATCTCAACGTCTTCACCCTGCGCCAATGGCTGAGCAAGGTCCACACCACCTACCTGGCTCAGACGGTGGTGTGCATCCTCCTGCTGCTGGCCATCGGCATCACCGCCAGCTCCATCGGCCTGAACTCCACCCTGTCCGCCATGACCGACCAGGAGGCCCCCTTCGACATCACCATTCAGAACCGCTCCGCCGACGACTCGGGTCCCGTGGACTTTGCCGCGGTGCTGGAGGAGGGAGGCTTCGATACCGGGACCTTGCTGTCCGGACAGGTGGATTTCTGCGCCTACTACAACGACCCCGCCATAACCGGGGTGGAGGAGGTATCCGGCATCCTGGCCCTGTCCGACCTGAACGCCCTGCTGGCCCTCCAGGGGAAAGCGCCCGTTACGCTGTCCCCGGGGGAGTCCAAGCTGCTGGAAGCCTGGGGAGACGGCCTGGTGACAGGCAGCCTGGGCATCTACAGCGCCGTAGTGGAGGACAGCGTTGCCCGGCAGCTGGAGGTCCGCCGCCAGTATTGGTCGGCCAACTACACCGGGGACAGCGCCCCGACGGAGGAACGCCTGCTCCAGCTGCTGCGCCCCCTCCAGCTGGAAAACCAGTTCCGGATTGAGAGCCGCCTGTCCATCTACGCCGATATGGTGGGCAACAAGATCCTGGCCCTGTTTTTGGGGCTGTATCTGGGCTTCACCTTCCTGCTGGCGGCCACCGCCGTGCTGGCCCTCCAGCAGCTGAGCCAGGCCGCCGACAACACCGGGCGGTACGCCATCCTCCGCCGGCTGGGCGCGGAGGAGCGGCAGGTGAAAAAATCCGCCACCCAGCAGGTGGCCCTGGCCTTCCTCCTGCCCCTGCTTTTGGCGGTGGTCCACTCCGTTGTGGGGATGAAGGCCGCCAACGACATCATCTCCAGCGTAGGCAGAGTGGACAGCGCGGCCAGTTCCATGATTACTGCCGGGGTGCTCCTGGTGGTCTACGGAGGGTACTTCCTGGCCACCTCCCTGGCCTGCCGCCGCATGGCGAAGAACGCATAAAAAGGGACCCGCCCGATCCTGATGACCGGGCGGGTCCGCTCTCTCGCCCCGCCGCAGCGAAAAAGCCCCCCCCTTGCGAAGGGGGCCTTACGCGCGCTGGTTCTGTTCCTGCATGATTGCAATGTTTTTGACAATCAATTCTTTTTGTGTTGGGTGAAGCGTTCTAAAATGTTCGATCAACTGACGTTCCGATTCTGTGAGCGGCATTGGCGGTATAGGCTCGTCGCTGAGACCAACCAAGTAATCCATGCTCAAACCGCTGCGTTTTGCAAACTTTACCAGAACATCCAAGGTAATCGTGCTTCGGCCTGTCAAATAATTACTCAATGCCGCTTCAGTCACATGGAATTCTTTTGCCAAAACCTTTTGCCGGATATCGTGGTCAGTGATCCACTCTTTCATCCTGGTCTCATAGGACATCGCGCTCACCTCAAGACCAGTATCAACAAAAACGAAAGAAAAAACAGGAAAATTATTTAAATTTGTTTTTTATTTATTCTAACCTATAATTCGACAGATTTCGATTATTGATTATGCTATAATGAGGCCATAGATCGACAAGAAAAGAGCGCCGCAGCTGCGGCGCTCTGAAAGGGGGCGATTTACTTGTGGTCGACGGAGTACATGTGCTCGATGAGCTCCAGGACCTTGTTGGAGTAGCCGATCTCGTTGTCGTACCAGGAGACGACCTTGACGAAGGTGTCGGTCAGGGCGATGCCGGCGTCGGCGTCGAAGATAGAGGTGCGGGTGTCGCCCAGGAAGTCGGAGGACACGACGGCCTCATCGGTGTAGCCCAGAATGCCCTTCAGCTCGCCCTCGGAAGCCTTCTTCATGGCGGCGCAGATCTCCTCATACTTGGCGGGCTTGGCCAGGTTGACGGTCAGGTCCACCACGGACACGTCCAGGGTAGGAACACGCATGGACATGCCGGTCAGCTTGCCGTTCAGCTCGGGGATGACCTTGCCCACGGCCTTGGCGGCGCCAGTGGAGGAGGGGATGATGTTGCCGGCAGCGGCGCGGCCGCCGCGCCAGTCCTTCAGGGAGGGGCCGTCAACGGTCTTCTGGGTAGCGGTGGTGGAGTGGACGGTGGTCATCAGGCCGTCGGTGATGCCCCAGTTGTCGTTGAGGACCTTGGCGATGGGGGCCAGGCAGTTGGTGGTGCAGGAGGCGTTGGACACGAAGTTCATGTCGGTGGTGTACTTGTCCAGGTTGACGCCGCACACGAACATGGGGGTGCTGTCCTTGGAAGGAGCGGACATGACGACCTTCTTGGCGCCGGCGTCCAGGTGGCCCTGAGCCTTCTCCTGGGTCAGGAACAGGCCGGTGGACTCCACCACGTATTCAGCGCCCAGCTTGGCCCAGGGCAGGTCGGCGGGATTGCGCTCGGCGGAGATGGGGATCTCCTTGCCATTGACGATGATGGCGTTCTCCGTGCTGCTGACCTCGGCGGGGCACTGGCCGTGCATCGTGTCGTACTTCAGCATATAAGCCAGGTAGTCGGCGGGGCACAGGTCGTTGATGCCAACGATCTCGATCTCGGGGTGGTTCAGGCTGGCGCGGAACACCATGCGGCCGATGCGGCCAAAACCATTGATGCCAACTTTGATGCTCATGTGAATGACTCCTTTTTTATCAAATTATCCGCGGCGGTCCGCGGCATTGGTAGCATGGTTATTATACCCCGAAAACAAATGTTTTCCTAGTGTTTATTTTCATAGTTTTCACTTGAAAAATCACCGAAATTTTGCCATCAGGCCGAGAGAGAGATGGAAAATACTGGGCCTCCCTCAGATTTTTCGACTTTTTTCGACTTTTTCTATTGTGGAGTATGGAAAATTTTGATATACTGAAACAGTTATAGCCGGAAAATCTCCGGCACATGCTACAACAAGATAAAATTGCGGCCGCGCCCGGAAGGCTCCAGTTTTTAAAGGGGTATTTATGCTTGATTCCATCCAGTCCCTGTTGGACGCCTTTCCTGAGGG
Source organism: Lawsonibacter sp. JLR.KK007 (assembly GCF_036941135.1). Lineage (NCBI taxonomy): Bacteria > Bacillati > Bacillota > Clostridia > Eubacteriales > Oscillospiraceae > Lawsonibacter > Lawsonibacter sp. JLR.KK007. Next base: position 1,181,940 of record NZ_JAYWSY010000002.1, on the reverse strand, counting down.
CGTAGTTCAGGCGCACGCCGGCTGTGTGCTGGCCGCCAACGAAAAAGCCCGGCAGTATCTGCCTCAGCTGGAGCCGGGCGGGCCGCTGCCGGCGGAGATCCCCCTTCCCCCGCCCGGGGAGACGGAGACGGGGACCTTCACCCTGAACGGCCGGTCCTATTCCTGCAGCTGCAAGGCGGTGGGAGAGGAGTATATCCTTCTGTTCCGCCCTGCCGCCCGCAGCGCCCTGGAGAGCTGGCAGATGGATGGAATCCTCCGGCAGCTGCGGGAGTTTTTGGGCGATATCCTGGCCGAGGCGTGGTCCGCCGCACCAGGCGGGACCACATCCGCCGCCTTCAACAAGACCTTCTACCGCCTGTTCCGCCTGACCGGCAACCTGGAGTTTATGCAGGAGATGGCGGAGGATGGCGTCCCTTTCCGGCCCATGACCATGAATTTGGACGACCTGTGCTGGAAGGTGACCCAGCAGGCCGGGGATCTGCTCCGGGAGGCGGGAATCTCGCTGGAGTACGTCTTCAAGGGGCAGGCGCTGCTCATCCCCGGCGATGGGCCGCTGCTGGGCAAGATGCTGCTGGGCCTGATCTCCAACGCCGCCCGGCTGGCGAGCGGAAAGGGCGGAGGCGTGATCAGCGTCACCTTATACCGCCGGGGCGATCAGGCGCGGCTGCTGGTGTCCGGCGGCGGAACGCCGGACGAGCGGCAGATGGACGCGCTGTTCCAGGGGGGGCCGGTGGAGGGCATCCCCTTCCCTGGCCAGGGCGCGGGGCTGGGGCTGTCCATCGCCCGGCACATTGCCCAGCTGCACGGAGGGACGCTGCTGCCCTATGGCGGAGGCTCCAGCCCCGGCGTGCTGGTCTCTTTGCCCACCGGCCCTCTCAGTGGGCGGACCTCGGTCCGCAGGTCTCAGGTCCAGCAGGACGGCGGCCTGGACCCGGTCCTGGTGGAGCTGTCCGATGTCCTCCCCGCTTCTGTCTTCGGTCTGGAGGGGCTGGATTGATCCACCGCTTCCCTGACAAAATCACCCCCCCTGACGCGATGCGCTTGCGCTTCTGCGTCAGGGGGGGTTCGGTGTTTTGCCGGATCAGCTGCGCTCCTTGGCACACTTCACTGCGGCGGCCACAAAGTCCCGGAAAAGGGGATGGGCCCGGTTAGGGCGGGACTTCAGCTCCGGGTGGAACTGCACCCCCACAAACCAGGGGTGACCAGCCAGCTCCACAATCTCCACCAGCTGCCCGTCGGGGGACATCCCGGCCAGGGTGAGTCCGGCGGCGGTGAGGATGGTTCGGAAGTCGTTGTTGAACTCGTAGCGGTGGCGGTGGCGCTCGTTGATCTCCTCCGTTCCATAGGCGGCAAAGGTCCTGCCCTCCGGTGCGGTGAGCCTGCAGGGGTAGGAGCCCAGCCGCATGGTGCCGCCCTTGTCGGTGACCTCCCGCTGGTCGGACATCAGGTCAATGACCGGGTGGGTGGTGGTTCGGGACAGCTCGCTGGAGTGGGCGTCCGCCATGCCGCAGACGTGGCGGGCGAACTCCACCACCGCCATCTGCATGCCCAGGCAGATACCGAAGAAGGGGACCTTGTGCTCCCTGGCGTACCGGATGGCGGCGATTTTTCCCTCAATGCCCCGGTCCCCAAAGCCGCCGGGGACCAGAACACCGTCCGCCCCGGACAGAAGCTGGGCGGCGGTTTCGTCGGTGACCGTCTCGCTGTCCACCCAGCGGATGTTCACCTTCACCTGATTTTCAATGCCGCCGTGGGTGAGGGCCTCGGCTACCGACAGATAGGCGTCATGGAGGGCCACATACTTGCCCACCAAAGCAATCTCCACCGTCCCGGAGGGATGTTTGGCCCGGTGGACCATGGTGGCCCACTCGGTCAGGTCGGGCATAGGACAGATCAGCCCCAGCCGCCGGACCACCACATCGGCCAGTCCCTCCCGTTCCAGCATCAGGGGGACCTCGTAGAGCAGGTCCGCAGTCAGGTTGGGAATGGCGTGGTCCTGGGGGATGCTGCAGAACAGGGAGATTTTGTCCAGGATATCCCGCGGGACGGGCCAGTCGCTGCGGCACATGATCACGTCGGGCTGGATGCCCAAGCTGAGCAGCTCCTTGGCGGAGTGTTGGGTGGGCTTGGACTTCAGCTCCCCGGTGCCGGGGATGGAGACGATGAGAGAGACGTGGATGAACATGACGTTGTTCCGCCCCCGCTCCGCCGCCACCTGACGGATGGCCTCCAGAAAGGGCTGGCTCTCGATGTCGCCCACCGTGCCGCCGATTTCCACGATGGCCACGTCGGTGTCGGGGGTGTCCAGGGTGTAGATGCACCGCTTGATCTCGTCGGTGATGTGGGGGATGATCTGGACGGTGCCCCCCAGGTAGTCCCCCCGGCGCTCCCGGTTGAGGACGTTCCAGTACACCTTGCCTGCGGAGACGGAGGAATTTACCGTCAGGTTCTCGTCGATGAACCGCTCATAGTGGCCCAGGTCCAGGTCGGTTTCCGCCCCGTCGTCGGTGACGAAGACCTCCCCGTGCTGGTAGGGGGACATGGTACCCGGGTCCACGTTCAAATAGGGGTCCAGCTTCTGGACCTTGACCCGCAGCTCCCGCTGCTTCAGCAGACGGCCCAGGCTGGCCGCCGTGATGCCCTTGCCCAGCCCGGACACCACGCCGCCGGTGACGAAAATGTATTTTGTCATGGAATCACCTCGCATCCTGATGGGTTCCCTCTCCCATGAATCTTTCTTTTTTGCCTGCTCTCTGCACACAATCCCCTGAGATGTATTCAGGAAGCTCGTCAAGGGAATTTTCTGAAACGATTGCTTCCTGGAAATATTGAAGCATGTCTCAGCGGTATTTTGCTAGCTTGTCTGCAGCAAACAAAACGGTTTCTGACAATCAGTTTATTCCCACTCGATTGTGGCGGGGGGCTTGCTTGTAATATCGTACACGATCCGGTTGATCCCCTTCACCTCGTTGACGATGCGGGTGGACACCTTGTCCAGCAGCTCGTAGGGGATGCGGGCCCAGTCGGCGGTCATGAAGTCGGAGGTGGTCACCGCCCGGAGGGCCAGGGTGTAGTCGTAGGTGCGGCCGTCCCCCATCACCCCTACCGAACGGGTGTTGGTGAGCACGGCGAAATACTGGCTCAGGTTTTTGTCCTCCCCGGCCCGGGCCATCTCCTCCCGGAAGATGAAGTCGGCCTGACGGAGACAATCCGCCTTTTCCTTGGTGATGTCCCCGATGATGCGGATGGCCAGGCCGGGCCCGGGGAAGGGCTGGCGGCTCACCAGATACTCGGGCAGACCCAGCTCCCGGCCCAGCTGGCGGACCTCGTCCTTGAACAGCATCCGCAGGGGCTCCACGATCTCCCGGAAATCCACACAGTCGGGAAGGCCGCCCACATTGTGGTGGCTTTTGATGACCGCGGCGTCCCCCGCTCCGGATTCAATCACGTCGGGGTAGATGGTTCCCTGGGCCAGAAAGTCCACGGTCCCCACCTTTTTGGCCTCCTCCTCGAAGACCCGGACGAACTCCTCGCCGATGATCTTCCGCTTCCGCTCCGGCTCGTCCGCCCCGGCCAGCTTCAGCAGAAAGCGGCTCTCCGCGTTCACCCGAACAAAGTTCAGGTCCCATTTGGCAAAGGCGTCCTCCACCTCGTTGCCCTCGTTGTAGCGCATCAGGCCGTGGTCCACGAAGACGCAGGTGAGCTGGCTGCCCACCGCCTCGGCCAGCAGGGCGGCGGCCACCGAGGAGTCCACCCCGCCGCTGAGCGCCAGGAGCACCTTCCCGCCGCCAATCCTGCGGCGGAGATCGGCAATGGCCAGGTCCTTGTAGCCGTCCATGGTCCAGTCGCCCTTGGCGCGGCAGATCTTGTAGAGGAAGTTGCGGAGGATGTCGGCGCCATACTCGGTGTGATCCACCTCCGGGTGGAACTGGACGCCGTAGAAGCCCCGTTCCTCGTCAGCGATGGCCACGTTGGGGCAGGCGTCAGAGCGGGCGGCCAGGGCGAAGCGTTCGGGCACCTTGGCCATGTAGTCCCCGTGGCTCATCCAGGAGATCCCCTGCTTGGGCAGGCCGCTGAACAGCTTGCAGCCTGTATCATAGTAGGTGATGGTTTTCCCGTACTCCCGGGCGGAGTCGTCCTGGGCCGGGGTGACCTGGCCGCCCAGATTGTGGGCGATGAGCTGGCAGCCGTAGCAGATGCCCAGGATCGGCACGCCCCAGGTGAAGATGGCCGGGTCCACCTGGGGGGAGCCCTCCAGATAGACGGACTGGGGGCCGCCGGTGAAGATGACGCCGATGGGTTTCATCGCCTGCAGCTCAGTGAGGGGCGTGGTGTAGGGCTTGACCTCGCAGTACACATTGCACTCCCGGACCCGGCGGGCGATGAGTTGGTTGTACTGTCCGCCGAAGTCGATGATAAGGATCTTTTCCATAATATCCCTCCGTCTGTTTTTGATCAAATTGAAACAGACCTCAAAAACAGCCGAAGGGGTGTCTGGGGTCTGTTTTATACGCCGCTGCCGCCGTAGTTGGCCAGCACCCTGGCCGAGGGGTCGTTGACGTCGCAGCCCTCCCAGGCTTTGTTGGGCATCCAGAAGTCCGCGACCATGCCGCTCTGGCCGGGGTAATACCGCTCAAAGATCTCCCGGTAGAGCAGAGATTCCTTGGTGAAGGGCTGGGCGTGGCGGTATTTCTGCCGCTTGGCTTCGAACTCCTCGCTGGTGTACCGGGCTTCGGCGTACTCCTTCAGGTCGTCCACCAGGGAGTGGCCCACGGCGTCAGAGAAGGCGGCCTTCTCCCGCCACAGGATGCTGTCAGGCAGCCAGCCGCCCTCAAATGCCTTCCGAAGCAGGTACTTGCCCTTGCCGTAGGTGTTGAGCTTCTTCTCCGGGTCGATGGCCATGACATACCTTACAAAGTCCAGGTCACCGAAGGGTACCCGGGCCTCCAGGGAGTTGACCGAGATGCACCGGTCCGCCCGGAGCACGTCGTACATGTGCAGCTCCCGGACCCGTTTCTCCGCCTCCTCCTGGAACGCCTGGGCGGAGGGGGCGTAGTCGGTGTACTTGTAGCCAAAAAGCTCGTCGGAGATCTCGCCGGTGAGGAGCACCCGGATGTCCGTCTGCTCGTGGATGGCTTTGCAGATGAGGTACATGCCCATGCTGGCCCGGATGGTGGTGATGTCGTAGGTGCCCAGCAGCTCGATAACCGTCTCCAGGCTGGACAGGACGTTCTCCCTGGTGATGATGATCTCCCGGTGGTCGCTGCCGATGAAATCGGCCGCCTGTCTGGCGTATTTCAGGTCGATGGCGTCGGTGTCCATGCCGATGGCGAAGGTCTTGATGGGCGTGTTGCTCCGTTTGGCGGCGATGGCGCACACCAGGGAGGAGTCCAGCCCGCCAGACAGCAGAAAGCCCACCTTGGCGTCGGCCACCAGCCGCTTTTCGACCCCGGCCACCAGCTTTTCCCGGATATTTCTGCAACAAATTTCCAGTTCATCATAGCAGAAATGCTCCACTTTGGCAATATCGTGATAGCACACAAATTTCCCGCCCCTGTAGTAGTGCCCCGGCGGGAAGGGCATGATCTTGTCCGTCAGGCCCAGCAGGTTTTTGGGTTCGCTGGCAAAGATGACCGTCCCCTGGCGGTCATACCCGTAGTAGAGGGGGCGGATGCCGATGGGGTCCCGGGCGGCGATGAACTCGTCCGCGGCGCTGTCATAGAGGATGCAGGCGAATTCCGCGTCCAGCAGGGCGAACATGTCCGTGCCGTATTCCTGGTACATGGGGAGCAGGATCTCGCAGTCGGAGGCGCTGTGAAAGACGTAGCCCTTTTCTGCCAGCTTCTCTTTGAGCGGTTCAAAGCCGTAGATCTCGCCGTTGCAGACGGCGAAGCTGCCGTCCAGCTCGAAGGGCTGCATCCCGGCGGAGGTGAGGCCCATGATGGACAGACGGTGAAAGCCCAGCATGCCCTGCCCGGCCTGAATCACCCGGCTGTCGTCGGGTCCCCGGCTTTTTGTGCGGTCAAAGCCCCGCTGAACGGCATCCAAATCGGCCATAGGGCCGCAATATCCGATAATAGAACACATGATCTTCCTCTTTCCGCCCGTCTGCGGCCCCGGCGGCGGGATGGCGCCGCCGGGACCGTGGGGCTCAGTTTCATCTTACCCCAAACAGCAGATCGCCGTAAGTGGGGAAGGGCCAGTATTTTTTAGCGGTAAGGGTCTCGGCCTCGTCGCAGGCCAGGCGCAGCTCGCTCATTCGGGGCAGTACCACGTCCCGGATGGCGGCGGACTCCTTGGCCACATCGCCCGCGCCGGCCAGGGCCAGCACCGCCTGCTCCAGCTCGTCGGCCTTGGCGGCCATCTGGTCGGTGAGGATGGCCAGCTGTTTCACCAGCTTGACCTCATATTCACAGGGACAGCCGGCGATCAGCTTCTTCTTGGCCGCGGCGGTTTTGGCGGTGTCCAGAATGAACGCCTGGACGGCGGGGATGATCTCGGTGCGGGCCATATCCACCATGGTGTCTGCCTCAATGCGGATGGTCTTGCAGTAGTTCTCCAGGGTGACCTCGTAGCGGGAGACCAGCTCCGCCTTGGTGAAGACCTTGTGGGAGGTGAGCAGCTGCACGTTCTTCTCATCCAGCAGATGGGGGACGCAGTCGGGAGTGGTGCGGTAGTTGGCCAGGCCCCGCTGCTCGACGGCCTCCTTGATCCAGGCGTCGTCGTAGCCGTTGCCGTTGAAGATGATCCGCTTGTGATCCTGGATGGTTTTGCGGATCATGCTCTGGAGGGCAGCCTCAAAGTCCTCCGCCCCCTCCAGCCGGTCGGCGTAGACCCTCAGGCTCTCAGCCACGGCGGTGTTGATCATGATGTTGGCGCAGGCGATGGAGTCGGCGGAGCCCACCATGCGGAACTCGAATTTGTTGCCAGTGAAGGCGAAGGGAGAGGTGCGGTTGCGGTCGGTGGTGTCCCGGGGGAACTTGGGGAGGACGTCCACCCCCAGGCGGACCTTGCCGGTGTCGATGCTGGTGTAGGGAGCGTCGTGCTCGATGCAGCCCAGGATGGCGGCCAGCTCGTCTCCCAGGAAGATGGATACCACGGCGGGGGGAGCCTCGTTGGCCCCCAAGCGGTGGTCGTTGCCGGCGGTGGCCACCGAGATGCGCAGCAGGTCCTGGTAGTCGTCCACTGCCTTGATAACGGCGCACAGGAACAGCAGGAACTGGGCGTTCTCATAGGGAGTCTCCCCAGGGGAGAGGAGGTTGACCCCGGTGTCGGTGGCAATGGACCAGTTGTTGTGCTTGCCCGAGCCGTTCACCCCCACAAAGGGCTTCTCGTGGAGCAGACAGACCAGTCCGTGGCGGGCGGCTACCTTCTGCATGATCTCCATGGTCAGCTGGTTGTGGTCGGTGGAGATGTTGGTGGTGGTGTAGATGGGGGCCAGCTCGTGCTGGGCGGGGGCCACCTCGTTGTGCTGGGTCTTGGCCAGGATGCCCAGCTTCCACAGCTCGTCGTTCAGCTCCTCCATGTAGGCGGCCACCCTGGGCTTGATGGCGCCGAAATAGTGGTCGTCCATCTCCTGGCCCTTGGGGGGCTTGGTGCCGAAGAGGGTGCGGCCGGTGAAGCGCAGGTCCCGGCGCTGCTCCCACATTTTGGCATCCACCAGAAAGTATTCCTGCTCCGGCCCCACGGCGGTGTTGACATGCTTCACTGTGTCGTTTCCGAACAGCCGCAGGATGCGCAGGGCCTGCTGATTCAGGGCGGCCATAGACCGCAGGAGGGGGGTCTTTTTGTCCAGCGCCTCCCCGTTGTAGCCGCAGAAGGCGGTGGGGATGCACAGAGTCCTGTCCTTGATAAAGGCGTAGGAGGTGGGGTCCCAGGCAGTGTAGCCCCTGGCCTCAAAGGTGGCCCGCAGCCCGCCGGAGGGGAAGGAGGAGGCGTCCGGCTCCCCCTGGATCAGCTCTTTCCCGGAGAACTCCATGATCACCCGCCCGTCGGGAGCGGGAGAGATAAAGCTGTCGTGCTTCTCGGCGGTGACGCCGGTGAGGGGCTGGAACCAATGGGTAAAGTGGGTGGCCCCCAGGGCCACGGCCCAGTCCTTCATGGCGGAGGCCACCGCGTTGGCCACGCCGATATTCAACTTCGCCCCCTCGTCGATGGTCCTCTTCAGGGACTGATATACCTCTGCGGACAGATTGGCCTTCATCACCCGGTCGTCGAACACCAGGCTGCCAAAATACTCCGATACTGCTGCCATTTTGATCCACCCTTTCAAGATAAAAGCATAAAAAAGGCGAAGGCGCCTCTAAGGTCCAAACCTTAAAGACGCCTTTGCCTTTATGGACGGATTATACGCTTTGGGCAGGCCTTTGTCAAGGATTTTTTTCGTGGTGGAAAATCCGCCGGCTTCGTGGTATAATACCAGCGAAATTGCAATTGGGAAAGCGGGAGAAGCTATGAAGTATTCCAAGCAAGAGGTCATCCAGTATGTGCAGGAGGAGGAGGTTGCCTTTATCCACCTGGCCTTCTGCGACGTGTTCGGGCGGCAGAAGAACCTCTCCATCGTACCTTCGGAGCTGCCGAGGGCCTTTGAGTACGGCATCGCCTTTGACGCCTCCGCCATCGCCGGCTTCGGGGACGAGGCCCGGTCCGACCTGCTGCTCCGCCCCGACCCGGAGACCCTGATGCTCCTCCCCTGGCGGCCGGAGCATGGCCAGGTGGTGCGCATGTTCTGCTCCGTCGTCTACCCGGACGGACGGCCCTTTGAGTGCGACACCCGGACCCTGCTGCGGAATGGGGCGGCCCAGGCGGAGAAAAAGGGGTATGCCTTTCTCTTCGGCGCGGAGCAGGAATTCTATCTGTTCCAGCGGGACGGGAACGGGGAACCCACCAAGGTCCCCTATGACCGGGCGGGCTACATGGACATCGCCCCCGACGACAAGGGGGAGAACATCCGCCGGGAGATCTGCCTCACCCTGGCCCAGATGGGCATTTTCCCCGAGTGCTCCCACCACGAGGAGGGTCCCGGCCAGAACGAGATCGACTTCCGCTACTCCGACCCGGTGACGGCGGCGGACAATGTGATGACCTTCCAGTCCATCGTCAAGTTCATCGCGGAGCGCAACGGCCTGTACGCCGATTTCGGTCCCAAGCCGCTGCCGGACGCGCCGGGGAGCGGCTTTCACATCAACATGTCCGTCCAGGCGGCGGACGGCCGGGACTGCCTGTGCCCCATGGTGGCCGGGGTACTGGACAAGGTGGAGGAGATGACCCTGTTCCTCAACCCCTTTGAGGCGTCCTACACCCGCTTCGGAGGGCACAAGGCGCCCCGGTATATCTCCTGGTCCCGGGAGAACCGCTCCCAGCTGGTGCGCATCCCCGCCGCCGCAGGGGAGTACCGCCGGGCGGAGCTGCGCTCCCCCGACCCCACCGCCAACCCTTACCTGGCCTTCGTCCTGATGATCCAGGCCGGGCTGCGGGGCATCGAGGAGGGGCTGGAGCTGCCCCCTGCCGCCAGCCTGAACCTGTACCAGGCGGACGGGGAGACGCTGGCCCGGTTCCGTTCCCTGCCCCGGAGCCTGGCGGAGGCGGCCGGAACGGCGGACAGCCCGTTTATCCGGGCGGCGGTCCCGGCGGCGGTGATTGCGGAGTATCGGAAGCCGCGGTGAGCCCCATCAAAATCGGAGAGGAGGGTGTCCATGAGCTTGAAGGAACAGGTATACAGTGTGCTGATCGTATCGGCCTCAGAGAAGTTTCGGGATTCCCTGCTCTCCCTCCTGCCCGAGGCGGACTACTCCCCCATCGTCACCGTGACCAGCGTAGGCGGGGCCGAGCGGGCCCGGAACCAGCGGGACTTCGACTTTATTTTCCTCAACTCCCCCCTGCCCGACGACGCGGGGATCCGCTTTTCCATCGACTGCTGCCGGTCGGGCGGGACGGTGGTCCTGCTCTTCGCCGCGGCGGCGCTGTATGAGCAGGTCCAGGCCCGGGCGGCGGAGCACGGGGTGTTTGTTCTGCCCCGGCCCGTGCCCCGAGACGCCCTCCTCCGGGGGCTGAACTGGATGACCGCAGCCCGGGAGCGGCTGCGGGGGTATGAGAAAAAGATCCAGCCCATCGAGGAGAAGATGGAGGAGATCCGCCTGGTGAACCGGGCCAAGTGGCTGCTCATCAGTGAGCTGAAGATGTCCGAGCCCGACGCCCACCGCTGCATCAACCGCCAGGCCATGGACCGCTGCGTCCCCAAGCGGACGGTGGCAGAGGAGATCATCAAGCTGTACTCCTGAAACACAACAAAGAGGTGAACCTGTGTGAGCTGGCTGAATCTGGGCCTTTATCTGCTGATCTACTCCTTTCTGGGCTGGTGCTCCGAGGTGCTGTACTACGCCGTGACCAAGCGGCAGTTTCGCAACCGGGGCTTCCTCACTCTGCCCTTTCTGCTCTCCTATGGGATCGCGGCGGATCTGATGATTTTGACCCTCCCCGCCCTGGCGGGACGGTATGGAGTGCAGTTTTTGTTCACGATGGCCATCGTCTCGGTGACAGAGAGCTTTTCCGACCACCTGAACCGGCAGCTGGGCCCCAAGGTCCACTGGGGTGGAGAGCGGTCCAGGGTGCTGGGCGGCAGCCTGAAGGGGCTGGTCTTCTCGGCGGCGGTGGCGGCGGGCTTTTACGCGGGCTATCTGGTGGTCCACCCCCTGGTGCTGGGGGTGCTGACCCTGGTGCCGGAACTGCTGAAGCGGGCCGCCGTGTGGGTTCTCTTCGCCTTGATGGCGGCGGACTTCGCGGGGGTGCTGTACACCCTGCGCACCGGGGGCGTCCGGGCCTACGAGCGCCGGGAGGCCCGCAGCAGCGAGGGCCGGATTGCCGGGCGGCTCACGCAGTATGTGTGGCGCCGCCTCCAAAGGGCCTACCCCGGCATTCGGGGGATGTCCCAGGAGGAGCAGGACGAATTCTACATATTTGCCCACGGGGTCTGCCTGGACAAGCTGGTGTGGGTCTTTCTCGCCTCCGCCCTGTTGGGGGAAGTCATCGAAACCTTCTGGTGCGGGCTGGTCAACGGCCAGTGGATGAACCGGTCCAGCGTACTGTACGGCCCCTTCAGCTTTGTGTGGGGGCTGGGGGCGGTGGTGCTCACCGTTACCCTCCAGCGGCTGGCCCAACGGGATTCCTTTTTCGTCTTCACCGCCGGTTTTTTTATCGGCGGGACCTACGAGTACATGTGCAGCGTGTTCACCGAGCTGGTGTTCGGTACCGTGTTTTGGGACTACAGCCACATGCCCCTGAACATCGGCGGGCGGACCAACGTGCTGTTCTGCTTTTTCTGGGGGGTGCTGGCGGTGTTCTGGATCAAGGGCATCTACCCCAAAATGTCCCGGAGCATTGAGCGCCTCCCCGCTCTGGCCGGGAAGATCCTGACCTGGGTGGTGGTGTTTCTCATGGTGTGCAACGGCCTGCTCACCTGCGCGGCCATGCTGCGGTACAACATCCGGAGCGTCCAGCCCCAGCCCTCCAACGCCTTTGAGGAGTTTTTGGATCAGCAGTACGGCGACGGATTTGTGGAGCACCGCTGGCCGAATATGATTGTGACAGAACCGTAAGAGCACATAAAAAGGCTCCCTGTCTGAGGGAGCCTTTTTTGTTTATGCTTCGGGGAAGAAGATGGAAATATACAGCCGCTCCTTCTGGTAATCGGCGCAGATGGTCCCGCCAAGCCGTTCGGTGAGCAGCTTGGCGATGGACAGCCCCAGGCCGGTGGAGCCCTGCCCGGTCTCCACGGTGTAAAACCGGTCGAAGAGCTGGGCGGTGGTCACCGGGTCCAGGGAGCGGGCGGTGTTGGAGAAGGTGACCATCCCGGCCTCGTCCAGGGAGACGGCGAAGTCGCCGCCGCTGTATTTCAGGGCGTTGCTGATGATGTTGCCAAAGATCCGGCTCACGGCTGAGGGGTCCAGGGAACGGACCACCGGGCCGCCGGGCAGGGAGATGTCCGGCGTGATTCCCTGCTGGTTCAGGCTGGCGTAGAAGGAGACCAGGCTCTCCTCCAGACAGCGGCGCAGGTCCACCGGTTCCCGGGCCAGCTCCGGCAGGTCGGCGGCCAGGGAGTAGCGAAAGAGCTCCTCGGTCAGCCGGGTCATGGCCTGGGTCCGGTTTGCGATCTGGTCCAGATAGCGCAGGGCGCCGCCAGGCAGCTCCTCCCGCTCCAGCAGGTCCAGATAGCCTTGCATGGCGGTAAGAGGGGTGCGCAGATCGTGGGCGATGTTGGTGACCGCGTTTTTTAGCTCGGTGTCCCCCTGCTGGAACCGCTGTCGCTGGCGGCGCAGCTCTCGGAGCTGGACGTTCAGCCCGGCGGCCAGCCTGCGGGCGCTGGCGTCCCGGGCAGAGAGGAAAATGGGGTTGTTGGTGTCCTGGGACAGCCGCTCCTCCAGCTGGTCCAGCATTTCGTCCAGACTGCGGCGGAGCAGCCACAGCTTGACCAGCAGCGCGATCACAATTGCGGCCAGTCCGCCGCAGATCAGCCAGGGGAGCATGTTGTCACCTCATTTCAGGTCTTTTCGCCGGAACAGACAAATCCCCACCCCGGTTGAGACAGCGATGACCGCCAGGGCGCGGAGCATCATGCCCTCCGGAGCCCAGAAGGCCCCCAGGCTCACGCAATGAATGGCCTGTCCGCCGGGGAGCCACTCGGCGAACAGCCGGTAGCGGAGCTCCTCCAGTGGGGAAAAGGAATAGCGATCCGGGGAGCTGCTGCGCAGCAGCAGCAGGGCAATCTAGCCTGGAGTTTGTGTGTACTCCAGCACGCCGGTACCGCCCAGAACAAAATACTCCAGCGTCCAGTTTGTAAGGATATATCCCCCGCACATCAGCAGGCTTGCCAGTGTGCAGGAGGTCAGGTTGGCCAGATAGACCGCCGGGCGGGGCGCGCCCGCCGCCACCTTGCGGCGGACTCCCCCTTCGCCGTACTCGCCGCTGATGAAAAAGCTGCAATAGACGGCAAAGACGATGCCGCCCAGCCAGAAGAACTGGAAGGAGGGCGCCATACGGGCGCCTGTTCCGGCCGCCGCCTGGGAGGCGCTGTAAAACAGGCGCAGCCCGTCATAGAGCATATAGGCCAGGCACAGCCACAGAATTCGGCTGTGTTTCAGCCGCAGGAAATTGGCCGACAGTACATTCCTCATCTCCGCCACCCCTACTTCAGGTCTTTTCGCTGGAACAGGGCCAGCCCAGCGGCGGTGGTAACGGCGAATATGCCCATAGAGCACAGGGCCATCTGGACGGGGCGGGTGACGGTGCCGTCGGTGAACTGAACGGCCTGGCCCACCGGGTCCAGGTCCAGCAGGAGCTCATAGATTTTTCGCTCGTCCGGCTGGAGATAGCGGGGATTGCGTACCATCTCTGACACCATCTCTCCGTCCACCAGCTGAAGGGACGGGTAAAACTCCGGGGCATCCAGCACCTGATAGACCGTAAGCGCGGTACCGAAAATCAGCAGGAACAGCAGGATACAGCACACCGCCGAGGCGGCCTTGCGGCTGAAATTCATGATGAGGACGGTGAAAATGGCGCACCAGACCGCCGCCATGAGCAGGGAGAGGATCAGGCTGGTCAACAGCGGGCCGGGGGCCTTGGGCCCGCCCAGCAGGGGGACCCCCACCGCCAGGGTACACAGAATATACCCGCCGCAGAAGATGAGGGCAGCGAACACGGCGGTGATCAGATTGGCCAGGTAGACGGACAGCCGGGGGTGGCCGGCGGCCAGCTTGTTGCGGATGGTCCCGTCGCTGTACTCCGAACCGAAGAACAGGGGGAGGAATACAGACAGCACCAGGCCGATGAGCATGGCGTAGACAAAGAAGATAGCGTCCAGGGGGAATTGTCGCTGGTATTCCAGATAGGTCTGGAGGGGCTGCCAGGCCCCGGCGGCGGCGCACAGCAGCAGGGTCACCCAGAACAGGCGGCTCTTTCTCAGGCGGAACAGATTGGCGGACAGCAGGTTAGTCACGAGAACCACCTCCCACCAGGTTGATGAAGTAGCTCTCCAAACTCTCGTCCCGCTCCTGGGCGGAGAGGAACTCGCAGTTTTCCTTTGCCAGCGCGGCGGATAGCTGGGAGATCACCGGCTGGGCGAAGATATCCGCCTTGCCCTCGGTGAGAATCTTGTACTCCAGCCCCATGCCGTCCAGCACCCGGGCCAGGACGCGGGTGTCGGTGACCTCCACCCGCAGGCACTTGCGGCAGGCGGCCTCCAGCTCATGGGCGCTGATCTCCTTCACCATGCGGCCCCCGTCAATGAAGCCGTAGTGGGTGGCCAGCCGGGACAGCTCGTCCAGAATGTGGCTGGAGATGAGGACGGTGATCTGCCGCTCCCGGTTCAGCTTGAGGATCAGCTCCCGGGTCTCAATGATGCCCTGGGGGTCCAGGCCGTTGACCGGCTCGTCCAGCACCAGAAAGTCCGGGTTCCCGGCCAGAGCGATGGCGATGCCCAGCCGCTGGCGCATGCCCAGAGAGAAGTTCCGGGCCTTCTTTTTGCCGGCGTCCGCCAGCCCAACCAGCTCCAGCAGCTCGTTTACCCCCTCATCCGAGGGGACGCCCAGCACCCGGTACTGCTCCTTGATGTTGTCGGCGGCGGACAGATCCAGATAGATGGATGGGGTCTCCACCACCGCCCCCATCCGGCGGCGGGCCTTGTGGATGCCCTTGTCCCTGCTGTCCAGGCCGAAGAGGGTGAAGCCCCCCGAGGTGGGGGCCTGCAAACCGCAGATCAGGCGGATGAGGGTGGTCTTGCCCGCCCCGTTCCGGCCCACCAGACCGTAGATGGACCCCCTGGGCACGCGCATGGTAAGGCCGCTCAACGCGTGAAAGCCCTTGTAGGACTTCCACAGACTGTCGGCGGTGAGAATATAGTCCATAGAAAAAGCCTCCTTTTCTTGTGTGGCCCAGTCTACCTGGAAAGGGTAAAGAGAGCGGATAAGAAAAGGGTAAAGATTTGGGAAAGATTTCGGGCTGTCTCGGTTCCAATGTTCCGCATGGCCCTCAGATCAGACATGCTGATCCACCTCAAACGTGTTCAGTTTAAATCCGATCCCCCACACCGACTCGATGTGGTCCTGTCCGGTGATGTCCCGCAGCTTTTTTCGCAGGTTGCTGATGTGGATCTTCAGCGAGCTCTCGGTGCAGTCGGGAGTGTCGGCGGAGATGCGGTCCAGGATCACCGACTTGGCGATGACCTGGCCGGGGTTTTGGAGAAACAGCTTCAAAATGGCGTACTCCGTCTTGGTCAGCCGGACGGGCTGGTCCGCCGCTGTGACGGTGTGGGCGATCTGGTCCAGGCGCAGGAGGCCCGCCTCCAGCACGGGAGCCAGTCCGGGGGCGGCGCTCTCCCGCAGGCGGACGGCGATGCGGGCCAGCAGCTCCCGGGTGTCGAAGGGCTTGGTCACATAGTCCACCGCCCCATTCAGAAGGAGCTTTACCTTGTCGTCCACCCCTACCTTGGCGCTGACCACCATCACCGGAATGCCGCGGATCTGGGCCAGCACCTCCTCGCCGGGCAGGCCGGGGAGCATCAGGTCCAGCAGCACCAGATCGGGGCGGACCCGCTCCAGCAGGAGCACCGCCTCCGTCCCGGAGTAGGCCCGCACAACGGCGTAGCCCTCCCGCTGGAGCAGCTCCTCCAGCATATTTCCGATGTGGATGTCGTCGTCGATGACCGCGATGGTTTTCATGGCGCGCCTCCTGGCTGGATGTTTTCCCTATTGTACTCCATATTCTTGGCAGAAACAAGAGAAGATCCAGGACCTTGCCCTTGTAGTGGGAGGATCTGGGTGGTATAATGGAGTCATCAACAAAACAGGAGGACAAAGCATGTTTCACTTTACCTATCATACCCCCACCACGGTGGTGTTCGGCAAGGGCGCGGAGGAACAGACCGGCGCGCTGGTCAAGGCCCAGGGCTGCAGGAAGGTGCTGATCCACTACGGCGGCGGCAGCGTGGTCCGCTCCGGGCTGCTGGGGCGGATCAAGGCGGCTCTGGAGGCGGAGGGCGTTGCCTGCACCGAGCTGGGCGGCGTGGTGCCCAATCCCCGGCTGTCCCTGGTGTACCAGGGAATCGAGCTGGCCCGGCGGGAGGGAGTGGACTTCATCCTGGCAGTGGGCGGCGGCAGCGTCATCGACTCCTCCAAGGCCATCGCCTACGGCCTGGCGGAGGAGGCCGACGTGTGGGAGCTGTACGACCGGGTCCGGAAGGCGAAGGCCTGTCTGCCCGTAGGCGTGGTGCTGACCATCGCTGCTGCGGGCAGCGAGATGAGCAACAGCAGCGTGATCACCAAGGACGAGGGCGGCATCAAGCGGGGCTACAACGACGACCTCTGCCGCCCCAAATTTGCCGTCATGAATCCCGAGCTGACCATGACCCTGCCCCCCTACCAGACGGCCAGCGGCTGCACGGACATCCTGATGCACACCATGGAGCGGTACTTTACTCCCAACGGCACCATGGAGCTCACCGACCGCATCGCGGAGGGGCTGATGCGCACCGTGATGGACAACGCCGTCCTGCTCCGGGACGACCCCGGCAATTACAACGCCCGGGCGGAGATCATGTGGGCGGGGAGCCTGTCCCACAACGGCCTCACCGGCTGCGGCAGCGACGGAGGCGACTGGGTCCCCCACGGCCTGGAGCACGAGATGGGCGGCATGTTCGATGTGACCCACGGCGCGGGGCTGGCGGCCATCTGGGGCAGCTGGGCCCGGTATGTCTACCGGGAGTGCCTGGACCGGTTCATCTCCTTCGCCATCAACGTGATGGGAGTGCCCGGGAGCGGGACGCCGGAGGACATCGCTCTGGCGGGCATCGAGGCCATGGAGGACTTTTACCGCTCCATCCATATGCCCACCTGCTTCTCCGAGCTGGGCATCTCTCCCACCCAGGAGCAGCTGGAAAAAATGGCCCACATGTTCCATATCGCCTGCGGCGGCAAAAAAGGAACCGCCAAGGTGCTGATGGAAGCGGATTTCCTGAACATCTACCAGATGGCCAACCATTGATCGGAGCCTGACGCCATGAAAGTCATTGATCTGACCCACACCATCCGGGCGGATATGCCGGTATACCCCGGCACGGAGCCTCCAAAGTTTGAACCGGCTAACAGCTATGAGAAGGACGGCTTTCAGGAGACTCTGCTGTCCATGTTCACCCACACCGGCACCCATATGGACCCGCCTGCCCATCTCTTCGCCGGCCGGACCACTCTGGATCAGTTCCCGCCAGAACAGTTCATCGGGAAAGCCCTGGTGATCGACTGCGCGGGGCTGGCCGAGGGGGCGGCCATCACCATGGACCACATCCGCCCCTATGGGGACAAGGCGGACCGGGCGGATTTCCTGCTGTTCCGCCTGGGCTGGGACAAAAAATGGGGGACGGACGCCTACTTCGGTGACTACCCCTGCATCGACCGTGAGGTGCTGGCCCATATCAAGGCGGGGGGCTACAAGGGTATCGGCTTTGACGTGATCGGGCTGGACCCCATCGCCGACGCCGGCCTGCCCCGGCACAGGGAGCTGTTCCGGGATACGGACATCGTCAACATCGAGAACCTGAAAAACCTGGAGCTGTGCGGAGAGGAGCTGTTCTGGTTCAGCTGCTTCCCCCTGAAGCTGGAAAACTGCGACGGCTCCCCCATCCGGGCGGTGGCCTGGTTTGAGTGACGCGAAAGCCCCTGGCCTGAGCCAGGGGCTTTCACAGTTTGCCAAAAAATCGTTCCCCGCAGGAAAGGCTTCCTCAGAGAGGGCGTTTTGCTGCTTCTGCTCAGGTTTGCAGCATGATCTGCAAGATCTCCTTATCGGTGGAGCGCATGCCAATCTTGCCCAGACGGCCCACGTTGTCCAGGGTCTTCTCCACTCCGTGGGAGAGGATGCCGTCCCCGCCATAGAACTGCTGGCCCTGCTGATACATCCGGTAGCCCAGCACCCCCGCATCGATGGCGGCGGCGATCTTGCCCGCGCAGGAGGCCTTGGCCCCGTCGCAGATCATGCCGGACACGATGGCCAGGGCGTTGACCACGGTATGGATAATCTCCTCGTAGCCGCCGCCGTCCAGGTAGGCGATGCCCGCCCCCGCCGCCGCACCGGCGCTCACCGCGCCGCAGTAGGCGGACAGCCGTCCAATGCGGGTTTTTTGGTGGATCGTGATCAGGTTGGACAGCGCCAGCGCCCGGTAGAGCTTCTCCTGGCTGGCGCCGGTCCCCTGAGCGTAGACGATCACCGGCACCGAGGCGGTCATACCCTGGTTGCCGCTGCCCGAGTTGATGATGACGGGCATCTCGCAGCCGCCCATCCGGGCGTCCGATCCGGCGGCGGCGGCGGACTTGGCCTTGGCGATCAGGTCGTCCGCCGGGGAGGCGGCCCGGATCACCTGACCGATGTTGGCGCCGTAGCTGTGGGTCAGTCCCTCCTGGGAGATGGCCATGTTGCACTGGATCTGCCGGTCCAGCAGCTCCTTTATGTCAGCAATGTCCACCGTTTGGGCAAAGTCGTAGATGTCCGCCATGGAAAGCAGGGTGCGGTCGGTGAGGCCGCTCTCGTCGTCCGCCTCCACCGGCAGGTCCAGCAGAACCTGGCCGTTGTGCTCCAGGTGGACGATGTTGGTGTGGTAGTTGGCAATGCGGACCTTGACGGTGTCCGTCCCTCTGCGCAGGGTGATCTGGATGTCGAAGACCAGCTCGCCGTCCAAAAACTCCACCCGGACGGGGTGCTCCTTCAGATAGGTGCGCATCTCTGCCTGCTGTTCCGGCGTCACCTGGGAGATGACCTCCAGCAGCAGGTCCGCCTGTCCGGCCACCACGCCGGCGGCGGCCGCCGCCTCGATGCCGTGCAGGCCGCCGGTATTGGGTACCACTACGCTTTTCACGTTTTTGATGATGTTGCCGCTGGCCTCCACCAGGACCTCGTCGGGCAGAGCGCCCAGCACCTCCCGGCCCTTGGCCGCTCCGTAGGCGATGGCGATGGGCTCGGTGCACCCCATGGCGGGAACCAGCTCCTCCTCCAGGATCTTGATATAGGCGCGGTATGTTTCGGTTGTCTTTTCCATCATGCTCCTCCTTATGATCGATCGGGGCCTTGGCGCTTATTATACAGGATACAGAGCGTTTGGTCAAATAGTTGCAGCAAATACCTTCCTGTGTTATGATGGAGGGCAGGATAAGGAGGAGAGGACATGTTTCAAGCGGTATGTTTTGATTTTGACTACACATTGGGGGACTGCACCGATTCCATCGTGGCCGGCTTTCAGCACGGGCTGACTTCCCTGGGCTGGCCCGCCCCCGACCGGGAGACGGTGCGCAGGACGGTAGGCTTTCTGCTGGAGGACTCCTACTCTATGCTCACCGGCGACCTGGACCCGGAGCATCAGGCCCGGTTCCGGAGCCTGTTCTCCGAGGTGGCGACGGAGCGGCAGCGGCGGGAGACCGTCCTGCTCCCCGGCGGGGAGGAGCTGCTGCGGGGGCTGCACGCCCGTGGGACCAGGACTGCCATCGTCAGCACCAAGCGGGGGGACACCATTGAAATTGTCCTGGACCGGCTGGGACTGGCGGAGACGGTGGACCTGGTGGTGGGCAGTGCCGACGTGACGCGCCACAAGCCCGATCCGGAGGGCCTGCTGCTGGCCCTGAACCAGCTGGAGGTCAGGCCGGAGCACGCACTGTTCTGCGGCGACACCGTCATGGATGCCGGAGCGGCCCAAAACGCCGGAACCCATTTTGCCGCCGTCCTGGGCGGCACCACCCCGGCAGAGGCCTTTGCCCGGTTCCATCCCGACCACATCTCCCCCGACCTGTGGGACCTGGTCCGGTGGCTGGGGCTGTGACAGCCCCTACTTGGGGGTGGTCTTCAGCTCCATGTGGTCCAGGGCGTACTGCAGCGCCATGCCAATCAGCTCGTTTCGGGAGCGGTTCGTCTGGGCGGAGAGCTGGTTGTATCGCTCCTGGAGGGTCCGGTCGATGCGGATGGTCATGGTGACCGTCTTGTCCTCGCGGGGAGTAATAATGAATTTTTCCATAATGCCTCACTTCTCGGTTGTTTTGAGTACATTATAGTGTGAATCGATACCATTTAACCATGACACAAAGTGCATTGGGAATTTAATGCATTCCGCGGTTGATTTTTCAGGTGCCTTATGTTATACTGGATGAGCATATGGCGGCATATGCAAAAATTTTGACTTGGGGCTGTCCGGTGTTACAATAGGGGCATACCGGGCCCGCCCGGAGAAAGGATGAGTATCGATGAAGAAATTACTTACCCTGTTGCTGGCCTTTGGCCTGCTAGGAAGCGCCGTCCCGGTACTGGCGGCGGAAGCGCCCCAGGCCGAACCCATTCCCGCCTGGGCCTATGGCGAGGTGGCCGACATCTACGCCCTGGGGCTGGTGGGGGATGAGATCTACACCAACCACAGCGATCCCGTCACCCAGGAGCAGCTGGACAAGATGACCCAGGTGGCGTCGGACAAGCTGGCCCTGCTGGGGGTGGAACAGCGTTCCAGCAGCGGCTCTTTCGTGCTGGATACCACTCGAGGCGGCGTGCTCAACGCCCTGTATATGGAGGCCCTTCCCTATGCCTTTGCGGATGTGGACGCAGGGGCGGTGGAGTTCCTGTCCTCCCTGGGCGTGGTCCACGGAAGCGGGGACGACCTGGCCCTGGACCGGCCCTGCACCCTGCTGGAGGCCGCCTGCTTTGCCAACCGCATGATTCTGGCCCTGTATGACCAGCAGAACGCCGGCTCCCTTGGGCTTTTGTGGAAGGCGGAGGGCAACGGCAACACCCTGTATCTGCTGGGCTCCATCCACACCGACCGGAGCAACCTCTACCCCTTCCACAAGCAGCTGCGGGACATCATCACCTCCGCCGAGCTGGCCGCCTTTGAGCTGGATTTCAACAGCCAGGAGGGCATCGACGAGTTCACCGCCATGCAGGTGTACTCCGACGGCACCACCCTGAAGGACCACATCGACCCGGAGCTGTACCAGGAGGTGGTGGATGCCCTGGCCCCCTTGGGTATGCCCGAGGAGCAGGTGGCCCAGTATAAGCCCTGGACGCTGTCCAACTCCTTTACCGCCCTGTCCATGACCGACGACACCACCAGCGAAAACGCCATGGCCCTGGACCTGTACGTCAACGCCAAGGCCTCCAATGTGGGTGTGCCCGTGGAGGGGG
This sequence comes from Lawsonibacter sp. JLR.KK007, assembly GCF_036941135.1. Lineage (NCBI taxonomy): Bacteria > Bacillati > Bacillota > Clostridia > Eubacteriales > Oscillospiraceae > Lawsonibacter > Lawsonibacter sp. JLR.KK007. Next base: position 1,160,745 of record NZ_JAYWSY010000002.1, on the reverse strand, counting down.
TGGAGACCTACGCCTTCCAGGGGAAAATTTTCGATGACCTGTCTGACGAATTCCAGGAGGACTACCTGGCCATGACCCTGGCCATGTTCCAGGGGATGGACGCTGCCGGGGACCTGTCCGAGGAGGAGAAAGCAGAGCTTGAGGCCGCCCTGAAAGAGCAGTACGACGCCGTGGACCGCTGGATGGAGCAGTGGAAGACCCGAGACGTGGAAGCCTTCGTCAAGGACTACCCCAAGGACGACATCCAAGGCGATGCCACCAACGAGCTGAACGCCAAGCTCTTCGAGGGCCGGGACCCCAACATGATCGCCTGGGCCGACCGCTACCTGAAGCAGGAGGGCTCCCACACCGGCATCATGACGGTGGGCGCGGGCCACATGGTCGGCAAGACCGGCGTGGTCCAGGGCCTGAAGGACCTGGGCTACACCGTGGAGGTTGTGCCCGCTCCCTGAATAACATAGGAAAATCCCGGTCCGAATGGACCGGGATTTTTCACAGTGTGACAGAGCTTGAATCGGCCAGATACAGCCGGCCGTCCTCATTGTACTGGTAATATTTGGTAGTGTAGGTGGAGGCGTCCCGGTCCTCGGTGATGATCTGTTTCTTCTCCGGGTCCAGCCGCACATCGTAGCCCACCAGGGAGAAGGAGTATTGAAAGCGCTGAAAGTCGGTCCGCCACAGCCAGCACAGATATCGGGTATTGACCACGCCGTTTCCGGCCTCCAGCCGCAGGTCTGGGATACCGTCAAAGTTCAGGTCCTCGATGATGAGGCCGCCGTCCTCGTGCCAGGGGTGGGTCAGTTCCATGGCCCAGTCCGGGTCGCCGCCCCACTCGAACTGGCTGGCCGCGTCGGCCAGCTGGATGGAGAGGGTCTGCCGCAGGTCGCTGCCCTCCAGCACGTCGATGGACCTCACGCCGTAATACCAGGCGTCGTAGTCCTTCCGTTCCGCCTCGCAGCGCAGCCGCAGGGTGAGCCGCCGCCCGTTGTCCACAGTGACGGAGTAGTCCCAGGTGTAGGGGACGACGGTCCCTTCGGGAACCTCCCCCTCCGGGAGCGCCAAAGGGATAGACGGGCTTGGGTCCTCGGGCACGGAGGGGGCAGAGCGGTCAGGCAGTGAGATATCCGGCTCGGAAATGTCGGAGGCCGCAGGAGGCGGAACGGAGGAAGCCGCCGGAGGCTGGGGCTGCTGTCCGCAGCCGCAGCACAGCAGGGCAGCGGACAGAACCCAGCACAAGAGATATTTGTTCAAGAGACCTCCTTTATTCGGCGGAAATCATGAAGTAGTACACCGGCTGGCCCCCGGCCAGCAGGGTGATCTCGGCATTGGGACAGGCGGCGGCGAAGATGGCCTCGGCCTGCTGGGCCTGCTCCTCGGTGACGTCCTCGCCGTAGAAGATGGAGATAAACTCGGCGCTCTGGTGGCCCTCGGAGTGGGCCAAGCGGTCCAGCATGGCGGACAGGTCCTGATCGGTGCCGAAAAGCTGGTGCTCCTCCAAGGCCAGGTAGTCCCCCTGGTGGATGGCAAAGCCGTCGAAGTCGGAATCCCGGGCGGCGTAGGTGATCTCGCTGGTACGGACGCTGGAGAAGCCGTCCAGCATGGCGGCGGTGTTGTCCCCCTCCTCCGCGTCGGGGTCGGCGCACAGCATGGCGGAGATACCCTGGGGTACCGTCTTGGTGGGCAGGACGATCACCTTCTTATCCTCGCACAGGGGGATGGTCTGCTCGGCCGCCATGATGATGTTTTTGTTGTTGGGCAGGACGTAGACAATCTCCGCCGGAGTGGCGTCGATGGCCTTGAGGATGTCCTGGGTCGAGGGGTTCATGGTCTGACCGCCCCCCACCAGACCGTCCACCCCCAGATCCTTGAAGACGGCCTCCAGTCCGGCCCCGGCGCATACGGCCACGTAGCCGAATTTCTTCTCCGGCGCGGCGTGGACCGGCTGGGCGGGGGAACCCTTCTCCAGCTCGGCCTCGATGGCATCCAGGTCGTCGGTGCTCTGAACGTGCCGGCCGGCGGCCAGATCCTCGGCCTGGGTGCGCATATTCTCGATCTTGGCCAGCTCCAGCACGCCGTACTTCTGGGCCTCGTTCAAGGCGCTGCCGGGGGTGTTGGTGTGGACGTGGACCTTGAAGGCCGCGTCGTCCTCCCCGATCACCAGACTGTCGCCGATGGAGTTGAGGTAGGCCCGGAAGGGCTCCAGGTCGATGTCCTCCTTGAACTTGCGGACAATGAACACCGTGTCAAAGGCGAAGGTGATGTCCTCCACGCTGACGGCCTCGAAGTCAGCCTTGTCCGCGGGGGTGGAGCCGTCCTCCCCCGTCTCGGGCATGGGCAGGCCCCGGACCTCGTCCAGCATGCCCTGGAGGATGACCAGAAAGCCCCTGCCGCCGGCGTCCACCACGCCGGCCTTTTTCAGCACCGGGTTCTGGTCGATGGTGTGGGCCAGGGCCTCCTGGCCCTCCTGAATGGCGGCCTCCAGCACCCCCTCGAAGGAGCTGTCCTCCCTGGCCTGACCGGCGGCCCGGGCGGCGGCCAGACGGGAGACGGTGAGGATGGTGCCCTCGGCGGGCTTCATCACCGCCTTGTAGGCGGCGGCTACACCGAAGTCCAGGGCGATGGCCAGGTCTCGGCCGTCCATGACCTCCTTGTCCTTGATGGCCTTGGAGAAGCCCCGGAACAGCAGAGAGAGGATGACCCCCGAGTTGCCCCGGGCCCCCCGCAGCAGGGCGGAGGCGGTGCCCCCGGCGGCCTGGCCTACAGTGTCGTACTGCTTTTTCCGCATCTCAGCGGCGGCGGCGGCGATGGTGAGCGTCATGTTGGTGCCGGTGTCCCCGTCCGGGACGGGGAAGACGTTCAAGTCGTTGATGGGCTGCTTTTGGGCATTGATGGCGGCGTGAGCATGGATCATCATCCGCTGAAAGACCGCCGCGTCAATAGTTTGTACCATATCGGCAAAATTCCTTTCTGCGAATAATCAGAAGCGCATGGAGTCCACGCAGACATCCACCGAGGCGACCTCCACCCCGGTGGTCTTGCTGACCACATAGCGCACCTCGCTCATGATGGAGCGGCACACAGCCATAAGGTTGACCCCGTTCTCTACGATGATGTGCAGCTCGATGGAGACGGTGCCGTCCGCGTTGTAATAGACCTTCACACCCTTGGACATGGATTCCCGCTTCAGCAGGTGGACCAGTCCGTCGGTGGTGGAGCGGACCGCCATGCCCTTCACGCCGTAGCAGTTGGTGGCGGCGCTGCCGGTAACGGTGGTGAACACGTCGCTGCTGATGCGGATCTCGCCCAGCTCATTTTCCAGTTTCATGGGAAAATACCTTCCTTTCCATGAGGATAGGGTTCGCCTAGTTTGATTCACTTTACATTGTATTCGATTTTCTGGAAAAATACAAGCCCTAAAGTTGAACGGACCTGGGAATGAGATGGGAAAAAGAGGGAACCTTTGCTGATTTTTTACGTCTATAAAAGATAGAACGTTAAATCAGGAGGGATATTTTATGAAGAAAAAAGCCGCCGGACTTGTGATTGCCATGCTTTGTTACAGTATAGCGGTCGCGGGAGTATTTTATTTCATCGGGTACAAAACGGCCTATGACCGCATAGAGGCCTCCGCCTCTGAGCTCATGCCCCAGACCTTTTACGCCACGATCTCCGAGCTGCAGGGGAACACATGCACCGTGACGGGTATGGAGGTCAACGACATCAATTTCAGACAGGAATTTTCCTTTGTCATCGTAGAGGAAACAAAGATCACATGGCGGTACACCGAGATTGCCCTGGAGGATCTGGAGGTTGGCGATCACATTTCCATCACCTTTACGGGGGCAATTCTTGAGTCATATCCAGGACAGATCCAGCATGTGGATGTCATTCAATTGTTGGACGACGAAATATAGCCCTTTATGAATCAGGCCCTTCCCGTTTTGGGGGAGGGCCGCAATTTTTATGGCAGACTGCTTTCGACGTATAATTTCCAGAAACTGGAATATAATGGGCTCCAACATACACCGGGGCCCGCCGGCATCGCGCCGGGCCCCTTCAAGGAGGAGACCGGCATGACAGCCAAGACCATTTACAGCAAGATCAGCGGCCTGCGGGCCCAGTCGAAACCGCCGGAGCCGGCGCGGGCGCCCGTCTCACCGCTGGTAGCGCTGGCCGAGCTGGGCATCCACCTGCTGCTGGCGGCGGTGCTGGCGGGAGCGGTGGTCTTTGGCGGCCGGGCGCCGCTGGGCGTGGCCTTTGTGGCGGCGGCGGGGTCCGGACTGTTCGGCGGAGCTGCGCTGGTGGGGACCTGCTTCGGTTCGCTGACCGCCCTGGATTTCTCCGACGGCCTGCGCTACTCCTCCGCCGCCATCCTCACCTTTGCGGTCCACTTCGCCTTCTGCGATTGGAAGGTCCTCCGCCGCCCCTGGGCCATGCCCATGGTGGCCGGAGGACTTACCGCCTTCACCGGCTGTATCGTCCAGGCGCAGGCGGGCTGGCAGCTGGAGGGCACGGCCTATCTGATCCTGGAGACGGCCCTGGTGGGGACGGCGGCCTGGGCCTTTCGGGGGGCCTTGGCCCCCATGGTCCGGCGGAAGCGGGACAGGCCCTCCGCCGCCGCCCGGCGGGTGGGGCCGCTGGCCCTGCTGTGCGCCTGCCTGACGGCCATCGCGCCGATGGAGTTCTTTGGAGTGCCCATGCTGGCAGTGGTGGGGGTGGGCGCCTGCGTCCTGGCCTTTTTCGCTCCGGAGTGGGTGCTGGGCTGGTTTGGAATGCACTCCGTTCCGGAGGCCGCCGCCGACTTCCGGGCCCAGCGGCTGGTCCAGCAGAAGCTGGAGCGCACCGCGCAGGCCTTCCGCACCCTGTGCGATTCCCTCCGCTCCGCCTTCCGCGCCCCGGACAACGACAACGATGTGGCCACCGTCTTCGACCGGGCGGCGGGGCGGCAGTGCCGGGCCTGCACCCTCCGGGACCGCTGCTGGAAGACGGACTACAACACCACCTTCAACGCCATGAATGACGCCACCCCCGCCATGGTGGAGCGGGGAAAAGCGGAAAAAGGGGATTTTCCCCGCCACTTTGCCGACCGCTGCATCCACTTTCCGGAATTTGTGGCGGCGGTGAACGAGGAGCTCACCGCCCTGTTTTACCGCCGGCAGTACAACGCCCGCATCCGGGAGAGCCGGGCGGCGGTGTGCCGGCAGTACGCTCAGCTGTCCGACCTGCTGGGGGAGGCCGCCGCCGAGCTGAGCCGGGAGCTGACCCCCGACGTCATCGGGGACCGCCGCCTGCGCCAGCGGCTGGCGGAGCTGAAGCTGGATGTGCGCGCCGCCGTCTACCGGGACGGCCGGGGCCTGCTCCGGGTGGAGGCGGAGGGCCCTCAGTGCGCGGCGCTGACCCGTCCCAGCCGGATCAATGACCTGTCGGCGGTGCTGGGCGTCCCCCTGCGGGTGGAGCTGGAGGGGGAGAACGCCGTCTCCCTGATTCAGCAGGAGCCGCTGATGGCGGTGGCGGGGGTGGCGGCCCGGAAAAAAACCGGCGAGACGGTGAGCGGAGACGCGGGCACCTACTTCAAGCGTCACGACGGAAAATTGTACCTTTTACTATGCGACGGCATGGGCAGCGGCCCGGACGCCAACCGGGAGAGTACCCTGGCCGTCCGCCTGCTGGAGCAGCTCCTCCAGGCGGGGGTGGCGGCCCCCCGGGCGCTGACCACCCTGTCCTCCGCCCTGGCCCTGCGGGGGGAGGAGACCGGCGGCTTCACCACCGTGGACCTGCTCCAGCTGGACCTGTTCACCGGGGAGGGGGAGCTGTTCAAGCTGGGCGCGGCCCCTACCTATATAAAAAAGGGCGGCGAGGTCCAGCGGCTCACGGGAAAATCCCTCCCCGCCGGGCTGGCGGAGGGGGAGAGCGCCGCGCTGGACCGCTTCTCCCTGCGGCTGGCGCCGGGGGACTGCGTGCTGATGATCAGCGACGGGGTGTGCCCCGGCCCGGAGGACGCCTGGCTGCGGGGACGGCTGGCTCAGTTTGACGGGACAAGCCCCAAGGATCTGGCCCGGGAGCTGGTCACCCAGGACCGGAAGGACGCCACCGACGACCGCACCGCCCTGGTCATCCGGGTGGAGCGCCGGACCCAGAAGGACCCGGCGGAGCGGGGAAAGGCTTGACAGACCCTGAAAAATCGGATACAATGTAAATATAGAAACCATAAAGGGGGTTAACGGCATGGGCACTGAAGCGGAACGGCAAGACACACGAAAGGCGATGGCATTTGACCTGTTCGATATTTTGGATGAAGCGCCTGCGCAGCAGACCTACACGGTGGAAGAGATCAAGAAAATGATCCGGGTGTACCTCAAGACAGCGGACCAAAAATAACGACAAACGGGACCGGGGGAGCCGGTCCCGTTTTTGCCCCTCCGCCCCCCCCCCTGTAACACATTTCTCCCTGTGTTACGGCAATGTTACCGTTTTGTTACACTTCCCCCCAACCCATTGACTTTCAAAATTCGGTTTGCTAGAATGCGCATAGAGGTTGGGAGACCTTTCGCCTGGTCAAGGTCGTACCTGCCCCCTGAGGCATTCGACAGGATGCAAGGGGAGTGACACGGCGGTGGCCGGAGGGAAACGTCGAAAAACCTCGAAAATTTTGGGCAAAACGCAGAATATTCGGAACCTTTGCTCAGACTTACGGGGTCTACCAAATGTCCGAAGCAGGACGCGTCCAGCCCAAAACCGGCCCCTCTCAGGCCGAAAAAAATTAAAGGAGGAAATCCGAATGAGAAACCTGAAGCGGGCCCTCAGCCTGACTCTGGCTTCCGTCATGCTCCTGGGCATGATGGTGGTTGGTTCCAGTGCTGCGGGCTACCCCGATGTTGCCGAAGACGACAACGTCGAGGCCATTGAGGTTGTGCAGTCGGTCGGCGTAATGGTCGGCGACGAGAACGGCAACTTCCGTCCCGGCGACTCCGTGAGCCGCGCCGAGATGGCTGTTGTCATGGGCAAGCTGCTCAACCTGGACTACAACTATTACGAAGCGGTCTGCCCCTTCACCGACGTCGCCGGCGTCTATGACTGGGCCCGGGGCTGGGTCGGGGCTGCTGCCGCCAACGGCATCGTGTCCGGCCGCGGCGACGGCATCTACGATCCCGCCGCCACCGTCACCGCCGTGGAAGCCGCATCCATGATGATGCGTGCTCTGGGCTACTTCAAGTACAGCAACGACTACGCCGACGGCTTTGAAGTCTCCACCGTCCGTCTGGGCACCACCATTGGCATCTTTGACGGCGTCGGTTCCAGCGCCAGCGAGCCCATGACCCGTAATCAGGTGGCTCAGATGGTGCTGAACGCTCTGCAGTCCGCGGTTGTGGAGCCTGACGGCAACACCATCAACCTGACCACCCCCGACGGCACTGTGTACACCGGCAAGGTCAACTACGTCAGCGTGACCAGCGCCAAGGCTTTTGCCAGCGCCATTAAGTCCACGCAGGCCACCTCCGTTGGTTCCACCAACCTGGGTACCATCGTGGAGCTGGGCGAGCGGCTGTATGACGGCGAGCTGCGCCTCTACGACACCGCTACCACCAGTGACGACTTCAACCGTCCTTCCCGCACCTGGGAGTTCAAGGGCAAGGAAATCGGCACCTACATGAAGAAGGAGAACATCCGCGAGACCTACACCACCGCTGTCAGTGAGCGTACCCTGTACGACCTGCTGGGCCGCAGTGCGCTCGAGGAGTACACTGTCTCCTACTACGTGGACGGCGTGCGGACCGGCAACAGCATTGACGTTGCCAACAAAATTCTCCGCCGCACTACCAACGATTTCGGGCAGACTGCCAACGGCGTGCTGACCCAGGTCTTTGTGGATACGGAGCGGGGGCTGATCGACATCTCCTCCATCCACACCTTCCTGGCCAAGGCCGCTGTGGACTACAACGCCACCACCGAGTCCGTGATCCTGGGCATCTATTCCGACTACACCGACGATACCAAGCGGACCGTCACCACGAACAAGACCATCAGTCTGGCTGACGTGCCCGCCATTGCTGACATCACCAAGGACGAGTACGTTTTGGTCAACGTGACCGGCAAGAACGCCACCGTCACCCCGGTCCGCAACAACCTGACCGGCTACGAGGTCGTGATCGTTGACGATGTGGAGATCATGAGCGACTCCACCCTGACCAAGTTCGCCAAGAAGAGCGACAAGGACACCGCCAGCAATACCAATGTCGCCTTCTTCAAGAGCGTAGTCACCGGCGGCACCGAGTACAAGAACTCCGCCTTCGCCTTCTACAGCGACGACGTGCTGGACCTGTACGACAACACTCTGCTGGCCGACCACACCTATAACATCTATCTGGACAAGTACGGCTACGCCGTGGGCATCGACCTGTTCTCCGGCGATGACAACTACGTCTTCATCACCGGCTTTGACACCAGCACCAGCAACATCGCCCTGGGCTCTGCCACCGCCGCCGCCATCTTCACCGACGGCACTATGAAGACCATCAAGGTCAATGTCCGCGACACCAACAAGAACATTGACAAGGTGACCAACGGCACCACTGACGGCAGCCAGTACTTCACCCGCTGGGCCAACAAGGTAAACGGCGTTGAGCCCTACGCCCTGAACCGCTGGTACACCTACACCGTGGACGCCGCCGGCGAGTACACCCTGACCCCCGCCACCCGGATGTTCACCACCGAGGTTCTGGACAATCCCACTGTCACTACCGATGACACCGTCATCAAGTGCGACAGCGTCCGTATCGACGAGTATGCCGCCGACATGAGCGAGAACGGGGCCGCCGCCGGGCGCGGAAACGGCACTGTGACCAGAGGCAACCGCGCTTACGGCAACGACAACTCCGTCTTCATCGTGGTGGAGGCTGACGAGAGCGCCGACAACAGCACGCCTCACGTCATCAGCGACGTGGCCGGTGTGTACACCGGCGTGCAGAACGTGGAGATCGAGGTCTTCGGCAAGTCCGCCCGTGCCGATCAGAAGGGTAGTAACAACGCAAATGACGATGACAAGACCTACATCAAGGACGCTTCCGACGGTACTAAGGATACCGCTCTGTACGACAGCATCTACACCCTGTACAACAAGGACAACTACATCATCGCCTCCATCATCCTGGGCGAGGCCAAGGGCAGCGACGCCAACTATGCCTACATCCTGACCGCAGCTACCTCCGAGGAGCGCCTGGATGACGGCAGCCACGTCTGGGAGTTTGACGCGATTGTGGACGGCAAGATCGTCACCCTGAAGACCAACAGCAAGTTCACCAAGGTCATCTCCGACCTGGAGCCCGGCCACGTGCAGGAGCTGCGCTACAGCGGCGACTACGTCACCGGCGTGAAGACTCCCACCGCACTGACCGATTACTGGACCTATGACAAGGCCTTTGATGGTGTTTACAAGATCGACAAGGAAGTCATCGTTGATATCGGCCACCATCCCGGCGCCGACGTCAACAACGACTGCGTTGGCGGCAACACCAACGATGTTAAGGGTTCCGCTGCCTGGGGCTGGGATACTGATCCTGACAACGGTGGACACCTGACGAAGTCTCAGGCCACCGACCTGAAAGTGATCGGCCGTACTATGTATCTGGCTGGCGACAACGGCGCTGACCGCGGTCTGACCCTGGTGGATGAGAATACCCCCGCCGTGGTCCTGCAGAAGATTGACGGCAGCTACAAGAAGCTTGAGCGCGCCTCCGTGGCTACTGCCATTGCCGAGCTGGGCGACGCCGACACGACTACCACCGACAAGAAGGAGTTCGAGGGCCGTATCGTGGCCGTTCTGAACAGCCAGGGCGTGGCCAAGTGGGTCGTCTTCATCAGCGACACTGAGGTCCTCACTGCCTCCGGCGGCACCGCTACTGGCGGTAAGTTCGAACTGGATGGCAATGCCACCACTGTCGAGGTTGAGGAAGCGCTGAAGCTCCATAAGAACGTCACCATCAACAACACCTGGGTTCCCAGAAATACCGATGTCAGCAGCAACATTGCTATGGACATCCCTGCTGACGCCACCCTGACCATTAACGGCAACTTCCAGGCCGCTGATAATGGCACGCGGAACAGAGTCCGCATCTCCGGCAGCGGCAAGCTGGTCGTGAAGGGCACCTTCGCTACCAACTCTCTGGTCAGCAGCACCATTGGATACGCTGTGGACGCCGACGCGATGAACATCTACGACAGCGGTGCGATCACTATCAACGCTAACGTGAATGTGCAGCGCGGCAACATGACGATCTACGGTAGTAGCGCGAATGGTATCACCATCAACGCCAACAAGACCGTTAACATCAACGGCGACTTGGTCAACCGCAATTCCGCAGCTGAGACCATCACGATCTACGGCACTTTGAAGACCCGGAACCTGCCCGCTCAGACTTCTAACCTCACTCTGGCTGTTAACAGTGTTAACTCCCTGGAGGTTGCTGGCTACGTTGATAGCAATAACATCATCACCATCGGCACTGGCAGTGTGGCTGGCTACGCCAAGATCGGCGAGCTGAAGAAGAGCAGCGGAACCACCCCCACCGTGACGGTCAACAAGATCGACACCACCAAGGTGCCTGAGGTTACCAAGATCAGCGGGGGTACTGTTACCGTGGCTGGTGGCAGCGTGAAGGTCGGCACCGTTAACGGCGCGTCCTCCAAGGTTGAGGTCACCGGCGCGGGTGCTACTGCTACCGTTACCACCGTCGAGACTTCCGCGACTGTCGAGGCGAAGACAGCAGCTACCGCCTCCGTGACCGTTGGTACTGTTGAGGCTGGCGGCAATGTCAGGACCGACAACGGCGCTTCCGCGACCATTGGCACCGCCAAGAAGGATTCTGTTCTGACAACTCAGAACGCTACCGATAAGATCACCATCACCAAGGAGCTGAACACCTGCAAGCTGAGCCTCAAGGCGGGCAGCGAAGTGAAGCTGGAGGCTCATACTGTGGTAGGCGAGGAAGCCACTGTCACCGACAACACTGGCAGAGAGCTGGAGAAGGTCGGCAACACTGCTATGACCATCAGGCCCGATAATGATGTCGATAACTCTAGCGCGAACAAGGATACCGCTACCTCTCTCCCGACCCTGGAAGCGGCCCCCGAGGGCAGCGAGACCAAGGACCCCATCACCGCTACCATGAACTTCGTGTACGATGAGGCCACCTTCGAGCCCTACAAGAAGACTGGGGCTTCCGGCTACACAACTTGGCAAGACATTGTTGATAATGGCGGCGTGAACACCCTGCCCTGGCTTTGGGTGAAGGTCGAGGTTCCCAAGGGTTCCGCTGTGACGCAGGTCAAGGCCAAGGAACTCAAGATCAATGACACTGCGGTCAACATGCTCCAGGGCGCGGCTGATAACGGCCCTGTGGAGTACAAGGAGACCTGGTCTGGCATCAACGCTGCTGGGGCTGCGAAGGCCGCCGTCTTCCACTGGGAGATGAAGAAGAGCAGCGACACCAATAAGAATACCCTCTCTCTGGATCAGACCACCGTTGCCACCAACGGCGCAAAGTACACCCTGACCTTTGAGGTCACCACCGGAACTGGCAGTAGTGCTATGGCGGCGGAAGTCGTCGTGGAGGGCGTCTACAGCGGTCCTGCCGCTTATGTGGCCCCCACCACCCCCGCTGAGTAATCCAGCAGAACCCCCGGGCTTTGGCCCGGGGGTCCTTTTTACTTAGCTGTCCGCCGCGAAGAAGGAGAGGACAGAATAACCGGAACCTTTTACATTCATCTGGACATAGGGATCGTTGCCATAAAAGCTCAGGGTGTTTCCCGACCACGAGGCCACCAGCGCAGTGCCGTTGCTGAGTCCGTAGTAGAGGGTTCTCACTCCGTATGCCGCCAGAACCATCGCCTGACCATTGGATATGACAGCAAACAGAGGTTGGCCGGAAAAGCGGATGACGGTGGGGCTGTTGCCGCCGCTGCCGCCATTACCGATGTAGGTGTGGCACACGATCCGGCAATTGCCCTTCCCCGCCAGGGCGGCGGCGTGCCCGGATACTGTACTGCTCAGGCTGTTCAGCGCGGATTTGTCCGCTTTGGCCGCCAGAGCGGCGTCAATCCTGGCGTTGTCGGCGTTGAAGTCGTCCATCTGGACCTTGTCACTGCGTTCCCACTGGGAAAGGCTGTAGTTGGGTGTGTGATTGGTGGACATGCTAGATTCCTCCTTAAAATTAGATTCCATCCTTACAAAGAAAACGCCCCAAAGTGGGACGTTCGCATACATTTAATGGAAGTGAGGGCGCATTGCGCCCTTTTTTTGCGTCCTGGCATCTCAGGCCGCCGCGGTTGCGGGACCGTCTCGTTTCATCAGCGGCCCGCTTCCGCCGGCTCGGATGGTAGTTGGCTGGCACCGAAACAGAACGGGCGCCATGGGATGATTGTTTGGTTTAACGTCTATTTATTCTGCTGGAAAAGTTCCTCCAAATATATTGCAAAGGTGCATAAAAATAAAACGCTGTGCAAAATTTTTTTCGGTATAATCTCTTATAAATATCGGCGCAACGGTGTTGCCGATCGAAAGGAGTGCCTTAATGATGGATAAGCAGCAGCGCGCGGCGCGTATTGAACAGCTGACGCGGGAACTGACCGGCCAATTCAGTGTATTGGAAACCGCGAATGAGGTGGTGATGGCAGAAAAGGTATATGAGATCCTCGGCCGGGTCCCATATTTTCAGGCCCATCCGGAAAACCTGTTTTATGTTCCGGTCAAGGACGATCCCTGGAAGCGGAAGAGTGTCATGGCCATGGTGCGGGGCGAAAAATCTGCCAGCCGCCGTACCGTTGTGATGATCGGCCATATGGATACGGTCGGGATCTCCGACTATGGCCCTCTGGCCGAATATGCAAACCAGCCCGATATCCTGATGGAGAAACTGAAGGAGCTGGAGCTGTCAGAGGATGTGCGCCGGGACCTTGAGTCGGGGGATTACCTTTTTGGCCGTGGGATCTTCGATATGAAATCCGGGGACGCAATTTTAATCGCTCTGCTGGAGGAGATCAGCCGGGAGATCGAAGCCTTTGAGGGTACTTTGATTTACGCCGCGGTCTGTGATGAGGAGGGCAATTCCCGCGGTATGCGCAGCGTGGTGCCCAAGCTGATCCAGCTGCAGGAGGAGAACAAATTCGACTATCTGGCCCTGCTGGACACGGACTATATGACCTCGGAATATGAGGGGGATACCAATAAGTATGTCTATGTGGGAACGGTAGGCAAACTGATGCCCACATTCTATGTGGTCGGCAAGGAAACCCATGTGGGCGAGGCGTTCAAGGGCCTGGACCCCAATCAATTGATTTCGAAGATCAGCTCCCGCATCAATTTGAATCCTGAGTTCTGCGATGTGGCTGAGGGCGAGGTTACGCTTCCTCCCGTTACCCTTTGCCAGCGGGACAGAAAGGCAGAGTACTCCACGCAGATTGCCAAATCAGCCATTCTCTACTTTAACTACGCCACCCACATCAGCACCCCGGATCAGGTGCTGGCTATGATGGCGGAGATAGCGGAGGAGTGTTTCTTCCAGGTGCTTGATACGCTGAATCAGTATTACCGCACCTTCTGTAATATGTGCCGGCAGCCCTTTGTCCGTCTGCCCTGGAAGGCCCGAGTTATGACCTATCAGCAGCTGTATGCCGCCGTACTGGAGGAGGTCCCCCAGCTGCCGGAGCTGGTTGCGCAAAAGTCGCAGGAGCTGATGACGGATGAGACCATTGACACCTGCACGCGCACAACTCGTTTAGTGGAGTATGTCCATGGCCTGTGGAGCGACAAAGACCCCATTGTGCTGGTTTACCTCACGCCCCCCTACTACCCCCACGTCCACGTTGCAGGGGAGAAGGAAAAGGAACGCCGCTTGCTGTGGGCGGTTGACAAGGCCATTGAGGAGACGGGAACCGATTACAAACTAACTCGAAAAAAGTTCTTTCCCTATATCTCTGACCTCAGCTTTGCCACCGCCCCCCAGGACCCGGAGGTCATTCGTGCCCTCAAGCGGAATACCCCTGGCTTTGGTATCTTCTATGACATCCCTTTGCGGGAGATGCAGTCGCTGGACCTGCCTGTAGTCGATATTGGCCCCTTTGGAAAGGATGCCCATAAGTTTACGGAGCGTATCGAGAAAAACTACAGTTTTTACACTGCGCCGGAACTGGTTTATAGAACGGTAATGAACCTGCTTCATGACGCGGACGAGTGATACATTCGGTTTCGCAGTTGAGGGCGGACGCAGCCGCAACTGCTTTTTATGGAGGCCCACATGAATCGGAACAGCAACAATGACAGCATGAACGCCACAGAAAAGAGGGAACTGAACGGTTCAATCCTTCTGTATAACGGAAATTTCTTTCGCTTTGACGGCAAGAAAAACTATACCTGGATGTGGATTCAGGAAGGGATGATACGAGACGCCGGGTATCGCGACTGTGACGCTGGCTACTTGGCTATGGCGGAGGAAGCAGTTGACCTGAAGGGAAGTCTGGTACTTCCAGGATTCTACGACTGCCATGTCCATGTGGTTCCCACAGCACTGGACCGCATGAAGCTGGACCTGAACGGCTCCCGAAACTTTGAGGAGATGGGGACCCGGCTGCGAGAGTGGGCGGAACGCTACCCCAGGCAGTCAACCGTGTATGCCTGCCGTCTGGAAATTTCCGATTTGGAGGAAAAGTGTCTGCCAAACCGACAGGTGATTGACCAATTTTTGCGGGACTACGACGTATGGATCGAATGCCGGGACTTCCACTGCACCATTTTAAACACAAAAGCCCTCCACTCCATCAATATTCCCTGGACGATCGAGGGGGTGGAAGTGGACGAGTTTATGCGCCCCACCGGAATCTTTCGCGGAAAGGCCAACGCCCTTCTGCGCCAGAAAATTGGGAACAGCTATAACATCCAGGATAAAGAGCGGGCGGTGCTGGACTTATCCAAGCAGTTATTGAAAAAGGGGGTCACCTCCATCCACGCTATGGAGGGCGGAGAGGGGTTTCCGGAGCAGGACGTCAAATTACTGCTCTCCTGTATCCCAAGGCTTCCGCTGGACGTCTGTATCTACTTTGGGACCATGGAGCTGGACAAAGTGAAGGCCCTGGGCCTCACTCGTGTGGGGGACATTTTTTTAGACGGCTCCTTTACCGCCGGCGAGGCCGCGCTGGACACCAGCTACCACGACCGTTCCGGCAGCGGGACTTTGTACTACTCCCAGGAGGAGGTCAACCAGTTTTTGCTCAACTGCTATCAGGCGGGGCTGGATACCTCCCTCCACGCTGTGGGCAGCCGTGCGGTGGAACAGGCGCTCCGCGCTCACGAATATGCCCGGCGAGAGACTGGGATATTCAACCTCCGCCATCGGATCGAGCACGCAGAGCTGACCACAAAGCATCAGCGCAGACAGGCAGGCGCCATGGGGATCATTTTCTCCATGCAGCCCGCGTTTGAGTATTTTTACGGCGGCAGCCGGGGGATGTTTGCAGAGCGGCTGGGGGAGTTGTGGCAGCAGACAAACCCGTTTCAGGACATTCGCAATGCGGGCGTGCGTATCTGCGGCGGCTCGGACAGCGGTCTGACCCCGGTCAACCCTATTGGAGGAATTCATGCTGCAGTCAATCATCCGGTTGAGTCCAGCCGTGTTACCGTGGAAGAAGCCCTGTCTATGTTTACCCGAGATGCGGCGTGGGTGGGACGTGAGGAGGGGTACAAAGGCGAACTTGAGATTGGCCGGGTGGCAGATCTGGCGGTCATGGACCGGAATATCTTCCGCACCAATCCCAAAGGTATTATTACGGCGGAAGTCATTTTGACGATGAAGTCTGGTGCGATCCTATATCAGGACCTGTAAGGAGGTATGCATGGGAAACAAGCTCCATATCCAAATGTTTGGGCCGATGGGATTTTCCGTTTCCGGTGTGCCAATCGCCACAAAGCTCAGTGCAAAGTCTCTGGCAATTGTAGGTTTTTTGATTTGCAGCGAACAGCATCGCGCCTCTCGGGACAAGCTTGCATCCATGTTCTGGTCGGAAAGCTATGACACCGCCACCTACAATCTGCGCTACAATCTTTGGAACATCAGAAAAACCATTCCGCCGGATCAAAATGGCGCAGAATTTCTTCTCGCCTCTAAGGACGCGTGTTCTATCAATCCGGATTATCAATATACCTCCGACCTCCGCCGCCTGAAGCGGTTGTTGGATGTGCCGGCGGAACAGGCCAGCCGGGAGCAGCTGATTGAGATGAAGCTGATTTTGGAGCGGGAGCTGATGGAAGAATTTTATATCCGTGACAGCAATGACTTCAACGACTGGCTTCTCTTCGAACGCACGCGGTATCAAAGAACCTGCCAGCAGGTTTTAGAGCGTCTGCTTGACCGCTACACTGCCGCCGGAGATCTGGATGGCGCACATAGCACGTTGGAGGATCTGCTGCGTGTCAGCCCCTACGAGGAGGAGTATTACTACCATATCATCCAGCTTTGTCAGGACAGAGGAGACCGGGCGGCGGCCATTCAATACTGCCGGAAGTGTGAGGAGATTCTACAGACGGATTTAAACCTGCCTCCCTCCAAGCGGCTGCGAGAGCTTCACATGAGTTTGGCGGCCCAGGATCAAAGCAAAACCAGTGCTGTCTTTCAGAAAAAAGACCTGGCATTGCACATCCGGGTTTGGGAAAAAGCGGGGGAGATTCCAGGTTCCGTACTGGCCGAGATCATATCTGCGGTCACCTCCGCCTGTGAGCGCGGCGTAATCAGCAAAATACCCAAAGTTTTCCTGGAGGATATGGCCACGATACAGCCCGCGCTCATCCCGGCCTATGGGCTGGAAAATACCTACAGCCAGGTGCGTCAGGTGAGGCTGCTGAACTCTGTTTTTCAATTTTTTAATCAGCTTTCGCACTTTTACCGCACCTCAATCCGGCTGGAAAATATGGTGCAAAGCGATTTGTTTTCCTTCACTGCGGTGCAGTACCTGCAGCATATGTGTCCAGGAAGCGTGTCGCTGGAGTGGGATGGGGAGCCGCCGGAAAAACGCATTGTTTAACGTCTGTTCATCTTGAGTTTATTTTTCCACCAAAATAATTTTTCGTCCGCTTCGAATGAAATAAAGGGATAACCCTGTCACGGTATACTATAAAAGGATAAAATACTCGGTCTTTTTCATTTCCCTGCCTGATGGAGGGCAGAAAACACGGCAAAAGAGGATGTAACATCAAGGAACATGTGAAGGAGGAACATATGAGTGCTTTTCGTTATGCAGAACGGATGAAGCTGGCCAAACCCTCATTTATCCGCGAATCGCTGAAGCTGGCTTCTGACCCCACGCTGATCTGCTTTGCCGGCGGCAATCCGGACCCAGAGTATTTTCCCTGGGAAGAGCTGGCGCAGGCTGCGGATCTGGCAATTCGCAGCGATTGGCGCACCGCTTTGCAGTACAGCGTGACGGAGGGAAACCTGGAGCTGCGCAAGCAGCTGCAGGACATGATGGAACAAATTGGGATTGTCACTCCGGTGGAACAGCTGGTCATTACCAGTGGCTCTCAGCAGGGATTGGACCTGGTAGCAAAGGCGTTTTTGGATCAGGGCGACAAGGTGATTGTGGAAAGTCCCACCTATATGGGGGCTATCAATGCCATCAAGTATTATGAGCCTCAGTTTATTGAAGTGGCCACCGATGAGGATGGCATGTGTATGGATGCGCTGGAGCAAGCGCTCATAAATCATCCGGACGCAAAGTTTATCTATACGATCCCTGATTTTCAAAATCCTACCGGCCGTGTGTTGGCGGAGGACCGCCGTATCCGGATGATTGAGCTGGCGGAGCAGTATAATGTGATGATTGTCGAGGACAACCCCTATTACTACCTGCGCTATGACGGACCGGTCGTCCCCCCTGTGAAGCATTTTGACTCCGTTGGCCGGGTGATTTATCTGGGCTCCACCTCCAAAATCCTTTGTCCAGCGATGCGGATTGGCTGGATCATTGCGGATCAGCATATTGTCAACAGCTTGGTTTATCTGAAACAGGCCTGTGATTTGCAGAGCAGTGAGCTGACTCAGCGCATTGCTGCAAAATATCTGATCAACAACGACATCATGAAGCATATCGCAGCGATGAACCAGTTGTATAAAAAGAAAAAAGATCTGATGCTCCAAACCATCAGGGAGACCTTCCCGCCGGAGATACAATATACAATTCCCCAGGGCGGACTCTTCTTGTGGATCACTTTTCCAGAGAGTGTGGATTCTCTGGAGCTATTCCATCAGATGAAAGAGGGCATTCGAGTAATCTTTGTTCCGGGCGATACATTCTATCCCTACGGCGGACATCCTAACACAGCACGGCTCAGCTTTGCCACCGTCAGCGAAGAGGACATCAAAACTGGGATGGAGCGCATGGGCAAGATGCTGACAGAAATGCTCCAAAAGTAAAGGTGTTCTGGAGGGGAACACTGAGCTGACGCAATCGGGCCTCATTTCATTTGCATGATTTTTTCGCTGGGTTGAAACGTGTCTTTCTCGCGTCCAATTTTCGCGATACGGAAAGACCAGCGAAACATCAGATGGATTACAGCGCTGAAACGGCCGGCATTCTGCCGCTTCATGTGCGCCGTAATCGCTACACCAAAACTATTTTAAGGAGGAAACACGATGAAAAAAGCCATTTCCCTGTTCCTTGCCAGCGCATTGATGGTGGGCCTGGCGGCCTGCGGCGGCCAAACCAATAACGGCCAGGGGAGCACTTCCGGCAATTCCAGTCAAACGAAGAATGAGGTCATCGAATTAAAGTTTAGCTCCGCCTCTCCTGAAACCAGTACATGGCAGCTAGGTGCGCAGAAATTCTGTGACATCATCAGCGAAAAGACCAATGGAAAATATTCCATTACCATCTATCCCAGTGACCAGCTGTCCGGCGGCAACCAGGCAACCGGAATCGAGCTGCTCCAGCAGGGCTCGACGGATATTCACCTGCAGGACGCCATGGTCTGGTCCTCGATCTCAGAAAAGTCCATCGTGGCCTGCTTCCCCTGGCTCCTGCCTACCTATGACGATGTAGACCGCTATATCGCCAACGGTGAAGGCGGCGAGGCGCTGAAGCAAGTGATCTCAGAGGCGGGCTGTGTCTGCCTGGCTGTGGGTGAGAACGGTTACCGTCAGGTGGCCAACCGGCGCAATCCCATCACCTCCCCTGCGGATATGCAGGGCCTGAAAATGCGAGTCCCCGGCAGTAATGTTCACGTCAACCTGCTGAAGTATATTGGCGCCGACCCCATTACGATGAGCCAAAGCGAGGTATACACCTCCCTTCAGCAGGGCGCCATTGACGCCTGTGAGAACACACTGGACCTGCTCTTTACCCAGAACACTCTGGAGGTCACCAATTACCTGACCATTTGGAATTACTCCTATGATCCCATTTTTCTCTCGGTCAGTGAAAAGCTGTGGAACAGCTTGACAGATGAGGAAAAGATCATCTTCTCCGATGCCGCCGCCGAGGCTATGGCCTATCAGATCCAGGCCACCCGCGAGAAAACCAGCGAACTGATGGCACAGTTTGACAAGTATCCTAATGTTGAAGTAGTTGGAGAGCTCACCAGCGATCAGGTAGCCGCATTCCAGGAGGCGGTTGCTCCCATCTATGAGGATTATCGGGACATTCTTGGTGAAGACCTGTTTGCGAAATTTGGTTATACCTTCTCCTGAGTTTTAGAAAGACGTCAGAACGCCCCCGGCTGCCGTTCCCGAAACAGCGGAGAGAGGAGATCTCTCCGCTGTTGTTTATTCCTGATGATACCGCAGAAAATCAAGCGTTCAAGGAGGGTAACGCATGAAGAAATTTTGGGACCTGTTTAATGTATTTGAGGCTGCCGTTATGGTAATTGGCATGGCCATTATGGTGTTTTTCAACTTTTTTAACGTTGTCTGCCGACGTTTGCTGCCCCAGTCGCCCTTCTCCTATACGGAGGAATTGGTCGTCATCATCTTTTTATGGGTGACGATGTTTGGCATCTCCTATGGTTATCGCAAAGGCTCTCACACGATGCTGGACATCTTTACCAGCCATTTTCCTCAAAAGCTGCAGATTGTTACAGTGATTTTTTCCACCCTGTGCTCCGCGGTACTCATGGTGCTGATTGCCAAGGTAGGCTGCGACATGGTCGCAAACCAAATCAAGCATCATCAGGTGACCTCTGGAATGCGGCTGCCCATGGCGCTGTCCAGCTCCGCGATCCCCGTTGGCTCGGCTGTGACGGTCATCAGCGTTTTGAAGACAGGATATGATGAAATCAAGTCCATGTGCCTGGAGCGAAAGAAAACAAAGGAGGTGTAAACTGGCATGTCAGTCGGTATTGTGTTAGTCGGCGTATTTTTTGTGCTGCTGTGCTTGAGAGTGCCTGTCGCAGCGGCTATGGGGTTGGCTTCCATCGTGGGCATGCTCTATGCCGGGTTTGGTATCTCCATGTTTACCAGCGTATTCTACGCCGCTGTTGCCAAATTTACGCTGCTGGCCATCCCGTTTTTTATTCTGGCCGGCGTGATCATGGAGTATGCTGGCATTTCCCGGCGGCTCATTAATCTGGCAAACGCCTGTGTCGGTCATTACCGGGGCGGCCTGGCGGTGGTCACGGTGGTAGTGGCTTGCTTTTTCGCAGCAATCTCCGGTTCCGGCCCCGCCACGGTCGCTGCGATCGGCGGCGTGTTGATCCCCGCCATGAAAGATGCCGGTTACGACAAGCGGTTCGCAACTGCGATTGTGGCATCTTCCGGCGGCATTGGTATGGTCATCCCGCCCTCGATCCCCTTTGTCATCTATGCGATGCTGGCGGAGCAATCGGTGGGCACCATGTTTATGGCAGGTATCATCCCAGGTGTTCTCATGGGCGTGGCGTTTGCAGTTGCTGCGCTGCTATATCTGCGGAATGATCAACATGTAATCCGACAGGAAAAGGCTCCGATGGTAAAGCGGTGGGAAGCCCTGAAAGATGCATTCTGGGGCTTGATGACTCCTGTGATTATCCTGGGCGGCATCTATGGCGGCGTGTTTACTCCCACAGAAGCTGCTGGCGTAGCGGTGGTATACGGGCTGTTTGTGGGCATCGTCATCTACCGGGAAATCAAGCTGAAGGAACTGATCAAGGTATTTATTGATGCATCGGTCTCTTCCGCCATTATCATGTTTATTATGGCCTGTGCGGGTGCGTTCACTTATATCCTGACCACGAGTGGTGTGGCGGCTCAGTTGTCCAACGCGCTGTTGGGAATTACCAATAATGAGTTGATTCTTCTGCTGATCATGATGCTGATTTTTATGATTGCCGGTTGCTTTGTCGATTCTGCCTCTGGTTTTTACCTTCTGATGCCGATTCTGCTGCCTGTGGTACGGAATATGGATATTCCCCTCTATGCATTTGGCGTTTTGGCTACGATAAACTTCGCGATTGGTCAGATTACACCGCCGGTAGGCTCTAACCTGTTTGTTGCCTGCAACATTGCGGATGTATCCATGAAGGATCTGGTCAGTAAGCTGTGGCCTTTCCTGCTGGCAGGAACGTTCTCGCTGCTGCTTATGGTATTCTTCCCCCAAATCATAACGTTTTTGCCGAATCTGCTTGGCCTAGAATGAAAGGGGGCGCATTCGATGATTTTCCCGCAAGAATATCAAAGCCGTTTGGCGTCTGTCCAGGCTCTGATGGTCCGTGAGGGTTTGGATGCCCTGATTATCGGCGCATCTGCTCAAATTGACCAGCGCGGCTCCCTGCGCTGGCTTATGGATTATTACCTGTCCGTATATGAGGAGTGCATTGTAATCTGTCCAGAAGGTGTCCCAGTTTATTTTGCGCACGACAGTTTGGCAGCGTTCCACGCCGGAAACGGCCCCCTTCCATTAGAAACGCGGGTTATTCCCCCCCATTTGTATGCCACAGACCCGGCAGTGCCAGCAGCGGACTATCTGCGCTCGATTCAGGCCAAATCGATTGGAGTGGCGGGAACCGCCGGCTTGTCAGCGCGGTTTATCCTGTCGCTGACCCGGCAGATTGGACATGCGGTTCGGGACGTATCGATGGAACTTGCACGACTTCGGATGGTAAAGAGCCCTGCGGAGATTGAACTGTCTCGAGTGGCTGTTCGTCTCAATGAAGAGGCCATGTGGGCCTATTTGAAGGAAGTGCGTCCTGGAGCGTTGGAGTCTGATGCCCTAGCGAAAGGATATGCTTTTGCCATAGGTAGAGGTGCCGAGGATCAATATTGGATGAGCGGCTCCGGGAACCCGGCTGTTGTTTCCCATGCGGTTTTATCCTTGGGCCGGACATACCGCTGGAAGGACGAGGACAACAGTGTCATTGTGATTGAGGTTTCGGACACAGGGGGTCATTATGGCGAAATCTGGCAGCCTCTGAAATTAGGAGCACGAGATTTGGAATTGGAGGAAGCCCTGGCGGCAGTGGTGCGGTCTATCCAGGCGGCAGCAGAGATGATCCACTCCGGCAATACGGTGGGTCAGGTAGCGGCAGCGGCCGAAGCAAGCCTGGTCAAAGACGGTTGGGCCGTTCCTCGAAACGCTCAGGAGCCTGCCGCGCCTATTGGTCACGGTCAGGGCTTGGATGCTTGGGAAATACCGTCTATTTCTAAGGATAATACGGAACTTATTGTACCGGGCATGCGGTTTAATCTCCATCCCGTCGTTACAAAGAAGAATGGGCAAAGGGTAAGCTACTGTGACTGCTACATTTCAACTGACGGAGCGGCGGAGCGGTTATCTACCCTCCCCTATGATGTGATTTATATTTAAAGCAATTCTACTAAACGCCTACCAAAACCGCCCCCAACTCCCTGCGCCGCAGGAGGTTGGGGGCACTTTGCATTTCCGGGCATCTACCAGTAAAACTTTTTACAACGAAACCGCTCATTTCTTTGGATTACCTCCTGTTTTCGCAACGAAAACCGGCTCTAAAGAGGTGCGACACGGCGGCGGCCGTAGGGAAACGTCGAAAAACCTCGAAATTTTTGGGCAAAACGCAGAATATTCGAAACTTTTGCTCAGACTTACCGGGTCTACCAAATGTCCGAAGCAGGACGCGTCCAGCCCAAAACCGGCCCCCGGTCCGTGGCATACATGAGCCTTTCCGACACCCTCTCCGCAACTCAGCTGACCACTTTGATCTCCATCGAGACCGGTTATCTGACTTCCTCCGGTATGACTGCCCAGCAGACTCAGGAGGCAGTGGATGAGGCGCCTGTAGCTGGCGGACCATTGACCGAGGATGCGTCCGACATTAGCAACATTTCTGATGCTTGGATGAAGCCTAACGCAAATCTGAGCGTGAACGTCGATATGGATGCTAACACAATCACTCTTGATGGTACAGTTACCCTCACCGGAACCACCTTGAACGATTTCACCGGTTCTCCCTGGTTCTTTACGAATGCCGAGGGCAACATCTCCAACCGCTGATGGAAATGAGGGCGCAGCGCGCCCTTTTTTCTGGGGCAGGGCGGTATCTTGTGAGTTGATGTACGCAAACGTGCACATATCCCGTCCCGTGCCGCATATACTGATATGTATAACCGCAATCTACAAAAGGAGGAGTCTGCATGAACGATAAGAAAGCGGCGATCCCGGCCCCCGACCATCCTGCGCCCCACCGGCCCGACCTGGATGACCTTATTTTTCAGGATGAGGGCTGGCTGGTCAGCGACCGCTGAGGGGACGTCTCCAAAAGGGAGATGTCCCTCTTCGTTTGGGAGGAACAAAAAACAGAAGGACATCCTGACGGATGTCCTTCTGTCTGGTGACCCAGCGGGGACTCGAACCCCGGACCCACGGCTTAAAAGGCTGGTTAAAGCCCAGTGCTTGCAGTACTTAGAGCCGAATATTGACTTGTATTTGACTTGCACCCTACTCATTTTCGACCTTCCTTCCTGCAAGATAGAGGTCCAGCTTGTCCACTGACTTACGCTTGTGGACGGCATCCAAATGCGTATATATGCGGAGTGTAGTCGAGACATCGGCATGGCCCATCTGAGCACAAGCCTGGACCACATCCACCCCTGCCAGGTACAGCAACGTGCAGAAGGTGTGGCGCAGCCAGTGCATGGTGATGCGGGGAATAGTCATGTCCAGCTTTTTCGGCCCGGGCTTGCTGGACTTCATCCGCTCCAGGTCTGCCGGTGTCCTGGTTCCGTACTTCTCGTTCAGCACCCGCATATAGGACCGCCACAGCTTTGCCCAGGCGGATTCTGTCATAACACTCCCGTGTGCGCTGGAGATCACCAAGAGATTGTCCCGGGGCAGCTCCGCCATGTAGTCAGCCAACCGCTGAGGAATGTCCACCGTCCGCATACCGGCAGCGGATTTGGTGACATGCTTCGGAGTGGGAACGCCGTTGGAATCATACTCCATCGTCTTGTTGACAGTGATGGTCCTGCCCTTCAGGTCCACGTCATTCCAGGTGAGGGCAGCCAGCTCCCCGCGGCGGAGCCCGGACAGCATCATAATCACCGCTACAGGCTGGGCGCGGTGCGGGGTGTCCCAGATCCACTGCTGTTCCTCCGGCGTCAGAGCGCGGCGCTGTTCTTCTTTGCGGCCCACTGCGGCCAGCTCCACCTGTTCGGCGGGATTGGCAGGGATGACCCGGCCCACTGCGCGCCGCATGATTTGCCTGATTGCGGAGCGGTATAGGTTGATGGTGCGTTGGGCAAGGCCCTGATCCGACAGGGCGACCAGCACACGCTCAATATCGTCCGCCCGAACCTGGCCGATCTCGTAGCCCTCCAGTTCTTCCTTCCAGCGTTTCACGGCGCGGCGGTAGTTGTCCATCTGCCGGGGCGAGATGTTCTCCCGCTCCTTCAGGCGGAGCCAATCATCCGCCCACTGACTGAAGCTGTCCCTCTGAGAGAGCACGTCCAGTCCCCGGCCCAGCTGGAGGCGGAGCGCTGTCTCCTTCTCCTTGACCTCTGCCGGCGTCTTACCGTAGACGCTCTTGTACTGCTTCTTGCCGGCTTCATCCCGGCCAAGGTAGACTTGACAGCAGTACCGCCCGTCCGCCCGCTTCTTTAGCCTCGCCATCTGACCGCTTCCTATCTGTCTTGGGATTAGATTTCAATAAAGCTGTGAATCAAATCGACGGCTTCCGCCACAATCGCGGCAGGGGCCTTTTCCTCAAAAGCGGCCCGGCGGCTGTTTAGGTCCAACATGCGGGCCTGATCGCACATGATAACACCGCCTGTCTTTGTGCTGCTGTCCAGGCGGATGTGGAAGGGGTGGCCCCTGTCCGTGTGAGTGATCGGACAGACCATCGTCAAGCTGCTGACCCGGTTGAACAGGTTGTTGCTGACCACCAGCGCCGGGCGGCGGCCCTTCTGTTCATGGCCCGCCTGTGGGTCGAAGTCCAGGTAGACAATATCCCCCTGTTCAAACACCGTTACCATACCTCGCTGCCCTCCGCTTTTCCCCAATCCACTTCCTCACTCTGGATGGGACCGATATCCTCAATGGGTTTGCCGTAAAACGCGGTCAGCCGCTCCTCCAGCGTCCTGTGGGGCATCGCTACGGCTTTCCTGATGGTGATGGTGTCCACGGTCTGCGTCAGCTCCACCCGGTCGTTCTCACGCAGCCCTAGGGCGTCCAGGAGAGGCTTAGGGATGCGCAGGCCGTTACTGTCTCCCCACCGCTGAATCGTCGCATACATGGAAATCACACTCCTTCTAATTGTGCGCCCTGGGCCCGATCTGGCCCGGGGCTTTTTGTTGTCTGTGGGAAATTCGTCAGCGCTGACGGATTTAACTCTTCCCGCTTGAGGGAAGAGTTTTGCTTTTTCCCACAAGAGGGAAGATGCAAAACTGTTCCTCTGGCGGAACAGTTTACTTCTACCCGCCTGAGGGAAGAAGTCTGCTTTTTCGTGCGTGGGCGAGGGAGCAAATCGGTTCCACTAGAGGAACTAATTTAATTATTCGCTCATGCGCGAATAATTTTCAAAATTCCCTTTGGCGGGAAGTTTGAAAATTAGTTGCGCCTGCGCAACCAATTTTAAACTTGGTACCGTATATGGGACCAAGTTCAAAAGTTGCGTTGGTAAAACTTTTGAAACCATGTTACCTCTCTCCGCCCTCCTGCGGCCCCTCTGGGCCGTCCAGGGATGGGGCGGTATCCATACCCTCTGGAGGCTGTGAACGCTGGTAGCGGGGCACCTCCGCGATAATCTCCACCGCGTCCGCCGCTTTCTCCATACCAGCGTTATTCAGCTTGCCTAGGGCGGTGGTGATCCGGTCTTGGGCATCTGTGGGGATTTGCGGCGGCGGTGACGCTTTCCACATGTTCACTCGCTCTTCCGGGGAAAGGTTACTCCAATAATCAGGGCCCACCAATTCACTGACCGCCGTGCCCAGGGCAAGGGCTATCCTTCGGAGTGTCTCAAGTTTGGGATTGCGCAGATCGTTTTCCCATTGGCTGACACCAACATAAGAGATACCGAGTTTTTCAGCAAGGGCAGCTTGTGTCATTCCTGCTTTCTTCCGGGCTGCTTTTATATGTTGTCCAGTTGTCATGCAATCGCCTCCAAAATAACTTTACCATAGTGCAATATAAAAATCAAGCAAAAGAATAAATTTCTGCTTGACTTATTCTTTTGATTGTGTTAAGCTTAAGCAGAAGAATAAATTCGGAGGTGAAATAAAATGTCTGTACGCATCGACCGCGTATCCTTTGCCGCCGCTCTGGCCCATAAGGACCTGACCGTAAAGCGGTTGGCGGAGTTGACCGGCGTTTCCCGGTCAACGATCACCAGCGTAAAGAGCGGTAAAAGCTGCTCCAATGACACGGCGGACAAGCTGGCGGCCGTTCTGGGCCGTGACATCATCAAGGAGGCGTAACCATGTTTCTTGTCATTTGGAACGACTGGGAGGGACTCCAGCGCGAGCGGGCCTTTGACACCCTGGAGGATGCCCAGCTGGAGGCGCAAGCCCTGGAGGCCTCCGACACTGTTGAGTACATTTATCCAATTCGGGAGGTAAGTGAGCGATGAACTACTTTGTAATCCAAAGCAAGGCCCACCCCTGGGACACCACTTGGACCACCTGGACCAACCGGCAGTTTCCCACGCTGGAGGAAGCTAAGGCGTTCTTCGACACTCTCCCCATCAAGGCGGACCATCGCATTGCTGAGGCGTACACCGTCACCAGATTCAAACCTATAAAGGAGGCATGAGCGATGACCAAAAACTTACAGGACAACTTCCTGTCTCAGCTCCAGCAGGAGCATACCCCGGTGACTGTATTCACCATCAACGGTTTCCAGCTCAAGGGCACGATTACCAGCTTTGACCAATTCACGCTGCTGGTGGAGCGGGACGGGCGGCAGAGCCTGGTTTACAAGTCCGCCGTGTCCACGGTTGCAAAGGAGGGCTGACCTATGCGGACAACACCGAAACGGCCCAATAAGCCGAGGCGAACGGTTGCCTCTTTGGACGAACTTCCCGCCATCTGCGATGTTTGCGATGTTGCCATTTATTTGAAGATAAATCCGGAAAATGTTGCAAAATTGGCCCGAAATGGCGTCATTAACGGTGCAAAAATTGGGCAAAGCTGGCGGTTTCGCAAATCCGATATCATCGACTATGAGACCCGGCTGTTTGGTTGCGGGAAGCAGAGCGGGGAGGCCTCTTAGGTGTCTCCCCGCAAAATGAATGGAGGTGTTGAAAATTGGATGAAGAATTGAAACCGTGCCCCTTTTGTGGCGGCGAGGCAAATCTATATAGAACTTATGGTCGCTATGGATGGTTCATTACCGCCCAGTGTGAAGTGTGTGGAGCACGGTCCAAAATCTTTTGGACGCGATCAGATCCCAATGACCCGGACTTTTGGGAATGTAAGGCAGCATCCAAGGCAACTGTGGCTTGGAATCGGAGGAAAGTAGGTACATGAGCAATAAACCGAGAGATGACCTTCATTATTTCAAATGGGAAGTAACAGACTTAAAGGCGATACAGCAGCTGATTGAAGCAGGGGTGATAACTCTTGCACATGTGGGAGAACTGTTTCTTGCCGTTATGTCCTATGTCGATAAAGTAGAGGTCGATGTTTCTCCAGAGGTGAAAGTCCTTTTTGCTACATACAAAGTCCGGGTAGACAATAAAAGGGAGGCACGCGTGAAAGCCGGGGAATCGAGAGTAGAGCCGGGACGGCTTGGTGGTCAGGCCAAGGCTGCAAACGCCAAAAAGCAGGCCGCTGCCGCTGCATTCAAACCTCCCCTCCGGAAACAGTTCCAGGAAGCTGTGAAGCATTTTGTGGACAATGATGAGATCGAGCCCACAGACAACTATGCGGTAGATGTCTTCTATGACAGCCTCAAAGAAGCTGGCTGGACCATTGGAGGCGAGCCGATCCAGCGGCGGAGCGATTGGGAAAGCGCCATCCTGGCGAAGTTCTACAATCCCTCAAATCCCCATCCCTCACTACAGTATTACCGCATATTTAAACGCATTTTCTCCGAGTTCCAGGGCCTGCGGGATGCCGATGGGCGAAGTCAGGCCGACGACGCTGCGTCTGAGTTCTTCGACACATTCGACGAAAGCTCAAAGAACTGGGAGGTTGAGGGCGAAACCTTCCCACAGTCAGAGTGGCAGGCGGCCCTTGCCCTATTCATGAAGCAGTACACCGAGAATATTCCACCCTAGCGGATTCTAGCAAACTTAGCAAAATGTAGCAAATCTAGCAAACTTAGCAAATCAACGTATCTAGTGACCTAGTAAATTATCTCTCAATATATCTACTAAATGAGCGATAAGCGAGTTATTTAGTAGATATATTGAGAGAGATAACAAACCATCAGCAGTAAAAAAGCCGTCGGGCGTGGCGGGGGCCTTTGGCGGCCCCGCCCCGCCTCCGCCTTTTTACTGCGAGGAAAGGAGGACGCCACAATGAAAAAGCAAACAGACATCTGCCCGTTGATGGCTATTGCCTGTATTGGCTCAACCGGCGCGGCCAGCGTGTGCATGAAGGACCGCTGCGCTTGGTGGGATGGCGGCTGCTGTGCCATCCGGATTCTCGCCCACAGCTTGGAGAATTTGGAGCAAAACGGCTTGCCTGTGTTCCCGAACTAGCCCCAAATCCGTCAGCGCTGACGAATTTGACAAAAAGACCGCCCTGGACGCTGCTAACATCCAGGACGGCAAGGTGGAAATGGAATAGAGAAAGACCCGTTTCCACCTCCGAGTATACAGAAAGATTAGGAGGATTGCAAGTATGAACATACCGAAAATTATGGTAGCACTCAAAAAGGACCCCACATGGACGGCACAAGGCGAGGACGCCCCCACACTGGCCCCCTGCATCTTTTGCGGCGGGAGCGCTGAGGTCGTGGTCAGAACCCCAATGTATGGGCGCTGCGGGGCCTGGGTGCGGTGCCGCTCCTGTTATGCTTACGGCCCGAAAGCGAGCATTTACGCACAATTCACTGAGGGGACCAAGTTCTGTACCCCTATGCTGCCTGAGAGCTTGGAGCGGGGGATCAACGCGGCAGTGGATGCCTGGAACATCCGGGCCGTGGACCACTCCCGCATGGGGAACATGCATATGGAGGTGCGGGCATGAAGTACACCGCCGGTTGCTGGTACTACCAGGGCAAAGCCTACGCCACCCTGCATGAGGCGCTGCTGGAGGCGTGGCCCCGATGAAATGGAAGTGTACATATCAGCCCGAGGAGGAGAGCGCAGCGGCCGCCGATCTGGCGGTTCTCCTCCAGAGACACCCGGGGGCAAAGGTCAAGCGTAGCGACAAGCACCCGCCATACAGGCATATCTACGTCACTATCCCGGAATCGGATTGCCTGAAATGTGACAACGCATTCCACAAACCCCTTGCGGCTCTAAGGGAAATTCTTGACAAACCCGCCCCCCTTGGGTATAATGATATCAAAGGCACAGGAGTACCGCCCCAGGGGCCACAGCGGGAGGCTTACGAGGGTTAGCGTTCAAGCGCATGGGAAAGCAGCTTTATAGCTGTTCTCCTGTGCGCTTTTTATTTAGCCCGACTCAGGGCGTAAAACGGAGGTAATTATGAACAAGGAATTTTTGAAGAACTTCCAGGTGAACGGCCAGCCTCTCCCCAACGAAGTGATCGACGCCATCCTGGCGGAGCATGGCCGGGACCTGGAGGCCGCCAAAGCCGACCCCGGCGCAAAGGGGGAAGGCGGCAAGCTCTTCACACAGGACGATGTAAACCGGATCGTCTCCGAGCGGTTGGCCCGGGATCGGGCTGACAGGGATAAGCCCAGCCCGGAGGACGAGCGAGAGAAGGCCCTGAAGGCCCGCGAGGCCCGGCTGGACTGCCGGGACTACCTGGACAGCAAGAAGCTTCCCGCCGCGCTCCTGGAGGTCCTGGACTGCTCCGACGTGGAGAAGTTCAAGGCGGCTGTGGGCGTAGCTGTGGAGAAGTT
This sequence comes from Lawsonibacter sp. JLR.KK007, assembly GCF_036941135.1. NCBI lineage: Bacteria > Bacillati > Bacillota > Clostridia > Eubacteriales > Oscillospiraceae > Lawsonibacter > Lawsonibacter sp. JLR.KK007. Next base: position 1,130,292 of record NZ_JAYWSY010000002.1, on the reverse strand, counting down.
CCCGGCCATTGCCCGGGCGGATGAGGTCCCGCCCCCCTATGCAGCGGGGACGGGCACGATGTCCATGCTGGGAGACCCCTTTGCGGCAGCGTTCGGGCCCAAAAGCTGAAAGGATGAGAACGAATGCCTATTGACCTGGCAACCAAATTCCAGCCCTATACTGACGAGCAGTTTTCCACACAGAGCAAAAAGGCCCTCCTGACCAATCAGGACTTTGACTGGACCGGCGCCCACACCATCAAGGTCTACAAGATCACTACCAGCGCCATGAACGACTATGGCCGCAAAGGCCCCGCTGAAGGTCAGTGGAGCCGGTATGGCGCTGTGGCCGCCCTGGACGCCACCACCGAGGAGTTCACGTTGAAGAAGGACCGCTCCTTCACCTTCGCCATTGACAAGCTGGACACCGACGAGACCGCCCGGCAGCTGGCCGCTGCGTCCGCTCTGGCCCGTCAGAACCGTGAAGTCGTGATTCCCGAGGTGGACGCCTACACCTACGCCCTCATGTGCCAGAAGGCCGGTCACAAACCCGCCGCCCTGGCTCTGACCTCCGCCAACCTGTACCCCGAAATTCTGGCCGCTTCTCAGGCCCTGGACGACGCAGAAGTCCCCGAGACGGGCCGGGTGTTGGTGGTCACCCCCGCCACCTATGCGCTGATGAAGAAGTGCAAGGACATCACCATGGAGACCGACGTGGGGAACGAGCTGCGCCTGAAGGGCGTAATCGGCATCCTGGACGGCATGACCGTGCAGAAGATTCCCGCCAACCGCCTGCCTGCTGGGTTCGGCTTCATGGTGGCCCACCCCTGCGCCACCGTGGCCCCCATCAAGCTGGAGGATTACACCATCCATGAGAACCCGCCCGGGATCAGCGGCAGCCTTGTGGAGGGCCGCATCTGCTATGACGCCTTTGTCCTGGACAACAAGGCCAAGGCGATCTACTACCAGGCCCAGCCCGTCACTGACACGCTCAGCGGCACGGAATAGAGCTGATAGAGGGAGGCGTGTGGGCTTTGCTCCATGCGCCCTCCTGCTCTTAATCTAAGATTTCCGAGGCCCTAAAAAGATGGCTATCCGCAGATTTCGCAGGCCCTAAAAATGAGGTGGTTTTGTGTGCAATAATCTGATATTCCCACAACGTCTTCAAGAACTGCGCAAACAACGGCGGCTGAGTGCTCGCGCTCTTAGTGAACTATGCGGTATGGGCAAAAGTAGAATACTTTTATATGAGCGCGGTGAACAGGAACCGACAATCAGCAAATTGGAAGCCATCGCCGATTTCTTTGGGGTCTCCACGGACTATCTTCTGGGACGTGACTGCAAATAATAGGGGGATGTATCATGGGCAACAAGGGATTACGGTCGATGAATCATGCTGCCCGTATGTGTCCAATCTGCGGCGAGGACAGCCAGGTCTACAACACCAGGGAGGCGGCAGACGGTACGATCCATCGCAAGCGCCGCTGCCCTTCCTGCGGGGCCAGGTTCAGCACTGTGGAGAGCTTCGAGTGCATGGTGCCGGTCAAAAGCCTATCCCGATCCAGAGCATAGAAAGCCGGGCAGGGGTTTCCCTCTGCCCGGTGGTTTTTTAGTTGAACAGTGAGACCATTGCAAGGAACAGCTGAACGGCTTGTTCCCGCTGCGCCTCTGGCAACCCGCTCAGCAGCCCGGCAGCCTGGAGTATATGCACCGCCTGTTCATGGCTGTGCGGCGGCTCTGCGAACATCTCAGGGAGGGTGAGCCCGATCTTGTCCACAATCAGGTCGATCGTGTCCGACCGGGGGTTTCCCCGCCCCTTCAGATAGTCTTGCAGGGAAGTTCTTGGAAGGTTCAATTTCTGCGCCATAGTATCCAGCGACAGCTTCTGTTCCGCCTTGTATTTTTGAAGCTGAAAAGATATGTGATCCTTTGTCAGCATGACGTTGCTCCTCTCTATATCTATTGGATTCGTCATACTGCGCGGGGGAGGCCCACAGCACCGGGGAAGCGGGGGCCCGGTGCCTGACCTGTATTTTGACTTGTACGCTTTTGAAAAACCGGGGTTTTTAGCCCTGTTTTTTCTTGAAAATCGGCGCTCAGAATAAAGAAAAAATCCCCGGAACCATTGCGGCTCTAGGGATTTATCTGGTGACCCAGCGGGGACTCGAACCCCGGACCCACGGCTTAAAAGGCAGTTGCTCTACCAACTGAGCTACTGGGTCACGTCAAAATCCATGGGGCGTTTGGACCGCGTACGGCGGTCTGGCAGGGATGGCTGGACTCGAACCAGCGAGTGAGGGAGTCAAAGTCCCTTGCCTTACCACTTGGCTACACCCCTGTATCATGGGGAAAGGCTTGGGGCCGGAGCAGTAGCTCCGGCCCTGCCGCCTTGATGTGGGGTGGGTAAAGGGACTCGAACCCTCGACACCCGGAACCACAATCCGGTGCTCTAACCAACTGAGCTACACCCACCATATCACTGATGTCTGGTCACACCTGGAGCTGCTGGTACGCCTGAAGGGACTCGAACCCCCGGCCCGCTGCTTAGAAGGCAGCTGCTCTATCCACCTGAGCTACAGGCGCATTTGGAGCGGGTGATGGGAATCGAACCCACGCGACCAGCTTGGAAGGCTGGGATTCTACCATTGAACTACACCCGCATGGATGGTGCGCCCTTTCACATCAGCCTTTGAATACTACCACATTTTTTGCAAACTGTCAATGGTTTTCTGAAAAATATCCCGCCTGATTTACTCCAGCGCCCCGTCGCAGAAGGCGCAGCAGTCCAGGCCGCCGCTCCGCTTCACCAGGGGCGGCAGGTAGCGCTCGGTCTGGGTGATGCACCGGGGGTTGCGGCAGACGGGCCTGATCCCGATCTCCACCGCCTCGGTCTGCTCCAAACGGGGCTGGTTGGCCAGATCAGCCAGCAGGGCCATCCGGGCGAACATCCCATACCGGGCCTGCTGAAAGTAGGCTGCTCTGGGGTCGTCGTCCACGTCCACAGCGATCTCGTCCACCCGGGGCAGGGGATGCATGACCAGCATCCGCTCCTTGGCCCGCTCCAGCTTGCGGCGGGTGAGGATGTACACCCCCTTGTTCCGCTCGTACTCCAGGGGGTCCACAAACCGCTCCCGCTGGATGCGGGTCATGTACAGCACGTCCAACTGGGGGATGACCGCCTCCAGGCCGGTGACCTCGGTGAACCGCATGCTGTGTTCCCGCATAAATGCCCGCATGTAGCCGGGCACCGCCAGCTCCCGGGGGGAGATGAGGAAAAACTGGATCTGTTCAAACTTGGCCAAAGCCTTGATCAGGGAGTGGACGGTGCGGCCGTTCTTCAGATCGCCGCACAGGCCCACCGACAGGCCGTCCACCTTCCCCAGCAGGCGGGTGATGGTGGTCAGGTCGGCGGTGGTCTGGGTGGGGTGCATGTGGCCGCCGTCGCCGGCGTTGATCACAGGGACATGGGAGTACAGAGAGGCCGCCTTGGCCGCCCCCTCCCAGGGGGTGCGCATAACCACCACGTCGGCATAGCCGGACACCATCTTGATGGTATCCTTCAGCGTCTCCCCCTTGGCGACGGAGGAGGAGTTGGGGTCGGCAAAACCGAAGGCCGTCCCGCCCAGGCGGAGCATGGCGGTCTGGAAGGAGAAGTTGGTGCGGGTGGAGGGCTCGTAAAACAGGGAGGCCATCACCCGGCCCCGGCAGACGTCAATAAAGTCCCGGGGGCTGTCCATGATCTGGCTGGCCCGGGCGTAGAGCTCGTCCCACTCCTGGCGGGACAGGTCCCCAAAATCGATCAAATGGCGCATTTCCCTGCCTCCCTTTTCCTTGTTCCCGTTATTGTACTATAATTCCACCCATTCCGCAAGAGTGACTTTCCGGTCCGTCTCTTCCGCCGGGGCGCAGCCATTTTTTGCCTTGTGTCCCAGGGGGAAGCGCGCTATAATAGACCACACGATCCCGCAGTCTGCGGGCAGAAAGGAGTGTTGACCTATGAAGCGGACACGTTGTTTGACGTCCGCCCTTCTGTGCCTTCTGCTGGTTCTGGCGCTGGCGGTCCCCGCCTCCGCCCACGGCTGTCACGGGGGAAGGGCCCGCAGGTATTCCGCCAGACAGCAGGCGGTCCAGACCTCTGTTACGGTGTGCCCCGTTGCGGATTGCGCCACGGCGGGACGTCACATCCACGACGGCGTGGTCTACTGCGGCTACTGCCACGAGAGCGGCGTATGCGACAACACCTGCCGCGCCCTGTGTACCCTGGAGGACTGCTGTGAGACCGGCCGCCACCTCCACGATGGGGTGACCTACTGCGGCTCCGACCACGCGAACGGCTTCTGTGACGGCTCCTGCGCCGTCCCCGCCGTCCGTGGCTGCGGACACCACTGCTGAGCTGAAGCAGCCCGCATAAATCCCCTCCATCTCCACACCCTAACCGGGAGGAATGGAGGGGATCTTTTGTGCTTTGGTTCTGGAGCTTTATGGCCTACAGCTTTGCCGGCTTCCTGCTGGAGGTGGCCTTCGCCCGGCTGGTGGGCGGACGTCCCGACCGGAAGGGGCTGCTGGTGCTCCCGCTGTGCCCGGTGTATGGGGCGGGGGCCTGCCTGATCCTGGCCCTGCCAGGGTGGGTGGATGAACGCCCCTGGGCGCTGTTTCTGCTGGGCGGGCTGGCCGCTACGGCGGTGGAGTATCTGGCCGCGCTGTACCACGAAAAGGTCTTTGGGGTGTCCTTCTGGAGCTACGAGGGCCTGCCCGGAAATGTTCGGGGTAAGGTATGCCTGCCCTTTTCCCTGGCCTGGGGCGGGTTCTCGCTGGGGCTGGTCTACTGGCTCCACCCCCTTTTGGCGCCCTGGATGGCCCGGGTCCCCGCCCCGGTGGGCTGGATGACCCTGGCCGCGCTGCTGGCGGACGCTGCCCTCACCGCCGCCCTGCTGCGGCGGTATGGGAATACAGCCTGTCTCCGCTGGTACCGCCGCTGAGAAAAGGCCGCCGGGGATTCGATCCCGGCGGCCTTTTTGGTCACTCCTCGTAGTCGTCGTACTCGTCGATGTGGGCAGAGTGCTGGAGCTTTCCCTTTACGGTGCAGCAGATGTCAGTGAGGCCGTCCCAGTATGCGATGATGGCGCACACAGCGGCGGTGGCGGCCAGGGACAGCGCCACGATCTTCAGGACAAAACGGGCAACTTTCATGATCCTACCTCCTATGAAAACGGTTACTCCCAGTTTACACGATTGCGGATCAAAATACAATCGTTTTTCAAAAATTTGTTTCTTTTTCTGGCGCGGGGATTTTCCGGTAGCGGACTCCCGCTTCCGGAACGACCCCCCGTTCGTCCATCAGCTGCTCCACCGTCACGAAGCAGAAGCCCCTGTCCAGCAGCTCGTCCACAATGAGCAGAGCCGCCTGGGCGGAGCTGGGAAACAGGTCGTGGAGGAGGATGATGTCCCCGTCGGAGGTATGCTCCACCACGGCGGAGACGATCCGGTCGATGTCGCTGTCCCTCCAGTCCTCCGGGTCTACCGACCACAGGATGACCGGCCCGCCGCACCAGCTCCCGGCGCGCTCATCCAACAGCCCGTAGGGCGGACGGAGCCAGTAGCTCCCCTCTCCCAGCAGGCTGGCGAGCAGGGCCCGGGTCCGGTCCACCTGGAGGGCAAAGCCGTTTCGGTCCAACCCCTTCAGCTCCACGTGGTCGTAGGTGTGGACGCCGATCTGATGGCCCTCTGCGGCCATGCGGCAGACCAGGTCCTCGTTGCCTGGGATGCGGCTGCCCACCAGGAAGAAGGTGGCGGGCACCTCCCGCAGCGCCAGGCCGTCCAGCAGGGGGCCGGTGGTGGAGGAGCGGGGACCGTCATCAAAGGTGAGCGCCACCAGGGGCGGACGGTCCAGGGTCACCTCCGCCAAGGCGTCCGCAGGCAGGGACCGCTCCGGCGCAGGGAGGGTCAGGACCAGGGCCAGAACACATACGCACGCTGCCGCTTTTTTCCAATTCACCGCCGTACCATCTCCTTGACACGTTTGCTGACAGTATGTGCGGCGGTACGGAAAACTTACGTAGAAAATTTTTTCTGCCTTCGGTTCGGCACATCGTCCCGGCCCACCAGATAGTCCAGGCTGACGTTGTAAAAGTCCGCGATTTTGATTAACTGTTCGATGGGAATATTGATTTTCCCGTTTTCATAGTCAGAGTAAGTGCTCTGGTCGATGTTCAAATACTTTGCCAGCTCTATCTGCTTTTTGTCGCTGTCTTCCCTCAAATCTCGAATCCGAGAAAAAGTCATTCCGATCACCCAAGAAAACTATAAAATATGGGTGATGCGGATATTGACAAATATGGTCAACGCCCATATAATAGTCGTTGGGGTGATAACGATGGACAAGCCAGACTATAAAGAGATGTATTTGAATTTGTTCAGAGCCAGCGAGGAGGCGCTGGATATTCTGATAGCCGCCCAGCGGAAATGCGAGGAAATGTACCTTGCTGCTGAGAGCGAAACACCTGCACAGGCAGAGAAAGGGGCCGGGGAGTGATCCCCGGCCCAGTATTTTTTATTCCTCTTTGCTCTTGGGCTTGTATTGTTCCTCGCCGGTCTCGATCCAAAGGAGGAAGTTTACAATATCAGTGTCATTCATACCCAGAGCACGGAGTCCCAGGGCTAATCTAGCGTTCTCGGTCATATTCATAGTTCAGCCTCCTTTACTGCTTGGGCACGGTCTTGGTGATGGTGGCCTTGGGGTCCTCGGTGTCGAAGACGGTCTTTGCGGCGGCGGCCAGGCCGGCGATGCCCTGGAGCTCGGAGGGAATGATGATCTTGGTGGCCTTGCCGTTGGCGGCGGCGGTGAAAGCCTCCAGGGCCTTGATGGTGAGCACACCCTGGCCGGGGGCGGCCTCGTTGATCAGCCGGATGGCGTCGGCGGTGGCCTGTTGGACCTTCATGATGGCCTCCGCCTCGGCCTCGGCCTCCAGGATCTTGGCCTGCTTGGCGCCCTCAGCCTGGAGGATGGCCGCCTGCTTGGCGGCGTCGGCCCGGAGGATGGCGGACTGCTTTTCGCCCTCAGCCACCAGAATCTGGGACTGCTTCTGGCCCTCGGCCTGGAGGATGGACTCGCGGCGCTCACGCTCGGCCCGCATCTGCTTCTCCATGGACTCCTGGATGTCACGAGGGGGCATGATGTTCTTCAGCTCCACCCGGTTGACCTTGATGCCCCAGGGGTCGGTGGCCTCGTCCAGGAGGGCCCGCATCTTGGTGTTGATGTGGTCCCGGCTGGTGAGGGTCTGGTCCAGCTCCAGGTCGCCAATGATGTTACGCAGTGTGGTGGCGGTGAGGTTCTCAATGGCGGACATGGGGTTTTCAATGCCGTAGGTATACAGCTTGGGGTCGGTAATCTGGAAGTAGACCACCGAGTCGATCTGCATGGTCACGTTGTCCTTGGTGATGACAGGCTGGGGGGCGAAGTCCACCACCTGCTCCTTCAGGGACACGTTCTTCACAATCCGCTCCACGATGGGCACCTTGAAGTGGACGCCCGCATCCCACACGGTGCGGAAGGTGCCCAGCCAGGTGATCACGTAGGCCCGGGACTGGGGAACAATGCGCACGATGCTGGCCAGCAGGGAAAACAGTACGATTGCGATGACAATGACGACAAGGGTGGGAATGATATACTCCATAATGTTTCTCCTCCTCTATTTTTCTTTCTACGCAGGCTCTACGATCACCTTCACGCCCTCAATGCGCAGGACCTTCACGTCCCGTCCCGCTGGGATGACGATATCCTGGGCGGAGCGGGCGGACCAGATCTGCCCCTTTACCTTCACCTGGCCCTGGGCCTGGGTGTTGTCGATGGTCTCGGTGACCAGGGCGGCGGCGCCGATCACCCGGTCGGCGTTGGTGGCGGAGACCTTCGGCTTGAGGAATTTGCTGCTCAGCGATTTGAACAGGGTCAGCGCCAGCGCCGACACCCCCAAAAATACCGTGATCTGCAGCCAAAGCCCGGCCCCCAAAGCGGTCGCGAACAGTCCGGCCAGAGCGCCTACGGCAAACCAGACCGAGACCAGTCCCACCGTCACCGCCTCACCGATGGAAAAGGCAAAAAATGCGGCCAGCCAAAAGATCGTCATAGCAATTCCTCCTTTCAAGTTGGCGGTTGCAGCTCCTCACTCCTATCATATCACAGCCCGTTGAAAATTACCACCATGAGGAGGGGGATTTTCGCAAATTTTTTTGCCTCTCTCCTGGACGCTTCCTTCAGGCTTCGCGTCGCCTGCGCGGACTACAGTATACACCGGCGAGTCCGACACGTCCGGCACAGAACAAGCGCAAACAAACACCCGCTCCCTTTGCAGGGAGCGGGTGCTGTAAGATCGCAAAAGACTCCCGTCCCCCGCGGGGAAGGCCCCCCTTCGCAAAGAGGACTCCGCTCCCGGAGCGGTGAGGGGTTCTTGGGAAACGAATGGGTGTCCGGCAGGGAACTTCCTCCGCCGCCTTCCTCAGAGGGGGGGCTTTTTTATACCTCCATGATAACAGGCAGGATCATGGGGGAGCGTTTGGTTTTCTTGTAGAGGTACCCGGACAGGTCGCCCTTGATGGCCCCCTTGATGGCGGACCAGTCGGTACTGTAGCGGGTGTCCACATGCTGGATGGCCTCAACGGCGACCTGACGCAGCTCCTCCAGCAGGCCCTCGGACTCCTTCACATAGACGAAGCCTCTGGTAATGATGTCCGGGCCGGAGACCAGCTCGCCGTTTTCGGCGGACATGGACAGGGCCACCACGATCATGCCGTCCTCAGCCAGGTGGCGGCGGTCCCGCAGGACCACGCTGCCCACATCGCCCACGCCGTAGCCGTCCACAAAGACCTGCCCGGCGGTGACCGTCCCCGTCAGCTTGGCGGAATTGGGGGTGAACTCCATCACCCGGCCGATGTCGCTGATGAGGATGTGGTTAGGCTCCATGCCCATCTCCCGGGCCAGCTTGGCGTGGATCTGGAGCATCCGCTGCTCGCCGTGGAGGGGGACGAAGAACTTGGGCTTCACCAGGGCGTGGACGATCTTCAGCTCCTCCTGGCAGGCGTGGCCGGAGACATGGAGGGCCAGGTCCCGCTCGTTCATTACCTCCACGCCCTTGCGGTACAGTTCGTTGACCACGTTGCCGATGGCGTTTTCGTTGCCGGGGATGGCGGAGGCGGAGATGATCACCCGGTCGCCAGGGAGCAGGTCCACCTGACGGTGGGTGTTGAAGGCCATGCGGGTGAGGGCGGACATGGTCTCGCCCTGACTGCCGGTAGTGATGATGCACACCCGGTCCTTGGGCAGGGACTTGATGTGGTTCAGGTCCATGAGGATGCCGTCGGGGATGTTCATATAGCCCAGCTCGGCGGACACCCGCATCACATTCTCCATGGACCGCCCTGTGACGGCTACCTTCCGCCCATACCGGGCGGCTACGTCGATGACCTGCTGGATGCGGTCCACATTGGAGGCAAAGGTGGTGACGATGATGCGCTCCTGACAGCCCCGGAAGAGGGCGTCGAAGGAGGCCCCCACGCTGCGCTCGGAGCGGGTGTAGCCCGAGCGTTCCACATTGGTGGAGTCGGCCAGCAGGGCCAGCACCCCCTCCTTGCCCAGCTCGCCCAGGCGGGCCAGGTCCATCATCCCCCCCTGGATGGGGGTGGCGTCGATCTTGAAGTCGCCGGTGTGGACACAGGTGCCCACCGGGCACTTGATGGCGAAGGCCACCGCGTCCGCGATGGAGTGGTTCACGTGGATGAACTCTACGCTGAACCTTCCTGCCTTGACCACGTCCCCCGCCTCACAGGTGATGAGCTTGGTGCGGTCCAGCAGGCGGTGTTCCTCCAGCTTCAGCTTGATGAGTCCGGCGGACATGCGGGTGGCGTAGATGGGGGCGTTGACCGACCGCAGCACATAGGGCAGCGCCCCGATGTGGTCCTCGTGGCCGTGGGTGATGAAAATGCCCCGGATCTTGTTCTGGTTCTTGATCAGGTAGGTGACGTCAGGGATAACCACGTCGATGCCGTACATGTCGTCGTCGGGGAAGCCCATGCCCACGTCCACTACAATGATGTCGCCGCCGTATTCGTAGACCGTCAGGTTTTTTCCGATCTCGTTCAGGCCGCCCAGAGAAATGATTTTCAGTTTTTCTGCCATGATAACTCCTTTTCATATTTGGGTTGGTTCGATGTATCCCGACCGAAAAAACCATATGCAATCAGACGAAGGACTGCTTCGCCCCGGCCCTGCCTCGCCGGTTTGGATGCGCGGTCCCTTCGTCTTTCGGATGGTATCTGCCGTCGGTGATTCCCCGGGCCTGTCCCCGTCTGCGTTACGGGTGGGGCGTGGGGGATATATTTAGACGCTGGGGGCGGGAGGTCCCCTCCCGGCCCCGCAGGCGTTTAAATCAAGACAAGTCAAAGGCCCAAAAGGGCACAAAAGCTGTCTTTAGTTTACCACACTTTTCCTGAAAAGTATACTATGCGTTTCGGAAGAACAAAATCACAGCGATGTGTTTTCATCTTGTGCACATTGTTCAGAAATCGCCCGGTCCACCTCCGCTGCGCGATTGGCGTAGAAGTCGCACAGCTCGGCGGCCAGCTCCAGGTCGGGACCCTCGGTCATGATGCGCAGGGCGGACCGCCGGGCGACGGGGGTCAGGTAGACCCAGCCGCTGCCGGTGCGCATCCGCAGGCCCTCGCTGGAGGGGGTGCGGGCGTGCTCCCGGGCAAGGACCTGCATCACCCGCCCCCGGTCGGAGCTCAGCGGCACCTCCCGCCGCCAGGAGGAGAACCGGGGCGTTTTGGCCGTCAGCGACTCCAGCTTCTGGCCGGAGACGGCCATCCGCGCGCAGATCCGCACCGCCGCCGCCGGCGCCTGCCGCAGCCAAGGCAGGGCGGCGTAGAGCTCCCGGGCCGGTTCTCCGTCCCGGTCCAGGCGGAGGACGGTGCCGCCGTAGCCCGCGGCCACCAGCTCCACCGCCGCGCTGGCCGCCGGGGGGACGGCCACCTTTCCGGAGCCGTTCTCCATCTCAATGAGGGTGAGCAGGGCCAGCATCTGCCCCGGCTCCACCACCGCGCCCCGCTCGTCCTGGGCTGCGAGGGAGAAGCCGCCCTGCCGGGCCTGGAAGGCGGGGATGCCAGGCCGCCACTCCCGCTCCAGCTTGCAGCCGAAGGCGGCCAGGGCCGCCCGGAGGGCCCGGTCCTCCGGGGCCGCATCCCCCACCGCCACCGTCACCCGCCGCAGGGCGGGACGGCGCAGGCCGGCCTCGCTGGCTACCCGGCGGGCCCACTGCTCCTGAGAGACCTCCAGCTGCCGCAGGCGGCCCACCTTATCCCCTCTGGTGCGGCGCACCTCCCCCTGGAGCAGGGCGTGCTCCAGCTTGCGCTCCCTGGCCCGGTCCAGCGGCAGTCCGTTTTTGTCAAACAGGTGGAGGTAGACGGTATTCTCGCTCTCCTCCACAAACAGGGAGACCGGCAGCTGATGGAAGGCGGCCAGTCCCGCCCCCTGCACAGGGCTGGTGAGGGGGTGGGTGAGTACCTCTCCCCCGGCGGCAGCGACCCCTACCGCCGCCGCCCGGGCCAGCATCCCGGCCCCGGGGGTGGGGGAGCTGCCCAGGCCCACCTGACCTTCGGTCCCCAAAATGCTGCCCAGCATGAGCAGCGCCTCCGGTCCCATGTCCTCCCCCAGGATGCCCCGGATGACTCCGTTGTCCCCGAAGCGCAGCACCCCCTTCTGGCTCCCGCTGGTGATGGACCGGGCCAGGCGGCAGGCGGCGGGGGCGGTCTGGCCCGGCCAGAGCCGGACCCGCTCCAGCAGGGTGCTGCCCTCCTCCGCCAGGGCGTTTTCCCCAAGGACGGCCCCCTCGTTGAGGACCGCCCCCTTCCGGGCGGAGGCATCCCTGCATAGGATTGCCCCATACAGAGTGGTCCTGGGCCCGGCGGCGGCGTCTTCCAGCAGGATGGACCGCTGGACCATGGCCCGCTCCCCAACCCGGGCCCCCCGGTCCAGCACGGCGTGGGGGCCAATGAGGCAGCCCTCTCCCAGGGACACCCCCTCCCCGATCCAGCAGGGGGGCACCAGGTTCAATCCCTCCGGCAGGGGCTGGGCGGACCACACGCCGCCCTCCCGCTTGGGCAGCCCCATGTCCAGCTTGATCCTGCCGGACAGGGCGTCGCAGACACAGTCCAGATAGGCGCTGCAGTCCCCCATGTCGCACCAGTAGCCCTCCAGGGGGATGCCGTAGAGGGGCGCTCCCTCCTGGAGCAGGGCAGGGAAGAGATTCTTTCCAAAATCCCACGCCTCGTTGGCCGGGACCCGTTCCATGGCGGCGGGGGACAGAACATAGATGCCGGTGTTGATCTGATCGGTGAACACCTGGCCCCAGGCCGGCTTTTCCACAAAACGCTCTACCCTGCCGTCCCCGCCGGTCAGGACCAGTCCGTACTCCAGCGGGCGCTTGTGGCGGTAGAGGCCCAAGGTGGCCTGAGCCCCGCGCTCCTGATGAAAGCGGATCAGCCGGGACAGGTCCAGATCGCAGACGCAGTCCCCGCTGATCACCAGAAAGTCCTCCTGCCCCAGATGGTCCGCGCAGTTTTTCACACTGCCCGCCGTTCCCATGGGCTCCTCCTCGACGAAATAGGTCAGCCGCACCCCCAGCTGCTCCCCGCCGCCGAAGCGGTCCATCACCGCCTGAGGCTTGTAGCACAGGGTGACGCAGATATCGGTGATCCCGTGGTCCTTCAGCAGGCGGATGATGTGCTCCATCACCGGCCGGCCCAGCAGAGGGGTCATGGGCTTGGGCGCGCCCAGAGACAGAGGCCGCAGCCGGGTGCCCTCCCCGCCCGCCATAATGACAGCTTTCAAACCGTTCGCCATCCTTCCATTGTTCATGGTGGTTAGTATGGCTCGGGACGGCCCCTTTCAATCTTGTCTGAAGCAGTAAAATATGGTATAGTGAAAAAAATAAGGAGAGAGGAGCCCGTGGCATGAACATTCAGATCTTTGGCCGGAGCAAGTGCTTTGACACCAAAAAGGCGGAACGCTGGTTCAAGGAGCGCCGGATCAAATTCCAGTCGGTGGACGTGAGGAAATACGGCATGAGCCTGGGGGAGCTGACCAGCGTGAAGAACGCCGTGGGGCTGGAGGCCATGGCGGACCCGAAACACCCGGACGCGGTCCTGCTGTCCTACCTGGCCGGCGACGGGGCCAAGCTGGAGAAGTTCTTTGAGGACCCCTCCCTTCTGCGCACCCCGGTGGTCCGCAATGGCAGGCAGGCCACGGTGGGCTTTTGCCCCGAGGTGTGGGAGACCTGGACGTAAAAGTCCGGTTTATCGGACAGCCTTTCCGCTATGCTGGGATAAAACCAGAACAGGAGGAGAACGTCTATGGCAAAAAGTCCCAATCAGAAGACCAAACTGCTCTGTCTGTACCGCATGCTCCTGCGCCAGACCGACGAGGAGCACCCGCTCACCGTGCTCCAGATCATTGAGGAGCTGGCCCGGCAGGACATCAAGGCCGAGCGCAAGAGCATCTACGACGACCTGGAGGCCCTGCGCCTGTTCGGGATGGACATCCAGTCCCGGAAGGGGAAGACCTCCGGCTGGTTCGTGGGAGACCGGGAGTTTGAGCTGCCTGAGGTCAAGCTGCTGATGGACGCGGTGCAGTCCTCCCGCTTTATCACCCAGAAAAAGAGCGACGCCCTCATCCGCAAGCTGGAGGGGCTGGCCAGCGTCCACCAGGCAGGACAGCTCCAGCGGCAGGTGTATGTCTCCGGCCGCATCAAGGTGATGAACGAGAGCATCTACTACAACGTGGACAAGCTCCACGCCGCCATCGCCGGCCAAAAGGCCATCACCTTTAAATACTTTGACTACGACATCCAGCGGAAGAAGGTCTTCCGCCAGGACGGAAAGCGGTATATGGTCTCCCCCTACGGCCTGATCTGGAACAGCGAGAACTATTATCTGGTGGCCTTCGACCACACCCATCGGGAGCTGCGCCATTACCGGGTGGACAAGATGACCGAGATCGTTGTCACCAATCTGGACCGGGAGGGGCGGGAGCAGTACCCGAACTTCCAGCTGGCCGAGTACGGCCAGAAGCATTTTGGCATGTACAGCGGGCAGGAAATGAAGGTCACCCTCCGGGGGCGGCGGGACAAGGCCAGCCTGGTGTGGGACCGCTTTGGGCAGGAGGTCATCCTGGTCCCGGACGGGGAGGAGCACTTTACCGTCACCCTGCCGGTGGTCATCAGCCCCCAGTTTTTCGGCTGGTTGCTGGGGCTGAACGGCAGCATCACCCTGGCGGGTCCCAAGGAGGCTGTATCCGCCTACCGCCGCCGTCTGGCCGCTACCCTGGAGGAGCTGCCCTAGCGGCGGGACTGCTGGTCCTGGCCCGGGCGCAGACGTTTTCAGCTGACATTGCATATGCATGTATAAGGAATGGAACCCCCGGAGAGCTGTGCCTCTCCGGGGGTTCGCGCTTCACTCTTTTTCAACGTCCATCAACAGGCCCACCCGGCGTGCGTGGCGGCCGCCCTCGAATCCAGTGCTGAGGAAGACATCTACAATGCGTTCCGCCAGCATGGGGCCGGTGATCCCCGCGCCCAGGGCGAGCATATTGGCGTTGTTGTGGCGGCGGGTGAGTTCGGCGGACAGTATGTCGCCGCACAGGGCACAGCGGATGCCCTTCACCTTGTTGGCGCAGATGGAGATGCCGATACCGGTGGTGCAGATGACGATCCCCGTCTCGCACCGGCCGGCGGCCACCGCTTGGGCGGCCGCCTTGCCAAAGATGGGGTAGTCGCAGCTTTCCGTGCTGTTGGTGCCGAAATCCTCACATGTGAGGCCCTTCGCGGCCAGATACGCCTTGAGATGTTCCTTGAGCTGATAGCCGCCATGGTCAGACGCAATGGCAATCATGATCCTTCCTCCCATCAAAAGGCCCCTGCGGGCCGTTGTTTCGCTTCTATTGTAGCTTCTTTTCCGTCGCTTTGCAAGGGGGGCGGAGGTTTTTTCAGTCCTTTGCGGCGGAGTCCTGCTCCTTCAGGGCGGCGGCCTTGACCACGGCGGCTTTTTTCCGCTTTCTCAGAAAAACCAGCAGGAGGACGGCCAGCGCTGCCGCTCCAACGGCGGCGGCGGCCAGGCCCCAGGGAGTCTCAGCCAGGGGCTGGACGCAGAAGGTGCCCTGAGGCCCCGTCATAGACAGCAGGAGGTACTGGCCGTTTTGCTGGGCCTCCACCGGCTGCCACTGGCCGTTTTGGTACTGCCAGACCTTGGCTCCGCCCCCGCCGGGGCTGAGCAGGCGCAGAGGGACGGGGTCCTCCCCGGTCAAGCCGGTGCCGGTGAGGGTGATGTCCCAGAGCTCGGCCTCCTCGCCGGCCTCTTGGGGCGGCGGGGAGGTGCTGGCGGTTACGAGAAGCTCCACCTCGCCGGTAAAGACCCCCTCCGCCAAGGCCACGGACAGCCGGCCCTTCTGGGCGTCGCTGGCCACCAGGGTGACCCAGGGGGCGTACTCCGCCTCCACCGTGAGGTCGGAACGGAGCCCGGAGCGGTCAAACTCCGGCCACAAGCCGTAGCAGCCCTCCACCTCGGGCACCGGGGGCAGCTGGACCTGGGAGAGGTCCTCCCCGTAGAGGAAGGGGATCTGGGCCACCGTCTCCTCCCCGGCCAGGAGGGTCAGGGTAAAGCCGGTAAACTCCGGAGGGATGCCGGGCAGCTGGCTCAGCTCGTCGAAGGGGATGGGTTCCGCCCGGCCCGCATAGCTGACGCCATCCACACCTGCCGTGCCGGTGTCCACAAAGCGGTTGTCCTGCAGGACGCCATTGGCCGCCACGCCTCCGGCGACGGCTCCCAGGCACTCGCTCCCCTCCGTGATGGTGGGGATGGCATAGCACTCCTGCAGGCGGCTGGCCCAGCCGGCGATGCCGCCGACATAGTTCTTGCCCGAGAGGGTGTTTTTGGCAAAGCAGCTCCGGATGGAGGCGTCCGCAAAGCCGGCCACGCCGCCCACGTAGTCCCCTCCGGTGCTGGCCACCGAGCCGTAGTTCTGGCAGTCCAGCGCGGTACCCAGGTCCATCCGGCCCGCCAGACCGCCCACGCCGTCCTTTTTGGCGGTGACGCTGCCATAGTTCAGGCAGCTCTGCAGCACGGCCTTGGTCTCATAGGTGGCGCCGAAGGAGAAGCGGTCCGCCTGGTCGTCCTCCGGGTCCAGGTCGAACTCGATGGCCATGGCGCCCACGATGCCGCCCACGTTCCGGTCGCCCTCTACGGTGCCGGTGCTGCGGCAGTCGGCTATTTTGCCCTCCCGAGTGGCGGCGATGTCCTCCTCGGAGGTGTCCTGGATCCGATCGTCGAAGCCGTCCTCTGCGTCGCCCCGCAGCTCAATGAGGGCGTCCAGCAGTACGTCAAAGACCACGTTGAACTGGCGGCTGATGGCCCGCAGATCGGAGGCCAGCGTGTCGCCCCCGCTCTGGATCGTGCTCCGCAGCCCCTCCATCTCGTTGGACAATCCGGACAGGGCGTCAAACAGGCCGCCGCTGGCCTGACGGAAGTCGTCCCCTAGGGGGGTGAACTCCGCCGGACCGTCCGCCGTCAGAAGGTCCACCGCGTCGCCGATGGTGTCCAGGGACCGCCGCATCAGCCGCCCGATGGCGGCGGAGGAGCTGGCGGCGTCCTCGAATTCTTCCAGCGCGTCCCCCAGGTGGCCGGACAGCGCTCCGGAGCGGTTCAAGGCTGTCTGGAGTTGGGAGAGGGCGCTGTCCAGGCCGTCCCCGGCCCCCTGCAGGGTGCGGAACGCCTGGCGCAGCGCTGCCCGCGCCTCGTCTAGCGCTTCCCAGGAGAACTCCCAATCCCCCGGACTCAGAAAGCGGTGAAAGGCATCCAGCGCAGCCTCCATTGAACCCGCCGCCGAGGTCAGGCCGGAAGCCGCCTCCCGCAGGCTGCTCACCGCAGACCGCAGGTCACGCATCACCTGGCCGCCGGTGTTCACCGCATCGCCCAAGTCGTCCATGGCCCGCTCCAGCCGGACGGACAGACGCTCCAGCTGTCCGCCCGCGTCGGACAGATCGTCCAGGGCGGGGGAGATCTTGTCCAGAGCGCTGGTAATATCTGCAGACAGCAGATTGATGGTCTCCACATTTTCGTCGGCAAAGTCCCCCACCCGGTTCAGCAGCCGCTGGGAGCTGTCCCTGGCGTCGTCGGTGAAGCCGCTCATGACCTCCAGCCGGTCGTAGACGCTGTCCCCGGTGCGCTGGGCGTTGTCCAGGGCGCGGTTGATGAAGCGGTCCAGGGTGTCCAGCTCGGTGCGCAGGCGGTTCAAAGTATCCTCGCCGGGGTCGACCAGCAGATACGGCTCCGCCTGGCCCACAATGCCGCCCACGTCCTTGCGGCCATAGACCGTTCCGGAGTTGACGCACCCCGCCAGATAGCCGCTCTGCCGGCCGGCAATCCCGCCGGTGTTGTAGCCCACGTGGGGGTACCCCACCGTGCCGTAGTTGGTGCAGCTCTGTACCACACCGCTGGAATAGCCCACGATGCCGCCGGTATCAAAGCCGCTGCTGAGCAGGTGATAGGTCTCGTCATCGGCGGCGGCCCGCTCCTCCAGGGCGGCCCCGGCGCCCGCATCCAGCAGGTCGATGGAGGACTCGGTCTGGGTCAGATTCACTCCAGCTCTGTTCTCGCACTTCAGCAGCAGGCCCAGATTGCGGCCTGCGATCCCGCCGGCAGCGTTGTCTCCGCTGACCGAGCCGGAGGAGGTGCAGCGGATGATCTGTCCGGCCGCGCAGTTTCGTCCGGCGATCCCGCCCACGCTGCTGTCCCCCTGGACGGTCCCCTGGAACGCGCAGTCCTGCAGGACCCCGGCGTTGTCGCCCACGATGCCGCCCACGGTGGAGCGGGTCCCCTCTGGGACGACCGTCCCCTGGACGGTCAGGTCCTGGACGGTCCCGCTGGGCTGGATGTACCGGAACAGCCCCTGGACGGAGCCCGCGGAGGTGATCCGCAGGCCGGAGATGGTATGTCCCTGCCCCAGGAAGGTCCCGCCGAAGGTGGGGATGGGGGTGAACTCCTCTGCTGCCAGCTCCAGGTCGGCGGCCAGCACCACCGTTTTCCCCTGGGACCAGGTGTCCAGCGCACAGCTTTTGGCAAAGCGGAGCAGGTCCTCCGCGGTGGAAATGGTCACGGTATCCCCCGGCTCGGCCCAAGTCACGGGCATCGCAAAGGATGCTAGCAGCCACCAGGCCAGCAGAAGGGCGAGCAGCCGGTCGGTAAAACGCTTATTCATGGGCTTCCGCCCCCTTTCCTGCCGTAAGCGCCGCCGCAGGCGGGTCGTCCTCCACGGGCTCCAGCGTCCCTGCCGCCACTGCGGCGTTGATGGTGCCGTGGAGCGTGCCGCTGAAGTCGGCGTCCACCATGCCGGAGACGTAGC
Organism: Lawsonibacter sp. JLR.KK007; assembly: GCF_036941135.1. Taxonomy (NCBI): domain Bacteria; kingdom Bacillati; phylum Bacillota; class Clostridia; order Eubacteriales; family Oscillospiraceae; genus Lawsonibacter; species Lawsonibacter sp. JLR.KK007. The sequence continues at coordinate 1,111,874 of NZ_JAYWSY010000002.1, read as the reverse complement.
CCCGTACGTGGCCGTCCACCCGCATGGCGCCGGTGTGGGTCTGGATGGGAAGCCGGGCCTTGAGGGTGAAGGCGGTCTTTTCGATGATGATGTCGCCCAGCAGCAGGATCTGGGGCAGGATTCCCATCACCAGGAAGATGGAAATCAGAGTGCCCCGGCCCAGGCACACCCCGATGGAGGCGATGGAGGCGGTGGTGGACAGCACGCCGATGGCGATTCCGGCGGAGGCCAGGATGGTGCCCGAGGTGACGATGGTGGGAAATGCCTCGTTCAGGGACTCGATCACCGCGTCCTTGGGGGACATGGTCTGCTTCAGCTCCACATAGCGGTTGGCGATGACGATGGCGTAGTCAATGTTGGCGCCCATCTGGATGGAGCTGACCACCAGATAGCTGAGGAAGAACAGGGGCTCATGCTGCAGATAGGGGAAGGAGAAATTGATCCACACGCTGCCCTGAATGACCAGAATCAGCAGGATGGGCAGTCCGGCGGACTGGAAGGTGAACACCAGCACCAGCACCACAAAGACGATGGTGAGGATGCTGATCAGCAGATTGTCGTTGCCGAAGGAGGTGGACAGATCCAGATCGCTGGTGGAATTGCCCACCAGCAGGGCGTCTTCCCCGTAGTACCGGCCCACGACCTGGTGCATGGTGTCCAGAAAGGCGAAGGTCTCCGCGCCCTCCTCGGGCAGGTCCAGCTGGAGGACCAGACGGCTGTAGTTCTCCCCCTTCAGCTGGAGCTGCGCATCGGTGAGCTGCGTGTGGAGGTCCTCGATGGTCTCGGTCATGTCGTCGTCCAGGGTGACGTAGCCCTCCTCCATCATGTCGTAGACGTACAGAAACATGTCAATGAGGGGCACGCCGTAGCTGTTCAGGCCGGAAACCACCTGCCCATAGTCCTCCTGGTCGACGGCGTAGGCGGAGTACAGCAGCCGGGTCACCTCGATGTCCAGGTCGGTCATCTCCGCGAACTGCCGGGGGGTCAGCCGGTCGGTCAGGACGTAGCCGTCCATAGCGTCCACGTTGGCCAGGCCCAGCACGGTGTTGGTCTCGGGCATCCGCTCCAGCTCCCGGAGCAGACGGCCCTCCTGCTCGTAATCCCCCTGGGGTACCAGCACAGCCAGGGTGTTCACCCGGCCGAAGGTATCGTTCACCCGGGTCTGGGCGATCTGGGTCTCGTTTTTGCGTATGGTGGTCAGCTCGGTCTGTCCGTAGGCGTAGGGACAGCGGTTGGCGAAGACAAAGCCCCCAATCAGCAGCGCCACAAACAGCGGCGGCATGATGAAGCGGGTCTTCACAGCCAGACGGCCCCAGCCGGTGATCTGGGGGACAAAGCTGCGGTGGTGGGTGCGGTCAATGAAACCGCTGAAGCTGAACAGCAGCCCCGGCATCAGGGTGAACACAGCCAGCAGGCTGAGTACGATGGCCTTCATCAGCACCAGGCCCAGGTCCTTCCCGATGCCGAACTGCATGAAGCACATGGCCCCCAGGCCGGAGAGCGTGGTCATGGAGCTGCCGGAGATCTCGGGGATTGCCTTGCTCAGGGCCAGCACCACCGCCTCTCTGGCCTCCATGCGCTCCCGCTCCTCGGTGTAGCGGTGGCAGAGGATGATGGCGTAATCGATGGCCAGAGCAAGCTGAAGCACCACCGCCACCGAGTTGGAGACAAAGGAGATCTCTCCAAAGATAAAGTTGGTGCCCTTGTTCATCAGGGCCGCCATGCCGAAGGTCATGAGCAGCACCGGGATTTCCATATAAGTGTGGGAGGTGAACAGCAGCACCACCAGGATGATCACCACGGCAATGAGCATGACCACCTGCATCTCGGCGTCCAGGCTGGCGGAAGCTGAGTCGCCGGTGTCGCCGGTGATGTAGACGTCATACCCCTCCAGCAGGGCCTTGACGCCCTCCAGCCCCTCCAGGCTCACCGGATCGCTGGCGGTGCCGTCGTAGGTGATGGAGAACAGGGCGGAGCCGTTGGTGTAGTGGTCCGCCGTGCCGTCGAAGGCCACCTCCTTCACCCCCGGAAGGGCCTCTGCCTGCTCCGCCAGAAGCTCCGCCTGGCGGTAGGAGATGTTGTCCACCATGATGCGGCTGGTGCCGAAGGTGACAAATTCCTGGTCCATGATCGTCAGGCCCTGACGGGTCTCGGTGGTGTCGGGCAGGTAGCTGGTCAGATCGTCGTTGACCTCCACCCAGCTGCTGGAGAACACGCAAAAGATGGCGATGCCGATGTACATGAGATAAAAAGCCTTCCGCTTATCTACAATGAAGGCGGAGACCCGTTCCATCGGGCTCTGCTTTTCCGATTGCTCTGCTGTGTTCCGGTTCAAGGTAAGCACTCCTTTCTACTGAGCTATGACATATTATAATACTATTTTCCGGCCTGAAATGCAAGAGAGGCTGGCGAACGTCCCTTTTCAGAAACGTGTTGCTGGGATATAACTTCGGCAGCTTCTACAAAAGCACATTGATATAACAGAAACTATGCGCTATAATCAATTCGACAAATCCATATTTAAGGGGAGAGAATATGAAAAATTTTTCTATGCCAGAGCAAGTTTCTCCGACATTAGAAATAGATGAGTTAATGAGGTTGAAACATAGTTTGGAAAAGAATATATCAAGGGAAGTTGCAGAAAGCATAATCAAAGAAATTCCATTATCTATAAATTCAACACCAGACATTCGAGCCGAGTGGGTAGAAAAGCTATCTGCTATTCTTGAAAGTAGATTTGATAAAAAAACGGTAAAAAACATTCGCCAAGAGTGCTATTGTAATGAAAATGGCAGGTTAGAAGATACAGCAAATAACTTGAAACAACTCTATCTCTCTTTGGATAAGGATTTGCATAGATTTGTCAATGCTTTGAATGAAAATGGCGCCGGTTGGTTTATTAAAGATAATCTATTGTATACAAAAATGTTTTCTTGTGAATGTCCTATGTTAGAAAAAGCAAAAAATTCAAATTCATTAACATGGTGTCACTGCACTGCTGGATATAACAAAAAATTATTTGAGATTGTTTTTGAAAAACCTGTCTGTGTAGAAATTGTGCAAAGTATACGGCAAGGATTTGATTTTTGCCTTTTGAGAATTACAGTTCAATAAATTCCCCTTTGTCGGACAGTCATCCATCAACAGGGGATTGCTCCCTTTGGATATTTTGACGCGCGGTTTGACGAAGCAGCTTTTGGCAACACCAATCTGAAAAGGGATTGGCGAACCGAAGACCGCCGCTCTGTTTTGCTGGATAAAACTGTCGAAAAATGCTGGAAAGCGGGGGAATAAGAGTTCTTTTCGTGAATATAGTGTCTGATTTCCTGGGGGCGGCCTCAAAAATTATACGTCATATGTAAAGAAATTGTGTTGCAATCTGCTTTACAAATGGTATAATGAATTCGTGCTGAAGGGAGTGGCTTTCATGGCACAGGTTATGGTCAACTTTCGTCTCGACGAAGAAATCAAAAAAAGCATGGAGCAGGCCTGCCGGGAAATGGGGCTGAGCATGACAACTGCCTTTACCATTTTTGCGAAAAAAGTCGGAAGCGAGAAGCGAATCCCCTTTGAGATCACCGCGGAGTCCCGCCGTCCGGACAGCCGCAGGGAGCAGGGGGAGGATCAGCTCCTGCTGGTGCGGAAGCAGGAGCGCCTGGAGCTGCTGTGCGCCGCCATCCGCCGCTCGCTGACCGCCATCCACACCGGAATCCCCGCCTCCATCACCGGGCTGTCCATGGAGCGGGTCCGCATGCTGTGCGGGGACGAGCTCAAGGATAAGGCGGCAGGGACTGCCAGCGCCGCCAAAAGCTTATTCTCCAGCCGGAGCAGGGAGTCCTTGGCCGCCAAGGACCTGAGCCTCCTGGACGAGTATCTTGACGGGCTGTCCGCCGTGGCGGAGGAGCTGTCCAGCATCGAGCACACCCTGATCCCCGCCATGAAGTCCTGGCGGGGGGAGAGCTCCGGCGATTTTCAGCCCTATGAGCAGCGGCTGGCCGCAGTTTCCCAGCGCTTTGACGCACTGACCTCCCTGCTGCAGCGGTTTCTGCAGTCCTCTGCCTGCGGAGCCTACGGGGTGAGGACAAGGCTCCGCCAGGCCGCCCGTCCGGTTGAGACCGCCTATGTGCTGTCGGCGCTGGACAATCTGGAGAGTCTGCTGGTCCGGTGCTGTGACACGCTGGAGGAGCGGACGCAGGAGCGTCTGGAATCCGATTACCTCCATACGCTGGAGCTGGCTCTGCGGGAGCTGGCCCAGGCGGAGCGGAACGGCGGTGACGTGAGCGGAACAGCCGCCCTCTGCCTGCGGGTGATCAACGTGCTGTCCCAGGTGATCTCCGACAGCTGGCAGACCCGGCAGGAGTGGAGCGGCCGGAGCCTGGAGGCGGAGGTGGCGGCCCTGGAGCGTCTGGCCGCCATGCGCGGCGATATCGCGGGCGGCATGAAGCCGGAGGGCTGACGAAAATTCCAGGCCGGACATGACTCTGGCTTGTTTTTATAAAACACAGACATGTAACATCTGAAAGGAGGAATCCCCATGCCGGAAACTATTCTGCCCATGCTTCCCGTTCCCGTTATCCTGATTGTGCTCGTGCTGGTGGTCATTCTGCTGCTCGGCTACGTCAAGGCCCCGCCGGATCAGGCATACATCATCTCTGGTCTCAAAAAAGAGAGCAAGGTCCTGATTGGACGGGCCGGGATCCGCGTTCCCTTCCTGGAGCGCATGGATAAGCTGTACCTGGGCCAAATGACGGTGGACATCAAGACGGAGCAGTCCGTCCCCACCAGCGACTTTATCAACGTGAATGTGGACGCAGTCGCCAAGGTCCGCATCTCTCCCCACGCGGACGGGATCAAGCTGGCGGCCAAGAACTTTTTGAACAAGCGCGCCAGCGATATCACCCGGGACCTTCAGGACTCCCTTCAGGGCAATATGCGTGAGATCATCGGTACCCTGTCCCTCAAGGAGATCAACACGGATCGGGATTCCTTCTCCGATCAGGTCATGCAGAAGGCCAGCAAGGATATGGATAAGCTGGGCATCGAGATTCTCTCCTGCAATATCCAGAACGTCACCGACGAGAACGGGCTGATCAAGGACCTGGGCGCCGACAACACCAGCCTGATCAAGAAAAACGCCGCCATTGCCAAGGCTCAGGCAGACCGGGACATCGCCATCGCCCAGGCGGAGGCGGAGCGGGAATCCAACGAGGCCCGGGTCCAGGCGGACACCCAGATCGCCCAGAAGCAGACCGAGCTGGAGATCAAGCGGGCCGAGCTGAAGATTATGGCCGATGGGAAAAAGGCCGAGGCCGACGCCGCCTATGAGATCCAGAGCCAGGAGCAGCGCAAGAGTATCGAGACCGCTACGGTCAACGCGGAGATCGCAAAGACCCAGCGTCAGGCTGAGCTGAAGCAGTACGAAGTCGAGGTGGAGAAGCAGAAGCTGGAGGCGGAGATCCGCGCCAAGGCAGACGCCGAACGCTACCGCCAGCAGCAAGAGGCGGAGGCCGCCCTCTTCAAGCGCCAGAAGGACGCCGAGGCAGCGCGCTATGAGCAGGAGCAGAAGGCGGAAGCGGAGATGAAAATTGCTGAGGCCCAGAAGTATACCAAGGAGCAGGAGGCGGAAGGAATTGCCGCCGTAGGCAAAGCGGAGGCAGAAGCGATCCGCGCCAAGGCTCTGGCGGAGGCGGAAGGCATTGACAAGAAGGCCGAGGCCATGAAGAAATACGGCGAGGCCGCCGTCATCGAGATGGTCATGCAGGCCCTGCCTGAGATTGCGAAAAATGTAGCCGCGCCGCTGTCCAGGGTGGATAAGATCACCATGTACGGCGAGGGCAACAGCGCCAAGCTGCTGGAAGACATCATCACCGGGACCTCTCAGGTCACCGAAGGCATTACCCAAAGCATGGGCCTGGACGTCAAGTCTCTGGTGGCCGGCATGCTGGGTGGTAAGCTGGCCGGCGGAGAGGAGAAAACCATCATCATTCAGAATCCCTCCCCCACCGACAAAGCAGAGCATCCCCCTGCCAGCCCGCAGGAAGACTTGCAGTAGGCTGTGCAGTCCCCCATCTGTTCAGGATGGGCTCAGATAATAAATCAAGATACATCGGCCTTCACAAATCATTTACGTTGGATGTCTACCAAACGCCTACCAAAACCGCCCCCAATCTCCTGCGATGCAGGAGGTTGGGGGCGGTCTGCATTTCTGGACGTCTACCAGCCGACTACCAGTAAAACTTTTTTACATCGAAACCGCTTGTTTCTTTGGATTGCCTCCTGTTTTCACAACAAAAAATCGCCTGTAAGTGGCGTGACACGGCGGTGGCCGGAGGGAAACGTCGAAAAACCTCGAAAATTTTGGGCAAAACGCAGAATATTCGGAACCTTTGCTCAGACTTACGGGGTCTACCAAGTATCCGAAGCGGGACGCGTCCAGCCCAAAACCGGCCCCTCTCAGGCCGAACAAAATTAAAGGAGGAAATCCGAATGAGAAACCTGAAGCGGGCCCTCAGCCTGACTCTGGCTTCTGTCATGCTCCTGGGCATGATGGTGGTTGGTTCCAGCGCGGCTGCGGGCTATGACGATGTCGCTGATACCGACAACGTCGAAGCGATCGAGGTTCTGCAGGCCATCGAAGTCATGGTCGGCGACGAGCGGGGCTTTGGTCCTGAACGTCCCGTCAACCGTGCCGAGATGGCGGTCGTCATGGGCAAGCTGCTGAGCCTGGATTACAACTACTACTCCACCACCTGTCCCTTTACCGACGTCTACGACTGGGCCCAGGGCTGGGTCGGCGCCTGCGCCGCCAACGGCATCGTGTCCGGCCGCGGCGACGGCATCTACGATCCCGGCTCCACTGTGACCGCCGTGGAGGCCGCCTCCATGCTGATGCGTGCGCTGGGCTACTTCAAGTACCAGAACGACTACGCGGACGGCTTTGAGGTTGCCACTGTTCGTCAGGGTACCATCATCGGCATCTTTGACGGCGTCGGTTCCAGCGCCACTGAGCCCATGACCCGTAATCAGGTGGCTCAGATGGTCCTGAATGCTCTGCAGTCCGCTGTGGTGGAACCCGATGGCAACACCATCAACCTGACCACTCCCGACGGCACTGTCTACACCGGCAAGGTCAACTACGTCAGCGTGACCAGCAACAAGGACTATGCCCGTGCCATCAGCAAGGTGCAGGCTTCCTCCATCGGCTCTCAGAACGACAGCCCCATCGTGGAGCTGGGCGAGCGGCTGTACAACGGCGAGCTGAAGCTGAAGACCGATGATCTGGATGCGTTTGGCCGTCCCTCCCGCACTTGGGAGTATAAGGGCAAGGCCATCGGCACCTACATGAAGAAGGAGCTCATCCACGCGGAGTATACCGTCAAGGTGACTGGCAAGGAGCTGTATGAGCTGATTGGCAAGGCCACCATTGAGGACAAGGATTACACCTTCGACTTCTACATCGACGGCGTGAACACTGACGAGGCCAAGAACCTTCTGGGCGGCGCTCACTTTGTCCTGGGTGACCTGAACAAGAACAACAAGAGCGGCGTCGGCGCCACCGGCAACGGTGTGCTGACCCAGGTGTTTGTGGATTCTGACGCCAAGGAAGTCACCATTGCCATCATCAACACCTATCTGGCCAAGGCCACTGCCGACTACAACGAGAAGAAGGAAGAGGCCAGCCTGGAGGTCTATGCCATTGACAACAAGGGGGACAAGAATGCTCCCGTCTATGTCAAGGAGATGCTGGACAACAGGACCGACTCCGAGACCATCGCTCTGGCGGCCGAGGACTTCGCCATCGCTAAGGATGTGGTGGACGGCGACTTCTTCCTGGTCAACATCGCGGAGGGCGAGATCCAGATCGTGAAGGAGCCTGAAGTCCTCAGCGCCACCACCGTGACCGCCTTCTCCAAGGGCGACTATGTCGTGACCGACGGCACTCAGTATGACTACGCCCATGCCATCGAGTACGACCCCGAGGTCCTGGAAGAGTGGACCAACGGCGGCAGCAAAATCAACCTGAAGGACCGCCAGTACAACCTGTATCTGGACACCTACGGCTATGTGGCCGGTATCGATCTGGTTGAGGATCCCGACAACTACGTGTTCATTACCGGTGTGGATCAGGATGCCAGCAACCTGGCCGCCACCAACTTCAAGGCCAACGCCATCTTCCTGGACGGCACCATGCAGACCATCGAGGTCAACGGCAAGAAGAGCAACTTCAACCGCGGCGCCTGGGAAGGCCCCCTGGTAAACCGTTGGTTCACCTATACCCTGAACAGCACGACCAACCTGTACACCGTGGACGAGGTCAATGACGTCATCCGCACCAAGGGCTCCGACGGCAACTACACCGTTGACGCCGACACCGTCCGCATCAACACCACAACGGCCAACAAGAACGACGCCGGCTCCAAGTGGCTGCACAGCAACAGCGTCAAGCTGGCTCAGTTCGCCACCAAGAACGTGGACGCCGTCAAGCCCAACACGTGGGAAGATTACGCGGGCGTTCAGGAGAACGAGAACGGAGAGTACAAGATTGGCCTGAAGCGCGTCTCCCTGCCCGCCATCGGCTACAACGGCAGGAGCGTCGGCCAGCCCTTCTCTCTGGTCTATGGCAACGACGCCACCGTCTATCTCACCGCCAAGGTGGAGACCATCAACTCCAAGACCGGCACCGGCGCCGGCAAGTATGTGGGCGTTATCTCTGATGTGGACAACGTCACTGTGGGCGTGAAGAACGCCGACCTGACCACCTACACCAAGGAGAAGGCCATCGCCGAGGCCGACAAGAACTCCGCCAGCAGCGCCAACTGGCACGCCACAGACGCCGCCTACGGCGCTTACTCCCTGTACAAGGACAACGGCTACATCATCGCCACCGTCGTGGTCGGTGAGGACAGCTCCGCCGTCAAGAACCTGGTCTATGCTCACACCAGCGACGTGAAGAACGAGTCCTATAACTCCTCCACCGACGAGTGGACCTGGACCCGCAAGGTCATCTTCAACGGCGAAGAGGTGGAGCTGACCGAGGTGGGCGATCAGCTGGATCAGCTGGACGATATGCAGCAGTTCAACTGGTATCAGGTGAAGCTCAACGGCAAGGGCGAGGTCACCAGCGTCCAGCTGGCTGAGAAGGCTCTGGACAACTACAAGGGCGATTCCGCCTATGCCCAGGAGGGCTTCGAGTATGCGGACGACATCGCCAAGGTTCAGCCCTGCGTGCTTGAGAAGGACACCGTTCTCTACGAGAGAGCCCTGTACAGCAACGAGTATCCCGCTCTGAGCGCCAAGCCCAACGCCATTGTCAACAGCAGCAAGCTGCCCAGCCTGAAGAACAACGTCCTCTTCGCTGAGACCGAGGCCAGAACCGGCTTCCATGTCCGCGACGATGTGAAGGCCGTGCTCATCCAGACCCGCAACAACGAGAAGAACAAGGTCTTCTTCGAGGAAGGCGTAAAGGAACTGGAAGAGATGATCAAGCAGCTGAATCCCAGCGAGACCGGCACCTACAACTATGAAATCAGCGCAATCCTCACCGGCGGCGACGCCAGCGTGGTCATCATCCACGACCTGAACGGCGACGGATACACCCCCGGCGTGGATAACGGCGAGCACAAGGTGACCGCCACCTACGACAAGTATCACACCTTCACCGTCACCATCAACGACGGCTGCACGCCCAACAACGTGGAAATTGCCGCCGCCATTCGCTACGAGCTGGAGACCAACCACGGCGGCTCCAACGTGAGCGTGAACTTCAAGGACAACAAGGTGGAAGAGGTCAGCTGGACCGCCCCCGGCGGCGAGCGCGTTACCCTGACCGTGTCCAGCGGCAACCTGACCGTTAAGATCTTCCGTCAGGTCGCTGTGAACGGCAAGAATGTGCCCATCACCAGCGGCACCACCTGGGCCAACCTGCTGGCCAACTGCGGCACTGACTTCGCCAAGTTCCCCTATGTGAAGACCACCGCATGGAACGGAACCGAGCGGTATCGAAAGTACTCTGACATTGCAAGCAACAATGTTGACACGGACATCAACACTCCCAACTCCGACAGCGGCATTGACTGGATTGCTGTGGATACCGGCTACATGACCGCCAGCGGCATGAACACTGCCGAGGCTCAGGCCGCGATTGCCGAGGCCAAGCAGGCCACCAAGGTGGTTGGCGAGGGTGCAAGTCAAAGCAACGGCCATGACGGCAAGCTGCCCAGCAACTGCCCGGGCGCTCCCGCCGGCGTAAGCGTGGACGTCCGCAACGGCACCGTCTATGTCTCCGGCACCTGGGCTCCCGGTTCTGAGACCAGCCACACCTGGGGCACTAGCACAGGCTGGGGCATGAACCAGAGCCTGTACAACGACGCGACTCACTTCATGGTTCCCTTCGTGTTCGAGATTCCCGAGGGCGCTTACTTCATGGAGCGCACCAAGCCCGACAGCATGTACTATAATTATCATGACGTAGACCAGGATGTTATGGGCTTCATGGTCAGCAAAGAGGACGTGGCGCGCGGCTATGGCGAGTGCCATGTGAACTGGTATGCTGATGCCAACCACACAATCCTCATGGGCAGCACCACCTGGACCATTGACCTGAGCGGTTTGAGCGGCGGCACAACTGGTACCAAGATTGACATGAGTGTTACAAATGTGGCGGACAATGCAACCATTGATACCATCAAGGCTCTCAATCCTGGCGCTCATGTGCTGAACCAACTGTCCACCAACTTGACCAGTTTGGTTCACGGTAGTGCGAATCAGAACATGTTCTTCGTGTTCAAGAGCAACGACACCACCGCTCATAGCGCAACCTTCACCATTCGCGCTGAAGATGGAACGATTATGTATCAGGAGACGAGTAGCTTCAGTGCGAGTAGCGCAGAAGGCAAAGAGAGTCTTAGCCACGTCTTCTACGTGCAGGTCCTTGGCGATTGTGTAAACCAGGAGCAGAACTACCCCATGACGAGCAAGGGTCTGCCCACTGGCAACTACACCTGGACCATCACTGGCACAAACGTGCTCGACGCGCCCGGCGGTAATTTCACCATCGGCACTGCGTCCTGATGGACAGCTGAAGCACTGCAATTCCAAAAAAATTCTTCTCTGTGCAGGGAGGACCCCGGGCGTTGGCCCGGGGTCCTTCTCATGGTCATTTAGAGGCGTCCAGCAAGGCAATCAGGGAATAGAGCTTGCCGCTCTCGTTGCACAAGCCGGCAGCCGTCGAGGTCCCGGACCAGGACACGCTTTTTTCGGACCACCGCACGGCGCCGTCGCAGAAGGTCTGCCCCGCCCAGCCCGCGCCGTGGCTGGACCCGCGGATGGCAGAAAAGTGGCTGTAGGTTCCAAAGGCGAATATGGCCAGCACCCGATGGTCAAAGTCGTGCATGCAGGTCCCGCCGGTGCCGGAGTATGTGCGGCAGACGATCATGCAGTTCCCCAGTCCTGCGATGGTGCTGGTGTGGTTCGCCAGGGTGGCTCCCTGGGCGGACACGGTTTGAGAGAGCGCGTCCAGGGCGGACTGCTCCGCCTTTCCGCCCACCGCCCGGTCCAGCGCCTCCACCGCGGAGGCGTCCGCCTTGGCTGCGAGAGCGCTGTCGATCTTGGCGTTGTCATGGTTGAAGTCGTCCATCAGGACCTTGTCGGAGCGTTCCCACTGGTTGAGCTGATAGTTGGGTGTGTAGTTGGCTGGCATAGTTTGACCTCCTGAATTGTAATCGAGCCCCTGTAACGCCCCCCGAACCCTTTGGCGAAGCGCTCCCGGCCCCCTTTCGCAAAGGGAGACGTCTGGGGCTCTATCTAACAAAGAAAAACGCCCCAAAGTGGGACGTTTGCATACATTTAATGGAAATGAGGGGGCAGTGCGCCCTTTTTTACATCAGGCCCTCCTGCCCGCGCAGCAGCGCCTCGCCCTTCAAGGCCAGGGAGACTTTTTCCAAAAACGCGCAGCGGGAATATTCCATGCCCAGCAGGACCTTTGCCTTATTAATGCGGAAGCGGATGGTATTTTTGTGCTGCCGCAGGATCTCCGCGGTCTTTTCGATGTTTCCGTCACACTCGAAATAGACCCGCGTCGTCTCCAGCAGGTTGGCCGAACGCAGGGGGGTCAGCGTCTCGGTGCAGAACTGCTCCAGCACCTGGCTGTTCCGCAGGGGGATCAGGAGCTTATAGACGGACAGATTCTCATAGCAGATGCTCCGCATGCCCAGCGAGCGGCCCGTCTCGTCGGCGGAGAGGGCCTGCCGGAATGCGTCGGGGAGCTGGTCCGCACCGGAGCAAACCTCGCTGCAGCCCGCCGAGTGCTCCGGGTCGTAGTGGCACAGGAGGGGCGCGGTCCGCTCCAGCAGCAGCCCGGCGTTGTCCCCCGCCAGCAGGAAAAATCCGCCGTTGAAATACTGCAAAAACCGCACGCCGAACTGGGTGGACAGGTCCTCCTTCAGCATTTTGTACCGCAGGGCGTTCAGTCCGTTCAGGGTGACGTGGACCACCGCATATTTGACCGCGCCGGAGCCCAAGCTGTTCTGATAGAGCTGATTGACCTCCCCCGCCGCGGCCTCGCCGCTGAGCAGGCGGCCGATCTGGTTTTCGATCATCTCTTTGTCCTGGTCCAGCAGGATCAGGCGGGTGATGTCCCGGATCAGCTCGGCATAGGGCGTAAGCCCGTTGATATGGAGGATGGGGTAGTGGGCCGCGTTGGCCAGCTCCAGCACCCGCTGGGGCAGGTGGGGCACAAACTCGTCCAGGGCAATGCAGCAGGCGCTGCCCATGCGGATGTAGAAGGCGATGTTTTGATATAAAACGTCCTCATCGTCCTGCATGGCGTAGAAGCTGCAAATAAACACATCCCCCTTGCCCAGCAGATCGACGTCCACCTCTTCCTGCAGCGGCGTGTCGGTAAAATTGACCCGGACAGCCACCCGGTCCAGCCCGTCCGCCCCGGCGATCACCTTGGCGGGGGCCAGCAGCTCCAACTTTAATAGATCGCGTACCGTTACGCTCAACGTTCTCTCCCTCCTCTGTCACGCTCTGCGGAGTGTTTGCTTGCACGTATATTGTATATCAAACTGCGTTTTTCTGTCAATTTTCGTTTCGCTGTTTATTGCGCTAATTCGCCATTGTAATATGTACAATATTTTGCCCGAAACTTTGGACTTTTTACATTGCAAGCATTTGCAGTCAAAATATATAATTATAGTAAAGATTCACCCCCTTGTAATCGACGTTTTGACAAACCGATTCGTACGTTTAGGAGGCAGACACAATGAAAAAACTGACACGGCAGGAGATCATAGACATTCTGGTCGGCTGCACCATTCTGGGCACCGGCGGCGGCGGCTCTCTGGACGACGGGCTGGACAGCGTGGAAAAGGCCCTTGCGGCCGGACATGAATTTCAGCTGCTGGATTTCGATGAAATCCAGGCGGATGCCCACTATGCCAACCCCTACTACTGCGGCTCCATTGTCCCCAAGGGCGACCAGAGCCAGCAGCGGGGCGATGAGATCGCCACCTCGATCCGGGCTTTGGAGGAGTTCATGGACGTACAGTTCCACGGTCTGGTGTCTATTGAATACGGCGGCGGCAACACCGGCGAGATGATGGCGGCGGCGGCCCGCACAGGGAAGTTCATTGTGGACGCCGACGCGGCAGGCCGGGCCGTACCGGAGCTGCAATTCTCCACCTATTATGTCACAGAAAATCCCATCACCCCCTTTTCGGTGGGCACCTCCTACGGCGATATGGCCATCGTCACCAACGTGGCGGATGATGCCCGGGCCGAAGCTCTGTCCCGCTATATGGCCATCGGCTCCGGCGGGCTGGTGGGCATGACCGACCACCCCATCCAGGGCCGCAGGCTGAAGGAGGCCGTCATTCCCAACGCGCTCTCCTATGCGGGCACAGTGGGCCGGGCCCAGCGGGAGGCGGTGGAGCAGGGGACCGACCCGATCCAGGCGATTTTAACGGCCGGCGGCGGCAGGCTCCTGTTCCAGGGCAAGGTGGCGTCCGGCAGCGGCTGGAGCATTCAGGAAGGGTTTACTGTGGGTACCATCCAAATGGATGGAGCGGGCCAGGATCAGGGGAAGCAGGCCAAGATCTGGTACAAGAACGAAAACATGATCATGTGGGTGGATGGTCAGGTCCGGGTCACCTGTCCCGATCTGATCTGCGTGGTCGAAACCAAAACCGGCTACCCCATCACCAACCCCAACTGCACCGAGGGTATGGAAGTGACCGTGCTGGGCTTCCACTGCCACGAGATCTGGAAGCGGGAGCGCGGCCTGGCCATTCTCAACCCCAGATTTTTCGGCTTTGATACCGACTGCGTTTTCCTGGAGGACTGACCGGATACGCCCGCCCCCATCAAAAGGAGGAATATTGAATGGCAGATACAACAAAGGTAACCCTGGAAGAAACCTTTAACGACTACGAAAAAACCCCCGTTCCAGAGCAGGCGCGGCAGACCTGGTTCCAGCAGGGCATGGTCTGGCTGGGCTCCGGCTTTGGATTGAGCGGACTGGCCACCGGCGGCGTGCTGGCCGACGGACTTTCCTTTCAGGACCTGCTTCTGGTCTGTATCCTGGGCTCGGTCATCATCACCATCATTGGCGCGCTGAACGCGCTGGTCAGCACACACACTCATCTGTCCACTTCCTTCACCTGCCGCCGCTCCTTTGGCGTTCAGGGCTCCAAAATCATCGGTATCATTCTGTGCTTCTCCAGCTTCGGCTGGTACGCCTATCAGGCCGATATGTTCGGCACGACCGTTGCCGCGGTTCTGAATGAAACCAGCGGCATCCAGGTCAACCACATCATCTTTACGATCCTGGGCGGCCTGGCGATGTCTCTGACCGCCATCATGGGCTTCAAGGCTATCAAGATGCTCAGCGAGGTGGGCCTGCCCCTTCTGTTCATCCTGTGCATCCTGGCCGTTGGGAAGACCTTCCAGACCATGTCCCCGGCCCAGATCTGGGAGGCCGGTCCGGTAGGAACCCCCATTACCGTCCCCATGGGCATCTCTCTGGTGGTCGGCTCCTTCGCCGTCGGCATTACTATGGTGGGCGATTTCAGCCGCTTTTCCAAGAGCAAAAAGGACTGCGTCATCGGCGTCAGTTTGGGCCACTTCTGGGGCTACATTCCCATTATGCTGTTCGGCGCAGTGTTCAACTATGCCTTCCAAAACTGGAATATGGTGGAGGTCATGATCGCCGCTCTGGGTATGGGACTGTTTGGCGCCGTCGTCCTGGTAATCGGCCAGTGGACCACCAACGACAACAACCTGTACAGCAGCGTTCTGGGCCTGATGAATACGCTGGACGGCGTCAGCCGCATTCCCCGCATGCGCCTGACCTTTATGGCCGGCTTTATCAGCACTGCCATTGCCGCCTTGGGCGTTTACACCTATTTTGTCAACTTCCTGTCCCTGCTGGGCGTGTTTATCGCCCCCATCGGCGGTATTTTAATCTCCGATTTCTATATCTGCAACCGGAACAGCTACGACGAGGGCGATGAAACCATCTACAAGGGCTTTAAATGGGACGCGATCCTGGCCTGGGTGGTCGCCTCTCTGGCCGGTCTGAGCATGACGGCGCGGCCCATCGGCTTTGGCTGGTTTGTGGCAGTGGGCGATGTGTTCCCGGTTTCCCTGATTTGCGTCGCCATTGCGATGGTGATCTACATCGTCAGCCAAAAGCTGAGGCGCACGGGGGCGGCTGCTTCATGAGCACAGAACGGGTCCTTCACTATTTTCGGGAAATCAGCGCGATCCCCCGGCGTTCCGGCGACGAGGAGGCCATCGCCGCCTACCTGCTGCGCACCGGGGAAGCCCTTGGACTTCCGGCCTTTCGTGACACCGGCGGCAACGTGATCCTCCGCAAACCGGATAGCACCGGCGCAGGGCCCACCATTCTTCAGGCCCACATGGATATGGTGTGGGAATCGGCCGGACAGCCCTATGAGGCGGGGGTTTCCATCCTGGAGCGGGACGGGGCGCTCTGCGCCAACCGCTCCACTCTGGGGGCGGACAACGGCATCGGTGTCGCGCTGATCCTATCCCTTCTGGAGCGGGAGGATATCTCCGGCCTGGAGGCGCTGTTTACCGTTGATGAGGAAACCGGCATGTCTGGCGCGATGACGGTGGAGGGTTCCCTTCTGTCCGGCTGTCAGCTCATCAATCTGGACAGTGAAACGGAAGGGGTCTTTACCACCAGTGCCGCCGGCGGGCTCAGCTTGGGGCTCACCCTTCCTTCCACACCCAGGCCCCATACCGGCGCTGGCCGTCCCACATGGCAGTTGAAGGTGTCGGGCGCAAAAGGCGGACATTCCGGGCTGGATATTGGCCGGAAGCATGGCAACGCAATTCTGATCCTCTTCCAGTGGCTGAATAAGCTGGGCGCGGACTGGGACCTGCTCTCCCTCAAGGGCGGGTCCCGATCCAGCGCCATCCCGGTCCAGGCCGAGGCGGTTTTGCAGCGAAAGGAGCAGCAGGAGCTGGTTCAGGCCGCAGAGGAAGTGATGCAGCTGTGGCGGAGCGTGGAGCCTGAGCTCCAGCTTACCGTCCGCCCGGCCGATGAGAGCGGTCTATGCGCCTACGATCCGGAACATCAAGGGCAGCTGCTCGCCCTTGTCCCCAGACTGCCCCATGGGGTTCTGGCCGAGGAAGCCGGAAGGATTCGGCTGTCCAGCAATTTGGCCCGAATCTGGGAGGAAAACGGTCAGTCTCATATTGAGCTCAGCTTACGCGCCTCCACATCCGCACTACTCCAGGAAGAGCGCCAGCATATTCTCCAGAAGCTGCGGCCCTTTCCAGCTCGGGTAGAGCCTTCGGGCGAATATCCGCCCTGGGAAAGAACCCCAAACAACCTGCTGGAGCAGCTATTCCGGCAATCTTATCGGGAGCTGTTTGACTGTGAAGCTGTTTGCGAGTATGTCCACGCAGGGGTAGAGTGCTCTATCCTGGGTCAAACCATTCCAACTGTTCGGGATATGATTTCGATTGGTCCTACTATTCTCGGCGCGCACACCGTGGCTGAGACTGTGGATTTGCAGAGTATTGCAAAGCTTGAACAGCTTCTGGAGGCAGTGCTGAAAAAAATTCACCAAAACCGTTTTTAATATCGCGATCAAAAGCTCTTGGCACATTCTGTTTTAGAATGTGCCAAGAGCTTTTTGTTACAAAGCAATCATCCGTCTTGCTTTATCATGTCTATCAAACGCCTACCAAAACCGCCCCCAATCTCCTGCGATGCAGGAGGTTGGGGGCGGTCTGCATTTCCGGACGTCTACCAGCCGACTACCAGTAAAACTTTTTTACATCGAAACCGCTTGTTTCTTTGGATTGTCTCCTGTTTTCGCAACGAAAATCAGCTCGAAAGGGGCGTGACACGGCGGTGGCCGGAGGGAAACGTCGAAAAACCTCGAAAATTTTGGGCAAAACGCAGAATATTCGGAACCTTTGCTCAGACTTACGGGGTCTACCAAATGTCCGAAGCAGGACGCGTCCAGCTCAAAACCGGCCCCTCTCAGGCCGAACAAAATTAAAGGAGGAAATCCGAATGAGAAACCTGAAGCGGGCCCTCAGCCTGACTCTGGCCTCCGTCATGCTCCTGGGCATGATGGTGGTTGGTTCCAGCGCTGCGGGCTACCCCGACGTTGCCGAAGACGACAACGTCGAGGCCATTGAGGTTGTGCAGTCGGTCGGCGTAATGGTCGGCGACGAGAACGGCAACTTCCGTCCCGGCGACTCCGTGAGCCGCGCTGAGATGGCTGTCGTTATGGGCAAGCTGCTCAACCTGGATTACAACTATTACGAAGCGGTCTGCCCCTTCACCGACGTCGCCGGCGTCTATGACTGGGCCAGAGGCTGGGTCGGCGCCGCTGCCGCCAACGGCATCGTGTCCGGTCGCGGCGACGGTGTGTACGACCCCGGTGCCACCGTCACTGCCGTTGAGGCCGCATCCATGATGATGCGTGCTCTGGGCTACTTCAAGTACCAGAGCGACTACGCCAACGGCTTTGAGGTGTCCACCGTTCTCCAGGGCAACAACATCGGCATCTTCGACGGTGTTGGCTCCAGCGCCAGCGAGCCCATGACTCGTAATCAGGTGGCTCAGATGGTGCTGAACGCCCTGCAGTCCGGCATGGTCCAGGCTGACGGCAACACCCTGAACTACTTTGACTCCAACGGTCAGGTGATCGCCACCAGCGGCAAGGTCAACTATGTCTACGTCACCAGCAATCAGTCCTATGCCCGGGCGATCAGCGAGGTTCGCGCCACCTCCATGGGCTCCACCAACGACAGCCCCATCGTGGAGCTGGGCGAGCAGCTGTACAACGGCAGCCTGAAGCTGAACGAGCGCTCGACTGACGACTTCTACCGTCCCACCCGGACCTGGGAGTTTGAAAGCAAGACCATCGGCTCCTATGTGAAGAAGGAGCTGCTGAAGGCTGAGTACACCGAGAAGGTCACCGGCCGTATGCTGTACGATCTGCTGACCAGAGACGTCATCGACAACTACGAGTTCGACATCGCCATCGACGGCGTGGAGACCTCCACGACCGGCGCCCGCGATATCCTGAAGGACTCTGACAACCACAACTCCTACTTCACCACCGACAGCCTGGTCCGCGCCAACACCGACGGTGTGGGCCGCACTGGCAAAGGCGTGCTGACTCAGGTGTTTGTGGACGACAGCAAGGACGTTGAGCGGGTCTATGTGGCCGTGATCAACACCTACCTGGCTATCGCCGAGAAAGACTACGACTCCAAGCGGGACGAGGTTACCCTGAAGGGCTACAACATGGATAACAAGGGTGCCCCGGCCAGCCCCATCTACATCAAGGATGAGGATCTGGACGAGACCAAGATCGTTGTCGACGGCGAGGACTTCGCCATCGAGGACGTGAAGAAGGACGACAAGTTCCTGATCACCGTGGCTGACGGTCGTGTTCAGAGCATGGTCACCCCCGAGGTCCTGTCTGAGGTCACCCTGCGTTCCTTCAAAAAGGACAACTGGGTCAACGCCGACGGCACCCAGTATGACCACGCCGACACCGCCCGCTATGACGTGGAGGTGCTGGACGCCTACGACGACGTCAACATGAAGGACGTCACCTACAACATCGTTCTGGACGCCTATGGCTACCTCATTGGCCTGGAGCTGAACGAGAAGGCCAACCAGTACGTGTTCGTCACCGGCACCGACGCCGGCGAGAGCAACCTGTACGCCAAGAACGCCAACGTCAACGTCATCTTCCTGGACGGCACCATGGACACTGTCGTGGTGAACACCAAGGACAGCAAGGTTGACTGGGCCGCCGGCGGCAGAAACCTGTCTCAGGTGAACACCTGGTGCACCTACACCAAGAACGCCAATGACGTTTACACCCTGAAAGAGGTGGGTATTAACTCCGAAAGCACCGATCCCACCTACCTTGCGAACCATCCCAAGAAGGTGGCCCAGAGCGCCATGGACGCTGATCCCAACACCTTCGACATCAACACCAAGAACGTCTCCCTGGACGGCTCCAGGGTGGCACACAAGAGCGTTGGCGACATGGGCGACTTCACCCGCGTCTACGGCAACGACGACACCGTTTACATCAACGCTAAGATGGAGCGCGTCACCGTGAAGGACGGCAACAAGCCCATGTTCATCGTGGACGACGTTGACTCCGTCACCACCGGCGTGAAGAACGTGGACTTCACCGTGAACAACTACAGTGTGCCTGTCGACCCCGACAACACTGCTGTTGGCGGTACCGATCCCCACCCCGAAAACAACTACGACGAGCACGCCAAAAACGAGGCCTATATCCTGTACGACAAGGACGGCTACATCATCAGCGTGGTCCTGCTGGCTGCCGATGACAAGGGCACTTCCGCTCAGTACGCCTACATCACCAGCGGCGTGCAGCGTGAGGATTACCTGGGCAACGACGAGTGGGAGTGGCACCGCGATGCCATCATCAATGGTGAGAAGGTCGACCTGGTTGAGGTTGACGACCAGAGCGCGTACCTGAACACCGGTGTTGAGAGCGGCAAATGGTATGAGGTCCGCTTCGATGCCAAGGGCCACGTCTCCGGCCTGAAGCCCAACGCCAAGGTTAATCCCGCCGACACCCACAACCGCGTTGTGAATAGCACCTACATCGACTTCGACTTCGGTTGGGACCGCTTCGTCAACGATGTGGACGAGGTCGTGAATGCTGTGAACGGCAACAGCTTTGACCCCGATGACAAGGGCCCCGCTGGCAACGGCCCCATCGCTGCTTACAACTACGAGACCTCCAAGACCGTTCTGCTGTATGCTGACTACTACTGCGGCGCCAGCGGCGTTCAGAACCATGGCGCCAGCGGAAGCCGCGCCGACCTGAGCTTCAAGAACGGCACTCTGTACACCAACACCGCCCAGACCGAGGGCTTCTCCGTGGCTCCCACTGTCAAGGTCGTTCTGGCCCTGGCCGCTAAGAACCATGGCGACAAGTTCGACAGCGTGGAAGAGGTCGGCACCGGCTATGACGCCCTGAAGGACGCTCTGAACCGGCTGGACAGCGACAAGAGCTCCTTCTGCGGCTACCTCGGCGCTGTGATCGAGGATGGCGCTGCCACCTCCATCATCCTGGACGACCGCTCCGGCGCTGCCCGGCCCGACTATGAGGCCGTCAAGCCCATGACCGTGACCGTCAATAAGGTGGACGCCAACGGCGCCAGCATTGCTCCTTCTGAGACCATCACCTGGTATGGCGCCAGCCCCCTCACCGCTACTGCGGTTTCCGGTTACACCCAGAGCACCGCTAATTGGGCTGTAAGCAACTTCCGCGAGAACACCACCGCGACCGTCACCTATGTCTACACCAAGGATGGCGGCGAGACCAAGAAGGTTATGGTCCAGTATAGGGCCGGCTCCAGTAGCGGTACCGTGGTTGGTTACGACGTCATTGACGCTGAGATCATGAGCGTTATCGACGAATCCTCCGCCACCAGCCCGATCAAGGTTGCTTATGATGCCAATACCACTCTCAATGCTGACTACGAGATCGCCGGTAACACCTCTCACCCCATCACTTCCAGCACCGAGACCATCGACGTGGTTGTGCAGTGGAAGATGGTTGACCTGAAGCTGGCGGCTGGGATCATTCACACCACTGGTGACTTGACTGTCGCCTGGGCTGCTGATACCAGCAAGGGCCTTGTTGCTGGGGCTGCTACGAATATCCCCGCCAACGATGATGACGCTTTGAAGGTTCCCCATGGTGTGGAGCTGACCATTGCTGGTAATAACGTTGGAAAGTACACCTCCACCGGTGCAGACGCAACCAAGATGACCCTTGTTGCCGATAAGGAAGTCAAAAGCACTGACTTTGGCTACTACAAGGTGTCTCTGGGTGCTGTTCCCACTCTGACCGACTGGACTGTCACTCAGGCCATTGCTGATGCGAACGATGATGGGGATGTGTTTGTCAAGGGTGGTGTGGCTACCAATGTTGTGATTAATCTGAGCTTGACTCCTGACACCGACCAGACCATTGCACAGAACCAGGCCGTTAACGCTGCTGTAGCTGGAACTGGTATGACAAAGGGAACTGAGACCGGTCTTCCCGCTGGCGGCACTGATGCGGCTGGTACAACCTTCGCAGCTGGCACTGCTGTAAACGGTTCTGTTACCGTAAGCGCGAATATAACTGCCGATGGAACTATCACAATCACTCTGAATATCGCCTGATTTTCTTGAGTCATCGGATTGATTCGCAGCAAAAGGCCCGTCCCGAAAGGGGCGGGCCTTCCTGTCACCTTTTAGGCGTCTAAGGCAAAAAACGCGATCACCTTATAGGTGTAATGATTGACGTTCAGGTCGGGGAGGTTCTCCGGGATTGTCAGCGTGGCGGTATTCCCGGACCAGGTGATGGACGCGGCGGACCCCTGGAAGGAGCTGCCGTACCCGGGGTTGCTGTAGTAGCCGATGTAGGTGTTGCGCCCGGTGCCGTCGGCCACCAGCAGGCACCTGGGCCCGAGGACAAAAAACACCACCGGCCGGGCGGCAAAGTTGATGGAGACGGTAGCGCCGTCGCCTGCTTTGCCGGTTCCGGTGTAGGAGAAGGTACCGATGCGGCAGTTGCCCTTTTTTGCCATCTGGGCCGCCAGAGCGGTCCGTGCGCTGACCTCTGCGGCCAGACCGTCGGCCTGGGCCTTAATGGCCCCGTCGATTTTCGCGTTGTCGGCGTTGAAGTCCTCCATCAGGACCTTGTCCGGCCGCGCCCACTGGCTCAACCGGTAGTTGGGTGTGTAATTGCTTGGCATGTGTGTTTCCTCCTTGATGTAATTGAGTGGGCAAGCCTCCTTTCGCAGGAGAGGCTTGCGTGTCCCTCTATAAAACACAAAAAACGCCCCGAAGTGGGACGTTTGCATACATTTAATGGAAATCAGGGAGCAGTGCGCCCATTTTCTGGCCGTGAGGGAGATGCGTCATAACGAAGCGTCTCCCTCCGGTTCTTTTGCGCTCACCGGGCCACAAGGGCGTGCGCCGGCTTTGTACGCAGGGATTGAAAGATCGCTTCGGTCTCCTCCAGATTGTTTTTGGCCCGCTCCACATCCAGCCAGCACAGCTGAGTGATGAGAATCTCCGCGATAAAAAGGGAGGCCAGCTGAGAATTGTGCAGGCCGAAGCTGCGCTGCTGAACGGTAAAGGTGCAGTCGGAGAACTCAGACAGGGGGGAGGTGGTAGCGTCTGTGATGCTGATGATCTTCGCTCCGCGCTCCTTGCAGATGCGGGTGGCGTTGACGATCCGGGCGGCATACCGCGGCATGCAGATGGAGATCACCACATCGCCGCCGCCAATGCGGTGGAGGTGTTCCGGAAGGTTGTAGTCATAGTAGGACAGCAGATCCACCCGGTCTGTGATCCGGTTCAGGTTGTGGTAGAGGTAGTAGGCAGTGACCCGGCAGTTCCGCTCGGCAATGACGTAGATGTGGGAGGAGTTCAGCAGCATATTCACCGCCAGAGAGACCTGCTGGTCGGAGAGATTGGACCGGGTAGTCAAAAGGTTGTCGATCTGCTGCTGCAGGATCGTGTCGATATCGTAGCACCCCGCCTCGGCGTTGACCTGGGACAGGGACTCGATCCTCCGGATGGGGACTGCATAGAACATCAGGAAGGCGTGGAGCTCATGCTGAAAATTGGAGTAGCTGTCATAGCCCAGGCGGAGCACGGTGCGGACGATTGTGGCGGTGCTGACGCCAGAGGCGCTGGCCAGCTCCTGGACCGTGGCGACCGCGCCCTTCACCGGGTTGCTCAGCACAAATTCCACCACCTTTTTCTGGGATTTGGACAGCTCTGGCAGCTTGTGCTCCAGTTGCAGCAGGATGTCTGAGGATGCGGGGGTAGACATGGGAATAGGACCTCCTTGCACATAAAAATGGCTCTCCCGGCGCGGAGGGATACGGACTGCAGAAAAGTGTAATAAATTTTATCATAATTTTGAGGACAATGTCAAGATTTTCATATAATTTCGCACAATAGACCACTTTCAAATTGAGTAAAGCGACAAAAAACTGCAAGTAAATGAAACGATCTTTACATTATTGAAGAAAATCGTTACAATAATCATAACGCTGGAGGGACAGGATCGACGAAAAAGCTTTGGGGCTTCTCAGGCGGATCCCCTTAGCTTCCGCCAAGACGTGACGGCCCATTCAGCGGAACGAACTGCATCCATTATTTTACTAAGAGGAGGATTTTCTATGAAAAAGCTTTTGACCCTTGTGCTTGCAATGGCTGTGACCATGAGTCTGGCTGCCTGCAGCGGCGGCAACTCCAGCACCTCCAAACCCGCCGCCTCCACACCCGCCTCCAGCACACCCGCTTCCAGCTCCGGCACGGCCAGCTCGTTCCCTGAGCGGCCCATCGAGCTGGTGGCCGCCTACGGTCCGGGCGGCGGGCACGACATTATGCTCCGCACCGCGCTGAAGATCATCAACGAGAAGAATCTGGCTCCCGGCGCCAATATGAACGTGGTCAATAAAGACGGCGGCTCCGGCGCTGTGGGCATGGCCTACGTCAACGGCCATGCCGGTGAGGACTACTATGTGATGTGCGTCACCTCCTCCTTCCTCACCACCCCTCTGTCCACCGACACCGGCCTGACCTATGAGGACTTCACCCCTCTGGTTTGCTTCGGCCTGGACCCCGAGGTCATTGTTGTCCGGGGCGACTCCGGCATCACCTCCATGAGTGATCTGCTCTCCGCACCCCGCACGGTGGGCGGCACCGGCACCGGCTCCATCGACAACATCGTTGTGAACAAGCTGAAGGACACCTCCGGCGCAGACCTGAACTATATCCCCTATCAGGGCGACGGCGAGCTGGTCACCGCCCTGCTGGGCAGCCAGGTGGACGCCATCAGCACCAACGTAAACTCCTGCGGCGACTATCTGTCCACCGGCGACTTTGTGGCGCTGGGCATCGCCACCGGCGAGCGCAACAGCCAGCTGCCTGACATCCCCACCATGAAGGAGCAGGGCTATGCCATCGAGCTGGGTGTGTTTCGCGGCGTAGCCGGCCCCGCCAATATGTCGGAGGAGGCTAAGGCGTACTATATTGACCTCTTTACCCGCCTCAGCGAGACCGACGCCTGGGAGAACGATTATTTGATCCCCAACGGTGTGCAGAAGAACCTGCTGACCGGCGACGACTTTAAGGCTTACCTGGATACCCTGAACACGGAGTATGAGACCTCTATGAGAGAAATGGGCCTGATCTAAGTTCCGGACGATCTGTGGAGGAGCGGCGGTCTGCCGCTCCTCCACATTCAAATTTTATCTTTGCATGTTTATGGGAGGAAACTACATGAAGCTCTCCAGTAACCGGCTTTTTTTGCTGGCGATGGCTCTGATCAGCGGATTTCTGCTGAGTCAGTCCCTGAGCTGGCCGCTCCAGTCCCAATACACCATCGGCCCCGGCTTTTTGCCGACGGTCATGCTGGTGGTTATTATCGTCTGCTGCGTACTGCTGTTCATCTTTGACAAATCCACCGCCGACATCCACCTGAGCAAGCGTGCGCTGACCCGCCTGGGCCTCTATCTGGTGGGCCTGGTGGCCTTCGTTCTGCTGATGGAGCATCTGGGCATTATCTCTTCCGTAGCGGTCTTCACCTTCTATATCATTTTTGCGGTGGAGCGGCATCCGCTGCTGGAAGGGCTTGGCGTTGCCCTGGCCACAGCTGCAGTGGTGTGGGCCATCTTCGGCCTGTGGCTGAACATCCCCATCACCATCTTCAATTTCTTGTAAGAGGAGGGACGGATCATGATCGAATCGTTAGTATCTCTGGCCCAGGGGGCGGCGTCCCTCCTTACGGCGGCAAACCTTCTGATCATCGCGCTGGGCTCCATTGTGGGCACTGTGGTGGGCGCCCTGCCCGGACTGGGGCCCTCCGCCGGGATTGCCCTGATGATCCCGCTCACCTTCACCCTGCCGGTGGACCAGGCGTTGTCTCTGCTGGTGGGCGTCTATATGGGCACCATGTACGGCGGGCGTATTACCGCCATCCTGATCAACACCCCTGGCGACGCCCCCGCCATTATGACTGCGGCGGACGGCTATCCCATGATGCAGCAGGGCCGGGGCGGCCAGGCAATGGGCCTCTCCGCCATTGCCTCCTTCATTGGCGGCACCTTCGGACTGCTGGTGCTGATCTTCCTGGCGCCGGTGATCTCCAACCTGGTCATCAACTTTGGCGCGCCGGAGTATTTCATGCTGATGCTGTTGGGTCTGGCCACCATCTCGCTGCTGACTGACGGCTCTCTGCTGAAGGCGGTGATGATGACCGCGGTCGGCTTTGTCATCGGTATGGTGGGTGCGGACTACATCTCCGGCTATGTGCGCTGGGCCTTCACGCCGCAGCTGCTGGAGGGCATCGAGTTTGTCTTTGTCATCATCGGCATGTATGGCCTGGGCGAGGTGTTTTTCAATGTGGAGCAGGAGGTCCGTCTGGATCTGGGCAAGCCCAGCTTTAAGATGAGCGAGTACATCCCCGGCGCAAAGCTCATCAAAAAGACGCTGCCCGCCATGTTCCGCGGCTCGCTGATTGGCACGGTGGTGGGCATCCTGCCCGGCGCCGGCGGCACCATCGCCACCTTCCTGGCCTATGCCACTGAGAAGAAGATCTCCAAGACTCCCGAGCGCTTCGGCAAGGGCGCTGAGGAGGGGCTGGCCTCTCCGGAGGCTGCCAACAACGCCTCCGTCCCCGGTGCGCTGGTCCCTCTGCTGGCACTGGGCATCCCTGGATCTGGCGGCACGGCCATCTTCCTGGGGGTGCTGATCATGTTCGGCATGACCCCCGGCCCGCTACTGATGGTCAAATCCGGCGACATTGTCTGGCAGATGATTGCGGCGCTGTGCATGGCCAATCTCTTCCTGCTGTTCTCCAATGTGCTGATGATCCCTCTCTTTGTCAACCTGATCCGGTTCATATCCAAGAATCTCTCCCCACTGGTGCTGGTGTTCTGCTGTGTGGGCGCCTACGCGCTGAACTATAATTTCTTTGGTGTGTGGCTGGTCCTGCTGTTTGGTGTGTTCGGCTACTTTGTCAAAAAGCTGAAGTACCCCGCCGGCCCCCTGATCCTCTCCGTGGTATTGGCTCCGCTGACGGAGAGCTACTTCCGCCAGTCCCTGATGCTCTCCCGGGGCAGCTATATGATCTTCCTGACCCGTCCGGTGAGCCTGGTGATCTTCCTGTTCATCATAGGCGTGGCGGTCTACAGCGTGGCCAAAAAGTATCTGAAGAAGAAAAAGGCTGAATGAGTTAGAGGAAGTGTTGATCGGAATGATTTTGAAAAAGGAGGGCCGCGCAGGCGGCCTGGAGTCTGGAGACGCCATGGTCACTGCCCGGCCCAATCCTCAGGGCGGGGTCCAGGTGGATCTGGAGAGCGTCCTGAAGACCCAGTTTGGAGACTCCATCCTGGAAACGGCCAGACGGGCAGCCCGGATCATGGACGTCCAGGACGTATCCCTGCACATTGTGGACCGGGGAGCGCTGGACCATGTGATCCTCTCCCGCGTCCAGACGGCCATCTACCGGGCCGCCGAGGCGGACCAGTTTGACTGGGACAGAGGGGGGGCTGGCTGGGATGAACCGTGACCGGCTGCGGCGCACCGGCCTGTACGCCAGTGCCTCCAACCCCTCCAACATGACGCTGGCGCCCTTCTACCGGGCGGATTTCCTGGTCTACGACCTGGAGGACTCCGTATCGGTTGCCGAGAAGGACAGCGCCCGGTTCCTGGTGTTCAATACCCTGCACCGGCCCCGGCTGACCGATGTAGAGCTGGTGGTCCGGATCAACGGGCTGGACACACCCTTCGGTCTTCAGGACCTGGAGGCCATCGTCCGGGCGAAGCCCGACCTGATCCGGGTGCCCAAGTGCGAGTCGCCCGCCAATGTTCAGGCCGTATGTGACGCGATCAGCCGCATCGAGCGGGATGCCGGCATTCCGGAGGGGAGCACGGGCATTATGGCGTCTATCGAGACGGCGGCGGGGGTGCTCAACGCCCGGGACATCGCCGCCAGTTCCCCCCGGCTGGTGGCCATCGGGCTGGGCGGCGAGGACTTTACGGCCAGCATGAAAACCACCCGCACCCGGGAGGGGAGCGAGCTGTTCTATGCCCGAAGCGCCATCGCTCTGGCCGCACGGGCCGCCGGTATCCAGGCCCTGGACACCATCTTTGCCGATGTCAACGACGAGGAGGGCCTGATTGCCGACACGATGGCCATCAAAACCCTGGGCTATGACGGTAAGCTGGCCATCCACCCCCGGCAGGTGGATGTGATCAATGGCATCTTTACCCCCACAGACCAGGAGATTCGGAAGGCCGTCCGGATTTTTGAGGCCATCCAAGAGGCCAACGCGCATCACTCCGGCGTGATTGCCCTGGACGGCAAGATGATTGACCTGCCCGTGGTGGAGCGGGCCGAGCGCACGCTGGCCCTGGCCAGGGCCACGGGAAAATGGGACGGGGGTGAGGATTGATGGGCATGACAAGCAATGGGACCGTTCTGCCGGACCAGGCAGGCGGGCGCACCCTGGTCCCCTATGAGGGACCCTTCGCCCGGACCAACCCTGCCACCGGCAGGACCGGGTTTGACGGCGGCAGCAAGATTCGGCCCAGTCTGCGGGACGCCATTTTAGAGGCCGGACTGAAGGACGGCATGACCATCTCCTTCCACCACCACTTCCGGGAGGGAGACAAGATCGTAGGCCAGGTGCTCACCGCAATCGAGGAGCTGGGAATCCGGGGCCTGCGGTTTGCGCCCAGCGCGGTGGTCAATCTGAAACATCCCTCCATCGTCCACTTTGTGGAGACAGGGGTCATCGACCGGGTGGAGGCCAGCGGCATCCGGGGAGAGCTGGGGGACGCGGTGATTGCCGGCGCGCTGAAACAACCGGTCACCCTCCGGCCCCATGGCGCCCGGCCCCGGGCGATCCGGGCCGGGGAGCTGACCATTGATGTGGCCTTTATCGGTGTGTCCGCCGCGGACGAGTACGGCAACGCCAACGGCGTTGTGGGTGACAACGCCTGCGGAGCCTTGGGCTACAGCCACATCGACGCCCAGTACGGCAAAACGGTGATCGCCATCACGGATACCATCGTCCCCTATCCCTGTACGCCGGCAGTCATCCCCCAGGAGCAGGTGGACATGGTGGTGCAGCTGGCGGAGATTGGTGACAGCGCCCTGATCGGGCGGGGGGCGGCACGGCTGACCCGCAATCCCCGGGACCTGCTGATTGCCAAAAACACCTCGGATGTGATTGCCCACTGCGGCCTGTTTCAGGACGGCTTCTCCTTCCAGACCGGAGCCGGAGCCATCCCCATCGCCTGCACCAACTACATCGGCCGGCACATGGCAGAGCGGAACATACGGGCCGGCTTTGCGCTGGGAGGGGTGACCTCTGGCATTGTGGAGCTGCTGAAAGAGGGCAGGGTAGGCTATATTGAGGCGGTGCAGTCCTTCGACGCGGTGGCCGCCAAGGCCATGCTCACTGACAGCCGGATCGTGGAATGCGGCGTGGACCGCTATGCCAACCCCCACAACAAGGGCGCCATGGTCAACCGGCTGGACATTGTGGTGCTGGCGGCTCTGGAGGTGGACGTCAAGTTCAACGTCAACATCCTCACCGGCTCCAGCGGCGAGATGCTGGGTGGACTGGGCGGCGGGCCGGACACTGCGGCAGGAGCGGCGGTGCCCATCCTGGCGCTGCCGCTGTTCCGAGGACGGACCCCCTCCATCGTGGATCAGGTGTTTACCCTGTGTACTCCCGGCGAAACGGTTGCCGCCGTGGTGACTGAGATGGGGGTGGCCCTGAACCCCAGGCACCGCAGCTGGAATATGCTGCAGGAGTCGCTGAAAAGCTGCCCGGTCAAGCAGTACACCATCGAGGACATGAAACGGATGGCGGAGACCATCACTGGCGTACCGAAGCCCATCCGCTGCACAGACCGCGTGGTGGCGCTGGTGGAATACCGGGATGGCTCTATCATCGACGTAATTCGCCAGCTGGAACCATAATCGGGCCCCCGGTTACGGAAGGCTCGTTGCAGGAGGGAAGACTATGAAACAAATCGCCCTGACAGGGCCATACAACCCCGCCACCCGGAAGCTGCTGTACGAAATGCTCCCGGAGGGCTATGAAATGTTCGACGTCCCCGGCCCCGAGGACTACGGCAAGCTGAAGGAGGCCGACAGCATCATCATCCGCACCGTCCGTCTGGACGGCAGCGATTTGGCGGAGGCCGGCCGGCTGCGCTTCATTCAAAAATGGGGCGCAGGGTATGACACGCTGGATATCCCCGGCATCAGCCGGCGGGACATCCCTGTGGCCATCTGCGCCGGGATCAACGCCCAGCCGGTAGCGGAGCTGGCGGTGCTGCATATGCTGGCGGTCTGCCGCCACCTCCTTGCGGCCAACGCCAAGCTGAAGCAGAACATCTGGGCCAAAAACGAGTTCTCCAACCGGTCCTTCCTCCTGCAGGGGAAGACGGTGGGGCTGCTTGGCCTGGGCAACATCGGGCGCAGGGTGGCCCGCATTGTCCAGGGGTTTGGCGCACAGGTTCAGTATTACGATATGTACCCCATTCCGGAGCAGCAGGCCAGGGAGCTGAACATCCGCTATGTGGCGCTGGATGAGCTCCTGGCCACCTCCGACATCCTCAGCCTCCATGTGCCCCTGACGGAGCAGACCCGGGGGATGCTGGGCGCCCAGGAGTTCGCCAAAATGAAGGACGGAGCCGTCTTGATCAACACGGCCCGGGGGGAGATCGTTGACGAGCAGGCCCTGGTCCAGGCTCTGGAGCACGGAAAGCTGATGGGGGCCGGGCTGGACGCCTTCTGCGCTGAGCCGCCGGGAGAGGACTGCCCCTTCTACCAGATGGAGAATGTGGTGGTAACGCCCCATATTGGGGGAAACACGGCGGACAACGATGTCAACATGATCGCCCGCTGCTTTGAGAACATCCAGCGATTTGACCAGGGGCTGCCCCTGCGCCGCCGGGACCTGGTGAACGCGGCGCTGCTCCAGACCAAACCAGAAACGGAGGACTGATGATATGGCAATCCATCCAATGCCGGAGCTCCTGCCGGACAAAGTCATCCAGCGGGCCAGGCAGCTCAATGCCGCCCAGCTGGCGGACGGAATGAAGGGCCTTGGTATCCCGAATGATGGCTGTATGGATGCCGGCATTCTGCCTGTTGATCTGCATATGCGGGTGGTAGGCACCGCTATGACGGTGGACACCAGGGACGGCGACAACTTCCCCATTCATGTGGCCACTTACAGCGGAAAGCCCGGCTACGTCATGGTCATTGATGGCAAGGGCTGTCCGGACAAGGCATATTTTGGCGACCTCATTATGGGCGCTGCCAGCGCCATCGGATATGAGGGGATGATCTGCGACGGATATGTCCGGGACCGGGCGGGCTGCATTGAACTGGGCATGCCCGTGTTTGCCCGTGGCTTTATGCAGAGAGGTCCCGGCAAACAGGACCCCGGCGAGATCAATCTGCCTGTCCGCTGCGGCGGGATCACCGTCTCGCCGGGCGACCTGGTGGTGGGCGATTACGACGGCGTCACCGTGGTCCCCCGGGACCGGATCGAGGAAGTGCTGTCCAAGGCGGAAGAGAAGAAGGCTTATGAGGAGAAACGGGAGGAGACCATCTCCGCCTACCGCGCCGCCGTCCAGGCCGGAACGGAACGCCCTGAACTGGCCCCCGCCTGGGTGCTGGACATGCTGAACAACGGCTGATGCAAGAAAAAACCTCCGCTCCCTGTCTTGTGACAGGAGCGGAGGTTTTATTGTGCGTTGTCCAGGATGCTCTGGGCCTTGGCCAGGACCTCTTCCCGGAGGTGAGCCGCTCTGGAGGCGCACTCCGCCGCCGGGCGGCCGCAGAGCAGGCAGCGCCGCGGGGGAAGCCCCAGGTCCCGGCGGCTGACTGCACCGCCTCCCTGGGCGGTGACATCCAGATCCAGAAGCCGCCCGTCGGGAAAGAACTCCTCCGCCAGCACGCAGAGTTTCTTCAGCTCCCGAGGGGACTGGAGGGCTCCGGCAATCAGCCAGGGGCCGTCAGGACTGGTATCCTGCTCCAGAAGCTCCAGGATTTGCCCCCTCTCCGTCAAAAATTCCAGCGTCCTGGATGAGGCGCGGGTGAACCAAAGCTCCACCGCCTGGTCCGCCCGCAGTGGCATGGGGATGCAGGCCGTCATAGACAGCAGCGCAGGAAAGCGTGCCGCATAAAACTGCCGCTTGCCCCAGCGTTCCTCCCTGGCCTCCAGGATCTGGGCAAGCTGCCGGTCAAATTCGCTCACAGTTCCGCCCCCTCTCGGAGACGCCGGCGGATACCGCTGCAGTCCGGGCTGTTCAGGTACTGCCAGGTGCAGTGGGGAACCAGCGGACGGATGGCTTCCATACGCCCCTCGCCCAGCAGCGCCCGCACTCGGGAGGCGCTGACCGGTTCGCCCTCCACTTCCAGCCGCGGGATCAGGCGGACGGAGACCCCCACTGGCTCCAAGGTGCGGGTCACGACCTGGTTGTAGAGCTGTGTGACGGGAGACAGAGGTTCCGTCCCCAAAAAGCGGTACTGGATGCCCAGTGCGGGGACCAGATGCCGGCGGAAAACCTCCGCGTCGAGAGACGCCTGGACTTCCGCCAGCTCTTGAGCCTTCGTAAAATAGGAGGGGAAGGTGAGGGAAGAGATTACATACCGTCCGCCCGGGATCACGGTGACCTTCGGCAGGTCCGCCGTCCCCTGCCGAAGCAGCGAGAGCCGGACTTCAAAGGGAAACAGGGACAGGTCCTCCTCCACCGCCAGAACCACCACCCGGTCACAGAGGTTGGCGGCCTGCTCGATCAGGTACCGATGTCCCAGTGTAAAGGGGTTGCAGTTCATCACCAGTGCCCCAGTGGAGCCCTCAGCAGGGGGGACCTGAGCGCGCAGGCGGCGGCAGTAGGTCTGGATTCCCTCCTGACCCCACTCCAGCAGGGCGGCCTTGCCGGGGACGTCCGCCACCAACGAGAAGCCCAGCCCCTGAAAAAAGGCTTGCTTTTCATATCTGGTAAACAGATAAACCTGACAGATTCCTTGTTGGAACGCCTCCCGGAGAAGATGGGTGACCAGCTTGGCCAGAAGATCCTCCCCCTGCCGGTCCGGGTCTACCGCCAGCATCTGCAGCATGCTGCCCACCAGTGAGCCGGTGGCCAACAGCTCTTCCCCGTCCTCCTCGTAGATCCCCACCGTATACTGAGGAGCCTGGTTGGACCGGGTAAGGCCGCACCGCTCCAGCAGTGGGAGCGCATCCTCCAGACGGATTTTTCGTTCAGTGTACATGATGTCCTCCCTCCAAGACGGTCACCGGAAGCATCCGGAGACCGCCACAATGATCTGCGGAAAAATCGAGATCACCAGCACCATACGGATGATTTGCAGCTCAATGACCTCTCTGCTCTCCACCCCCAGATCGGAGGAAATCAGCGCCATATCGCTGGCTCCCGCCGGGGTGGCGATCAGCATTGCGGCACGGAGCGGAAAGCCAAACAGTCTTCGCAGCAGGCGGCCGGTCAGAATGCTGTTCAAAAAATACCCTGCCAGGATCAAAATTGCGGGGAGGATCAGGTGATTCAATTCCAGCAGATCCGTCCCGCTGATCCCGCAGCCAATGTAAGCGCCAGACAGCACCTGAGCCAGCCGCTTGGCGTATATGGGCAGATAGGCACAGCCGGTTAAAAGCTTAAGGGCGATCACGCCGAACATGGCAAACACCAGCGTGCCCGCCGGGATGCCGGACAGCTTTCCCAAGCCGCCGAAGCAAAAAGCCGCGGCAAGGGTCATGAGAAATGCTGGCACGCGGCGGGATTCTCTGCCGCCGTTCTCTTGGGTGCTTTGAGAGACCTCCGCAGAGGAGCCGGCCTCGTCCCTTGAGAGGAGCAGAATCAGCGAGGGGAATATCCCGATCCCGGCTGACATGCGGACAAACTGCAGAATGGCCACCTTGCCCGCGTCAGCGCCCAGGTCCGCCGCGATGATCGGTGTGTCGCTCATTCCGCCTGGCACCGCGCACAGCATAGCGGTCAGCATGTCCAGCGGACTGCACAGCCAGATCAGAAAGCCCAGGACCAGATTGACAAGCAGCAGAGAGAGCAAAAGCACCAGCAGAGGACCTCTCAGCTTGGAGATATTTTTCAAATCATTGCGGCCGATCCCGCAGGCAATGAACGCGCCAGCCAGACATTGTGCCGCCGCCTTGGCCAGAGAGGGCATATAGGCAGCGCCGCTGGTGATGCTTAGGATCATCACCGACACGATCGCGCCCACCATCATCCCCCCTGGGACTTTGAGCTTGAACAGCAATGCGCCTCCAACCAGAGCGGTCAAAAATGTGAGAGATAAGTTGAAAATGGTGATCATTCCTCTTTTTTAGTTCATTTATTATAACACAATGCGCCGGACTGGTCCACATCTATTCGCATATTTTTGCTTGCCCAAGTCTACCAAACGCCTACCAAAACCGCCCCGAACCTCCTGCGCCGCAGGAGGTTCGGGGCGGTCTGCATTTCCGGACGTCTACCAGATCTCTACCGCCCAAACTTTTTTACATCGAAACCGCTTGTTTCTTTGAATTACATCCCGTTTTTACAACGCAAAACCGCCTGTAAGTGGCGTGACACGGCGGTGGCCGGAGGGAAGCGTCGAAAAACCTCGAAAATTTTGGGCAAAACGCAGAATATTCGGAACCTTTGCTCAGACTTACGGGGTCTACCAAATGTCCGAAGCAGGACGCGTCCAGCCCAAGATCCGGCCCCTCTCAGGCCGAACAAAATTAAAGGAGGAAATCCGAATGAGAAACCTGAAGCGGGCCCTCAGCCTGACTCTGGCTTCCGTTATGCTTCTGGGCATGATGGTCGTCGGCAGCAGTGCGGCTGTGGGCTACCCCGATGTTGCCGAGGATGACAACGTCGAGGCCATTGAGGTTGTGCAGTCGGTCGGCGTAATGGTCGGCGACGAGAACGGCAACTTCCGTCCCGGCGACTCCGTGAGCCGCGCCGAGATGGCCGTTGTTATGGGCAAGCTGCTCAACCTGGACTACAACTACTATGAAGCGGTCTGCCCCTTCACCGACGTCGCCGGCGTCTATGACTGGGCCAGAGGCTGGGTCGGCGCTGCTGCCGCCAACGGCATCGTGTCCGGCCGCGGCGATGGCATCTACGATCCCGCCGCCACCGTCACCGCCGTGGAAGCCGCATCCATGATGATGCGTGCTCTGGGCTACTTCAAGTACAGCAACGACTATGCCGACGGCTTTGAAGTCTCCACCGTCCGTCTGGGCACCACCATCGGCATCTTTGACGGCGTCGGTTCCAGCGCCACTGCTCCCATGACCCGTAATCAGGTGGCGCAGATGGTGCTGAATGCCCTGCAGTCCGCGGTTGTGGAGCCTGACGGCAACACCATCAACCTGACCACCCCCGACGGCACTGTGTACACCGGCAAGGTGAACTACGTCAGCGTCACCAGCGACAAGATCTTCGCTTCCGCCATCAGCACCACGCGCGCTACCTCCGTCGGCTCCTACAACGACGGCTGGATCGTGGAGCTGGGCGAGCGGCTGTACGACGGCAAGCTGGAGCTGGTCAACGACGACATCGACGTCTTTGGCCGTCCCGCCCGCACCTGGAAGTACAACGGCGGCGAGGTCGGCACCTACGCCAAGAAGGAACTGCTGGTAAACGGCGGTACCTACACCGCTGCGGTTTCCGGCCGCGACCTGTATGAGCTGCTGGGCCAGACCACCATCCGCGACAACGACCTGGACTCCTACCTGGACGGTGCGGAGAACGGCGTTGCCAAGACGGAGCTGGTCCGTTCCAACACCAAGGCGGTGAACGACTCTGCCCGGGGCGTGCTGACCGAGGTCTATCTGGACAACGATAATGACCGCATCACCATCGTGTCCATCAACACCTACCTGGCCAAGGCCAACAGCGACTACAGCTCCGAGAGCGAGACCCTCTCCCTCACCGTCTACAACAGCGCCAGCGGCATCTCCAAGCTGGTCGACCTGGAGGACATGGCCAGCATCGCCAACATCAAGCGCGATGACTGGGTCCTGGTCAACTGGGCTGACGCCAGCAAGGAGGCCGAAAACAAGACGGTTGTCGATATGATGGATGTGGAGATCCTCACTGACCGGACCGTCACCCGGTTCAGCATGGACAATGAGGAGGACAACAGCACCTATCCCCAGGAGGGTACCCGCATCAAGTCCATCACCACCGACGGCACCGAGTACAAAAACAACGTGAACGCCTACTACAAGGCCACCACCCTGAACGACTACAACAAGGACCTGCTGGTGGACAAGACCTACAACATCTATCTGGATCAGTACGGCAACTTCATCGGCGCCGAGCTGTATTCCGGCAAGGATCAGTATGTCTTCATCACCGGCTATGACCGGCCCGAGAGCTCCATCGCCGTGAGCACGGCCACTGCCAATGCCATCTTCACCGACGGCACCATGAAGAACATCAAGGTCAATGTGAAGTCCACCAATGAAAACATCGCAAGCCGCGGCGACGAAAACTATACTGCGTGGGCGGCTCCCGGCCAGAATCACGAGGAGATGTGGTACAGCTACACCCTCCGCGATGACATCTACACCCTGACTCCTGCTGAGCGCTACACCTATCAGCAGAACGACAACGCCGCGGACGCCACCATCGACACCTCCAACGTCCGTCTGGTTCCCACCGGCCGCAAGGGCACCGGTTACTCCTACGGCGAGGACGAGTCCGCCTATATCACCGTGAACATGGGCGATGTGGACCGCGACGACGACTACCTGGGCATCGACGAGGTCACCGGCATCTACACCGGCATCCAGGAAGTGAAGCTGGTCTACGGCCAGAACGACTGGGTCCACGCTGTGTATGATGAGGACAGCTTCATCATCGCCGCCGTCGTCCTGGGCGAGGCCGAGGGCATCGCTGACAACTACGCCTATATTCTGGGCAAGACCAACGCCGAGCGCTATGAGGACGGCGTCCACTACTGGGAGTTCGAGGCCATCATGGGCGGCAAGAAGCAGACCATGACCGTGGAGGACCGCTTCAACAACACCGTTACGAAGCTGAAGGCTGGCACCATTCAGGAGCTGGTCCTGAACGCCGACGGCAACGTGGTCACCATCCGTGACCTGCCCAACAGCCGCACCAGCGCGTCCAGCGAGATCGAGACCGCCACTGTTTCCGGCGGCTACGAGAGCGACAAGATCTACACCAACTTCGACTTCATCAGCACTGAGGGCGATTCTCAGGATCACGCCGACTACAACGCCTACCTGATCGACGTCGGCGGCAACGGCTTTGGCCTTCAGGCCCGCTATGGCGCGGCCGCCTTGGGCAGCGTAGCCGGTATGAATGGCAGCGCCACCCCCTATAACGCCAACCTGTACTACACCGACATCGCTCTGAGCGGCCGCTCCCTGCACTACGGCGCTCACATCGACACCAACGACATGGGCCTGCTGTTTGCCAAGGAAGCGCCCGCCTTTATCAGCCGCGAGATCAACAACGAGCGCAAGGTGTACTCCTACGGTTCCGTGGCTGAGGCCTTCAGCGCGCTCCAGGATGCTGACCGCGACCCCAGCACCAACAGCTCCAGCGGCGACCTGAAGCAGTTCAGCGGCATCGTGGCCGCCGTGCTGGACACCAAGGGCGTGGCCCAGTGGGTGTTCTTCTATGACAACACTCCCGTTAACGGCAAGGATAACGGCGACAACACGCTGACTGGCAACGTCGATGCGGCGAATGGTGAGCCGATTAATCCCAATGGCCGCACCTACGGCTCCATCAGCACTACCCGCCTGGGTGACGTCTCCATGAATGTTACCTTCACGGCTCCTGATTGGGCTGCGGTGAATGACAATACCGAGGTCGACTTCACTGTCACCATCAGCGATGATAAGGGCGTGATCAAGGTCTTGGATGAGGGCGACTTCGATGCGTCTACCACCGCAAGCAACTTCTCCTACACTGTTAAGAGCGCTTCGGTGAGCGATATGAAGAACGCCATCAATGAGGGGCGGATCGATAGCACCAAGCTCAAGGCTGTGATCAGCGGCGTGAAGTGGACTTACGCAGCTGTTGAGTATCAGTACGAGGACGGCACCGAGATCGATGCGGCGAACATCAAGGCCGCTGGTGGTTCCAGTGCTGCGGCTGACAAGATGGCTCTGGCTAACACCGGTGCTGCGTTCGGCTTCCAGTTCAAGGCGACCGGCAATCAGACCGTTGGCGCTGATGCCACTTACGCCATCACTGGCGCTGCGGTCGCAACTGGCGACAGCACCAAGCTCACTGATGCTCTGACCGACAGCACCGATGTGAACTTCAGCAAGATCTACGCCAAGGGCGGCGAAAAGGTCATTGTCACCATCAAGGGCGTGACCGTTACCGAGCCGCCTGAGACGGAGAAGTATAGTGTGGTGTCCAAGGCTGATGATGCCATCGAGTTCATCATGGTTGATGCAGTCCCCGGCTCTGATGCTATCCCTGCCACTGGTTGGGCTTCCTCCCTCAGTGAGGTCGAGCCTGGCAAGTTCGTCTTGGTCCGCTCCGCTGGCGCGGATGCGCTGGCTGCCAGCAATGGCCTTGTAGCTTCCAATATCTACAACATGGATGTCTTCCCGCAGGCTGCTGTTTCTCCTGCAATTACTGTGAATAGCACCTTGGCCGCTCAGGGCGTTTACGCCTTCGCAATGCCCACATGCAATGTTGCTATTGCGGCGGTCAAGACCAACAAGATCGTTGTTTCGCACGGCTTTGTTGAGAGCGATGGTACAGCTGCTAATACCAAAGTAAATCTGCTGACCGCTGAGGCTCCTACTACTCTTGACACGGATGCTAAGAAGGTAGAATTTGCAGCCAAGTGGATCAATGAAAAGGTGGCTGGCATGACTGCTAAGGCAGATACCGATTTCGTTGGCAATGATGTTCTGATTTTGACCAAGAATGGCAGAAGCCTTGAGGTTCCGGTGAGTAATGTGACCATTAACAACACTGGCCTGTTCTGGGCTACTGTTGATGGAAGCGATTATGTTGCTGCAGACAGTACTGCACTCAAGACTGGTGAGCTTCTGGCTAAGGTTAAGACCACTGCTGAAGTGACCGCTTTGGGCGACTACTATGTCAAGGTCACCGCCACAAACAATGATGTTTCTGCTCAGAAGGCCAGCGATACCACTAATGCTTTGACTGCTGGTGATGTGATTGATACCAATGGCGGAAAGGGCTATATCAAGCTGACCACGACTGTTGCGAATGATGCGACAAACAGTCCCGCGACTATGCTGGATAGCGGCACTGTGAGCGGCGAACCCAAGAATGCGTCTGATGGATTTACTGTTACCACTACCCAGTATGTGAAGAAAGATGTTGGCGAGTTGGCCATCAACCTGAAGATCAGCACAGACAAGACCATGGCCGATACTGGCAAGAAGCTGCAGGCGAAGGTCGAAGGTACCACTGGTGCAACTGTTGCT
Organism: Lawsonibacter sp. JLR.KK007; assembly: GCF_036941135.1. Classification (NCBI taxonomy): domain Bacteria; kingdom Bacillati; phylum Bacillota; class Clostridia; order Eubacteriales; family Oscillospiraceae; genus Lawsonibacter; species Lawsonibacter sp. JLR.KK007. Next base: position 1,072,793 of record NZ_JAYWSY010000002.1, on the reverse strand, counting down.
GCTGCCACCGGTGTTGACTACACTAACTTCGCTGATGTGGCCGATATTGTGACTGGCTACGAGTGGAAGGCTGCTGACGCTAAGACCGTTACTATCAAGGTGACCCCCACTGGTGAGGATGTTACTTTGACCGTTACTCTTGCCGCTGTAGCTCAGTAAAGATTATCCTGCGCGAGAGGAAATGCAAGACCCCGGGCTTGGGGCAACTCCCGTAAGGAAGTTGCCCCAACCGGGGGCCGTAAACGACAAGTTACCTATTTGGACGGCGTAGCTTCGGCTACGCTGTCTTTTTCCTACGCTTCTGCATGGCCTGATAATAGGCCATATATTCCTGTTCCAGCGTTTCCGGTTCCGGCGCTGTCCAAAGGCCAATAGTGTTGTAATAGATATCTACCCGCTGATGCCGCTTGCCATCTATCTTCTCCGGCTTGGATACCACGATCTTATCAATGAATTCATGGACGATCTCAGGTGTTAACTCCGTCAGCTGGGTCACCTGTCTGGCCCGCTCAATGAACCGCTGCAAGTCAGCAGCCTTATCCGTGGTTGCGTCCAGAGTGGCCTCCATCTCAGGGATTGCCGCTTTCAACTGCTTCTGCTCATTTTCCAGCGATACCGTCAGCGTGGCAAAACGTTCCTCGGTAAGCAGTCCCTTGGTCAAATCCTCGTAGATCTTTTGAATGATACGGTCAATCTCTGACACTCGCTGTTTAGCTTTGTCCAACTCCCGGCTTCTGGCAGACAGTTCCTTTTTCTCTTGCAGGCCAAACCGCTCCATTTGCTCCTGGGCAAACCGCTTTTCATAGACCTGGACATACCATAAGAGTCTTTGCAGTCCCTCAAGGACAAGCTGTTCCACAACCCTCTCCCGAATGTAGTGAGCGGAACACAGGTCGGTATTTTTACGGTAGCCGGAACAGAAAAAATAGGCTTGCTCTCGCTTGTAGTTGTTGGTGGCGCTGTACCCCAGCTTACTGCCGCAGTCGGAGCAGTAGAGAAGCCCGGAGAACATACTCACAGCGCCCGTCCTTGTAGGTCTGCGGCGGTGCTGACGGAGATTTTGGACAAGGGCAAAGGTTTCCCGATCAATGATAGCGGGATGGGTGTCGGTGAAGATTTTCCATTCCTCCTGCGGCCTGTCCAACTGCTTTTTCTGCTTGAATGACTGGCGGTAGGTGCGGAAATTCACTGTATCACCCACATACTCCTGTCTGTCCAGAATTTCCGCTACTGTGTGAGAACACCATTTGTGCGGATACTCGGGGAGTTTGGTTGGGCAATTTACACCGACACTGCGCTGGTATTCGCTGGGCGTCAGCACACTGCCAGCTTTCAGCCGCTTGGCGATCTGGGTTGGCCCCAGGCCGCTAATGCACATTTGGAAAATTCGCCGAACTACCTCTGCCGCTGGCTCATCCACCAGCCATTTGTTTTTGTCCTCCGGGTCTTTCTTGTACCCAAAAGGTGGGTTAGTAGTGAGTGGTATCCCGGCGTTGCCACGGCTCTGCATGACACGGCGTACCTTATCGCTGGTATTTTTTGCGTGCCATTCGTTGAATAAATCCTGCATGGGAACGATATCGCTGACCCCATTGGAGGTGTCGATGTTGTCCATGATGGCGATGTACCGCACATTCAACCGTACAAAATCTTCTTCCAGAAGCTGGCCCACCACAAGGCGGTTCCGGCCCAGCCGGGAGTGGTCTTTTACAACGAGATTTGCCACAAGCCCCTGTTCAGCCAGTTCCATGATTTCCATAAAGGCCGGTCTTGTGAACGAAACACCTGAGTAGCCGTCATCAAAGAAAAATCTTGGGTTAGGCAGACAGTTATCACTGGCGAATTTCTCCAAAATGGCCCTTTGATTCTGGATGCTGCCTGAGATACCCTCTTTTTCATCGTCACGGGACAATCTGGCATATAATGCTGTAATTCTCTGATTATTTGGCTGCTTCTTTTTCAAAATACGCTCCTTTCCGTAGCCGGATGTGATATGAATTGCAGGGTATCACTATCATACCACATCCGGCGCAAGACTTCAACACTTTACAGTGCGATATTTCGGCTGAGGATACGATTTACTTTCTCGTCTGCGGTTTCAGCGTCCTCGCTGAAATGGGCGTTGACGGTGTAGACGGTGCCGCCGATCTCCCGCTCAAAGCTGATGGGGCGGGGGTATTGGCGCTTTTTCAGCCAGTCCAGCCGGTCAGCGTGGGACAGTCCGGCAAGAAACACTGCTGTTTCATCAGCCTTTTTCATCGCTTCATCATATATTTTTGCTTCCTTTTCGGTCAATTCAAGTATTATCGTGGCCATCTGGCAACGCTCCTTCTTTGATACTTATCCTGAGTGCGGCCCATACGCAGGGCCTGCATTTTCTTCTCCAGCTTCAAATTCTCTTTCAGCCGGTCGCTCCGGGAAAGTACACCTTCAGCAGCTTTAATGTCCTTTCGGCAGACGGCCATCGCCGCCGTCAGCCGGTCACGTTGAGCCTTGATTTGGGCAACCTCCACTCCATCGTCACAGCGGCGCAGACGGTTGTAGAACTTCCGGCGGGCGTCCCCCAATTCCTTTATTTCAGCCTGTTTTCCGCTGATAAAGTCCGTTATATCTTCCGCTGTGTCCAGCTTTTCCCGGCAAATCAACTGCGCCTGACGGCTGATACTGTCCAGACGGCGGCACTCCTCCCGCAGTTCCGGGGAGAGAGGGCGGCGTTTGCTACCTTTGGGGAGAATACCTAAACAGTAGCAATAGTGGAGATACAGCCCACGGAAACCGCCGACTTTCTTCACTGTGCTGAAAAAGCCTTTTAACCGCAGACGTTTGGGCTGGGGGCACTGGACAGGCACAGGCTTGTACCGCTGATAGCCCAGGTCATAGGCATACCGCTGGCGGTTTTCCTCGATCCGCTCCCGGAGGGCCGGGAGGTCGTATTCCTCACCCAGTCGGTACAGCCGCACCGCCTTTTTACTCCCAATCCGCCGCAGGGTGGCGTATTTGCGGGCAGGGTTGGCGTCCAGTTCGTAGCCTTGCTCCCGGAGGGCTTTTCGCAGGTCGTTTCCGTCCACGCTGACCTTGAGGGCGGCGTCCAGGGCTTCCCGCATGAGGTTGTACTTGGTGGGTTCCCCATTCTTTTCAGCAAAGTAAATGCTCCGGGGTGTTTTCCTTTTCGGATTTTTGATGGTGGAAAGCTGGTATTCCCTGCATAAATCGTCCGATAACTGGCGAAACTGATAGTAGGCCCGTTTGCCGCAGTTGAATTTCCTGCCGTCCCACAGGCCCACGGAATTAACAACAAAGTGGTTATGATAGGTGCCAGTGTTGAAGTGGGTGGCGACAAGCACTTGGTACTCATCGCCCCACATCCGCTTTGCCAGTTCTACCCCAAGCTGGTGGCACAGCTCCGGGGTGACCTCACCGGGTTTGAAACTTTGGTAGGCGTGGTAGGCCACGTTACCGCCTGTCTTGCCAAACCGCTCCTTGACCACCTGCATTTCCTGAAAAGCGGTATCCCGGTTACAGTTCACGCCGGTGACAAACATGGTCCGTTCCTCGCCCTCAACGGTCTTTTCCTCGTTGACGGCGTAATGGAGAACCTGTTGTAAATCTGAGTAAATAGTCTTATCCGGGTTTTGGGCATAGTCCACTACACGGGCCAGACTGTCTTTGACAGGCCAAATTTTAGTTACCGCCATCGTCCGTTCCCTCGCTGGTATAAGCGTTTAGAATTTCCCCCGCCAACTCATCCAGTTGGGCTGCTGTCCGCTCTATGGGCTGGGTGGTGAGGTTATCCCGCAGGAAATTCACCCGCTGATAGAGGGCATGAAACCGCTGGCTGGGGAACACCGCCGCAGGTTTCCCAGCGCCCACCCGCCGGAGATACCCGGACAGGGACAGGCCGCACCGCTTGGCCTGACGCTCCAGCTTCCGCTTTTCCCGCTCGGTCACCCGCACCTGGATGGCTGTCGTTCTCTTTCTGTCGGTCATTTGATCCGCTCCTTTCTGGCCGGGGTGATAGGGGTAGAACCCCTCTCGGCAAAAGGTGCCGCCCGCTTTTGGGGTGCCCCCGGCAACACAAAAGCTATGCTCGCTACCCCACAAGACAGGGTAGCGGGGTGTCGTTTGGCGGCTTCTTTTCTGCGGAGCGTTGGGGGACAAATAGATTCAGTGACGGCAGTTCTGCCGTCATCGTTGGTTTCGGTTGGCTGGGTGACGGCAATTCTGCCGTTATATTGTTTGCCGTTCTATCCAGGAGTGTTCCGCCCCCTTTCAACGGCGTTGTCTCGCTCGCTCCCTGGGTTGGAAGGTCTTAGCGTAATTATCACTCTCGGACGGTCATTCTGTTGTCAGGGCAAAAAAGAAGCCGGTACACAGACGCACCAACCCCAGCGGGAGTTTTCCTCTCGCTGGGGTTCTTGTGTGGTTGTCTATGTACCGGCTCAAAAGCCGTATTCAGTTCGCCCATCAAATGGGATTTTTAGTTTAACATATAGAACTGGTGTTTGTCAATACAGATTGGAAAGATTTTTGCAAGTCGTGCAATGTTTGTCGTCAGCATGACAATTTATAATGAAAACTATAGCAGTCGTCTAAATTACCGACAATGATTTTGTAGGGGCGGGTATTACCCGCCCGTCCGGAAGGGCTGTGCCGTGTCACCTTGCGGGCGGATGATATCCGCCCCTACTGAGTGTTACGCATTTTGTTGATTGCTATAGTACAGCTTCTCAGTGGGCAGCTTCTACCGTCACAATGCTGGAGTCGCCCTTCCGGGCCTGCTCCAAAACGGCCTGCGCCAGCATCTGGAAGGTACTGTGGGAGGAGGTGGCCCCCGAAATCGCGTCGATCACGCCCTCGCCCTGCCCCTCCAGAAGCTGGCCCGCGTAATAGCGGGTGTACTCGTTGGGGTAGGTGCCGTTGGAGTGGAGCATGTTCTGCATATAGGCGTTGTCCCAGCTCTTAATAAAGCCGCTGGCGTTCTCTGCGTTGTACTCCACCGAGATAATGCTGCCGCCCTTCACCAGAATGGTGATGTATTCCTTCCAGCCGTGGCTGAACTGGGACATCTGGGCGGTATAGTACCCGTCCTGGAGCCCCGCCTGGCCCCCGCAGGCTGTCAGCAGCGCCGCCGTCATCAGCAGGCTCAAAAGCATGGCGAAAATCCGTTTCATGTGCCGCACTTCTCCTTCAAGATAAATTTACGCACCTGGGCCTGGAGGGACTCGGCCTCCTTGGCCAGCGAGCTGCTGGACAGCTCCGTCTCCCCGGCGTTCTGGAGGTTGCGGTCCGCGATGCCGGAGATGGCGGCGATCCGCTCCTCCATAACGGCCAGGGCCGTCTCCTGGCCCTGTACCGCTGCCGCCAGCTGGTCCGAGATGGTGTTGATCTGGTCGGACACGTCGGAAATCGCCCGGAGGGAGCCGGCGGTATCAGCGGTCAGCTCCACGCCGGTCTGGATGATGGCCTTGGTGTTGTTGACCATGTTGGTGGCGCTCTTGGCGGCTTCCGCGCTCTTGGCGGCCAGCTGCTTCACCTCGTTGGCCACAACGGCGAAGCCCTTTCCGGCGGCACCCGCCCGGGCCGCCTCCACCGAAGCGTTGAGGGACAGGATGTTGGTCTGGAAGGCGATATCCTCGATGGCCTTCGCGATTTTTGTGATCTGCTGGGCGTTGCCGCTGATGTCGTCCATGGCGGAGGAGAGGGCGGACATCTGCTCGTTGGCGCTCTGGATGCGCCGGGTGATCTCCTCCGTCTGGGCGCGGGTCTGGCCGCTGCTCTCCGTCACGTCGGCCAGCCGCTCCTTCACGTGGGCCACCTCGCTGACCAGCTCCTCGGTGGACTGGTTCTGTTCCAGTGAAGCCTGGTGCAGCTGGGCCGACTGGCCGCTCAGCTGCTCCGCCATGGCGGTGAGCCGGTCGGCGGCGGCCCGGAACCCGAGGAGTGTTTCGTTCATCGACTGGGTGATGGTGCACAGGCTGGCGCGGATGAGCACAAAGTCCCCCTTGTAGTCCACCTGGGGGTCGGTGCGCAGGTCGCCGCCGGCCACGTGGGTCAGCACCTGCTGGATGTCGGATATGTACCGGTTCATGCTTTCCAGGGTGGCGTCCAGGGTCTGAGTCATGACCTCCAGCTCGTCGCCGGTGTCAACAGGGAGCACCTCCGTATGCAGGTCGCCGCCGGAGAGGGCCACCATCCGGTCGGTGACCCGCTTCACCGGGCGGGAAATGGACCGGGCAAAGCGCAGGATCAGCAGGATGGAGACGGCCAGCCCCACCAGAGTGGCCATGACCGACACGGCCATCGCCCAGTTGATGAAATGGTTGTAATCCGACTTGGGAATCTGGATCACCAGCGACCACTGCGTCCCCCGAATGGGGGAGAAGGCCACCAGCATTTTCCGCCCATCGATGGAGAACTCCGTGGCCCCTGTCTCCCCAGTGGCCACCCGCTCCACAGCCTTCCCGCTGCCGCCGCTGAGCTGGGCCAGCGTGCTGCCGCTGAGCACCAGCCCCTGGTCCGGGTGGCCGGTGACGATGCCCTCCCGGTTGGCCATGAAGGCCATGCCGCTGCGCCCGATGTTGATGCTGCTGATTACGTCGTTGAGGGTGTCGTATTTGTAGATGCCCATTACGTAGAAGGCGGTTTCGCCGTCCTCCTTCACTGGCATCCCCATAGTGACCCCCAGCTTGCCCTGGTAGACAGTGGTGGAGTCGGTGGTCAGATTGTCCGTCTCCTTCAAAAGGGTGAAGAAATCGCCGTCCAGGCGTTCCGGCGCGCCGTCGATCCCCTGGAGCAGCCGGCCGTCCAGTCCGTAAAGAGCAACCGTATGAAACTCATAGATCTCCGCCGCTTCCTCCAGCACCGCCATGCGGTTCGCCGCGGTCGCTACGGCGTCGGGGCGCGGAGCCCCCGCCCCCTCCGGATCGGCGGCGGCCACCGTGCTCATCCGGGGGTCGCCGGCAATGGTCATCATGCGGTCCGCCAGCATGTGGATGTTGGCCTCCACCGTCTTTGCCGACTGCCGGGCCATCGGCTGAAGGCTGTCCAGTAAAATGTTGTTGGCCAGTGACTGAAGGGAAAGGGCCATAATGACACAGCATATGACCACCAAAATCAGAATGTTGAGGGTGGTGTTTCTCAATATCCTTCTGTTCAGGCTCCGCTTTATCCCCCGTCCGCCGAGGGAATCCCCCTGCTTTCCTGCCACGTTTCAGTCGCTCCTTTTCCTGATGATTTTTGTCAGTAGACAGAATAAAAGCCTCTTGTACCCTTCCCGCGGACATCACGCCTGGCTGGACTGGCAGCAATTGACTTGAATCAGTATAGCATAAATTTATGGGAAATGGAAGTGCCTTTTTCCTCCCCCCCTTTTTATCTCTCCTCAAGTTCGTCGACTATATATTAACCGCCCTGCTGGATGACAAATTCAACAGGACGGTTTTTTATCTTATTTATTGTTGGCCTGGTACATAATATGCTATAGCAGGATCCAAAATTGCTGACAGAGGCGCTCCGTAGGGCGCGACGACCCGGTGCGCCGTTTGCGGCAGGACGGCGGGCCGAGGTCGTCCCGCCCTACATTTGCCAGCAATTCTGATGATTGCTATAATTAAACATTTGAAGCTGATAATTTATTATCTCTGGCATCAATCAGCACGATATCAGGACATCCAGCAATACCAAGTTCATTGAGAATTCGTGTAACCTTTTCCAATTCTGCGTCACTGAAAAATAGGATGACTTTTATTGCACGCTCTGTCCCGTTAGCTTTTTTGTATACCTCGACTTGATTTTCTAAATTCTTTTTTAACTTTGAATTGGATGCCAATTTAAACTCAACCAATGTCGCATCTTTGCTTCCTTTTGAAATTTTAAAATCAACTGGACCGCGACCATTATTAACTTCACGGTTTACATCAAAATCTGTTGCATACCAAACTAAACGATACATAATCTGGAGGTCGTTTTCACGCTTAAGAGGATGACCGTTCAGATAAAACAAACGATACCCGTCCATGTTCTCAATGACATCTTTTAAAAACTGAACTCGCTGATACGCTTCATCATGGGAATTAGCATTAATTTTATAAAACGCTGTTCGAGCATTCAAACATTGTGCAAGTTCTTGGAGTTGAGTATTAAATAGCATCCTGACTTCTTGGACGGCCTGAATGCTAATAGAAGTTGCTTTTTCTTCATTATCTTCCTTATATTTAATATAATAGTCAATTAATTCAGGATGTGAACGAATCAACTCTGTGGCAATCCGATCCTTTTCCGTTCTGGGCAGTTCTTTTTGCTTTTTTGAAAGAACTTCGGCAAAGTATTGATTTAATTCAAATCGAAGTGCTGCATCTTCAACCGAGGGAGCAATGTTCTGAAGATTGCCTAACATATCTGTCCGGTTTATAAAAGTTTCATCCCGAGTCAGCAAATCACATGGAGTGAGTAAAACGTAGTCGTTATTGCAATAAGGCAAGGTATATTCTTTTGATTTCCAAGTTTTTGTTTCATAGTTAAATTCAACTTTTGGGACACAAAGTGTTTTACACTGCGATGGAGACAAGTTTTCTCTTGCAAATGCCATCGTATAGTCTAATAGATATTTTTTCGCAAAATTCGTTGTAAAGTCGCTGATTTTATCTCGGCCAACTAATGGGCTAATCAAACATAGCTTCTCTAAATGTGAACTCTTAGTTATTCGCTCTTTGCCAAATTCTCTAAAAATTGTTCTGAGCCCCAAAAACAAGTTTTCGGCAAAGTCCTTCCCTAATCCACGTCCTCCATTTCCATCCAAGCTAAAGCCCAACCATGTCTGCTTCACCTCTGAAAATAAATACCACGACGATAACATACCTTTAGGTGGTGTGTCATAGTTTCCGGCCTGCTGTTGCAAAAACAATAAATAGCGAATAATCTCAGCATGAATTTGTTGATATTCTGGTTTCTCACTATTAAATAACAGGAATGGGTCTACAAAGAGGGGCATATCATTTATCAGAGAAATATTCACAGCACCATAAGATTCAATAATATCCTCATCCACATTGAAAAAATCGGAAAAATAAATTTTAAGTTCTTCCACAAGTTTTCCCTCCCCCAACCGATTATCTAACTACCCTATATTTAGATGCGATTTAATCCACTGATTTGGCGGTTACTGCGGCTTTAGAGGTTCTATTATCTTTGAATAAAGCACCGCTTCATCAATTTTATACATCAGCATACTTGCAAATATTAAGCGGCGCATAGCGTCTTCTTGTTCAATTGGAATATTGGCGTGAGCTTTAGGATTGCGCAAAGCTGACATCGCTCCTGCAAGCATCTCCATAAAACCTTTTTGTGTGTTGACTCCAGAGTCGGCAGAACGATCACAAAATTCGATCAAAGGAGTGTTTGCAGAAAATACTGTTTTCATTGCGGAATCGCCATCAGGTATTTTCTCTCCAGGTTTTACCACCTGAAAAAGCCTTTTTACTCTATCGTTTATTTCAATAAACGCATCACAAGCCGCGTTTGCATAACTACCATCTAAAAATAACTTTTTTGATACTTCTGCTATTTTAGGATGGATAAATTGCCACCAATCACCTTGTCCATTGAGATTTTGTGCTAACAGTATATCCAACACTTCAATCTCTTGCCCAAAGGCAAATGGATTTATGTAAATATGAATGATATTCCAACTTACGGGAACTTCTCTAAACAGTCTATTTTTGATCGTCATCAACTGATTGCTAAGGAAAGGTTGCTCACGCTCAATATCTTTAGCAACAACGAGAAGTCCTTCTCGGATATTTGTTACATCTGAAGTAGAAACCGGCATATTCAAAATATTTGGCTGATTTGATAAATTCCGCATCCAACAGCACACAGTGTTTATTCTATTTATGTCCACATTCATTCTCCCTGCGTTTTATATTATTTCTCTTAAGAGCAAGTTTTTAATAGAGCGGCCATTTTAAGCATTAAAATGTTAGTATTCTTCTTCTTTAGTTCGCACTCCCAAATCCGCAATACCGTCCATCCTCGCGCCTCAAACATAGCAGTAACTTCCTGATCGTGATTTATATTCCGTTCACGCTTCTTTTGCCAATATTCTTGGTGATCTGCGGGACGAGTATTGCGGCAATCGTGCCCATGCCAGAAACAGCCGTCTACAAATACCGCTATTTTTTGCTTCGGAAACACAAAATCAGGATGGCCCTTGACAGGATAATTCCGCCGCCAACCAGTAATACCATTCTGCTTGAATATTTCGATTAGGCGAAGTTCCGTAGATTTATTCTTCTTCGATTTGACTTGCCGCATAATATCAGAGCGTTTTCCCTTATCAAACACGTCCGCCACAGCAAATCACCTTGCTTCGAACTCAATACGGAGACTTGGATCAGTTTCAGCTTCCAGTATAATATTGTTATAGCGGCTGATAATATCCGACAGGGTAGAGTTACGCTTTGCTTCGTCAAACAGGCTATGTTCATATACATTTGCGGATAGGAATTGCTGAATATCCCATACCTCTACACGCCCAGCAAGACCGGCATCTTCCGCCAAATTCAACGCCGTGTGTACCCGCTCAAAAATAGTAATGATAACAGGATGGCACCCGCTTCTCAAGTTGGCTTTGCATTTTTCAATCAACAACGCCCCAGGCATAGTCGTACAGTGAATGATTGTACTATTGATGACAAAATCACCGTTGCGATCTGTTGGGCCGTCCGCTACCGAAGCGCCATGGATTTCAACAGACTCCTCCGGCATAATAAGGCAGAGTTTTGCCGCCACTAAATGTTGCAACACCGTTCCAAGATATTGTGTGCCCGGATTTTGCTTTTGCCGCTTTTTTGCCTGCTCAAATAGTTCGTCCAGATTAGCGCCGATTGTTTTAGATGTGTCGGCAGTCAAAACGAATGGTTGATTCCTAAAATACTCTCTAACCTGTTCCGCCCAAAATGCTTCGACAACGGCAAAGTCTACGGACTCATCTGCATTCCAGGTATTGAGGAAATCCACATATTTAATCATCAATCCCATGCTACCTCGGCTGGTTCGTCCACCTTCAGCCGACAGTTGTTGGGTAATGCCATGTTCTTGCAAAATCTTCTTCAGGTTTCCGCCGCCTAACCCAGCTACTTGTCCCTTGCTGCTGGTCTGAAAATCATCAGGATTCAGCGGAAACTGCTTGTCCTGTACTAAACGAGTAAACTGGACAACCAGCGACAGCGGGCCTTTGGTAAAAATGTTATTTTCGGCTTGAAATGCCTTCAATCGTTCCTCTGGACTAATCATCGTACACAGCCTCCGCAATTTTTATTAAAAAGCGTTCCCCAATAAACTGCGCTACGGGCATCGCTACCGCATCGCCCATCGCTTTATATCCATCGTTATAGCTGCCAGGTAGAATAAAACTATCTGGCGCTCCCATAAGTCGAGCGGCCTCGCGGACGGTTAGCAATCGCGCATGGGTCATTCCATCCTTTTTGACTACTAAATATTGCTTGCTGCTCCCGCCTTCTGGCGTCCGTAGACACCCTGCAATTCCATCAAAGCGCAATTCAAGCTGCTGTTCGCCATGTCGAGTCCGGCGATAGCCTGTGGCATAAACAGCACTATGGTCATTCAGCTTGGTTTGATGTCGTTCTGGCACAAGCCGAAGCACATTATCCTTATCAAAAGGGGCGGTATCTTCCACAATGTCTTTTAGGGTTTTATCGCGGCGCGGTGGTTTTCCTGTTTTCCACCATATCCATTGCGGTAAAGAACGCCCCAGTTCAATCGCTGTTTTAGTATGTAACCAGCATGGGCCATCGCCAACTAACTCGTCTGGAATTTGACAGCCATGCTCCACAGCGAGAATAAATACTCTTGGTCTGGACTGCGGTACAAAATACGAAGCATTTAACACGATTGCTCCGCAATCATAGCCACGCTCGACAAGGGCCGTGTGGAGGATGCGATAATTATTGCCTTTACTTGTGGAAAGAAGCCCAACTACGTTTTCTAACAGCAAAATTTTGGGACGTTGTTCCATCTCGTCTAAAACACGCAGCCATTCCCATACAAGTCCGCTTCTCGACGCATGGATACCGCCCAACGAACCGGCTAATGACAAATCTTGGCAGGGAAAGCTGGCCCACGACAAATGGGCGCACGGTAACTCATATCCTCGAATATTTTTGATATCATCAAGTTCAAAATGGTTATCACCAAAGTTAGCTTTATAAACAGTTGCCTTTTGCTCGCTGATATCGTTAGCCCAAACAGGCGCAAACATCCCCTTTAAACCATAGGCCACAAGTCCACTTCCGGCAAAAAATTCGTGCATTGTCCACGGTGCGGAGGATAAGTCTATTTTTTGTTGTTCAAACATGGTGCTTTGTAGCATCATCTTTTCCTCCCGTATTGCGCCTTTTATCTCCCGTTGGTTTCTTTGCGTCTCTTGGAATAATCCAAATCCGGCTCATACGCGCTACTCCAGCAATTCGTCCCTCTTTACAAAGAATTTGGACTTGCCGTGGCGTTATACCCCATTTTTCGGCGGCTTCCTGAACCGTAATAAATTCGTTCACGTTTGACACCTCAAACTGCTTCAAAATCTGCCATATTTCACTATCATTATATTCGTTTGAACGAAATTAGTCAAGCTGTTTCAGTAAAGCGCCCATGCCCGCGAAATTTGTTCGTGAGCATGGGCACCATTCATTTAGGTAAATATAATTTCTGTGTTCACTATTTCTTCCACCGCAGAACGAATATTGTTCATTCGGCCCGCCCATTCCATCTGGCTATCCGCTTTAAGCTGTTCAGTGATACCCTCTTGCTCTGCCATCTGCTCTACAAGCTGAGAAAACATATCGTTTGCCTGCTGATTGATACCAGCCAAGTGGCTATTCAGCTTCCCGCTGAGTAGCAAGGTGTTGTAAAGAGCTTTCCTGTGTTCTCGCAGATACTGCCGCCTGCGCTGGCCCCAGATACCAACAGGGGCGTTTGCCGGCACAGTGAGATTTGGGAGAAAGTAATCTCCTTCTCGATGATAAGTTCCATCTATTTGCTCAAATATAGACTTTTCCATGACATTAACCTCCAAAGTGTTGAATAGTCCCTGTAATCCAATCACTTTCGGCTGTCTGCAAATAATAAGGGAGAGGTAACTTCCTTACGTTACCTCTCCCTTCGGCCCGGGGTCCCTTTTGTCAGGAGGGCTGCCGCGCTATCCGGCGCTGATGAGGGCGACAACGGGGTAGGAATAATTTTTGTTGAAGTGACTGCCGTCGTTGTTGTACCATCTAACGGAGTTTCCGCTCCAGGTGACGTTGATGGAGGAGGTGCTGTTGGAACGCTGTGTGTAGCGGCAGCCCTGGATCATGAGGATGAACGCGCCGCTGCCCGGGTCCGCGACGGCCACCAGCTCCGGCTTACCTGGGAAGGTCAGCTGAACAGCGCCGCTCTCACCAGCGCCGCCCGGGCCGGTGTAGGTGGTGGTGTAGATGCGGCAGTTGCCCGTCCGGACCAGCGCCGAGGCGTGCCCGGCGACTGTCCTGGCCAGGCTGTCCACCGCAGCGGCGGAAGCCTTCCCCGCCAGGGCGGCGTCGATTTTGGCGTTGTCCGCATTGAAGTCGGTGCGCAGGACCTTGTCCTCCGCCTCCCATTGGTTCAGCTGGTAGTTGGGTGTGTGATTGGTAGGCATAGAAGTACCCCTTTCAGTCGTGATAGCCTCCCTCGGAGAGGGAGCCCTCATAACCAGAAAGAAAACGCCCCAAAGTGGGACGTTTTCATACATTTAATGGAAATAAGGGCGCACTGCGCCTTTTTTCAGATGACCTCCCGCAGCACCGCCTGAATCACCCAGCGGGTGGCGTGACCCCGTCCAGTGCAGGTGGACAGGGTCAGGATCTGACTCCCCGCATCGGGAATGACCCCGGTGTCGATTACCGAGTGCTCCAGCCCAAAGTCGATCAGCTCCTGCTCCCGGCCGGTCTCCTCAATGTCCAGACGGTAGACAATCTCCTGAATGCCCACCTCAAAGGCGGCGTAAATGTCATACACCCGCACCCCGCCGTCCGTGACCACGTAGACGGTGGGATGCGTCCGCCAGAACTCCTCCTCCTGGTAGCTGTGCAGGATGCCGAACATGGATTCGTTGTTCATCCGGTGCCCGTAGACGATGGTGTTGAAATCACTGAAATCGGGCGCGCATTTGCACTCCAGAAAGATCGCGCCCACCGAGCTGCGCTTGTCCTGCCAGGTGTGGTTCAGGTAGTATTGGTTGTCCCCGCACTGCACCACCGGATAGGACAGCAGAGTATCCGGAATGGTGATCCAGGCCCGAACGTCCTCATTGACCTCCCGCAGGCTGTTCAGGTCCACCTCTGCCAGCAGGCCGGGGTTGGGATCGGGCTCCGCCGGTTCCCCCTGCTCCGGAACGGGGACCGCCCTCAGCTGCGGGACTGCGGCAGTCTCCGCCGCCTCCGCGTAGTCCGCCGCGCCCGCCTGGTAGTCCAGCTGCTTCCACAGCAGATAGCCCCCGCTGCCCAGCAGGATCAGCGCCAAGAGCAGGACCGCCAGGCGGCGCAGATTCTTTGTTCGGTTCGCGCTCATCTGATCACGCTCCTTCATACTCAGACGGCTTTTCCGCCGCAAGTTTGTCGCAGTATACGGCATACAGACTGTAGCCGCCGATATTCCTGCACATCCCGCTGGCGGAAATGTTCAGACCATCCTCCCGGACCATGAACGCCCCCAGCACCTTCTGTGGCTCGGCAAAATACATGGCGTACTCCGGGAAGAGATAGCCGTCCAGCTGACGCTGGGCCCGGACAGCAATGATCTCCTGCAGCAGCTCTGAGGCAAACCCGTCGGCGGAATAGCCGGCGTCCAGCATTGCACCGTAGGTCTCGCAGGAAACCAGCAGCATCTCCAGCCCGGCGGGGTCTGTCCCCTGCGCACCGTAGACAGAGGCCATGTTCACCTGGGCGTGCTTCAGCGCGAAGACAAAATAATCCGTCCGGTCCTGCGCATATTTTGTGACCTCCCGGAGGGCGCAGGCCGTCCAGACGTCTCCGTACTGGGCGGGGTCCTCCTCGATCATGCGGTCCAGGACCAGCTCCGCCGCCCAGAGCCAGAGCGGGTCCTGGGTCAGCCCGTACAGGCGGCAAAGCGCCGTGACCCCCATACCGTCCCACTCCGCCGAGCGAACCGCCTCCTTCCGCCCCAGATCCGAGGCGTCCAGCACATGGGTAAAGGAGCCTGTTCCCGTGTCCAGGAGGGAGAGGATTCCCGCGCCCAGAGCCTCGCAGGCGGGTATGTAGCCTGTATTCCCAGAGGTCTCCGCACAGTCTGCCAGGGCGATGAGGGCCAGCGCGGAGCTCTCCAGGGTGATCTCCCCATGGTCCGGCAGATAAGCCACGTCGTCCTCCGTATAGGCGGTCTGGCTTAAGAGCCATCCTGCGGCCCGGTCGATCCCCTTGGCCAGCGTCTCGCTGGGGAGCAGCCGGTAGCCCTGGATTATGGCGCTCAGCACATCGGCGTGCTCCGCGGCGCTCAGCCGCTCCTCTCCGCCAGGGAGGAGGATGCTCCCATCCTCCTGTACCTGCTCCGCCAGATATTCCGCTCCGTCCAGCGCCAGAGCGCGGGCAATGCCGCCGTCCGCGGTATTCATCTCCCGGTGGCCATAGTCCAGGTCGTCCAGGCTGAGCTGGAATACAGCGCCCGTCTCGTCACACAGCCAGCCGGCGCACTGGAAGGCCTGGTACGTCTCCGGGAGGGACGCCAGAGGCGCGCGTCCGGATTCCTCCAGGTAGGCGTTGAGCCGCTCCAGGTCCACGCCGCCCGCCTCGTAATCATAGATGCCGGTGCTGTTGAGCTCCGCTTCCAGGAGGGCGGTCTCGTAGCCGGGATCAAAGGCCAGCCCGTATCGGAAGCCGTAGGCGCCAAAGACCTCCTCCATATTCTGCAAAGCCCCGGCGGGGAGGGCGGCGGAGACATAGACCAGATCCGCCTTGAGCCACAGCGGAAGGGGGCCGCCCTGTTGCAGCGCCGTATCTGCGGCCAGCACCGCCGCGTCCCAGGCGCTGTCTAGAGTGTCTCCGGTGCCGCTGTACACAGAAGCCCGCTCCGTCCCACCGCACACCGACAGAAACACCGCGTACCCCGCCTCGCCGGCCGGGTCCTCGATCAGCTCCTCCCGCACCTCGCCGGTCAGAACAGCCCCGCGCAGGAGCTCCGCCTTCTGCTGAAAGACCGCCGTGTCCACTGTATCCGTTGTATCCTCTACCTGCTCCGGTGCGCTGCTGCAGCCGGAGAAAAGCCCCGCGATCAGGGCCTGGACCAATATCATTGCCGCCAGACGGCTGGGTCCTTTTTTCTGTCTCATGGGAAGCGCCTCCCTTTATTGATTGAACGGCTTGTCAGCCGGTTTGTTCGGGTTCAGGAGGACAGCCGGGACCTCGGGGGCCCCGGCTGTCCATGTGCTAGGCGTCAAATTACTGCTGCCTGTTTGTGTGTCTTAGCCATGTTCCTTTCTGCGGAGGGTCAGAACGGCCAGTCCGCAGGCGGACAGCAGGGTCACGACATACCACAGAGCGGAAATGTCGCCGGTCTGGGGAACTGCCGCCAGGGGCACTTCGTCATCCTCGATCTCTACCTCCGCAGGGGCCTCCACCAGGGGGACCTCTTCCTCGGGAATGTCCACGACCGGGGCCTCCACCAGGGGGACCTCTTCCTCGGGCACGTCAACAACCGGAGCCTCCACCAGAGGAACCTCTTCCTCGGGCACATTGGTATCGGTGTCGGTGTCGTCAGGGTCCGTCACAACGGGGGGAGTGGTGTCGTCAGGGTCCGTCACAACGGGGGGAGTGGTGTCGTCAGGCTCGGTCACCACAGGGGGAGTGGTGTTGTCAGGCTCGGTGACAGTGATCCGATCAGGTACGGTCTCAACATCAAGATCAACAGGATTCAGGCTGACACCGCCAAAGGTGGGCTCAGGCGGGGCAGTCCAGCTCTCGCTTGGCGCGGTGACCTCTACCTCAAGTGTAGTAGCGTAGTAATTGTAGTGCTCGGCATGTCCCAGCTTGGTATCGTCCAGAGGAGTGACGATTTCCGCCTTATCGGTGTCCGAAATGGTCTCTTTCTCTTTGGCGAGGACCGCACGCTTCTCCAGGGTGACCAGCTCACTCAGTTTCTCCACATGCAGATAGCCATTCAGGTGCCAAGTGTTGCGATTAGAAGGTACATAGGGATACTGACCAGAGCCATCATTCGCACCATTGGCGGCAGTCAGAACCCACCTGTTGATATTGTTTTGTATCAAATCTTTGTAGTTGCCTGCAGTCAAAGAATCTGGTTCGAAGTGATCACTGCCAGCCTCTAATTTCTCTACGAACTCCGTGAAGTTTTGATTATGAAGCTTTGCCTCGTTAGGATCTTCATGCTTCAGATAGCAATCAAGTCTGTTCTCCACCTGTTCACCAGACGCTGTTCCATCACTGTTCACTGTCCAAGTATAAACACTAGACTCTCCAGTGTTGGGGGTGAGGTCTGCTGCATAACTGCCAAAACGGTTGCCCTTTACGTCAATTTTACCAAGCGTATACCAGTGTGTTGTCTGATTGTCAGTTTCCGTTGTCCAAATCTGCTGACCATCAAAATAGCCTTGGACTAAATCGTTGATTACCTCATCCGGGTTTTTTGACAGCTTCTCATTGTAGCTCTTCACAGCCTGGTTATAAGTGTTGACGACCGCATTGTACTCATCAACCTTAGCGTTGTAGTCCTCATCGGACAAATCAGCCCAAGGGTCTTTGCCATCGGCGTTAGGAGCCACACTGCTTAACATGTCTTGAATTTTCTCAACAGTGATCTCAGGGTTCACCTGTTGCAACTCGGATTCGAGTATACTGGCCTGCGCCTTACTGGTATTCCAATCAGTGGCCTTGTCGTTATACGTGTCAACTTGCTCATTGTACTTACCAGCAGCGGTATTGTACGCTTCGACGTCCTCGTTATAATACCCAACCTCTTTGTTGTACTTATCGACTGCGGTGTTGTACTTTTCAGCTTCAATGTTGTGCTTGCCAGCAGCGGTGTTGTAGTTGTCAACAGCCTGATTGTAAGCATCGGCGGCCTTGTTGTAGTCATCGACCTCTTCGTTATACTTGCCGACATCTTCGTTGTAATCGTTAAGCTTCTCGTTGTGGTCCTTGATGGCGTCGCTCTTCTCAGTCAGATTGTTGTACTCGTTCTCAGCCAGGTTATTGAACGCATCCAAAGCCTCGTTGGCCTCATTAAGGGCATTCTGCGCATCCTGCACAGCCTTCTGAGCTTCAGCAGCCTTAGCGTGTCAGCGCCAATGATAAAATGAAAGAAAACGCCGAGGAAAAAATGTAGTTTTGTGGCGGAGAGGAGGGAAAAAAGATAGACTCCCAATCAGGGCGAAAAAGAGCCCGGAAAGGGAGTCAGGACATGAAAGGAGCACAGTGGATGGATATCCGAAGCGACAGACAAAAAGGGCTGAGCTATGTGGAGCTGGGACGGAAGTACCACATGGACCCACGGACAGCAAAGCGGTACGCGGAATCACCGCAGAAGCCGGAGTACACATTGAGCGAACCCAAGCTAACAAAGATGGACCCGTACAAGCAGATCGTGGACGAATGGCTGGAGGAAGCGCCGTATTCAGCACTGCGGATTCTGGAGAAGCTGCGGGAGATGGGATTCAACGGGGGCTACAGCATCGTCAAGGCGTATGTGAGCAGCCGGAAGATGGACTTGAATGAGAAAGCAACAGTGCGGTTTGAGACGATGCCGGGGAAGCAGGGGCAGATGGACTGGGGATTCTTCGAGGATCACCTGGTGTACGAGGACGGAAAGTGGAAAAAGCTGTACTGCTTTCTCATGATTCTGGGGTATTCGCGGATGCGGTACATCGAGTTCGTAACGGATATGAACACAAACACGTTGATACGGTGCCATCAGAACGCATTTCGGTATTTCGGAGGTTACCCGGAGGAGATTCTGTATGACAATATGAAGCAGGTGGTCATCAAGCGATTGCTGAAGCAGGAGGACTCCACGCTGAACCGGCAGTTTGAGGACTTTGCGGGATTCTATGGGTTCAAGCCCATTCTGTGCCGGCCATATCGGGGTCAGACGAAGGGGAAAGTAGAGCGGACGGTGCAGTTTGTCAGAGATAATTTTATGGTGGGGATCAAGTACAACAGCCTGGCGGACTTGAACGGACAGGCTCTGGCCTGGTGCAACAAGGTCAACGGCAAGGTACACGCCACCACCAACGAAATTCCCTTTGAGAGGTTGAAAAAAGAAGGACTGAGCCCTCTTACCCGTGAGTACATTATCGACAAAATCAACCTGAGGCGAGTACAAAAAGACTGCCTCATCTCCTACGCCGGCAATCAGTACTCCGTGCCATCGGAGTACGTCGGCAAAGATGTGGCAGTCGTGGCCCTCGACAGTATGCTGGCTGCGTATTACGAGGGGAAGCAGATCGCTCTGCACCGAATATCGTATCAAAGGAAGGACATGGTTGTCAATCCTCAGCATTATAGAAGGCTTACACTGAAACAGACGATGGATGCAGAAAATGTTCTGCTGGAACAGGACAAAGTAATAGATTTTCCCTTGAAACCATCGGATTTGTCCAGATATGACGAGGTGCTGTATGAGTGAATTTACCATGGACAGGCTGAGGGAAAACCTGGAAGCCCTTAAGATGAAAAACACTCTGGAGATTCTGGACAACTACCTGGAACGGGCCGTGGCGGACAAGCTCAACATTGTGGAGGTTTTGGATCACATTTTCTCAGAAGAAGCCAAATCCAAGCGGAGACGGGCCTATGAGAAGCAGATCCACTGGATAGCTCTTAGCGGCTTTGCCGCTTAGAGCTATCGCGTCCCCCTTGCGGGGAGATGTCCGGCTTCCCCATTAAGAAGACCTTGGACGACTTCGATTTCTCCTTCCAGCCCTCCATCGACAAGCGCCAGATCGACGAACTGGCCACCATGCGCTTCCTGGAAAACGGGGAGAATGTGGTCTTCCTCGGCCCGCCCGGCGTGGGCAAGACCCATCTGGCCTCCGCTCTGGGCCTTGTGGCGGCACAGCATCGCTTTTCCACCTACTACGTCAACTGCCATCAGCTTATTGAGCAGCTCAAGAAGGCCCATTTTGAGAACCGTCTGCCGGACAAGCTCAAGGTTCTCGCCAAGTACAGGATGCTTATCATCGACGAGATCGGCTACCTCCCCATGGACATCCAGGGCGCAAACCTGTTCTTCCAGTTGATTGCCAGGCGATATGAGAAGACGTCCACCGTCTTTACCTCCAACAAGACCTTCTCCCAGTGGAACGAGGTCTTTGCCGACGTCACCATCGCCTCCGCCATCCTGGACCGCGTCCTGCATCACTGCACCGTTATCAACATCAAGGGCGAGTCTTACCGCCTGAAAGAACGCAAGGAATTTATGCGCCAGAAGCAGCAAATCGTGAACACTCTTTTTGAGCAAGGAAACGCTTGATTTTGTCCCCCCCTTACCGCCGAAAAACAACAAAATTTCTTCGGCGTTTTCTTGCAATTTCAAATTGGCGTTGACATACGATAAAGAGCATAAAGACAGCTTATCAAAATACCCCGAATTAAAGGAGCGTATGCAAAGCCTTTTACAGAACGGCGAGAAGATAACGCCGAAACAGTGGAAAGCCGAGATACAGACCTTGCAGTCCGAGTATGACAGTATCAGCAGGGAGCAGACCAAGACCGCCACAGAATTAGCTTATGCCGAAGTAATCAGCTACAACAAAAAGAACCTTGAGAGGGAGCTTCAGAACGAGAGCCGACAGCATAACAGGCAACAGAACAGGACTAAGTGGAGGGAGGAAGAAATTTAATGAAAATTTGATAGAAATGTAAGTGTGATTGTGGTATTTTAATATTAGCAAGTAGAAATTTATTAAAGGACGGCGGATAGATGAAAACAGTTGAATTTGGAAAGGAAAATATAGATGTTATTATTCTTCTTCATGGGGGAGGTCTTTCATGGTGGAATTATACGGAAACGGCAGAGTTGCTTAAAAACCGTTTCCATATTGTAATACCGATATTAGATAGTCATACTGGAAGTGATGTATCTTTTACCTCAATCGAAAATAATGCAAAAGAAATTATTTCATACATTGATGAGCAATTTAATGGTCATATATTGTTAGCAGGAGGTCTTTCGCTTGGCGGACAGGTGTTAGTGGAGATACTCTCACAACGAAATAATATTTGTGATTTTGCTATGATAGAAAGTGCGCTGGTCATGCCAATGAAAATAACAGAATATTTCATTGCCCCTTCATTTTCACTGTGTTACCCCCTCATAAAAAAGAGATGGTTTGCAAAGTTGCAGTTCCAATCCCTGCATATTCATTCATCATTATTTGAAAATTATTTTAATGATAGTTCGCTGATAAAAAAGGAAGATATGATTTCTTTTTTAAGAGCCAATTCCAGTTATAAGTTAAAAGATACAATAACTGGTTGTCAGGCAAAAACTCTTATACTTGTTGGTGGGAAAGAACAGAAAATTATGAAAATGTCTGCCGAATTATTAAGTAAAAAAATTAACAAGTCAGCACTTGAAATTTTACCTCAGTACTATCATGGGGATTTAAGTATCAATCATAGCATGGAATATGTAGAAAAATTGTTGCAACTTATTTGTGTGTAATGATGAAAAACTATATTTAACTAAACAGAAATTGCAATAATCACAATAAAAAAGTCACACAGCGTCAGAGCGTATAGAAAACAAATCTATGCGCTCTATTTTATTATAAAGGAGCAGATTTATGGGCAAAGACAGCAACACACAGCATAGAGCCACCCGACAGCACCCACCCACTAAAATTATTGTGGAAAGGCACTATGTAGGGCCTGCTTCGTAACCTCAAACTGCTTAGAAGACAAGCAATATGGGATGAAATATGGTAGAATAGGTGCAAGGGAATTGGGAAAAAGCAAGGAAAAAGCGTGCACTTATAGGGGGCGGAGTGGATGTATAAGGACAACAGTCAGCTTCGGATGGAAGATTTCATCTTTCCATATGGGAAACTGGACCCAGAAAACGATTGGGTGAAACTGGCGGCGCTGGTTCCGTGGGAGATAGCGGAGGAACGGTATGCAGCGCGATTCGTGAACAATGGTCACCCGGCCCATCCGGCACGGATGGCATTAGGGGCGCTGCTGATTCAGCGGCGGCTGAAATGCAGCGACCAATGGCTGGTGAAGCACATTGGAGAAAACCCGTATCTGCAATATTTCATCGGCATGAAGGAGTACGGGCCGTGTCCGTTCGGAGCGTCCACGCTGGTAGCGTTCCGGAAACGGTTCAGCGAGGAGGACCTGGCAGCAATTCTGGAGGCGTCTGTCCCAAAAGCGGAGACAGGGAAACAGGATGACTCGGATGACGGGAACGATCCGCCTAACAGCGGGACACTGATTCTGGACGCCACATGCTGCCCCGCGGACATCGCCTATCCTCAGGACATCGATTTACTCAACCAAGTGCGGGAGAAAGCGGAGAAAACGGTGGACGAGCTGTGTAAAGCGGCAGGACAGAAGAAGCCCCGGATGTACCGCAAGCGCGCCCGGAAGGACTATCTCCGTCTGTCCAAAAGCAAGAAGCGCAGTGGGAACGCAATCCGTTCCGCGATACGCAAACAGCTGCAATACATCCGCCGGGATATCAGGTACATAGCTGAATTGGTTCAAAAAGGTGCAAAATTGTCTTCAAAGCAGGCGGACCGCCTGAATATCATGACTACTGTCTACGAGCAGCAGCGCCTCATGTTTGAATCCGGGACCCACAGCATTCCCCGGCGCATCGTCAGTCTGGCCCAGCCCTGGGTCCGGCCCATCGTTCGGGGAAAAGCCCACGCCAATACCGAGTTTGGCTCAAAACTGCATATCAGTCTGGTGGATGGCTATGCCAGGATCGAACGGCTGGACTTCGAGCCCTTCAACGAATCGGAAGACCTCTGGCGGGCGGTGGCTCGGTACCGGGAGCGCTATGGCTGTTACCCGGAACGTATCCTGGCGGACAAAATCTACCGCAGCCGCCAGACACTGGCTTTTTGCAAAGAGCTTGGTATTCGTCTGTCCGGTCCGGCCCTGGGAAAGCCGCCAAAAGCTCCCGGCCTGTCCCGTCAAGCAAAGAAACTGGAGTATCAGGACAACTGCGACCGCAATGCTGTGGAGGGTGTTTTTGGGACGGTCAAGACCGCTTACGGCCTGGACCGCGTCATGGCACGCCTACAGGAAACCGCTGTCTGTGTGATTGGCGTTGCACTGCTGCTCTCAAACCTTTCCTTATCCCTGAGGGCCGCTCTCGCTCTGTTTTGCCTTATGCTTCTGCTGTTTGTCTTGCCGAGGTTGCAGAGCAGAGCCTAATTATTCTTCAAAAACGAGTATAAGCAATATAAGGTGGCTGACAAAAATGATTACAGAGTTTGAACTCCAAGGCCGAATTTGCAGCCTTCTGCCAGAAATGACCGAAGAAGAATTTTGGCACGAAATGATTGGCTTCATTGAGAAAAATGGCTGGCTATTTGGCGGCGGTCTGGAAATGAAAAAAATCTCCGGATGTATTTCCCAAACGTCGCCGGACATGACATTAGAAAAATTCTCCGAAATATTTCATGGTTTCCTGAACGGTAATGGGTGGTATTTTGATGGAGAAATTAAGATGCTTTCCATCAGCTTGATGGATATACTTGATGACGAATTAACAGAGAAAAAATCATTAGGGCTTGTTTGAAAAATAAATATTGCACAAATCGATGGTAAGTGCGAAAATAGAGGAATGAAGAGATATGAATTGACAAAAGGACAATGGGAACGAGTGAAAGCAGTGCTTCCGCCCCCAAAGACAGGGAAACGAGGCCGGCCTCGGAAAGAAGACCGAAAAATGCTCAATGGAATGCTATGGATTGCCCGCAGCGGAGCGCAGTGGCGGGAACTGCCGGAGGTGTATGGCCCCTGGCAGTCCGTTTATGCCCGATTTGCCAAATGGCGGGATGATGGTACATTGGAAGCGATATTTCACGCCTTGTCCGAAGATGCAGATATGGAAAATCTGAGTTTGGACTCTACTTGCGTTAAGGTTCACGAAAGCGCCAATGGAGGGGGAAAAAACGGCGAATAAGGCAATTGGGCGAACCAGAGGTGGGTTAAATACAAAGCTGCACGCAATTGTGGACGGGCTGGGGAACCCGGTTGAATTTATGCTGTCTGCGGGGAATGACCATGATTCAGTCCATGCCGTTGAACTGCTGGAAAAGGTCACGATCAGAGGTAGTAATGTATTGGCAGATCGTGCTTATGGGGCAAAGAATATTCGAACTTACATTTCAGAACAAGGAGCCTGCTATGTGATCCCGCCGCAGAGCAATGTTTCTGAGCCATGGCCGGTAGATTGGTGGTTATACAAAGAGCGCCATTTGGTTGAATGCTTCTTCCAAAAGCTTAAATGGTTTCGCAGAATTGCCACCAGATATGACAAGTTAGATGCTTCTTTTCTTGCCTTCGTTTACTTGGCTTCTATTGCTATTTTGTTGATTTAGCCTACTCCTTGCTATTTTTCAAACAAGGCCTAGCCACACTGGTTTGACTGGCGGAGCCAGTGGCAATGCTACCATTACGACCGTTACACTTGGGTACACCGAGAACAGCGTTGAGGTTACCGGTAACGTCGGTGGCGGCGGTGTAACCTACATCAACTACGCTACCGTGGCTAACACCACAACTGTTGGTCTGGCTGCTGATTGTGCGAATTTGACACTTGCTGACTGGAGTGCTTCCTTTGTTGGCAGTGTCCCCTCTAAGATCAAGAAGGGCGATACAATTAATGTGCTTGTGACCTTCAAGGATGACTCGGATACCACTGATGCTTCTGGCGCTACATGGACTGCTACACTGACTGGTGCAACCCTCAGCATCACGAAGGCGAGCGATGTTGCATACACAGCAGGTGCCGATGGTACAGCAGCGACTTATGCGGTGACAATCCATGTCGATGGTGATAGTGCCGCAGCTACTACAGGAAACGTTTCTGTTAAAGAAGCTGCCTGATATAAAATCGGCCTGAAACAGTATTGTTAAGCCTATGTGCTTGAGAACCCCCGCACCGCAAGGCGCGGGGGTTCCCCTTTGCTTTAGTCCTTCAACAGAAACGCCGACACGCTGTATTTCCAGCCCTCTCCGTTCATCTGGCTGCCGTTGGTGGTGGACCACCAGGTAATCCGGTCCGCGCCCCAGGTCACAGTGGATTGATATTTTGTGAACTGGTCATTGGACCAGGGGGTAACCTCGCAGGGCGACGAACAGCGGCGAGCAATAGATGGTTGGGCAAATAATCACCAGGACAGGCCTTCCTGGAAACACAAGCGTGTTGGGGTGTCTGGCCATACTTGCCGTTGCCGGTGTAGATTGTGTGGTAGAGCTGGCAGTTGCCCAGCTTGGCCACCTGGGCGGCCAAGGCGGTGTGGGCGTCGGCCTGCGCCTTCAGCGCGGCGTCGATCTTGGCATTGTCGGCGTCTCATTCGCGCGCTTTGTTCCTTGACAATCTGCGTAGAAATACGCAATAAAACAAGGCAGATTTCGCAAGAAATCTGAACTCTATGCTTGATTCGGCAGGGGCAGAACCTGCCTGACCCGGTGTGACGGGTGACCAAAACTCTGATGCTCCGACGTGCGTCCATAGTGTCATATGGAACGTGCGAAGCTCGGTAAAGAGCGGAGGCGATATCTGAGACGGTATCGCGCCGCAGGAGGCTATAAATCGGTCATGTCCAGTATGTTTTGTTGCAACCGACATATGTCCTGAGAGTACGGCTCGTAAACGCCAGGATGATTATACAGCCATCCGCCCCCATGAGGGGTGCTGCCGCCGTTGAAATTTGAATTTGTGGAAAACGGCAGAAAACCATTAAGGTCGAATGTCTTTGGCAGAATATCACACAAGTCAAAGATGGCAGCCGGGTTAGAGGGACGGGCTAAAACCGATATGTAAAGCTAAAGCATAGGGAACAAAGGAACCATGGACGGCACTTCATCTTTTTGAAGTAAGTGGAGTGGCACCTCCGCCGCGCGGGTAGGAAATGACCCGCTAATCCATGGGGCAGCAGCCCGTAGTAGCGAGGATGTCCGCAATAATAAGGCGGACGGAGCGAAGGGGCATAGTCAGTGCAGATTCGTATGTGAACAGAAGGTCGAGGAAGCCGTAGGCATACCTGACTAAAACCAGAAACACCAATTCCGAAGGGAGGCGGTGCGTATGGCACAACAATTCGACTACCCGAAAACCGAAACGGAATTACGCAAGCTCCAAGATAAACTGTATCAGCACAGCAAAAAGGTCTATGACGAGGGCGGAAGGCCAGCGCTCAAGGGACTTCTGGAAATTATGTCAGCAGAAGCAACCATCATCACAGCAATTCACAACATCAAAAGTAACCACGGCAGTGAAACCCCCGGTGTGGACTCCAAAACCATGCGCGATTACCTGCAACACTCCCATTCGTGGGTCATTCGAGATATTCAAAGCGCGTTCAAGCACTTTGAGCCGCAGAAAATACGCCGGGTGTATATCGACAAACCAGGAAAAGCCGAAAAACGTCCGCTGGGCATTCCTACCATACGGGACAGAATCGTACAAGAGTGCATGAGGATTGTGTTAGAACCCATATTCGAAGCACAGTTCTTTGCCCATTCCTACGGTTTTCGGCCCATGCGGGACGCACCTATGGCATTGGAACGCGCAAAATTGCTTGTTCATCATACTGGCTACCATTGGATTGTCGAGGGTGATATCAGCAAATGCTTTGACCGTATTGACCACGCTATTCTCCTGAAACGTCTTTATCACATGGGGATAAGGGACAGACGGGTACTGCAAATCATCAAGGCAATGCTGAAAACCGGGGTCATGGATGAATGTGAGGTAAATGAGGAAGGTACGCCACAGGGAGGGTTAATTAGTCCCCTATTGGCAAATGTCTACTTGGACATCATGGATGAATGGATTACCAAGCAGTGGGAAATAAAGAAAACAGAATATCCATTCTCAAAACCCTACCGCAAGTACAAAGGTCTGCGTAGAACGGCCTTGATTCCAGGATTCCTCGTCCGATACGCAGACGACTTCATAATCATCACAGACACACGCGCTCATGCCGAGGACTGGAAAAAACGACTGCAAATATTTCTCCACAGCAAAATGAAGCTGACACTATCCCCAGAGAAAACGCTGATAACAGATATCCGAAAAAAGTACATCAAATTCCTTGGCTATGAATACAAGGTGGTTCCGGGAAAAGCGCGAAAAGGCTATATTCCAAGAACGATTCCAGAAAGAGACAGATTAAGGCGGAAAACTGACAAGATTGCTCATGACATCAAGAAAATCCCGCACTATTACAGCCGGGAACAAATGGTGGACGCAATCAATCGCATCAACAGCCAAATCAGGGGAATTATCCAATATGATCAATGCTGTACCTGGGTGAACATTTCCATGAAGAAGTATAGCAGGAGGCTACAATTCGTTGCCAGACGCCGCCTGACGCAGTACAAGGGAAAGTGGATTCCTGCAAATCAAACGCAAAATCTTCCCCGTGTTCATCAGCAGTATAAGCAAAAGATACCCTCCATGAAATATCGCGATATTTATATCGGTTTTACCGCACTTTCCTTTTGCAAATGGGAGAAAACTATCCCCAAAAAGGAGGAAGAGACGCCCTACACTGAAGCTGGCAGGCAACTTTTCTTTGAGCGCACGAAAAAGAAGCGTATACACGCTCGCCTTGATGAAATGTACTCGGAAAAATCGGCCAGAGCAACCAGATATGGGCAATGGGGAAAACTTAACAACTTTGAGTTTATTATGAATCGGGCCTACGCGCTCAACCGTGACAAACTCAAGTGCCGGGTTTGCGGCGGCTGGCTTATTTCCAGTATGCCATGGGCACACCGGGTCAACCCAAATCTCCCATTGAATAAGGTAAATCGTGTCAACAATCTGATATCCCTGCACAAGAAATGCCTCGACGCAGTTAATAACCCGAACTATGATATAAGCGAGTTTGATGCAAAAGCACAGAAGAAAATTATCGGTTATAGGGAAAAACTGGTTCCTTCACATACACGCAACAAATAATCTGCATTGATGGAGCGCCGTGTGCGGTGAAAGTCGCACGCACGGTGCGAAGCGGGGGAAAATCCGCTCTGACTGCTGTCCTCTTATGAGGGCAGTAAAAGCGGCGGATTACCTATCGCTATCTCCATCAGGACCTTGTCCTATTTGCCCTGAGGAGATGCAACGCATGTTCACAGGAGACCGTACTTTTTCATACGTCGCCAGAGAGTTACCGTACTGATTCCAAGCTGTTCTGCCGCTTGGGTACGGTTTCCTCCACATTCTTTCAGGGTGCCCAGGATTTTTTCCTGCTCCGTATTGTCGTGCTGGAGACCGTTTTTTTCTGCAATCACGGGAAAAATAAGCATAGAGTCCAGGATTCGGTGAGCGTCATCCAGCTCGACCCGGTCGGTATCCGGCAAAATGGTAAGGCGCTCTACCGCATTTCGGAGCTGCCGCACATTTCCCACCCAATGAGCCTCTTCCAAAAACTTGTATACCTCTGGTGCAAGGGTAATATTCCTGGTTCCTTCCAGCTGATTTAAAAAATATTGTGTAAGCTTTGGGATATCCTCCCTCCGGTCATCCAGCGCAGGTAAGGCCAGCTCCAGAATGTTCAGGCGCTGATATAAGTCCATGCGAAAGTTGTTTTTCAGCACCTCCTGCTGCAGGTTTTTATTGGAGGCCGTAATCAGCCGGACATCCACCGGAATCACCCGATTGCCGCCAATTCTCATTACCTCCCGCTCCTGGAGTACGCGCAGCAGCTTTGGCTGCACATCCAGGGGCAATTCACTAATCTCGTCCAGAAAGAGCGTTCCCCCGTGTGCCATTTCAAAAATCCCCATTTTCCCCTCACTCAGAGCGCCGGTAAACGCTCCCTTGGCATAGCCAAACAGTTCGCTTTCCAACACGCTGTGGGTAAGTGCGGCACAGTTAATGGACACAAAGGGGCCTTGCGCCCGTTGACTGTAATTGTGGATGCTCTGAGCAAAAATTTCCTTCCCGGTGCCCGTTGCGCCGGTAATCAGCACGGTACTTTCCGACCGGGCAATTTTTTTTGCCATTCGGATGGTTTGCTGCATAATGGCGCTGTCGCCCTGGATGTCGCAGAATTCCCCCTTGCTTACCAGGCCGTTTTTGGCATTTTTTGCCCGGATATTACGTTCCAGGTGTTGAATCTGCCCTGCCTCCTGCACCGACATGACACAGCCCAAAAAGATATTTCCGGTTGCAATCACTGTGGCATTTATAACCAAGCTGTGGCCCTGATATTCTGCAATATGTCCACAAATATTGTGTTGTTCCTGGCGAAACTCTTTAAAATCGAAATTAGGGATCAGCTCCTGAATCTGAAACCTCCCGTCCGTTTCCAGGCGAAAAATTTTCTCCGCCTGCTGGTTGAAGCTAATCACCACGCCCTCTTCGTTGAGATAGAGGATTCCCTCGGAAACAGCATTCAGGATGGTATTGATTGTCTGAATGCGATTTTCCTTTTCCTGGGCGATCCGGACGATATACTCTGCCTCCTCCAGGGCCTCCAGGAGGGAGTCGTGGTCCGGTTCAGCAGAGATGGCGTAAAGCCCCAAGGCGCGGGCCAGCTTGCACACCAGATCCCCCCCTACAACTGCAGTTGCGCCCTCCCGTTTCAGCCGCCGTATTTCTTCAAGGAGATCTTGGTCAAACTCCTCCTCGGTGCGAAACCTCCACTGAAGCGGACGGCTCAGCAGGATGCCGTCGTCCCAAATATGCTTGTATTTGCTGACAACATAACAAAACTGATCCGAAAACCCGATGAGAGCTACTTTTCCGTCCCCTTTATGTTTCTGTGCCCGGCGGATGGCCATTGTGTAAGCAAAATAGCTCTGCTTTACGCTGATGACCGGAACATTCAGTTTTTCCCGTAAATAGCTGGCAGTTCTCCCACGGCTGATGAATACATTGGTGCCCTGTGTAATACACCGCTTTGCAATTTCCACTGCCCGGTCCATATTGGCATAATAGACAGGGTAGCTGCGATTGGTCTGCGCCTGCGCTGCTTCAAAAGCACGGGCAAGGTTTTCCGCTACCGCCAAAATCACAACCTGATCATTCATTATCCTGCTCCTCTTGATCTGATATTCTTATTATAACAGTTCAAGGGTTGAATTTCAACGAATTTCAAAATGGAAATAAAGCTGAACTATTTTCATTTTTGCCGTTTCTGAAAAGCAAAATATCCAATTATATCGTGTAAAAACTGAGAATATTGAGGCAATTTCTCGTTTTAAATAATTTTTACCAGAAACGACCAGGCTGGCACACGAATTGCTTGTTATATTATCGCAGGCTGCAGTACATGACAAGGAGTTGATGAATAAACGTGAAAATTGTAATTGCAGGCACTTTCCCACCTGGTGCAATAGAACTATTTTTAGAGCTTTTGCCTCAAGACTGGCATATTGACGTAATCACGGACGAAGCAAACCTGAGGAAACGGACCGACATTGAGGTCCTGATTACCAGGGCGTTTCAGATCACAGAAGAAATCATTCTCCACAACCCCGACCTGAAATTCATTCAAAAATGGGGAACCGGTCTTAATGCGGTGGATGTGGAGGCGGCCGGCCGGCGTGGAATCCCGGTGTGCAATGTCCCAGGTGCCAACGCCTATGCTGTATCTGAACTGGCCGTTCTGCACATGCTGGCAGTGTATAGAAATCTGCTCTACCATAACCGAAAGCTGGTTGCCGGGGTATGGACCAAGTCGGACAGAATTGAGGATACTTACTGCCTGAACAAAAAAACGGTGGGACTGATTGGTGGCGGCAACATTGGCCGTCTGGTAGCACAAAAAGTCCGTGCGTTTGGCGCTACTGTGCAGTACTATGACATTTACCGGCTCTCTCCCGCTCTGGAAGAAGAATATGAGATGTGCTATGTTTCGCTGGAAGAACTGCTTTGTTCCTCCGATGTTGTTTCCCTTCATATTCCTCTAAACGATCAAACCAAAAATTTTATTGATTATGATAAACTCAAACGGATGAAACCCACTTCTATTCTCATCAACACCTCCCGAGGCGGACTTATCAACGAAAACGATCTGCTCCAGGCGTTGGATGAAAACCTAATCCTTGGTGCCGGCTTGGACTGTCTCTGCCATGAAAAAGATTCCCTTGATCCCAAGGACCCTATCCTCCACCACG
This sequence comes from Lawsonibacter sp. JLR.KK007, assembly GCF_036941135.1. Classification (NCBI taxonomy): domain Bacteria; kingdom Bacillati; phylum Bacillota; class Clostridia; order Eubacteriales; family Oscillospiraceae; genus Lawsonibacter; species Lawsonibacter sp. JLR.KK007. The sequence goes on along the minus strand of NZ_JAYWSY010000002.1, from coordinate 1,041,417 downwards.
ACAGGCTCACCCTCACGCCCCACATTGGCGGGACTTCCAACGACCTGCTGGGTGAAATGGTCCCCCGGATGGCCGCCAATGCAATCCGCTTTGTTCGGGGGGAAGAGCCTAAATCCATTGCCAACCGGGAATATCTGATCCACTGATTTTAAAAGAAAAGGAGTCTTAATGATGAAAAAAAGGTACTCACTGCTTGTTGTTCTGGCGATGCTTCTGTCCCTGACCGCGTGTGGCAGCAAGGCCCCGTCCAAGTCCGGTACACCCAGTGCGTCCAGCGCCAATCCGAGTCCTGCTGTTTCCTCGCCCGCTCCCTCCGGCAGCAATGACGCCACCCCCACCTTTGATACCAAGTGGCCGCAAAAAACGATTCAGCTGGTATGTCCCTACGCCGCTGGCGGCGACACTGACTACTACACGCGTGCCACAGCCAAATACCTGGAAAAAATTCTGGGCGTGACCGTTGTAGTAGTGGATACCAGCGGGGCCAGCGGTACCACCGGCGCGCTGTCTGTATTGGATCAGGACGCAGATGGTTACAGCTTTTTGTTCGGCCACCAGTCCGTTCTGTTTAATCAGGCCGCTGGATCAGTCCCCTTCGACTACCTCACCGACTTCGTTGCCGTAGGCAGCCCCATGGTGGACTATACCTATGGCCTGTACTGCCACCCCGACGCCCCCTACTCCACTCTGGCAGAGCTGGCGGACTACTGCAAGGCCCATCCTGGAGAAGTGAGCACCATCGCCGCAACAGGCGGTTCTTCCGGCATGAACGCAGCGCTAATGGAACAAGCGCTGGGCGGAATCGAATTTAAACTGGTCGAAGGCCCCAGCTCCTCCGCGGAAAAGCTGGCCGGTTTCCTAGGTGGACAATACGACCTGTTAACCGGTAACTTTGCGCAGTATAAGGATTATGTTGCCGATGGTTCTATTGTCTGTTTGGGAAATTACGGCTCCCAGGATGTCCCGGTTCTCACCGAGCAGGGGATTTACAGCTGGAAGACCCAGGGCTATGACCACTCCGAAGACTATATGTTCATGATCCGCGCCAAGGCCGGAACGGATCAGGTTATTCTGGACAAGCTGGCTTGGGCCTTGGAGGAGGTCTGCAAGGACCCTGAATTCCAAACTGAGGTGGCCGTCTATAACGCCACAGTGGGCTTCCAGAACGGTGACGCCTGCGTTGCCTACCAACAGAATTATCTGGACAAAGCAGCTGCTTTTCTGGCTGCGCAGTAATCCCGACCACACCGGACAGCCGAGATCTATGTTAGGAGCATATCAATGAAAATAAGTAAACGGACAAAAAACTGTGTCACTGCCGCTGTAGTTGCGCTGTTTTCTGTCGTTGGATATTTCTATTGCCGGAGCAATACCCTTTCCGCAGAGGGCGCAATCGGCTCCATGTATACCCCAAAGCTGCTCTGCTTGTGCCTGCTGGTGCTTTCCGTCATCAAGCTTGTGGGAGCCGTGAAGGATGATGCTGTACCCAGAGAGGTAGTTGTTGACCGCACTAAGCTGTTGTCCGGCGTTGGAACGATTGTCTTGATTGGCCTATACTGCTTCTTGTTCAAAACACTGGGCTTTGTCATCGTCACATTTCTCTATCTGATTGGGCAAATGGCTCTGTTTTATCCCGACAAAAAGCGTAGGTGGGGACTTATTCTTCTAATCGCCGCACTTACCACTGCCGCTGCATATTTGATCTTTTCTGTGGCCTTCAATTTGCTGCTTCCCCTTGGGCCGCTGAAAAATATTCTGATTTTCTAAGGAAGGAGACTCCACAATGATTGCAGAAGGTATTTTGTCCGTTGTCACGTCTCCTGCCTGTTGGCTTTGGATCGTCGTCGGTACAGTAATCGGCCTGATATTTGGCGCCATTCCAGGCCTGTCCGCACCCATGGCCATGGTTCTGATGCTGCCTATTTCCTTCGCCTTGGAATCAACCGAAGGCATTGCCCTGCTGGTAGCTCTCTATATTGGCAGTACCTCCGGAGGGTTGATCTCCGCTATTCTCATTGAGATACCAGGTACGCCCGCCTCCATTGCTACAGTTTTAGACGGAGGACCGATGGCCCGCAGCGGTCATGCGGGCAAGGCGCTGGCTGCCGGTATCTTTTACTCCTTTTTCGGCGGAATTCTCAGCACAATTGCCCTCATTTTCGGCGCTAAGGCACTGGCTGGCTTCGCGCTGAAGTTTACTCCCTTTGAGTACTTTTCTATCGCAGTCTTTTCCCTGACCGTAATTGCTTCATTAGCGGGAGAATCCATTATAGACGGCCTAATCAGCGGTGTGTTGGGCTTTATGGTGGCGCTGATCGGTTTGTCTCCTTTGGGGCAAATCCGGTTTACCTTTGGGAACCGGAATCTGCTCTCCGGAATTGACACAGTCCCTATCCTCATCGGCATATACGCCATTGGGGCGATCATTTCCAACGGATTCGGCGATGTAAACCGGTCTTTGGGCCCTAAACTTAAGTACAATCTGCGGGATGAGCTGGTTACCCTGAAGGAGTTTAAGGATAACCTCTGGAATGCGATCCGTTCTTCCCTTGTCGGTATTGTAATTGGCATCCTGCCCGGAATCGGTGGCAGCACTGCCGGCCTAATGGCCTACAGCATGGCCAAGGACAGCTCTAAGCATCCGGAAAAATTCGGTACCGGTATCCTTGATGGCATTGTGGCATCAGAGTCTGCCAACAATGCTGTAGTCGGCGGTTCCATGATTCCGCTGCTCACCCTGGGCATCCCGGGCAGTACGCCCGCCTGCCTGCTTTTGGCTGGGCTGACCATCCACGGAATTACTCCCGGCCCTCTGGTCTTCCAGAACAGTGGCATCTTTATCTACGGTGTATTTGCCGCCACCCTGCTGGCTAATATCGCGTTTTTTGTCATTGAGACTGCCGGAATCAAGGGCTTTGTCACGCTGTTGGATATCCCCAAATGGATTCTCTACCCGGTCATTATCTCTATGTGTGTAATCGGAGCCTACGCCAATAACAACCGCAGCTTCGATGTCATCCTGGTCTTTGTTTTTGGCCTGATTACCTATCTGCTCAAAAAGGTAGGCTTTAACACAACGCCGTTTATTATCGCCTATATTCTGGGAAACTTGGCCGAAACCAACCTGATCCGGGCACTGAGTCAAAGCTCCGGGAGCTGGCTGCCCTTTCTCACCCGTCCCATTTCCGCTTTCTTCCTGCTGGCTTCCGTGGTTTCCATTGCGCTGGTTGTGAAAAAGCATATAGCAGCAAAGCGGAACGGTGAAACAATCCTGGCCGAAGACGACTGAACCTTGGAGGGAATGCCATGAAGTTTGCTTATACTGCGTCCTATACAACCAACACGACCGAATACAACCGCTATGCCCAGGGCGAGGGGCTCCACGTATACTGTATCTCAGACGATGGCGCACAGTGGACGGAAGTTCAGGCTGTTCCGGAAAACAACCCCGCATTTATCACCTTTGGAAAAAACAAGCAGGTGCTTTATGCCGCACAGAGTGCCAGCCCCGTCCCTCTGACCGGTATCGTTGCCTATGCTGTAGACCGTAAAACAGGAAGGCTTACCAAACTGCCCCGACAGCTTGACCTTCAGCGGGCGATATGCTGCTTTTCTGTTCATCCAGCGGGACGCTACTTAGTCGCAGCTGACTTTAAAGGAAATATTTTTTCAATTTCCCTGCGGGATGACGGTTCGCTGGAGCGGGTTGTGGACAGCACCTCGCTGGAAGGTCCTCTTGGACCTTTGACCAAGGTCCAAGCATGCTCCCGTCCGCACCACATTCCGTTCGATATGGACGGGAACTATCTGGTTATTCCGGACAAAGGCTATGATCTGGTCCACGTATACCATCTGGATCCCTCTTCCGGAGCATTGAAACGCATCAGCCAAACTCCGGTCCGGCCCGCCTCCTGCCCCAGACACGCTGCATTCCACCCCAATCGTAAAATGGTCTATATGCTGGCCGAATACACCAGCAAAATTTATGTATTCCGCTATGAGAACGGACATCTGACGACATGTCAGGTTCTCTCAGCGGAACAGAGTACCTACTGCGGCTTGTACTGCAAAAGCTCAGAGATCGCAGTGCATCCAAACGGGAAGTTTTTATATGTTTCCAACCGTGGCGATGACACCATCGGCATCTTTCGGATTGACAGTGCAGGCCTTCTGACCCCTGTTGCATGGCAAAAAACGCACGGCGAAATCCCACGCTTTTTCACGCTGGATGAAGCCGGCAGGAAGATGTATGTTGGCAATCAGAAAACAGGCACTGTTACCGTATTCACCGCAGATAGTGATACCGGTCTGCTTACTTGGGACCAACGTCCAATCCCAGTGCCCTGTCCCACATGGATTCTCTTTTCCGACTAAAATTAGGGGAGCAAAAAAATGTCAAAAATAATTGGTAATCGAATTTTTAATCACATTCACCGCCCGGACGCCCAGTTGATCCAAGCGTACCGCGGTCTTCCGGCCAGTAACATCAACGATGAGATGGGACGTCTTTATTGCATGAATTCATCCATTGGCCCTCTTAATGATGTTGTAAGCATGGTTGGTACCGCCTTCACCGTCAAAGCGGCAGCCGGTGACAATCTTATGTTTCATCAGGCTCTGGATATGGCCCAGCCTGGCGATATTATTGTGGTGGATGGAAGCGGGGATATGAACCGTGCACTGGCAGGCGAAATTATGATGCGTTTTGCCAGTTTAAAAGGAATTGCCGGCATCGTTGTAGACGGCTGCCTGCGTGATTTAGACGGAATCAGAAATCTATCTATGCCGGTATATGCCAAAGGAGTTACTCCCCAAGGCCCTTACAAGGCGGGACCGGGAGAAATTAATGTTCCTGTGGTGTGCGGCGGTCAGGTGGTCCTGCCCGGAGATATTCTGGTGGGAGATGCCGATGGTATCGTCGTAATACGTCAGCAGGATGCCCTAGATGTGTTGGCTGCTGCAGTAAAAAAGAAAGCTTCGGAAGACAAAACCTTTGAAACCATGGAACAGAGCTTTGAAGTCTATGTGCAAAACCATTTGAACAGTACTGCAAAGCGTATGGAGGGCAAAGGCACCACTGTGCTTAACAACACTTACTGGGAAGCTTATAAGTTGTAAAATTTTTTAGCATATGATGTAGATAGTGTCGTCAATAAAAGTGTAATATAATGGTCCTCGAAATAGCAAGGAGGGCAAGAAAATGGCGGGAGAACAGCAATGGCACGACATAAGCGATAAAGCATGGGAGAGAATCAGGCCATACACCATCGGTGAAAAGGGGACGCGTGGCGGTAATGCCCATGATACCCAGCAGTTTATCAATAGGGTATTCTGGATTCTTCGCACTGGAGCGCCCTGGCGAGATTTGCCAGAAACGTATGGAAACTGGAAGAATGTACATCGCCGGTTTTGTCGGTGGCGCGACAAGGGGATCTGAAAAAGGATTCTGGAAGCATTGGTGGATGACACAGACTTTGAGTGGCTGATGATCGACGCCAGCCATGTCAAAGTACATCCAGACGCCGCTGGTGCGCGGAGCGGAAATCAGGCGATGGGGCGTACAAAAGGGGGCTCAACACCAAGATACATCTGGCCGTGGATGCGCATGGTATGCCGGTACGATTCTTTATCACTTCTGGTACCACAGCGGATTACACAATTACAGCGCGGCTGATTGAGGGCTTTCAGGCGGAGTATCTTCTGGCAGATCGTGGCTATGATACAGACGCAATCATTCTCAAAACTGTTGACGAGGGAATGATACCGGTCAATCCGCCAAGAAAAATCGTAAACATCTGCGGGAATACGATAAATATCTCTACAAGCTCCGCCATCTCGTTGAAAATGCTTTTCTGCTTCTCAAAAGGCGGCGCGGTATCGCTACACGCTATGCCCAAAATGCCGCTTCTTTCACTGTTGCTGTTCAAATTCGTTGTATTGCTATTTGGCTCCTTATTTATTGACGACACTATCTAGAACGATACCATTTTGGGCTTGCGCTCCCCGTTGTCAATACAGATGGGAAACCATTCTTCCCGCACAAACCGGGCGAAGTCTGTTTTTGTGCGGTCAACCTTGCGGGCCTTGATACGCTCCGGGTCGTACAGGTCTTTTTCGTACTCCGCGCGGGCCTGTTTCTTCCAGTCCGCCGCCGCACGTTGGGCCGCGCTTGTCAGCCGGGTCATGGAAAGATTTTCGGGTATTTCCATGTCGTGGCCCGTGACACCTGTCTGCCGTTCTCGTCCCGGCCCACGCAAGTCCGAAACTTGAACGCGATAATTTTTCCGTCTTTTTCCTTGGGGGTGATGGTAGCCATTGATAACATCCTTTCTGTGGTGTTACCAACGCTTTTCCGGTAGCTTGTTGTCCAAATTGTTGTCCAACTGTTTTTTCGAAAAATCCGCTTTTTCAAAGTGCGCCAGAAAATAAGGAAAAGCACCGAAAACAATCGTTTTCGGTGCTTTTCCGGTTTAAAAAGTGGTGGACGATACAGGACTTGAACCTGTGACCTCCCGCACGTCAAGCAAAGCTTAAAAAAGCCGCTTTCCCTTGTGCTGCAAGGAAATATCAAAGATTCCATCTCCTTTTTGCCCCCAATTTTACCCCGGTTCAATTTATGCGCCCCTTTTAGGGGACGACATAGTGCTACACAAACGCTCGCTCAACGGCTTCTATCAGCTCGTCGGGGCGATTATTTACAACGTGGCTGTAGACATTCAGTGTCATCTTGATATCGCTGTGGCCGGCCAGGTACTGGATCTTTTTAATGTCCATTCCCGACTGGCACAAGGTGGTGATGTAAGTGTGACGCAGCTGATGTGGCGTAATACGGAAATCCAATATTCGTTTTACCTCTTTCCCATTCGGGTGAGGGTGCTTGACCTCGCCATCCATAGAGACTATGTTGGAGTTCCGGCGCCGGTCTACGATCTTCATCAGGTTCTTGACCGTCTGCGGGGTGGCGTTTTCGCCGGAAGCGGAGGGGACCACAAAGAGGCTTTTGGTCCGCTTTTTCTCCTCGGCCAGGGCTGCGGCCAGGACGGCTGGCAGCGGGATCGTGCGGTGAGCTGCGGGCGTTTTCAGCGGGGAGGGGAACACGCCCTTGGTGCCCTCGAAGCGGACCGCGTTGTTTACCGTCAGCCGGGGCGGCTCGGATGTGAGGTCCACATCGGTCCAGCGCAGGCCGCAGATCTCCTCCCGGCGCAGCCCCGCGTACAGGCCCAGCATAATGAACAGGTAGGCCCTGGTGCCCTTGGTGGCCTCCAGCAGGGCTTTGGACTGCTCCGAAGTGAGGGGCGTCTTTTCCTTGCTGCGCGCTCCGGCCGCTTTCAGTTTACCGCAGGGTGAGCGGAAAATCAAGCCGTTTTCCTCTGCGCACTCGAAGATCTGTTTCAGGGTGGTCACCGTTTTAGACTGCATAGAATTGGACAGGTGGGCCATCTTGGAGAGCACCATCTGACAGTGCTCCGGCTTGACCTCCTTGACCAGCATCCCGCCGATATAGGGGCAGATGTGAACGTTGATTGCGTTCACGTAGTCCGACTTCCGGGAGTAGGACCACTTGTCCTTGCGGTTGTTGTACCACTGGGTGGCCAGCTCGGCCACGGTGGTCTTGTCATCCAGGACGATGCCCATCCGCTGGGCGGTCTCCAGGTCGTAGAGCTTTTTCCGCAGCTCCTCCTTGCTCCTGGCACGGACATCCTTGTAGGTGCCGTCCCGGAGCTTCAGCCGCTTGCGGTAGTAACCAGTCTTGGGATCATAGTAAAATTCCGGCCGCTTTGCCATTGTTCTTTCCCCTTTCTATAATATGGCAAGCCGGCTCTCTCTATCTCGCGGCCTATACCGCCCTTCTTGGGGCGGCCTTTTTATTGCGCTTTTTCCAGCTCGGTGATCCTCTGATTCATAGCCTTGAAGGCAGTTTTCAGGACGATGATTTCATCCTCCAGCTTCTCCACGCGGTCTTTGGTGGCCAGCTTATCCAAGGACTCCATGATCAGGCCGTGGCCCTCATAGAGCAGTTGGAGCTTTGGAGCAATATCCGCCTCCAATAGAACCGCGGTGCGCTGAGAGCGGTCGTCTATCTGGTCGATACGTTCCTCCATCCGATCCATCCGCTGGTCCATCTGGTCCATCCGCTGGTCCATCTGGTCCATCCGCTGGTCGATTTTTTCCAGCATTTCTCCATGCTTTTCCAGAATCGCCAAGATTTTTTCTTCGTTGTTCATATCATTCTCCTTTCGTGCGTCCGTTTTGATCTACACCACCGTAGGGGTCACTCAAAATAGCTCTCGTCGCACACACCTAACACCAGGCCTTGGCACCGGATATCGTCACGCATAGGGATTGGGTCATAGCCCGGATTGTGAGAAATCAGCACCCCGTCCCCCAGTTCCTTGATCCACTGCTGACCGGCCATATAGAAAGCGCCGATATGTCCAACGGGGATTTCTTCTGTGGCATGGACAAAAACCAGGTCGCTGTCATGATAGGTCGGCTCCATGCTGATGCCACTGACCCGAGCAATAAAAGATGTCCCCCGTGGCGGCTCCTTTATCAGTTTATAGTTCTCCGGATATTCTTGCCCAGCCTCTTGCCCTGTTCCTGCGCTCAAAGGTGTAGAGTATCCTGGAACACTAAACCGGATGACCTCCTCAAAGTCTATCAGGTCCCCTGCTTCCATCTGTCCTCGTTCTTTTTGTAGAGCAGCGGCCCTGGCCGCTTCACACCGCCGGGATTCCACATCCAGCACACCGTCTACCGCTTCCTTCCCGTAGGGGTCTAGGAGGCGGTATTTTTTTACGAGAGTTTCCATTTCTTGAGGGGTAGCCCTTAAATCGTGCCGCTGCTTAATCTCATCCTGAAGCAAAAATGTAACATCAACGTCAAGGATATCGGCTATGGCTCCTAACTGAGCAGCAGTTGGTTCCCTGCTTTTTTCATAACCAGCAACGGTGGTTTTTGCAACCCCAATTAAATCGCCTAGTTCAGTTTGGGTTATTCCCTTACTTTTTCTAGCTTCTTTTATCCTATCATGCAAAGACATTCTGGCACCTCCTTCTTGAGGTAATGGTAGCACAATAATATTTTGCAGTCAACAATAAAGTTTGCGTATCTCGAATATTTTTTGTTAAACCCCATTGACAAATACTCGATACTCGTATATACTGAGCGTGCAGTCCGAGATTCGAGTACTTTGTAGGAGGTGAAGTGATGGATGTATCCCAGTATAATGTTATGCTCCCTATAAACATATCCAACGTTATTAAGGAACGTGGCATGAAGAACAATGCAGTAGCCAAGATGGCCGGTTACTCTGTTCAGCAATTCTCAGCAATGCTCAATGGTCGGAAAATTATCAAACCGTGTGATATCTTGGCAATCTCTGATGCTCTTGGCGTCAATGTTGGGGATCTGTTCATTGATGCTAGTCAATCCAGCGCATGAAAAATCCCAAGGTGTGGGGACACCTTGGGATTCGGCCCAACTTACTTAGGCACTCTAACCGTCTTTGTGTATGTTTTGGTGCGAGAACCGTTCGATACTCGGGTGGTTGCGGTAACATGATTCCCGGTTCGACGGACAGTAGTCGTAGCCTTGACATGAATCCGTTTCATCTTCTCACCTCCTTTTTCTGGAATGGAGGAGCAGGAGACAGACGGAGACGGGGACCAATGTAGGGCCGGGCAACCCTACATTGATATACTAACACTTATTTGTTGGCGTGTCAACATTTGGTGTGTAAATATTCTGTGAACATCAATATATAGTGAATGTTTAATCTCAAGTCAATTTCCTTTGAGCGCATGAAAAAGCCGCCCAGCGGGCGGGAGAAGGAGGTGAGAAATATGTCCGCAGAGGAATTTTTCCAAAATCTAAAGCGACACTGTGCAGAAACCTATGATAAACATTCCTGCAAAGAGTGCCGCTTCCTAGAGCTATGCTATTGTCCCCCCAAAGACTACCCGGACGAGCTCCGTTCTGCTTCAATCGCATATTTTTCCTGAAAACTCAAAACAAGTGGACATGGCCTGCCGGGATTTTCCATACCATGGCATTTATATCCGCTGTCCTGAAGGGAACAGGACGAATATATGAGACGTTCCGTACCGTCAGTCAAAATTTCATATATGTAATGGATACTGGTGCCTTCTCGGTATCGCCTGCAGGTGAATGTTCGAAATTCTTCTCTAGTCATTTTTGTCACCTCCTTTCGCCGCCATTATAACACAGGCGGCGGGAGGCGGGAAGAAGGAGGTGAGAAATTGAATCAATTAGCCACATACCAGCAGAGTGACCTCCCGGTGCGTCCCACTGACCTGGCGAAGTTCATCCTGATTGCGCCGGAGAAAGTCAAGGTCATGCAGGCGGAGATCCGGGCCATCCAGAAGGCGCAGCTGGCCAAGGAAGTCTACGACCAGAAAAAGGCCGAACTGGACCGGCTTCGGGAGCTGATGTTGCTGGCCTACCAGAGGATGGGGGAGATCACTCGGGAGATACCGAAAGACATTAGTTTTCATGGGAACCAACATAGTGAGGTGTCTTCCCGCATGAGGGAAGACACCAAATCAAAAAAGCAGGTGATTCAGGACCTTGGCTTCTCGACTTCCCAAGTAGGCCGCATGGAGCAGCTAGCCGCCCACCCGGACATTGTGGAGGAGGTGGTAGCGGAATCCCGGGCAGGACAAACCGAGGCCACCCAGGGCGAGGTGCTGCGGCGCATCAAGGAACGCGAGAAGGTCATCGACCTGGCCGAGGTGCGGCAAGACAAATTCCAGGCGGACATGGATCAGATCGACCGGGACTATGACAATCTGAACCATTTCAGGAAGATCACCTGTTTTGTCGGCGGGCTTTACGAAATCACGGACGAGATCCTGGATTCCGTTGCCGCCGCAGACGATGACCTGGACCGGACCATCAAGAGCCTGGAAGAGGCGGCCCAGCTGCTGGTCATCGTAAAAAGCAAACTGCAGGAAAGGAGGATCAAACGTGGCAAAAAGAATCTTCACTAAGGAGATCAAGGAGTACATCCTGTCTGTCAGCGCCAATGATAAAATGAAAGAAAACGCCGAGGAAAAAATGTAGTTTTGTGGCGGAGGTGAAGGAAAAAAGATAGACTCCCAATCAGGGCGAAAAAGAGCCCGGAAAGGGAGTCAGGAAATGAAAGGAGTACAGTGGATGGATATCCGAAGCGACAGACAAAAAGGGCTGAGCTATGTGGAGCTGGGCCGGAAGTACCACATGGACCCACGAACAGCAAAGCGGTACGCGGAATCGCCGCAGAAGCCGGAGTACACATTGAGCGAACCCAAGCCAACAAAGATGGACCCGTACAAGCAGATCGTGGACGAGTGGCTGGAGGAGGCGCCGTATTCAGCGCTGCGGATCCTGGAGAAGCTGCGGGAGATGGGATTTGACGGGGGCTACAGCATCGTCAAGGCGTATGTGAGCAGCCGGAAGATGGACTTGAATGAGAAAGCAACAGTGCGGTTTGAGACGATGCCGGGGAAGCAGGGGCAGATGGACTGGGGATTCTTCGAGGATCACCTGGTGTACGAGGATGGAAAGTGGAAGAAACTGTACTGCTTTCTCATGATTCTAGGGTATTCGCGGATGCGGTACATCGAGTTTGTAACGGATATGAGCACAAACACACTGATACGGTGCCACCAGAACGCATTCCGGTACTTTGGAGGATACCCAGAGGAGATTCTATATGACAATATGAAGCAGGTAGTGATCAAACGGCTTTTGAAGCAGGAGGACTCCACACTGAACCGGCAGTTTGAGGATTTTGCGGGATTCTACGGATTCAAACCCATTCTGTGCCGGCCCTACCGTGGCCAGACGAAAGGAAAAGTGGAGCGGACGGTGCAGTTTGTGCGGGACAACTTCATGGTCGGAATCAAGTACAACAGCCTGGCAGACCTGAACGGACAGGCCCTGGCCTGGTGCAACAAGGTCAATGGCAAGGTTCACGCCACCACCAACGAGATTCCCTTTGAGCGGCTGAAAAAAGAGGGCCTGAGCCCTCTCTCCCGTGAGTACATCATCGACAAAATCAACCTGAGGCGGGTACAAAAAGACTGCCTCATCTCGTACGCCGGCAATCAGTACTCCGTGCCAGCGGAGTACATCGGCAAAGATGTGGCAGTCGTAGCCCTCGACAGTATGCTGGCAGCCTACTATGAAGGCAAGCAGATCGCTCTGCACCGAATATCGTATCAAAGGAAGGACATGGTTGTCAATCCTCAGCATTACCGAAGGCTTACGTTGAAGCAGACGATGGACGCAGAAAATGTTCTGCTGGAACAGGGCAAAGTGATAGATTTCCCCTTGAAGCCCTCCGATTTGTCCAGATATGACGAGGTGCTGTATGACTGAATTTACTATGGACAGGCTGAGGGAAAACCTGGAAGCCCTGAAAATGAAAAACACCCTGGAGATTCTGGATAACTACCTGGAACGGGCCGTGGCTGAAAACCTCAACATTGTGGAGGTTTTGGATCACATTTTTTCAGAAGAAGCCAAATCCAAACGGAGACGGGCCTATGAGAAGCAGATCCAGATGTCCGGCTTTCCCATCAAGAAGACCCTGGACGATTTCGATTTCTCCTTCCAGCCCTCCATCGACAAGCGCCAGATCGATGAGTTAGCTACCATGCGCTTCCTGGAAAACGGGGAGAATGTGGTCTTCCTTGGCCCGCCCGGCGTGGGCAAGACCCATCTGGCCTCCGCTCTGGGCCTTGTGGCGGCACAGCACCGCTTTTCCACCTACTACATCAACTGCCATCAGCTTATTGAGCAGCTCAAGAAGGCCCATTTTGAGAACCGTCTGCCAGACAAGCTCAAGGTTCTCGCCAAGTACAGGATGCTCATCATTGACGAGATCGGCTACCTCCCCATGGACATCCAGGGCGCAAACCTGTTCTTCCAGCTGATTGCCAGAAGGTATGAAAAAACGTCTACCGTCTTTACCTCCAACAAGACCTTCTCCCAGTGGAACGAGGTCTTTGCCGACGTCACCATCGCCTCCGCCATCCTGGACCGCGTCCTGCATCACTGCACTGTCATTAACATCAAGGGCGAGTCTTACCGCCTGAAAGAACGCAAGGAATTTATGCGCCAGAAGCAGCAAATCGTGAACACTCTTTTTGAGCAAGGAAACGCTTGATTTTGTCCCCCCTTACCGCCGAAAAACTACAAAATTTCTTCGGCGTTTTCTTACAATTTCAAATTGGCGTTGACACCTGTCGGAGATCAGGCAGCGCGGGGCTGTGTCAGCGGAGGATGTGGCCGAAATCATCCGGGGCCTGCATATCTACGACCCGGTATCCGCAGAGGTTCAGTGGTGCAAAGCCCGGGCCCGCCAGCTCATGACAACGTGGAAGGACAAAGACGGCATCCGCATTTTGTTTGCCACGGGGACCGGTGATGCGGAGTTCGTCAACATCGAGACCTGTCAGGTGCCTTCCCAGCTGGACGCTGTGGAATATCAGCTGACCAAGAAGAAAGACGGCATCAACCGTGCGCTTAAAAAGAACGACCGCTGTAAAGCCGCCCTGACCGGGCAAACGCCGCTGTATCGCGAGAGGGAAGACGGCTTTATTTATCTCAACTTTGCGGATTTCCTCCGTTAAGCGCACAAAAACGCCCCATCAGGTGGTAACGACACCTAACAGGGCAAGCGAACCAGTAGCTATCAACCAAAAGGCCGCAGTTCCATTATACCACACACTCCTGCGGCCGCACAAGACAGAAAAGGAGAACAATATGAAACACAATCTGCACAACGCGATCCTGTCCAGGCTCCAGGAGGAGCGCCAGGTGGTCACGCTGATCACCATCAACGGCTACCAGATGAAAGGCCGGATCACCGGCTTTGACGATCTTGTTGTTGTGGTGGAGGTCCGGAAGGAGCAGCAGATCGTTTACCGGCACGCCATCTCCACCATCACCCCCGACCGGGCCATCGACCTGGACGGCCTGAGAGGGGAGGAGCTGCAATGAGCGCCCCGCTGATGACGGTGAACGAGGTGGCGGAGCGGCTGAAGATCAACCGGGCCACGGTATACCGTCTGTGCGCCAAGCCGGACGGCCTGCGCTCCTACAAGGTAGGCGGTTGTACCAGGTTCAAGCCGGAGGAGGTAGACGAGTACCTGGAGCGGTGTCTGGTCAAGCCGCCCCAGCGTCAGGAGGGCCCCAATATCACCCGGTTCCAGTACAAGCCGGGGATGCGGGTGGTAAGCTTGTGAGGAGGGATCGAGATGTACAAGAGCGTTACAGCGTCGCTGGTCAACGCCAGCAGAGTCGTGGACCTGCTGCTCAAGCAGTACGGTCCGGAGCGGGTCAAGGGGGTGGAGCGGCTCAGCGAAGCCGCCTTCCGGGTGCGGCTGTACGGCGGCGGCATGGCGCACGCCTTTGTGGAGCCGGACGGCTCCCTGCGTATCCCGGAGCTGGAGGAGGTGTGCTGATGGACCGGCGCAGAGAGGACCGGCGGTGGCTGGCCGTCTGTATCCTCCTCTTCTTCACAGCCCACCTGATCGTCTGGGGGATGGACGAGGCGGCATACCGGGCCGCCGAAGCGGACAAGCCCCCGGCGGAGTCCGCCTGGGAGGCCCCTCTGGACCGGGTATTACCGGATGCCGTCCTGACGGCGGCGGAGAGGAGGATGAAGGATGGGATCGATTGAAGCCGTAAGCGTGGTGACTGAGCGCACCATTGAAGCGATCACCGAGGAGATCCTGAGCCGCAAGGCCAACGCCGGCGGGGAGATCCTGCGGATCGGGCAGTGCCTGCTGGAGGCGAAGGCAAAGCTGTCCCACGGGGAGTGGCTGCCCTGGCTGGAGGAGCGGGTGGAGTTTTCGGCCCGCACCGCCAACCGGTTCATGAAGCTGGCCCAGGAGTGGAGCGACCCGACATCGCTGTCCGATTTGGGGTATGCCAAAGCCCTGCAGCTGCTGGCCCTGCCCGAGCCGGAGCGGGAGACGTTCATGTCGGAGCACGACGTATCCAGCATGACCTCCCGAGAGCTGGAGAAGGCGATCCGGGAGCGGGACGAGGCCCGAAAGGCGGCGGAGGAGGCCCAGGCGGACCTGAAGGCGGTCAGGACCTCCCATGACTCCATGGCGGAGAACCTGAAGGTGGCCAACGACCTGCTGAAGCGGGCGCAGGAGGAGAAGAGCGCCGCATCAGACCATATGGCGGAGCTGGAGAAGGAGCTGGCCGGGCTGAAGGCCGCCCCGGTGGAGGTGGCGGTGATGGCGGTGGACCAGGCGAAGCTGGACGCCGCCCGGGCCGAGGGGGAGGCGGTCCAGGCGGAGGAGGTCGCCCGGCTCCAGGCTGAGCTGGACAGAGCTCAGGTATCGGCCGCCGGTCCGGATGTGGCCCGGTTCGAGGTCTACTTCAACCAGGCCCAGGAGGCGGCCAAACAGCTGCGGGAGCTGCTCATCAAGGCCCGGAGCCGGGCGGACCAGGACCTCGCCGGAAGGCTGAGCCAGGCCCTCGCCGCTCTGGCGGACCAGATCAGGAGGTGTGGGGAATGAGCGTGATCGAGACTGCCCTCGCCGCGCTGGAGGCCCAGCAGGCGAAGGTCAAGGACCGCTCCCCGCAGTGGATGGTGGCCGAGCAGCTGAAAGACATCTGCCGCCGGGAGCCGGCCAGCGCGGAGCTGATCGCCCAGGACCTGGACGACCCGGCCATGTCCATCGTGGAGGCCGAGAAGAAGATCAAGGCTCGGGCGGACAAGAACAAGCAGGGCAATTTTGCCTGTGTCACCCCGGCGGAGGCGGAGGAGATCCTGCGGAAATTCTACGGCCTGCCCGCCCCAGGCCAGGCCGGAGAGCCGGAGACCGCCGCCAGGGTGGGCTTCCTCAACCTGGCCGACTTTTTGAGGTGACCGCCGTGAAGGATGTGAGGGGGCTGGTCCCCCGTACCCCGCCGGAGGGACTGAAGCATTGGGTGCTGAATACTCGGGCGGCGGCCCTGGAGCGGAGCGGCCTGATCTACGAAGCAGAATATGTGAAGGACTGGGGCTTTGGGTGCCTGCTGGATGAGTGGGCCAAGCCCCGGAAGACCAAGATGGTGCGTGTGACCTGCTCCTGCTGCGGGGACAGCATGCTGCTGCACTGGGCCCCGGATCATAAGCGTGGTTACGGCTTTATCCTCCCGGAGGATGTGGAGGGGGAATGGGACGCGGCGGTTATGGCGGCCGGGGATGAATGCCGGTGCCCTATGTGCAATACCAAGGTGCTGGTGAACAAGCGGGCGGCGGTCAGGGACTATTATGTGACCGCAGAGACCACCTGCATGTCCGCCGCCCTGGTGGGGGAGGAGAGGCTGCTGGCCTTGACGGGGTGGACGGTACAGGCCCGCACCCATAAAAACGGCTGCTTCCGCCTGGAGATCATCCCCGCGGAGGCCTATGTATTCAGCAGCGATACCTGCGTCCAGCTGCTGGGCTGGCGGAGGGGCTACAGCGGGACCGCCGGGTATTTTGTCCAGTACAGGCGGGCATGGAGCCAGCCGGCGCGTTGGACGGACAGGTGGGGAGGGGAGACGGCCATCTTCGGCCTGACCCCGGAGCTGGTGGCGGCCAGCTGCCTGCCCCACTGCAAGCTGGACGTCTACATGGAGCACCTGCGGGGGACGAGCCGCCGGTATCCGGTGGCCTATCTGAGGCTGTATCAGCAGCACCCCAACGTGGAGGTCCTGCTGACCAGGGGCCTGCCGCTGGTGCTGGATGACATGATCCAGGAGAAGATGGAAGGCAAAATGGATCTCCCCAAGTTTGGGATCGTTGCGCTGGAGGAGATCGATTGGAAGGAGACCCGTCCGGCGCACATGCTGGGCCTCACCAGGGACGAGCTGCGGATGGCCCGGAGCCAAGGGTGGGGGCTGCTGTTCTGGCGGCTGTTTTCCAGGACCAAGGCGGCCGGAGAGACGCTGGCCGGAGCGGATATCCAAGCCGCTTTCCTCCTTGGAAAGGGCAATGTCCTGGAGCTGATCGGCCGCGGTCCGGTTGGCAAAAGCATCCGCTATCTGCTCCGGCAGAGCGAGCAGATCACGGCGGAGGTGGATGACGCGGGGGCTGACGGCTGGGTCCCCGATGTACACACCCTGCTGGACTATTGGTCCATGTCCGAGCAGCTGGGCCGGGACCTGACGGACCCGTCGGTCCGGTATCCCATCGACCTGATCCGGGCCCATGACGCTGTGACCGGGCTGATCCTGCAGCGGGAGCAGGACGCCATGGCAAATTCCTTCCGGCTACGGCGGAAGCAGCTGAGGAAGTATGCCTTCGCGGCGGACGGCCTGCTGATCCGTCCGGCGGCCAGCCAGCGGGAGCTGACGGAGGAGGGGGATGCCCTGCACCACTGCGTGAGCAGTTACGGCAAGCGCCATGCCGCCGGGGAGACGGCCATTTTCTTCATCCGCCGTGCTTCCAAGCCCGGGACGCCCTATTACACCCTGGAGCTGGACGAGAGGGCACTGAAGGTCCGGCAGAATCGAGGCTCGTACAACCGCGCGAGGACGCCGGAGGTCCAGGCCTTTGAGGAGAAGTGGCTGGCGTGGCTCCAGAGCGGCTGCCAGCGGGATAAGAAGGGCAGGCCGGTCCTGCCCGAGAAGCGGAAAGGAGAGGCGGCGTGATGAGAATAGTAAAACCCGGCGAGCCCTGCCCCTGCTGCGGGGCGCCCATCCGGGCGGCTCACGGCCCCGGATGCCTTGCAGTCGTGTCCGCAAAGACGGCCCGGCGAAAGGACCGCCGGATATCGGACGACGTCCTGCGGCAGATCTGCGCCGGCGGCGCGCCCAAAATGCCGATTCAAAACTGGCGCAGCATTGCGAAAGCCCTGGATGTATTGGAACGGAAAGGAAGTTAAATTATGCCGGTCAAAATTACACAATTCGAGGCGGAGAACGTCAAGCGCATCAAGGCGCTGACCCTCACCCCGGCGCCCTCGGGCCTGACGGTGATCGGGGGCCGCAACAACCAGGGCAAGACCTCCAGCCTGGACGCCATCCTATGGGCGCTGGGCGGGGACCGGTACCGGCCCTCCCAGGCCCAGCGGGAGGGCTCGGTCCTCCCGCCCCGGCTGCGCCTGGAGCTGTCCAACGGGATCATCGTGGAGCGGGCGGGCAAGAACAGCGATTTGAAGGTGACGGACGCCTCCGGCCGCAAGGCGGGCCAGCAGCTGCTCAATTCCTTTGTGGAGCAGCTGGCCCTTGATATGCCCCGGTTTATGCAGTCCACCAGCAAGGAAAAGGCTACTACCCTCCTGCGGATCATTGGCCTGAAGGACCAGGTGGAGGCGCTGGAGCGGCAGGAGAAGGAGCTGTACGACCAGCGTCACGCCATCGGCCAGATCGCCGACCGGAAGGCCAAGTATGCCAGGGAGCTGCCCCGCTATGAGGGCGCGCCCGCCGAGCCGGTTTCCGCCTATGACCTGATCCAGCGCCAGCAGGACATCCTGGCCCGGAACGGGGAGAACCAGCGCAAGCGCCTGCGGGCCGCCCAGCTGGAGGCGGAGCGGGACCGCCTGGGCAAGGAGCTGGGCCTGCTGGAGGAGCGGTACAAGGCCCTCTGCGCCGACTGTGAGGTCGCCGCCAAAGACGCCCTGGACCTGCTGGACGAATCCACCGAGGAGCTAGAGGCCAGCATCCAGGAGATCGACGCCATCAACGTGAAGGTGCGCACCAACCAGGACAAGGCCCGGGCCGAGGCGGAGGCCGAGGCGTACAGCGGCCAGTACGACCAGCTGTCCGCCCGGCTGGAGCGCGTACGCCAGCAGAAGACCGATCTCCTGCAAGGCGCGAAACTGCCCCTCCCCGGCCTCTCCGTGGAGGATGGGGAATTGACCTATCAGGGCAAGCCCTGGGACTGCATGAGCGGCAGCGACCAGCTGAAGGTGTCCACCGCCATCGTCCGGGCGCTGAAGCCGGAGTGCGGCTTTGTACTCCTGGATAAGCTGGAACAGATGGACCTGGAGACCCTGCGGGAGTTCTCCGCCTGGATGGAGGCTGAGGGGTTGCAGGGGATCGCCACCCGGGTGTCCACTGGCGGGGAGTGCTCCATCATCATTGAGGACGGCTGCGCCAGAGACCCGGTGGTCCCCGGCCCGCCGCCTCCGGCAAGAACATGGAAAGCAGGTGAATTTTGATGCAGATCATTACAGGCGTACAGAAGACCGCCCTGAAGGTGGTGATCTACGGGCCGGAGGGGATCGGCAAGTCTACCTTCGCCTCCCGGTTCCCCCGGCCGGTGTTCATCGACACGGAGGGGAGCACCAGGCACATGGACGTGTCCCGCACGCCCAGGCCCACCTCCTGGGCCATGCTGATGGACCAGGTGGGGGCGGTGGAGAAGGACCCCGGCCTGTGCGGGACGCTGGTGCTGGACACAGCGGACTGGGCGGAGCAGCTGTGCTCCGCAGAGCTGTGCACCAAGAATCAGAAGAGCAGCATTGAGGAGTTCGGCTACGGCAAGGGCTACACCTATCTGGGGGAGGAGTTCGGCCGGCTGCTGAACCGGCTGGAGGGGGTGGTAGACCGCGGGGTCAACGTGGTCATCACCGCCCATGCCAGGATGCGGAAGTTCGAGCAGCCCGACGAGATGGGGGCCTATGACCGGTGGGAGCTGAAGCTGTCCAAGCAGACGGCCCCCCTGGTGAAGGAGTGGGCCGACCTGGTCCTCTTCGCCAACTATAAGACCTACCCCGTCAAGACCAAGGAGGGCAAGGTGAAGGCTCAGGGGGGCAAGCGGGTGATGTACACCGCCCACCACCCCTGCTGGGACGCCAAGAACCGCCTGGGCCTGCCGGAGGAGCTGCCCTTCGAGTTTGAATCCATCCGGTCCTGCATCCCCTGGGAGGCGCCGGAGGCAGAGACTGCGCCCCCGCCCGCCCTGGTTCCGCAGCCTCCCGCGCAGGAGGAGAAGTCAAAGTGGCAGGCCGCCCCTGAGCCCCCCGGCCTGCCCGCCTACTTAAAGCCCCTCTACGACCTGATGAACGCCAACAACGTGTCCCCCGACGAGGTGGAGGCGGCCTGTGTGGCCAAGGGGTACGCCCCCCAGGACCTGCCCCTCGACAGTTACCCGGAGGATTTCGTCACCGGCGTGCTGGTGGCCGCCTGGTCCCAGGTGTACGGCATGATCCTGGAGAACCGGCCCGTTCCGTTTTGATAAAGAAAGGAGAACAAAGCTATGAGCGATTTTACCGAGACCCTTCAGGGCCGCGCCCTGGACTGGGACGACGAAATTTCCAACGACGCCCCGGAATATGTTACCCTCCCCGAGGGGGAGTACGACTTCACCGTCACCGGCTTTGAGCGGGGCCGGTATCAGCCCGGTCCCAACGCCAAGCTGCCCCCCTGCAACATGGCCCAGCTGACCCTGGAGGTCCAGACCCCCGACGGCATGAGCGTCCCGGTGCGGGACCGGCTGTTCCTCCACTCCTCTACCGAGGGCTTCCTGTGCGAGTTTTTCACCTGCATCGGCCAGCGCCGCCACGGGGAGCGGGTGCGGATGAACTGGGGGGCAGTGCCAGGGGCCAAGGGCCGGGCCAGAGTGGGGGTGCGTTCCTACCAGAAGGACGGCGAGACCCGCACCATCAACGAGATCAAGAAGTACCTGGAGCCCAAGGAGTCCCCCGCTCCCGCCCCGGCCACCCCCGTTACCGGGAAGCAGACCGCCATATCCGGCTTCCAGGCGGGGAAATTCTGATGGAGCTGCGGCCCTATCAGCGGGCGGCGGAGGCCGCCGTTCTGGAGCAGTGGGACAGCGGGGCGCTGCGCACCCTGCTGGTCCTGCCCACCGGCTGCGGCAAGACGGTGGTGTTCTCCAAGGTCATTGAGGACCGGGTCCGGGCGGGGGACCGGTGTCTGATCCTGGCCCACCGGGGGGAGCTGCTGGACCAGGCGGCGGACAAGCTGAAGAGGACCACCGGTCTGGGCTGCGCCCTGGAGAAGGGGGAGAGCAGCTGCCTGGGCAGCTGGTACCGGGTGACGGCGGGCTCGGTCCAGAGCCTGATGCGGGAGAAACGGCTGGCCCGGTTCGCCCCGGACTATTTTCAGACCATCGTAGTGGACGAGGCCCACCATGTCCTGTCTGACAGCTACCAGCGGGTGCTGGACCACTTTCCCGGCGCCCGGGTGCTGGGGGTGACCGCCACCCCGGATCGGGGGGACATGCGGAATCTGGGGCAGTTTTTCCAGTCCCTGGCCTATGAGTATACCCTGCCCAAGGCCATCCGGGAGGGCTACCTGTGTCCCATCAAGGCGCTGACCATCCCCCTGAAGCTGGACCTGACCGGGGTGGGGGTTCAGGCGGGGGATTTCCGATCCGCCGACATCGACACCGCCCTGGACCCCTATCTGGAGCAGATCGCCCGGGAGATGGAGGAGTACTGCCGGGACCGGCGGACGGTGGTCTTCCTGCCCCTGGTGAAGACCTCGCAGAAGTTTCAAGCAATCCTCAGCGCCCGCGGCTTCCGGGCGGCGGAGGTCAACGGGACCAGCCAGGACCGGGGGGCAGTCCTCCGGGACTTTGAGGCGGGGCGGTACAACGTGCTGTGCAACTCCATGCTCCTCACCGAGGGGTGGGACTGTCCGCCGGTGGACTGCATTGTGGTGCTGCGGCCCACCAAGGTGCGCAGCCTGTACAGCCAGATGGTGGGCCGGGGCACCCGGCTCGCCTCTGGCAAGGACCACCTGCTGCTGCTGGACTTCCTGTGGCACACCGAGCGCCATGAGCTGTGCCACCCCGCCAGCCTGATCTGCGAGTCGGAGGAGGTGGCCAGGAGGATGACCGAAAACGTACAACTTGCGGGGACTCCCGTGGATATACAGGAGGCCATGGAGCAGGCGTCGGAGGACGTGGTGGCCCAGCGGGAGGAGGCCCTGGCCAAGCAGCTGGCCGAGCTGCGCCGGCGGAAGAAGCGGCTGGTGGACCCCCTCCAGTTCGAGATGTCCATCCAGGCGGAGGACCTGACCGGCTACCGGCCCTCCTTCGGCTGGGAGATGGGTCCGCCCAGCGACGCCCAGCGGACCGCTCTGGAGAGGCAGGGCATCCGCCCCGACCAGATCGAGAACGCGGGCAAGGCCAGACTGCTGCTGGACCGGCTGAACAGCCGCCGCACCGCCGGACTGACCACCCCAAAACAGATCCGCTTTCTGGAGGGGAAGGGCTTCCGGCATGTAGGCGCCTGGCAGTTTGACGCGGCCAAGCGCCTGATCGACCGGATCGCCGCCAACGATTGGCGGATACCGGCTGGCGTGGACCCGCGGACCTATGAGGGGGTATAACGATTGGAGCATGAGATCGACCTGAGGGAACTGCTGCCCTACATAGACCCAGCTCAGCTGTCCTACCAGCAGTGGCTGGAGGTGGGCATGGGTCTGCACGAGGCGGGTTATACCCCGGAGGACTGGGAGGACTGGAGCCGGAGGGATATGAAACGCTACCACCCCGGGGAGTGCGCCCGGAAGTGGAACACCTTCCACGGTGCGGATTCCCCCGTCACCGGAGGGACTTTGGTGAAAATGGCCATGGACCGGGGCTGGCGGCCCGCCGCCTCCGGCCACGAGCTGGGCTGGGAGGACGTCATCGGTCCCTCAGACGAGCTGGTGGTGGTGGACCGGGACTGGCTGGAGCTCCGGGAGGTACACACCCCCCGGAGCTGGGACCCGGCCCGGCAGCTCATCACCTACCTGGAGACCCTGTTCGAGGCGGGGGAGAATGTGGGCTACGTGGTGGAGACCTGGGAGAAGGACGGCAAATTCCTGCCCACCAGGGGCTGCTGGGACCGCACTGCCGGGGAGCTCATCGAGGCGCTGAGCCGCTGCGGGGGCGACCTGGGCTCCGTCCTGGGGGACTACGATCCCCAGGCGGGGGCCTGGATCCGGTTCAACCCCCTGGACGGCCAGGGCTGCAAAAACGAGAACGTCACCGACTTTCGCTACGCCCTGGTGGAGTCGGACTCCATGCCTGTGGAGGAGCAGAACGCCGCCCTCCGGGCGCTGGAGCTGCCCATCGCGGCCCTGGTCCACTCGGGCGGGAAGAGTCTCCACGCCATCGTCCGGGTGGAGGCGGGCAGTTATGAGGAATACCGCAAGCGGGTGGATTTCCTCTACGAGGTGTGCCGGAAAAACGGCCTGGACATCGACCGGCAGAACCGGAACCCCTCCCGGCTGTCCCGGATGCCGGGGGTAGAGCGGAAGGGGAACCGGCAGTTTCTGGTGGAGACGGACCTGGGAAAGCCCTCCTGGAACGAGTGGAAGGAGTGGATCGAGAGCGTAAACGACGACCTGCCCGACCCGGAGGGGGACCTGGAGACCGGCCTGCCCCAGCTGGCCCCCGCCCTCATCAAGGACGTGCTGCGGCAGGGCCACAAGATGCTGCTGGCCGGACCCAGCAAGGCGGGCAAGTCCTTTGCCCTGATCGAGCTGGCCATCGCCATTGCGGAGGGCCTGCCCTGGCTGGGCTTCCCCTGCGCCCAGGGGAAGGTGATGTACGTCAACCTGGAGCTGGACCGGGCCTCCTGCCTGCACCGCTTCCACGACGTGCGCCAGGCTATGGGGGCGCCCAGCCGGAACAGCGTGGATATCTGGAACCTGCGGGGCAAGTCGGTGCCCATGGACAAGCTGGCCCCCAAGCTGATCCGCCGGGCGGCAAAAAAGAACTACATCGCCATCATCCTCGACCCCATCTACAAGGTCATCACCGGCGACGAGAACAGCGCCGACCAAATGGCCCGGTTCTGCAACCAGTTCGACAAGGTGTGTACCGAGCTGGGCTGCGCCGTGATCTACTGCCACCACCACTCCAAGGGGCGGCAGGGGGACAAGCGGTCCATGGACCGGGCCAGCGGCTCGGGAGTCTTCGCCCGGGACCCGGACGCTTTGCTGGATATGATCGAGCTGACCGTCAGCGACGCTCTGCGGAAGCAGGAGATCAACAACGCGGTGGGCCGGACCTGCGCCCAGGCGCTGGCGGCGGCGGGGAAGCTGGAGGAGGCGGGCCAGGACGACCTGTGCAGCGAAGCGGCCGCCCTGGCCGCCTGTGAGACGGCCCTGAAGCCCCAGGACTACCGGGACCTCCTGGACCGGGCGGAGGAGGCCAGGAGGTCCGTCCAGGCCCGCACAGCGTGGCGCATCGAGGGCACCCTGCGGGAGTTCCCCCGCTTTGCCCCCGTCAACGTCTGGTTCGACTACCCCATCCACAGAGAGGACGGGAACGGCGTCCTGGCCGACATCGACCCGGATGGGGAGGAACCAGGCTGGCGGCGGGCGATCGGAAAACGCAAGCCAAAAGCCGTTAAGGAAAAGGAGCGAAAGGAGTCTGTCGAGACCGCTTTTGAGGCCTGCGGGATCGAAGGAACGGTGACTGTAAGCGCCCTTGCTGAGTACATGGGCGTGACCGAAAAGACCGTCAGAAACCGGTTGAAAGAGCACGGCGGTTTCTGGATCGATGACAATGAGGTGGGGCAGAAGTGAGGGAAAATAACAGAAAATTTCCCTTCCCTGGGGAAGAAAAAAACGCAAAATTTCCTTTCCCTGACAGGGAAAAAAACGAAAATTTCCCTGTTTCCCTGGCAGGGAAAAAACGTAACATTCTGTTTTTTTCCCCAGGGAAGAAAAAGTACCCCCCTAAAGGGGGGTAAATAGATCATTTCCCTGCGGTCAACGGGGGAAGTAGTCGTGCGTCAGCTCACGCACGACGACTCCTTCCCCGGATCGTTGACAAAAATTTTTCTCAAGACAACACACTTTAGTGAGGTGAAGCGAATGGAATTTTTCATGCCCATGCTTCCGCCCACCGCCACCCACCAGGAGAAGCAGGTGCGGATGGTGAAGGGCAGGCCGGTGTTCTACGACCCGCCCCAGGTCCAGGCGGCCCGGTCCAAGCTGACCGCCCATCTGGCGGGGCACTGTCCGGCGGAGCCGCTGGAGGGGGCGGTGCGGCTGCTGGTGAAGTGGTGCTTCCCCAGAGGGGAGCATGCGGACGGCGAGTACCGGACCACCAAGCCCGACACCGACAACCTGCAGAAGCTCCTCAAGGACTGCATGACCGCTGTGGGCTTTTGGAAGGACGACGCCCAGGTGGCCTCGGAGATCTGCGAAAAGTTTTGGGCCGAGGTGCCGGGGATCTACGTCTGTGCGGAGGAATTGCACAGGAGAAAACAGGGAGAGCAAAAAAATATTTGACAAAACAAGTAGATATTGCTATGATAAAAACGAAATATAGTTTTAGAGATCAGGTAGACAGAAAAAGAGAGGACCAAATGGTCAGCTGCCAGTGTTTTTGGCAGCTGGCCTTTCATTTTGCGGAGAGGTGGCGATATGGCCCGTGGAAAGTTTGAATACTGGCTGACGGAAGACGGGCTGCTGCTGCTGGAGGGCTGGGCCAGGGAGGGGCTGACGGACGAGCAGCTGGCCGAAAAAATGGGCATCGGCGCACGGACGCTGTACGACTGGAAGCTCAAGTATCCGCAGATTTCGCAGGCCCTAAAAAAGGGCAAGGAGGTCGTGGACGTCCAGGTGGAGAACGCCCTGCTCAAGCGGGCTCTGGGCTACGAATTCCAGGAGGAGCGTGTGGAGCGGTCCGGTAAGGACGGGGTGAAGGTGGTGCAGACCATCAAGCACATCCCGGGCGATACCACCGCTCAGATTTTCTGGCTGAAGAACCGCCGGCCGGACCGGTACCGGGACAAGCCGGAGCCTGCCCCAGCTGACGGAGGAGGTGTGCAGATCATTGACGACCTGTAAGCTGTCGGCGCTGGTGTCGCCAGCGTTCTCCGAGCCCCACCGGAGCGTCAAGGCGGGGGAGATCAGCGAGCTGGTGCTCAAGGGCGGGCGGGGCTCGGCCAAGTCCAGCTATCTCTCGGTGGAACTGGTCCTCCAGCTGCTCCGGCACCCCGACTGCCACGCCGTAGCCCTGCGGAAGGTAGGCAACACCCTGCGCACGTCGGTGTACGCCCAGATCTGCTGGGCCATCGCGGAACTGGGGCTGTCCGACCGGTTCAAGTGCACCGTCAGTCCCATGGAATGCACCTACCGGCCCACCGGCCAGAAGATCCTGTTCTTCGGCCTGGACGACCCCGGCAAGCTGAAGTCCATCAAGGTGCCCTTCGGCTACATCGGCCTGGCCTGGTTCGAGGAGCTGGACCAGTTCGACGGCCCGGAGCAGGTGCGGAACGTGGAGCAGTCTCTGTTCCGGGGCGGGCCCTACTCCTTCTGCTTCAAGAGCTTCAACCCGCCGGCCATGGCCCGGAACTGGGCCAACAAGTACGTGCTGGAGGCCAAGGCGGGCCGCCTGGTCCACCACAGCACCTACCTGACCACCCCGGAGGAATGGCTGGGCCCCCGGTTCCTGGCGGACGCGGAGCACCTGAAGCAGACCAACGAGACCGCCTACCGCCACGAGTACCTGGGGGAGGTGGTGGGCAGCGGCACGGCGGTGTTTGAGAACCTGCGGCTGGAGGCCATCTCCGATCAGCAGATCGCCGCCTTTGACTACCTGTACTGCGGCCAGGACTGGGGCTGGTACCCTGATCCCAACCACTTCGCCGCCTGTGCCTACGACAGCGGGGCCCGGACCCTGTACATCTACGAGGAGTTCCGGGGCTGGCGGCAGTCCAACGGGGCCTGGGCGGAGAAGCTCCGCCACCACATGGACGACCTGATCCTGGCCGACCCCGGCAGCGGGGGCGACCGGAACGCGGCCGACTTCCGGGCCTACGGGTTCCGGATGCGGGAGGCCCAAAAGGGGCCGGGGAGCGTGGCCTACGGGATCAAGTGGCTGCAATCGCTGGCGGCCATCGTCATCGACCCGGCCCGGTGCCCGGAGACGGCCAAAGAGTTCAGTGAGTACGAGTACGAGCGGGACCCCAAGACCGGCGAGGTGCTGGAGGGCTATCCCGACGCGGCCAACCACAGCATCGACGCGGTGCGCTATGCGATGGAGCCGGTGTGGAAACGACGGGGGAGGTAATCATGAGCAAAATCAAGACCTGGCTGCTGGAGCGGTTCCTGCCCGCCTGGGCCAAGGATACCGTCTATCAGGACAACAAGCGGCTGCTGGCCCAGCTGGAGGGGCAGCGGCAGGAGCTCCGGGAGCTCCACGCCTACATCGACGGCCTGGAGGCCGGGCTGCGGGCCCTGCGCCGGGTGGTCATCAAGAATGAGGTGCGGCCGTGAGCATTGTTTCCGCCCTGCGGGGGGCCTACAGCTGTGAGGACGCCTTCCAGGCCAGGGACTGCACCACCCAGCCCATGCGGGAGGCCGTCCGGGAGTGGTTCCGGCTGTACTACCACCGGGCGGCCAGCGAGGAGTCCGACCCCTGCCAGCAGATCGCCTATACCATCGTCCACAAGCTGACCAAGACCGCCTTCGGGGAGTACAAATCCGCCAGCGATGACGGCTTTGCCCAGGGGGCGCTGGAGGGGCTGGACCGGGTGAAGAAGAAGGCCATGCAGCTGGCCCTCATCGGCGGGGAGGCCTGGCTCAAGCCGGCGCCGGTGGGGGAGGGCTTCACCTTCTCGGTGGTGCGCCGGGACAACGTGCTGATCTTCGGCCGGGACAGCGAGGGCCGGCCGGTGGATATAGGCACGGCGGAGTGCACGGTGGAGGGCCGGTATCATGCCGCGCAGTCCTGGTACACCCTGCTGGAGCGGCGGACCCTGGGGGCGGATGGGCGGCTGACCATCCGCAACCTGCTCTACTGCTCCTCCATGCAGGGGAGCCTGGGCCAGCGGGTCCCCCTGGCCGCCCTGGCCCGGTACGAGGCCCTGCCCGAGGAGTACACCTTCCCGGAGCCCCTGGGCGGTCTGGGGCTGGCCCGGCTGATCACCCCTCTGGAAAACTGTGTGGACGGCTCCCCTGACGGAGTCAGCGTCTACGCCCCCGCCGTGGGTCTGATCCACAACATCGACCGCAACGAGGCCCTGCTCAACGGTGAGTTCGAGCGGGGGCAGTCCCGGATCATTGCCTCCGCCGACCTGCTCCGCAAGGGCAGGGACGGCCGCCGGAGGCTGACCGACAGATTGTTCGTGGGCATTGACGACGATCCGGAGTCGGTGGGGCTGACCATCTTCTCCCCGGAGCTTCGGGAAAAATCCTTCCTGGCCCGGAAGCAGGAGTACCTGCGGACCGCCGAGAACATCATCGGCCTGAAGCGGGGGCTGCTCAGCGAGGTGGAGGCCGCCGAGCGCACCGCCACGGAGATCACCTCCAGCGCGGGGGACTACAATCTCAGCATCATTGACTTCCAGCAGATGTGGGAGAGCGCGGCCAAGGAGGCGGTCCGGCTGTGCGGGGTGCTGGGGCGGCTCTACAAGGTCCCCGGCGCCCACGGGGTCGATCCGGATGCCGTCTCCATCGACTGGGGGAACGGCATCCTCTACGACGAGGACAAGACCTGGGCGGACTATCTGGACATGGTGGCCCGGGGGCTGCTGAAGCCGGAGATCGCCCTGGGCTGGCGGTTCGGGATGCCCGCCGAGACGGAGGCCGACCTGGCCGCCATCCGGGCCAAGTACATGCCGGAGCTGGACCGGCTGGCGGAGGGTGAATAATGCTCACCCCGGACCAGATCGCCGCCCTGGGGGACGCTGCGAGAAAGGTAACGGACCCCATCACCGAGTATCTGCTCCAGGATATCGCCCGGCGGGTGGCCGAGGCGGGCCAGCTGACCAGCACCGCCCAATACCAGGTATGGCGGCTGCAAAACCTGGGCCTGTCCCAAACGGAGATCGAAAAGCAGTTGCAGCAGCTGCTCCAAGCGTCTCAGGGGGAGATACGCCGCATCCTGTACCAGTCGGCCCAGTCGGGCTATGACCTGGACGTGCGCCGCTTCCCCACCGCAGCGGCCATCCCCTTTGCGGAGAACCTGGTTCTCCAGCAGATCGTGGCCGCCGCCGTGGAGCAGGCGGAGGCGGACTTCGCCAACCTGACCCAAACCCTGGGCATGGTAGACCCCTTCGGCAATGCGCTGCCCCTCCAGAAGGCGTACCGCTCCTGCACCGACTTCGCTTTTAAGCAGGTGGTCACCGGGGCGGCCAGCTACACCGAGGCTGTCCGGCAGGCCACCAGGAATCTGGCGGAGAAGGGCGTGCGGGTGATCGACTACGAGAGCGGGGTCCACACCTCCCTGGAGGCGGCGGTGCGGCGGAACATCCTGGGCGGTCTGGGGCTGATGCAGGAGCAGATCAGTCAGGCTGCCCACGACCAGCTGGGCTGCGACGGCTGGGAGATCACCGCCCACGCCAACAGCGCCCCCGACCACGAGCCCATCCAGGGGAAGCAGTACCCCGACCGGGCGTATGAGGCGCTGAACAGCTCCCTCCGCCGGCGCATCGGGACCCTGAACTGCGGCCACGCCGCCTTTCCCATTATCCTGGGGGTCAGCCAGCCCCAGTATTCCCACCAGGAACTGGAGCGGTTCCGAGCCGACAACGAGAAGGGAGTCACCGTGGAGGGCCGGCACTACACCGGGTATGAGGCCGCCCAGATGCAGCGGAAGCTGGAGCGTGCGATTCGGACGCAGAAGCGGCGGGTAATGGTGGACGAGGCCGCCGGGGACACGGAGAAGCTCGCCCAGGACAGAACCCGCCTGAACGTCCTCCACCAGCGTTACCGGGAGTTCTCCAAGTTCGCCGGGCTGCGGACCCAGTACGAGCGGACGGAGGTGGCGGGATTTGGGGAGAAGCCAACGCCGGTACTGGAACGGCTTAATTTTGCTCAGGGTACTGCGGAAGTGGACCGGTTGTCTGTCGAGCAGGAGGTTGCGCAGATACCGCAGCGGGCCCGAGAACTTGCGGAGCCATACATTTCCAAGGTCTTTGTGACCGAGGAAAATCGAAGCGGATACCGTCCAGCGACCGGAGAACTGTTTTTGAACCGCGACAGAGCACCAGGGACTGTGGCGCATGAATACGCCCACGCTCTGGAAACGGCCCTGAATATCTATGAGGACCCAGAGTTTTTGAAAATCCGGGCCAAGGGCTTTGAAAATTTGTCAAAGGCTGATATAATCATTGATAGTGAAAATTTCTCAAAAGAAATTTTACGTGTGCAGCATCCTAAATTGGTGAGTATATACCAGGGACGTCTTTATGAGCGTTATGGTCGCGGTATCTATGATGGGAAACAAGTGTATTTGGATGGTATGCGTGAATATTTTAGTGAAGGGTTTATGTTTTACGCGCATGCCCCAGATGTCTTGAAGCAAAAAGACCCCGACCTTTTTGATTATATCAGGAGGCTCTTAGAATGAAAACGAAGGAAGAGATTCTAAACGCTAAGAAGTCAAGTGATGTTTGGCGCTGGATTGTAGCAGCACCAAGTCCTTTGGATTCTGACCCTGATGTGCTCAAATATTTTGAAGAGTTGCGGGAGAAGGAATTGAGAGAGTACATTGGTCCTGATTATGACCCGGAAATGCACTACGACTTTCTTACCCGAAAGAAGAAGGAAAACGATGATTAAAACCATCCATAACCGCCCGTGGTACTGCTGTCCCCACTGCGGGAAGGCGCTGTTCCCCGTCCGGGCGGACACAAAGATTCAGAACATGCCCTTCCGCTGCAAGGCGTGCAAGCATGACCTGGAAGTGAATATCGCATAAGAGCCAAGAGCCTGTGAGCCAAGAGCCATGAACTACTCGAATTTTTTGAGTAGTTTGTGGCTCATTTATTTTTGCCAAGGGAAAGGAGCAAGCAATGAAACCGGAATTTTTGCAGAACTTCAAGGTGGGGGACGCGCCCCTGCCCAAGGAGGTCATCGACGCCATCCTGGCGGAGAACGGCCGGGACGTGGAGGAGGCCAAAAAGCCCTTTGCCGACTACGAGTCCATCAAGGCTCAGCTGGCTACCGCCACCGAGGGGCTGAAGGCCTTTGAGGGGGTGGACGTGAAGGACCTCCAGGGCCAGGTGGCCAAGCTCACCAAGGAGATGGCGGATCAGGCGGAGGCCCACAAGCAGCAGCTGGCCGGCCTGGCCTTCGACGGTGTGCTGAAGGACGCCATCACCGCCGCCAAAGGACGGAACGTCAAGGCCATCCAGGCCCTGCTGGATGTGGACAAGCTGAAGGCGTCCAAGGACCAGACGGCCGACATCAAGGCCGCTTTGGAGAAGCTGAAAGCCGACAGCGGCTACCTCTTCGACACCGGGGAGACCCCGCCCCCCTACGCCGCCGGGACCGGGACGGGGGGCGGCCGCCCCGTTACTGGCCTGGACGCCATCCGCGCCGCCGCCGGCCTCACCGCCGGCGAGAAAAAATAAAGGAGATTTGAACTATGCCTAACGCAATTGAACTGGCCAAGCAATTCGTCCCCATCCTGGACGAGGTGTACAAGAACGCCTCCCTCACCGGCGACCTGGACGGCGCCGCCGAGCTGGCCCGCCAGGGGGCCAACGCCAACGAGCTCATCATTCCCATGCTGTCCATGCAGGGCCTGGGGGACTACTCCCGGAACAGCGGCTACGTGGACGGGGACGTGACCCTGACCAACGAGACCATCAAGTGCAACTTCGACCGGGGCCGCATGTTCACCGTGGACGCCATGGACGACCTGGAGACTGCCGGCATCGCCTTCGGCCGCCTGGCCGGGGAGTTCATCCGCACCAAGGTGGTGCCCGAGATCGACGCCTTCCGCTTCGCCTGCTACGCCGGCAAGCCGGGCATCAGCAAGGCGGGCGCGGCCTCCCTGTCCACCGGCGAGGCGGTGCTCAAGGCCATCCGCGCCGCCAACGACAAGATGGACGAGGACGAGGTACCCCAGGAGGGGCGGTATCTGTACATCACCCCCACCCTGATGGGCATGATCCAGGACCTGGACACCACCAAGAGCCGGGAGGTGCTCCAAAACTTTGCCAAAACGGTGAAGGTACCCCAAACCCGGTTCTACACCGCCATCCAGCAGAAGTCAGGAAAGATGACCGGCGACGGCGAGGGGGCTGTGGACGAGACCGCCGGCGGCTATGGGAAGGCGGCTGACGCCAAGGAGATCAACTTCCTCATCATCCACAAGCCCGCCGTCATCCAGTTCCCCAAGCACGTGGCCCCCAAGATCATCTCTCCCGAGCAGAACCAGACCGCCGACGCCTACAAGTTCGGCTACCGCAACGTGGGCATTGCGGATATCTACCAGAACAAGCTGGCCGGGGTGTACCTGCACCATAAGGCCTGAGCTCCATGACCAGCTACGACTTTTACCAAAACACCTACCGGGGCGGCTCCATCCCCCCGGAGGAGTGGCCCGGCTATGCGGCCCGGGCGGCCGCCCAGCTGGCCCGGTACAAGCGGCTCTGCCGGGTGGACACCTCCCGGCCACGGTCGGGTGACATGGCCGTGTGCGCCATGGCGGAGGCTTTTTACAGCTTCGACCTGCTGGCCAACGGGGAGGGCGGCCCCATCCAGTCCGCCTCCATCGGCAGCGTGTCGGTGAGTTACAGCGGCCCGGCGGGCCAGTCCCTGGACCTGAGCCCCAGGGGCCGGGAGAAGGAGCTGTACCGCTGTGCGTCGCAGTACCTGGACATCTATCGGGGGTGCGGCTGATGGTCCGGATCAAGCGCCGGGGATGCCCGGTGGACTACCGGCTGTGTGACCAGACGGTCACCCTCTACCACTGGGACGGAGAGGAGACGGTCACCCGGACGGTCATCGAGCGGGGTGCGTTCCTGGACTTCAAGAAGGTCCAGGACGTGTCCAAAACGGGCAGCCGGGAGGTCAACAGCTTTCTGCTGGTGATCCCCTGCTTGGAGAGCCCGGTGTCCGTGGGGGACAAGGTGCTGCTGGGCGAGGGGCCGGAGCTGGCAGGCCGGTCGGACTGGCCTGCCCTGATCCCCGCCAAGGTCCCCGGCCTGGTGGTGGTCAAGTGGGTGGACCCGAAATACTGGAAGGGCCGCATGGTCCATGTGGAGGCAGGAGGCTGACATGAACGTCGTAGGCCGCGTCCGGGTGGACATGAAGCCGGTGAAGCAGATCATGGCGCGGCTGGGCATCGACGCCCGGGGGGACGTGCAGCGGTTCCACACCGCCAATGTGAAGCGGCGCATCCAGAAGTACATGCCCTACCGCACCGGGGCCACCATCAAGCTGATGATCGCCCAGAGCCCGGTGAACGAGCCCTTCCTCCACGTGAACGTCCCCTATGCCCGGATGCTCTACTACGGCAAGGTGATGGTGGACCCGGAGACGGGGATGGCGGGCTTTCTGACGCCCAACGGCTGGCGGTCCCGGCGGGGGGTGGCCAAGGTGGCCAGCAGCCGGGACATCCAGTACGACAAGACCAGGAACCCCAGAGCCGGGCCCTTCTGGGACCGCCGCCTGACCGCCGCTGAGGGGCGGCAGATGGCCGCCGAGCTCCAGGACTATGTGCGAAGGAGGGGGAGCCCATGACCGCGCTGGAACAGATCACAGCCTTTGTCCGCAGCTACCCCAAGGCGGACATCCTGCAAACCTTCCAGGTGGACTACACCGATCAGATCCCCGCCAACGGGGGCATCTTCCCCTCCGGCCTGGAGGAGATCGGCCGCAAAACGGACCTGCTGGGCAATGTGGCCGTCACCAACCAGTACAACTTCGGGCTGTACTACGTCTTCGAGAAGGCCCCCGGAGACGGCGCCGGGGCGGCGGTCAACGCCGGGTGGGTGATGGACTTCCAGGAGTGGGTTCAGGAGCAGTCGGCCCTGGGCCTGGCCCCCGTCTTCGGGGACGTCCCCCGGCAGGAGAAACTCACCGCCCAGAACGGGGTACTCTACGACGCGGAGGACGAGGGGCTGGCCACCTATATGGTTCAGCTGTCCGTCCAATTCATCAAAATATTTCCAACCACAGACCCGTGGTTTATGTGAGGAGGAGACCTATGAGCTACAAATTCAAAACCCCCGCCGGGCAGACGGTGGACCGGAAGCTCTACCTGGTGTGCGGCAACTTCGGCACCGCCGAGGCCCCCAGATGGGGCCGTCTGGGCAAGCGGGTGGAGGACAGCTCCGCCGAGCTGGACTGGAGCGAGGAGACCAAGCAGGACATTCTGGGGGACACCTATACCACCATGAAGACCCCCACCATCTCCCAGACCTTCGACCCCTGCGAGCTGGACAGCGGAGACGAGTACCAGCAGCATGTGTGGAACCTGGCCGTGGTGGACCAGGACGCCGCCGCCCTGTGCAATCAGGACCTGCTGCGCATCCATCTGTACGCCGTGGACGAGAGCGGCGCGGCCTTCGCCGAGCGGTATCCCAGCTCTATGGTGAAGCCCAGCGGCCTGGGGGGCGAGGGGGGCGGCTCCCTGACCATGCCCATCGACGTCACCTTCGGCGGCGCCCGTGAGATTGGCGCCGCCTCCGTGACGGCGGATGGGACCATCACCTTTACGCCCAAGACGGCGGTATCCGCTGAGTGAGGGAGGAACCGGATATGGCAGAGACGAAAACCCTCCAATTTGACGACGGCCTGCTCCGGCTGGACATCAACGGCAACGGCATTTTGACCTTCAACCCCTCCGATTTCAACGTGTACCAGCGGTTTTTCGGGCTGCTGAAGGAACTGCCTGAACTGGAAAAGCGGTACGCGGCTGAGGTGGAGCAGCCTGGCAGCGAGGACGATTCCTTTGCGCTGGCGGGGCGGGAGCTGGACCGGGCCCGGGAGCTGGACCGGGAGATCAAGGACAAGCTGGGGGCGGCCTTCGGCCCCGGCAACGACTTCGACGCCCTGCTGGGCGGGGTGAACTTGATGGCCGTGGGGAACAACGGCCAGCGGGTCATTACCAACCTGCTCAACGCCCTGGCCCCCTACATCGAGGAGGGGGCGAAGCGGCACCAGCAGGAGGCGGCTGAGGCGGCCCTCCGCAGCCGGGCGCAGCGCCGGGCGGTCCAGCAGGGATGACCGGCTGGAGCCTGCCCACCGCCCTCACCGTGGGCGGCCGGGAGTACCGAATCAATGCGGACTACCGGGATATTCTGGAGGTCATCTCCTGCCTCCAGGACGAGGACACCCTTGCCGGGCAGTATGTGGCCCTGGCGTTGTTCTACGAGGGCTTCGAGGACATGCCCAGAGAGGACCACCCCCAGGCCATGGAGGAGCTGGCCTGGTTCATCGACCTGGGGGAGGACCCGGAGGAGGGTCCGCCCCAGCCCAAGACCATCGACTGGGAGCAGGACCGGGCCATCATTGCCGCCGAGATCAACAAGGCGGCGGGGGTGGAGGTGCGCTCCCTGCCCTTCCTCCACTGGTGGACCTTCATGGGGTACTTTGGGACCATTGGCGAGGGCCAGCTGTCCATGATTGTGGCCCTCCGGGAGAAGCTGCGCAAGGGGAAAAAGCTGGAGCCATGGGAACGGGAGTATTACCGGCAGAACCGCAGCCGGGTGGACTTCAAGCGAAGGTACACAGCGGACGAGGAACAGACACTGAACGCCTGGGGCGTGTGAGAGTGAGGTGAGCATATGGCTGGAAGCACCGACGGACGTGTCGTGATTGACACCTCCCTGGACAACCGGGGCTTTATCAAGGGCATCCGGGGGATGACCGGGCAGGTGGACGGCCTGCGCTCCGCCGTCCGGCGGCTGGGGGCGGCCATCACCGCCGTCTTCGCGGTAAAGGCGGTGGTGGACTTCGGCAAAAAGGCGGTCCAGCTGGGCAGCGACGTGGCCGAGGTGCAGAATGTGGTGGACGTGGCCTTCGGGGAGCTGAGCGGCCAGGCGGAGGAGTTCGCCCAGACCGCCATCACCCAGTTCGGCATGTCCGCCCTGTCCGCCAAGAAGACGGCCTCCACCTACATGGCCATGGCCAAGGGGATGGGGCTGGCCAGCCAGGAGGCGGCGGATATGGCCATCACTCTGGCCGGGCTGTCGGGGGATGTGGCCTCCTTCTTCAACATCTCCCAGGAGCTGGCCGATATCAAGCTGAAGAGCGTCTTCACCGGCGAGACGGAGACGCTGAAGGACCTGGGCGTGGTGATGACCCAGGACAACCTGAAAGCCTATGCCCTGTCCAAGGGCTTCCAGAAATCCTACGACGCCATGTCCCAGGCGGAGAAGGTGGCCCTGCGGTACCGGTTTGTGCTGGACAGCCTGGCCCTGGCCAGCGGCGACTTCGCCCGCACCCAGGACAGCTGGGCCAACCAGACCCGCATCCTGTCCATGCAGTGGCAGGAGTTCATGGGCATCCTGGGCCAGTCCATCATCACGGTGCTCAAGCCGGTGGTGAAGTGGCTCAACGCGGTGTTGTCCCATATGATCGCCCTGGCGACCCTGTTGAACAACACCGTGACCCGCGCCTTCGGCGGGGAGGCCAAGCAGGCGGAGGCTGCCAGCGGCGCCATCGCCTCCAGCGTGGACAATCAGGAGGCCCTCGCCGGCGCGGTGGAGGACACCAGCAAGGCCCAGCAGAAGTCGCTGGCCGGGTTCGACGAGATCAACCAGCTGGCCGGGGAGGCCGCCGGGAGCGCCGGAGGTGTTGGCGGCGGCGGGGCGGTGGACGTGGGCTCCCTCGCCATCCCCGACCTGTCGGAGCTGGAGGGGGCGGAGGGCCCCTCCTTTGCCTCCTGGGGGGAGGCGTTTTCCGCCTTCCTGGACCTGATGCTGGCGGGCGTGCCCAAGCTCAAGACGGCTTTTGGGGACTTCGCCGC
Source organism: Lawsonibacter sp. JLR.KK007 (assembly GCF_036941135.1). NCBI lineage: Bacteria > Bacillati > Bacillota > Clostridia > Eubacteriales > Oscillospiraceae > Lawsonibacter > Lawsonibacter sp. JLR.KK007. The sequence goes on along the minus strand of NZ_JAYWSY010000002.1, from coordinate 1,004,792 downwards.
CTGGCTGAACGAGTGTTCCGGGAAGGTGCATGAGATGTTCACCTTCCCCGGCGTGCTGGAGAAGGTGCAGCAGCTGGGCCGGGATCTGGCGGACGCCCTCAACCACCTGGTGGAACAGATCGACTGGTACCAGCTGGGCCAGGCCCTGGGGGCCGGGCTGAACCTGGCGCTGCAGTTCCTGGTCAGCTTCCTCTACAGCTTCGACTGGATTGCCTGGGGCGGGAGCCTGGCCGCCCTGATCAACGGGGCGGTGTCGGAGATCGACTGGTACGCCTTTGGGATGCTCCTGTTCAAGGGGATCAAAATCGGGCTGGAGACGCTGGCGGGCTTTCTTCTGGGGCTGGATATGCCCCAGCTGGCCCAGGCGGCCAGCCAGACGGTGATCGGCTATTTCAACGCCATGGGGGACACCGTCGCGGGCATCGACTGGGCCCAGATCGGAGCCCAGATCGCGGCCTTTCTCAACAACATCGACTGGGCCGGAGCCATCGCCGCCTTTGTGGAGGCGGCCCGGGAGCTGATCCTGGCCTTCCTGGAGGCGGCGGGGGGCTTCCTCGCCAACGCCGACCCCGAGGTGCTCATCGGGGCGGCGGGCCTGCTGGCCGCCGTGGTGGTCAAGCGGATTGTGGGAACGGTAGTCGCGCCGCTGGCCAAGGAGCTGGTGGACAACGTCGTCCAGAAAATCGCGGAGGCCATGACCTCCTCCGGCTTCGCCTCCATCCTGTCCACCGTGGGCAAGACCATCGCGGGGATTGGCTCCATCATCGGCGGGGTGGCCCTGGCGGCCTCCAGCTTCTTCTCTATGTGGAACGAGGGCTTTTCCTGGGCCAAGGAGGTCCTTATGCTCTTCGGCATCGCCCTGGCCGCCGTGGGGGCGGTGATCCTGGGCGCGCCCGCCCTGGTGGCCGGGGTGATCGCAGGGATTGTGGCCGCCGTGGCCACGATGGCGGTTGTGATCCACGAGCACTGGGAGGAGATCAAGCAGTGGTTCCTGGACCTGTGGGCCGGTATCCAGGAGGTCGCGGGGACCATCGCGGAGTGGTTTAACTCCAACGTGATCCAGCCGGTGGCGGGCTTCTTCAAGGGCCTGTGGGAAGGCATCCAGCAGGCCGCCTCCAGCGTCTGGGAGGCCGTGAAGGGCGTGTGGTCCGCCGCTGCCGAGTGGTTCAGCCAGCACGTGACCCAGCCCCTGGCCGCCGCCTTCGACGCGGCAGGCAGCGCCGTGAAGGGCGCCGTCAACGGCCTGCTCTCCAATGTGGAGGGGATGATCAACGCGATTATCAAGGGGGTCAACTGGCTGATCTCCCAGATGAACAAGATCAGCTTCGACGTGCCCGACTGGGTGCCCGGCATCGGCGGCAATTCCTTCGGGATCAATATCCCGTCCATCTCGGAGGTGAAGCTCCCCCGGCTGGCCCGGGGCGCGGTCATCCCGCCCAACCGGGAATTCATGGCGGTATTGGGCGACCAGAGCCACGGCAATAACCTGGAGGCCCCGGAGGGGCTAATTCGTAAAATTGTCCGGGAGGAATCCGGCGGCGGGGGCGAGACAACCGCCCTGCTGCAAGCTATTCTGGAGGCGGTTAAGGCCGGGCACATCATCATGGTAGACCGGCGCATACTGGGCCAGACCGTAACACAAGAACAAAATCGAATGACCCGCCAATCTGGCCGGTCGGTAGTATTGGGGTGAGAATATGGCAGCAGAGATATTAATTATCAACGGGCATGACTGGTCCAGCCTGGTTCAGCGCAAGGGCTACGGCTGGACGCGCAACGACCTGGACAGCGACCAGACCAAGCGGCCCAAAAACGGCGTCATGCGCCGGGACAAGATCGGGACCAAACGAAAGCTGGCCTTTACCACCATGCCAGCCCCCAGGGAGACGCTGGCTAAACTGGACGATGACCTGAGCGCCACATTTTTTGACGCCACCTTTCTGGACCTCCACGGAACCATGACCCGGACGTTCTATTGCACATCCTTTGAAACCTCCCTGGCGGAGACGGCAGACGGACATGAGGATTGGGAATCGGCTACGTTCAGCATCATTGAGAGGTGAGCCGATGGCCCAGCAAACAAGCGCCCTCTGGCAAGTCCTAATCCGGGATCGGAACACGGTCCGAGAGTACGCCTTTGACATTAACGGAGTGTGGTACGGGGACGAGGCGGAGGTGAGCCACAGCGTCGATTACAGCCTGTTCGACAGCTTTGGTATCGGCAACGCCATGTCCGTCACGCTGAACCTGGACCTGTACGCGAAGGAAATCCCCCGGGGAGCGGTCATCAAGCGATATATTCGGCTGGTCAACGGCACGCAGGCGTCGGAATGGCTCCCCAAGGGTGTGTTCTTCACCAACCGCCGGGAGGTGGAGGACGGTCTTTGGACCATTGAAGCCTATGACGCGATGCTCAAGGCGGACATCACCTGGACCCCCAAGCTCACCTTCCCCTGTACGATGGAGGCGGCGGCGCGGGACATCGCCACGGCGATGGACGTGGAGCTGGACGAGCGCAACGTCTACCTGCCCTATACGATGGACGAGTACCCCGCAGGGGAGTACATGCGCCGGGACGCCCTGCGGGACATCGCCGCCGCCCATGGGGGCAACTGGTACATCAGCGACGCGGGAAAGCTGCGTCTGGTCCCGCTGATCTCCTTCCCACCGGAGACGGGCTATCTGGTCACGGAACACGGTGACGCTATCCTGTTCGGGGGGACAAGAATCCTGCTTTCCCCGTCCGGGGCTGTGTCCGCCGCTCCCATCGGGCTGGAGGGGGCCAGCAAGTTCTACGTTGGCCTGGACGTGACCGGCTGCACGGACAACGGCAAGCGTCCCGCCATCTCCAGCGTGACCTTTCAGGTGGACAACGAGAACGTCATCACCGCCGGTTCTTATGGCGCGGGGATGGACCTGTACGCCGTCTGCCCCTACGCCACCCAGGAAATGGCCCTTGCGGTGCTGCTCCAGGTCCGGGACTATCAATACCAGGCATTCAGCGCGGACAGCGCCAACCTGGACCCGGCGGCGGAGCTGGGGGACGGCGTGGACGCAGGCGGACTTTACGGCGTGATCTCCGCCATCCAGGACAACGGCGACGGATATCCCAACATCTCGGCCCCTGGGGAGGTGGAGCTGGAGGACGAATACCCCTACCGCAGCGAGACCAGCCGGGACCTGACCGGCGACATTGACAGCCTGCGGGCCTTTATCACCAAAAGCCTGGGGGCCATGAACTCCTCCCTGAACCTGATGAAAACCGATTTGCAGGAGCTGAACATGAAAGTAACTGCAATGTCCGACACGATCACAAAACTGGAATCCCGCGTTACCATACTGGAAGGGAAGGTGAACTAAAATGGCAGACAGCAGCATCGGCGCGTTGCCCCAGGCCCCACAGCTGGATGATGACTCCCTCCTGGTGGCGGAGCAGCAGGGCCAGGCGATGAAGGTCACCGGAGCGCAGTTCAAGGAGTTTGGCCGTCAGGCGGTGATTGGGCAGGTCCAGAGCTATGTGGACGCGGCCCAGGCGGCGGCGGCCCAGGCGGCGGAGGCGGTGAGCGCCGTCACGGACATGACGGTGGAAGCCCACGCCAGCGACACGGCCACGGTGACCAAGAGCACCCGCGCAGGCAAGGTCAATCTGGATTTTGGCCTGCCACGGGGGGAGAAGGGGGAACCCGGCCCCGCCGGAGAGACGGGCCCCAGAGGCCCCCAGGGACCGCCTGGAAACGGCCTGACTCTCCTGGGCCACTACGACACGGAGGACGCGCTCCGCGCCGCTGTGGCGTCCCCGGAGGTGGGGGACGCTTACGGCGTGGGGGAAGAACCGCCCTACGACGTCTACGTCTTCGACGGCACGACCCTGGACTGGAAGAACTACGGCCCCTTGTCCGGAGGCGGGGGCGGGAGCATCCTGCCGGAAAACGCAGTCACCACCCCCGGCGGGGCCGAACTGGAATTTTCCTCCGGGGACGGTCCCCACACGGTCACCTTCGACTTTGAAGAGGAACCGCCCCTGACCGCCGGGGACATCGTCTACGGTGACGGAACCGTCCAGGACGCGATTTCGGAGCTTTTTACATCTGGCAGTGAGGGAAAAACCCTGATCGCGTCCGCTGTCACTGCCCAGGGCGTGGAAACAGCAGCGGACGCGACCTTTGCCGAACTGGCGGCGAACATCAGGAAAATCAGCACCGGCGCGGACACCTCCGACGCCACCGCCACCCCAGGAGACATCCTGGCCCCCAAAACGGCGTATACCGCCTCGGGCAAGGTTGAGGGTATTATCCCCTCTCTGCCCGCCCAGACCATTACACCAGGGACGGCGGACAAAACCATCGCCAACGGCCAGTACCTGGCCGGGACCCAGACCATCAAGGGCGATCCCAACCTGACCTCCAGCAACATCAAGAAGGGGGTGTCCATTTTTGGGGTGTCGGGGGCGATGGAGAGCAGCTTTCAAGCTACTCTGACCGTCAAAGCGGACATCGGCGCGGTGGTCACTGCCACCTGCGGCGACACGTCCGTGGAGGCCCTTTCCACCACCGGCACCGTCGTCCTGGAGCTGCCAATCGAGGGTACCTGGAAAGTCACCGCCGTGCGGGGCATGGCGCAGTATAATACCGCGACGATAGTTGTATCCAGCCAGTACAGCGCCGAGCTGACAGCAGAGGTGTTTATCGAGTACTACAAAACAGCCACGCCGCTGAACGCAGCGCGGGACGACATGTTAAGTGCTTCTGTCGGAAATTATGCCTTATTTGCAGGCGGGATTGCCGACGGCTATTACTCCGCTATTGTGGAGGCATACAACACAAGCTTGACCCGTTCCACACCAATGGAGCTAAATGTAGCTCGAGTTAGAGCAGAGGCTACAACCGTTGGCGATTTCGCGCTGTTTGCAGGAGGGACTTTTGTGGATCGCGATGTCGATGCATACAATAGCGACTTGACCCACAGCAGCACAACGCCCCTTTCCACGGAAAGTGAAGAATCCGCAGCTGCTACCGTTGGCAGCTATGCGCTGATTGCAGGAGGTAAAATTGATAGTAACAATGTCGGCACTAGGCTCACATCCACAGTAAACGCCTATGACGCTAATCTGACTCGCGGCATCGTGAGCTCTCTAAGCAAGGCTCGAACGCTGGCAACAGGTGTTACCGTTGGTAATTATGCGTTAATTGCAGGTGGGAATAGCTATACTGGTAGTAGCAGCAGTACCCCTTCAAGCATATATTATTCCGATGTAGTTGACGCATATAACACAGCTCTTGTGCGTTCTACGCCGATAGCCTTAAAATTCGCGCGGGAAAACTGTGCGTCAGCATCCGTTGGCAACTATGCGCTGATTGCAGGAGGCTATATTCTCGGAACCACTTATCCCAGCGATGTTACTGCATATGATGCCAACTTGACACAGACTACTCCAACCCCCCTCAGCTCATCATCGGCCAGAGGCGGGGCGACATCTGTTGGCGGTTATGCTTTGATCGGGAACAATAGCTCTTATGGCTATGTGGACGTATACGACGAGGTACTGACTCGTACTACACAGGAAGTCGGGCTTAGTGTGGCACGGAGAGAGTTTTCCGCGGCCACCGTCGGAGCTTACGCTTTGTTTGCCGGAGGCGCAAGCACCTTTGATAACAGTAGATGTGATACAGTTGACGTATATAGGAGAGTCTAGGAGGTGCAAGCATGTCAATCAAGGTGAATGGAATCAAGGTCGCGGGATTTGGCGGGCGTCAAGGCCCGCGCGGGCCCCAGGGGGAGCAGGGTCCGCAGGGCGAACCCGGCGCACAGGGCCCGGAGGGTCCGCCCGGCCCGCAGGGGGAACGCGGCCCGGAAGGCCCCCAGGGGGAGCAGGGCGAGGTCGGCCCGGTGGGGCCGAAAGGCGACCCAGGCGAAACCGGGCCAGCGGGTCCCCAGGGGGAACCGGGTCCGCAGGGACCGGAGGGACCACCGGGTAAGGACGGCGCAGTGGGCGCGGGATTGCCGACAGGAGGCGTGGCTGGACAATGGCTGGCGAAGGCCTCCAGCGCGGATTACGATTACAGGTGGGCAGACCTCCCGCTTGTCAAGGTTACGCAAGACGAGTACGACGCCATGGATTCTCACGATCCGAATACGTTTTACCTGGTTGCGGAGGAATAAATGATTTACACTGGCGATAAAAAAACCAAAAAATGCTATTTGGGAGACGACAGCATTAGCCGGGTTTACTTGGGCGATGAACTGCTGTTCGCCAAAATGTCCAGACTCCCCGCAGGGTATACCGAAGTGGAATATATTAGCAATCCGAATCTCACTTGTATTTCGGCAATCCCGTTTGCAAATACAACAAATCGGGTTGAAGTCGATATGAAATTAGGAGAGGATAGTGCGTCGGGGAATATTGCAGGTGCATACTTCTTTGAATATTGGTATGCAACTAGCGGCAGACATACGAGGGGAAGTTCTAACAACCGTATCTATTATAATGCCACAGAAAAGCAAATTCTTGTCTGTGGAGGGCGCTCGACAACCAGTACATCAGCATCCTGGAGTCGAGAAATTCCAGCTCCAGACGGAAAATTCCATGTGGTGTTGGATTATGCAAAAACGCTGTTTCAGATTACTACGGATACAACCACAGAATCGCAGGTGACAGGCGGCCCTGGAACTTATAAGATGTATAGCCCATCTCTATTTGCAGCATATCAATATTCCCAAACAAGGTATACAGCGAGTGGTTCAACGACAACTACAAACACGCCAAAATCTGGAGTCTGCAATTTTTACTTATATAGCTATCGGGTTTATGAGTCTTCCGCTGATCTGACAGGCAATTTAATTTATGACCTTGTACCCTGTATATCCCCAGACAAAAAAGTGGGGTTGTATGATGTGATAAACAATAAGTTTTATGGAAGCTATGTAACTACCACTGATTTTGTTGCAGGCCCCGTGGCCTGACCACAAAAAACGCCGCCCTCACAGGCGGCAGGATTTGACAAAACACGGCGCATACGGTATGATGAATGTGCCCGCCGGTCCGGCGGGACAGAAGTGTGCGCTGTTACATAAGGCGGTTGGCCCACCGTTATGACCCCGACGCGAGACTTAAACGGGGGAGGTGGTGCAGATGTGGAAGAACTGGTTGCTCAAAGCGGCTTGTTTCTTGACAGGTTTGGCGATCCTCATGTACCTGTCGGCCATAAATGCGTGTTAGCCGCCCGGTCCCTACCCGAGCGGCTAACGGTTTAATCCGTTTGTTGTATTAGGGCTGACCGTCCGTAACAGCGCCCTTCTGCGTTTATTATACCCGCACGCCCCCGTTTTGTCAAGGACGAAGCGGAGGCGTTTTCACGTCTCCGGGAACAAGAAAGGAGTTCACAAATGAGGTATCAAATCTGGAACAAGACCGACAACATCATCACGCCCAGCGGGGCGCAGTTCACGGCTTCGGAGTGGGCGGACCGCTATCCCTGGTCCAAGCTGCCGGGGGTGAAGATGGTCATATCCGCAGGACCCATCAACGGCGGCTGCGCCCTGGTCTTCGCTGACCTGGCGGAGCGGGCGAAGAAGGCCGGTGCGGCCATCGACGACGGCATGACCGACGAGGAGGTGCTGGCGGCCATTGAGGCTTTTGAGGACAATCCTCCCGACCCCGGCCCCTCCGTGGAGGAGCGCACCGCCGCCGCGCTGGAATTCCTGGCCATGAACAGCCTGCCCGACGAGAATTGAGGAGGTACTTATGAACTACGAAACCATCAAGAAGAACTACGAACGCAAGCTCTGGAGCGCCGCCCAGGTGCGGGTGGCGGTGAAAAAGGGCGTGCTCACCCCGGCCCAGTTCCAGGCGATTACGGGGGGGAAGTATTAAGGAGGCGGCCATGAGCGAGACGATCCTAGTCGCCCTGATCGGGCTGGCGGGCTCCGGGGCGGGAGCCTTTGGGGGCATTCTGGTGTCTTCCAAGCTGACCCAGTACCGGCTGGAGCAGCTGGAGCGGAAAGTAGAGGTCCACAACCAGGTGATCGACCGGGTGTACAAGCTGGAGGAGCGGACCGAACTCCAGGAAGAGAAGATCAAGGTGGCCAACCACCGGATTGAGGACCTGGAGCAAACACTGAAAAATTAAAGGAGGAAAAACAACATGGGAAACATCTACGAGATCATCGGTAATCTGCTGGCCGTTTTTGTGGTGGGCCTGCTGGCCTGCCTGGTACCCAAGGCCAGGGTCTGGTTTGAGACCAGGATCACAAAGGACACCCAGGAGCGCATCCACCAGCTGGTGGTGTCCTTCACCCGGGCGGCGGAGCAGCTGTACCACGACACCGACCCGGATGGAGAGAAGCGCCGGAAGTTTGTGATGGAGCAGCTGCGGCTGTTGGGCGTGGAGGTTACCGAGGCGGTGCTCAATATGATTGAGGGCTCCGTCTGGGAGATCAACACGGAGACGAAAAAGGCCCAGGTGCAGACCAAGGAAATTGTCTCTGACGGCCTGGACGTCTCTGAGCTCGCTGAGGCAGTAACGCAGGAGGTGATGGCCCGTCTGCCCGGGCAGCGCAATGAATAAGCGGCCTGTCAGCTATCTCCAGACGGACAAGCGCTGGAAAGACAAGCCCTACCAGGTAAAGGGCGAGACGGCCACCATCGGCGGCTCCGGGTGCGGACCTACCGCCGCCGCCATGCTCGTCGAGACGCTGACCGGCAAGACCTTTACTCCGGTGGACGCCTGCCGGTGGAGCGTGGCCCACGGCTACAAGGCCAAGGGGCAGGGCACCTACTACAGCTATTTTGCCCCTCAGTTCGAGGCGTTTGGGATCAAGTGTTGGCAGCTCAGCTGGACCAACGTCTACCATAACCCCGCCAGCAAGGTCCACGACCAGGCCCTGGAGTATTTGAAGCAGGGGTACTATCTCATCGCCCTGATGAAAAAGGGTAACTGGACCAGCGGTGGACACTTCGTCGTGGTCTGGTGGGCGGACGGAAAAATCCGCATCAACGATCCGGCCAGCACCAGGGACAGCCGGGTGAACGGCGACATCAACACCTTCCGCAATGAGGCGGCCTACTACTGGGTGGTGGACGCCAGGGCATACAACGGAGCGGCAGAACAGGAGGAAGACATGGATCAGGAGAAGTTCAATCAGATGTTTGCAACCGCCATGCAGCAGTACCGCCAGGAGCTGCGGGACAACGACTGCGGCGACTGGAGCCAGGCGGCCCGGCGGTTCGTGGCAGAGCGGGGCATCTTCGCCGGGGGCGATCCCGGCTCCGACGGCCAGCCCAACTACATGTGGGAGGACCTGCTCACCCGGGAACAGGCGGCCCAGCTGCTGTACGCCTTTGCTCAGACCTTCGGCCTGGCGTGAGGGGGCGGCGTCAGGCCGCGCCGGAGCGGCAGGAGTTTTCCAAGCGGCTCATCGCTGACATCCGGGCCCTGCTGTGGGTGGTGACGGTGGGCGGGCTGGCCCTGGCGGCCTACTGCATTCGCACCGGCTACACCGGAGCTCTGCCCTGGCTCACCGCCATGGTGGGCCTGCCCTGGACCGCCCACGGGACGGTCTGCGCCTTCTACCTGAACATGGCCAAGTCCGACCACAAGGAGGGCGGCATCACCTTCGAGAGCGCCCGGGCCGCAGGGTTTGAGAACAGTCCCAAGATATGAAGCACAGCGCCCTGCCGGTATAACGGCGGGGCGCTTCGATATCCCGGCATGGCCTTTTCCAGTTCGTCCCAGTATAATTTTGTTGAAAGGAGCGAGAAAAATGGGGATTTTGGAAAATATGGCCGATATGCTCCGGGCGAAGCGGAAGCTCAGCGGACAGTCCATTGAGCAGTGGGCGGAGACGCTGGGGATCGCCCCGTCCACCCTGCAGGACTACCTGAGCGGCTCGGGAAATCCCACCCTGGGGATGGTGGAGCACCTGGCGGACAAGCTGGGGGTCGACCCGCTGGTGCTGATGTCCGGGGACATCGAACCGGAGCAGCGGCAGACCGCGCTGCTGCTGCTGGACACCATCCAGGCGGTGTCCGTCCTGCCCCAAGCCAAGCGGCTGCGGTTCGCGGAGCAATTCATGGAGCTGGTACAGCTGCTGGGAGAGGAGGCGCTGGTATGAGCCGCCCGGCCTGGGCCTTCCGCAAGCCTATGGCGGTCACCCAGCTGCGCTGGTTCCGGACCGATGGGACCTACCCGGTCTGCCCCCAGTGCAGCATCTCCCTGGAACGGGAGTACCAGCGTTTCTGCGACCGCTGCGGCCAGCGCCTTGGGTGGAAGGACTACGAGCATGCGCGGATCATCCATTTGCAAAATGGAGGAGGGCGCCGTTAGGTGTCCTCCTCGTTCATAGCTTTCTCAATCAGACTGACAATGAAGCTGTTGACGCTCGGGGCGCCCTTCTTCTTGGCAAATTCAACAATTTCCTTTTTGCGTCCCTTTTTGACCTTGATTTCGATCCGGTCATAGGCTTTTTTGTTATATCTTGCGGTTGCTTCCTTCTGGGAATTGGAATATGCCATCTAATTCAGCCCCTTGTGGAGCTTATTATATGGTCTACTGTCGATACTATAAATAATGTCGATAGTATAAAATTGGCAGATCTGTCAATTTATATACTGACGATAGTATGATAAGATAGAAAACCGGACGGGAGGCTGATGCTCCCGCCCGGAAGGCGCTTAGACGTCTTTGGTGAACAGGGCGACCAACTGAAGGAAGAGCTGGATTCCTTGATCCCGTTTCTCCTCCGGCAGATCCCGGAACTCCCTGGCCGCCCGGAGAATGGTCGCCGCCCGCTTCCACTCCGGAGCCGGGCCGGAGACCATCTCCATCAGCGGGATGTTCATCTTTTCAGCCAGCAGCTCAATGGTGGTCGCCCGCAGGTCGGAGGCGCCCTTCAGATAGCACTGCACGGAAGAGACCGGGATCCCCAGTTCTTCCGACAGCCCGGACAGCGACATTTGGTTTGCGTCCTTATATTCCCGCATCACAGCGGATACGTTTTTTATGATCGACATGGTGATCTCCTCTCTTTTTCTATGGATCATCATGTCGGTCAGGGAGGCCCGCGGCTTCGAGCCGGGAGGCCTCTTTTTTTGTAATAGCGGGCCAAAAATTGTGCCCCGAGTTGTGCCCCGAACGGTCCCCAAAGTGCCCCTAAACACTGCGATGTGCAGACAGCGAAATCGACAAATTGAGGAAAGAAAAAAGCCCTAAAGCCTTGCGGCCCTAGGGCTTTGCTTGGTGGACGATACAGGACTTGAACCTGTGACCTCCCGCACGTCAAGCGGATGCTCTACCAGCTGAGCTAATCGTCCGAACAGCAAAAATTATTATACTCAAGAGTGGAGGGATTGTCAAGGGCATATTTCAAAAAAATTCGAATTTTCGAAAAAAATCTGTGGCGGAGGAGAAAATAAAAAATTCAGGTGAAATGTTCCAGGGAGTGTGGTATAATGTAACAGCATCGATCCCATTCTTTCACAGGAGGAATGTTCCATGGTAAAACTTGATCTCTCCAAGCTGAGCGGATTTCTGCCCGAGGATTACCTGACCTCCCGTCAGGAGCGGCTGGCCAAGGCGGCAGACATGCTGGCCTCCCACACCGGCCCCGGCGGCGATTTCACCGGCTGGGTCTGCCTCCCTAGGGACTACGACAAGGAGGAGTTTGCCCGCATCCAGGCGGCGGCCAGGAAGATCCAGAAGCAGTCCCAGGTGCTGGTGGTCATCGGCATCGGCGGCTCCTACCTGGGAGCGCGGGCGGTCATCGAGCTGCTGCTGTCCAACAACTACAACCTGAAGAAGAAGGACACCCCCGACATCTTCTTCGCCGGCAACGGCCTGTCCACCGACGCCCTGCTGGAGCTCATCGACCTCATCGGTGACCGGGACTTCTCGGTCAACGTCATCTCCAAGTCGGGCACCACCACTGAGCCCGCCGTCTCCTTCCGCATCTTTAAGGAGCTGCTGGAGAAGAAGTACGGCAAGGAGGGGGCCAAGGAGCGCATCTACGCCACCACTGACAAGGCCCGGGGCGCTCTGAAGGGCCTGGCCGACACGGAGGGTTACGAGGAGTTCGTGGTGCCTGACGATGTGGGCGGCCGGTTCTCCGTCCTCACCGCCGTGGGCCTGCTGCCCATCGCCGTGTCCGGCATTGACATTGACGCCCTGATGGCCGGCGCCCGCCAGGCCATGGAGGAGCTGGGCCAGGGCGGCCTGGACAACCCCGCCTGGCAGTACGCCGCCGCACGCCACGGCCTGTATCAGAAGGGCAAGGCCATCGAGGTTCTGGCCGGCTACGAGCCCCGGTTCCGCTTCTTTGCCGAGTGGTGGAAGCAGCTCTACGGCGAGAGCGAGGGCAAGGACGGCAAGGGCCTGTTCCCCGCCAGCGTGGAGTTTACCGCCGACCTCCACTCCATGGGCCAGTATATCCAGGACGGCGAGCGGGTCATGTTCGAGACGGTGGTCTCCTTCGCTCCCGCCGGCGAGTACAAGATCCCCAACGACCCCGCCAACGTGGACGGCCTGAACTTCCTGTCCGGCCAGCCCCTGTCCTTCGTGGCCGAGCAGGCCATGCGGGGCACCATCCTGGCCCACGTGGACGGCGGCGTGCCCAACGTCCTGCTGGAGCTGCCCCAGATCAGCGAGAAGAGCGTGGGCTACCTGATCTACTTCTTCGAGTACGTTTGCGGCCTGTCCGGCCACCTGCTGGAGGTCAACCCCTTCAACCAGCCCGGCGTGGAGGCTTATAAGAAGAACATGTTCGCCCTGCTGGGCAAGCCCGGCTACGAGGACCTGCGGGCCGAACTGCTGGCCAAGCTGTAAATTCCATCCAAACAAGCGAACGGAGGCCAAACGGCCTCCGTTCTTCCTATTTTCTGAAAATATCGCTTGCGTAATTTCCCAAGATGCGCTACAATGGAAACACGAGGCAAATAAAGGCAAGGCGTGGGGGACTCGACCTCCCCCACACCCCTATGCAGGAGCATACCCTCCTACACAACAGCTTTGCTGCGCCAACCCTCATTATACTGGATTTGCGACTTGTTTACAAGTCCGGTTTGAGGGTTTGTGTCTGGATAGATGCGGTGTGGGATCCTTGATCCTGCGCCGCTTTTGTTTGTCTCGGCGGACAACGCCCCTGGAGGGCACTGTGCCTCGCCCTCCAGAGGGAACGTTCCGCTGAGAAAAATAAAATGAGAGGAAGAAAAACATGAAGAAAAAAATCTTATCCCTTACGCTGGCTCTGATGATGTGCCTGGGTCTGTTTATCGTCCCGGCCTATGCGGATGGTGGTGGAGGAATGATCGAAAGTTTGAACGGAGAGTACTATTTGTTAAACTATGGTGGGAACATCTGGTTCATCGATCAGAATGGAAAGGATCGTATGTTAAGTTCTGACGAGAGAAATGCACTCAACTGGAGTTGGACACAAAACGAAGATGGCTGGCATACATTAGTATTAAATGGGTGTGAAGGGAAATATCTATCACTTGGGCTTACTACTCATCTTATTCTGTCGGATGGGAGTGTTAATACATTTGAACGTGTCAACCTAAATTGCAATAATGCTTGTCCTGAACTACACATTGAGGGTACCGGGGAACTAATTGCCACCTCAAATTTATCTGTTTTTCAAAATTCGGGACCAATTACTTTAGCGGAAAATCTTCAAATGACCGGAGGCCCTGACCGAGGCAATAATTTTCCGCTAACATATGACACCACGGCAAGAGTAGAACTTTCGGACAATTCACAGGTGCCGAAAACCAGCAATGGTACAGATGCGACTTATGTTCGGATTGCTCCTACCACTTCCGCTAGTGGACAGCCAGAAAAGCCCATCGAGCAGCCCCAGCAGCCCGCCGGGAACGCCACCGCCTCCCCCACCAACGACAAGCTGGAGGTAAACGGCACGGCGGCCAACCCCACGGTGTACAAAATCGGCGACAGCAATTACTTTAAAATCCGTGACGTGGCCGCCCTGCTCAACAAGAGCGAAAAGCAGTTTGCCGTGGGCTACGACGGCACGAAGAACGCCGTCACCGCCACCACCGGCCAGGGCTATGACAAGCAGACCGGCGACCTGGCAGGGGCCGCCACCGGCGGAAACCAAAGCGCCGACCCCAGCAACGATGCCATCTACGTGGACGGCCAGAAAATTGAGGCTGAGGTCTATAAAATCAACGGCTCCAACTACTTCAAGCTCCGCGACCTGGGCAAGGCCCTCAACTTCTACGTGGGCTGGAGCGCCGAACGCGGGATGTATATCGAAACGGACAAACCCTACTCCGAGTAGGTCTAACCACGGCCGGCGGCGGAAACGTCACCGGCCGTTTTCTGTCCATCAAAAATTCACAATTATTTTAGTTGAAATAAATGCCCGGATATGGTAGAGTATAGATAAACAGAGGGTACACCCCCGATGTCAAAATGATAAGGAGTGATACACATGATTCGCGTTATCATGGGCAAGAAGGGCTCCGGCAAGACCAAGAACGTGATCGAGATGATCAACAATGCTGTCCAGACCGAGCACGGCAACGTGGTCTGCATTGAGAAAGGCAATAAGCTGACCTTCGACATCCATTACCACATCCGCCTGGTGGAAGCCAGCGAGTACGATATCGCCGATTATACCGCCCTGAAGGGCTTTATCAGCGGCATGTACGCCGGGAACTATGATATTACCCACATCTTCATCGACAGCCTCACCAAGATTGTAGGCGGCGAGTGCGGGCATGAGACCGAGCAGTTCCTGGACTGGCTGAACAAGTTTGCCGAGCGGCACAACATCAAGTTCACCATCACCATCAGCGACGACGCGTCCCTGGCTCCTGACGGCGTGAAAAAATATTTCTGAGCCGTAATCATACACAGCGCCCTGGCTTCCGGCCGGGGCGCTGTTTTGCGCTCAGTTCAAGGCAGACCGGAGGGCCATTCCAGCTGGTATAGTCCATTAAAGCGGTCCGATATAGAACAAATTTTCGATTCAACTGGTTGACATTTGCTCCGGGAAAGAGTATTCTAAACGCAGCTATAGAACAACAGTTCTATAGCTGCGAAATTCTTATTCCAGGCCAGAGGAGGGGCAGAGATGGACAGCAAAAAACCGGCCTTCCGAACGGGAAAACCGGCTTTCTGGTGGAGGAGGGTGGATTCGAACCACCGAAGCGAAACGCAACAGATTTACAGTCTGCCCCCTTTGGCCACTCGGGAACTCCTCCATATTAAATTGGAGCTGGTGGACGGATTCGAACCCCCGACCTGCTGATTACAAATCAGCTGCTCTACCGACTGAGCTACACCAGCAAATGGCGATTGTCCAACAGCAGACGCTATTATAACAGAGAAACGGAGGTATGTCAAGTAGAAAACCAAATTTTTTTTCAACCGCCTCTGCGGGACATGCAGGCTGAGCGGGCGGCCTGGCTGTGCCCCCTCTGCGGCGGGGAGCAATACCGTTTTGACCGGGGCGGGAGACGGCGGGGCAGAGATCTGTGCGCCCGGTGTTTGGAACGATTACAAGCTGAGGAGGGATCACCATGACATTAGCGGAGCTGTCGCTGGAGTACCGGGCCCACGCCCACGCGCTGGACCTGCGGATCTGCCAGCTGGAATATTTGCTGGAGCATACAGACAATGTGGACAAGCGATGTCAGCTCCAGGACCGGATTCGGATGCTGTCCACCATGCTGCGGGAGGCCAGGGAGCTGGCCGTGCTGACGGAGCGTTACTACGACAGGGGGTATCGCCGCAATGCCAAATACACGATATAGAAAGGGCAAGCTGTACGCCGCCGACATGGCCATGTACAGCCGGCAGATCGCGGCGGACAACAGCCAGGAGATCAGCCGCCTGAAGCGCAACCTGATCCGCTGCCTGCGGGAGGACGTCACCGCCAAGCAGCGGGAAATGATGCTGCTGTACTACGCCGAGGGGAAAAACATGCGGGAGATCGGGGACATGATGGGCATCGACAAGTCCACCGTCTCCCGCACCATCAAGCGGGGGGAGCGGCGGCTCCAGCGGTGCCTGCGCTACGGGGCGGAGGCGTACCTGCGGAGCATGGACGACCTGTGAGTTTCTTGTTGACAAAAGTCAGAATTTTTAAAAGAATATGCTTGCTCTAATTTTACCACTGATTAATATGTATTAAAAAATGCGGAGGAGGTAATATTATGAAAGCAAGAAAGGAAAACATCAAGAAAGGATACGCTTTAAGCAGAAAAGATAGTCTTTCGTACTATATTCGTAAACCGGCAGGGTGTGCAGCTTGTGGAAATCCTGCGTATCCAGAGTGCAAGTATAGTTGCCCATTGTTTGATGATGAAATCATAAACGCAAAACGGCCCCTGGCTAACAAGCCGGGGGCCGTTTTTTATAGTCCTAAAACCTGGGTGGCGATGGCGAAGTAGACCAGCAGGGACAGGGCGTCCACCACGGTGGTGATGAAGGGGGAGGCCATCACCGCCGGGTCGAAGCCCAGCCGCTTGGCCAGCATGGGCAGGGTGCAGCCGATGAGCTTGGCGATGATGATGGTGAAGAAGATGGTCAGCGCCACCACCAGCGCCACGGTAGCGTCCTTCCGGTCCACCACCATCACCTTGCCGAACACCACCGCCCCCAGGGTGACCGCGCACAGCCCGGCCACCCGCAGTTCCTTCCAAATGACCCGCAGCCAGTCGGCAAACTCCACGTCCCCCAGGGACATGGCGCGGATGATGGTTACCGACGCCTGTCCGCCGGAGTTTCCGCCCGTGTCCATGAGCATGGGGATGAAGAGGGTGAGGGCGGCGTTGGCGGCCAGGGCCTCCTCAAAGAAGCCCAGTATGGTGCCAGTGAAGGTGGCGGAGATCATCAGCAGCAGCAGCCAGGGGATACGGTGCTTCCAGGTCTCGAAGACGCCGGTCTGGAAGTAGGGCTTGTCGGTGGGGAGGATGGCGGCCATCTTTTCGATGTCCTCGGTGGCCTCCTCCTCCATAACGTCCATGGCGTCGTCAACGGTGATGATGCCCAGCAGACGGTCGTCCCCGTCCACCACGGGCAGGGCGGTCAGATCGTATTTGGAGAACATCTGGGCCACGTCCTCCTTGTCCTCGTGGGTGGTGATGGACAGGATGTTGGTCTCCATAATGTCGCTGATCTTGGTCTCATAGGTGGACATGAGCAGCCGCTTGACGGTCACCACCCCCTGGAGCACCCGGTTGGTGGTGACATAACAGGTGTACACCGTCTCCTTGTCCAGGCCCACCTTTCGGATGCGGGCGAAGGACTCCTCCACTGTGTTGTTGGGGTGGAGGTAGACAAATTCCGTGGTCATCAGCGACCCGGCGGAGTCTTTTGGGTAGTTGAGCAGCTGGTTGATCTGGCTGCGGGTTGAGGCGTCGGTGTTGTGCAGGATGCGGGACACCAGGTTGGCAGGCATGTCCTCGATCAGGTCCACGGTGTCGTCCATATACAGTTCGTCCAGCACCTCCCGCAGTTCCTTGTCGCTGAGGGCGCTGATCAGCTTCTCCTGGTCCTCCTCCAGGTAGGCGAAGACCTCCGCCGCCACATCCTTGGGCAGCAGGCGGAAGACCAGGATCTCCTGCTCCACGTCCAGCTCGTCCAGGAACTCGGCGATGTCTACCTCGTTCATCTCGTTTAGGATTTCCCGCAGGGCGCGGAATTTCCGTTCCTGGACCAGCTGAAGGAGCAGGTCCAGCTCATAGTTGTCGTGCATAATGCTCTCCTCCTCTCGTTTTGGGAAACGCGGGGAAAGCCGCAAAGCCACAGGCGCCGTACCCGGGGCCGGGCGCGGCGTTCCTGTGGCTGCACATAACAAGGAGAAGGACAGCGTCCCTCCGGCTCAGCTCCGGCGGCGGGACCGGGACCCGGTCAGGGCCAAGTCCGCCGCCCCTCGTTCGTGGCAGCTTTCCGCTTGATGGCGACTTCGGCCTTCCATGCTGGGTCCCACTTCCTTTCGCTGAAAATTTGTGGTTTCTTGATATCCTATGCTATTGTAACACCTTTTGCCCCCGTTTGCAAGTGCGGATGGATGGTCTTTTTTTATCTTGCATCCCGGCGGCGTTTGCGGTAAAATAAGGGCAGGACGTACGTCCTATTGTTTCCTTGTCAGGAAACAATAGGACGTACGTCCTATTGTTTCCTTGTCAGGAAACAATAAGTGCGTTCAATTTATTTAAAGGAGACAGAGATGATGAAAAAGAAAATCCTATCCCTTGTCCTGGCCTTGACCCTCTGCCTGGGGGTGGCTGTTCCCACGTTTGCGGCAGGAACCGAAACGTATACCGTTGATGGTATTACCATTACGATCGATTCAAGCGGGACGATCAGCTATACCGGTTCAGGAACATTAACAGGATACACTGCGGAGGGTGGCATCATGCTACTCCACGAAGCAACAAATGGATACGATGGAATCGATACGGTCACCATCAGTATTGGGTCCGGCATCACCATTGATGACGATATCATTGATGGCATGGACCTGCTAAAATACATGGAAAAGTTTCTACAGAAAAATTATTCTGTAAAGTCCGTCAATATCTATTCCTCCACAATGAATGTTCAGACATTTGGCGGCTTTACTGATGTGAAAGAAAACGACTACTTTGCTGATCCGGTGCTGTGGGCCGTGGATAAGAAGATCACTGCCGGGACCTCCGAGACGACATTCTCTCCCAATGAAAACTGTACTGTGGCACAAATATTGACCTTCCTCTATCGGGCCTACGGTTCCCCCTCCTACCTTTCCCCCTTCACCAACGCGAAGAATCCTTTCTCCGACGTGAAGAGAAGCGACTACTACTACGATGCGGCGCAGTGGGCCTATAAGAAGGGTATCGCCACCGGCAGCACCTTCGACGGGGACAAACCCTGCACCCGCGCTATGGCGGTGACCTATATGTGGAAGGCCGCTGGTAGTCCCAGTGCCGAGGCCGCCAGCTTCACGGATGTCTCTGCCGATGCTGACTACGCTCAGGCCGTGGCTTGGGCGGTAGAGAAGGGCGTGACCGCCGGGACCTCTGACACCACCTTCTCCCCGGACAGCGTCTGTACCCGTGGGCAGATCGTGACCTTCCTCCACCGCGCCCTGGCCAAATAACCAGCAAACGGCCCGCCGGAGCTCCGGCGGGCCGTGTTTTATTCCAAGGTGACTTGGGTGGATGCGGCGACGATGTTGATGTAGCTGGGTCCGATGGCCAGGGGGACGGGCTGGCCCGAGGCGTTGAGGAAGGAGTAGTTGTCCGTCCGGCTGTCCCGCTTCCAGGTGATCTCATACAGCAGGCCGTCCCGGAAGAGCAGGCCCTCCCCCTCTCCGGTGGTGCGCACCGACATGCGGCCGGCCTCGTCCCCCCTGACCCGGCTCACGTCCGTGTACAGCACCAGTACGTTGGAAAAGCCCGCCTCCTGGCCGGTGGCCCCGTCCACATAGGGGATGGGGTCGGAGCCGTTCAGGCTCTGAACGGAGAAGTACTGGTTGGTCTCGCTGTCGTAGGTGAAGCAGCCGGTTTTGTAGACGGAGAAGGGGACCGTCAGGGTGTGGGCCGAGACCGCATCGGCGGGGGACGGTTCCTTGGAGAAGGTCCAGCCCACCTCATAGCCCTCCTCGTGGTCCAGGCGGAAGCGGCTGGGCATCTGCTCCAGGATCCGCTCGCTGGAGGTGAGCAGGGAGTGTTCCAGCCCGGCGGTCTTGCGCCGCTCCGGGTCCCGCCAGCACATGTCCCCGTAGGGGCCGTTGACAAAGTCGATGTGGGTGACCCCCCAGCCGCTGAAGGCGTCGTAGGCCTGGGGGCTGCCCCCGGCGTGGATATAGATGGCGTCGTGCCCCAGGGCCAGATTGACGTAGTAGTCCCGGGCGGAGCGGATGCTGCCCAGATCGCCCACCCCCTCCAGGTCCTGGAACACCCCCATCATCCGGGTGATGCCTCCCTCCGCGACGATCTCATAGACTACGTCCGCCTGGGATATGCCGATCTGGGGCAGGGCCTGTTTCAGGTTGTTGAACATGACGGCGATGGGCCGTTTTCCGCTGATGTCCTGGTAGAGCCCCTCGCCGGTGAGAGGATTGACGTAGGGGTATACTGGCTCGGGAGGGGGCTCCGGCTCCACCGGAGCGATGACAGAGACGCTGGGGCTCTCCGGTTCGGACGCGCTGGCGCTGGGGGAGGAGTCATCCCCGGACCCGCCGCAGGCGCACAGGGTGAGGGCCGCCGCCGCGGCGAGAAGCAGCGTGCCCCAGTGTCGTTTGTTCATTGCGATCCCCTCTTGTCCCGTTTTTCCAGACTACTTGGTGGCCCAGTTTCCAGTGGCCTCGGCGGTGAGGTAGGCGTTGACAAAGCCGTCCAGATCGCCGTCCATGACGGAGTTGATGCTGCTGGTCTCGAAGGCAGTGCGGTTGTCCTTGACCATCTGATAGGGCATGAAGACGTAGGAACGGATCTGGCTGCCCCACTCGATCTTCAGCTGGACGCCCTTCAGGTCGGAGATCTTTTCCGCCTTTTCCTGCATCTGCAGCTCCACCAGCTTGGCCCGGAGCATCTTCATGCAGTTGTCCTTGTTTTGGAACTGGGACCGCTCCTGCTGGGAGGCCACCACCACGCCGGTGGGCTTGTGGATCAGCCGGACGGCGGAGGAGGTCTTGTTTACGTGCTGGCCGCCTGCGCCGCTGGCCCGGTAGACCTGCATCTCAATGTCCTCGGGCCGGATCTCCACCTCCACGTCCTCGGGCAGGTCGGGCATGACCTCCACCGAGGCGAAGGAGGTCTGCCGCCGGGCGTTGGCGTCGAAGGGGGACACCCGCACCAGCCGGTGGACGCCGTGCTCCCCCCGGAGGTAGCCGTAGGCGTTTTCCCCCTCGATCATGATGGTGGCCGACTTGATGCCCGCCTCGTCCCCCTCCTGGTAGTCCATGATCTGGTAGGAGAAGCCGTGGCGCTCGGTCCAGCGGGTGTACATGCGGTAGAGCATCTGGGCCCAGTCCTGGGCCTCGGTGCCGCCCGCGCCAGGGTGGATGGTGAGGATCACGTTGGAGCGGTCGTATTCTCCAGTGAGCAGGGTGTCCAGCCGGGCGGTCTCCATGTTGGCCTCCAGCTGGGCAAAGCCCTCTTCCAGCTCGGGGATGAGGGACTCGTCCTCAAACTCGTTGCCCATCTCGCACAGGGCCATCAGGTCGTCCCACTGGCTCTGGCGCTTGTTTTGGCTGTCCACCTTGTCCTGGAGGTTTTTGATGCGCTGCTGGACCTTCTGGGCCTTGGCCAGATTGTCCCAGAACCCGTCCGCCGCAGATTCGGCCTGGAGCATATCCAGCTCGCGCTCGGCTCCCTCCAGGTCCAGCGCCTGGGCCAGCTCCTTCAGGGCGGGGGCGAGGTTGTTCAGCTTTACTTTATACTCGTCAAATTGGAGCATGTGTTTCCCAACTTTCTCAAGAAATAGATCCAGCTTATTATATCGGAACGGAGCGGAAAAGTAAAGGGGATTTGGCCTTGCTTTTTCCGAGAAAAGCTGTACAATAGAGTTGTGTAACCGAAGAAAAGCGTGTGCCCGAGTGGAGATGAAGGAGGATACTATGAGGAGACGTTTGATCGCAATGGCGGCGGCTGTCTGCCTGCTGATGGCGCTGGCGCCGGTGCGGGCTTTGGCCTACGTGAACGAGCTGGCGCCGGGGGCGTCGGGCAGCTACAACCGGCCCTGGAACGAGATGACCGAGGCCGAGAAGCAGCGCGCCAGGCTGGAGGAGATTTTGTGGTATATATGGCTGGCCCGGCGGTATGCGGTCATGTCCTTTACCGATGTGCCCGAGGACAGCTGGTTTTATTCCGGCGTGTGCTACGTCTGGCAGAACTCCCTGATGAGCGGCGTATCAGACACCAGCTTTGCCCCCGATGAGTCCACAAACCGGGCCATGGCCTGGACCGTCCTGGCCCGGATGAACAAGGTGGACACCAAGGCGAAGGACGGCGAGGCGTGGTATGAGCCGGGCCTGAATTGGGCGCTGAAGCAGGGCATCGGGGATGGAACCGATCCCATGGGCGGCGTCACCCGGGAGTATTTGGCGGAGATGCTGTGGCGGTGCGCCAACAGCCCCATCACCCCTGCGGACCTGAGCGGCTTTTCCGACCGCGGACAGGTGAACGCCCATGCGGAGAACGCAGTGTGCTGGGCGGTAGCCAATGGAATCCTGTACGGCTCGGACGGCAGGCTGTCCCCCCAGGGCGGCGTCACTCGGGCCGAGCTGGCGGAGATGGTGATGCGCTTTGGGTCCGTGCTGCACTGAGACACAGGAATGAAAAAAGCCTTGCGGGATAGACCGCAAGGCTTTTGTTTTGTCAGTCCGCTATATAAAGGCAGGTGGATTAAATTTGAACGATGACAGCAATTTTACAGTGGGGCTCAGGTGCAAAGAAAAATATTCATCCAGTAAAATATATGTTGACGAATATTCTTTTTTGTGATATGCTACAGATAACCCATGAAAAATAGATGGGAAGAAAGGAGTATTGACTATGTCCATTGGCAATCGTGTGTTTCTGAAACGTCCGATGCCCAGCCAGGAGCTGCTGGATGGCTTTGCCGGGATACCCGCAGCCAACATTGCCGACACCATGGGCCGTTCCTGCGCCATGAATCCCCGGATTAAGCTCATGAGCGGAGCTCAGGGAACTATGGTAGGACCCGCACTGACGGTGAAGGCCCGGGCGGGCGACAACCTGTTCATCCATCAGGCCCTGGATATCTCCCAACCTGGCGACATCATTGTGGTATCCAACGACGAGGACCAGACCCGGTCTCTTATGGGGGAAATCATGTTTACCTATGCCCAATATCAGCGCAAGCTGGGAGGGCTGGTACTGGACGGTCCCGTTCGGGACACAGACGCCCTGAGAAAAATGCCCCTCCCTGTTTATGCCACCGGCTCCACTCCCGGCGGCCCCCACAAGGAGGGACCCGGCGAGATCAATGTCCCCATCGCCTGCGGAGGGGTAAGCGTCAATCCCGGCGATATCATCGTGGCGGACGCCGACGGCATCATCGTCATTCCCCTGAAGGATGCTCCTGACGTCCTTCAGGCAGCAAAGAAATTCCATGAGCAGGACGCAGTCAAGGTAGAGGCCGCAAGAAACGGCACCTCCAACCGGGCCTGGGTGTCAAAGACGATTCAGGCCAAGAACGTGGAATTTTTGGACCGGGCTTATGGGGAGTAACGCCGCCCCGGACAATCGACTAAAAATATGAGGTGAAAAAAGTGAAGGAGTACTTATTCGCAAAAAAGTATTTGCCCCACCGCACTATGATTGCCTTTGCTCTGGGCATTTTCATCGGCCTGTTCTTCTATGATTTTTCCGTGTGGGTTAAGCCCTTCGGCACCGCTTTTATGAACCTGATCAAAATGCTCATCGTCCCCGTCATCTTTTTCAGCATCACCAGCGGCGTGGCCTCCATCGGCGATGTGAACAAGCTGAAGCGGGTGGGCGCCAAGGTGGTTGCGGTCTATTGTGTGATGACCGTAATTTCCTGTCTTGTCGGCATCGTGGTGGTCAATGTGGTCCACCCCGGCGTGGGCTTTGACACCAGCTTGCTCTCCGAGTACGACGCCTCTCAACTTACCACTCCCGACTTTGGAGCCTTCCTCCTGAACATGATCCCCACCAACATTATCTCCGCCATGGCCAACCAGGATATCATGCAGATGATCTTCTTTACGCTGATCTTTGCCGTGGCGCTGGTTTTCCTGGGTGAAAAGGCCGCCGTTGTGACCCAGTTCATGACCCAGACCGCCAATGTCATCTATAAGATGCTGGACATCGTGATGATCTACTCCCCCATCGGTGTTTTCGCCCTCATGGCCAACACTACCGCCGTCTATGGTCCTCAGCTTTTTGGCAGCCTGGCCAAGTTCGTATTCACCGACTACACCAGCTGCCTGCTGGCCTGGTTCGCATTCAGCATGATCGTGAAGGCCTTTACCGGCGTCAAGTATGGCAAGATGTGCAAGGCCATGGTCCCCATTTGGATCAATACCATCGCTACCAACTCCTCCGCCGGCACCATTCCCATCACCCTGGACGTGACCACCAAGCGCCTGCGGGTGCCCAACAGCATCGCCTCCTTCTCCATTCCCCTGGGCGCTACCATTAACCTGTGCGGCGCCGCCATTTATAAGACTATCCTGGCCTTCTTCGTGGCGGAAATCTACGGCCTGTCCCTAAGCGTGGGCCAGATTGTCATGGTCATCTCCATCTCCACCATCATGTCCATCGCGGCTCCCGGCATCCCCGGCGGCGGCATTGTCACCGGCGCCATCTTCCTGAACCTGCTGAACCTGCCCATGGACCTGATGGGTCCCATCGCTGGTATGTACCGCCTGATTGACATGTCTCATACCACCCTGAACGTCTCCGGCGACGTGTTGGGCACCATGTTCGTGGCCAAGAGCGAAAAGCTGTGGGATGCCAAGGAGTTCAATGAGGCCAGCGACGAGTTCGAGGCCATCAATATCGAGTAATTTCCTGCCGAATCATAGAATCTGAAAGGAGAATTTCCATATGGCAACCACCCTTGCAGAACGCATGAACCACTTTTCCGGGTCCCCAACCTCCGCCCTCATCGCCACAGTAGCGGAGCTCAAGCGCCAGGGAAAGAACATCATCTCTCTGAACGTGGGCGAGCCTGACTTCGGCACGCCGGATTATATCAAGGTGGCCGGTATCAAGGCTATTGCCGAAAACTTTACCAAGTATACCCCTGGCAACGGCATTCTGGAGCTGCGGCAGGAGATTGTCAAAAAGCTGAAAGAAGACAACGGGGTGGAGTATGCCCTCAATGAGGTCACCACCGCCGTGGGCGCAAAGCAGGCCATCGCCAGCAGCTTGATGGTCATTGCCGGCCCGGGGGATGAGGTGCTGCTGCCTATTCCCTGCTGGGTGAGCTATACCGAGATGATCCGTCTGGCCGGGGCCGAGCCCGTTTTCGTCCCGGTCCGCTCCGATAATTATGAGCTGGACATGGACGCCATCGAAAAGGCCATTACCCCCAAAACAAAGGCCATCGTCATTTGCACGCCCAATAACCCCACTGGCGCCGTGTACAGCGAAAAGGACCTGCGCCGCCTGGCGGAACTGGCCGTGGAGCACGACTTCTTCATTGTAGCCGACGAAATCTACGAAAAGCTGGTCTACGACGGAGCCAAACACTTCAGCGTGGCCTCCATCTCCAGGGAGGTGCGGGACCGCACCATCACGGTGAACGGCTTCTCCAAGGCCTATGCCATGACGGGTTGGCGTATTGGCTACGCCGCCGCCCGGCCCGACGTGATCAAGGGCATTATGGCCGTTCAGAGTCAGACCACCTCCGCCACCAGCGCCATCTCTCAGAAGGCCGCCGCTGCCGCCCTTCAGGGCCCCCAGTACGACCTGCACGACATGGTTGCCGAGTTCAAAAAGCGGAAGGACTATGTGGTGGGCCGGCTGAACGCCATACCCGGCATTACCTGCCCCAATGTAAAGGGCGCTTTCTACGTCTATCCGGATGTGGGCCCCTATCTGGGCAAACATGTTGGCGAGCGAACGATCGAAACTGCCGTAGACCTGTGCCAGTATCTGCTGGATGAGGCCCTGATCTCCACCGTACCCGGCGAGGCCTACAACGTCCCCGGAAAAATTCGTATCTCCTACTCCAATTCCATGGAAAATCTGAAGGAAGCTCTGGACCGTATGGAGAAAGCCCTGTCCGCACTGGAATAAATTTTCCCATCTCTCTTTTGGCCCGGAACCTTCTTTGCAGGGTTTCGGGCCGTTTATATACAGAAGATCAAAACATCTGAAAACTGCGAAACAGTTGACCAGAAGGGGGATATGTGATATGATTTTGGCAAGGAAGGGGAGAACGAATCCCATGGAAGAACTCGCAGCCAAAATCCAGCGTCTCTCTTTGACCCACGCGGAGCGCAGAATTGCGGAATACATATTGGAGCATTTAAACACCATTGGCCTTCAAACCTCCACTGCGCTTGCCCAGGACATCGGAGTGAGCGACACCTCTATTATCCGTTTTATCCGCAAGCTGGGGTTTAAAGGTTATTCAGAATTTCGCAGCGAGATGGCAGATCGGATTGCCCGGCACTACAGCCAGACACAGCCCGGCCTTTCTCCCGGTGAAAAGTATATCAAAAGCCGGGAATTTCTTCATCAGAACAGCTTGCTTCAGGACGTACAACGCTACACGCTGGATAATCTGCAAAAGAGCTTTGCCAAGCTGGAAATGTCCACCGTCGATCGGGTTGCAGATATCATTTTATCCAGCAGGCGAAAATTTGTCGCCGGATTTCGCGGCGCGGCCTGCTGTGCGCAGTATATGTCCAGTAAGCTGCTTTTTCTTGTTCCGGATGTACTCCCGGTGCTCCATGCCGACGCTACCGCACTGGAACGGCTGGTTGATATCTCCAGCAGCGACTGCCTGATTGTATACAGTTTTCCCCGGTATTCTGAATTGAATTTCGTTTTGATGGACATGGCCCAGGAACAGGGCGCAAAAATCATTCTGTTTACCGACCAGGTGACCAGCCCGCTGGCCAACCGGGCGGATGTGGTCATCACCGCCTGCGTGGGAGGGCTGGGGTTCACCAATTCCTATGCAGTTCCCCTCTCTTTGACCGAGGCGGTTTTGCTTGCACTCAGCAGCCGCAGAGACGAGGGACAGGAAAAACGAATGGACCATGTGGACAAGCTGGTGGGGGAAAACCAGCTGTATTGACACGTTACCATGTCCTGCGAGGAAAAAAGTCTATTGGAATATTTGGCTGCAGATGCGTCTGTGCAAACAATGAAATCAATGAACTCAGCAAAGTCACTGTACTTCCAGCATAAGTGGAAGGGGGGATTGCCGGTCATTCGGCTCCATGATCTTCGTCATTCTGCGGTATATGCTTTACGCAAGGGCGAGTGCGACGCAAAGGATATTCAGGCCTGGCCGGGTCATAGCGACATTCCCACAACTGCATGTGTACGATCCTGTGCTGGGCGGGGACATGGACAGACTGGGAACAGTGATGGACAAAGTGCTGTTTGATGCTGTAAGGGCCTCTTGAGCACCACCGGGGGGTTCCGCTCTGCAGGACATAAAAAACCGCTTGAAATGTTTGAAAAATCAAACATTTCAAGCGGTTTTTGGCACGCCCGAAGGGACTCGAACCCCCAACATTCAGAACCGGAATCTGACGCTCTATCCAATTGAACTACGGACGCACATCTCTAAGAGACCAGATCATTATAGCAGATTCGCGGTCCGTTGTAAAGGGGTAAAATGGCAGTTTTTTAAGAAAACGCCGGAAAATTTCAGGACTGGCCCCCCTGATAAGGGGCGAACTCCTCCGCCTGAGGGGCGTCGAATACCTTGGCGAAGACCTCGCCGTCCATGGTCTCGTGGTCCAGCAGGTACCGGGCTGTGATCTCCAGCTCCCGGCGGCAGCGGGTCAAGATCTCTTCGCACCGGGCGTAGGCGGAATCAATGAGGGCGCGGACCTCCCCGTCGATGACGGCGGCCAGCTCCTCGGAATAGCTCTTGGCCTGGGCCATGGACCGGCCGATAAACACCTCGTCGTGACCGCTCTCAAAGCTGACGCTGCCCAGCTTGTCGCTCATGCCGTAGCGCATGACCATGTTCCGGGCGATGGCGGAGGCACGCTGGATGTCGCTTCCAGCCCCGGTGGAAATGTCCCCCAGCACCAGCTGCTCAGCAACCCGGCCGCCCAGACAGCGGGCAATTTGTTCGGTGAGCTCCTTTTTGGACTGATAAGCCTTGTCCTCGTCGGGCAGGGAGATTGTCATGCCGCCTGCCTGTCCCCGGGGGATGATGGTGATCTGGTGGACCGGGTCGGCGGTGGACAGCTCGTGGATGACGACAGCGTGTCCCGCCTCGTGGTAGGCGGTGAGACGGCGGGTGTGGTCGGTGACCACCCGGCTGCGCTTTTCCGGGCCGGCGATGACCTTCAGCATGGCCTCGTGGAGGTCGGTCATCAGGATGAACCGCCGGTCCGACCGGGCGGCCAGCAGAGCGGCCTCGTTGAGCAGGTTTTCCAGGTCCGCGCCGGTAAAGCCGGAGGTGGCCTTGGCCACGTCCTTCAGCACGACGTCCTCCGCCAGCGGCTTCTGCCGGGCGTGGACCTTCAAGATCTCCTCCCTGCCCTTGATGTCGGGCAGGCCCACGTAGATCTGGCGGTCGAACCGGCCAGGGCGCAGCAGGGCGGGGTCCAGGATGTCCTGGCGGTTGGTGGCGGCCAGCACGATGACCCCCTCGTTGGAGGCGAAGCCGTCCATCTCCACCAGGAGCTGGTTCAGCGTCTGCTCCCGCTCGTCATGGCCTCCGCCCAGACCTGCGCCGCGCTGGCGGCCTACGGCGTCAATCTCGTCAATGAACACGATGGCGGGGGCGTCCTTCTTGGCCTGATCAAACAGGTCCCGGACCCGGCCCGCGCCCACGCCCACATAGAGCTCCACAAAGTCGGAGCCGGAGATGGACAGAAAGTGGACTCCGGCCTCTCCGGCCACCGCCTTGGCGATCAGGGTTTTGCCGGTGCCCGGAGGGCCTACCAGCAGGACGCCCTTGGGGATGCGGGCGCCCAGGGCGGTGAATTTCTGGGGGTCCCGGAGGAACTCCACGATCTCCTGCAGCTCCTCCTTCTCCTCGTCCGCACCGGCCACGTCGTCAAAGGTGACCTTTTTCTCCTGGTCGGACAGGGTGCGGGTGCGGGCATGGCTGAAGCGGGCGGCCCCGGGGGCGCCTCCGCCGCTGCCGGTGGTACGCTGGCGCATCATCAGATAGCAGAACAGGCACAGCACCACCGCCGCCACCAGGTAGGGGATCAGGTTGTACCACCAGGAGCTCTCCACGCCGGGGGGATAGTCGTAGCCCTTCAGAACCCCGGCTTCCAGCTGCTGGTTGACCAGGTCCCGCATGTCGTCGTAGAAGATCGCAGGATCGGCCACCCGGTAGGTGAGGCGGACCGTCTCATTGGTCCCGGTCTGGCCCCGGAGGGTCAAGGTGAGGGTGTTGTCCTCCAGCGTGAAGTACTCTACCTGCTCCTGGAGGAACAGGGTGCGGATCTGACTGTAGGTAGGGGAATCTGTCCGGTCCATCTGCTGAAGGGCGGTGAAAGTGAACAGGATCATCAGCCCCAGCAGCAGATACAGCATGATGTCCCGGGGACCAAAGCGTCTCATAGGCAAAGAATCCTTTCCAATATGGATCAGCCGCCGTATACCTCGGGCTTTAAAATGCCGATGTAAGGCAGATTGCGGTATTTTTCAGCGTAGTCCAGACCGTAGCCCACCACAAAGGCGTCGGGGATGGTGAAGCCGCAGTAGTGCAGGTCCACCGGCTTGACCCTGCGGTCGGGCTTGTCCAGCAGGGCGCACAGGCGGACCGAGGCGGGATGGCGGTGCTCCAGGATCTTGAGCAGGTAGCTTAAGGTGTTGCCGCTGTCCAGGATATCCTCCACCACGATGAGGTTGCGCCCGGTGATGTCCTCAGACAGGTCCTTCGTGATCTGCACCTGGCCGCTGGAGCTGGTGCCGCTGCCGTAGGAGGACACGGACATGAAGTCCAGCGTGCAGGGCAGGTCGATGGCCCGGCACAGGTCGGCCATAAAGACAAAGGAACCCCGAAGCACGCTGATGAGCATGATCTCCTTGCCTGCATAGTCCGCCTCGATTTGACGGGCGATCTCCTGCACCCGCCTGCTCAGCTGTTCCTCACTGAATAATATCTCCTGAATATCCTTCTCTAGCATGGAAATTTTCTTCCTTTCAGTGTGAAAATTTAGTTTACTCTGAGGAAACGACGGTGATATGCCAGGCGGGCCCGCCGGCCGGCGGGACGAAGGCCCGGTCGGGCCCCAGTCCGGCGGCGGCGGCGATCTGGCCTCCGCAGTCCAGGATGGGGAGGGTGTCCCGCTGGAAGCGGGGCAGGCGGGCCTCGATCATCCATTTTTTTACGGTTTTGCCCAGCCGTCCCGGCGGAGTGAGGCGGTCTCCTGTGCGCCGGGCCCGCAGCTCCAGCGCGGAGATCTGGGTCCGGTCCAGCCAGAAGTCCCAGGGACCTTGGGGCTGCCCCCCGTAATCGGCGGCCTGGCAGACGACCCGCCAGGGGCCGCAGTCCAGAGCGCCGGGGAGGGGCAGCGGCCCCTCCCGCAGGGGAATGGGACCCAGCCGGGGGACCAGGAGCAGCGTCTCATAGGCGCGGCGGGCGTTGGTGCCGTGGGGCAGGCAGATCTGGGCGGAGGGGTCTGCGCTCCGGCACAGCCGGAGCAGGGCGTTGAGGTGGACTGCGGAGCAGTTCTGGTCGCCCCCCCATATCCGCCCCAGCAGCAGGCGGAGCGCCCGGCTGGCGATGGGGTCGGGGGCGCCGGCGATGAGCCCTGCGTCGATGGCCAGCCCTCCCTCCCTGGGGACGGCCTGCTCCACCGTCTTCCGGGCCAGCTCTGCAAGGCAGGCCTCGTCAGCCCGCAGGAGGGCGGCAGTATCCGCCATCCGGGCGAGAAAGCCGGGAGAGATATCCTCCAGCACCGGCAGGATCTGATGGCGGATGCGGTTGCGGGTGTAGTCGTCATTCTGGTTGGAGCTGTCCTCCATGTGGGGCAGACAGAGGTGGCGCAGATAGTCCTCCACCTGGGCGCGGGTGACGGTGAGCATAGGGCGGATAATCCCATCGCGCCTGGGGAGAATGCCCCCCAGCCCCCGCAGTCCGGAGCCCCGGGCCAGATGGAACAGGATGGTCTCCACGTTGTCGCTGGCGGTGTGGGCGGTGGCAATGAGACTGGCCCCCGCTTCCTGCGCCGCCTGACGGAGAAAGGCGTACCGCATGTCCCTGGCGGTCTCCTCCAGCCCCGTTCCGCGCAGCCGGGACTGACCGGCCACATCCCCCGAGCCGGTGTACAGGGGGACGGCGGGGAGGATGCGTCCGCTGGGATGGCGCTGCTTGCCGCAGCAGAGCTGGACGAACTGCTCCACAAAGCGGGCGTCCCGGTCCGATTCGGCCCCCCGCAGCTGGTGGTTGTAGTGGGCGGCGGCCAGCTGGAAGTGGAGCTTGTCCCTCAGCTGATAGAGCACATGGAGCATGGCCACGGAATCTGCCCCCCCGGACACCGCGCACAGCACGGTGGAACCGGCGGGGATCAGGTCCTGCTCCCGGATGAAGGTTTCGACGGTCTTTAACATGGCAGGACCTCCCGGTCAGTTGATTGGTGTGGTCGCCTCCGCCAGGAGGAAGTCCGAGGGGAAAGAAACCTGGTACCACTGGCCACTGCCCCAGCTGCCGGCGGCATGCCCCGGAAATTGGGGACAACGTGGATGGGTCCCATCTCAGTATTCCTCCCGCCTCCACTCCGTGTCGGTAAAGGTGGTGAACTCGGGACTCCACTGCAGATCGATCTTGCCGGTCTCGCCGTGGCGGTTTTTTGCGATGATGCACTCGGCCAGATTGGGGTTTTCGGTGTCCCGGTTGTAGTAGCCCTCCCGGTAGAGGAAGAGGACGATGTCCGCGTCCTGCTCGATGGCCCCCGATTCCCGCAGGTCGGACAGCATGGGCCGCTTGTCCGTCCGGGACTCGTTGGCCCGGGAGAGCTGGCTCAGACACAGCACCGGGACGTTCAGCTCCTTGGCCATCAGCTTCAGGGAGCGGGAGATGTCAGACACGACCTGCTGGCGGTTGTCGCTGCTCCGGGTCTTGCCCCCGGAGGACTGCATCAGCTGGAGGTAGTCGATGACGATCAGCCCCAGGTTTTCCACCCGGCGGCACTTGGCCAGGATATCGGCCACTGTGACATTGGAGTCCTCGTCGATGAGGATGGTGGACCGGCTGAGGGAGTCGGCGGCCGCGGCCACATTTTCCCAGTCCTCGTCGGACAGCTTGCCGGTGATCAGCTTTTTGTTGTCCACAAAGCACTCGCTGGAGATCAGCCGCAGAGCCAGCTGCTCCTTGTTCATTTCCAGGGAGAAAAAGGCCACCTGCTTGTGGGATTTTTTGCCTGCGTGCAGTAGGATATTCAGGGCCATGGAGGTCTTGCCCATGCCAGGGCGGGCGGCCAGAAGGATCAGGTCGGAGTTGTTCAGGCCGGAGAGCGCCCGGTCCAGGTCCCGCAGGCCGGTCTCCAGGCCGGTGACGGCGCGGTCGCTGGCGGCCAGCTCCTCCAGGCGGTCGTAGACGTTGATGATGATGTCGGCAATGGGGGTCAGTCCCTGGACGGAGCGGCCCTGCCGGATGGCGTAGATGCGCTGCTCCGCCGCGTCCAAAAGGGTCTGGCCGGTTTCGGTCCCCTCCTGGACCATGTTGACCAGCTCCTGAGAGGTCTCCAAAAGCTGCCGCAGGAGGGTCTTGTCCTTGATGATCTGGATGTAAAGACCCACATTGGCGGCGGTGGAGGCGTTTCGCATGAGCTGGAGCAGATACGGCCAGGCCTGGTCGTCCGAGTCATAGCCGTTTTGCTTCAGATTCTCCAGCACCGTGACCGGGTCGATGGTGCGGGAGTAGCTGAACATGGTGTAGATGGTCTCGTAGATTTCCCTGTTTTTTTGGACATAAAAGTCGTCCGGGCGAAGGCTGCCGGCAACCTCAGCAACGCATTTTGGGTAGTACAGGATGGCGCCCAGGACATACTGTTCTGCAGCGGCCGCGTGGGGCGCCTGCCTGAGCATCAGTTCTTCCAGTTCGTTGGGCATAAGGCCGCCTCCCTGCTCCTGAAATATGCGCAGCGGTCATGAGGCCGCATGTCAGCCCTCGATTACCAGCACGTTGACGGTCCCGCTGACCTCATAGCCCAGCTTGGCTTTGATCGAATAGCTGCCGCAGGACTTGATGGGCTCGTCCAGCACCAGCTTGGCCTTGGCGATGCTGATCCCGTGCTGGGCGGACAGGGCGTCGGAGATCTCCTTGCCGGTGACGGCGCCAAAAAGACGGCCCCCCTCGCCGGCCTTGGCGGGGATCTTTACCATGATGCCCTCCAGCTGCTTGGCGGTGGCCTCGGCCTCCGCCTTCTCGGCGGCCTCCTGGGCCTTCTTGGCCTTCTCCTGCTGCTTCATGGTGTTCAGATTCTCAGCGGTAGCGGTCACCGCCAGCTTCCGGGGCAGAAGAAAGTTCCGGGCGTAGCCGTCGGAGACCTCCACCAGCTGGCCCTTCTTGCCCTGGCCCCGTACATCCTGCTGTAAAATCACTTTCATTTGAATCAAATCCTTTCTGGTTGTTGTTTTGTTGTTTTACGGTTCATTGTGATACCGGTCCCTTCGATTGGGCCGCAGCACTTCCAGCCCGCTTGTCTTCTACTCTTCCTCCAGATACTGGTCGATGGCCCTTGCCAGGGCGGCGGCAACCTGATCCACGGTCTGGCCGGTGATCTGGCCTCCGGCGGCGGCGGCGTTGCCCCCGCCCCCCAGCTTCTCCAGGATGATCTGCACGTTGGTGTCCCCCATGGAGCGGCCAGAGATGTTCACCTGCTCGCCGTCGGGGGAGATGACGAAGGAGGCGTCGATGCCGATGATGTTCAGCAGCTCGTCCGCCGCCTGGGCGGCAGTGACCCGGTTCACAGGGTGGTCGGCCACCGCCACAGCGATGTGCTCCCGGTACAGCCGGGCGTTCTGAATGATGGAATACTTGGCGATGGTGCCCGCCAGATCGTTCTGGAACAGCTTTTTTACCTCGGCGGTGTCCGCCCCGGAGCGGCGGAGGAAGGCCGCGGCCTCAAAGGTGCGGCCGCCGGTGCGCATGGTGAAGTTTTTGGTGTCCAGCACGATGCCGGCCAGCAGGGCCTCGGCCTCCGCCCGGAGCAGGTGGTTGGGCTCCATGACGTACTGCAGCAGCTCGGTGACCAGCTCGGAGGCGGAGGAGGCGTAGGGCTCGTGGTAGTTGAGGGCCGCGCCCTCGATGTAGGTGGCCGCCCGGCGGTGGTGGTCGATGACCGCCACCCGGTTGCAGCTCTGGAGGACCTCCAGCGCCTGGACCTGCTCGGGCCGGTTGGTGTCCACCACCACCACCAGGGAGCGGTTGTCCGCAATGAGCAGGGCCTCCTGGGCGGAGATGAAGCAGTCGTGATATTCGGGCAGCTGGCTCAGCCGGTCGATCAGCTCCTGGGAGGGGGTGACCCCGGCCTCCCGGATGATGTGGGCGGGGATGCCGTTCTTCCGGCACAGGGCGCACACACCGGCGGCGGCGCCCACCGCGTCGTTATCCGGGGCCTTGTGGCCCATGATGAAGATCTGGGAGGAGTCGGACACCAGGGAGGACAGGGCGTTGGCCATCACCCGGCTCTTGACCTTGGTGCGCTTCTCTGTCTCCTTGGAGCGGCCCCCGTAGAACTCGAAGGTGAACTTGTTGCGGATCACCGCCTGATCGCCCCCCCGGGACAGTGCCATGTCCACCGACAGGTTGGCGAAGTCCAGCAGCTCCTTGTAGCTGTCGCCGTCCAAGCCCACGCCGATGGACAGCGAGGCGTTCATCCCGCTGGGGTTGACGACCTGATGGATGGTATCCAGAATATCAAATTTGCTGTCCACAAATTTGGCCAAATGGCGCTGCTCAAAGACGAACAGGTAGCGCTCCCGCTGGTAGCGGCGGAGGATGCCCCCCGTCTCCGCCACCCAGTGTTCGATGCGGCCGTCGATCTCCGCCATCATGGTGGAGCGGTCGTTTTCCGAGAGATTTTTCAGCAGGTCCTCATAGTTGTCGATGAGGAGCACCGCCGCCACCGGGCGGCTGGCCTGGTACTGGTCCCGGATCTGGGCCAGCTCGGTGACGTCCACCCAGTAGGTGGTGGCCAGAAAGCCCCCGCCTCCCCGGCCCCCGGTGCGCACCAGATGGCCGTAGACCTGGAAGAGCCGGCCGGCGTAGCTGACCTCGTCGGGACACTGGTTTTTTCCCTCCATCAGCCAGTGGATGTCAAAGTCCGGGATCAGGGCGGACAGCTTGGCGTCGTACAGGTGCTCCCGCTGACCGGACAGGCGGAGGAACCGGTCGTTGGTCCAGATGATGTCGTCGCTTTCCGGGCGGAAGAGCACCATGGGCAGGGGGGAGTTGATCATGGTGTCCTTGGTGGCGGAGTCCACCGTACCGGCGTAGCTGTCCAGGTATTTGTTGATCTCGTTTCGCCGACGGCGGGCGCTCTCCCGGCTGTACAGGCCCAGACAGGCCACCAGTCCCAGCTCCACCAGGGCCAGCTGCCAGGAGAAGGCGGCGGACAGCAGAGCGAACAGGATCAGGCACGCAAAGTACAGACGGAAGCTGGGTTGGAGCAGTTTGTTCATTTTTCGGTTCAAAGGAGGCGGCCCCCTCTCGGTCGATATCCATAACAAAAGGTATTTCATTATATCAAATCCCCACGGGAAGTACAAGCACAAAATCCGCCGTCAGGCTCTTGACCGGAGAAAAATTGCTGATATAATAGAGGTTACCCTAACATGGAAACAGGAGTGATCTACTATGGAAATCAAAGTCACCCGCGCAGCGACCCTGAAGGAAAAACCGGATTCCTCCACTCTGGTCTTCGGCCAGAGCTTTACCGACCATATGTTCATTGCAGACTATTACGCAGGCAAGGGCTGGCAGGACGCCCGCATCGTCCCCTACGCACCTCTGCAGATCGACCCCGCCGCCAAGGTGCTCCACTACGCCCAGGAGATTTTTGAGGGTCTGAAGGCCTACCGCACCGCCGACGGCTCCGTGCAGCTCTTCCGGCCCATGGACAATATCCGCCGGATGAACGCCTCCGCCGGGCGGGTGTCCCTGCCCCAGGTCCCTGAGGACCTGGCCCTGGCCGGCATCACCGAGCTGGTCAAGCTGGAGCAGGACTGGGTCCCCAGCGAGGAGGGCACCTCCCTGTATATCCGCCCCTTCATCATCGGCATTGACCCCGCTTTGGGGGTCCACTCCTCCCACCACTGCCAGTATATCGTCATCGTCTGCCCCGTGGGCGCCTACTACCCCGAGGGGCTGGCCCCTGTCAAGATCTACGTGGAGGACGAGGACGTGCGCGCGGTCAAGGGCGGCACCGGCATGGCCAAGACCGGCGGCAACTACGCCGCCTCCCTCCGGGCCGGCGACCGGGCCGAGGCCAAGGGCTACACCCAGGTGCTGTGGCTGGACGGCGTCCACCGCAAGTATATCGAGGAGGTGGGCGCCATGAACGTGATGTTCAAGGTGGACGGCAAGATCCTCACCCCCGACCTGAACGGCTCCGTGCTGGACGGCATCACCCGCCGCTCCTGCATCCAGCTGCTGAAGGACTGGGGCTACGAGGTGGAGGAGCGCCGCATCTCCGCCGAGGAGCTGTTTGAGGCCGCCAAGAAGGGCACCATGGAGGAAGCCTGGGGCACCGGCACCGCCGCCGTGGTTTCTCCCATCGGCGAGCTGGCCGAGGGCGGCGAGAAGGTTATCATCAACAACAACCAGATCGGCGAGATCACCCAGAAGCTCTATGACGAGCTCACCGGCATCCAGTGGGGCCGTGTCGCCGATCCCCACGGCTGGATTATGAAGCTGTAAAAAAATTGGTTCAGGGGCCCCGTCCGGGGCCCCTGTTCTGCTTATAAGGGAGGTATTTTGATGGATCATATCCAGTTTATGCGGGAAAACGGCATCGCCGCCTTTGCCGAGGCCGACCGGGCGGCCGGAGTCATCCGGGTGGAAAAGATTGGGAGTCTGAAATATTGGAGCCTGTTTCAAGAGCTGATCTTATACTCTGACGCGGCCCGCCTGTACGAGAGCACAGGCAGCTCCTTCCCTTTTCGGATATGGAGGCAGGGAGATATGGGATGCCTGGTCTCCCAGATCACTGAAAACCTGGCTACAGCTCTGTTTTACGAGAGCAAACTGGATGTGAAAGCACAGATAGATTGGGTCAAGGAATTGGACAAAAAGGTTCGCGCGCTGTATGAAGCAGCGAACTGACCACCCTTGCGGTCTTTGTCGAAAGCTGGTATAATGGCTGTGCTGTCCCCACCTACACCGGCAGCGGGAGGAGGTGGAAGCATGAACTATTTAATAGACTTCTTTGTGTCGCTTGGAGCAAACGTGGCTGCCTACTGCGTGAGCAAATGGCTTGAGCGACACCGCAAGGGACAGTAAAGCCTGCCACCGCAAAAAGGGACCCCCTGGAGAGAGCCAACCTCTTCAGGGGGTCCCTTTTGCTTGGTGGAAACACGAAACTACTTAATCGACTTCTTAGCTTTCGCTGTGTTCAGTATACCACAGACAGCCCATCCTATGCAAGAGGAATTTTTGCTTGCCACCTCTGCCATCTTATGGTACAATAGCTTGCCAAACAGGAAATAAAAGCAAGGGAGTGGACCCTTTTGTCAAACTACGAAGCGGAAATCAAGCGCCGGCGGACCTTTGCCATCATCTCCCACCCGGACGCGGGCAAGACCACCCTGACGGAGAAGTTCCTCCTGTACGGTGGGGCCATCGCCCAGGCGGGGCAGGTGAAGGGGAAGAAGAACACCCGGGCGGCCACGTCGGACTGGATGGAGATCGAGAAGCAGAGGGGCATCTCGGTAACCTCCTCGGTGATGCAGTTCCAGTACGAGGGCTTCTGCATCAACATTCTGGACACCCCCGGCCACCAGGACTTCTCTGAGGACACCTACCGCACCCTGATGGCCGCCGATTCCGCCGTGATGGTCATCGATGGGGCCAAGGGCGTGGAGGCCCAGACCCGGAAGCTGTTCAAGGTGTGCGCCATGCGGGACATCCCCATCTTCACCTTTATTAACAAGATGGACCGGGAGGCCCGGGACCCCTTTGAGCTGTGCGAGGAGCTGGAGCACGAGCTGGGCATCGACACCTACGCCATGAACTGGCCCATCGGCTGCGGCAAGGAGTTTATGGGGGTGTACGACCGGCAGAACCGGAAGGTGATCCACTTCACCTCCAACACCAACGCCAGGGCGGCCACCGCCACCCAGATCGAACCCGACGATCCCGCTCTGGCGGAGCTGATCGGCACGGCCAGGCGGGACCGGCTGGTGGACGAGATCGAGCTGCTGGACGGGGCCTCCTGCGATTTCGACCTGGACCGAGTGCGCCACGGCAAGCTGTCGCCGGTGTTTTTCGGGTCCGCCCTCACCAATTTCGGAGTGGAGCCCTTTTTGGAGGAGTTCCTCCGCATGACCACCGCCCCCCTGGCTCGGAAAGCCGGTGAGGAGGTCATCGACGCCTTTGACGGCGACTTCTCCGCATTCGTCTTCAAGATCCAGGCCAACATGAACAAGGCCCACCGGGACCGCATCGCCTTTATGCGGGTGGTGTCGGGGAAGTTTGAGGCGGACAAGGAGGTCTACCACCTCCAGGGCGGGAAAAAGATCCGCCTGTCCCGGCCCCAGCAGCTGATGGCGGCGGAGCGGGAGATCATTGAGGAAGCCTACGCTGGCGACATCATCGGCGTGTTCGATCCGGGCATCTTCTCCATTGGCGACACGCTGTGCGCTCCAGGGAAAAAGTTTGCCTTCGACCCCATCCCCACCTTCGCCCCGGAGCACTTTGAGCGTATCCGCTCCATGGACACCATGAAGCGCAAGCAGTTCCTGAAGGGCGTGGAGCAGATCGCCCAGGAGGGCGCCATCCAGATCTTCAAGACCCCCTACTCCGGCATGGAGGAGGTCATCGTGGGGGTGGTGGGCACCCTGCAATTCGATGTGCTGGAGTACCGCCTGCGGTCGGAGTACAACGTGGAGCTGTACAAGGAGGGCCTGCCCTTCGAGTATCTGCGGTGGATCGTCAAGGAGGACGAGGACGCCCCGCCCCTGAAGGAGGAGGACCTGCTCCTGCCCAACGACGCCAAGCTGGTGGAGGACTACAAGGGCAATCAGCTGCTGCTGTTTGCCTCCCAGTGGTCCATCCAGTGGGTCACCGAGCGGAACAAGGGCCTGAAGCTGGCTGAGTTCGGCGGAGCAAAATTTTAAGGTTCAAGCGGACCCCATCTGGGGTCCGCTTTTCTAAGCTTCGGAAGAAGATACTTGTGCGGCAGACGTAATTTTGTGCTTCCCTTTTGGCCGGATTTGTGATATACTGCCCACTATCATAATTCGCCTGAACGCGCCCCCGCCCAGCGGCTGGGGGCGCAGAACGGATTGGAGGAAAGCGGCTTGTCCCAGTCACGCAAAAGCGAGGAGGCGCTGGCCAGCGCCCCGATTGGCCCTTTGATGGTAAAGCTGGCCCTGCCCGCGGTGGCGGCCCAGCTCATCAATATGCTGTACAACATCGTGGACCGCATCTACATCGGCCACATTGCAGTGGTAGGCCGCACCGCCCTCACCGGGCTGGGGGTGACCTTCCCGATCCTGATGCTGATCTCCGCCTTTACCGCCTTCGCCGGGATGGGCGGCGCGCCGCTGGCCTCCATCCGCCTGGGGGCGGGGGACCGGGAGGGCGCAGAAAAGATACTGGGCAACTCCACCACCCTGCTGCTCCTGATGGCAGCAGTGCTGACCACCCTCTTCACCATCATCAAGGAGCCGGTGCTGATGGCCTTCGGCGCCTCGGAGGATACCATCGGCTATGCTTTGGACTACATCTCCATCTACCTGGTGGGCACCGTCTTTGTCCAGCTGGCCCTGGGGCTCAACGCCTATATCACCGCCCAGGGACAGGCTCTGGTGGCCATGTGCTCGGTGCTGATCGGGGCGGTGCTGAACATCGCTTTGGACCCGCTGTTTATTTTCGGCTTTGGGATGGGGGTCCGGGGCGCGGCCACCGCGACGGTCATCTCCCAGGGGGTGAGCGCCTGCTGGGTGGTTGGTTTTCTGTGCTCGGGCCGGTCCGGACTGCGCATCCGTCCGCGCAATATGCGCCTGGAGGGAGCTGTGGTGGGCAAAATCGCCGCCCTGGGCGTGGCCCCCTTTATTATGCAGTCCACCGAGAGCCTGGTGACGGTGGTGCTCAACTCCGGCCTGCAATTCTACGGGGGCGACCTGTATGTGGGGACGGTCACCGTGATGCAGAGCGTGATGCAGATGGTGGTCATGCCGGTGCAGGGGATCACCCAGGGGGTGCAGCCCGTCATGAGCTACAACTTCGGGGCGAAGAACTACCGGCGGGTGCGGGAGGTCTTCCGCCTGCTGCTGCGCACCACCCTCACAGTGACGGTCACCGCCTGCGTATTGGTGGCCCTCTTCCCCAAACCGCTGGCCTTTATCTTCAACGACGATCCGGAGTTGGTGGAGCTGGTGGGCCGGGTGATGCCCATTTTCTTCGGCGGCATCTGGGCCTTTGGGGCGCAGATGGCCTGTCAGTCCGCCTTTATGGCCATGGGTCAGGCCAAGACCAGTCTGTTTCTTGCCCTGCTGCGGAAGGTGATTCTGCTGGTGCCCCTGGCCATCATCCTGCCCCTGGTCACCCAGAACGTGATGGGCATCTACGTGGCCGAGCCGGTGGCCGATATTCTGGCCTCCGCCACCACTTTGACGCTGTTCCTGCACAAGCGGAAAACCCTGCTGCCCCAGCGGGGACCGAATCAGCCAGACAAGCAGGGGGCGCAGTGAAAAAAAGCTCTGATGGTTCATCCCTTTACCCTTCGTGTTGATGGCTGATACTTCCATCAACACGGAAGGTAAAGGGACGTTCTGTTCACGGCGGCGCTGTGCGCCGGCGGCCTTCTGTAGGCGTTTATGATTCCGAGGGCAGATCGCCCTCCTCGCCCAGGATCTGGCGGCAGAGGGCCTGGGCCTCCTGGAGCTGCTTGTAGGCGTTCTTGTCAATGATCTGGCTCTCTCCAGCCTCATATTCCGCTATCGCCTGGCTGACGTTGACCAGGTAGCGCCGGTCGCCCACCGGCTTGCCGTTCCGGTGGACCATGTAGTAGGGGGTGTACCGCACATCGGTGAGGGAGGTGTTTCCATCCGGGTCCTTGGTCAGCTCCAGGTCCAGGATCACGGTGGTCTTGGTGGCCAGGTCCTTCTGGTGGTTGTCAGAAAAGTTCTGGTTGGAGATGAAGTTGCCCAGGGAGTAGATGACAAAGCCCTGGCGCTCCTGGCCGTCCGGGCCGGTGGCGGTGATGGTGTCATAGGGCTGAAGGACGTGGGGATGCCCCCCCAGCACCAGATCGGCCCCCTGCTCCACCAGGAACTGGGCCATCTCCTCCTGGTAGCGGTTCTGCTTGGTGTGGTACTCCAGCCCCCAGTGGATCATGACTGCGATCAGGTCGGCGTCCAGCGCCCGGGCGGCGGCCAGATCGGCCTCCAGCGTCTCATAATCCGGGCTGGAGAGGGTGGTGTAGTAGTCCGTGTTGAAGACGTTGGCGGCATAGGGCTTGCCGCTGGGCAGGCGAAGGCCGTTGAGGCCGTAGGTGTAAGCCAGAAAGGCCACCGAGATGCCCCCCACGTCCGCCACATAGATGCCGTTGTCCGCATCCCGCTCCTCCTGGGTGCGGTAGGTACCCACATGGGGGATGCCGAACCCGTCCAGCACATCCAGGGTGCGGCTCAGGCCGTCGAAGCCCCGGTCCATACAGTGGTTGTTGGTGGTGCACAGCAGGTCGATGCCGGCCTCCTGGATGCTGAGGGCCAGCCCGTCCGGCGAGTTGAACCGCGGGTAGCCGGAGTATTCCGGTCCGCCGGACAGGGTGGTCTCCAGATTGGCCACAGCGTAGTCGGCCAGCGCCAGCTGCTGGGCGGCGGACTGGAGGACGTGGCCATAATCATAGGTGTCCGTCTCCTTCACATAGCAGTCGTTGGTGAGGGGCATGTGGCTCATCACGTCTCCGGCCACCATCAGATGGGCGACAACCGGCTCCGGTTCGGGTTCCGGCTCAGGCTCCGGTTCCGGCTCGGATGTGGAGGCGGGGTCCGGCTGGGACTGGGCCGGAGACGGGGCGCTGGCGGCGGGGCCGCCGGCGGATTGGGCCGGGGCGCATCCGGCCAGCAGGACAAGGCTCAGCGCCAGGGCAAGGAAGCGTTTCATACGAGCTGATCCCCCATTTTTTCATAAAGTAGTTCCATCAGGTCGGCGCACAGGGCGTACATTCCCCGCTCATTCATGTTCCGGCGGGCGCCGGTGGTAATGACAACCACGCCGTTTTTGGTCTCCGGATTGTAGGTCATCAGGGAGTAGACGCCATAGGCGCTGCCAGTGTGGTAATAGAGGACCTTCTGGCCCAGTATGTCCTCCTGGCGGCGGAGGATCAGGCACTGGTCAAAAGAGGAGTATTCCGCCAGATCCACGGTGAAGCGGGGGGTCTCCATATCGGCCACCGACTCCTCGGTGAGCAGGCGGGTCTCCTGATAACGGCCCTCCAGCGGCTCGGCTACCACAAGCTGGGCGCCGCTCTCCGCGTCAGTTACCTCTGTGTAGCCATAGACCGGTTCCTTATACACCCCGTCGTTGGCCAGCACCGCCACCAGCTTGGCCATGTCCACGGCGCTGGTGGTGTAGCCGCCGGGGAAGTAGGAGGCCCCCCGCCCGATTTCGGTGGGGATGGCCTGTCCAGCGTGGGCGGCGGCGGTGCGGCTCACGGTTCCGCCGCTGTACAGGTCGGCCACCTCCTCCGCCTTCAGCCGCCCGCCGAAGAAGGAGGCCTTTGCCCCCAGCGGCTCCAGGAAGCGGGCCTGCAGGTAGTCGTCCAGCAGCTGGCCTCCGGCCAGCTCCAGAGTAGTGCCCAGAATGCACATGCCGAAGTTGCTGTAGGCCCAGTATGTCCCGTTTCCCGGTTCTATGTTCCGCCAGGAGGACTTGCTCTGGAGGATTCCTCTCAGCTTGGACAGGCCCCGGGTGATGTCCAGGTTTTTGATGGAGGAGGTATGGGTCATGAAGGTGCGGGCGGTGGGCTGGGTCTTGCTGTAGGGGTTGACTGCATCCGGCCCCCAGTAGTCGCTGATGGGGGCGTCCAGGTCGATGAGGCCGTCCTCCGACATGGCCATGGCGCACATGGCGATGACCACCTTGCTGATGGAGGCGATGCGGATCTTGGTGTCAGGGGTCATCTCCCGCTTGTCCTTGACGGCCCAGCCCCAGGCGCCGGCCTGGCTCACCTGGCCGCACTCCACAGCCGCCACCGTCACGCCGGTGGCGGAATAGCGCTCCATCACCCGGGCCAGGGCGTCGTTGATGTCCTCCTGGGTGAGGACGGGGTGGGGCTCCGGGTCGGGTTCGGGCAGGATGGCGGGTACCGCGTCCTGCATGGCAACCTCGCTGACGGCAGGGGGGAACTCCTCCTGGCTGGAGCTGCCAGCTTCTGAAGAGCCGGAGGCGGCCGGTGCGCAGCCAGTCACCAGCAGAGCCAGAGCGGTCAGGAGCGGACCCAGGCGGAGAGAACGTTGAGACATAAAGGGACTCCTTTCAAGGTGTGGGGATTTTTGTCTGTCCGTGTCGTATTATCTCTATTATAGAAGATATGGAGCAAAAAGTAAAGCCCAGCGTCTCCCGGCAAAAAAGCCGCAGGGCCCAAAAGGGTCCTGCGGCTGGCGTGCGGTTGGATTGGGGATTTTTAGAAGATGCCCTGCGCCATCATGGCGTCCGCGACCTTCTGGAAGCCCACGATGTTGGCGCCGGCCACCAGGTCGTAGCCCAGGCCGTAGCGCTCGGCCACCTCCACGGAGGAGTGGTAGATGTTCTTCATGATGCCCTTCAGCTTCTCGTCCACCTCTTCGGCGGTCCAGTACAGGCGCTCGGCGTTCTGCGCCATCTCCAGCTCGGACACGGACACGCCGCCGGCGTTGACGGCCTTGGAGGGGGCCACCACGATGTGGGGCTGCTTCTTCAGGAACTCCAGGGCGTCGTTGGTGGTGGGCATGTTGGCCACCTCAATGTAGTACTTCACGCCGGAGGCGGCGATCTTCTCGGCCCAGTCCATGTTCACGTCGTTCTGGGTGGCGGCGGGCATGTAGATGTCCACGTCCTTCACGCCCCAGCACTTCTCGCCGGCCACGAACTCGCAGCCGAACTTCTCGGCGTAGGAGGCGCAGTGCATGGGGTCCTTGGCCCGCATCTCCAGGATGTAGTTCAGCTTCTCCTCGGTGTCCACGCCGTCGGGATCGTGGATGTAGCCGTCGGGGCCAGCGAAATAGGTGACCTTGGCCCCCAGCTCGGCGGCCTTCTTCATGATGCCCCAGCCCACGTTGCCGTAGCCGGACATGGCGATCCGCTTGCCCTTGATGTCCTCGCCGTCGTGCTTCAGGGCCTCGACCAGATAGTAGACCGCGCCGTAGCCGGTGGCCTCGGGACGCATCAGGGAGCCGCCGGTGCACACCGCCTTGCCGGACAGAGCGCCGAACTCGGAAGCGCCCACGATGCGGCGGTACTGGCCGTACATGTAGCCGATCTCACGGCCGCCGCAGCCCAGGTCGCCGGCGGGGCAGTCGATGTCCTGGCCGATGTGGCGGTACAGC
This sequence comes from Lawsonibacter sp. JLR.KK007, assembly GCF_036941135.1. Taxonomy (NCBI): domain Bacteria; kingdom Bacillati; phylum Bacillota; class Clostridia; order Eubacteriales; family Oscillospiraceae; genus Lawsonibacter; species Lawsonibacter sp. JLR.KK007. The sequence goes on along the minus strand of NZ_JAYWSY010000002.1, from coordinate 960,439 downwards.
TCGGTGATGAAGGCCTGGCAGAAGCGCATGACCTCCGCGTCGGACTTGCCCCGGGGGTCGAAGTCGGAGCCGCCCTTGGCGCCGCCGATGGGCAGGCCGGTCATGGCGTCCTTGAACACCTGCTCAAAGCCCAGGAACTTGATGATGGACAGGTTGACGGAGGGGTCGAAGCGGATGCCGCCCTTGTAGGGACCCAGGGCTCCGTTGTACTGCACGCGGTAGCCCCGGTTGACCTGCCACACGTGGTTGTCGTCCTCCCAGGTCACGCGGAACTCCACCAGACGCTCGGGCTCCACCATGCGCTCCAGCAGGGCGACCTTCTCGTACTCGGGATGGGCGTTGATGACGGGCTCCAGCGAGGAGAGGACCTCCTCCACGGTCTGCAGGAACTCGGGCTCGTTGGCGTTCTTGGCCTTGGTGGCGTTCAGGACTCTCTCGATGTACTGGTTCATAGCGGCATTCCTCCTATAAAATATATCGTGTTTTTGACGGGACACTTTCATATTTGGGATCAGCAGGTCCCGCTTGTGCTCTGATATGTACATTATACCAGAAAATCCGCTTAAGTAAAGCAGATGTTTTGTGGGGGCTGCCACAACTGAATGGCTGTGGAAGCCAAAATCGGACACAAAAAACGGCCGAATCCACAAAAAGGGACCGCCGTTTTTGTTCAATATGCAAGAACTCAGTCAAAAGCCAGCCCCAGGTAGCCCACCGTATCCCAGTCCCAGCTTTTTTCCAGCGCCGGGTCCAGCCACTTGAGCATGGCGAATTTGCCTAGCTTTCCCCGGAGATCAGGCCGCTCATCCCAAGGTCGGGGCCCCCGGATCTCCCACCGCCGGGCGGGAGCGATCCGGGGCAAATCGGGAAAGACGGCGCGGCCCATTCCGGCGGGCCCCAGCAGTTCCTTGACGATAACCAGCTCGTCGTCCGCCCGCTCGGCGCACAGGCAGACGGGGCCTGCAGGGGTGTCCCCCACGAACAGCCCGCCGTCCCCCAGGGCGCAGCACCCCGCCTGATAGGCCAGGGCGTCCTCCGGGTAGGCGATGTGGGGGATGTCCTTCAGCAGCTCCTCCCGTACCCGGCTGTACTCCTCGGTGGAGGCGGGGTGCAGGCCGTTGGAGGGCGGGACGGGAATCTCATCCCGGCTCAGCTTGCCGCCCAAAATGCGAAAACACTCCCGGAAGCCGTTAGCCCCGAAAAAGTCGTGGAGAGAGGGCTCCGCCGGGACGGTGGTAACGGCGGGGATGCCCAGGGAGCGAAAGTATTCGTCCGCCCCGGCCAGCAGCCTGGCCGCCAGTCCCCGGCCCCGGCAGTCGGGGTGGGTGGCCACAGCGTAGAGGTAGGCCGCCTGGTACTCCCCCTGGCCGGGGACCACGAAGGCGGTGTCAAACCAGGCGGTCATGGAGCGGACCGCCCCGTCCTCCTCCAGCACCACCACCCGCTCCGGGCGGTAGTAGGTGGTGTAGAAGTTGTCGAGATAGGTATCGCTGTCCCCAAAGGCCAGCTTCCACAACTCCCGCTGGGCGGGGACGTCCTCCGGAAGGGAGGGGCGGACGGTGAGCATAGGCGGGGTCCTCCTTAATATTCCGGGTAGATGTCGCTCTTCTTGGGCATGATGACGGCGCAGATCAAATAGGCCCAGAAGCCGAAGGTGCCGCAGAAGAAGGCGATGACCCACAGCACCCGGATCAGGGTGGGGTCGATGTCAAAATACTCCGCAATGCCGCCGCATACGCCGCACAGCATCTTATAGGACCCCTCGGTCCGGTACAGTCGCTTGCTTCCCATGTATCATAACTCCTTTTCAAACGTGATTCGGGTTTGGTTCTGCCCCTATCATACGCCACGGCGATTGAAAATACCATAGGAAAAAAATAAAGATTTGATTAAAATCATTTTATCACACCAGCGGCTCCGGCGCAAGGGGCTGGGAACCGGTCTGCTTGACAACCCGCCTGTCCGCCGGTATACTGGAGCGGATATTGGAACAGGAGGGGGAGCGCCGTGAACAAAAAAGAGCTGCTGGACCGCTGCGCCAGGGACGGAGAGGAACGCATCCTGCTGGCCCGGGTGCTGGACAAGCTGGAGCTGGCCCAGCGCCGGGGGGTTCCCACCTGTACGCCCTTTCTCTCGCCGGGGGAACAGGGGGCGGTGACTGGTCTGCTCCATGCGTGGGGCCGCCCCCGCTTCCGGTTTTGGGGCGGCTATCCGGACAGTGAGCGGCAGATCTGCCTCTTTCCCGCGGACTGGCAGGAGGAGGACAGCCTCCTGTCCGGTCCGGATACCCCCCTGGCCGCCATTCAGGCCCGGTTCCCTGGGGGAGCGTCCCTCACCCACCGGGATATTCTGGGCTCCCTGATGGGGCTGGGCATGACCAGAGCGGTGCTGGGCGATATCCTGCTGCCCGGTCCGGGGGTGTGCCAGGTGGTGGTCCTGCGGGACAGCCTGCCCATCCTCCTGTCCCAGTGGGAGGGGGCCGGGCGGTGGAAGGCGAGCCTGTCGGAGCTGCCTCTGGACCAGCTCACCCCCGGGCCCGCCCAGGTGAAGACCATCCGGGATACGGTGGCCGCCCTCCGGCTGGACGCGGCCGCCGCCGCCGGTTTTTCCATATCCCGGGGGAAGGCGGCCGGCCTGATCTCCGCCGGGAAGGTGTCCCTCAACCACCAGGAGTGCCTCAAGGCGGACCGCCAGGTGGCGGAGGGGGACATCCTCACCTGCCGGGGACTGGGCAAGTGCGTCATCAAAGAGGTGCTGGGGCAGTCGAAAAAGGGCCGCACAATGCTAGTGATAGAGAGGTACCTGTAATGGAACAGAAGAAGATCGACCGTATCAACGAGCTGGCCCGGAAGGCCAGAACTCCGGAAGGGCTGACTCCGGAGGAGCTCACCGAGCGGGACAGCCTGCGCCGGGAGTATATCGACGCCTTCAAGGCCAGTCTGACCGCTCAGCTGGACAACACCTATATACAGCACCCCGACGGGACCCGGACCAGGCTGAGGAAAAAAGGCTGAACGGGCCGTTCGGAATGCCCCCATGCATCCCCCGCCTTCGGCGCCTGAGCGCCGGGGGCGTTTTTTTATGCGCCGCTCCCGGCGGACAGGGGGAAAGTTGTACAGGAACGTACCACTTTTGCCCCCTGCGGCCCAATAGTGATCCGGCCAACAAAGGAGGGAGCATATTGTTTGTACTTTACGCAAAGAAAAACGGCCTATCGGTCCTGGAGCGGGAGCCGGTCACCAGCGGAGCGATGAACGCCAATGCGGTCCGCTTTGAGTTTTCCCCGGACTGGGACGGCCTGTCCCGCACAGCGGTGTTTCAGTCGGGCAGCCGGGAGGCGTCCGTCCTGCTGGACCGGAGCGGAACCTGCGTGGTCCCCTGGGAGGTGCTGACCCAGCCGGGCCGCTACCTCATTGCCGGCGTGTACGGCAAGCAGGGGGAGGAGCTGGTTCTGCCCACGGTCTGGACGGCCCTGGGGATGGTGTGGGAGGGGACGGAGCCCGGCGAGCCCCCCGCCCCGCCGCCCACTCCAGAGCTGTGGGAACAGCAGCTGGACGCCAAGGGAGACAGCCTGGCCTACACCGACGCCGGAGAGCTGGGGCTGTACGCCGGAAGACGGCTGCTCGCCGCTGTGCCGGCGGAGGGCGGAGCCTATGGCGCGGCCACGGAGGAAGAGGTGGCGGAAATGCTGGACGAAGTATTCGGACACATCTGAAGCAGAAAAAGGAGGAAATGAGCGATGGCTTACAACGAGGAAAAACTGACGAAACTGAGGTCCCTGAAGAGTCTGGCTCAGCGGATCGAGGCGGGCTTTGCCACAAAAGCCGCGCTGAACGCCCTGTCTGAGCGGGTGGACGGGCTGGCGGCGGCGGAGCGGCCCGTCTATCAGAAGGCGGACGCGGTCCCCGGCGCGGAGGAGGCGGAGGACAACGTCCTGTACCTGGTCATGAACGGGAACACCGGCCACTATGACATCTACGCCAAGGTGGGCGGGGAGGTCGTCCTGCTGGACGACACCACGGTGGATCTGTCCGGCTGCGTTATGGCGGAGGATGTGGCCGCCGACGCTGAGGTGCTGGAGATGCTGGCCGAGGTCTTTGGCGGGGAGGCGCTCTGATGGACGGGGCCCTGGTAAAGCTGGCCCATCTGCGCTGGACGGCGGAGCGGTCCCGGACCCTCTCCGCTCAGGTGGCCGCGGCGGCGGCTGAGGCCATCGGGGAGGTGGCCGCCAGCGCCGTCACGGCGGAGCAGCTGTCCGGTGTGGTGAAGGAGGCTGTTCAGGAGGGCATCCGGGAGGCGGCCTCCGGCGGGAGCCTCTCCGGCAAGCCTCTGGACCCGATGGAGGTATACAAAGCCACCCGGCCCGCCGACTGGCTGTCCATGCCTGAGCCCGCCGGCAACGAGATGTACCTGCTGTTTCACATCCCTGACGGCGCGTCCTCCCTGCTGGCCTTTACGGCCACCTGTACCGGTTCGTACACCGTGGCCCTGGGGACGGTGGAGGGCGGGCAGTTCGTTCAGCGCAGCTCCGTTTCGGTGGACTCGGGCGCGAAGTATGAGACGGAGCTGGCGGCGGCGGACTGGACAGACCTCACCTCGGACGGATGCAGGCAGGTCATGATTAAGGTGAGCGGGGCGGAGCTGCTTACCTGGGAGCCGTCTGTACACAGCCGGAAAAGCTCTCCGGCCAGCTTTTCCAACTGGAATATCGTGGAGATTGCCTGCCGCCTTCCGGCGGGGACGAGGCTGTCCTGCGGCCACGCCACCGCGAACCGGGCGCTGTCGAATCTCCGCTATTTCGCATGGTACGGAGAGAACTGCGCGGTGAATTTAAACAGCATGTTTTACTTCTGCCGATCCCTGGCCGCCGTCCTGGCTCTGGACACCAGCAAGGCGGTGGACATGGGGTACCTGTTCTCCAACTGCGCGGCCCTGCTCGCTGTTCCCACCCTGGATATGTCGAAGGTGGAAACAGTGGACCGCATGTTCAACAGCTGCACCGCCATACCGGCGGTCCCGCCGGTGGACACATCCAGGGCGGCGTCACTGGCCCAGCTCTTTGCGGATTGCAGCTCCCTGCGAGAGGTCCCTGCGCTGGATACGTCCCTGGCGACCGATCTGAGCTATCTGTTCAGTAACTGCTTTTCCCTGCAAACGGTGCCGGACCTGGACACCAGGAACGCGGCCTCTATGAGCTATCTGTTCCGGGGCTGCCGGTCCTTGACGTCGGTTCCGAAGCTGGATACGTCGCAGGCGACCAGTATGTCCTACCTGTTCAGCGACTGCTGGTCCTTGACATCGGTGCCGGAGTTGGATATGACAAAGGTGACCTCCGCGAGCTACCTGTTTAGCAACTGCTACTCCCTTTTACGGGTCCCCCGCCTGAAGGGCTACCGGGCGGCTGCGTCGTCTGGGTTCACCAACTGCGGTGTGCTCTCGGAACTCCGGTTCGACCCGGCTGTGTCGGGCTGGGCGGGCTACGCGACCAGCCTCTCCGGCGGCTCGCTCAACCACGACGCTATCGTTGCCCTGCTGGAGAGCCTTCCGTCCATCACCAGCGCAAAGGTGCTGACCCTCACCGGCAACCCCGGCGTGCCGGAGCTGACCGAGGAGGAGAAGGCCATTGCTACTGGAAAGAAATGGATGCTGACACTGTAAGGGAGGTGCAAGCCATGAGCGAGACGATCCTAGTCGCCCTGATCGGGCTGGCGGGTTCCGGGGCGGGAGCCTTTGGTGGCATCCTGGTGTCCTCTAAGCTGACTCAGTACCGGCTGGAGCAGCTGGAGCGGAAGGTGGAGGTCCACAACCAGGTGATCGACCGGGTGTACAAGCTGGAGGAGCGGACCGAGGTCCAGGAGGAGAAGATCAAGGTGGCCAACCGCCGGATCGGCGACCTGGAGAACATCAACAAACCATAACAGGAGGAGCGTACATATGACAACAATCGATTGGAAGCGCAAGCTGAGCAGCCGGAAGCTGTGGGCGGCGGCCGCGGGGATCGTCACCGGGCTGGCCATGGTCTTCGGACTGGACGAGGGCACCATGTCCAGCGTGGCGGGGGCGGTGGTGTCGGCGGCGTCGGTGATCGCCTACATCATCACCGAGGGCAAGGTGGATGCGGAGGGCGTGAAGCGCAATGAATAAGCGGCCTGTCAGCTACCTTCAGACCGATCCCCGGTGGAAGGACCTGCCCTACCAGGTTCCCGGCGAGACGGCCACCATCGGCGGCTCCGGGTGCGGACCTACCGCCGCCGCCATGCTCATCGAGACGCTGACCGGCAAGACCTTTACTCCGGTGGACGCCTGCAAATGGAGCGTGGAACACGGCTACAAGGCCAAGGGGCAGGGGACCTATTACGGCTATTTTGCCCCTCAGTTCGAGGCATTCGGGATCAAGTGCTGGCAGCTCAGCTGGACCAACGTCTACCATAACCCCGCCAGCAAGGTCCACGACCAGGCCCTGGAGTACCTGAAGCAGGGGTACTATCTCATCGCCCTGATGAAGCAGGGGACCTGGACCAGCGGGGGCCACTTCATCGTGGTCTGGTGGGCGGACGGGAAAATCCGCATCAACGATCCGGCCAGCACCATGGACAGCCGGGTGAACGGCGACATCAACACCTTCCGCAACGAGGCGGCCTATTACTGGGTAGTGGACGCCAGGGCATACAATCAGGAGGATGATATCGTGAGTTACGACAAATTCAAAGAGTACATGGATCAGTACCGCCAAGAGCTGGGGGCGGCGGCTCCCGCGCCCTGGGCGGCGCCCTACATCAGCAAGTGCATCGACGCCGGGATCATGAGCGAGATCAACGGCGCCATCGACCGGCCCGGCGACTTCCTCACCCGGCAGGAGGCCGCCGTTATGCACGCCCTGGCGTTGGAGACAGGGAAAACAGCAAAATAACGCACAGAAGCGAGCCAGAGGCGGTTGGTACACGGCCTCTGGCTTTTTGTTTGGCTTGGACTGGGCGGCTTCTGGATTTTCAATTGACAAGTCCGCCATTTTCTGCCATAATGGCTGTGATTTTCCAATACGGAACGAGTTTCGGGCGAACGCCCTGTGATAAGGAGGGTCCATTATGGCTCGCATCAAGTTTTCCACCGATTCCGCCGCCGACATCCCGGTTTCCCTGCGGGAGGAGCTGAACATTCAGGTGCTCCCGTTCCCCATCGCCATGGGGGACAAGGAGTACGCCGACGGCTTTGACTTCACCCCCCAGGAGTTTTATGAGATGCTTCTGGCCGCCCCTCAGATCCCCACCCACGCCCAGCTCAACCCCTATGTGTTTACCGAGCTCTTTGAGACGGCCTGGCAGGAGGGGTACACCGATCTGATCCACACCTCCATCAACTCCAAGGGCTCCGCTACCTGTTCCAACGCCTTTCAGGCCAGGGGCGCCTTCTACCGGGATCACCCGGAGGCGGAGGAGACCTTCCGCATCCACATCATTGACGCCCTGAACTACACCATGGGCTACGGCTGGGCGGTGGTCCAGGGGGCCCGGATGGCCGCCGGCGGCGCTACACCCCAGACGGTGGTGGACTTTATCCAGGACTGGGTGGACCATGTGCAGGTTGTCTTCGTTCCGCTGGACCTGCGCTTCGCCAAAAAGTCGGGCCGGGTATCGGCCGCCGCCGCCTTTGTGGGGGAGGCGCTGGGCCTGAAGCCCATCATGACCTTCGTCAACGGGGAGTCCCGGATTCTGGCCAAGATCCGGGGCGAGAAGGCGGTGACAGCCAAGCTGGTGGACATGTGCAAAAATGAGCGCCGGGAAGGGACCCCTTACCTGCTGATCCAGGGCGGCAATGCCGAGCAGTCGGGGAAACTGCTGGACCTGTGCCGCCAGGAGCTGGGGGAGGAGCCCGCGATGGCCTATCAGATTGGCGGGGTGATCGCCATCAACGCCGGGCCGAATCTCATCGGTGTGATTTACCGCGTATAAGGATCAAAAATTACCGGCCTGGTGCAGGCCGGTAATTTTTACATTTTATTCACCCATTTTGTGCTATTCTGGGGTAGGATACCCTTCATACAATTGGGAAGGGAGCGGTGAAGGATGGAGAACCGGAAGCTTACCTGGGAGCAGCGAGGGGCGCTGTGGCTCCGGCTGGGCATCCGGCTGGTGCTGGCGGCCTTGGCGGTGTGGATGCTGGCGGCGTTTGGACGGCCTCTGCTGTCTCTGTTTGCTCCGTTTCTGTTTGCGCTGATGACCGCCGCGATGCTCAATCCCATGGTGAAGCGGCTGCAGAGGGCGCTGGGCTGGAACCGGCAGGCGGTGACACTGTTCCTCCTGCTGGTGCTGTTCGGACTGCTGGGCGGGGCGCTGGCCCTGCTGGTCTATGCCGCCGCGGGACAGCTGGTGTCCCTGGTGCAGAACTGGAGCGGGCTGCTGGACCAGCTCCAGTCGGTCCTGGACCAGCTGGAGCAGCTGTTTGCCCAGCTGCTCGCACTGGTGCCCCCCCAGGTTACCGAGCTTGTGGAGAAGGCCGGGGAGGACCTGTTCCAGTGGCTGTCTGAGGCGGCGCCCGCCATGCTGGGCAGCCTGGGCATGGAGGCGGGGGAGCGGGCCATGGGCCTGCCCGGCTTCTGCGTGGCGCTGGTGATCTTTGTGATGGCCGCCTTTCTGCTGACGGCGGACTACCCCTACCTCCGCAGCCGGTATGTGCAGCATCTGGATGAGGGGGTGCGCCGCTTCCTGAGCCAGCTGCGCACTACCGCGCTGGGCGCCTTCGGCGGCTATGTCAAGGCGGAGTTTCTCCTGTCGGTGGGGGTGTTCTTCATCCTGCTGGCGGGCTTTTTCCTGATCCGGCAGCCCTATGGACTGCTGCTGGCCCTGGGGCTGGCGGTGATGGATTTTATCCCCATCATCGGGGCGGGCACCGTGATGGTCCCCTGGGCCTTTGTGGCTCTGTTTACCCGGGATTTCACCGGCGCAGTGGAATTGATGGCCATCTGGGGGGTGATCGCCCTGTTCCGCCGGGTGATGGAACCCAAGTTCGTGGGCGACCAGACGGGGCTGTCCCCGATCCTGTCCCTGGTGAGCATCTATGTGGGCATGAAGCTGGCGGGGGTACTGGGGATGGTGTTCGGGCCGGTGGTGGTGCTGGTGATCCTCAACCTGGCCGGGATGGGCATGTTCCGGGGCGTCCGCCTGGACCTGGAGGCCGCCGCCAGGGATATTGCCGCCATCTTGAGCGAGCGGCCCGGCTGACGGCGGCAGTGCAGGACTCCCGTTCATAAAATCACCAAAAACCCCCTGGAATGTTCAAAAAGATAGTTGTTTTTCTTCATGCTTTTTTCATATTTTGGGGGTATGATACCCATAGATCACAGGAATACCTGAAATCCGTTTCGAGAGGAGCGTTTTAGTATGGATGAATTCAACTTTTACAACAGCGAGAACGACGGTTACCGCGGCGGCTTCGGCGGCTACGTGGACCCGGAGCCGGGAATGTCCGGCACTCCCTACAGCACCGGCCCCATGCAGCCCCGGCACAAGAAGGGCGGCGCGGGCAAGTTCATCGCCCTGGTGCTGGCCTGCGCCATCGCCGGCGGCGGCGCGGGGGTGGGCGGGGCCTACCTCTACAACCGCATGGCGGCTTCCTCCAGCTCCACCGTGATCTATGAGGAAGACCGCCCCCAGGTGCGGACCGTGCTCAACACCAACAACGGCCAGCCCATGACCCCGGAGCAGCTCTACGCCGCCAACCTGGCCTCCTGCGTGGGCATCACGGTGAACACCACCCAGAACATCTGGGGCCAGACCACCACCTCCGCCGCCTCGGGCTCGGGCTTCGTCCTCAGCCGGGACGGCTATATCGCCACCAACTACCACGTGATTGAGAGCGCCGTGAAGAACTCCGGCGTCACCATCCAGGTGTCTTTCGCCAACGGTGACAAGTACGACGCCAGGCTGGTGGGGGGCGAGAAGGACAACGACGTGGCCGTTTTGAAGATCGAGGCCGCCGGCCTGACCCCCGTCACCCTGGGCGATTCCTCCAAGCTGGTGGTGGGTGAGGCGGTTTACGCCATCGGCAACCCTCTGGGCGAGCTGACCTACTCCCTCACCGACGGCATCGTCTCCGCCCTGGACCGGCTCATCACCACCGGGGAGAACGGGGACAGCACTACCCTCAACGTCCTCCAGACCAACTGCGCCATCAACCCGGGCAACTCCGGCGGGCCCCTCTTTGACAGCTACGGCAACGTCATCGGCATCACCACCGCCAAGTATACCCAGTCCTCCTCCGGCGTCAGCGCCGAGGGCCTGGGCTTCGCCCTGCCCATCAACGATGTGAAGGAGATTCTGGCCGACCTCATCGAGCACGGCTATGTCACCGGCAAGCCCTACATGGGCGTTCGGGTGGATAATGTCTCCCAGGAGGCTCAACGCTACGGTATCTCTGCCGGCGCGGTTATTGTCTCGGTGGCCGAGGGCTCCTGCGCCCAGAAGGCCGGGCTCCAGGTCAACGACATCATCACCGCTATCGACAGCACCGCCATTGACTCCTCCTCCGCCCTCACCGCCGCCCTCACCACCGGCTATAAGGCGGGGGATACCGCCACCCTCACCGTCATCCGCAATCAGCAGGAGATGAAGCTGACCATCACCTTCGACGAGAAGAACGCCGAGACCGAGGCTAAAAACCCCCAGCAGCAACAGCAGCAGCCCTCCCAGGACAGCCAGGACAACGGGTTCTATTACCAGTGGCCCTTCGGCGGAATGTTCCCCTGGTAAATTTCCTCTTGCAAAAGCAAAAAGAGATATGCTATAATCATGTTGGCGAAAGCCAAACTGATAACGATCCAGTTCACACCCACCGCAAAAAAGCGGCCCTCCGGAAGAGGTTGGAGCTCTCCGGAGGGCCGCTTCTTGCGATGACGGGCTTACTGTTCCCTGCTGCGTCTGTCAAGCCACTTGCTCACACAGTTGGAGACTATGTTCGCTGCAACAGACACGATGAAACTAACGATCCAGTCCATAAACCCACCTCCTCCCGCTGCCGGTGTGGGTGGGGACAGCATATAGATTATAGCAGAATACGACAGAAACGGCAAGACAGAAAGAAATAAGGCGCAAAGGATAGACAATCCCGAAAAAACAGGTATAATATAAAATGACAGATTATATAGAGAGGGATACGATTATGGAAATCAACGGACAAACCGTCAGCGGTACAGCGCGCTACGACGAGATGGGCCTCTCCCCGGAGCTGATGCGGGCCATCGGCCAGAAGGGCTATACAGAGGCCACCCCCATCCAGGCCGGGGCCATCCCCTATTTCATGGACTGGAAGGACGTCATCGCCAAGGCCCCCACCGGGACCGGAAAGACCTTCGCCTTCGGCATCCCCATGGTGGAGCACACCGACCCCGCGTCCACCGACGTCACCGGCCTGGTGCTGGCCCCAACCCGGGAGCTGGCCATCCAGATCCGGGACGAGCTGCGGGACCTGTGCGCCTTCAAGGAAGGGGTGCGGGTGGTGTGCCTCTACGGCGGCCAGCCCATCGGCAGTCAGATCAACCAGCTGAAGAAGAAGCCCCAGATCGTAGTGGCCACCCCCGGGCGGCTGATGGACCACATGAAGCGGCGCACCGTCCGGCTGGACAAGGTGGAGACGGTGGTGCTGGACGAGGCCGACCGGATGCTGGACATGGGCTTCGTTCAGGATGTGACCCGTATTCTGGACACCATGCCCAAGCGGAAGAACCTGGGCATGTTCTCCGCTACCATCTCCCGGGAGGTGCTGGACATCTCCTGGGTCTACCAGCGGGAGCCGGTGGAGATCACCGTCCAGGCCGACCAGGAGAACCGGCCCGACATCGCCCAGTTCCGTCTGGATGTGGACCGGGGGGAGAAGGCGGACATGATGGCCCATCTGCTGGAGATGGGGAACTACGAGCGGGTCATCGCCTTCTGCAACACCAAAAATATGGCCGACCGTCTGGCCGGCCTGCTGGCCATGCGGGGGATTTCCTGCGAGGCCATCCACGGGGACATCACCCAGTCCCTCCGGGAGCACACCCTGAAAAAATTCCGGGACGGCAAGCTCCGGGTGCTGGCCGCCACCGATGTGGCCGCCCGGGGACTGGACATCGACGATGTGGACGCCGTGTTCAATTACGATGTTCCCGATGAGAACGAGTACTACATCCACCGCATTGGCCGCACCGGACGGGCCAAGCGTCACGGCGTGGCCTTCTCCCTGGTGGCCAGCATCAGCGAGGGGCTGAGGCTGGACGACATCGCCAAATGCACCGGCAGTCAGATCCGGGCGGTCCACTTTAATGAAAAGGGCGACCTGGTGGCCGCCGTGGAGCGGTTATGATCAAGCTCAAGCGGTTTTTCGTGCATGTTTTTGCCTGCTTTCTCATTCCGGCCTATACCCTCCTCTTTGCGGGGAGCATGCGGTGGTTCGGTACCAACTTTTCGGTGATCGCGGTCACCGGACCGGACCACTACCGGGGCTTCATCTACTGGGGCGTGCTGGCGGGGGGCTATTTTTTGGTGATGCTCAACGCCCTTGCGGCCGTCCTGCCCGGCTGGCGGGCCGGACTGGCAGTCCGGCTGCTGGCCGCCGCCGCCTGCCTCTGTCTGGCCTACGCCCTGGCCATCCCCTATCTGCCAGAGTATTTTCCAAAATATGCCGCCCTCCATGTGCTGCTGGCCGCGTCCGCCTGCGTACTGTTGATGCTGGCGCTGCTGCTCATCCTTCTGACCCTGCGCCGCCAGGACCCCTTCCGCTGGTCAAAGCCGCTCCGGACGTGGCGGCTCATCACCCTGGGCTGCGGGGCGCTGTTCCTGATCCCCCGGATGGTATCCACCGCACTGGAGGTTTTTTTCACCATTTCTGCCGCGCTGCTGGCCAGACGGATGTGGCTGCTGGCCAAAGCGCAGGAGCCCCCAGGAGGGGCGAAAGGAGGCCCTCATGGGAAAATTTGACGGTCTGCTGCTGGCCAGCGACTTTGACGACACGCTGTACGGTATGGACCTGCGCATCCCGGAGCGCAACCTGGAGGCCCTCCGCTATTTCACCGGGGAGGGCGGATATTTTGCCGTCTCCACCGGACGGGCCCACCGCACCTTCGCCCCCTACGCCCATCTGGTGCCCATGAACGCTCCGGCGGTGCTGTCCAACGGGGCCGCCATCTACGATTTCCAGGCGGACCGGATGCTGGAACAGACCCAGCTGCCCGAGTCCGCTCCCCGGGACCTGGCGGCGGTGATGGCGGAGTTTCCCTCCCTGTCCCTGGAGGTTTACCATGGGGAGGATATCTACGTCTGCCACCCCAACTACATCACCTTTTCCCATCTGAAAAAGGTGAACTGCGACTACACCGAGTGCGAGGTGGCCGGCATGCCCACGCCCTGGGTGAAGGCCCTGTTCCACCAGGAACGGGAGGTGCTCCTCCAGGCCCAGGCCTGGCTGCTGGGGCAGTGGGGGGACCGGTACGAGGCCATCTTCTCCAACCCCCGCTACCTGGAGCTGACCGCCAAGGGCAGCAACAAGGGGGGCGGCGTGGCCCGGGTGGCCGAACTGCTGGGGGTGGCCCCGGAGCACATCTACTGCGTGGGGGACAACCAGAACGATATCCCCATGCTGGAGCTGTCCGCCATCCCCTTCGCCCCCGCCAACTGCGCCCAGGAGGTCAAGGACTGGGGGGCGCGGATTCTCTGCCACTGCAACGATGGCGTGATTGGGGCGATTGTGGAACTTTTGGACGGATTATACTAAAAAACCGCCTTGACAAAAGGGCGGTGAATGGTATAATCAATATAAGGACGCCGCTACAGCGGTCGGCCCCAATTACACTAACTTAACCAAGTTAGCCGCTCGGTGCCAGCCGGGCGGCTAACACGCATCTATGGTCATTACGTACAGTATGATCGCTAAGTACGCCATGATCTGAAGTACAGCGACTATACGCTTTTTCCACATCCGCTTCACCTCCCCCATCCAGGATTTTGCTATGGGGTAATATCGGTGAACCAACCGCCAAATGTAACAGCGTCCTGTCCCCTCCGGTCGAGGGGTAAGACTATTATAGCATAATGGCGTTTTTTGTCAAACAAAGCCGAGGGGATTGCTCCCTTCGGCTTTTATACGTCTATTTTTCCGTGTGTCTTCTCAAATTCGGCGATGTGACGCTTAATGAGTTGTTCGATTTCCCGGTTTTTGGAGCGCAGGTTATATGCGGCGATGTATGTAAGCTTGTCGGAAAGCGTTTTTTCTGTACGCAATGTGAATCGTATAAAATGATTTCCCATACTAAACGAACCTCCTGAATTTGTGGCTTGTACTATTATACAGCGGTTATCAGGCTGATGGGGAAAATGACGAAAATGTGACGCCGCAAAAATGCGGCCCCCGGTGCGAGCCGGGGGCCTTGTCATGCTCACATGTCCATGGCGTCAGCCAGATGGTCGATGGCCTCGTTGACCCGGCGGGCGGCTTTGTGGGCGGTCCGCTTGATCTGGCGGCTGGACGGAGCCATTGTGGCGCCCAGAACGGCGCCCGCAGCCATACCGGCCATAGTGCCCATCAGAAAGGCTCCGGTGTTTTGGCAGCTGTAAGAAGTTCCGCACATGTTTTTTTCCTCTCCTTCCCCGGAGAAATCAAAAGGTTCTCCGCAGAGCTAGTATCTCCTGAAAATTTGAAAAACTCGTTGCTAAATCCTGCATCTTCCGCTATAATTTAATGTCAGGAAGCTATGCGCCGGCAGGCGGGCAGTTTTACAAAAATTACCATGCAATGGCGGAGGAAGCACAATGAAGCTTTTGATCAAAAACGGGCGGGTGGTCCATCCGGTGACGGGGACCGTCCTGCTCCAGGACCTTCTGGCGGAGAATGGCCGGGTGGGCCTGCTGGAGCGCGGCCTGACCTGCGAGGCGGACCGGGTTATTGACGCCTCCGGGCTGATGGTGGCTCCGGGGCTGGTGGACATGCATGTCCACCTCCGCGACCCGGGCCTGACCTATAAGGAGGACATTTTTACCGGATGCGCGGCAGCGGCCCGAGGGGGCGTGACCTCCATGGCCTGTATGGCCAATACCAGCCCGGCGGTGGACTGTCCGGAGCAGGTGAAGTACGTGCTGGACCGGGCCAGGCAGGCCAACGGAGTGGCGGTGTACCCCATTGCGGCGCTGTCCAAGGGACTGCGGGGGGAGGAACCCACAGACGCCGAGGCCCTGAAGGCGGCCGGTGCGGTGGCCCTGTCGGACGATGGCAACAACGTGGACAACGCCAACCTGATGCGGGATGCGCTGATCCGGGCGGGCCAGCTGGAGCTGCCGGTGCTGTGCCACTGTGAGGACACCTCCATGGTAGCGGGCCGGGCGGTGAACGAGGGCAGCGTGTCCCGCCAGCTGTGGCTGGAGGGGCGGCCCGCCATCGCGGAAGAGATCATGGTCATGCGGGATGCCATGCTGGCCGAGGAGACCGGGTCGGCGGTGCATATCTGCCACGTGTCCACCGCCCGGAGCGTGGACATCATCCGCAAGATGAAAAAGAGGGGGGTCCGCATCACTTGCGAGACCTGTCCCCAGTATTTTACCCTCACCGAGGACGAGGTGCTCATCCAGGGGGCGCAGGCCAGAGTCAACCCGCCCCTGCGGACCCAGAAGGACGTGCAGGGCATCGTCGCCGGTCTGAGGGACGGTACCATCGATGTGATCGCCACCGATCACGCCCCCCACTCGGTGGAGGAGAAGACCCGGCCCCTCAGCCGGGCGCCCAGCGGCATGATCGGCCTGGAGACCAGCCTGGCTCTGGCGCTGACTCAGCTGTACCACACCAAAAAGCTGGATCTCCCGGGGATCATCCGCCGCATGTCCACCAACCCCGCCGATATCCTCCGCCTGCCCCGGGGGCACATGTCCATCGGAGCCATCGCTGATCTGGTCATCTTCGACCCCGACGAGACCTGGACCGTGGACCCGCTGCTGTTTGCCTCCAAGGCTCGGAACACCCCCTTTGCCGGGCGGACCGTCAAGGGCCGGGTGAAGTACACCATCGCCAGGGGCGAGGTCATCTACCAGGACGGCTGAAGAAAGGAACGAAATTATGTCATTTGACGTATTACAGGATAAGATCCGAGCCATGAAGAATCCCACCGTGGCCGGGCTGGACGCCCGCATCGAATACGTGCCCGAGCACATCCGCCGGGCGGCCTTTGAGGAGTACGGAGCGGGCCTGAAGGGGGCCGCCGAGGCCATCTGGCAGTTTAACACGGGGCTGATCGACGCGCTGTGCGAGGTCGTTCCGGCGGTGAAGCCCCAGGCGGCCTACTACGAGAACCTGGGCTGGCAGGGGATGGAGGTGCTGGAGCGCACCATCCGCTACGCCCAGGAAAAGGGCCTCTTTGTCATCGCTGACATCAAGCGGGGGGACATCGGTTCCACTGCCGCCGCCTACGCCGAGGGATGGCTGTCCGGGGCCAAGATCGAGGGGCAGATATTCAAGTCCTTCGACGCCGACTGCGTCACCCTCAACGGCTACATGGGCTCCGACTCCATCAAGCCCTTCCTGGAGGCGGCCAGGGGGGAGGACAAGTGCGTCTTCGTGCTGGTGAAGACCTCCAATCCCGGCTCCGGAGAGCTGCAGGATATTGTGGCCGGGGACCGGCTGGTCTATCAGGTGATGGGGGATCTGAACGAGCGCCTCGCCGCCGGCACCGAGGGCAAATACGGCTACACCATGGCCGGGGCGGTCACCGGGGCCACATATCCGTCGGACATCCGCGCTTTGAGGAAACGTCTGGAAAAGACCTTCTTCCTGGTGCCTGGTTACGGGGCCCAGGGGGGGACGGCGGATGATGTGCGGTACGCCTTCGACAAGTACGGCCACGGGGCCATTGTCAACTCCTCCCGGGGCATCCTGTGCGCCTGGCAGAAGACGGGCGGGGACGGACACGACTTCGCCGAAGCGGCCCGCAACGCCGCCCTCGCCATGCGGGACGACATCCGGCAGTTTGTGACCATTGTGTAAGGGGTGAACGCATGAAGGTAGAACACGCATGCAGCATCATCGCCCGGGAACAGCTGACCCCGGACACCGTCTCCATGACTCTGGCGGTGGGGGACATGGTCAGCTCCGCCATTACCAATACCGGGCGGCCCATTCACCCCGGACAGTTTATCCACATCAAATGCGGGGAGGGCCTGCTGCTTCGCCGGCCCATCTCCATCCAGTCCTGGCTGGGGACCCGGATGGGGGGGACCATCACCGTTGTCTTTGAGGCGAAGGGGGAGGGTACCCGCTGGCTGGCCCGGCGTCAGGTGGGGGACACTCTGGACGTGCTGGGCCCCTTGGGGAACGGATTCCGGACCACTCCCGGACCCTACCTGCTGGTGGGGGGCGGCATCGGCGTGCCGCCGCTCCACGCCTGTGCCTGCTACACCGGCTGTTCCTCCACCGCCGTTTTGGGCTTCCGCTCCAAGGACCGGGCCATCCTGCTGGACGAGTTTGACAGCGAGTGCATCGACGTTCAAATTGCCACCGACGACGGCTCCCTGGGCTATCACGGCTTTGTGGACGCACTGGTGCGTCAGGAGTTGGAGAAGAAGCACCACTATCAGGGAATCCTGGCCTGCGGGCCCAAGCCCATGCTGAAAAATGTTGCGAATGTGGCCGCCGAGTTTAATGTCCCCTGCCAGGTGTCCATGGAGGAGCGGATGGGCTGCGGCGTGGGGGCCTGTCTGGTATGCGCCGTGGCCATGAAGGACGGCACGGTAAAGCACGTCTGCAAGGACGGCCCGGTATTTGACGCTCAGGAGGTGGACTGGGATGCCTGACGTGAACATGCAGGTGGAGCTGGCGGGGGTGACGCTGAAAAATCCCGTAGTTGTGGCCTCGGGAACCTTCGGCTTTGGCCGGGAGTACAGCCAATTTTACGACCTGGGGGAGCTGGGCGGCATCTGTGCCAAGGGGCTGACCCTCCACCCCCGAAACGGCAACCCCGCCCCCCGTATTGCCGAGACCCCTATGGGCATCCTCAACTCGGTGGGGCTGGAAAATCCCGGCGTGGACGCCTTTATCAAGGAGGAGCTGCCCTTCCTGCGGGGGGAGGGCCTGCCCTACAAAAAGCGGTTTGAGACCAAAATTATCGCCAACATCTCCGGAAACACTCCGGAGGAGTACGGCATCATGTGTGAAAAGCTGGCGGAGGCCGGGGTGGATATGATCGAGGTGAACATCTCCTGCCCCAATGTGAAGGCGGGGGGGCTGGCCTACGGCACCCGGCCCGAGCTGGCCGCCGAGGTGACCGAGACGGCAAAAAAGCACGCCGGAGGCGTGCCTGTGATGGTAAAGCTGTCCCCCAACGTGACGGATATCACCGAGATTGCCCGGGCGGTGGAGGGGGCGGGGGCGGACGCTTTGTCCCTCATCAACACCCTCCGGGGGATGCGTATTGACGTCAACACCCGCCGCCCCGTTTTGAAGATGAACACCGGAGGGCTGTCCGGCCCCGCCGTGCTGCCGGTGGCGGTGCGGATGGTGTGGGAGGCGGCCCAGGCGGTGAAGCTGCCCATCCTGGGCATGGGGGGCGTGTCCAAGGGAACGGATGCCGCCCAGCTGATGCTGGCGGGGGCCTCCGCCGTGGCAGTGGGCACCGCCCTGTTTGCCGACCCCTTCGCCCCCCTGAAGGTCCGGGACGAATTGGCCGGCCTGGCCGCCCGGCAGGGGCTGGCGTCGGTTTCGGAGCTGACCGGAGGGGTGCGCCCCTGGTGAAAAGGAGGAGAGTTCCATGCTGGAGCATGTGATCGAGCTGTGCCTGCCCACCATTATCTCCGCCTGCGAGCTGATGGGTATTTTCGTGGTGGCGGTTACCGCGCTGCACGCCTTCTGGCTGTACTGCGTGGGGATGGTCACCCGCCAGCCCCGGAACATCAAGTTTTATTTGGCCGACGGCCTGGCTACCAGTCTGGAATTTAAAATGGCCGCCGAGATTTTGAAGACCGTCCTGGTCCGGACGCTGAACGAGCTGATGGTGCTGGGCGCGGTGATTTTGCTGCGGGCGCTGCTGTCTTTGCTGATCCACATCGAGATGAAGGGGGAGCGGCAGGAGCGGCTATCGAAGGAACAGGAGGACTGATATGACCACGATTTATCTCATCCGCCACGCCGAGGCGGAGGGCAATCTCTACCGCCGGGTCCATGGCTGGTACGACTCCCTGATTACCGAAAACGGCTACCGGCAGATCGCCGCTTTAGAGGAGCGTTTCCGGGATATCCACATCGACGCGGTGTACTCCAGCGACCTGTTCCGCACCCGGACCACCGCCCGGGCCATTTACCGCTCCAAAAACCTCCCCCTGCGCACCCACCCCGGCCTGCGGGAGCTGAATCTGGGGGAGTGGGAGGACCGGACCTTTGGAGCTGTGCGCCACAGCGACCCCCGGCAGATGGACCTGTTCAACCGCACTGACCCGGCTTGGGAGGTGGAGAAGGCGGAGAACTTTTTCCAGCTGGGGGACCGGCTGTATGAGACGGTGGGCCGTCTGGCAGGGCGGCATCCCGACCAGAGCGTGGCGATGTTCAGCCATGGCATGGCCATCCGTCAGTTCCTGGGCAGGGTGAAAAATATCCCGCCGGAGGAGTGGCACGCCATGCCCCATGGGGACAACACGGCGGTGACCTGTCTCACCTTCGACGGGGAGAAGTTTACCATTCAGTTTGAGATGGACAACTCCCACCTGCCCGAGGACATCTCCACCCTGGCCCGCCAGTCCTGGTGGCGGAAGGACAAAAAGACGGCGGCGGACGTGAACCTGTGGGCGGATATCCCCGTTAAAACCTGGTCCCAAGATCAGGAGCTGTACCTGAAGCTGTGGCGGGAGGTCTGTCCCGGCGTGGAGGACGCGCTCCTTCTGGCCGAGGCGGAGGAGCTGTGGAACCGCTGGCCCTGCGGCATGTGGAACATCAACATCTTCCACGCGGGGGAGCGGCCCATAGGCGTGATCCTCTATGACGACCGGTGCAACACAAAGAGAACGGGGTACATCAAATTTCTGTCCCTTCTTCCGGAGGACCGGGGCAGAGGGCTGGGAATCCAGCTCATTGGGGCGGCGGTGTCTATGCACCGCAACAGTGGCCGGGACCGCCTGCGCCTCCACTGCCCGGCGGACAACGACCGGGCCCGGCGGTTTTTTGAGAAGTATGGCTTTAAAAAGATCGGAGAGGGCCCGGAGGGGGACCTGCTGGAAAAATATATTGGGTTTGAGTGGTAGCATTTACCCGCACAGCGCCCGGAAAATGGTCTCCCGGAGACCCAGGCCTACGGCGTAATAGGCATAAGCTTCATAGCTGCTGCATTCCGTCAGGCGGCTGAGAAGCTGGTCGCAGAGCTCAAAGCCTATTTGCTCCCGGACCTGGGACAGAACCTGCTCATACGCTGTTTTGGCGGAATGATAGCCGGGAATGTCCTCACAGAGACAGACGACAGCGTGGGAAACGTCTTCATTTCCCCAGAACAGCTGGGCAAATAGTTCTTGCATAGTTGCCACTCCTCATCTACAATACATTCGCAGTTTGCGAATGCAATTATACATCTACAAATTGCGAATGTCAAGGGGCGAAGGGAAAGAAAATGAAATTTCATGAACGTATCCGGCTGCTGAGAAAAGAACGAGATTTGACGCAGAAAGAAGCCGCTGCTGAGCTGGGAATCGGCTTTCGGGCCTACCAGTGCTACGAGTTGCAGCAGCGGTCGCCTGATATGAAGGGCCTCATTGCCATCGCCGACTTCTTCGACGTCAGCCTGGACTATCTGGTGGGCCGTTCCGATGTGCGGGAGCGGCGGTGAAGGGGCGTCCGCAATGTAGGGGGGCCTGTGGCCGCCCCTACAGAGCGTGTCTGTTCTTGCAATCGCGATAAAATGTGCGGTAGGACACTCTCAAAATCCCTCTTGCATTGAGGGACGCCAATGTGTTATAATAACCTTGGCGAAAGCCAGAACTGATCATATATTCTACGATCCCACCGCAAAAAGCGGCCCTCCGGAAGAGATAGGAGCTCTCCGGAGGGCCGCTTTTGCAGGGTCAGGCTTTACTGTCCCTTCTGATGCCCGTCAAGCCATTTGCTCACGCAGTAGGAGACTACGTTCGCTGCGACGGACACGATAAAATGGATCATATATTCCAACTCACCCACCTCCTCCTGCTGCCGGTGTAGGTGGGGACAGCACCGCCATTATACCAAAATCCGACAAGTCCCGCAAGGCGTGTTGACGGATTCCTCCAAGGCTGATATACTAATCCTATTTTAAGGGAAAAGAGGGCGGAGCATGCCGTTTGACCGCGATTTATTTCTCCCCGTGACCCTGGACGACATGGCCCGCCGGGGCTGGGACTGGTATGACTTCCTGCTCATCACCGGGGACGCCTATGTGGACCACCCCTCCTTCGGCCCGGCTATCATCGGGCGGCTGCTGGAGGCGGAGGGCTATCGGGTGGCCGTGCTGGCCCAGCCGGACTGGAGATCGGCGGAGGCGTTCCGGCCTCTGGGCCGCCCCAGGCTGGGGGTGCTCATCGGGGCGGGGAACATCGACTCTATGGTGGCCCACTACACCGCCGCCAAAAAGCGCCGTCACGACGACGCCTACTCCCCCGGCCGCAGGGCGGGCCTGCGCCCCGACCATGCCACGGTGGTCTACTCCAACCGGGTGCGGGAAGCCTTTGGGGACATCCCCATTGTCATCGGCGGGCTGGAGGCATCTCTCCGCCGCTTCGCCCACTACGATTACTGGGAGAACAAGGTGCGCCGGTCCGTCCTCTTCGATGCCCAGGCGGACATCCTCACCTACGGCATGGGGGAGACGGCCACCCTGGAGATTGCTGCCCGGCTGGCCTCGGGCACCCCTGTGGGAGAAATTACCGACGTGCGGGGCACCTGTGTCATCGGCAAATACCCCGGCCTGTGCGCCTATCCCAGGGTGGAGGTCCCCTCCTTTGAGGAGGTGTCCGCCTCCAAAGCGGCCTACGCCCGGGCCAACATGGTGGAATACCAGGAGCACGACGCGGTGTCGGGCAGGGCCATCCTCCAGAAGCACGGGGACCGCTTTCTTGTGGTCAACCCCCCCGCCTTCCCCCTGACCACCCAGGAGATGGACCGGGTGGCGGAGCTGCCCTACGTCCGGGAGCCCCACCCTATGTACGGCGAGATGGGCGGCGTGCCCGCCATTGAGGAGGTCCGCTTTTCTGTCACCCACAACCGGGGGTGCTTCGGGGCCTGCAATTTCTGCTCCCTGGCCTTCCACCAGGGGCGGACCATCTCCTGCCGCAGCCACGACAGTGTCATCCGGGAGGTGAAGGCCCTCACCCAGCACCCCGGCTTCAAGGGCTACATCCATGACGTGGGCGGGCCGTCGGCCACCTTCCGCCGGCCCTCCTGCCAAAAGCAGCTGAAGAGCGGTATGTGCCGCAATCGGGCCTGTCTGGCTCCGGAACCCTGCCCCAATCTGGATGCGGACCACACCGATTATATGATGCTCCTGCGCAGGCTGCGGGACATCCCCAAGGTGAAAAAGGTGTTCATCCGCTCAGGCATCCGCTTTGACTACCTGATGAAGGACCCCAGCGGGGAGTTTTTCACCGATCTGGTCCAGCACCACATCTCGGGCCAGCTGAAGGTGGCCCCGGAGCACTGCGTAGCCCACACCCTGGACTACATGGGCAAGCCCCACATCGAGGTCTACGAGAAATTCCGGGAAAAATATTTCAAGCTGAACCGCCGCTACGGCAAGGAGCAGTATCTGGTGCCCTACCTGATCTCCTCCCACCCTGGCTGTACTCTGGAGGACGCGGTCCGGTTGGCGGAGTGGCTGAACAAGCAGGGCCACATGCCCGAGCAGGTCCAGGATTTCTACCCCACCCCCGGCACTCTGGCCACCTGCATGTGGTACACCGGCCTGGACCCCCGGACCATGAAGCCGGTGTTCGTCCCCAAAACACCCCACGACAAGGCCCTCCAGCGGGCGCTGATGCAGTGGCGCAAGCCTCAGAACCGGAAGCTGGTGCTGGAGGCGCTCCGCAAAACGGGCCGGGAGGACCTGATCGGCTACGGCAAGCACTGTCTGGTCAAGCCGGACCGAGGGGAACTGCCCGCCCAGCCAGCCCGCAGGGCGGACAGCGCTTCCAGAGGGGGAGCCCAGGGAGGGAAGCGGTCCCGCATCGATACCCGGACCCGGGTGGAGAAAAAGGAGGGCTCCTCCAAACCCGTTCGAAAGAAGGGCTGGGCGAAGCCGAAGAAGAAGCGGTAAAAGGGCCGGGACGGGCGTGCATGCCCGTCCCGGTTTGGTTAATAGCGCACCGCGCTGGAGTCAGGCTCCCAGCTGGGGGTGCCGCTGCTGTTGATGCCGGTGCCGCTGCCGGTGATCACGCCGCCAATGCCCCGGCCGATGTCGCCAATGGCGTCACCGGCGTCCCGGACGATGTCCCGGGCGTCCTGGGTCAGGTCACGGGAGACCATATCGCCGCCGTTGTTGTAGACCTGGCCGTTGGAGCCGGCGGTGTAATGGCCGTCGTCAAAATAGCTGCGGCCGTCATAATTGGTCTCGCCGCGGTAGCGCCGGCTGACCGTTCCGGCAGTGCCGCTGCCGCTTCCGGCGGTGCTGCCGGAGACGGTCCCGTTCTGACTGCCGGTACCGCCGTTGGTCTTGGGGTCACGATTGCTGCAGGCCGCCAGCGATCCCACCAGGGTGAGGGCCAGGGCCAGAGCCAGGATGTTTTTTTTCATCGATTTATCCTCCCGCTTGATTTTTCACGGAAGTCCCATCCGCGCTCTAGTATGTGCCGGTTTTTCCGGATTCACTCCGGGAATGAGCGGCCAATCTGGATTTTTTGACCGCTTTTGACGGAAAAAAGCCTGGAAGGCTTCCGCTTTTTTGGAAAAAACTTCGTCATAATCCCTTGCAATTTCTCCGGCAGTGTGGTATAGTAAGCAAAGAATGTAAGGTAGTATTGGTAAGAGTGGGGTCGCGGCTCCGCTCTTTTTGATTGAAAAAACCGGCGGTTCCCGGTTTTCAGGAGGGGTTCACATGGCAAAGGTGACCGACGCGGTGGCCGCGCTGGCGCTCCCGGTGGTGGAGCGCGCGGGCTGCGAGCTGTGGGATGTGGAATATGTGAAGGAGGCGGGAACCTGGTTCCTCCGCGTCTACATCGACAAGGAGGGGGGCGTTTCCATCGACGACTGTGAGGCGGTGTCCCGCCCCCTGTCCGACCTTCTGGATGAGGCCGACCCCATCGAGGGCAGCTACACCTTTGAGGTGTCCTCCGCCGGAGCGGACCGTCCGCTGAAAAAGCCGGAGCATTTTGCCCGGTTCCAGGGCGCGGAGGTGGAGGTGAAGCTCTACCGGCCCCGGGAGGGCCGCAAGGAGTTCGCAGGCCGGCTCGGACCCTGCTCGGACGGGCAGGTCGTCCTGGAGCTGGAGGGCGGCGAGGCTGTGTTCGCCCAGCAGGAGATCGCCCTGGTCCGGCTGCACCCCGTATTTTAATGGAAGAAACCATAGCTTCGCGATTGCAGGAGGAAGAGCATTGTGGCAAAAAGAGTGACAAAAAAAGCCGTTAACACCAACGAGATGGACGGCAAGGAGTTTTTTGAGGCGATCCATCAGATCGAGCAGGAGAAGGGCATCAAGCCCGGCTATATGATGGAGAAGGTGACCCAGGCCCTGCTGTCCGCCTACCGCCGGGACCACGAGGGGGTGGGGGACAACCTGTTTATCGAGGCCGACGAGTCCACCTATACCGTCCGCCTGTTTTTGAAGAAGGACATCGTGGAGGAGGTGGACAACCCCGCCACCGAAATCAGTCTGGATGAGGCCCGCCGCTCCCTGCCCCAGGCCGAGCTGGGCGACACGGTGCGCATGGAGGTGAAGGCCCGTTCCTTTGGCCGGATCGCGGCCCAGACCGCCCGGCAGGTCATCATCCAGGGCATCCGCGAGGCGGAGCAGGGGATGATCTACGATGAGTTTTCCACCAAGGAGCATGAGCTGCTCACCGGTACCATCACCCGCATCGATCCCCGCAACGGGGCGGTGTCCCTGCGGCTGCACTCCGGTTCCGAGTTTACCGACGCCTATCTGGGGGCCAGCGAGCAGGTGAAGGGGGAGCGGTACGCAGAGGGTCAGCGGCTGAAGGTGTACGTGGTGGAGGTCCGCAAGGCCACCAAGGGTCCCCAGGTCCTGATCTCCCGCACCCACCCCGGGCTGGTGAAGCGGCTGTTTGAGCTGGAGGTCCCCGAGGTGTACGACGGCACGGTGGAGATCCGCTCGGTGGCCCGGGAGGCCGGCTCCCGCACCAAGATGGCGGTCTGGGCCGACCAGCCCAACGTGGACGCCACCGGCGCCTGCATCGGCCCCCGGGGCCAGCGGGTGAACACCATTGTGGAGGAGCTGAAGGGGGAGAAGATCGATATCATCCCCTGGTCGGAGGACCCGCTGGAATACATTGCCGCCGCCCTGTCTCCCGCCGACGTGATCAGCGTTGAGGAGCTGCCCCCGGTGGGGGACGCCAAGAGCTGCCGTGTGGTGGTCCCGGACGACCAGCTGTCCCTGGCCATCGGCAAGGAGGGCCAGAACGCCCGCCTTGCCGCCAAGCTCACCGGCTATAAGATCGACATCAAGCCCGCATCCGCTCCCCTGGAGTCTCTGGAGGAGCTGGCCGCTACCCTGGAAGCTGAGGCGTCTGAGGCGGAGGCCGCCGCCCTGGAGGCAGGGGCGTCTGAGGCGGAGGAGGAGCCGCTTCCGGAGGAGGAGTCCGCCGGAGAGACGGCGGAGGAGTAAGAACAACCTCAAAAGGGAGGAAGAGCCTTGCCCAAGAAGATACCCATGCGCCAATGTGTTGGCTGCCGGGAGATGAAAGAGAAGAGAGCGCTCATCCGGCTGGTAAAACCGCCGGAGGGGCCGGTGTCCCTGGACTTTAAGGGCAAGCTGCCCGGCCGGGGGGCCTACGTGTGTCCCAACCCGGAGTGCCTGAAGCGGGCCCGGAAGAGCCGGGCCCTGGAACGGGCCTTTTCCTCTCTGATTATGGACGAAGTGTGGGAGGGACTGGAGGCGCAGATGAAGGAGGTGGAGTCCGATGGCAAATGATCCTGTTCTCCACTTGCTGGGGCTGGCCAAAAAGGCCGGGCGGCTGGAGCTTGGGGAGGAGCCGGTTGGGGCCGCCTGCCGGGCGCGCCAGGCGCGGCTGATCCTTCTGGCCGCAGACGCAGCCCCCAATACCCGCCGCCGGGCGGCTCACTTTGGCGAGGCGGGAGGGGTTCTGTGGCTGGAGACCCCCTTTGATAAAAGCCAGCTGGGTTTTGTACTGGGCCGGTCCTCCTGCGCCATGCTGGCCCTGACCGACGCGGGCTTTTCCGCTGCCGTGGTGGAGAAGCTGGCCGCCCAGGACCCGGAGCGGTACGGTCCCGCTGCCCAGCAGCTGCGGGCCAAGGCGGACCGGGTGCTCCAGAGGCAGAAGGAGCAACGGCAGCACGAGAAAAACCTCCGTCAGGGCAGGCGAAAACCGTGGGCCCCGCCGCCGCCCGAAGAGAAGGCGCCCCCGCCTAAGCGGGGCAAGCCCAGACCGTCCAAGGCGCACCGCCGCCCCAAGGACGGCCCAAGTCCTGAGCCGGGCCCCGGACGTTCCCCGAACGCCGCTGGCGGTCCCGGCGGACGCCGTCTCACCGGCAAGTTCCGTCACTCCTAAGAATCGAGGTGCATCCATCTATGCTGATAAAATATCCCGTCCATAAGCTGGCCAAGGATTTTTCCAAGAACGGAAAGGCGCTGCCTTCCAAGGAAATCATGGACATCCTGACCCAGTATGGCCATCCCCCCAAGAACCACATGCAGCCCCTCACCGATGAGGAGCTGTCCATCGTGTTTGAGTACCTGACCCAGCACAACCAGATCGACTCCATTGAGTCGGTGTATGCGGACGTCTACCACGAGCCCGAGGCACCCAAAAAGGAGGCGCCTAAGGCGGAGCCCAAGCCCGCTCCCAAGGGGGAGCGGAAGGACCGTCCCGCCCCTCCCAAGCAGCAGGGCCAGTCCAAACCCGCGTCCCAGGGCGGCCAGCAGCCGAACCAGGCCAAGCAGCCGGTCCAGCAGCCCGTCTCCAAGGTGCCCCAGAAGAAGGTGGTGGACACCCGAGGCGGCCCGGCGGTCAACCTGGAGAAGTACGACGAGCGGCTGGAGAATTTCACCGACCAGCGCCGCCAGGACATGCGGGGCGGCAAGCAGAAGCTGCCCAAGCAGAACCAGCGGGGCCGCCAGCAGGGCGGACGGGGCCAGTCCTTTGGCAACAAGCGCCGCCAGGAGGAGCAGGACCGTATGCGCCGCCTCCAGCTGGAGATCGCCAAAAAGGCCCCCACCAAGGTGCTCATCCCCGACGAGATCGGCGTGGGCGAGCTGGCCTCCCGCATGAAGAAGACCGGGGCCGAGGTGGTCAAGTGCCTGATCAAGAACGGCGTGATGGCCTCCCTCAGCGACATCATCGACTTCGACACCGCCGCCATCATTGCCGAGGAGATGGGCTGCAAGGTGGAGAAGGAGGTCATCGTCACCATTGAGGAGCGCCTGATCGATACCGCAGAGGATAAGGAGGAGGACCTGGTGAGCCGTGCCCCTGTGGTGGTGGTCATGGGCCACGTGGACCACGGAAAGACCTCCCTGCTGGACTATATCCGGGACGCCAACGTGGTGTCCGGCGAGGCGGGCGGCATCACCCAGCACATCGGCGCCTATCAGGTGCAGGTGAAGGACCATACCGTCACCTTCCTGGACACCCCCGGCCACGAGGCTTTTACCGCCATGCGCGCCCGGGGCGCTATGATCACCGACGTGGCCATCCTGGTGGTGGCGGCGGACGACGGCATTATGCCCCAGACCGTGGAGTCCATCAACCACGCCAAGGCGGCTGACATCCCCATTATCGTAGCCATCAACAAGATGGATAAGCCCACCGCCAACCCGGACCGCATCATGCAGCAGCTCACCGAGTATGAGCTGGTTCCCGAGGAGTGGGGCGGCGAGACCATCGTGTGCCCCATCTCCGCCAAGACGGGCATGGGCATCGACAATCTGCTGGACATGGTGGTCCTCACCGCCGAGGTCCAGGAGCTGAAGGCCAACCCCAACCGCTCCGCCCACGGCGCGGTGATCGAGGCCCGGCTGGACAAGGGCCGGGGCCCGGTGGCCACCCTGCTGGTGCAGAACGGCACCCTGAAGCAGGGCGATGTGATCATCGCCGGCACCGCCGTAGGCCGTGTCCGGGCCATGACGGACGCCCGGGGCCGGAAGCTCACCGAGGCGGGTCCCTCCGTGCCGGTGGAGATCATCGGTATGGGCGAGGTCCCCGGCGCTGGGGACGACTTCCACGCTGTGGCCGATGAGCGCATGGCCCGGGAGCTGGTGGAGCAGCGGAAGCATGAGCAGAAGTCCGCGATCCACAGCTCGGTGGGCAAGGTCACCCTGGAGGACCTGTTCAGCCAGATCCAAGCGGGCGAGATGAAGAATCTGAATGTTATTGTTAAGGCGGACGTTCAGGGTTCCGCCGAGGCCGTGAAGGCTTCGCTGGAGAAGTTGACCAACGAGGAGGTCCGGGTGCGGGTGATCCACTGCGCCGTGGGCGCCATCAGCGAGAACGACGTGATGCTGGCCGCCACCTCCGGAGCCATCATTGTGGGCTTTAACGTCCGCCCGGACAACAACGCCAAGGACAACGCCGCCCGGATGGGCGTGGATATGCGGATGTACCGGGTTATTTACGACGCCATCAACGAGATCGAGGCCGCCATGAAGGGCATGCTGGCCCCCAAGTTCAAGGAGGTGGACCTGGGCCGGGCGGAGGTCCGGAACGTGTTCCGCATTACCGGCGTGGGCATGGTGGCGGGTTGCTATGTGCTGGACGGCAAGATGCAGCGGGGCGCTCAGATGCGCCTGCTGCGGGACAACATCGTCATCTACGACGGGGCAATCGCCTCCCTCCAGCGGTTCAAGGACAGCGTGAAGGAGGTCGCCTCCGGCTATGAGTGCGGCATCACCTTCGAGAAGTTCCAGGACATCAAGGAGGGCGACGTCATCGAGGCCTTCCTCATGGAGCAGATTGAGGTATAAGTTCACCAACGGGGCGGGCGTTTTCGCCCGTCCCGCTTTGCTTACCGCTCCAGCGCCTGGGCGATGTCCTGGCGTAAGCCCAGGCCAATGGTGTAATAAGCGCGCAGTTCATATCGGGTGTGGCGGGCAATTTGTGTGCATAAACGGTCGCATAGCTCAAAACCCAATGCGGATTTGAGGGTTTCTATGGCCTCCAGACATTGCTGCTGGGCTTCCGAATAGCCAGGGAAGCTCTTGCACAGCTGCTTCGCGGCGATGTGAATGTCTTCGTTGTCCCAGATTACTTCAGCAAGCAGGTCTTGCATTTTGATCACTCCTGTGCAATAATAAAATGCGTGAATGATTCACGTCTTTATTATATACGCGAATTATTCACGCGTCAATAGGTCGGAGGAAAAATGTCAAATTTTGCTCTGCGCATGAAAGAACTGCGAAAAGAGAAAAAACTAAAACAGCAGGAATTAGCGGACGAATTCTCTGTTAAGCTGCGTACCTATCAGGGGTACGAGTACGGGGAATCTTACCCGGAGGTAGCAAAACTGTTAGCTATCGCTGATTTTTTCGACGTCAGCCTGGACTATCTCATGGGCCGCTCCGACGTGCGGGAGCGGCAGTAAAACGATTCAAAGGAGAACGATATGGCAAGCAATCGAATCGGACGCATCAACGAGGAGGTCCAGCGGGAGCTGGCCGCCCTCATTCCTACGGTAAAGGACCCCCGGGTGACGGGGCTGATCTCGGTCACCGGAGTGGACGTGACCCCGGACCTGAAGTTCGCCAAGGTCTACATCTCGGTGTTGGAGAAAAGCGGCAGCGAGCAGGTGCTGAAAGGGCTGAAGTCCGCCGCCGGTTATCTCCGCCGGGAGCTGGGCCGGGCGCTGAACCTGCGCAGCACACCGGAACTCGACTTCCTCCAGGACGATTCCATGGCCAAAGGGGCTCATATTTTGGAGA
Organism: Lawsonibacter sp. JLR.KK007; assembly: GCF_036941135.1. Taxonomy (NCBI): domain Bacteria; kingdom Bacillati; phylum Bacillota; class Clostridia; order Eubacteriales; family Oscillospiraceae; genus Lawsonibacter; species Lawsonibacter sp. JLR.KK007. The sequence goes on along the minus strand of NZ_JAYWSY010000002.1, from coordinate 930,381 downwards.
TGCTGCGGAATCCGGAGGTGGTCAAGCCGGCCAATCCGGCCAACGAACACATCATCTTAGATGAGGAGGACTGATCCTATGACACCGCAAGAGGCGGCCGCCTTTCTGACGGCCCACGACGGCTATCTGATCCTGACCCACGTGCGTCCCGACGGCGACACCATCGGCTGCGCCGCCGGACTGTGCCGGGCGCTGCGTCAGGCCGGGAAAACAGCCTATCTGTTGGAAAATCCGGAGCTGACCAGCCTGTTTACCGATTATGTGGAAGGGTTGACAGCCGGGAAGGACTTTGTCCCCCAAACGGTGGTTTCGGTTGACATCGCATCCCGGTCTCTGTTCCCGGAGAACGCAAAGCCCTACCTGGACCGGGTGGACCTGGCCATCGACCACCACCTCTCCCAGGAGTTCTTTGCCAAGGCCACCTGCCTGGACAGCGAGCGGGCGGCCTGCGGCCAGGTGGTGTACGATATCGTGAAGCAGTTCACGGACGTCACCCCGGAGATCGGTGAGGCTCTTTACGTGGCGGTCTCTACCGACTGCGGCTGCTTTCAGTACAGCAACACCGACGCGGACGTCCACCGGGTGGCCGCCGCGCTGATGGAGAGCGGCTTCGATCCTTACCCCGTCAACCGCCGCCATTTCCGGACGAAGACCTTCAAGCGGCTGCAGCTGGAGAGTCGGATCGTTGAGGGGATGGAGCTGCGGGACGGCGGCGCAACTGCCATTGTGCAGCTCACCCGGGCGCTCATCGACGAGATAGGGGCCGACGAGGGGGATATGGATAATATTTCCGCCTTTTCAGGGCAGATTGAGGGGGTCCGCACCGGCGTTACCCTGAAGGAGACCACCGATGGCCACGTAAAGATCTCCGTGCGCACCGATCCCGGCGATTTGAACGCCAGCGCCGTCTGCGCCCTGGTGGGCGGCGGCGGCCATGCCGCCGCCGCCGGGGCCATGATGGAGGGGACCATGGAGACGGTCCGGCAGGCCGTCATCGATGCGATCAAGCAGGTGCGCAATGGCTAACGGAATCCTTGTGATTGACAAGCCCGCCGGGTGGACCTCCATGGACGTATGCGCCAAGCTGCGGGGCGTTTTCCACGAGAAGCGGGTGGGCCACGGCGGTACCCTGGACCCCATGGCTACCGGCGTACTGCCCATCTTTATCGGCCGGGCCACCCGGGCGGTGGAGTTTACGGAGAAGTATGACAAGGAATATATTGCAGAATTAAAACTGGGTGTGATCACCAACACCCAGGATATCACCGGCGAAGTTTTGGAGGTTCGTCCCGTCCAGGCCAGCCGGGAGAGGCTGGAAGAGGTCCTGGAGCAGTTCCGGGGAGATATTATGCAGCTTCCTCCCATGTACTCCGCCATCAAGATCAACGGCAAGAAGCTCTACGAGCTGGCCCGCAAGGGCCGTGAAGTAGAACGCCCTGCCAGGCCGGTGACCATAAAGGCCCTGGAACTGCTGGACCAGCAGGGGGAAGACCTTTACACCATCCGGGTGCGCTGCACCAAGGGCACCTACATCCGTACCCTCTGCCACGACATCGGTCAGGCCCTGGGCTGCGGAGGGTGCATGTCCTCCCTGCGCCGTACAGAGACGGCGGGCTTCACCTTAGAACCGGACTGCCTGGATGGCGCCTATACGATGGATCAGGTTCTGGCTGCGGAACACCCGGAGGAGCTTCTCCTGCCGGTGGACTATGCCTTCCGGGACCTGCCTGCGCTGGTCATCCAGGGGCGGCCGGTGGTCCTGGCGAGGAACGGCGCGCCCTTTCCCGCCAAGGCTCCCCAAGGCTGTAGGAACACCTGGCACGACGGCGGGCTCTGCCGGATCTACGATGGTCCGCGCAATGAATTTCTGGCGGTGGGCCGGTATGTGGGCCAGGAGATCAAAATCGTCAAGAGCTTTTTTGAGGTGTAATAGCCGATGGAAAAACAACAAAGAGTGATCGCCCTGGGCTTTTTTGACGGAGTACACCTGGGCCACGGGGCGCTGCTGCAGGCGGTGAAGGAGAAGGCGGACCGGCTGGGAGCTGTACCTACGGCCTTTACCTTCGACAAGAGCCCCACCGCCGTCATCACCGGGCAGGCGGTCCCGCTTTTGAGCACGGTGGAGGACCGCATCCTCCTCATGCGGCAGTGCTACGGGATGCGGGAGGTGGTGGTGGCCCCCTTCGACGCCATGCAGCGCATGGACTGGGAGGAGTTTATTGTCCGCTACCTGGTGGAGACCCTGGGGGTGGTCCACGTAGTGGCCGGCCATGACTTCCACTTTGGCTACATGGGGAAGGGCAGCCCGGAGCGGCTGAAGGCCAAGTGTACGGAGCTGGGGGTGGGCTGCGACATCATCCAGAAGGTGGAACGGGACAGCATTACCGTCTCCTCCACCTACATCCGGACCCTGGTGGCCCAGGGGGAGATGGAGCGGGCCGTCCAGTTTCTGGGCCACCCCCATATCCTCACCCAGCAGGTGGGCCACGGAAAGGGGATCGGCCGCTCCTCCCTGGGGTTCCCCACCGTCAATCTGCGCGTGCCCGAGGGGGTCATCGTCCCCGCCTTTGGCGTCTACGCCACAAGGATATGGTTTGACGGCCAGAGCCGTCCCGCTGTCACAAACGTGGGAGTCCGCCCCACGGTGGCGGACAACGACGGACGGGTGACGGTGGAGGGCTTTATCCTGGATTTTGACGGCGACCTCTATGGCCGGCAGGTGCGCATGGAGTTCCATAAGCGCCTGCGGGGGGAGCGGAAGTTCCCCTCCATGGAGGCCCTGGCCGAGGAGATCCGCAGCAACGCCCGGCAGGCCCGGGCCTATTTCGGAGGGTGAGGGCCAATGGGAGTATTTCACCTTTTGCACCATGAGCACCAGGCGCGATACGATAAGATGTTCCCCTACCTGTGGGCCTACGTCATACTGCTGGCGATGGCCGGCTTTGTGATGGACACCCCGGCCAGCATCCTCCGGGGGCTTTACACCATCATCATCACGGAGGACGCCCTGATCACTGACTACGTCCTGGTGGCGGGGCCTGGGGCGGCGCTGGTGAACTCCTCCATCGTCACCGCAATCAGCGTCATCCTGCTCTACGCCGCCCGGGATACCCTCAACGGCATGACGCTGGTGGAGATGGGCCTGATGTCCGGCTTTTCCCTCTTTGGAAAAAATTTTGTCAACATCTGGCCGATCCTGGCCGGGACCTGGCTGTACACCAGGGTGCGCCGGGAGAAGCTGGCGGGCAACATCGGCATCGGCCTGATGGCCACCGCGCTGGCCCCCATCGTCAGCTACATCGCCCTGGATAACGGCTGGGGCGGTCCCGTCCAGGGGGTGCTGGTGGGCGTGGCCATCGGCTTTGTCATGCCGCCGCTGGCCACCTACACATACCGCATCCAAAACGGCATGAATCTGTACAACGTGGGCTTCGCCTGCGGGCTGGTGGCGCTGATCTGCGTGCCGCTGATGGCCTCCCTGGGGGCGGACCCCACCACCCATTACCGCTGGGCCAAGGGCTATGAGGTGCCATTCGGGCTGTACCTGGGAGTGCTGTGCGTGCTGCTGATCCTGGGCGGACTGTTTTGGGCCAAACGTCCGGTGTGGGCGGCCTGGGCGGGCTACCGCCGCCTGCTCCAGACCAGCGGACGGGCTCCCAGCGACTACCTGCGTATGTTCGGCCCTGCCCCAGTGTGTATCAACATCGGGGTGAACGGTCTGATCGGGATGTCCTTCCTTCTCCTCACCGGCGGCGACCTGAATGGTCCCACCGTAGGGGGTATCCTCACCATCATGGGCTTTTCCGCCTTCGGCAAGCACGCATTCAACATCCTGCCGGTGATGGGCGGAGTGGCCCTGGGCAGCCTGGTGATGGACTGGTCCCTCACCGATTCCGCCGTTCAGCTGGCCTGCCTGTTCTGCACCACGCTGGCTCCGGTGGCGGGGTATTTTGGATGGGGCTACGGCGTTCTGGCCGGCTTCCTCCATTCGTCGGTGGTGCTGTATACCGGCTCACCCGTGGCGGGGATGAACCTGTACAACAACGGCTTCTCCGGCGGGCTGATTGCGATTGTGCTCTACCCCACCATCATGGCCATCGCCCGCCACCGCAGACCGGTGCTCCAGGAGGAGGACTACTTCGACCAGCTGGAGGGCGACCGTCCCGTTATGCCCCCCGAGCCCAAGGAACTCAAGGAAGAGGAATAAAGGAACGGCCCCCGCAGGGGCCGTTCCTTTTCTGTTATCCCTGGTTCTGTGCCTCCACCAGCCGGACGCCGCAGTAGATTTCCCGCAGCTTGGGTTTTTCGATCTTGCCGGTGGGATTGCGGGGGACGTCAGCGAAGATGATTTTCCGGGGCCGTTTGTACCGGGGGAGGTCCATGCAGAATTGGTTGATCTCGCTCTCCGTACAGGTCATGCCCTCCTTGATCTGGATGATAGCGGCGGCGATCTCACCCAGCCGCTTGTCGGGCAGGCCAATGACGGCCACGTCATGGACCTTGGGGTAGGCGGTGAGGAAATCCTCAATCTGCACCGGGTACAGGTTTTCGCCGCCGGAGATGATCACGTCCTTCTTCCGGTCCACCAGGAAGACAAAGCCGTCCTCATCCTGGCGGGCCATGTCGCCGGTGTGGAGCCAGCCGTTTTCCAGCACCTCGGCGGTGGCCTCCGGGTTGTGGTAGTAGCACACCATCACGCCGGGACCCTTGACGCACAGCTCGCCCACATCGCCCTGCCGGACGGGGACGTTTTGTTCGTCCACGATCTTCAGCTTCCAGCCGTAGCCGGGCACGCCGATGGCCCCCACCTTATGGACATTCTCCACCCCAAGATGGACGCAGCCCGGGCCGGTGGACTCGGACAGGCCGTAGTTGGTGTCGTACTTGTGGTGGGGGAAGTAGGTCAGCCAGTGCTTGATGAGGGAGGGGGGCACCGGCTGGGCGCCGATGTGCATCAGCCGCCACTGGGACAGCTGAAAATCCTCGATTTTCAGCTCGCCCCGGTCCAGAGCGGCCAAAATATCCTGAGCCCAGGGCACCAGCAGCCAGACAATGGTGCACCGCTCCTGGCTGGCTGCCTGGAAGATGGCGGAGGGGGAGTTCCCCTTCAGCAACACGGCCCGGCTGCCGGTGAACAGGGAGCCGAACCAGTGCATCTTCGCGCCGGTGTGGTACAGGGGCGGGATGCACAAAAAGACGTCCTCGTGGGTGGTCTCGTGGTGGATGGCCTCCATGCGGGCGGACTGCATCAAGGCGGTGTGCTTCAGCAGGATGGCCTTGGGGAAGCCGGTGGTGCCGGAGGAGTAGTAGATCGCGCCGTCGTCCTCGTCATCCACCAGCACCTTGGGGGCGCGGCTGGAGCAGTTGGCGGTGGCCCGCAGATACTCCTCCGCGAAGGGGGGGCAGTGCTCGCCCACAAAAAACAGCAGCATCTGCTTGGAAATTTTAGGTACGATGGCCTCCATGCGGCCGGTGAACTCCGGGCCGAAGAACAGCACGTCAGCGTCCGCCAGCTTGAGGCAGTATTCGATCTCGTCCGAGGTATAGCGGAAGTTCAGGGGGACGGCGACAGCCCCGGTTTTCAGGATTCCAAAGTAGATGGGCAGCCACTCCAGGCAGTTCATCATCAGGATGGCCACCTTCTGTCCCTTGCGGATGCCCCGCTCCAGCAGCATGTTGGCTGCCCGGTTGGCCTTTTCGTCAAAGACAGACCAGGTGATCTCCCGGCGGTAGGGGGCGTCGCCGGTGGGCTGGATCAGCTCATACTCCTTCCAGGTCACCCGCTGCTCCTCCCGGACCTCCGGGTTGATCTCCACCAGGGCGGTCTCATCGCCGTAGAGCTTGCTGTTGCGCTCCAGCAGATCGGTGATAGGCATTGCGTTCGTTCCTTTCTGAAACGGATCGGTTCCGTATGACTTCATTGATTTTAACCGCTAAAGCATTGTAGCGCATATTTTCCATCCTGTCAAGAAAATTCCCGAAAACCCATAAATTTTAACCGGTCCGCTCTTTACTTCCATACTTTCCTGTGCTAAACTTTATAGGAGTAAATTTCGCGCCGGAACATCGTTTGAAAAGGAGTGTTATCCAATGGCGAAAGGGGAAAAGAGAGCGCGGAGCATGGCCCTGTACGAGACCATCCTGAAGCTGAAGGACCTGGACGAGTGCTGCCGGTTCTTCGACGATCTGTGTACCCCCACGGAGCTGCGCTCGCTGGAGCAGCGGTTTGATGTGGCTGTGTATCTGCAGCAGGGACTGGTCTATTTGGACATCCTGGACAAAACAGGCGCAAGCAGCGCCACCATCAGCCGGGTGCGCCGGTCCATGCTGGACAACGGCGCGGGCGGCGTCATGCAGGAGGTCATCGCCCGGGAGGGTCTCCACGAGGGCGGCAAGAAAACGAAGGATAGTGAGGGAAAATAAGATGAAACAATTGATGTTGGGCAACGCTGCCGTTGCCCGGGGCCTGTATGAGGCGGGGTGCTGCGTGGTCTCCAGCTACCCCGGTACCCCCAGCACCGAAATCACCGAGGAGGCCGCCAAGTACGATGCGGTGTACTGCGAGTGGGCCCCCAACGAGAAGGTGGCCATGGAGACGGCCTTCGGCGCCTGCCTGGCGGGGAAGCGGTCCTTCTGCGCCATGAAGCACGTGGGTCTGAACGTGGCCGCCGACCCCCTGTTCACCATGAGCTACACCGGAGTCCGCGCCGGCATGGTCATCGGCGTGGCCGACGACGCCGGGATGCACTCCTCCCAAAACGAGCAGGACTCCCGGCACTACGCCCGGGCCGCCAAGGTCCCCATGCTGGAGCCCTCTGACTCCGCCGAGGCCCTGGAGTATGCCAAGCTGGCCTATGAGCTGTCTGAGCAGTTTGACACCCCGGTGCTGCTGAAAATGTGTACCCGCATTGCCCACTCCCAGTCCCTGGTGGAGACCTCCCCACGGACGGAACCGGCGGTCAGGCCCTATGAGAAGGACAGTGCAAAATATGTCATGATGCCCGGCAACGCCATCCGCCGCCACCCCCTGGTGGAGGAGCGCACCCGCAGGCTCCAGCAGTGGGCGGAGACCGCCCCCATCAACCGGGTGGAGCCGGGCTCGGACCACAAGATCGGCATCATTACCTCGTCCACCTCCTACCAGTACGTCAAGGAGGTCTGCGGCGATACATACCCCGTTTTGAAGCTGGGCATGATCTGGCCTCTGCCGGATCAGAAGCTGATCAACTTCGCCAAATCCGTGGAGGAGCTGGTGGTGGTGGAGGAGCTGGACCCCTTCGTCACGGATTACTGCTGCCGGCTGGGCCTGGCCATCTCTGGGGAGTACGACTTCCCCCGGCTGGGCGAGCTGAGTCAGAACATCGTGTCCGACCGGCTGACCCACACCTTCCCCATAGGCAGGAGCCTGGAGGACCCCATCCCGCCCCGGCCCCCCGTCATGTGCGCCGGCTGTCCCCACCGGGGCCTGTTCTACACCCTGAGCAAGAACAAGGTCACCGTTCTGGGGGACATCGGCTGCTACACCCTGGGGGCGGTGGCCCCTCTGGCCGCCATGGACATGACCTTGTGCATGGGGGCGTCCATCTCCGCCATTCATGGCTTCAACAAGGCCCTGGGGGCGGAAGCCGAGGGCAAAACGGTGGCGGTCATTGGCGACTCCACCTTTATGCACTCGGGCATGACCGGCCTGGCGAATATCGCCTACAACCAGTCCAACTCCACCGTGATTATTCTAGACAACTCCATCACCGGCATGACCGGCCACCAGCAGAACCCCACGACTGGCTACAACATCAAGGGCGACCCCGCCGGGAAGATCGACCTGGAGGCCCTGTGCAAGGCAATGGGCTTTACACGGGTCCGGGTGGTGGACCCTTACGATCTGAAGGCCTGCGACGCCGTCCTGAAGGAGGAGCTGGCCGCCAACCAGCCCTCGGTCATCATCAGCCGCCGCCCCTGCGCCCTGCTGAAGTACGTCAAGCACGAGGCGCCCCTGAAGGTGGATATCGTCAAGTGCGTGGGCTGCCGCAGCTGCATGAAGATCGGCTGTCCCGCCATCTCCATCAGGGAGGGCAAGGCCCATGTGGACAATACCCTGTGCGTGGGCTGCGGCGTGTGTGAGCAGCTGTGCCCGGTGCAGGCGTTCCAGAGCACCAAAAAGGAGGGCTGAGAGATGGAAACCAAAAATATTATGATTGTCGGCGTGGGGGGCCAGGGCTCCCTGCTGGCCTCCAAGCTGCTGGGCCATCTGCTGATGGAGCAGGGCTATGACGTGAAAGTCTCCGAGGTCCACGGCATGTCCCAGCGGGGCGGGTCGGTGGTGACCTACGTCCGCTGCGGCAGCAAGGTGAACTCCCCCGTCATCGACAAGGGGGAGGCGGACTACATCGTCTCCTTCGAGCTGCTGGAGGCCGCCCGGTGGCTGAGTTACCTCAAGCCCGACGGCCAAATCGTCACCTCCACCCAGCAGATCGACCCCATGCCCGTCATCACCGGCGCGGCCAGCTACCCGGAGAACCTGGTGGAGAAAATGCGCGCCGCCGGGGCCAAGGTGGACGCCCTGGACTGCCTCAAGCTGGCCGAGGAAGCCGGGAGCAGCAAGGCGGTGAACATCGTCCTCATGGGCCGGCTGTCCCACTACTTCGACCTGCCCGACCAGGCGTGGCAAAAGTCCTTGGAGGCCATGGTGCCGCCCAAATTCCTGGAGCTGAACAAAAAGGCTTTTGAATTAGGAAAAAACGCACAGTAAACATAACAATAGAAAGGGATGACCTGAAATGGGACTGTTTTCTAATCTCTTTGGCGGCGGCGCCAAGAAAGTGGAGGAGGTCAACGACGCCAACGCCCAGGCGCTCAAGCAGTTTTTCAAGGAGAAGCTGCCCAGTGAGTTTACAAATTCGGCAAAGTATACCATCTCCATCACCCGGGGGGACAAGGGCTATGAGGCCCGGATCAATATGGACATGGGGGCGGACGGCTCCTCCTACGACGGCTTTGCCAAGGAGAACTTTGAGGAGCTGGCGGACTGGGAGTCGGAGCGGGTATTTGACCTGCTGCCGGAGCCGCCGGTCACCGTAATTGTCATCTTCGATATGGACTTTGGCAAGGCCAAGGTCACCATGAACCGGGGCCGGCTGCTGGCAAAGTAGGCTGAAAAACGCGGAGGCGTAAACAATAAACATGGAACGTCAGAAAGGAATGATTCCAATGGAACGATACTACCAGCCCGAGATCGAGTGCGCGTCCCGGGAACAAATCAAGGCCTGGCAGGATGAGCGGCTTGTGAAGCAGGTGCGCCACGTCTGGGACAATGTGCCCTACTACCGCAAGAAGATGGAGGAGAAGGGCCTCACCCCGGATGACATCCGCTCCAGCGACGACCTGCACAAGCTGCCCTTCATCACCAAGGCCGACCTGCGGGAGGCCTACCCCTACGGGCTGGTAGCCAAGCCCCTGAAGGAGTGCGTGCGCATCCAGTCCACCTCGGGCACTACTGGTAAGCGGGTGGTGGCCTTCTACACCCAGCACGACCTGGACCTGTGGGAGGACTGCTGCGCCCGGGCCATCATGGCCGCCGGCGGCACCGACGAGGACGTGTGCCAGGTGTCCTACGGCTATGGCCTGTTCACCGGCGGCCCCGGCCTGAACGGCGGGTCCCATCGGGTGGGCTGTCTCACCATCCCCACCTCCTCGGGCAATACCGAGCGGCAGATCATGTTCATCCAGGACCTGCAGGCCACCATCCTGTGCTGCACCCCCTCCTACGCCGCCTACATCGGAGAGACCATGAAGGAGATGGGCCTCACCCCGGATCAGATCCCCCTGAAGGCGGGCATCTTCGGCGCGGAGGCATGGTCTGAGGAGATGCGCCAGGACATCCAGAACACCCTGGGGATTAAAGCCTACGACATCTATGGCCTGACCGAGCTGTCCGGCCCCGGCGTATCCTTCGAGTGCTCTGCCCAGACGGGGATGCACATCAACGAGGACCACTTCATCGCTGAGATCATCGACCCCGACACCGGCGAGGTCCTCCCCGAGGGGAGCAAGGGTGAGCTGGTATTCACCTCCATCACCAAGGAGGCTTTCCCCCTGTTGCGCTACCGCACCCGGGATATCTGCATGCTCACCCGGGAGAAGTGTTCCTGCGGGCGCACCCATGTGAAGATGTGCAAGCCTATGGGCCGGTCCGACGACATGCTCATCATCCGGGGGGTCAACGTCTTCCCGTCCCAGATCGAGACCGTCCTGCTGAACCACGGCTACCCCGCCAACTACCAGATCATCGTGGACCGGGTGAAGTCCACCGACACTCTGGACGTCCAGGTGGAGATGACCCCCGAGATGTTCACCGACAACATGGGCGAGATTGCCAAGCGGCAGAAGGAACTGGTGGACGGCCTGCGGTCCATGCTGGGCATCACCGCCAAGGTGACCCTGGTGGCGCCCAAGACCATTGTCCGAAGCGAGGGCAAGGCGGTCCGGGTCATCGACAAGCGGAAAATTTGAGGAGGGTACCACTATGATCAAGCAGATTTCTGTCTTTTTGGAGAACAAGCCCGGCTCGCTGTACGCCATGACCGGCGTTCTGGCCCAGCATCAGATCGACATGCGGGCCTTCTCCCTGGCCGAGACCAGCGATTTCGGCATCGCCCGCCTCATTGTGGACGACGTGTATAAGACCGCCACCGTTCTGCGGGAGGCCGGGTTTATCAACAAGATCACTCCCGTGCTGGGGGTGGCCATCCCCGACGTGCCCGGCGGGCTGAACAAGGTCCTCCAGGTCCTCACCGACGCCAAGGTGAACGTGGAGTATATGTACGCCTTCCTGGGAGGCAAGGGGGTGGACCACGCCTACATGATCTTCCGCGTGGAGGATGCCGCCTCCGCCTCCGCTGCCCTGGCCCAGCGGGGCATCAAGGTGATCGACCAGGGAGAGATTGAAAAGCTGTGACCAGACAAATTCCCGCCCGGCCAGGCCAGGGCGGGAATTTAATTATACCTTCAAAATCAAGCGGACGATGCCGATGGCCGCCAGATGAGCGGGGTAGAAGCCATAGAAGAATCATTTTGGGACCTTGATTCCTGTCCGGGTGGGCAGATGGATGGGGATCACGGACCGCATCCCGAAGATGGTCCAGTTGATGGCGTGACCGGCGACGATCAGGGATTTAGGGTCCTCCAGGTATCCGTTCCACAGGGCGGACCAGGTATTTTTTGATGTCATGGGTGTAAAGCAGTCCCACCGTCAAACAGTAGGCGAAGATGGGGAAGGTCAACCGGCCAATCCAGCGGAACACCGGATATTTTGGGAAAAAGACGCTGCCCACATGGTCAACGGCCATGGAGAGAATGGCAATCAGCTTGAGCAGGCCGGTGTCCAGATTGGTTTTCAGCTTAGGCGCGGCAGTCTGTTCAGTTGGCATGCGGTTGCTCTCCTTCTTCGATTTTTTCGGTAAAGTATAGCATAAAGAATGGCCGCTCTCAAGGGAGCGGCCATTAAAAAAAGATTAAGAATCAGATGTTGGGAAGGTCACCACAGCGGTAAACAAATCCGCCTCGGTGGTGACGGTCAGCTCACCGCCGCAGGCCCTGGTAAAGGACTCCGCGATGGACAGCCCCAGGCCGGAGCCGCCGTCGGTGCGGCTCTCGTCCCCCCGGACAAAGCGGGCGGTGTAGTCCGCGCCGGGCCTCAGCTCGGCGGCAGAGGTGTTCCGCACGCTGGCGCTGGCCTGTCCCCCCTCCACCGTCAGATTCAGGTAGACCCGAGAGCCGGGCAGGGAGTACTTTAAAGCGTTGCCGATCAGGTTCTGGAAGACCCGGTAGAGCCGGTCGCTGTCGGCGGTGATGGGCACCTCCCCCTCGGGGATGCTGGCGCGCAGGGTCAGGCCGCTGTGGTCGATGGCCTGAGCCATGTCGGCCAGGGTCTGGCGCAATAACCGGGCGTAATCAAGCTTCTCCAATTTTACGGGGAGTTGTCCCGACGCCGCCTTGCTTACCTCAAACACGTCCTGAACCATGGCCTTCAGCCGCTGAGCCTTTTCCCCCATAATCTGGACGTACTCGCTGGCGGGAGGCTCCAGGGGCTCCTGGGCCAGCAGTTCGGTGTAGCTGAGGATGGAGGTGAGGGGGGTTTTCAGGTCGTGGGACACGTTGGTGACAAGCTCCACCTTCATCCGCTCGCTGCGGGTGCGCTCTTCCACCGCCTGGTGCAGGCCCTGCCGGATGTGATTCAGGTCGTCGGCCATCTGATGCAGGTCGCTGTTCTCCTGTAAGGTCAAATCACTTTCTACCTCGCCAGCCCGAATGCTTTCCAGCTGCCCGGCCACCGCGCCGAAGTCCTGCCATATCCTCCGCTGCCGCCAGAAGAACCAGGCGTACACCACCAGTGCCAGCAGCCAGGGCAGGCCGAACAGGTTCCAGATTGCCCAGGAGGGGATATAGAGCTCCACCGTCTGGGCCACCAGGAAGAACAGCACCTCCAGCCAGAGCAGCGCTACCGCCAGCCCCAGCCAGCCGTTCATCCGGCTCAGCCGCTTTTGCAGGGGGTACTTCAGCTCACGGACGGCCAGCATTCCCAATACGCCCTGTTTCCAGGGGCGCTGATTATACCGCCAGTCATTGAAAATCAGCAGGTACAGCCCCCAGAGGACCACCAGCAGGTTGAGGGAGTGGTCGGCCAGCTCCCACAGGTACTCCCGCAGCAGCCAGCCGCCGTTTTCCCGGAGGACGGTCACCGCTGTGGCAAAGTCGCTGGCCTGTTCAGCATAGGCGATCTGGCCGTAGCCGTATTCGGAGAGAGCGGCTTCGATCTCCTCCGGAGGGAGGCCCTGTGCCTCCCACTCAGCGATGATGTCGCCGTTGATGTCGATGGAGGCGGCGGTGCCTGCGGAGGCCTGGGGCGCGTAGGCATAGGTCAGCTCCTGCCAGATATCCCCCAGGTACTCCGGACGGGGGAGGCAGAAGAACACCAGCAGCAGGGCGGCCAGAATTTTCACCTCAAACCAGACCTTACCCGTCCCTCGGGCCAGGGCCATGTCCGCCCGCTTTTTGTCCTTCCGCAGCAGGAGGTACACCAGGAACAGTCCCGCGCCTACGCCCGTGCGGACGGCGTGGCCGAGAATTTCCTCCCGGTAGGCTCCCAGGTTACGCTTCAGGTAGTACAGCTCGTTGTACTCGTCTGACCCGGTTTTGCCATAGTTGCCCTTGATAAAGACTTGCGGGCTGTTGATCATCGCCATGGTCACCTTGACCTTGCTCCCCGCCTCGTCCACGGTGAAGTTCTTATAGCCGGGGACGTACCACTGATAGCTGTCCTCTTGAGGCTCAAAGCGGTAGTAGCCGCCGCCGTAGATGTTCAGCTCCTCTCCGTCCAGCCATGCGCGAACCTTCTCTCCATCAAATTGCAGGAGGAAACCGTAACCCTCGGGCAGCTGGGCCGCTGTGGTAGAGGCGGTCAGCGTGTCGCTGTTGCTGTAAAGGGCTTCTCCTTCCTTCGCCACGGTGTAGAGGACGTTTTTATCCTCCTTCATTTTCTCATGGATGCCTTTGGCCCACCGCTCCGCGCCAGTGGAGGGTACCGGGCCGTTTCCGTCGTCCCCGCTGTAGCTGTAATAGCCGTAGGCCCAGCCCCCGGCCCCCATGGTAATGAGCCGCTCCAGCCGGTTGGAGACGAAGTTTTTAAACTCCCGGGTCCTGCGCCAGTCGCTTTTGAAGCTGTCATAGACCCAGGCGCGGCTGTTGGAGGAGGTCATCGCCGTGCCGAAGAACAGCGCCCCCTCCAGAAGCAGAGAGACCCCCAGCAGGAAGGCCAGAAAGCCAATGATTGATTTACTTTTTTTCCATTTTGTATCCAATGCCCCACACCACCTTCAAATAGTCTGGCTCACGAGGATTGAGCTCAATTTTCTCCCGGATGCGCCGGATGTGGACCATCACCGTGCCCTCGGAGGACCAGGCCTCCTCCCCCCACACCCGGCGGTAAATTTCTTCCGCGGGGAACACCCGGCCCAGGTTGCGCATGAGCAGGTCCACAATGCCCGTTTCGATGTTGGTCAGCTTCACCGGCTCGCCGTCGGCGGTGAGCACACGGGTAGCCGGATCGTAGGCCAGCCGCCCGCTGGTGATGGTCCCGTCAGGGGCGGCGTTCACATCCCCCAGCCGGGTGTACCGCCGCAGCTGGCTGCGCACCCGAGCGGCCAGCTCCCCCATACTGAAGGGCTTGGTCACGTAGTCGTCCGCCCCCATGGACAGGCCCAGCACCTTGTCGCTCTCCTCGCTCTTGGCCGACAGCACGATGATGGGCAGATTCCGCCGCTCCCGGATGCGCAGTACCGCCGACAGCCCGTCCAGCCTGGGCATCATCACGTCCATCAGAATCAGCCGCAGCTCTGGGTCCACCGCCAGGTTCAGCGCCTCCATGCCGTCGTAGGCCCGGAGGACCCGGTAGCCCTCCTTCTCCAGGGCGGCGGCGATGGCTCCCACGATCTCCCTGTCGTCGTCCACCACCAGTATGGTCTCTTGCTCGCTCATGGAACTTGCTCCTTCCTCGTTCGCTGGCACCAGAATAACAGAAACTTCTTACAAAACAAGAGGGGTATCTCTTACGGATTTCTTACATTTTACGCCATCCGAACTCAAAGCGCAAGGCTGGACAAACCGCACCGCTTGTGCTACAATACCTCCTGACGAGTTTGTACCATCTCGTCCAAGCGCCGGAAAATTTTTCAATCCGGTGTTCGTTCGGCGGTCTGCCGCCGTTCTCTAAACAAAAAATGGAGGTTTTTTTATGCGCAAATTCACGGTTCGAGACATTACCTTAGCCGCCATGGTGGCGGCGCTCTACGCGGTGCTGGGGTATTTTGGGGATATCTTCGGCCTGACCTACGGCCCCATCCAGTGCCGCTTTGCCGAAGCCCTTACCGTCCTGCCCTTTGTGTTCCCCGCCGCCGCGCCGGGACTGGTTGTGGGGTGCTTCCTCACCAATCTGCTCTCCCTTTATGGTCCCTTGGATGTGGTGTTTGGCACTCTGGCCACCGCTATTGCCGCATGGCTCACCATGAAGATGCCCCGCTGGTATCTGGCGGCGCTGCCCCCCATCCTGGTCAACGCTGTCATCCTGCCGCCCATGTGGGCCTGGGCGGAGGTTGGAGCGGTAGATGCCGCCTTCTGGGCGGCTTGCGGGTTCAACGCGCTGACGTTTATCCCCGGCGAGGCCCTGGCCTGCTATGTGCTGGGGACGCTGCTGCTGTTTGCCCTGCCCAAGGTACCCGTTCTGCGGCCCTTTGCCCAAAAGCGGCGGCTGGCCCAGTCCTGAAACGAACAGACCGCCCGGTTGGGCGGTCTTGCTGTTTATTCCTCGTTCTCTAAGAAATAGGACGCCTCCATATCCGCCGTGGCCAATGCGAAGGCCAGAGGGTACATCCGCAGGGCCTGTCCCACGGTGCGGTTATCCTCCGGGCCGGAGAAGCCCATGTGCCAGCGGATGGCCATGGCCTCTTCCCGGGTGAGGCGGACGAAGCCGTTGGTGATGTACACGCTCTTCTCCCCGTGGCCGTAGGGGAGGGGGTCTTCAAAGGTGTAGGTGGGGACCTTCTCCCACTGGCCGGTGGCCTCGTTCTTCACGTTGCGGGCGCCCTTTTTGTAGCAGCCCACCTTGCACAGGTCGTGGCACAGGGCCACCAGAGCAATGGATTCGTCGCTGTAGTCCAGGCCGTACAGCTCCTGCACCCGCTCCCGCTGGAGGTAGTCCACCAGACAGTGATACACGTTCAGGCTGTGCTCGCACAGCCCGCCCTCATAGGCCCCGTGGTAGCGGGCGGAAGCGGGGGCGGTGAAAAAGTCGCTCTTGTGCTCCAGGTAATCCAGCAGCTTGTCGGCCCCCTCCCGGGTGATGTTGGCCTTGAAGATCTCGATAAATTCCTCTTTGCAGGACATGGGGTCATCTCCTTTTAGTTTTTCGTGTTTTACCGGTGCATTATACCATAGCGGTCCCGAATTTTCCAGAGTGGGAACTCAGCTCTGAGTCCCTTTAGACGGCACGTTGAGCAGCAGCACCGCGCCCAGGATCGCCGCCATCCCCAGCAGCTTGAAGGGGGTGACCTCCTCCCGGAAGAGCACGATGCCCAGCCCGGCGGCGACGAAGGGCTCCAGGGTGGCCAGGATAGCGGCCCGGCCCGGTTCGGCGTCCCGCAGGCCGGTGGTGTATAGGTGGTAGGGCAGGGCGCAGCACAGCAGTCCAACCCCCAGCGCCCCCGCCCAGACCTGCCAGTTGGTCAGAGCGGCCAGGTTGTTCTGCAGCCCGGACAGGGGCAGGGCGAAAACGGCACAGAACAGAATGGTGTAAAAGGTGACGGTAGAGGGGGTATATTTGTCCAGCACGAACTTGCCGAAGATGGAGTACAGGGCGTAGCCAAAGCCGGAGCCCAGCCCGAAGAGGATCACCGGCAGGGAGATGGTTTCCTGTCCCAGGGGGAACATCCCGGTGACCAGGACGCAGCCAGAGAAGGTGATCAGTAGGGCGGCCAGCTTGACGGGGGTGACGGGCTCCCGGAAGAGGAGGGCGGACATCAGGGTGACAAAGACCGGGGCGGTATACAGCAGCACCGCCGCCACCGACATGGAGCTGAGGGTGATGGCGTTGAAGTAGCACCAGTTGAAGAAGAGCAGGGAGCAGACCCCGGTGCCCAGGAACCAGGGACAGTCCCGGAGGGCGACGCGCAGGGCGTTCCGGTCGGTGAGGAACAGGAACAGGCCGTAGAAGAGGCAGCCCACCAGGGCGCGGAGGGCCACCCCCTGCATGGAGGTGAGGCCGGCGGCGGTGAGCAGCTTCAAAAACAGGCCGATGCACCCCCACAGGGCGGCGGCGGCGATAATGTTCAGCGAGGCTTTTTTCTCCATGGGCCTTGTCTCTCTTTCTGAGATGAATTATACTGGTTCCCGTCCTGCGGGAGCGGGAAACAACATACCACTATACAGAGAAAATGGAGAAAAAACAAGATGGTCTATGGAAAAATTTTACCGGGCGTCTTTCAGGCGCGGCCCAACCGTTTTATCGCCCACGTGGAGATGGGCGGAAGGCTGGAGGTCTGCCACGTAAAAAATACCGGGCGGTGCCGGGAGCTGCTGGTGCCCGGGATGAAGGTCTGGCTGGAGGAGAGCGCCAATCCCGCCCGGAAAACAAAATACGACCTGATCGCTGTGGAGAAGGCACGCCCGGAGGGGCCCCTGCTCATCAACATGGACTCCCAGGCTCCCAACAAGGTGTTCGGGGAGTGGGCGGTGGCGGGAGGGCTTGGCTTTGTGCCCACGCTCCTGCGCCCGGAGACAACCTACGGCAATTCCCGGTTCGACTATTACTGGGAGTGGTCGCAGGAGGGGGAGGCCCGCCGGGGCTTCTGGGAGGTGAAGGGGGTCACCCTGGAGGAGGGCGGCACGGCCCGCTTTCCAGACGCCCCCACCCTCCGGGGGGTGAAGCACCTGGAGGAGCTGGTCCTGGCCCGGCAGGCGGGCTGTGAGGCGGGGGTGTGCTTCATCGTCCAGATGGCGGGGATGGACCATGTGGAGCCCAACGACGCCACCCATCCGGAATTTGGCGCCGCCCTCCGCCGGGCGGCGCAGGCGGGGGTAGAGGTGCTGGCACTGGAGTGCGCAGTGGAGCCGGGGCGGCTGGCCGCGGAGAGGGTTCTGCCTGTTTGTCTGTAGGGGGTAAAGTTTTGGTCCGCTCTGGCCGATAATTCACTTAGAATCAACAAAAGGAGGGGTCTGTATGGAAATGCACGACTCTTTGAGCGGAAAAGAAGGGATGGAGCAGCAGCCCCCCGCTCCCCAGGCGGGGCGGGTCTCGTTGGACCGCTTGGAGCTGCAGCGCCAGTGGGTGCAGCAGGCGGAGGAGCAGCAGGCGGAGGAGACCCTGAACCTGTATGCCAAGGCCGCCAGACAGCGGATGCAGGCCGCCGCCCCCGAGTTGCCGGAAAACAGCCAGAGCGAGGAGGAGAGGGAGGCCGAATCCCAGCGGCTGAAGCTCCAGCAGAAGTGTCAGGACATTGCCGCCCTCATTATGGTGGACGAGCTGGAGGAGGAGCCGGAATCATAACGGCAGAACAGGAGGTATGAAGGATGGAGATCAGAAATATCGTACGGGGAGAGACGGTCAGCTTTGCCGCCTCTGCCCGTCTGGCGGGAAAGAAGGAGGCGGACGCGGCCCAGACCGCCGGGACCTCCCCGGCTGACCGGGTGGAGCTGTCCAACCAGTGGGTGGAGCAGATGCAGGAGCAAATGCAGGAGCAGAACGCCCAGATCCTGTCCCTTCTGACCACCGGGAAGGAGCGGGAGGAGCAGTCCGACGGCCTGCTGGACAGCATCATGCAGGATGCGGAGGCCAAGCAGGACGAGCTGGACGCCCTGTCTGCCGATATGAAGGCCAAAATGAAATGCCTGGAAATCGCCATGCGCATTATGAAGGGCAAAAAGGTCCCGCCCGAGGATGAGCGGTATCTGATGGAAAACGACCCCGTCGGCTATAAAATCGCGATGGCTATGAAAGCCTTTGTCAAAGAAGATGACGAGGAGTGCGAGAGCGTTTTGGATGACGAGGACAAGAGCGGCGGCAAGACCGAGTCCTCAAAGGGCGGAGAGGACGCCCCAGTGGAGAGCGCCCCCAGCGAGGGCGGCGGAGAAGAAACTGCGGTATAACAACAGGCAAACGCCCGGCAATTTGCCGGGCGTTTTACAGTTCTCTGCGGCCCTCCAGGGCGCGGACCAAAGTGGCGTCGTCGGCGTATTCCAGGTGGCTGCCCACCGGGATGCCGTAGGCCAAACGGGTCACCTTCACCTGGAAGGGTTTTAACAGCCGGGACAGGTACATGGCGGTGGCCTCCCCCTCGGTGTCCGGGTTGGTGGCCATAATGACCTCCTCAATGCCGCCTGCGGCCACCCGCTCCACCAGGGAGCGGATGTACAGGTCGTCCGGCCCCACATGGTTCATAGGGGACAGCACCCCGTGGAGCACGTGGTACAGCCCGTTGTATTCCCGGCTGCGCTCCATGGCGATGACGTCCTTGGGGTCGGCCACCACGCAGATGGTGGCTGAGTCCCGCTTGGCGCTGGCGCAGATGGCGCAGGGACCGTCCCCCTCTGTCAGGTTCTGGCAGACGGGACAGCAGTGGATGGACGCTTTTGCGCCAGTGATGGCGCTGGCGAAGGCGGCGGCCTCCTCTTCGGAGAGGGACAGCACATGGAAGGCCAGCCTCTGGGCGGATTTGACGCCTACTCCAGGCAGCTTGGCGAAGTACTCCACTAAATTTTCCAGTGCGGGGGGAAAGTACTGCATGTTCAAGACCCTCTCAGCGCCGCGATGGCGGCGGGAATATCGGCCGCGCCGTAAATGGCGGAGCCTGCCACCAGGACATTGGCCCCGGCCTCTACGACCAGAGGGGCGGTTTTGGGGGTGATGCCCCCGTCCACCTCCACCTCGCAGGCGGGGTTGTATTGGTTGACAATGGCCCGCACCCGGCGGATGGTCTCCAGCTGGGAGTCCATAAAAGCCTGCCCGCCAAAGCCGGGCTCCACCGTCATAACCAGCACCAGATCCAGCTCCTCAATGTAGGGCAGGATGGCCTCTGCTTTGGTGATGGGCCGCAGGGCGGCCGCCTTTTTCACCCCGCACCGGTCCATGATGCGGAGGGCCTCCGCGATGCGGGAGGGGTGGTCGGCCTCCAGGTGGACGGACAGCAGGTCCGCTCCCGCCTGGGCGAAGGCTTCAATGTACCGCGCCGGCTTCTCCACCATCAGGTGGACGTCCAGGAACATACCGGTGCACCGGCGGATGGACTGGACCACCGGCGCGCCGATGGTGATATTGGGCACAAAGGCGCCGTCCATCACGTCTACATGGAGGCAGTCGGCGGAGGACACTTTTTGGATGTCCCGCTCCAGGTTGGCGAAGTCGGCGGAGAGGATGGATGGGGCGATCTTGATCATGAGAATCCTCCTTTTTTGGACAGGCGCTGGGGACGGCCCCGGCGCATAAGATAGTTCAGCGGAGAGGAGGCCCCGGGTTCGGAGGGACCGCTCCGGGCCGAGCCCACGGCCCACACCCGTCCTCGCCGGCCCGGCCGGCCCGCCGCTTTCAGATAGCCGTCCGTCGGGACCCGATGGGGTCCCCGGCGGGCGGCAGAGGGCTTATCAGGTATAAAAATCCGCCGTGTCCGTCTCCACCGCCTGGAAACCCTCCGCCCGGAGGGCGCGGAGGATCTGCTCCTTGTGGTCGTGGCCGAAGGCCTCCAGGGTGACCCTCAGCTCCACCCCGGACTGGCGGTTGATGTTGACGAACTGATTGTGCTCCAGCTTGATGACGTTGCCGTTGTTGGCGGCCAGAATCTGGGCCACGGCCAGCAGGGAGCCGGGCCGGTCGGGGAGCTGAACGGCGAAGGTGAAGATGCGCCCCCGGGAGATCAGCCCGTGCTGGACCAGGGAGGACATGGTGATCACATCCATATTGCCTCCGGAGAGGACGGAGACGACGTTCTTTCCCTCGCAGCCCAGGTGCCGCAGGGCGGCTACGGGGAGCAGGCCGGCGTTTTCCACCACCATCTTATGCCGCTCCATAACGTCCAAAAAGGCTTCCACCAGCTCGCTGTCCTCAATGGTGATGATTCGGTCCACATTTTTTTGCACAAAGGGGAAGACCTGATCGCCAGGGGTCTTGACCGCCACGCCGTCGGCAATGGTGGTGGCGCTGGGGAGGGTGACCACATGGCCAGCCTCCAGGCTGGCCTTCATGGAGGCCGCCCCGGTGGGTTCTACGCCGATGACCTCCACATGGGGGTTGAGCAGCTTGGCCAGGGTGGACACTCCCGCCGCCAGTCCCCCGCCGCCGATGGGTACCAGGATGATCTCCACGTCGGGCAGGTCCTGGAAAATCTCGTAGGCGATGGTGCCCTGGCCGGTGGCCAGGGTCAGGTCGTTGAAGGGGTGGACGTAGGTCAGCCCCTGGTTCTGGGCCATCTCAGCAGCCAGCTCGGCGGCGTCGTCAAAGACCTCGCCGTGGAGGACTACCTTGGCTCCGTAGTCCTTGGTGTTGTTCACCTTCACCAGGGGGGTGGTGGTGGGCATGACGATGGTGGCCGCCACTCCTGCGGCCTGAGCCGCGTAGGCCACCCCCTGGGCGTGGTTGCCCGCAGAGGCGGTGACCAGCCCCCGGTCCTTCTCCTCCTGGGAGAGGGTGCTGATCTTATAGTAAGCGCCCCGGAGCTTATAGGCCCCGGTGGCCTGCATGTTCTCCGGCTTGAGATAGACGCTGTTTCCGCAGTTTTTGGACAAGTAGGGGGAGTGGATCAGCGGCGTGGGCCGCAGGACGGACTGCAGTACGCTGCGGGCCGCCTTGAAGGATTCCAGGGTGAGCATGGTTCGTTCTCCTTTGTATTGATTTCGTGTACCCTTTATCATACTGAATCACAGGGGAGAAGTCAATGCAAACTGAGCAGAAAGTTTTCGAATCATGGGGCATATGCCGTCTATCAATGCGTTTCCGGTTCCTCTTTATAAATGCTGTATACGGCAAGCGAGATGTACTTTTTCCCCTGTTCCACGATGCTGAATGAGTGATTGGAGAAGCACCAGGTTGCCATTAAACCTCGAATCAGGCTTTCAAAATAGTGGAAAATTTCGCCGCTGGAAAGGCCGGTGCGGTTTTGGTCCGCATTATGCTGAACCGCATCGTACAGGATCTGGCTGAAGGTCCTTTTTTGGAGGTGCTCCGACGGGCCTGGAACGCAGGCGCTTAAATTTAGTGCATAAGCAAGAGCGGTCATTTCGTATCCTGCATATTCGGCAAATTCCAATTCCAGATTCAAAAAATGAATGATTTGTGCCGTATAAGATGCGCTTTTGCCGGCGGCAGAGCACGCTTCAAAACGCTCCCGCACATAGTGTCCCATGTCGGCATAATAGCTTTCTCGTAAAATATCTTCCTTGGATTTATAGTGAACATAAAATGAACCCTTGGCAACTCCCGATGCCGCACAAATTTCTCGAACCGTGATTTTGTCATAGCCCTTTTCCTTTATGAGCTGTACCGCGGTTGCAAATATCTTCCGTTTTGTTTCAGCGGCTCTTTCTTTTCTGCTTAATCGTTGTTCCACATGGATCGATCTCCCTGAACATTCTCTTGACAGGCACTGCCAACAGATGTATTATAATGACCGAGGTCAGTGACCTCGGTCATTATAATTTTATCACATATCAGGGAGGAATGCAAGCATGTTTATTTTTGATCTGACCTATCAAAAGCCGCTGTCTGAGGTAGAGCGTTTTTTACCAGAACATATTCGATTCTTGGATGAACACTATGAAAAAGGTCTGTTCCTCTGTTCTGGACGCAAGGTACCCCGAACAGGGGGTATCATTTTGTGTAATTGCCATGATATGGAAACTGCAGCGTCGATCATGAAGCAGGACCCTTTTTACCGGGAGGGGATTGCGGACTATAAAACCATCGAATTCATCCCGTCAAAGTCCTCCGATCTGGTTCAAAAAGCGCTGTCTCAGGGGGATAGCGCAAAAGAATGCTGACCCGGCCCATGAAAATGGGCGGATTTTTTGCAAAATCACCTTGACAACGGGCCGGACTTCTTATATAATACACCTCGCGTTCAAAGACAGCAGGGGCCTTTCCGGGCATAATTCCTGCCGAGAGTGCATTCAAAGGGATATTCTTTTGATTGTACTGTCCTTCTGTCTTTCCGGCGGAAGGTTTTTTGTTTCGCGGAAACATTTCTGGAGGTGAAACCAAACATGCCTAACGCAAAGGTCCTTTCCGAGAAGAAGGCCATCGTGGCCGCTCTGGAGGAACAGCTGAAGGGCGCCGCCAGCGGCGTGCTGGTGGACTACAAGGGCATCACCGTAGCGGAGGACACCGCTCTGCGCGCCGAGCTGCGTCAGAACGACGTGCAGTACAGCGTGGTCAAGAACACCCTGGTCCGCTTCGCCCTGGACGACGCCGGGCTCAAGGAGCTGGACGATGTGCTCAACGGCACCACGTCTCTGGCTACCAGCGCCGGCGACCCCATCGCTCCCATGCGCGTGGTCAACAAGCACGCGAAGAAGCTGGGCGAGGGCAAGTTCAACATCAAGGGCGGCTTCATGGACGGCAAGGTGCTGTCCCTGGAGGAGATCATGGCCCTGGCTGAGCTGCCCTCCAAGGAGGTCCTGCAGGCGCAGGCTCTCGGCATGATGCTGGCTCCCATTACCAGCCTGGCAATCGTGCTGAAGGCCATCGCCGAGAAGGACGGCGAGCCCGCCGCTGAGGCCCCCGCTGAGGAGGCCCCCGCCGCCGAGTAAGCGGCAGACTGTTCCCAAACCGGGAACCACACATTAAAAATTTACACAATTAGGAGGTTCATTTATCATGGCGAGTGAGAAGATTACTGCGATGATCGAGGAAGTCAAGGCTCTGACCGTTCTGGAGCTGTCCGAGCTGGTGAAGGCCCTGGAGGAGGAGTTTGGCGTGTCCGCCGCCGCTATGGCCGCTCCCGCCGCCGGCGGCGGAGCCGCTGAGGCCGCCGCTGAGAAGACCGAGTTCGACGTGGTCCTGGCCGGCTTTGACGCCGCCGCCAAGATCAAGGTCATCAAGGCCGTCCGCGAGATCACCGGTCTGGGTCTGGCCGAGGCTAAGGCCGCTGTCGAGGGCGCTCCCAAGACCCTGAAGGAGGCCGTGTCCAAGGACGAGGCCGAGGAGCTGAAGAAGAAGCTGGAAGAGGCCGGCGCCAAGGTGGAGCTGAAGTAATCAGTCTCCCATTTGTCGTTGTCCATTTCACATCAGACAGAGCATCCCTAATATCCTGACCCCCAAGAGGTCCTGAGTAATTCACCATTACTCGGGGCCTTTTCTTTGTTTTTATCGGCTTTCCTATCTAAATCGGTTGAAATCCACCTCTAAAAATTCCGATTCCTTTCATTTAAATTCCCTCCAATTCAGATAGCCGCAGTCCAAAATGGTTGGGACATTGGGGGCGTTTTGGGAGGGACTATGACAGAGTGGTTCCGATTAAGGCTATTTAATCTGAATTTTTGCCGAAAAATTTTGAATTAATTTGAGTTTTTGTGGGTTTTGAGGGGCGTTTTTTTAGATTAATTCGGTTGGGGCTTCTTGATTTATTCTAAGTTTTTGCTGATCTTGAAACGGCATTTTTCAGATTTATTCCGTAAGCATCAAAAATTGAGATTTATTCGGTTGAGGGGGCTGATTTAATCTGAATTTTTGCAGATTGACAGGTCAAGCAGGGATTTAATCCGAGTTTTTGCAGGTGAAAACCCGCAAATTTTCAGATTAATTCAAATTTCAAGGTCAAAATTTCAAATTAATTCAATTTAGGAGTTATTTTGGGGTAGCAACTCATCCGGTGGATACAAGAAAATGTGGGGGTGGGATTTTAAACCTCTTGATTGGCGATTCACCCCCACCCCCAACCACACCGATCGATGTTATATGGGAGGGATTTATCGTGGAAAAAGTTGGAGTGAAAACAAGGGACATTCAGTTTTACAGCGAGAAGGGTGGAGTAATGGTCAAAGTCCACAGCAAGCCGGCCAGGGATTACGCCAAGTGGCTGGAGGGGGAGGCCTGGGTGGAATCCTACGAGGCCGCCTGCCGGTGGGATATGACCCGCTACCCCCACATCGACCGCATCGGTATCCGTCCGGCCTACTTTGAAACAGAATGGGCCTCTGACTTCCTCCTCCGCTATGCGGATGGGAGGGTTGGAGTCCGGGAACTGGTGACGGACGGGCAGTTACAGAAGAAGGCCGACTTGGAGAAGTTGGAACTGTCTCGACGGTACTGGGCTGTGTTGGATGTCAGCGATTGGAAGGTGGTGGTGATTCCGTGACTGTGAAGTTTGTTTCTTACAACGGGATTGAGTATCGGGTTTTGCATGTTGGCGAGGGCGGAATGTGGTTGATTCCCTACGAAGAACCAGCCCAACCCTTTTTCTACACAGGGGACGAGGTGGAACGGATTCAGACCCCGGAGGATTTTCTGGAGCAGTCCTCCAAGAAGAAGCTGACTGCGGCTCAACAGTCGCGGCTGGCTTTAATCCAACCCCTCCTGGACGCCCAGCCCAGGTCTATCACAGACCGTGCCTATCGGCTGGTTGTGGCGAAAGAGGTGGCGCAGAGGGAAGGGACCACCTACAAGCGAGTCCTCCGGCTCTACTACCGCTATCTGGCTCAGGGGGTGCTGACTGCACCAAAGGGTTGTGGGGGTGGGGAGTCCAGGCCGGAGTTTGACTGGGCAATCAAGACATTTTACTTCTCCGCCAAGAAGTTCTCCCTGCGAGCTGCATACGAGATGATGGTGGTTGAGAGGTACACCAGCTGGGACGGAACTCTGTTAGATACAACACCGAGCTGGTCCGCCTTCCGGCACTACTTCTATAACCGAGGTTATCACAAGCAGCCCCAAAAGGTGATTGCCCGGGACGGTCTGACCCACTATCAGCGCAATAACCGCCCGGCATTTGGAGCAGCCAGCCAGTGGAAGCCGGAGCCGGGAGCCTTTCAGATGGATGCCACTGTCGGAGACATCTATTTAGTCTCCCAACTGGATCGAACTACCGTCATTGGTAGACCAAATATCTACCTGGCAGTCGATACGGCCACCCAACTGATCACCGGCCTCTATGTGGGGATGGACTCCGATGAGACGGCGGTGATGAAGTGCCTGGAGTGCGCCACCATGGATAAGGTGGTGTTCTGCAAGCAGTTCGGGGTTGACATCAACAGAGAGCAGTGGCCCAACACCGGCCTCCCCAATGAGATCATTACCGACCGGGGGAGGGAGTTCTTTGGCCCCAGAGTCAATGAACTCTGTCGGAGATATGGGGTTGAGGTAGAATCCCTCCCGCCGTTCCGTCCGGATCGGAAGGGGTTGGTGGAGAAGGCCTTCGACTTGCTCCAGCAGAGGTACAAGCCCCTCCTGCGGGGGAAGGGGGTGATTGAGCCAGACGCCCAGGAGCGTTGGACTGTGGACTACCGGGACCAGGCTGTGCTTGATTTGGATGAATTCACGGCTATTTTAATCCATTCGATTATCTACCTAAACTCCGGTCGGCTTCTCCCAGATGGGAGAACATCTGCTCGGCGGTGGATTGAGGGTGGGGCTAATCTGCTAACCCCTCCCATTGATGAACTCCATCCGCTGACTCTCCCCCGGATGACCGCCAAGCTGACCCGGAAGGGTTTGAAGGTCAATGGGTTGTGGTACGCGCCAAAGTGTGTGGACGGTTTATATATCGGGGATAGTTACACGGTGGCGTATGACCCGGCTGATGTGGGTTCAGTTTTTCTCATCATGGATGATGGGACAATCCCCTGCCCCATGACAAAAACTACTGCAACAACTCAATATGAGGGCTGCTCAACTCAGGAGGTAATTTAGGACCAGGCCCGGCAGCGGACTATCCATAAAGAAGCGGAGCAGACGGAGCGGCAGGCCGGAGTGGCGGCGGTGAGGGCTATTCAGGGAATCGTGAAGCAGGCTCAAGGGAGGGATTCAACATGAGGAAATACCCGGCGGGACAGAGCGTGGGGGGCATCTACGACAATGCCCCAGCGGACAATCCATTTCTGGCTGCGATGCCCGAGATGGTTGGGCGGGAGGAGTTTCTAGCTGAGGTGAACGGGTCCCCACCAATCCCACATAACATTGGAACCATAACCTCGGAGGAGCGGAGACAGGCCCTCCCGATCCTCTCCACAGTCTTCATCCCCATGGACTACATGTACGCCATTTATACCAGCTCTACCGGGCTATCCGGACAACCTACACCACCCGGACGGTGATTGATGGGGCCAGGCAGACCAACGCTATCTTCCAGGGGCTAGGGGCGGCCTTTTTTGTAGCTCAGGCGGATACCGGCTCCGTTCTGGGAGTGCCCGGCATCGGGAAGACGGTTACAGTTCAAAGGTCTCTGGGGCTGCTCCCCCAGGTGATCGAGCACACCGAGTACCAAGGCCACCCCTTCTTCTGCAAGCAGGTCTTATATCTCAGGGTGGAGTGTCCCAGTGATTGCTCCATCAAGACCTTGGCCTTCAACATCCTGGCGGTATTAGACCGAGCCATTGCCTCCGATTACCTGAACCGCCTGACCCTGATGAAGTCCATCTCCGTTTCTGCTATCGCTACCCAGGTGAAGATTCTCTGCATAACCCACCATGTGGGATTGATTTTGGTGGATGAGATCCAGAACGCGGTCCTCACGGCCCGGAAAAACCGGCAGGTGAAGCCGCTGATCAAGTTCCTGGTGGAGCTGACCAACGATACCGGGACTGCCACTTACTTTGTGGGGACCCCGGAGGCGGAGGATCTGTTTATCAGTCAGGAGCACCTGAAACGCCGCACCAGGGGAATCCGCCTGCTGCCGCTGAAACCAGACGGGGCCTACCGCTCCTTCCTGGAACAGCTCTGGCCCTACCAGCTGACGCCCTCCTCCGCTCCCCTGACGGAAAAGATGGCCAATAAGCTGTATGACCACTCGGCGGGGATCCCGGCATACATCGTGAAGATTTTCCGGGAGGCCCAGGTCCAGGCTCTGCTCAACGGGGAGGGGTGTATCAGTGAGCGGATGATCCAAAGGGCGGTGGATATCCTGGCTATCAAGGTCCCCAAGACCTTCGCCGGTGGGACCCACATCTCCGACTTCTCCTTTGAGGAGGATGGGGATGGTGTCACCCCGATATTACCTCGTATACCAGGTGATCCTCAAAGAATCCCCAGTCCATCTGCCCTTGCTTTCCGGGCATCGTCTCAAACCGCACCGTTGCTTTCTCATTCAAGTCCATCTTCCGGCTGCTCACATACGCCTTGACGATGCTGTAGCCCCCGTCAAATCCCATTTCCCGTAGCTTCTCCAATATCCGCAGCGCTGAATACGGCGCCTCTTCCAGCCACTCGTCCACGATCTGCTTGTACGGGTCCATCTTTGTTGGCTTGGGTTCGCTCAATGTGTACTCCGGCTTCTGCGGCGATTCCGCGTACCGCTTTGCTGTTCGCGGGTCCATGTGGTACTTCCGGCCCAGCTCCACATAGCTCAGCCCTTTTTGTCTGTCGCTTCGGATTTCCATCCACTGTGCTCCTTGCATTTCCTGACTCCCTTTCCGGGCTCTTTCTCGCCCTGATTGGGAGTCTATCCTTTTCCCTTCACCTCCGCCACAAAACTACATTTTTTCCTCGGCGTTTTCTTTCATTTTATCATTGGCACTGACATTGTGGCAGCTCATGGGGAACACCTCCTGTCCTAAGCTATTATAGCGCCAAAAGCGCCATATGACAATGATACAGTTAAAATCCCGCGTTCCGCAGTTCCTCCATCATGGCCCGGCGGCGGGTATACCGAGCGCGCCAGTCCCCCACCAGCTGTGCCGCTCGCTCTGCCCCGTCCGGATAGCTCCTGAGTTTTTTCAGATAGTGCGCCAACTCCTGATACCGCTTTCGGTTGGATGCCGTGGCCGCTTCTTTCGTTAGGATACAAGCGTATGCCTCCAGCAGTTCGTTTGGATACCGCTTTTTCAGAGCCGCTTCATAGCGGTCCAGAATGGAAAGATGCCCAGCCGTAGCAACCGCTTTCATCAGGCGTTCCCAAAGCTCCTCGGATTCCATAAGATCCAGCTTGTGGTAAGATCGCCCGGAAAGATACCGCTCTCTGTACTCGATCCACTGCGCCGGCGTACACGCTTTCTTCAGGCGGTTCAGCATCTCTATACCGCCGGAGGACAGAACAAAGACATGATACTCCAGCTCCGCAATCAGCTTGTCCCGCTGCCCCTGCTGCTCATACAGATTCATCAGCCATTCGCTGTACTCCGCTACCAGCCCCCGCTTGTCACGGCCGGCGGACTTACCCTCCTCCAGCAGACGAATGGCCTCGTCCATCTTCCCGTCCTCAAGCGCCTGCTGGATACGCAGCTTACGGATATCAGAATAGTTTGTGTACCGTTCTAAAAAGGCGTCCAGTTCCTCCTTCGGCAAGGACAGCTTTTTCATCAAATCAAAACGGCGTGTCAGCAGCTGTTCCATCTCATATTCTCTGGAATAACCTTGCTTGCCGGAAACCTCAAGGTCCGCAATTTGTCTATCTATCAGCTCCAGCTTTTTCCTGTCAAACATTTCTCCGGAAAACCGGGAGAAAATCGCCTGTTCTGCAAAGTCTTGGACCTTCCAGTGTTCTCTGCCTGATTCTGCACATTTCAGGAGGAGGTCAAACATCTCTGAAACGGTGTCTTCTTTACAGGTACAAAATATGTCCGTAAGCATCGTATCCATAGCGTCATCTATATAGCTGCAACCCTCCTCAACTTCATAGCTCGCAAATTCCCGTAGCGCATCTATCCCTGCCCGGAGCACCAGCAGGGGTTCACCCCGCTCCAGCAGTGTCTGTGTCTGCCGCCCAATGAAATCAGCCATATCGCACTCAAAATCATCCGCCTCTCTGTAGTTGATATAGCCATGGCGGTCAGCGTACTGGTTTCCGATGGAGGCCAGCTCTTTTTTCAGCGTCTTTATACATTCATCCAGAGATGTTTCCCCATATCGAAGGAGCAGCGCCCTGTAAAGCTTCTCATCTGCGGATACCAATTCTGTCAACAGCGGACGGAGTTGGCTGTCAGGAATTTTTTCCACAAGACCGGCGGGAGTCAGACGCTCCCTTTTTGCTGGGGCTTTCTTCTTGGACGGTTCGGCGGCAGATATCGCAAACAGGACCGCCGCCATGTGCTTACAGGCATTTCCATCCTCCGCATAAGGGCAGTCACAGAGCATATCCTCAATGGTATCTCCTTCCAGCAGGATCTCCACCTCATATTCCTCTGTGCCTTCCACAGTGGCGATGTAGCCGTCCTCAGTGCGCTCCAGGTCTGAGACTCGGCCCTCTTCAAAGTAGGTCCGGCCCCGCTCCAAAATGTGGGGCTGGAACCAATTCTTCCAGGATCCCATTTGCATCGTCTCCAACTCCGTTCTCCTATAATGTCATTTCATTTCCCGACTTCAAGTACCTCTTCAGTAAAAATGCGCAGAAGTATGGAAACGTATAGATATTATCACTGTATCCAATGTTTCCCCCAGTGAGCTTGATTCCGTGGGAAATATCGCTGTATTTTTCGCTGGAGATCAGCGTGCGCAGGGACTTGGCCCTGCCGTTGGTGGCTTTGACTTCCACCGGGATCAGTTCCGAGGCAGTGCGGACAAAAAAGTCCTCCTCCAGCGTGGAATCCTCCCGTTTGTAGTAGTACAGCCCACAGCCGCTTTTCACCAGCGCCTCTCCCACGATGTTCTCATAGAGTGCGCCCTTGTACACCCCCAGGTTTTTATTGGCCCGCAGATCCTCCTGGGCCTCCTCGTCCAGCATGGCCACCAACAGGCCACTGTCGGCAAAATACAGCTTGTACTTGGTCTCCTCATAGTTGCCCTTCAGCGGCAGCTCCGGGAAATTCAGACAGTAGCAGATATTTACCATCCCGGCATCGCTGAGCCATTCGATGCACCCCCGGTAGTCCTTAAACCTGGCCCCGGAGGCCACCTTGGAGATCTGGAATTTTTTGCTGTCCTTAGCCAGCTGAGGCGGGATCTGATTAAATACGTTGAGGATGCGCCCCTGATCCAGCCCCTCGGCGTATTTCCGAATGTCCTCCTTGTAGTCGGCAATGAGTTGCCGCTGAATATCCAGAGAGCCCTCAAAGGTACCCCGCTCCACATACTCCCGCACCACCGCCGGCATCCCGCCCAGGATGCAGAAATCCAGGAACAGCGAATTGCAGACGGACAGTTCCAATTCGCTGAAAGGCGTCAGCGTCCGCATATGCTCCAACAGGTCGTCTACAAAACCGCCGTCATAGCCCTTCGCCCAGAGAAATTCCTCAAAATCCATGGAATACATCTCGTAGTCTGTTTTGTAGCCCACGCTGTTGCTCTCGATTTTCCGGTAATTGATCCCCAGCATGGACCCGCTGCAGATCACATCAAAGCGGCCATCAATGGAAAAGAATTTCAGTGCGGTGGCGATATCGGGGAATTCCTGGAGTTCGTCAAAGAAGAGCAGAGTCTTTCCTGGCAGAAATCGCTTGCCCGGGTCCAGGCGGGAAATATTCTTGATGATCTCGTCCGTCTTATAGCCGTCGGCTGTGATGAGCTTGTACTTGGGCTCCTCTACGAAATTGATATAGATCACATTTTCGTAGCTGCTTTGGGCAAAACGTTGGACCGACTCCGTCTTGCCCACCTGCCGGGGTCCCTTGACAATCAACGGTTTGTGGTTAGGGGCGGCTTTCCACTCTGCCAGAAATAAGTCGATTTTCCGTTTCAAGTAGCGCATAGGCACTTCCCTCCATCCGCATTATTGGCTATAGTATACTCCGATGGGGGAAGAATTACAACTGTTCCGCAAAAAATGAGCGAATTTTTTCCTATTTCGCCTAAAACATGAGCCAATTTCTGATTTGATTCACAAAAATAAGAGGGAATAAAAGCCGGCTTGTCACATTTCTTTGCGACAGGCCGGCTTTTATGGGCCGATTCACCAATTTAAGTAATATTTCGTCATAGTCTTCTCTAATTCGCTTTTGCTTTTTTAAGATGGTGCAGCTACATCAAGGTCGTTGGCAGCCTCCATCTTAAACTTGTCCATGGCCTCACGGGCGTTGGGAACCATGATCTTACTGCTATTACTGTTAGACATAACTCGTCTCTCCTTTTTTCATTTTGTTTTTCCTGTTTGTGTTGGATGGAACATCCGCTTATAGCTTTGCCCTGAACTGCGGAGATATACCACAACGGGACCTGCCTATATTTACTAGTTCTGGTTCCATCATACAAACACCGCGCCCGCTTTGCACGAGGCTGGTCCGCTTACAGCTTCAGCCCAGCGATGACCTCCTGCAGCTGTTGGGCGGAGCGGTCCAGCGCCAACCGTTCGGACTCCCCCAGCGGGATCTCCAAGATCTTCTCCAGGCCGTTCTTGCCCACAATGGACGGAATGCTCAGCGTCACGTGGTCCAAGCCGTACTCTCCCTCCAGCCCCACCGAGATGGGCAGCACCGCTTGCTCGTCCTTTACAATGCACTCCGCTATGCGTCCTACCGCCATCGCAATGCCATAGTAGGTCGCCGCCTTACGCTTGATGATCTCGTTGGCACTGTCCCGAATGGTTTGATAGATGCGCTCCTTGCTGGCCTCATGGAGTTCCTTTCCCCGCAGGCGGCAGAAATCGTCCAGATTCAAACCGGACACATTGGCTCCGCTCCAGACAGCCAGCTCGCTGTCGCCGTGCTCACCGACAATGAAGGCGTGAACATTGCGGCTGTCCACCCCCAGCTCTTCCCCCAGCAGCTGTTTCAGCCGGGCGGTGTCCAAAACCGTCCCAGACCCGATGACCCGCTCCTTGGGATAGCCTGACAGCTCCCTGGCCACATGGGTGAGCACATCCACCGGATTGGACACGATAAGAAGAATGCCCCCAAAGGGCCGAGCTTTGATCTCCTCCACAATGCTCCGCATGATGACAGCGTTGCGCTCGATCAGCTGGAGCCGGGTCTCGCCGGGCTTCTGGTTCACCCCGGCGGTGATCACGACCAGCCCGCAGTCGGCGATGTCGTCGTAGGTCCCGGCGGTGATCTCCATGGAAGCGCCGTAGGGCAGGCCGTCGCTCAGGTCCATGGCCTCCCCTTCCGCCTTGTCCCGGTTGGCGTCCAGCAGGACCAGATTGGAAAACAGTCCCTGCTGCAAAAAGCGAAACGCGATGGACGCGCCCACAAAGCCGCAGCCCACGATGGCCGCCTTTCTGTAATTGATCGTCAAGCTATCCGCTCCTTTTTTATCAAGTCGGTCCTGCGGACCGCGCTGGTCTCAGTATGCATAAAAAGCGGACAGTCCATACGGACTGTCCGCTTTTTTCATTCATTCAAAAACCGCATACAGGGTCATGGGCTCCAGCGTCAGGCCCGCCGGAAGGGTGACGGTCCCATCCTCCTTCGGCTGGAACTGGAGAGTCATGGTGACGCTGCCCCCCTCCTGTCCCCGGGTAGCCCAGCCGGCGAAGTGCTGGCCTGGACGTTCCTCCACAGCGGGCGGCGTAAAGCTGCGCTCCCCGGAGGAGACGAACAGCCGTCCCAGCTCCTGCTCGCCGTCCATAAAAACCAGACGGCTATGGACGATCTCCTCCTGCACGTCCATATTGGTCATCTCAAAGGCCCGCCAGCCGCCGTTCTGTTTATGGAAGAAAAAGGTGCTGTCGATCTCATAGGGCTTGGCAGAGCCGTTCCCCCGCTGGACGTCCAGGTGCATGGACACCCGAGCGGAAAAGATATCCTCCCCATAGCGTTGGAACTCGCTCACCCTCTCGTTGGAAAAGGTGTGGCCGGAGGTCTGGCGAATCCAGATCTCGCTGGAGCAGATGGTCTGATAGATGGCGCTGCTGCTGTCAAAATAGCGGCGCAGCTGGGCGGCGTCCCCCTGCCGGATCATATACCGGGCGTAGCTCTTCGCCGCGCCGGTGAGCGCGGCATACTCCTCATCGGTGGGCTCCTCCGCCGTCTCCCTGACGGTATAGACGCCCGTCTCCGGGTCGAGATCCAGGGGGACCGTTTCTCCGTCTGCGTCCAGGACGGTCACCCCGCCATTTCCGGCTGTCCCCGCCCGGGTCTGCCACAGGATGGTCCGCCGGCCCAAAACGCCCTCGGGGAGGTACCGCTCCGCCGCCGTCTCGGTGAGCTGAACCTGGCAGTCCACCCCCAGCTCCTCGCCGTCGACCAGCACCCGATGGCTGTCCAGGGTCCGGACCAGGAGGGTGTTGGAGGGCAGCTCCAGCAGCAGCTCCACCTGACCCAGCTTCCAGGCGGCTGTCTTCTCCTCCGTCTCGCCGGTCAGGGTAAAGGCGGCCACGCTGTCCGTCCCCGACTTCACCAGATACCGCCGGTCGCCGGACAGCCCGGCGGAGGTCTCCACCAGGGTCAGCTCCTGGCCCGCCATCAGCTCCTCCAGCGCTTCCACAAACCGCTCCCGGTCCCCCTCCAGCCCGGCCAGGTCAAACACCCGGCCCCAGTCGGCGGGGGAAAAGAGGTCGTCAAACACCTCCTGGCTGACATGCTTGGGCTGGGACGCTTCATAGCGGGTGAGCCAGGGCCGCAGCAGGCCAAAGCGGATATAGACAAACACCAGCAGCAGCAGGATCAGTATCCCCAGCAGCACCCAATAAAAAACACTTCGTTTTCTCTTCTGTTCCATGCCGTACGCTCCTCACTCCCCGTCCAGCGGCCGCACCATAAAGAAGGTGGGCATCCGCCGGGGCTCCTCCTGGAGCAGGGAGACATTGTTCACCGTCTGCACCTGCCCCTCCTCATCCCGCAGCAGCATCACAGTGGAGGAGCCTCCGTCCAGGTTGCAGGCATTGACCGCGCCGTACTCCACCATAACGTCGATGACATCGGCATAGGTGGCCCCCAGGCTGCCCGCCTGACGGCCGTCCACGCACAGCAGGATCACAGTCCCGTCGGCCCGCTGCCCGATGGCGGTGCGGGGGTTGTAGCCGGAGTTGGTGTTGTAGGCCTCCTCGTTGACGGCGCTGTCCTTGATGAGCACAGGGCCATAGCAGCAGCCGTCCCGGATGCGGGCCTCCTTGGCCTCGGCGGCGGACATTTTTTTTGACACCACCAGGATATCGTCCTCATTGAAGCCGGCAAAGCCGTAGTAGGAGCTGCCGTCGTTCCACAGCACCTCCCCCCGGGACACCACCAGGCCGCAGGGCACGCTGCCCACCTCCGGGCTGATGGTGCCATTGTCGAAGAAGGCTCCGCCGTTGATGGCCGCCACTGCGCCCTCCGTCTCGATCTGCTTGGTGATCCGGGTTCCCGGCCTGCTTTTGGAGTAGCTCTTGGAGGACGGGGACAGGTACACCCGGGCCGGGTCCCGGATCAGCATCACGTAGGCGTTGTAGGTATCACCATGGACCTCCTCCACCCGCAGGCCATCGGGGTGCTCCGCCCACTCGTCGTCCTCCAGCCCCCCCTCTCTGCGGATGACCACCTGGGTGGGATCGGACTGTCCCTCTGGCAGGTCGGCAGCCACCTTGGCCTGGATCTGATCCACCGTCTCCTGCCCGACGAACACCGCCGGCACCCATTTGGTGGCGCTGGCCTCCAGCAGGGACATAGTCAGCCGGTTCCGGGCCGTCTCAGAGGGGCCGTTGAAGACCTCATCCATAATCATGCACAGCCCCGCCAGCAGCACCGCCGCCACAGACAGGACGGCCAGCAGCGTCCGCCCGATGCAGCGCAGGACGCGCCGGGGCGTGCCGGGCGCCTCACGGCGGCCCTGACGTTGATTCGTTTCACTCATGTAGAAGGCTTCCTTTCCTCTGTCTTACCTGCCTGGAACACCCAGCGGTGCTGGATCACATAGCTGCCCACAAACAGCGCCGTCATGACCGCCGCGTAGACGGCGGTCCGCAGGAGGGTCTGCCGGTCGCTGATGCGAGCGGCCCGAAAGACCCCCTCGGTCAGCAGGAACTGGGCCAGCAGCATGGGCAGGGCCAGCATGTAATACCGGATCAGGGACCGGCCCAGCGGGCCTCCCCCCCGGAACACCACCCACCGGTTCAGGGAGAAATTCAGCAGGGAGGACAGCACCCGCGCTCCGGCCGCCGCCGCCGCGGTGAGGGCCGCCCCGGTGAGCAGTCCCGCCAAAAGAAAGGACAGCAGGCCGAACAGCCCGGTGTCCGCAGCCGCGCTGGCCAGGGAACTGAGGGTGTAGCGGAAAAAATGGGCCAGGATCAGCCGGTAGATTCGCCAGGAGTCCCGCACGGCGTGAAAATGGGAACCCCGGTTCTCCTCCAGGTAAATGGTGCGAATGGGCGCCTCGCCATAGGGGATGTGCCGGTCCTTCAGGACCAGCAGCATGTTGGTCTCATATTCATACCGCTCTCCGGCCACCGCTGCCATCACTGCCAGGTCCCGGCGGGGAATCGCCCGGAGACCGGTCTGGGTGTCGGAGATCTTCATACCGCAGAAAATGTGGAAGACGGCGCTGGTGATCCGGTTGCCCATCCGGGAGCGGGGCGGCACCTCGGGCCGGGAAAAGTCCCGGCAGCCCAGGATCACCCGCTCCTCCGCCAGCATCTGACGGGCGCAGGCCGCCGCATCCTCCGGGTGGTGCTGTCCGTCACCGTCCACCGTCACCACCCCGGCGCAGAAGGGCCGGTGCTCCAACAGCCAGGAGAAGGCGGTCTTCAGCGCCGCCCCCTTCCCCCGGTTGACCGCATGGGACAGAAGGGTGACCTCCGGCAGGTGGGCCAGCGCCTGAAAATGCTCCAGCGTCTCCGGACTGCTGCCGTCGTTGACCAGGATCACGTCTGTAAAGCCAGCGGACAGAAGGCCCTCCACCGTCGAGCGCAGCCGCCGGTCGGGGTTCAGCGACGGCACCACCACCGCCACCGAGTCTCTTTTTTCCTGCTCCTCCATGTGCTTCTCTCTCCTTGCTTTCGCCGCGGCGGATGTGAAAAACCTCCCCACCGGACAGCGGGGAGGTCTGGGTATTCCAACAGCTTACATCAGCTTGACGGTGTAGTACACGAACAGGGCAAACAGCCAAGCCAGCATAACGTACACCAGATAATAGGCCACCATGCCGCCGGCCAGCATCGCGGCGGCCACAGCAGCCAAGCTGGCCAGACAGGTGGCCAGCAGCACACTGTAGGAGCTCCCCTTAGGCAGGAAGCGGAAGGTCTCTCCACCGCCCAGCGCGCCGTCGTTCTTCTTCAGCCACAGCGAGGCCAGGCCCACCACGATAATCGCAGCGGCCAGCAGAATGGCCTCCGGCCGGCCGGAAGCGCCAAAGCGCACAAACCACAGGGCCAGCACCGACATGCCGCAGGCGGACGCGGCCAGGAAAAACTCCCGCTGGTAGATATAGAACACCATCGCCAGCACCGCCCAGGCGATCACCAGCCAATACAGCATCGACATGCCGTCCGCCCGGTACTTGACGGCCACGTGGACGCAGATGGAGAGGGCGGCCAGCGCAATGGTCACGATCAGGGGCAGGGCATACTTCTTCCCCTGCTTCAGCTGCCAGGCCGTCCACAGCAGGGCCGCCAGAGCCGCCACTGGCACGGCGATGCGCGCCGCCTTCAGCACCTCATGCAGGGCGAGGAAGGTGTTGACTCCGGCCTCACTGAGGGAGTAATTGATATAGAAGCGGTTGAGCAGCACCAGCAGGACCTCCAGCACCACGGCTCCCACCACCCACAGCAGACCTCTCTGCAGGGCGATATCTTCCTGTTGGCGGCGTGCTTCTCTCTGTTTCTTATCCATGTGTCTTCATTCTCCTTGCTGCGGGCCGCCTTGGCCCGGCCGAGTATTGCATCTGTGCCCAAATATTCGGACATTTTAGTATTGTACCAGATAACTTCTTTTTTTGCAAGACATAAAACGGGAAAAGTATCCAAATTTCCGGTTCCTGGCCGTTTATTGCTGGGCAAAAGCCACCGTCAGCCGGACGCAGG
Organism: Lawsonibacter sp. JLR.KK007; assembly: GCF_036941135.1. NCBI lineage: Bacteria > Bacillati > Bacillota > Clostridia > Eubacteriales > Oscillospiraceae > Lawsonibacter > Lawsonibacter sp. JLR.KK007. The sequence goes on along the minus strand of NZ_JAYWSY010000002.1, from coordinate 892,837 downwards.
CCGCCGCATCCTGGAGGCTGGCGGTCTCCGTCGGGGTGTGGATATAGCGGCAGGGGATGGAGATCCCCCCGGTCCTCACCCCCAGCCGGGTAGTATGGATGGCTCCAGCGTCGGTGCCGCCTCCCCGCATGATGTCCCGCTGGAAGGGGATCTCCTCCCGGCGCGCCAGCTCCTCCAGCCGGGCCACGACCTCCGGGTGGCAGATGATGGAGGAGTCCATCACCTTCACCGCCGCTCCCTTGCCCAGCCGGGTGGTGCCGCACCGTTCCGAGCCGGGCGTGTCGTCCACATCGGTGACGTCCACCGCAATGCCCACCTCCGGCTCCACCTGCCAGGCAGCGGTTTTGGCCCCCCGCAGGCCCACCTCCTCCTGCACGGTGAACACCAGATACAGGTCGCAGGTTGGCCTCTCAATTCGCTCCAGGGCGCACAGCAGCACGGCGCAGGCCAGGCGGTCATCCAGATAGGGGGAGGTCACCCGCTCCCTCTGGACGTGGAGGGGCTGGTCATAGATGCAGGTGTCCCCCACCTGGACCAGTTTTTTGGCGTCCGCCTCGTCCTTTGCGCCAATGTCGAGGAAGCACTCGTCCAGCTTCAGCCGGCCGAAGTCCGCCTTCTCCTCGGGGACAAACACCCCGCGCACGCCGTTCTTGAACCGCACCGCGCTGTAGGCCGCCTCCTTGGGGACAACGCCCCCCAGCCTGCCCACCCGGAGGAAGCCCTCCTCCTCAATGTGGGTGACGATAAAGCCGATGGAGTCCATGTGGGCGGCAAACATCACCCGGGGGCCTTCCCCCTTTTTATGGACGATCAGGCTGCCCATCGTGTCAACGGTGAGCTCATCGGCAAAGGGCCGGGCCAGCTCCGCAATCTTCTCCCGGATTTCCCCCTCGTCCCCGGAGGGACCGTGGGCCTGGTTCAAAGTCCGTAAAATTTCAATCAGTTCCATGCTTTCCTCCTCAATCCCACCAGAAATACCAGTTATGAGATTTCATCAGGCCGTCGGCCAGCCGCCCAACGGTCTCCACCCCCTGGTCCACAATGTCGTTGCAGTAGGCGTACTGCTCCAGGGCCAGGTCCAGGGCCTGCCAGCTGGGGACAGAGGTGCCAAAGGGGATGGTGTACTCCAGCACATCGGGGGTCATGAGGGCGGGGACGGCCTCGTACTTCTCGAACCAGTACTTGGCCACCGCCATGTGCTCCTCGGCGGCGGGACATTCGTTCCAGCCGCCGAAGGGCAGGTAAGCGAAGACCTCCCAGGGATGTTTGACCGGAATCTCAGCCAGAACGATGGGAATGGTTTGTTTTCCGTCATAGTCCCAAAGGCTCAAAAAGCGGTCGATTTTCTCGCCGCCGGACACCTCGCCGATCACATGGGCGTCCCAGTTGGCATAGAATTCGGGGTCGGCCTCCGCCCAGCCCTCCTTTGCTTCCCTCAGCCATTTTTGCAGGAGCTCCTTCCCCGACTCCAGCGGGGCGGACAGCAGCTCCTGCCGCGCCTGTTCGGCACTCTTGTCCTCCCCGTTGAGCTCGAAGCACTCCAGCAGAAGCTCGTCCACCGCGATCAGCATGGGGACAAAGCCCTCCTTTTTTCCACGGGCTCGGGCCTGATAGAAGTCGGAGCCCATCAGCTGGCAGTCATTGGAAGGAGGATAGTAGGTGCAGGGACAGCCCAGATACTCCTTCAGCTGCTCCACCTGTTCTTCAATCGTGTGTTCTCCGTGCATCGAAATCACTCTCTTTCTATCTTTATTCCCTCCTCCAGCCGCTGGGCCATCTCGGCCAGGAACAGCCGGGTGAGCTGGAGCATGTGTTCAAAGTCGGCCACGCTGCCCACGCTGGCGGGGGCGTGGAGATAGCGGGTGGCGGCGGACATTGCCGCCACCCTCACCCCGGCCTTGGCGCGCTGGATGGTGCGGGCGTCGTTGCCCCCGGCGATATACTCCTTGGTCTGCCAGGGGATGCCGTTCTCCTCAGATAGACGGCGCAGGGTCTCAAAAAGTTCCCGGTCATAGATGGCGGAGCCGTCCATATAGGAGATCACCGGCCCCTTGCCGGGGGCGCACACCCGGCGGTGGCTCTCCACCCCGGGCAGGCCGGCGGCGGTAGTGGTCTCCAGCACCAGGGCGATCTCCGGGGTGACCGAGAAGGCCGCCCCGAAGGCCCCCCGAGTGCCCACCTCCTCCTGGGCGGTGAAGGCGAAGGTCACATCCAGGGGCAGGTCCTCCTCCAGCAGCTTGAGCATGACGGCGCAGCCCACCCGGTCGTCAATGGCCTTGGCTTTGAACAGGCCGTCCCCGAACTCCTCCGGCTCACAGACAAACGCGCCGTAGTCCCCCAGCTGCACCAGCCGTTCGGCGGACGGTTTGTCCTTGGCCCCGATATCGATATAGAGCGATTCGGTTTTGGGGACCTTTTTCCGCTCCTCCTTGGTGGTCAGGTGGATGGCCTTCAGGCCGATGACTCCGGGAACCTTGTTGTGTCCAATGACCACCGGCTTGCCGATGGCCACCCGGCGGTCCACCCCGCCCACAAAGTCAAACTTGAGGAAGCCCTCGTCGGTGATGCGGGTGACGATGATCCCCACCTCGTCCATGTGGGCGGCCAGCATCAGCCTGTTCCCGGTGGACTTTTTGCCCTTTTTAAAGACGATCAGGTTTCCAATGGCGTCGGTGCGGACGTGGACAGAGGGGGCGGCCTTTCTCGCCTGGTTGGCGAGATACCAGCGCACTTCGTCCTCCTCTCCGGATACGCCGTTGAGCAGGCACAGCTCCTTTAAGGTGTTCAGCATGTCTCTTCCCCCTCTCCCAAACTCTCCACAAAGGCGGCCAGCAGCTTGGCGGTATCCTCTAAATCCTTGCGGTGGACCACCTCCACTGGGGTGTGCATATACCGCTCCGGGATAGACAGCACGGCGGTGGCTACCCCTTCCCGGCTGACCTGGATGGGCCAGGCGTTGGTGCCGCTGGAGCCGGACATGACTTCAATCTGGAAGGGGATCTCTTCCTCTGCCAGCTCTGCCAGCTCCTTAAGCCGCCACGACAGGGACCGGGCACAGTTGGGGCCAACCCCGACAACCGGCCCCCGCCCAGCTTAAAGGTCTCGTGTTTGGAGGCGTCGGGGCTGTCCCCATGGGTGACGTCCACCGCCACGCACAGGTTGGGAGCAAGCTCATAGGCGGCGGTAATGGCCCCGGTACTGTGGGTCTCCTCCTGGGTGGAACCCAGGACGTACAGGTCCACGTCAAGCGGCGTGTCCTTTAACCGCTCCAGTACGTCCAGCAGGACGGCGAAGCCGCACCGGTCATCCAGCGCCTTGCCGCACAGCAGCTCCTCCCCCAGCGGGGCGCAGCCCCCCCGGTAGGTGACGGGAGTGCCGGCAGGGATGCGGGTCTCCGCTTCCTCCTGGGACAGTCCCACGTCGATATAGAGGTCCTTGATGGGCAGGGAGTTGTTCATATCGTCCGCCGTTTGGACGTGAGGGGGCAGGCAGGCCACCACCCCGTGGATGGGCGGGTCGGTGAGCAGGACCACCTCCCGGTCGGGGAGCATCCGGGGGTCCACCCCGCCCAGAGGGGCGAAGCGGAGAAAGCCCTCCTCGTGGCCGGTGACAATCAGGCCGATCTCGTCCAGGTGGGCGTCCAGCAGCAGCTTTTGGGCGTTCTCCCGGCCGCACCGGCGCACCCCCACCACGCTGCCCAGCCGGGTGGTGTACACCTCGTCTGCCAGGGGACGGAGCAGTTCCGCCGCCGCCTGGACCGCCGGACCCTCAAAGCCGCTGGGTGCGGACAGGGCGCACAAGCGGCTCAGCGTCTCTTCATAGTTCAAAGCAGAATGCCTCCATTCTTAAAGAATAGCGTTCCAAGATATCTCTATCCTAATACAAAGTTTGAAAAGACGCAAGTTCTTTCAAAAAATACAAATTCAGTCGAAACTGCCATTGACATAAATTTTTCTTTCCCCTATAATAATCCTCTGCTGAGAAGAAGGATGAAAAAGGAGGAATTTCTGGTGTCACAGCCCGCAAGTGAAAATAAAATGGGCATTATGCCCGAGAACAAGCTGCTCTTGAATATGGCAGTTCCCATGATCATTTCCATGCTGATCCAGGCGTGCTACAATGTGGTAGACAGTTATTTTGTGTCCAAGCTGAGCGAGGACGCGCTGAATGCGGTCTCGCTGGCCTTCCCGGTGCAGAACCTGATGATCGCCGTGGCGGTGGGCACCGGCGTGGGCATCAACGCCCTGCTCTCCCGCAGTCTGGGCCAGAAGGATCAGGAGCGGGCCAACCGCACCGCCATGAACGGCACTCTGCTGGAAATCGTCAGCGGACTGGTGTTCACCGTCCTGGGCCTGACCTTTGCCCGGACCTACTACATCATCCAGACCGACATCCCTGGCATCGTCCGCTACGGCGCCGACTACCTGACCATCGTAACCGGGGCCTGTATCGGTATCTTCCTGTCCGTCACCTGCGAGCGGCTGGTCCAGGCCACTGGCCGGACGGTGTACGCCATGGTCATTCAGGGGGTCGGCTCGGTCATCAACCTGATCCTGGACCCCATCCTGATCTTCGGCCTGTTCGGCTTCCCCCGGCTGGAGGTGGCGGGCGCCGCCGTGGCCACCGTGGCCGGTCAGATCGCCGGAGGACTGGTGGGCCTGTACCTGGCCCTGACCCACAACCCGGAGATCCAGATGTCCTTCAAGGGCCTGCGGCCCAGCCGGGAGATCATCGGCAACATCTACAGCGTGGGACTGCCCTCCATCATCATGCAGTCCATCGGTTCGGTGATGGTGTTCGGCATGAACCAGATCCTGATCGCCTTCACCTCCACCGCCACGGCGGTCTTCGGCATCTATTTCAAGCTCCAGTCCTTTATCTTTATGCCGGTATTCGGACTGAACAACGGCATGGTACCCATCGTGGCCTACAACTACGGCGCCCGCAAGCCCGACCGGATTGTAAAAACCGCCAAGCTGGCCATCGCCTACGCCATGGGTATTATGGTGGCGGGCTTTGCCCTGTTCCAGCTGTTCCCCCAGGTATTCCTCGGCCTGTTCACCGCTGAGGGGGAGGATCCAGCCGCCCTGCTGGCTATTGGCGTGCCCGCCCTGCGCATTATCTCCATCAGTTTTCTGTTCGCCGGGTTCTGCATCGTCAGCAGCTCGGTATTCCAGGCGCTGGGGCATGGGGTGCTGTCTCTGGCTGTCTCTGCCATCCGCCAGCTGGTGGTTCTGCTGCCCGCAGCGTTTCTTCTGGCCCAGACCGGAAGTCTGGACGCCGTGTGGTGGGCCTTTCCCTTTGCCGACCTGTTCGCGGTTGCCTCCAGCGCCCTGTTCCTCTGCCACGTCTACAAAAAGGAGATCGCCCCCATGAAGCAGAATTCCTGACCTGACAGCCCCGTCCGCCTGGACGGGGCTGTTTGCTTTACCAGTCCAGCCGCAGGACGTCCCACGCCTTGACCCCCTGGGCCTGCAGGGCGGCCAGGTAGAGAACCAGGGAGAAGACCAGCGTCCCCACCCCCGCCGGGACGGGAGCGCCGCCGCTGTCCTTCAGGAGCCGAAACAGCAGGTTGCCCGTCAGCCCCGACAGCAGCGCGGCCAGACCGGGGGCGGCCATCCACCGGAAAGGCTCCAGCCGCAGCCCGGTGGCCCGGACGATCTGCCACAGGCACAGCGCCAGCTCCAGCGCGGTGGACACCACCGCTCCGGCCACATAGCCCGCCATCCCCACTCCGGACAGGGGTACTAACGCCAGGGTAAAGCCCAGCTGGACCGCTCCCCCCAGCAGGGAAATCGCCGCCACCGCCCGCTGACGGCCTATGCCGTTCAGCGAGGCGCACAGCACCGAGCAGCCGCAGCTCATGGCCATAACGCAGGCCAGCGGGACGAGGTACTCCCCCACCCCGTCCTGGTGAAACATGGCCCGCCCCAGGTCGGGGCCCACCACCACCATAAAGGCCATAGAGGGCAGGGTCAGCAGGGACACCGCCGAGATAGCCTGGGACACCAGCCTCCGGCACTCCCCGGGGCGGTTCAGGGCGCAGGCCCGGGACAGCCGGGGCACCAGCACCAGGTTCAGCGCCCCCAGAAACACGATGGGCAGGGAGAGCATGGGCATGGTCATCCCGCACACCACCCCGAACTGGGACACGGCGGCGGACCGGTCCGCGCCCCCCTCCACCAGCTTTTGGGGGATAAGGGCGGAGTTGGCCGCGTTGAGCAGATTGCCCAGCAGGGCGTTCAGCCCCACCGGGAGGGCGATGGACAGCACCCGCCGCCGCCGGATGTTTCCCTCCTCCCCCCGGCCGGTGAGGGGTCCCCGCCGCCGACGGTACAGCACCACCAACGTGCAGGAGGAAAAGACCTCGCAAAGGATCATCCCCGCCACAATCAGACCCACCACCCGCTCCGGGTACTGGGGCAGGAAGAGGAGCAGCAGGGAAATCACCGCAAAGGTTCGGACAAACTGCTCCAGCAGCTCCACGATGGCCGGGGGCCGCACGATGCCGGAGCCGTAGAAGTAGTGCTTGTGGCAGTTCTCCACCCCGGTGAGGGCCACGCAGGGGACCAGCAGGATCAGCCCCAGCTGGGTGCGGGCGTCCCCCAGGAGGTAGACGGAAATGGCGTCCGACCCCAGGATCACCACCGCTCCCACCGGGAGGAGCAGCAGAAAAAACAGCCTTAAGCAGGTGGCGATGGTCTGGTCCGCCGCTTTGCGGCTGCCCAGGGCCAGGTGCTGGGAGGTCAGGTTGGATACCGCCGAGGTCAGCCCCACCGCGGTGAGGGCCATCAGCACTGAGTTCACCGGCATGATCAGCTGGTACAGCCCCATCACCTCCGCCCCCACCAGCCGGGAGAGCACCACCCGGTAGCCAAAGCCCAGCAGCTGGGAGACGGCGCTCAGCGCCGTGAGAAACAGCGCGCCCTTTCCGGCGGACAGCATTTTTTCAGACAAGACGATCCCCCCTCCTGACACTCTATTCGGGAGGGGGCAGGGTTAGGACAGAAGCTTTTGCTGTGTTCCCCTATCGAAACAACTCATGGACCGGACAGTGAAATACCATTGCCAGACGCAGAGCATCCGTTACCATTATTTCTTTGGGAAGCGTTCCCTGCTCCAGTTCTTCCAACATCCACAGTGGGACATGACTGCGGCTTCCCAATTCGGCAAGGGATATACCTCCTTGCATCCTACGTCTTTGTACATTGCAGATAAATAGCTTTATATAGTCTTCTTTTTTCACTTTTTAACCATCTCCATTCTTTTATTATACATGATAAAATTTCTTTTGTTGACTTTTGGCAGAAATTCTGGCATGTAAAATAAATATGAGGTAACATCGGTGAAAACTTTCCTTGCCCTTTCCTGAACTATCCGCTATAATGGAGACACCACTTAAAAATAAGGAGGAATTTTCCTATGTCTTTTGTAACGCTTGAGAAGAAGGGCCCTGTGGGCATTGTTACCATGAACCGGCCCGAGGCGCTGAACGCCCTGGACAAGCAGGTGCTGGAGGACCTGAACGCCGTGCTGGATCAGGTGGAGAATGACCCGGAGATCCTGGTGGCCGTTGTCACCGGGGCGGGCCGGTCCTTTGTGGCCGGGGCGGACATCGGCCAGATGTCCGGCTTCACCGCCGTGGAGGGCAAGGCCTTCGGCGCTTACGGCAACGGGGTTTTCCTGAAGCTGGAGAACCTGACCAAGCCCACCATCGCCGCCGTCAACGGCTTCGCCCTGGGGGGCGGCTGCGAGCTGTCCATGGCCTGCGACATCCGTCTGGCCAGCGACAAGGCCAAGTTCGGCCAGCCCGAGGTGGGTCTGGGCATCACCCCCGGCTTCGGCGGCACCCAGCGTCTGGCCCGGATCGTGGGCGTGTCCAACGCCATGGAGCTGATCCTCACCGCCAAAACCATCAAGGCGGAGGAGGCCCAGCGCATCGGTCTGGTCAGCCACGTCTACCCCGCCGAGGAGCTGATGGACAAGGCCATTGAGCTGGCCAACGCCATCGCCGCCAACGCCCAGGTGGCGGTCCGCCAGTCCAAGGCGGCCATCCGCCGGGGGATGCAGACCGATATGGCCACCGGCGCCGCCTTCGAGGCCGAAGCCTTTGGCCTGTGCTTCGCCACCGAGGACCAGAAGGACGCTATGAGGGCCTTTGTCAACAAGGAAAAAATCACCGCGTTCAAAAACCGCTGAACTGAAACCGGCCGCCGGCGGACTATCCGCCGGCGGTTTATTTTGGATAGAGAGATGATTACCCATGGACCTGGCCGTCCTGTTTTCCAATCTGGTTGGACTGTTCCTGCTCATTGGAGTGGGGTTTTTTGTGGTGCGGAGCGGACTGCTCCCCGCCGAAGCCTCCAAGCCCATGAGCACCCTGCTGATGAAGGTCACCGTTCCCGCCACCATCATCCACTCCATGATCCGCCCCTTTGATCCGGGCTTTCTGCGGCTGGGCGGGTGCATCTTCCTGATTGGCGCGGTGATCTACCCCCTGTTCGCCGGGCTGTCTCTGGCGCTGGCCCGGCTGTTCCAGGTGCCGGAGGGGCGGCGGGGGATGTGGTGCTGCTGCACCACCTTCTGCAACAATGGCTTTATGGGCTTTCCGGTGGCGCTGGCCCTCTTCGGTGAGGAGGGCCTCACCCTGACGGTGATCCTGGGCATCCCCTTCAACCTGCTGCTGTACAGCGTGGGGGCGCGGATGGTGTGCATGGACCTGCCCCAGAGCCGCTCCGGCCACCCCCTCTCCTGGGGGCGGGCGGTGTTCAGCGTGATCAACCTGTCCATGGCCATCGGCCTGCTGCTGTACTTCACCCAGCTGCCGCTGCCCCAGGCCCTCTCGGCCCCGCTGGGCTACCTGTCCGACGCCACCACCCCCCTGTCCATGATCATCACCGGCATGAACCTGTCCCAGGGGAAGGCGGCGGACATCCTGCGGGACCGGGACGTCTTCACCGCCTCCGGGACCCGTCTACTCCTCTTCCCGCTGGCCGCCTGGGCGCTGATCCGCCTGATCCCCGGCGTGGACCCGCTGATAGCCGGCGCGGCCCTGATCAATCTGGCCATGCCCGCCCCCGCTGCCGCCGCCCTCCTGGGTGAGCAGTACGGCGGCTGCACCCAGCTGGCGGCCCGGACCGTCTTTCTGTCCAGCCTGCTGTGCATCGTCACCATCCCCCTCGTCTCCCTGCTGCTGTAATTGGGAAAGGAGTATGTTTATGAAGGTCGGAATCATTCAAATGGCGGTCTCCGCCGATAAGCAGACCAATCTGGACCGGGCGTCCCAGCACATCCGGGATGCGGCGGGACGCGGAGCGGATCTGGTCATTCTGGGAGAAATGTTCTGCTGTCCCTACGAGAACGCCGCCTTTACCGCCAACGCCGAGACGCGGGAGGGGCCCTCCACCGCCTGTCTCAGCCGGGCCGCCCGGGAAAACGGCGTGTATCTGGTAGGCGGCTCCATCCCCCTGCTGGAGGACGGGAGGCTCTACAACGCCTCCTTCGTCTTCGACCGGTCCGGTCGGGTGATCGCGGTCCACCGGAAGGTCCACCTGTTCGACATTGATGTGGAGGGCGGGCAGTATTTCAAGGAGTCGGATACCTTCACGGCGGGAAATGAGGTCACCCTTTTTGACACCGAGTTCGGCAAAATGGGGCTGTGCATCTGCTTTGACTTCCGCTTCCCCGAGCTGGCCCGGATCATGGCCCTGGAGGGGGCCCGGTGCATCTTCGTTCCCGCTGCCTTCAACATGACCACCGGCCCAGCCCACTGGGAGCTGATGTTCCGCCAGCGGGCGGTGGACAACCAGCTGTTCACCGTGGGAGCGGCTCCCGCCCGCTCCTACGAGGGCTACGTGTCCTACGCCAACTCCATGGCCGTCTCCCCCTGGGGCGAGGTGCTCTACCGGGCCGGGGAGGCGTCCGAGGCGGCGGTGGTGGAGCTGGACCTGTCCCAGCTGGAGGCGGTGCGGCGGCAGCTCCCCCTTCTGTCCGCCAGAAGGACCGACCTGTATGCCGTCCGCCGGGTCTGACCGCCTTTGTTTCCCGATTCCCTTGCACAGCGCCGCGATCTGTGTTACAATCAGTACCATTACCAACAGAAGAGAGGATTTTTTATGTTTCAAGACAATCTGGCACTGGTCAAAAAGATGGACCCCGTCATCGGGGACATGATCGACCTGGAATTTCAGCGGCAGAACCGGAACATTGAGCTGATCGCCTCGGAGAACATCGTCAGCGAGGCGGTGATGGCGGCCATGGGCTCGGTGCTGACCAACAAATACGCCGAGGGCTACCCCGGCAAGCGGTACTACGGCGGCTGTGAGGATGTGGACCTGGTGGAAAACGAGGCCATCCGCCGGGTGTGCCAGCTGTTCGGGGCCAGCTACGCCAACGTGCAGCCCCACTCCGGAGCCCAGGCCAACATGGCGGTGTATCAGGCCCTGTGCCAGCCCGGCGACACGGTGCTGGGCATGAGCCTGGACAACGGCGGCCACCTAACCCACGGCTCCCCGGTGAACCAGTCCGGTCTGCTGTATAATATCGTCCCCTACGGTGTGGACGAGGACGGCCTGATCGACTACGATGCTCTGGATAAGCTGGCCCAGGAGAAGAAGCCCAAAATGATCATCGCCGGGGCCTCCGCCTACCCCAGGGCCATTGACTTCGCCCGCTTTGCCGAAATCGCCAGAAGCGCAGGGGCCTACCTCTTTGTGGACATGGCCCACATCGCCGGTCTGGTGGCCGCCGGGGTCCACCAGAACCCGGTGCCCTACGCCGACGTGGTCACCACCACCACCCACAAGACCCTGCGGGGGCCCCGGGGCGGCGTGATCCTCTGCCGGGACGAGGAGCTGGGTAAGAAATTCAACAAGGCCATCTTCCCGGGCACCCAGGGCGGCCCGCTGATGCACGTCATCGCCGCCAAGGCGGTGTGCTTCGGGGAGGCCCTGCAGCCCTCCTTCCAGGAGTACGGCCGCAAGGTGGCGGAAAACGCCCAGGCGCTGGCCCAGGGCCTGCTGAATCGGAATCTGAAGCTGGTGTCCGGCGGCACCGACAACCACCTGATGCTGCTGGACCTGCGGGGGCTGGACGTCACCGGCAAGGAGCTGCAGAACCGCCTGGACGAGGTGTATATCACGGCCAACAAAAACGCGGTCCCCAACGAGCCCCGCAGCCCCTTCATCACCTCCGGCCTGCGGCTGGGCACCCCCGCCGTCACCACCCGGGGCTTTGGTCCCACCGAGATGGACCTGATCGCCGGCTGGATCTCCGACACCATCTTCCACTTTGAGGAAACGGCGGAGGCCACCCGCCAGGGTGTCACAGAGCTGTGCGCCCGCTATCCCCTGTACCGCTGAGCGGAAGGACCTGGAACGGACGGTTCCAGGTCCTTTCTTTTTCTCTAGTTGTAAACCGTTTAAAAAATAGGTTGACAAATAGGGCGTACTGTGCTACTATCGGTGCCAGCACAAGCCAAAACAACTTTATTCTGGGAGGTAATACTGTGAAATCTGGAAAAACCAAGGAACTGGTCCTGTGCGCGATGTTTGTCGCGCTCATCGCCGCGGGGGCATTTATCAAGATCCCCATCCCGGTGGTCCCATTCACCCTGCAGTACCTGTTCACCATGATGGCCGGACTGCTGCTGGGCGGCAGACTGGCCATCTGCGCCACAGGCGCTTACTTGCTCCTCGGGCTGGCCGGACTGCCCATCTTCGCCCAGGGCGGCGGACCCGCCTACATATTTCAGCCCAGCTTTGGCTATCTCATCGGCTTTGCGGCAGGGGCCTATGTCACCGGCGTAATCGCCGGGAGGACTGAGCGGCCCGGTTACGGCAGTCTGCTGGCGGCCAACTTTGCGGGGCTGGCCATTGTCTACCTCTTCGGAATGGTCTACTACTACTTCATGAGCAATTTCTATCTGAACTCCCCCATCGGGCTGTGGCCCTTGTTCCTGTACTGCTTTATCCTGGCCGTCCCCGGGGACATCGCGCTGTGCATCGTAGGGGCGATCCTGGGCAAGCGGCTGATCCCGCTGGTCAAGGAGAAGGAGCGTGCTGTCTATGACCAGACTTGAGACACTGACCCGGCAGGTCCTGGACGGGCAGGAGATCACCCGGCAGGAGGCGCTGGAGCTGTATGAGCAGCCCCTGGAGGAGCTGTGCCGGTGCGCCGATCAGATCCGCCGGCACTTCTGCGGAACCCGCTTTGATCTGTGCACCATCATCAACGGCAAAAGCGGAAAATGCTCGGAAAACTGCCGGTTCTGCGCCCAGTCCGCCCACAACCACACCGGCGCGGCAGAGTACCCCCTCCTCTCCGCCGAAGAGCTGACCGCCCAGGCCAGGGTGAACCGGGATCAGGGGGTGCTGCGCTACTCCATCGTCACCTCCGGCAAACGCCTGTCCAGCGGAGAGGTGGACGCGCTGTGCGAGGCCATCCGGCAGATCCGGAGCGAGGTGGGTATTTCGGTTTGCGTCTCGGCAGGGCTGCTGGACGAGGAGCAGTACCGCAGGCTGAAGGAGGCCGGGGCGGAGCGGGCCCACAACAATCTGGAAACCTCTTGCCGGAATTTTCCCAACGTCTGCACCACCCACACCTTTGACGACAAGGTGGCGGCCATCCGCGCCGCCCAGGCCGCCGGACTGACGGTGTGCTCTGGCGGCATCATGGGGCTGGGCGAGACGGTGGAAGACCGGATCGATATGGCCCTCTCCCTGCGGGAGCTTGGGATCAAAAGCGTGCCGGTAAACATGCTCAACCCCATCCCCGGCACCCCGCTGGCCCAAAACGAACCGCTAGGCGGTGACGAGCTCCTGCGGATCACAGCGGTCTACCGCTTCCTCCTGCCCGACGCCTCCATTCGCCTGGCGGGCGGCCGGGGGTTGCTGGAGGACAAGGGCCGGGGCTGCTTCCAGTCCGGCGCCAACGCGGCCATCTCGGGGGACATGCTCACCACGGCGGGCATCACGGTGGAGACCGACCTGCGCCTGCTCCAGGAGCTGGGCTATGAGGTGCGGCTGTGAGCAAGGGACTGTTTATCACCGGGACGGGGACCGATGTGGGCAAAACCTTCGTCTCCGGCCTGATTGTGGACGCACTGCGCCGGGACGGCGCCTCCGCCGCCTACTACAAGGCCGCCATGAGCGGCAACCAGCGCCGTCCGGACGGGACGCTGATCCCTGGCGACGCCCTGTATGTGAAAAAGGTCTCGGGCCTGGACCAGCCCCTGGAGGAGATGTGCCCCTACGTCTACGAACACGCCGTCTCCCCCCATCTGGCCGCCCAGCTGGAGGGCGGGCCGGTCTGTCTGGACCGGGTCCTGCAGGGCTACCAGGCGGTCTGCCGCCGCTATGACTATATCACGGTGGAGGGCTCTGGCGGCATCCTCTGCCCCCTCCGGTTTGACGGAGAGGAGCTTTGGCTGACCGACGTGATCCGGGCCTGCGGCTTGGGCTGTCTGCTGGTGGCGGACGCCGGGCTGGGCGCCATCAACGCCGTAGGGCTGACCGCCTCCTACCTGGACCGGCAGGGCATCCCGCTGAAAGGGATCATCTTTAACCGCTTCCAGCCGGGAAACAGGATGCACGAGGACAACGTCAAGCTGTGCGAGCACCTTACCGGCGTCCGCGCCGCCGCCCTGGTCCGGGACGGCGATACCCATCTGAACATCCCGGCGGAGCGGCTGCGCTCCCTGTATGAATAGGAGGAAAACAGCATGATCTGGTATCCCTACCAGCAGATGAAGACTATGGGCGCGCCCTACGAGATCATAGACGCCAGCGGCGTCTACCTGTACACCAGAGAGCAAAAGCTGATCGATTCGGTCTCCTCCTGGTGGAGCGTCATCCACGGCTACAAGCACCCCGAGCTGAACGAGGCCATCACCGCCCAGGTGGGCCGCTTCTCCCACGTAATGCTGGGCGGGCTGACCCACGAACCGGCCCAGGCGCTCTCCCAACGGCTGGAGCAGTTCCTGCCCGGCGATCTGGACTACTGCTTCTTCTCCGACTCGGGGAGCGTGGCGGTGGAGGTCGCGCTGAAAATGGCCCTGCAGTATTACATGAACCAGGGGGACACCCGGCGCACCATGATCCTGGCCCTGGAGCACGCCTACCACGGGGACACCTTCAAGACCATGGAGGCCGGGGACGACGAGGATTACCACTTCGTCCTCAACGCCTACGGTCCCAGCCCCCATGTCGTCCATATCCCCACCCGGATTCAGGCCCTGGAGGAGGCTTTTGGCCGTTACCACAACCGGCTGAACTGCCTGCTGGTGGAGCCGCTGCTCCAGGGGGCCGGCGGGATGCGGATGTATGACGTCTCCTTCCTGAAGCGGGCCCGGGAGCTGTGCGACCAGTACGGCGTGCTCCTGATCTTTGACGAGGTGGCCACCGGATTCGGCCGGACCGGCAACCGGTTCGTGGCCGACCTGGTCCTGCCGGACATCCTGGTGCTGGGCAAAGCCTTGACCGGCGGCTACATCGGCCATGCGGTCACGGTGGCCAGCCAGAAGGTCTACCAAGGCTTTTACGACGACGATCCGGCCCATGCCCTGATGCACGGCCCCACCTTCATGGGCAACGCGCTGGCCTGCTCGGCGGCGCTGAAGTCCATTGAACTGTTTGAGCGGGAGGACTACATGTCCAAGATCCGCCGCATTGAGGCGGTTACCCGCCGGGAGCTGGAGGGCTTCACAGACCCCAGGGTCAAGGAGGTCCGGATCATGGGCGGCTGCGTCTGTGTGGAGGTTCTGGACCCCGCTGTGCTACAGGGCTATCAGCAGTTTGCCTGCCAGCGGGGGGTGTTCAGCCGTCCTTTCCTGAATTATATGTACGCCATGGTGCCCTACGTCATCCAGGAGGAGGAACTGGTACAGGTCCTGAGCACCATGAAGGCGTGGTTTCAGCGGTAACAACGGAAAACGCGGGACGGAGCATTGCGCTCTGTCCCGCGTTTCTGCTAATCCGCCGCCTCTTGGAAGAAGAGGACCTGCTCGCCGTCAAAGTACAGCGCGCCAGCCGCGTCCCACCCCTCTCCGGCCGCGTGAAGCCAGAGGCATTTGGAGTACTGGTCCCAGTGGCTTTCCATGCTTGCAGGAGGGGCGTGAGCCTCCAGCACGATGTTGAACCAGTCCGCCCCATCCAGCTCATAAAGCCTGCCGTCCCGCTGAAGGAACATCTGCCGGTCTGAAATCAACTCGCTGCTCCCGTCTCCATCCAGGTCCAGCTGCATGATTCCGCCGTCCTCGCTGCGGAGCAGAAGAACGGGAGCGCCGGCTTCATCGAAGTAGAAATAGTCTGTGACAGGCGCCGGGTAGGCCCCATTCGTCTCCACCTCATAAGAGATGGTAAAGCCGTCGCGGCCAAACAGGTCGTAGAAGAAAAACACGCTGGTGTTTTCGCTCAGGCCGGTCAAGAACACATGCATCGTGTCCCCCTCCCGGACGGCGGCCCGAATCACGCCGTCCACCCCGCGGTAGACCACCACGTTGCGTCCGTCAATGTTCCAGTTGGCCAGACGGTTTTCGTAGGTATCCTCAAAATCCCCTGTGCGCGTCTCCAGGGTGACGGCGGGGGCCTGGTAGGGCTCCAGGCTGTCCAGGGGGATGACCACCTCCGGCTCTCCGGCGGGTATGGGGGTGGGGATGGCCGGCTTCTCACACGCCTGGTTGGAGACGAACCAATAGCTGCCGTCCTCCTGCTCCTCCAGGGTGACGCAGGTCCAGTAGCCGCCGTCGCTCTGGTAGAGCTTTACTGTGCTGCCCACCCGCGTCCCAGCCAGGAAGGCCAGATCGCCGCAGTAGTTGGTGTCGCCGTGCATCCAGTAATAAGCGTCGTATTCCGCCAGATAGGTGAAATTCTCCATTCCAATCCGGTTGGTCTGGTCCAGGGTAAGGCCGGTGTACCGGACCAAGGTGCTGTCAAGCTCCGCAGCGGTCAGCCGGTAGGCGGGGCAGGGCAGGTCCTCCATCTCGCCGCCCAGGAACGCCCTGAGCTCCTCCACACTGAACTGCGTGGTTCCATCGCAGTAGAACAGCTCAAACAGGTCGATGTCCTTCACGTCGTCATAGGGGTACCAGGGGCTGGCAAACTGGTTGCGGATGGTGTAGCCCATACCGCCAGTGGAGGCGTCTTCCGAGTCCGCGCAGTTGAAAAACTCCTCGTTAAACCAGCGCAGTTCCTCCCCGGTGAGGGCTTGCAGGCCAACGTCCTCCTGGGGCTCCGGAAGGCTCACCTCGGGTGTCACCGCTCCGGTGAAGGTGCAGGCGGAAACCACCCCCGCCAGCAGGGCCGCTGTCACGGCCGCCGCCGCAAACTGCCGGGGCTTTTTGGCGATGCGGGTAAAGCGGTCCTTCAGCTGCTTCTTCCCGGCGGCCATGGTGGTGGCCGCCAGCATGGGGTTAGCCGTCCTCCGCACAGGGATCAAGGCCAGCAGCGTCTGTCCGTAGGGGATGCGCTCCCCCTCCTCCAGCCGGGCCAGAGCCCCTTCGTCGCAGGCCAGCTCGCAGTCGGTCTTGGCCGCTGCAGAGGCGATCCACACCAGCGGGTCGAACCAGTACACCGCCAGACACGCCCCCCGCAGCAGGGTCCAGATGTGATCCAGGTGGCGGGCGTGGGTCAGCTCATGAGCCAGAACGTGGCGCATCCGCTCCGGAGAGGAGATGGCGGCGGGGGTCAGATAGACGGCGGGCCGGAACAGCCCGAACAGGCAGGGGGAGGACAGCCCTGTCTCCACCAGATAGACGGGCAGGGAACAGCCCCTCACCGGCCAGGACTGCCGGGTCCGCCGCAGCCGCAGCCAGAAGCGCCCGTTGACGGCCAGCAGAAACACCGCCGCCGCGCCGCTCCCCGCCAGCCAGAGGCTGGCCAGCACCGTCTGCGCGGACAGCCGCCGGTACTGCACGGCGGTCTCCTCCGTCTTGATCAGCCATGCAGATCCCCCTTCCGGGATCTCCGCCTGTTCCGGGGCCACGTCGGGGGCGGTGGGGTGCTCGGCCAGCGGGGCACGGGCCACCGGAACGTAGACCGGCCGGGAGGCAATGCCCCGGGCCACCCTCTGCTCCACCGGCTTGGCCGCAGTGAGGACGGAAAAATCCACCGCCGGCAGGCTCACCGGCACCAGCAGCCGCAGGAGGACCAGTCCCCACAGAGCGTACTGCACCCGCCGGGACAGGCTGGTCCGGAACAGCTTCCGCAGCGCCAGCAGCGCCAAAATCAGCACAGATGATGTGATCAAAATCTCAGTCATGGATGCCCTCCCCCTTCGCCTTTTCCAATATGGCCGACAGCTCATCCAGGTCCTCCTGGGTCAGCGGCCGGCTGTCCATCACCGCGTTGAGCATAACGCCCAGCCGGCCGTCAAACACCTTGTCCAGAAATTGGTTCATCTCCCGCTTCACCGCCTCCCCCTGCCGGAGCACCGGGGAATAGGCCTTGGCCCGGCCATTGCTCTGGTAGCTTACCGCCCCCTTGGCCTCCAGCCGGGAGAGCATGGATATGATGGTGTGCTTGCTCCAGCCAGTGCGGTCCTTCATCGCCCCGGTGAGCTGGGTGATGGTCATGGGAGCCGACTCCCACAGCACCTTCATCAGGGTCCACTCTCCATCCGAAAGCTCTGTCTTCAAAACGATCCCTCCTTTGGTAAGTATCTGCTTACCTCTTTTGCCATCAGTATACCAGAAAGGTAAACACTTGTCAACCTTTTTTCGGGCAAGATTTCAGCGCACAACAAAGCGGGGCCTAAGCTGCAGTCAGCTCAGGCCCTCTTGTGGATCATTTTGGTGGGGATACTGTGTCGGATTGGAAGGGAACAACATAAGGATGCGGAAGGCGGAATCGTGTTCGGAGCAGTGGAACACCGGCATTCCTCAGCTCTGCACTGAAGCTTTTCTTTGGTGATACACCGTCCGAATAATATCATCGATCTTTGCCTCCTCCAAGCCCACTTCCTTGATGGGAGCCGTATGGGAAATATCCTCGATCAGCCGGGCGGCGGTGATCTCATCCTTGCGGAAACGGTAGACAGAGCGGGCCTCACGGACGGAGACAATCTCCGCATGGGGGTGGGGAATGGTAACAGGGTGATAGAAGTCGATAATGAGATGGCGGTAAGGGGCGATCTTGTCAATCAGTTCGTCCAGCGAACCGTCCTCAATGACCGCTCCCTCGTTAATGATAATGACCCGCCGGCACAGCTCCTGGATATCGCCTAAATCGTGGGTGGTCAGGATAATGGTGGTCTTGCCCCGTTGGTTGACCTCCTTGATAAACTTCCGGACGGAATATTTCGCCTCCACGTCCAAACCGATGGTGGGTTCGTCCAAAAACAGAACCTCCGGCGAGTGGAGCATAGCCGCCACCAGGTCCCCCCGCATCCGCTGCCCAAGGGAGAGCTGGCGCACCGGAGTGTCAATAAAGCGGTCGATCTGAAAAATCTCGTTGAGCGTTCCCAGGTTTTCGGTGTAGGTTTTATCCTCGATCTGGTAGATTCGTTTCAGCAGCTCAAAGGTCTCGCCCAGCCGCAGGTCCCAGTTCAGCTGGCTGCGCTGTCCAAACACCACCCCCAGATTCCGCACCACCCGTTTGCGGTCCTTTTGGGGGGATATGCCGTCGATCAGGATCTCGCCGCTGGTGGGCCGCATGATGCCGGAGAGCATCTTCACAGTGGTGCTTTTTCCCGCGCCGTTGGGGCCTATGTAGCCTACAATGTCCCCTTTTTCAATGGAAAAAGAGATGTCGTCCACCGCTCGGACAGTTTCTGTGTTCTGTACAAAGAGGTTTTTTACCGCCCCCCGCAGTCCGCGCTCCTTTTTGATTTTTTTGTATTCCTTCACCAGATGGCTCACTTCAATGATGTTCATGACCGGGCCTCCATGATCCCCTCAAAATCAATGCTGCGCGTCTGCTCATTCTCGATCCAGTCCAGGATCTTTCCCACCTTCGCCGGATCGTTCTGATCCCGTTTCAGCGCATGAAGGGGACGCCACCAGAAGGGCCTCAAATACCGGTAGAGCAGCGGCGCGGCTTTCTTTTCCGCCTGGGTAAAGTGATAGCTGTCTTTTATCAGAAGAAGGTTCTCAAGGAAGGACTGGAGCGCCTTTTCACTGTTCTGCTCCACATAATACATGTTATTTTCCCTCTTGTCGAAGATGTCCTCGTCAAAATTGATCCACAGCTCCCGGAACAAAACATTCAGCGCGGTATCCCTGCCGGAAAGGTTGAAATCCAGCACGCCGGCAAAGCGCATATCAGCGTCCAGCAGAATATTGCCCGGGTTCAGGTCGGCCTGAAAGACAGAGACTGGGAGCTGGCTGTACAGCTGCTCCAAAACACCGCGATTCGCGAGAAAGCGGGACCATATTCTCTGAAACCGTTGTGTAAATTGGGGGAGCTGTTCCTCTATGACCCCCTTGAACTCCAGGGCGCACTCCATGATTTCATCACAGGGGTCAGAGGGGCAGAACCGCTCCAAAATGCACAAACCAGAGGGAAACTCCCCGAAATCCAGTCCCGCCGAACCAACCTCGCAGAGGAACCGGAGGGCGTCGTCATGGTAAATATACCGTCCGTTTTGCAGGATTACCCTTTCTCCAAGCTGGTCCGCCGTCTGAAATCGGGACCGCTCTTCCGCGTACACAACGCAGGCTCTGCCCTCATATTCCACGGTTTCCGCCAGATTCCCATTTTTACCGGCGATGATCTGGGGACAGTAATACCCCATCGCGCTGTAAGCCGCCGCCGTTTTCTGCCAGATCTGTACGCGGCGCGGGGACGTAAAATCATTACAGGCAATTTTAATGACCAGCCTCTGATCCGCCCACTCCGGGAAGACCGTGCGGCGGAAATCCTCCTCCCCCCGGCTGGTGTCTTTGTATTCCCAGCTGGATGGCGGGTCCCTGCGATAAAGCTGAACTATCTCCGTAACATCCATAAAACAGATACACCTCTTTCGTGCTATGATCGCTCTCTTAGCTCCCGGCACTCTCGTACCTCCCCATCCCGGCCCGGAATACCGCGCAGCTCCCCGCGAACAGGAGCAGCCCCACCGCCAGGGTGACGGCCGCCATCGGCACGGGAAGGATGCCGGTTCCCGGCTCCAGGAGGTCCTTGACGGGCCAGAAGGTGATCCACGCCAGAGGCAGGAGAACGGTGAACAGGGTCTGGACCCACCGGGGATAGATGGTAAGGGGGTACATGGACACCCGCTCGAACAGCTCCCCCACCATGTCGGTGAAATTGGCGGGGCTCTTGGTCCAGAAGGACATGGAGCCGCAGAACATCCACACCGCCCCCCGGATCAGCGTCCCACCCGCCAATGTGCAGAGAATCAGCAGAATATTGCCGCAGCTTGGGCTCAGGTGTACCTTGACACACCCGTAGACAAACACCATCAGGCCGGGGAGGATGTCGGTGAAGCCGATCAGGTTGAAGTCGTCGAACAGGAACTGGAAGACCAGGTTCATGGGCCGCAGCAGGAACCGGTCAAACTCCCCGTCGATCATCCAGTAACCCAGGAACCAGGTCTGGATGAAGAGCACCACCGCCAGGCCGTGGCTCAACACCGACATGCCGTACAAAAACGCCAAGCTTTCGTAGCCCCAGCCGCCGATGCTGCCGAACTGGTCCACCACGAACTTGATGGTGGCAAAGCCCACCACCCACTGGATGCAGTTGGCCAACACATGGCCGATGAGCATAAAGGGGTACTCCAGCCGGGACTGGATGGACTGCCTGATGGAGATAGCGGCCACAGAGGCGTAATATCGTATGGTTTTCACCCCGCTCACCCCCCTTGAATCAGTATGGCCGCCGCCATTTTCGTTTGCAGCACGTGAAACAGGACCCACAGCGCCGCGCACCAGAACAACTGAAGCGCCATGCGGAGCAGGATTTCATCCATCGCGTACTGCCCGATGTAGATGCCCAGGGGGAGCTGGTAGATGTTCATGAAGGGCAGCGCCTCCAGTACCCGGCGAAACCCGGCGGGGAAAAACCACAGGGGAAAAATACTGCCTGAGAGCAGCTTCATGATAAAGCCTTTGGCGTTGGCCAACGGGCCAAGGGTCAGCGTCTTGAAGGCGCACAGCCCCAGCAGGGCCGCCAGAATCCAGTTGATGAGGTAACCAATGGCAAAGCTGAGCAGGAATAGCAGAAGGTGGAGCGGGGACGCGGGCGCTGGAACTCCAAACAGGACGGTCCCCACCAGCAGCAGGGGGACGGCCTTCTGGAAAAAGGCGGCGGCACAGTCACCCAGGTCCTCCGCCAGATAGATTCCGTAGATATTGACCGGCTTGAGCAGGTCCAGGGCCACGCTGCCCGTCCGGACGCTTCGGGCGATCCGGTCCTGGACGCCCATGGTCAGCAGGTTTCCCATAATGACGGAGATGGTGGTGTAGGTAATCATGTCCCGCTGGCTCACGCCGGACACCGTCTCCGCGCCGCTGTAGGCGGCGGCCCAGAAGCAGGACATGGCGTACATGATCAGGCACTGAATCAGAATGGTGGAGATCACGTTGAACCGGTAGGCCAGCGCGGTCTGTATCCTGATTTTGGAGACAAATAAGTAGGCATTCATTTCGAGACCCCATTGATATCAAAAATTTTTATTTTATGTTGTCAAAGCCCTGCTGCTCTGTTATAGTAAACGCGCGAGTACTCGCAAGAAAAACGGTGACCCATTTGCGGCAGACGAAAGGAGCACATGGCTATGATTTGGAAATTCAAGTACGGACATCCCTTTGAGACGGAAGCTGTGACCGAACATATAACAGAGACGGAAGAAGCCCCGCCCCTGGGAACCGTCAGCCTTCAGGAGGGCTTTCGCTGGCGGTATGAGCTGGCCAAGGATGATATCGTCTATGGGCTGGGCGAGGCAGTCAGGGGGATCAACAAGCGGGGGCATTGCTACATCAGCCACGCCTCGGACGACCCGCACCATATGGAGAGCACACAGTCCCTGTACGGCGCCCACAACTTCATCGTGATAGCGGGAGAACACAATTTTGGCCTGTTTGTGGATGATCCCGCCAAGGTCACCTTTGATATCGGCTCTACCTGTTCCGATATTTTGGAGATCAGCTGCCAGGAGGCAGATCTGTACTTCTATATGATAGATGGGGAAACACCCTATGCGGTGGTGAAGCAGTTCCGGAAAATCATCGGGAGGAGCTATATTCCTCCTAAATTCGCCTTTGGATTCGGCCAAAGCCGGTGGGGCTACCGGACAAAGGAGGATTTCCGGCGGGTCGCGGACGGATACCGATCCAATCACATTCCCATTGATATGCTCTACATGGATATCGACTATATGCAGGATTTTAAGGATTTCACCGTAAACGGAGGGGAATTTGAGGATTTTCCCGGGTTTGTCAAGGAAATGAAGGAGCGCAACATCAGACTGATCCCCATTATCGACGCGGGAGTCAAGGTGGAGAAAGGATACCCGGTCTATGAGGAGGGAGTCAAAAACGGATATTTCTGCAAGAGGGCAGACGGCAGCGATTTTGTGGCGGCGGTATGGCCGGGAGATACCCACTTTCCGGACGTCCTGAATCCGGAGGCCAGACGCTGGTTCGGCGGCTGTTACCGTCCCCTCATTGAACAGGGGATCGAGGGCTTCTGGAACGATATGAACGAGCCCGCGATCTTTTATACGCCGGAGGGGCTGGAGGCGGCCTCCCGGCTGATGCGGGAATATGTGGAGGATGAGACGGGCACGGTATCCATGTTTCAGGTCCGGGAGGCCCTGACAGGGCTTCAGAATCATCAGGACTATTACAAAGCCTTCTATCACCAGATAGATGGCCGCATGGTCCGCCATGATAAGGTACATAATCTGTTTGGCTGCAACATGACCAGGGCGGCGGACGAGGGCTTTGAGCGGATCGCTCCGGACAAGCGGTTTCTGCTGTTTTCCCGCTCCTCCTACATTGGAATGCACCGCTGCGGCGGGATTTGGACCGGGGACAACAAGTCCTGGTGGAGCCATATCCTGCTGAATCTGCAAATGATGCCGGCGCTGAATATGTGCGGCTTTTTGTATGCGGGAGCGGATCTGGGCGGCTTTGGCGGCCACACGACCCGGGACCTTCTGCTGCGCTGGCTGGCTCTCGGTGTGTTCACGCCGCTGATGCGGAATCACTCCGCCATCGACACAAGGGCGCAGGAGTGCTATCAATTTGAGGGCGTGGAGGATTTCCGCCATATTGTGGGGGTCCGCTACCGTTTGCTGCCCTATCTTTACAGCGAATATATGAAAGCAGCCCTCTCGGACGATCTGTATTTCAAGCCTCTGGCCTTTGAGTATCCACAAGACACGTTCGCTCCCCGGGTGGAGGACCAGCTGATGCTGGGCGGGGAGATCATGATTGCCCCCGTCTATACCCAGAACGCAAAGGGACGGTATGTCTATCTGCCAGAAGAAATGCGGTTCGTCAAGTTTATGCCTGACGGCTCCATCCAGCAAGAGACATTGTCTCCGGGGCACCATTATGTGGAAATTGCCCTGAATGAAGTGCCTCTGTTTATTCGCTCCGGGAAATGTATTCCAGTTGCCAAGGCGGCCGAATGCGTGGCTGAGCTTCAGTCAGACGCCCTTGAACTGCTGGGGGATCCGGGGGCTGAATATTGGCTGTATGACGATGACGGAACGTATAAGGACTATGATAATCCGGCAAACAGAAGGCTGCTGAAAAAAATGTCATAAAAAGGGCTGCTCCAATCAGAGAGGGACAAGCGAGTTTCACCGCCTGTCCCCCTCCCTGTTTTGGGCAGATTACGATGCCAAATACGCAATATACTGGACAACGGCGGGAAGCCGGGGGCTGTTGCCCACCACGCCGAGATATACGGGCTCCGAGAAGCCGGCCCCCTGAAACAGGGGGAACAGGGAGAGGTCCAGCCCGTTTACGACCTCCTCCGTCACCGCCCTGTACTGCTCCGCCTGGTTGAGGGTGTATTCAATGGAGTTGTCCTCCAGAATCACTGTGTTTACGGCCAGGTGAGGCTCCAGACGGCGGTACAGGGCGCCGTCCGAAGGGAGCAGGCCGGACAGGTCCAGGAGATAGCCTCTCTGGGAAAAAAGATCATACCCCTCCTTGTTCATCAGGACGACGTCCAGCTGCTCCGCACTGATGGCGGCCATGAGCTTCAGGCTGGAGGCGTACTGATATTCGTGGTTCTCCAGGGAGGGGTTGTCCGACAAATAGAGTCCCCGGGACAGGTCGATCTCAGTCCGTTTGGGATTGGCTCCGCTGGCGGAGAGAAAGCCCCCGGTCAATCGGGCTTCCAGCTCATCCCCGGCGGAAATATTGATGTGGGCCGTGTACAGAATAACTTCTTTTTTTGTGATCTGCCGGTACGCCGCGGAGGAAACCAGGTATAGCGCCACGAGCCCCAGCAGGATGGGAAGCTTAAAGTAGGTGAAGATATATTCCAGTTTACCAGCCAGGCTCATCTTTTGAACGGCCGCCCTCCGGGCGGCCGTTTCCTCTCTCGTCAGACTCATATGTCCCCACCAGCCTCTGGGGCGCTCTCCTCCTCCGGGTCATAGGAGCAGGCGCGCAGCACATTGTTCATCAGATAGGCGCTGAGCAGGGCGCACAGGCCCTCTCCGAAGATAATCAGCGGGGTAAATACGCTGACCACCAGAAAGAACATGGCAAAATGTACTGCAAACACCAGAATGGTGCAGAAGAGATAGTGCGTCCCGATGAAAAAGGAATTTTTCAGCATAGCCCAGTTGGTGTTGGAGACGCTGGCCACCAGGGGAAAGACAAACAGCAAAACGATGGTGTAAGCCACCGCCGCGGCGATCACCAGGGCCAGGGTCAAGGTCCACAGAACGGCGGCGGCGCCGGTAGAGGAGGCGCGGAGGTGATACACAATGTATCCGTCGCTGGCCAGCAGCCCGCCAACGGCCAGCAGGATCAGCCACAGGGTAGTGGACTGGCGGAAATTTTCCCGGAAGGAGCGGAAGAACATGCGGGTCAGGGCGTGGTCCTCCCCCCGGACAATTTTCAGGGAGGTGTAGTACAGCGCCGTGGTGGACGCCCCAATGGTAACGATGGGAATGCAGCAGAGGAACCAGAGGATATTCAGGCAGCAGCTGTAGCACAGCTTCATCACCAGCTGGCCAAAGGGACTGTCGTAGGAAAGAAATTTCATGTCGCGCCCTCCTTCACGGTCAGCTTTGTGGAATCCCGGCAGATCAGCTCAGTAGCCGTATAGACGGTCCGGTAGTCCAGATAGGGCTCTTTCATCCTGGACAGCAAGAGATGGAGGGCGGTAAAGGCCATGATCTGGGTGTGGATGTGGACGGTGGTCAGCGCGGGGGTCATGATCCTGGATTCCGGGGCGTCGTCGAACCCACATAACAGGATATCGCCTGGGACCGATTTGCCCAGCTTGCGCAGCGCCTGCATAGTGTCCACAGCGATAAAGTCGTTGGCGCAGAGAAACACCTCCGGCAGCTCCGGCAAAGCGGAGAGGGGGACATCCATATCCGCGGAATGCTGCTTGATGCAGAACGCCTCGTCCACGGGGACGCCGGCCAGGGTCATAGCGGAACGGAAGGCGACATAGCGCTCAAAAAAGGACTGGCAGTGCTCATAATCGCCAATAAAGCCGATTTTCCGGATGCCCTTCCCCAATAAATCATGGACCAGCTTGGTAATCCCGGTGGTATTGTCCATCAGCAGCTGGTCGGCGGGGAGAGAATCGCCATACCGCTTATGGGGGCCGTCCACGAACAGCACAGGCAGTCCCAGCGTGCAGACCATCTCGTCATAGGCCCGGTCAAACATCTCTATGCACATGATGGCGCTGGCCCGCTCCGGGTCAAATGTGGCCGGGAGGGTGTGCTGGGCCAGATTCTCCCGGTCCACCTTATAAATATTGAACGAATAGCCCAGCTGAGACAGCTCCTGCTTGAACCGGTCCAGCATGGGGATGGCAAAGTGGTTGGACAGCAGAGAGAGGTTTGCGGTGAACACGGCAATTTCGCTGGCTGCCGCAGGGGGCTCTGAGTCCCCGGAGGGCACAAACCTGCTGTTTCCTGAGAGGGCGGCCACATAGGAGAACTGCTTATAGCCCATTTCCACCGCTTTCTGGAGAATTTTTTCCCTTGTCGCCTCCGCCAGACCGTCAGAGTTGTTGATTGCCTTAGACACGGTGTTTCGTGAAACACCCAGGGCGTCCGCAATATCTTGAATGGTGACCCGCTTCATGGAATGCCTCCTCACTTTTGTGCCTTTTCAAGGAACCTCTGATGGAATCGATTCTCACTGTTTTAAGCCCTGAATGTTCAGGCGCTTCCCCCGCCGGAAACGGGGGAAACACGAATCAATCAGAGGTTCCTCTATTTTATTTTGCACATCGTACCACAAATAGGTGCAAATGTCAAGTTTGAGGTTGTGCGAATGACAACATCAATTGTCACAATATTTGCTCCAAAAATTCTACACTGCAAATACAATAATACAGTTGACATATGCAAAGTGTCGTGCTAATGTAAACTTACCAAATCCAAGAAATGTGCAAATACATGTGTTCAAATTATAATGGTGCATTTGCTCATTTTTTTGGGAGAGGAAAAAACAGAAGGAGGAAGATCTATGAGCAAGCCCCAGACAAGCGCTGTTGTCCCAAAGGGCGGAAACACCAAGCTGCACAACTCTCTGGTGTACATCCGGCAGCACTGGCAGCTGTACGCATTCTTTATCATGCCTGCCTTTGTGCTGACGATTGTTTTCCGCTACATCCCCATGGGCGGCATCGCCATTGCGTTCATGGACTACAACCCCTTCGCTGGCATCTTTGGCAGCGAATTTGTGGGGATGTATCACTTTGAGCGCTTCCTGACGTCCCCGGATTTCCTGAGCTACCTGGCCAATACCCTGAAGCTGAGCGTGTTCGGCCTGCTGTGGGGGTTTCCGGCCCCCATTCTGCTGGCCTTCCTGCTCAACCGCATTCTGAGCAAGAGCAGAAAGCAAAAGATCCAGCTGGTGCTGTATATGCCCAACTTCATCTCTGTCATCGTGCTGTGCGGTATTGTGCGGATTCTTCTGTCCCCCACGGGCATGATCAACATGCTTTTGGGTACCAACTATAACTTTATGACCATGCCGGAGGCATTCCGGACCATCTATATTGCCAGCGGAATCTGGCAGGGCGCGGGCTGGGCCTCCATTATTTATACGGCCGCCCTCTCCAACGCCAGCAAGGACCTGAAGGAGGCCGCCATCCTGGACGGCGCCAACATCATCCAGCAGATCAAGGCGGTGGAGTGGCCCGCCATCAAGGACACGGTGCTCATCCAGTTCATCATGTCGGTGGGCAACATCATGAGCATCGGCTTTGAGAAGGCCTACGCCCTCCAGACCGACCTGAATATGGCCTCCTCCGAGATCATCTCCACCTATGTGTATAAGCAGGGCCTGATCAACGGCGACTACAGCTTCTCCACCGCCGTGGGCCTGTTCAATACCGTCATCAACGTGATCCTCCTGATCTCCATGAATGCCGTTGTCAAGAAAATGAACGACGGCAAGGGCATTTGACAGAAAGGGGAGAGAATGTGTGAAGCATAAAAAAAGCAGCGCCTTTGCCCGGCAGTCCGCCGGCGACAGGGCCCTCCTGATCGTGGCATATACCATCCTTGGCCTGTTTCTGGCTGCCATTATTTTTCCCATTATCTATATCATCCTTTCGTCCTTTATCGACCCCATCACCCTCCAGAACAAGGGCGTGACCTTCGATTTCAGCAAGTGGACGCTGATGGCCTATGAGCGGGTGCTGGGCAACGCCCAGATCTGGGTGGGCTTTAAGAACGCCCTGCTCTACTCCATTGAAGCCACCATCCTGGGCGGGGTCGTCACCCTGTTGGCCGCCTACCCCATGTCCCGGCCCGATTTCCGGGGCAGAGGCTTCTTCAATGTGATCTTTGTCATCACCATGTTCTTCGGCGGCGGCCTGATCCCCACCTACCTGCTGATCAACGACCTCAACCTGCTGGACAACCCCTTGGCCATCCTGCTGCCCTGCGCCTTCAACGTGTGGAACATGATTATTGCCCGCACCTACTACCAGGGCATCCCCCGGGACCTCCAGGAGGCGGCGGACATTGACGGAGCCACCGAAATGGCCTACTTCTTCAAGATCCTGATCCCCGTCTGCACCCCCATCATCGCCACCATCTCCATGTGGAACTTCGTGGGCATGTGGAACAGCTACTTTGACGCCATGATCTACCTGAAGGACCCCGCTAAGCAGCCTTTGCAGCTGGTCCTCCGTTCCATCCTGATCCAGAGCCAGCCTGAGGCCGGTATGGTCTCCGACATCCAGAGCACCGCCGAGCGGGCCCAGCTGGCCGAGCTGCTCAAGTACGCCACGATTATCATCTCCAGCATTCCCCTGATGATCATGTATCCCTTCTTCCAAAAGTACTTCGATAACGGCATTATGGCCGGCGCCGTGAAGGGATAAGGCCCCGTACAGGCGGATATACCTGCTCAGACAAAGGAGACGCACCATGGAAAATGAGAAAATCACCATCGCATATGTCATGCAGAAAATCGACCAAATCATGGAGGGAACCACCGCGCTGCGGGAGGGAATTGCCATGCTGGAACACCTGGATGAAGGGGCGGCCATTGCCGCCGGAAATATGGTGGAGGCAAGGGAAAAGACCAACCAGCAGATGCTGGCACTCC
Organism: Lawsonibacter sp. JLR.KK007; assembly: GCF_036941135.1. Lineage (NCBI taxonomy): Bacteria > Bacillati > Bacillota > Clostridia > Eubacteriales > Oscillospiraceae > Lawsonibacter > Lawsonibacter sp. JLR.KK007. The sequence goes on along the minus strand of NZ_JAYWSY010000002.1, from coordinate 864,120 downwards.
TGAATAAAATCATTGAGAAACTTGAAATAAATTAAAAAGGAGAATTGATATGAAAAAGTTTGTTCGCAGAAGCATCTCCCTTGCCCTGGCGCTGGTTATGACCACAGGTTTGCTGGCAGGCTGCGGCGGCGGCAACAAGCTGGGCGGAAACAGCAAGGGCCTGGAGGTAGACCCCGCCGAGGTGGCCATGCCCCTGGCGGAGAAGGCCACCATCAAGGGCCTGACCCAGTTCCCCGCCGGCACCGAGTCCGACCCCAACAACCGCACCATCTTCCAGCGCCTGGAGGAGCAGACCAACGTCCATGTGGAGTGGCGGGCCATTCAGAAAGACCAGTGGGGCGACACCATCCAGCTGGAGATGTCCAACGCCAAGACCCTGCCCGATTTCGTGTTCGACGCAGGCTTTGGCGAGGTCGATCTGCTGAAGTACTCCAAGCAGGGCGTTATCATCCCCCTGGAGGACTATATTGACAAGTATATGCCCAACCTGAAAAAGGTCTTTGAGCAGGTGCCTGAGTATGAGGCCATGTGCAGGGACTCGGAGGGCCACATCTGGGGCCTGCCCTGGATCGAGCAGCTGGGCTACCACAACACCGCCATCCAGCTGCTGGGCAACATGCCCTTCATCAACACCGCGTGGCTGGACTTCCTGGGCCTGGAGATGCCCACCACCGTGGACGAGTTCGAGGCCGTCCTCATCGCCTTCCGTGACAACGCCGCTGCCCTGAAAGCCCAGTTCAACATCGACGGCGACATCATCCCCATGTCCTGCATCGTCAACGACGGCGGCCAGGACCCCTTCATCCTCATCAACGGCTTTGGCGAGGGTTATGGCGATCCCGACGCCTTGAAGCACCTGGCCGTGACCGACGAGGGCAAGGTGGTCAGCGTGGCCACCTCCGAGGGCTTCAAGAAGGGCACCGCCTGGCTGCACAAGCTGTATGAGGAGAAGCTGATCGACGTGGAAGCCTTCACCCAGGACTGGTCCACCTACGTGGCCAAGGGCAAGAGCGGCCGCTACGGCGTCTGCTTCACCTGGGACGTGGGCAACGTCGCCCCCTCCCTGGAGGGCTGGGCGCCCCTGCCCATGCTGAAGGCTGACACCGTGAACCTCACTCCCGCCACCGCCTCCTACACCTCCGGCTTCCAGCGCGGCCGCTGCGTTGTCACCTCCGTGGCCGAGAATCCCGCCCTGGTCTGCGCCTGGCTGGACCAGATGTACGCTCCCCTCCAGTCCCCCCAGAACAACTGGGGCACCTATGGCGAGGATGACGGCTTCGACATCTTCACCATGGGCACCAACGCCAAGGGCGAGCCCATGCTCCAGCACGCCCCTCTGGGCGACAAGTCCCCCGTGGAGGTCCGGGAAGCCGAGAGCATCAACGGCCCCCTGGCCATCCTGGACAGCTACTACGGCGAGTACGTCACTCTGCCCGATGACGCCGCTTACCGCCTGGACTGGATCAAGGAGATCTACACCCCCGTCTGCACCGCCAAGTACTGCCTGCCCAGCTTCTTCATGACTCAGGAGGACTCCGTGACCGATTCCAACCTGGGCGCCGATATCGGCAAGTGCGTCAACGAGTTCAAGGCCCGCGCCGTCCTGGAGGGCTTCTCCGACGCCGACTGGGAGCAGTTCCAGGCCGACCTCCAGTCCTATAAGCTGGACGAGTATGTGGCCCTGTATCAGAAGTATTTCGACGCCTATCTGGAGGCCCAGAAGTAAACGTTCCCAGGCAGAAAGCTGCCGTTCCTACGTTCCCCCGTCCCTCCCTGTGGGGGCGGGGGCGTTTTAAAAAGGTCAGAATAAAACGCCCTCTATGGCGGGCGTGTGCAATGATGGAGGTTCCTATGAGCAGTAACATTTTAAGGGAAGCGCGGAGACATGAGGAGATCGCGGAGCAGCTGATCCCGCCTCAGGCCCGCCCCTCGTTCCACCTGTCTTCCCGGGTGGGATGGATGAACGATCCCAACGGCTTTTCCTATTACAAGGGGAAATACCACCTGTTTTATCAGTATTACCCCTACGAGTCCAAATGGGGCCCCATGCACTGGGGGCACGCGGTCAGCGAGGACCTGCTCCACTGGGAGCACCTCCCCGCCGCCCTGGCTCCAGATACTCTGGCCGACAAGGACGGGTGCTTTTCCGGCAGCGCGGTGGAGCTGGCTGACGGCCGGCAGCTGCTGATGTATACGGGGGTCTCCGCCGGACCCAAGCTGCCCGACGGAACCAGCGACGACAGGCAGACCCAGTGCGTCGCGGTGGGAGACGGCGTGAACTATGAGAAGTACTCCGGCAATCCAGTTCTGACCGCCGCCGACATCCCCGAGGGCGGCAGCAAGGTGGATTTCCGGGACCCGAAACTCTGGCGGGAGGAGGACGGAACCTACCGCTGCGTGGCGGGGAACCGCCCGGCGGACGGCAGCGGCCAGATTCTCCTCTACTCCAGCCCGGACGGGTTCCACTGGACGTTCGAGAGCGTGCTGGCCGAGAACAAAAGCCGGTTCGGTCTGATGTGGGAGTGCCCGGACTTCTTCAAACTGGACAGGAACTACGTCCTTCTGACCAGCCCTCAGGACATGCTGCCCAGCGGGTTCGAGTACCACAACGGCAACGGGACTCTGTGCCTGATTGGCAGCTTTGATGAGCAGAGCAAGACCTTCCGGGAGGAGCACGACCAGGCTATTGACTACGGCATTGATTTCTACGCCCCCCAGACTCTGCTGGCCCCCGATGGGCGGCGGATTATGATCGCCTGGATGCAGAACTGGGACACCCTGTCCATCGCCTCCCTGAAGGCCCCCTGGTTTGGGCAGATGACGGTGCCCAGGGAGCTGTCCATCAAAAATGGCCGGCTGTATCAGTGGCCGGTCCGGGAGCTGGACGGGCTGCGAAGCGGACGTGTCTCCTATCAAAACGTGGACTTCCAGGGAGAGCTGACCCTGGAGGGGATCAAGGGCCGAAAGGTGGACGTCACCATCACCCTGAGACCCGGCGATGAGGCGCATATCTACAAAAAATTCTCCGTCTGGTTCGGGCAGGACAATACTTACCATACAGCGATCAGCTTCCGGCCCTACGAGTCCATCCTGAAAATCGACCGCAAATTTTCCGGCTCGCGCCGGGCCATCATCCACCAGCGGAGGTGCAAGGTCCCCCAAACTGGCGGAGCGATCACCTTCCGCATGATTCTGGACCGCTTCAGTGTGGAGATCTTTGTCAATCACGGCGAGCAGACCCTGTCGGCGACCATGTATACTGACCAGTCCGCGGACGGCTTCCGGTTCTTTGCCGACGGAAAGGTCGCCATGGACATTGAAAAGTACGATCTGGACGGGGAATAGGAGGCAGAAATGAAGCAAACATTTGACGTTGTGGCCCTTGGAGAACTGCTGATCGACTTTACGCAGAACGGAGTCAGTGAACAAGGAAATCCGCTGCTGGAGGCCAACCCCGGCGGCGCGCCCTGCAATGTGCTGGCCATGCTGCAAAAGCTGGGGAAGTCCACCGCCTTTGTGGGCAAGGTGGGGGAGGATATGTTTGGCCGCCAGCTCCGCAAGGTGGTGGAACAGGCCGGCATCGACCTGACGAATCTGGTGATGGACCCCGCCGCCCACACGACCCTGGCCTTTGTGCAGACCTTCGCCAACGGCGATCGGGATTTCTCGTTCTACCGTGACCCCGGTGCGGATCTGCTGCTTACCGCCGACGAGGTGCCGGAGGATGTGATCGCCAATAGCCGTATCTTCCACTTCGGCACTCTGTCCATGACCCATCCCGGCGTGCGTGAGGCCACCAAACGGGCAGTGGCCTGCGCAAAAGACGCCGGAGCTCTGGTGTCCTTTGATCCCAACCTCCGCCCGCCCCTGTGGGCCAGCCTGGAGGATGCCCGGGCGCAGATCGCCTGGGGCCTGGGGCAATGCGACGTGCTGAAGATTGCCGACAATGAGCTGGAATTCATGACCGGCCAGACGGACTTTGACAAGGGCGCCGCCGCCCTTCAGGAGCAGCACCCCAACATCCGCATTTTGAACGTCACTGCCGGTGGGGCGGGCAGCTACTCCTACTACGGCGGCAGACGGGTGTTTGTCCCCGCCGTCAAGCTGGGCGGCACCATCGAGACCACTGGCGCGGGGGACACCTTCTGCGCCTGCGCGCTGAATTTTGTTCTGGAACATGGCACGGAAAATTTGACCGAATCGGATCTGACCGATATGCTGCGCTTCGCCAACGCCGCCGCCTACCTTGTCACCACCAGAAAGGGCGCGATCCGCTCCATGCCGGAACAGACGGAGGTGGAAACGCTTGTGAACGGAACCAGAGGTGGTCTGTGATGCGGAAGGGAAACGCTGGAATGAATATTGGGGCCGCGCCGGTCTGCCTGGTGTTGTTTTTATTGACCACGTTTTTACTTAGCGGCTGCGGACAAAATTCCGATGGTGACGGCAGCTTTGCCACCCCGGGAACGGACAAAGATTTTTCCCAACTGACCACGCCGGAGCAGCAGGAGGCGGCTTACAACTATCAGGCGTATTTCCGGCCCGCCCCGGATGGAGGCGAGCAGCCCTATGTGGGGGACACTATGCCCTTCTATGAGGACGGCGTCTATTACATCTATTACCTGAAGGATAAGGGCGATTCCCGCAACCACTCCATTTATCTGGCCACCACAACGGATTTTGTCCGCTACACCGAATATGACGAGGCGATCCTGGAGTCTACCCCGGGCGCCCAGGATGACTGGATCGGTACCGGTTCTGTGGTAAAGGTGGGTGAGAAATACTATTTGTTCTACACCGGCCACACCGATGGACCGATGGAGTTTAAGGAAAAAATCATGGTGGCGGAGGGGGACAGCCCCTTGGCGTTTACAAAGCGGCCGGACTGGGAGCTGATCCCGCCCGAGGAGCTGGGCCAGAAGCGGGACTTCCGCGACCCCCAGGCCTACTACGATCCTGACAGCGGGAACATCACCCTGACGGTGACCGCCGCCCAGGACGGCGTGGCCCGGATCTTGAAGTTTACACTGAGCGCCGACCTGCAGACCAGCACCTATGACGGCATCATCTTCTCCGACCCCACGGAACGCTTCTGGAACCTGGAGTGCAGCGATACCTTCCGTCTGGGTGACACCTGGTATCTCACCTACTCGGGCCAGGACGATACCCTCTGGTTTGCCAGCTCCGACACCCCCTACGGCCCCTATGGAGAGGCCAAGCGGCTGGACGGCAAGCTGTTCTACGCCGCCAAGCATGTGGAGGACGGCGTAAATTCCTACATGGTGGGCTGGGCCCGCCGGTCTGAGGTGATGTCCTCCACCGTGGGAGTCACCGACTGGGCGGGCAATCTGGCAGTACAGAAGATGATTCAGAAAGAAAACGGGGATTTGGCGCTGGCGCCGGTGGATTCTGTCGCGGAAGGCTTTACCGCCCGCCGGGCGCTGGCGGCAAAGAAACCGGAGGTGCTTGTAAAGGCTAAGGATTCCTACGTCTATACGGACGTCTTTACCTGCTATGAGAGCTTTCTGATCCGCGGCGAGTTCTGCTATGAGAAAGAGGGAATGTTTGGCCTGAGCTTTGACTTTGACGGCGACCCCGGATTGAACAAGTTCATTGGGGTCAATCCCACTGAACACAAGCTCCAGCTTTGGTTCAATGAGGGGGACACCCTGATTGCTGAGACGGCGGCGGAACTCCAGCCGGGGAAAACCTATTCCTTTACCTATATACAAGAGGGCTCCGTAGGTGTCTTCTACATCGACGGCGCGGCGGCCCTTACGGTCCGCCTGTATGGCGCCAGCGGCAAGCCTGTTCAACTGTTCGCGAAGGATAACAGCGTACAGTTCACATCGCTGGAACAGTACACACGGCCTTGATCATTTCTTCTGTTTTTGGGAGAAGAATGTGATGCCGAAAGAGGCGGTTGTTCAGAACACTGGCGGCAAGAGCTTGCCCGCAGCCAAATTGAACGCAGCCAACGGAACTTTTAGAGGCGGATTTTGTCTGATTCAAGCAGAAAGAGCGATAAAAGCAAAGAAAAGGTCCCGAGTAATGGTGAATTACTCAGGACCTTTTGTAGGTCATTTTAGTTGGGATACTGTGTCCAGTTTGAAAGGGACAACCACAAATGGTGTCATAGTCCCTCCCAAAACGCCCCCAATGTCCCAACCATTTTGGACTGCGGCTATCTGAATTGGAGGGAATTTAAATGAAAGGAATCGGAATTTTTAGAGGTGGATTTCAACCGATTTAGATAGGAAAGCCGATAAAAACAAAGAAAAGGCCCCGAGTAATGGTGAATTACTCAGGACCTTTTGTAGGTCATTTTAGTTGGGATACTGTGTCTGGGTTGAAAGGGACAATGACAGAGTATCTCAAGAGAAATCCACTTACTGTCGTGGAGTATAGCACAAGACAGCTAAAATTGCAAGTATTGTTCTTGAAATTGGGCTGTTTCTGGAATATACTCTGCTCATAGATAAACAGGAGGAGAGCCACATGAAGCAAATAACTATTGACCTGGGGGATATCACCAAGCTGGATGTAGAGTGCATCGTCAATGCGGCCAATAAGAGCCTGCTGGGCGGCGGTGGGGTAGACGGCGCTATTCATCGTGCTGCCGGCCCGGAGTTACTGGCGGAGTGCCGGACATTGCACGGCTGTGAGACTGGGGAGGCCAAAATCACCAGGGGGTATCACTTGAAAGCCAAATATGTCATCCATACGGTGGGGCCGGTCTATGCAGGAAGGCCCCGCGATGCGGAGCTGCTGGCAAGCTGCTATCGAAACAGCCTGGAGTTAGCCAAGAAGTATGGTATCCACAGCATTGCCTTCCCCGCCATCTCCACCGGAGTATATGGCTACCCGTTGGAGGAGGCTGAACCTATAGCCATAAGGACGGTGAGCGCTTGGCTGGTTGAAAATCAGGATTATCCAATCGCTGTAATCATGTCCTGCTTTAATCAAAGGATTTACAAGCTGTGCCAAGATGCCATAGAAGGGTTGGCCTAACCGCACCGAAAGGGCAGACTTATTCGTGGATACAAAGAAATGTGGTGGAGATGTTTTTTGATCGTCTTGATGGGTGTTCAGTCCATCCCTACTGGTTGATGTATTCTGGAATAATTGCCTTTTGGCACAGCTCTTCCCAAATTTCCTCTATCGTGATATAATAAGAGGGTGGAAGGAAGATGAATTGGAGCCGGCAATGCCACAATCGCAGTTCAAGGCGGGCGGCGCCATCCATGAGCAGGAGCGGGATGTAGCAAAATTCTGGAAGAATGGTTGTATTCGGCTGGCTCTCTATGGGACAGCGAATCAAACAGATGTTGACCAAGATATGCCCCTGTGGTGTTTAGCTATGATGGGGCATCCTATAAGGAGCAGGTTTTGCAGCATGAGTCGGCAAAGCGGAATAGGGATTCCAATATTATCCCCTTCCCCGCCTATCCGGCAATCACTCTGGTGCTGCACTTTAGGAAGAAACCATGGGATGGACCAACAACGTTGTTTGAGTGCTTTGGAGTCGATGTCCCGGATGAACTGAAGCCGTTCGTTAACGACTACAGGCTCAACATCATCGATATCGCATATCTCACCCCGGAGCAGGTCAAGCGATTCAAAAGTGACTTTCGAATTGTGACCGACTACTTTGTTCAAAGCCGGATCAGTGGAGACTACATCCCATCCCCCGAAAAACTGACCCATGTGGACGAAGTGTTGAAGCTGATGGCGGCCCTGACAAGGGACGACAGATTCATCCATGTTGTAAACAACAGCGATTTATTACGCAGTGAAGAAGAAGGAGGTATTTCCATGTGCGAAGTTCTTGACAAAGTGGAACAACGAGGATTTGCTGCTGGGCAGGCTGAAGGGAAAGCCGAACGGGATTCTTTCTATGGGAAACTTATGCAGCTGCTGGCGCCTCTTGGCCGACTTGACGAATTGATTGCTGCTACCTCTGATAAGGCAAAACTGGCTTCTTTGGCAAAGGAGTTTGGGCTGGAGATTTGATATAGTCCCAGGCCTCCAGAATCAGGCCCTTCTGGGATTCACAACCCATCTTTTTAAGGAGAAAAGCCCATGGAATCCGATACAAATGTCGAACCGAGAACTTTTGTCAAGGGTAAATTTGATTCTTTCAGGATGAATTTTTGAGCAAATAAAAAACCTCCCTATACACAGCCTGGAGCAGTATATAGGGAGGTTCATTTTAATACCAATCGTGCTTTTCGTTCCGGTCAAGGGCGTTGATCTGCGCCATTTCCCCATTGGTCAGCTCGAAGCCGTACAATTCGGCGTTCTCCTTGATATGGTCGGGGTTGCTGGAGCCGGGGATGACTGCCACGCCCTTTTGCAGATTCCAGCGAAGGATCACCTGGGCGGAGGAGACCCCGTGGGCCTTGGCGATTCCGGAGATCACCTCGTCCCCCAGCAGCTCCAACCTATGGCCCCGGCCCCCCAGGGGATACCAACCCTGGACCACGATCCCAAGGTTCTGGATATAGGGGATCACATCATTCTCCTGATAGTAGGGGTGGATCTCGTTCTGAACCAGGGCCGGGGTGATTGTCACCTGGGGCAAGAAAGATTCCAACTCCTCTACATACCAGTTGGACAGACCCAGGGAACGGATTGTTCCGTCCTCCACAAATTTTTCCATTGCCCTGTACGCTTTCACATCGTTCCGGTCCGGGTGGTGCAGGAGCATCATATCCACATAGTCAATGTCCAGCCGGTCCAGACACGCCTGGATGGACTGCTCCGGGTCTGCCATTTCGCTGCCGGGGTAGATCTTCGTGATGATGAACACATCTTCCCGTTTTATGACGCCCTCGTCAATGGCCTCCCGGATGGCTCGGCCTACTTCTTCCTCGTTGCCATAGGCGGAGGCAGTATCAATCAGCCGGACCCCGCTTTGCAGAGCGGACTTTACCGAATGGACACAGGTCGCTCCGCGGAGGCTGTAGGTCCCCAGGCCGTTGATGGGCATGGTATAGCCGCTGTTGAGGGTAACGCTTCTGGCTTCAAAATTGAACACTCCGGCTCCGCTGTCCCCTGGCCGCTCCAGCGAAAAAGTAACGGAGACATTGCCTCCGCCGGCTTGCAGCACTTGACGAAGCTCAGCTTCTGTAACGCCGTCGATGTGCCCCAGAAGGGTAAAATTCCAGGTGTTTTGATCATAGTAGATGGTGACGCTGCTGCCCTGATAGAGGATGATATCCCCTGGCCTGGTGGTAATTTGCCGGTTGGTTTGGGCAAGAGCCGTGCCGATACTGCCTACCTTCTCAAACCCGCCATAATCGCTCATATCCACGGTCAGCGGTCCTTTGGCCAACAGCCCCTTCCACGCTGTGGCCGAGGGATTGTCCTCCAGGGTCGCAGTCCAGACCGTATTGCCGATTTGAAGGTACATCTTGTTTTCCTCCTCCGCAGCTTTGGGTAAATCCAATCCATTGACCCAGTCCTCCACCTGAGAGGCGCCCGAGAACCGCCGGCCCTCCAGCCAAACGGCGTCCGGCTCATAGCCCCGGAGGGTGGCGTCCTCGTGAGGGCTGCCCCCGGAGGTGCAGAAGGCGGCGACGGTCTTGCCGCTCAGGTTATAGGTCTCCAGAAAGGTATGGATGATCTTGGGGGCGCGGCCCCACCAGATGGGGTAGCCGATGAACACCGCATCATACTGCTCCATATTCTCCACGGTGCTGGCGATGGCGGGCCGGGCGCCGGGGTCGTTCTGCTCGGCGTTGGCCCGGCATTCGGTGTTGTAGTTCAGGTCGGCGGCGGTGTAGGGCTGGGCGGGGACGATTTCAAAGAGGTCGCCGCCTGTCACCTCCGCCACTTTTTCCGCCACCGGACGGGTATTTCCGGTAGCGGAGAAATAGGCCACCAGCACCTTCCCCGTACCCCGCCGGGAAAGCTGGGCATAGTTCATCACCGCCGTCGCGGCTTGGGCCCGTGTAGTGTGCCTGGAGCTGCCGTCAAAGCCGGGAATACCGTCAGTGACAGGCTGATCTGTATATCGCTGAAAAATCAAATCCAGCTGCTCCTGGGTAATGGGATCATTGGTACCAAAGCGGCCATCGCCATAGCCGGCCACCAGCGTTTCGCTGGCTGCCCAGCGGACGGCCTCGCTGTACCACTGGCCCTCAGGGACGTCGGAAAACTGCATGAGGTAATTCACCACCGGCTTTTCCGCCTGCCGCCACAGAATCGTGACCAACATGGCGCGGGTCAGGGTGGCCTCCGGGGCAAAGGTGGTGTTGGAAGTGCCGGCCATCAAGCCCTTCCCCTGGCAGTATTGAACGGCCTCGGCGTACCAGGCGTCAGAGGGCACATCGGTAAACGCTTCCACAGGCTGAGCCGCAGATGTGAGCGCTGTGCTATCCAAGTTCGTTCCGCCATTGTCAGCGGGGACCTCCGCCGCAGAGCAGGAGGTCAATATGAGAAGGCAAATCATGCAGACTGCCATAGAAAGGGAAAGAAATCTGTTTTTCATTTTGGTTCTTCCTTTCTGCGCAAAGACAGCCCATCATAGATGTCATCTGTTACCGGCTCCAGCCACTCATTGGATGTGTCCTCACCCGGACACTCCACCGCCAGATGGCTGAACCAGCAGTCTGCCTTGGCCCCATGCCAATGCTTCACACCAGCTGGAATTGTGACCACATCGCCGGGTTTTAGGCTTTGGGCAGGTTTCCCATCCTCCTGATACCAGCCCTCGCCGTCCACGCAGATCAGGAGCTGCCCGCCACCGCTTTGGGCGTGGTGGATGTGCCAGTTGTTGCGGCAACGCGGCTCAAAGGTGACGTTGGCGATGAACACCGTCTTTTGGGGATCAGTCAGGGGCTTGAGGTAACTGCCGCCAGTGAAATACTGCGCGAAGGCTGTATTCGGTTCACCCTGCCCAAAGAAGCCGCCGTGCTGTTCCTGTTCGCCGTCCCCGGCATAGACCTCCTTTGCCATACGGAATGCGGCCCAGGCGTTGGGCCATCCGGCGTAGAAGGCCAGATGGGTCAGGATTTCCGCCATCTCGGTGCGGGTCACGCCGTTCTCCCGGGCGGTGGAGAGGTGATAGGTCAGGGAGCTGTCCACGATCCCCTTGCTGATGAGGGCGGTGATGGTCACGATGGAGCGTGTTTTCAGCGACAGCTTATCCTCCCTCGACCAGACCTCGCCAAACAGCACATCATCGTTCAGCTCCGCAAACTTGGGAGCAAAATCATTCAGGGCATCCCTGCCCGCAGTCTGTTTTACCATGCCGGGACCTCCTTTTATTTCAGATTTTTTTGGAAGAACTCAACCAGCTTGTCGAAGGGGATAATATCCGTCCGGTCGTAGAGGTCGGTGTGGACAGCACCGGGGATGAGCAGCAGTTCCTTGTTGTCCCCCTTCAGCCTGGCAAAAGCGTCCTTTCCGAAGTAGCAGGAGTGGGCCTTGTCCCCGTGCATCACCAGAACGGCGGAGCGAATCTCCCCCGCATAGGCCAGGATGGGTTGGTTGAGGAAGGACATACAGCCGGTGACATTCCAGCCGCCGTTGGAATTGAGGGACCTGGGGTGATAACCCCGCGGGGTCTTGTAGTAATCGTGATAGTCCTTGAAGTAGAAGGGAGCGTCCTCCGGCATGGGGTCGGCCACGCCGCCGCCCAGGGCGTACTCGCCGCTCTTGTAGTCAACCAGCCTCTGAGCGTTCAAAGCCTTGCGTTTGGCATAGCGGGCCTCCTCGCTGTCCTCCCCATCAAAGTAGCCGTTGGAGTTCACCCGGCTCATGTCATACATGGTGGAGGCCACGGAAGCCTTGATGCGGGTGTCCAGGGCCGCCACATTCAATGCCAGACCACCCCAGCCGCAGATGCCGATGATGCCGATCTTCTCCGGGTCCACATCGTCCCGCAGAGAGAGATAGTCCACCGCCGCCTGGAAGTCCTCGGTGTTGATGTCGGGAGAGGCCATATACCGGGGAGCGCCTCCACTCTCACCGGTGAAGGAGGGATCGAACGCGAGGGTGAGGAAGCCCCGCTCCGCCATGGTCTGGGCATACAGGCCGGCGGACTGTTCCTTCACCGCGCCGAAGGGTCCGCAGACAGCGATGGCGGGCAGTTTGCTGGACGCGCCCTTGGGGACGTAGAGGTCGGCAGCCAGGGTGATGCCATAGCGGTTGTGGAAGGTCACCTTGCTGTGGTCAACGTTCTCGCTCTTGGGGAAGGTCTTATCCCATTCCTGGGTCAATGTCAGTTTCTCTTCCATGATAGGTTCCTCCTTAAAACTGTTTGCTCCTATGATAAAGCATAACGAAACGAGATAGCAAATACTTGTTTTCTATATCATATTATTCTTACACAGAATAACATGGTTTGTTATACTGTAGCCGGAGGTGTCGATCATGGAAATTCGGGTACTACGCTATTTTCTGGAGGTGGCCCGGGAGGGCAGCGTTACCCACGCTGCGGAACGGCTCCATATATCTCAGCCCACCCTGTCCAAGCAGCTCAAGGATCTGGAGGCGGAGCTGGGTAAGAAGCTCTTTGTTCGAAGCAGCTTCAGCGTCCGGCTGACGGACGAGGGGATGCTGCTGCGCCGGAGGGCGGAGGACATCCTGGACATGGTAGACAAAACGGCGGAGGAATTCAAGGCTATGGGTGAGATTTCCGGCGGGGATATCCACATCGGCTGTGCGGAATCGGACGGCATCAAACACCTGGCCCGGCGGATCAAGGCGGTGCAGGCGCAGTACCCCCGTATCCGGGTACATCTGTACAGCGGAGATCGGAGCGATCTGGCGGAGCGTTTGGAGCAAGGCCTGCTCGACTTTGCTGTGCTGGTGGAATCCAACGACCTGTCCAAATACAATTACCTCCCCCTGCCCGGTGCGGACACCTGGGGCATCATTCTGCGGAAGGACCACCCGCTGGCGGAACGGGAGGCAGTTGTGCCGGAGGACCTGCTGGATGTTCCGTTGATCTGTCCGCGGCAAGGTCTGCAAAAGGAGCTTTCAGACTGGTTCCAGGAGAAAGTAGACAGGCTCAACATCGTGGCGACCTGCAATCTGGCTTACAACGGCGGAGTTTTGGCTCGGGAGGGCTTGGGCTGCCTGCTCTCCTTTGGCAAGCTGACGGACACCGGCCCGGACAGTCCCCTGTGCTTCCGGCCCCTGACGCCGACCCTTCATTCCAAACTGTTTTTGGCCTGGAAAAAGTATGCGGTGTTTTCCCCGGCGGCAGAGGTGCTGCTGAATGAGATGAAGGAGCACTACTCTGCTTTAGAGTAAATTGAGGGAAGCTCATGGTAGCCCATACAAACTCCAAACCAGGAAGGTTTAAACTGCTGGGCAGATCTGAGCCACTTCCTTCATTAGATAGGATTGGACCGTCATCGTGGATACAAGAAAATGTGGTGGAATTGTTTTTTTGACTCCTAGCCCAGCGGTTCGGCCCCATCCAACCGATTGATGTTTTCCGGTGGGTCTTCTCTGTTGTAGACAACGATGATGATGGGTTTTTGTGTGTCAACGCCGATTTGAAATTGTAAGAAAACGCCGAAGAAATTTTGTAGTTTTTCGGCGGAGGGGGGGGGTAACAAAACTAAGCGTTTCCTTGTTCAAAAAGAGTGTTCACGATTTGCTGTTTCTGGCGCATAAATTCCTTGCGTTCCTTCAGGCGGTAAGACTCACCCTTGATGTTGATAACGGTGCAGTGATGCAGGACACGGTCCAGGATGGCGGAGGCGATGGTGACGTCGGCAAAGACCTCGTTCCACTGGGAGAAGGTCTTGTTGGAGGTAAAGACGGTGGACGTCTTCTCATATCGCCTGGCAATCAACTGGAAGAACAGGTTTGCGCCCTGGATGTCCATGGGGAGGTAGCCGATCTCGTCGATGATAAGCATCCTGTACTTGGCGAGAACCTTGAGCTTGTCCGGCAGACGGTTCTCAAAATGAGCCTTTTTCAGCTGCTCAATGAGCTGGTGGCAGTTGATGTAGTAGGTGGAGAAACGGTGCTGTGCCGCCACCAGGCCCAAAGCGGAGGCCAGATGGGTCTTGCCCACGCCGGGCGGGCCAAGGAAGACCACATTCTCCCCGTTTTCCAGGAAGCGCATGGTGGCCAGTTCGTCGATCTGGCGTTTATCGATGGAGGGCTGGAAAGAGAAATCGAAGTCGTCCAGGGTCTTCTTAATGGGGAAGCCGGACATCTCCCCGCAAGGGGGACGCGATAGCTCTAAGCGGCAAAGCCGCTAAGAGCTATCCAGTGGATCTGCTTCTCATAGGCCCGTCTCCGCTTGGATTTGGCTTCTTCTGAGAAAATGTGATCCAAAACCTCCACAATGTTGAGCTTGTCCGCCACCGCCCGTTCCAGGTAGTTGTCCAGAATCTCCAGGGTGTTTTTCATCTTAAGGCTTTCCAGGTTTTCCCTCAGCCTGTCCATGGTAAATTCAGTCATACAGCACCTCGTCATATCTGGATAAATCGGAGGGCTTCAAGGGGAAATCTATCACTTTGCCCTGTTCCAGCAGAACATTTTCCGCATCTATTGTCTGTTTCAGCGTAAGCCTTCTATAGTGCTGAGGATTGACAACCATGTCCTTTCTCTGATACGATATTCGGTGCAGAGCGATCTGCTTTCCCTCGTAATACGCAGCCAGCATACTGTCGAGGGCCACGACTGCCACATCTTTGCCGATATACTCCGCTGGCACGGAGTACTGATTGCCGGCGTAGGAGATGAGGCAGTCTTTTTGTACTCGCCTCAGGTTGATTTTGTCGATAATGTACTCGCGGGAGAGAGGGCTCAGCCCCTCTTTTTTCAACCTCTCAAAGGGAATTTCGTTGGTGGTGGCGTGGACTTTCCCATTGACCTTATTGCACCAGGCCAGAGCCTGTCCGTTCAAGTCCGCCAGGCTGTTGTACTGGATCCCCACCATAAAATTATCTCTGACAAACTGCACCGTCCGCTCTACTTTCCCCTTCGTCTGACCCCGATATGGCCGGCACAGAATGGGCTTGAACCCATAGAATCCCGCGAAGTCCTCAAACTGCCGGTTTAGCGTGGAGTCCTCCTGCTTCAAAAGCCGCTTGATGACTACCTGCTTTTGGATGGCTCTTAGCGGCTTTGCCGCTTAGAGCCATCGCATCCCCCTTGCGGGGACATGTTATCATACAGAATCTCCTCCGGGTAGCCTCCGAAATACCGAAACGCGTTCTGATGGCACCGTATCAACGTATTTGTGCTCATATCCGTGACAAATTCTATATACCGCATCCTCGAATACCCCAGGATTATCAGAAAACAGTACAGCTTCTTCCACTTCCCGTCCTCGTACACCAGGTGATCCTCGAAGAATCCCCAGTCCATCTGCCCTTGCTTTCCGGGCATCGTCTCAAACCGCACCGTTGCTTTCTCATTCAAGTCCATCTTCCGGCTGCTCACATACGCCTTGACAATACTGTAACCTCCGTTGAATCCCATCTCCCGCAGCTTCTCCAGGATCCGCAGCGCTGAATACGGCGCCTCTTCCAGCCACTCGTCCACGATCTGCTTGTACGGGTCCATCTTCGTGGGCTTCGGTTCGCTTAATGTGTACTCCGGCTTCTGCGGCGATTCCGCGTACCGCTTTGCTGTTCGCGGGTCCATGTGGTACTTCCGGCCCAGCTCCACATAGCTCAGCCCTTTTTGTCTGTCGCTTCGGATATCCATCCACTGTGCTCCTTTCATTTCCTGACTCCCTTTCCGGGCTCTTTTTCGCCCTGATTGGGAGTCTATCTTTTTTCCCTCCTCTCCGCCACAAAACTACATTTTTTCCTCGGCGTTTTCTTTCATTTTATCATTGGCACTGACACGTTCTCTACACGCTGTTCATTGTCCTCAGAGTCCCGCAATTTCAAGGCGTTCAGCGGCAGTGACAACATAGAAAACGGTCTGTTTTATCAGAAATCGGGCAGAAACAGCTGCCTATGCCACTAGGCAGACTATGCCCATTTGACCATTATCTGTAAAAATAAGGAGCAATGCTATGACAATAAAAACGAAAAATCCCGGTATTTACCAAACCCTCATCGCTCAACTGGACAAGACCGCCCGGCACAACCGCCAGGGCAGTTTCCGCACCAAGGAGCGGTACTACGAGGCCATGCAGCGGTTCTGTAGGTTTCTGTCCGAGGAATACCGGCTGCAAAAGCTGGCGAACATCAACGGCAAGCATCTGACCGCTTACGTTCTCTATATGCAGGAGCGGGAAAAATCCGCCTCCACTATTAAAACCGATCTGGCGGCGATCCGCTTTTTCAACGACAAGATGGAGCGGGCGAAATATCGCCTGCCCTCTAATGACGAGCTGGCGGTGGAATTGGAGCGCCGCCGCTTTGGTGGTGTGGACTGCACCTGGAGTGTCCGGGAGTTCCACCGGTTTCTGGCGACCTGTATGGTGGACGGCCATGAAGACTTTGCCGCCATCGCCTGCCTGACATGGTACGCTGGACTGCGTATCCATGAGTGTTTCCGCATTGACACGGCCACCGCGGAGCAGGCACTCCGGGAAAACGCCATCACCATCAAGGGCAAGGGCGGCAAGGTTCGCACCGCACCCATCAACGAGAGTATTTCCATCGAATTGAAAAAGCTGCTGTCTGTCACGCCCCGGGGACATAAGCTGTTCGTCCCTGACGGTGTGTCCACCGACATTGCCATCGCCCGGCTCCAGCAGTACATCTATAAAGTGAGGCCCCAAATTCAGGACGAGGACTCCATCCGTCCCATGACCCACCACGGCCTGCGCCACAGCTATGCCGCCCGGACCTATCAGGAGTTGATTGACGGCGGCCTAAGTCCCCTCAGCGCCAGCCTACGGGTTTCCCAACTCCTGGGCCATGAGCGGCCCGATGTGCCCCGGGGCTACCTGGCCTCCATTCCAAAGGACGGTGCCGATGGGAAATAGTGGGATAAACCGCCGAATTCCAGTGCAAACTAGCCCTGGAGGCGATGTAATGGAACAGCAGACTATCACCATGGGCCAGGTCACCTACGAGCTGCGGCGGGTCTTTCAGGGGACACGCCCGCTCTCCGAGCTAATGGCGGAGCGGATAGCCCAAAATATTCCAGCTGCCCGGTCCGTTGACGGGGTCGAGCGCCATGGGGTATAATCAACCCAGTGGGCCGGTTCATCGGAGGAGGCGAGCATGAAAACCGGCAGATTCACACTGGGCTTTGCCTACCTGCGGCTGTCCAACGAGGAGGCCCAGGGCGGGGAATCGTCCAGTATCACCAATCAGCGCATGATCGTTGAGAACTATTGCAGGCAAAACGGCATTACTCTCGTCCGGGAATTTGTGGACGACGGCTACTCCGGCGGCAACTTCAACCGCCCCGGCTTCAAGGAGATGCTCAAGCAGCTGGAGCAGGGCAAGGCCAACCTGGTCATCACCAAGGACCTCAGCCGGCTGGGCCGCGATATGCGGGAGGCCAGCTACTACGCCGAGCAGTTTTTCCCGGAGCACGGCATCCAGTTCCTCGCCATCGCGGACAACTTCGACACGGAGCACGACAACATTATGGCCCCGTTCCTCTTTGCCATGAATGAGGTCTACCTCCGGGATGGCTCCCGCAAGGTCAAGGATGTGTTGAGAAGCAAGCGGGAGAGCGGCCAGTACTGCGCCTGTCCACCCTACGGCTACCGGAAGGACCGGGAGAACCGGTACCGCCTGACCCCCGATGAGGCCACTGCCCCGGTGGTGGAGCGCATCTTCCAGCGGGCGGCGGCGGGGGATTCTTCCCGGAAAATCGCCCTGGACCTGAACGCCGACGGCATCATCCCGCCGCTGAAATACCGAGTGCTGTACCGGGACGAGTTCAGCGAGGAGGGCGCGTCCCATGCGTCGGATACCTGGAACTACACCACGGTGAAGCGTATCCTGAAAAACCCAGTGTACTTGGGTCACACCCTGCTGGGCCGGAGCAAAAAGGTCAGCGTTAAGTCCAAGAAAAAAGCAGCCGTCCCGAGGGACAAGTGGGCGGTGACCGAGGACACCCACCCGCCGCTGGTGGACAATGCCCTATTCCAGCGTGCCCAGGAAAATCTGGGCCGGGGCAGCCGGGACTACCGGGCCTACGACCATGTACGAAAGAGCATCTTCGGCGGCGTGGCGGTGTGCGCCAAATGCGGACACGCCTTGTGCTCCTGCGGCACGGTGTACAAAGGGGAGCGGGAAAAGTACTGGTATCTCTCCTGTACCCACCAGCGGCAGGACATCGCCGAACCCTGCCAAGGGGTGCGCATCCGCTACGCCGACCTGGTGGAACTGGTGCGGCGAGACCTGAACAGCCTGCTGGCTCTCAGCGATGAGGAAGTGGAGGAGTTGGTTCAGGAGGCGGTCAGGCGGATGGGCAGCGAGGAGAATCTCAAGGCCCGGCAGCTGCAAAAGGAGCGGGCAGAGGCGCGACTTGCTACCATCGACAAGATCGTTACCAAGCTGTACACCGACAACGCGATGGGCAAGCTGGATGACGACCGGCTGGAGCGTATGGTATGTGACCTAGAGAAGGAGTCCGCCGGTCTGAAAGCCGCGCTGGAGGAGCTGAGCGCCCCCGATGCCGTCCAGGAAGCGGTGGACAATTACACCCGCTTTTTTGAGCTGGCCAAGCAGTACACCCACCTGGAGCAGCTGGACCGGGATACCCTGCTGACCTTTGTGGAGCGCATTGAGATCGGTCCCAAGGTGTACGAAAACGGCGGACACAAGGTCCCGGCCCGGGCCAACCAGCCCTATCGGCAGAGTGTGCGGATTTTCTACAAATTCATCGGGGAATTGGCTGAAAATGGCGAAAAATGTTCTGAAGAGAAGCCTGCTTAAGATGGAGGAGGCACACCAAGGGAGGTGGGCGTCAACCTGAAGCAGGGCTACAACGGCGACCTGACCAGCAAGCAGGCTGGTTCTGTGGGCGGCCAGATGGTCAAGAAGATGATCGAGTCCTACGAGAACGGCCTGAAGTAACTGGGTCCATTCAGACGTATGGCCGCAGCCTGATGAAGTAGGCGCATAACAGGCCGGACGCACGCAGATCAGAGAGCGCTGTCAGTGGGGACCGGGCACTCCGGTTCCAGAGACAGTTTTCTCCGAGGCGGCGTCCGGCCTTTTGATTTGCGGATCGGGCCCGTCAGCGTTTGCTCCGATGGGGTGAAAAAACGCCGCCCAGTGGGCGGCGTTCCGGGGTTATAATCCATTTACAATAAAATTAGGCCGCTGACCTTCCAGGATCAGCTTCACGGAATTCCACATATTCTGGTGGGCCCGGCGGAAGGAGCCGCCGGTGATGCCGCCCAGATGAGGGGAGAAGACCGCCCGTTCTGCGACCCCAGCGGGCAGGTCCACCAGGGGGTGGTTGGCTGGGGTGGGTTCGGGGTCGAAGGTGTCGATGGCGATGCCGCCCAGCCGGCCATCGATAAGGGCCTGACGGACCGCCAGGTTGTCCACCAGCTGTCCCCGCGCGGTGTTCACCAGGATGGTCCCCGGCCTGACATGGGCAAGCAGCTCCGCATTGACCATGTGGGTGGTCTGGCGGTTGACGGCGCAGTGGAGGGAGAGGATGCTGCACCGTGCGGCGAGCTCCTCCAAGGGGAGATAAGTAACGCCCAGCTCCTGCTCGGTCTCGAGCGGACGGCGGTGGGCAGTGTAGTAGTACAGCTGACAGCCAAATGGGCGCAGCAGCCGGGCGGCGGCGGCGCCGATGTCCCCCAGCCCGACGAGGCCGACCGTCTGCTCTCCCAGCTCTGGGGAGCTGGATACCATGAACTGCTCCTTGAACTGGATCTGTTGTCCGGCCAAAACAGCCCGGTGTCCGGTTACCCCGCAGCGCAGGGCCATCAGCATGAGCATTACCGCATGCTCCGCCACCGAGACGGCGTTGCAGCCCTTGTTGTTGCACACGAAGACGCCCCGCTCCCGGGCGGCCTCAATGTCGATGGCGTTGAAGGCCACCCCCTCCGAGTGGATCATCCTCAGATTGGGCAGAAGGTCCATCATCTCCCGGCTGATCGGAGTGATGGCGTCGGCAAAGATCACTTCCGTGTCCGGGTTGTCCGCCGCCGCCTGAAGGGAGGGGGCAGGGGCGCTGGCAAATATCGTCTCCACAGGTATTTGTTGGACGAATTCCGGGAGGTACAGGTCATAGCGGGCCTTGGGCCCGAAAATCAGCAGCTTCATAGGGTCGCCTCCAATGCCGCCCAGCCGTTTTTCTCCCGCTTTCTGATGAGGGTGAGCCCCGCCTGCTTCAGGGCCGCCTCCACCTCATGGGTGCGGGTGTCGATGATGCCGGAGCAGAGAAATACCCCGTCCTCCGCCAGCAGGCCGGGGACCTGGGGGGCCAGGGGGATGATTACATCGGCCACGATGTTGGCCAGCACCAGATGGTACTTGTTCTGCGCCAGCTCCGCCGCCAGCGCGGTGTCGGACAGCACGTTCCCCGCCTGGACGGTGTACCGGTCCCTGCCAATGCCGTTGAGGGCGGCGTTTTCATAAGCCACATCCACCGCCTTGGGGTCGATGTCCACGGCCACGGCGGATTTGGCCCCCAGACACAGGGCGGCGATGGATAAAATCCCGCTGCCGCAGCCCAGGTCCAGCACGTCCCGGCCGGGGAGAGTGTGCTCCTCCACCCCCTCCAGGCACAGCTGGGTGGAGGCGTGGGAGCCGGTGCCGAAGGTGAGGCCGGGGTTGAGGTAGAAGGGCACCCGCCCTGCCGGGACGGGCTCCTTCCGCAGCCACTCCGGGACCACATAGAGCCGCGCCCCGATTTCCAGAGGCTTGTAATACTTCTGCCAGCTGTAGGCCCAGTCGTTGTCGGTGAGGGGGGTGACGGTGTACTCCGCCTCCAGGCTCCGGGTGTATTGCTCCAGCTGCTTCCGGCCCTCCCCGTCATCGGTGACGTAAAACTTCACCCGGGTAACGCCCTTCATCCGGTCCAGCAGCTCCTGGTCCACGTAGTCCCAGTACTGCCGGTTTTGCTCCAAAAAGGTGAGGAACTCCTGTTCATCCTCAATAACCACGCTGTCCATCCCGGCGGCGGCCAGCTGGGCGCACACCCGGTCCAGCTGGTCCGGGGTGGTGTTGACGGCCGCCTCCAGCCATTTGATCTCATCCATTGCTGCACCTCCAATCTATTTTCCCGGCCAGTCCTGAAACCATGCGTCGCGGGGCAGGCCGTTCCAGCAGAACAAAACCCGCTCCGCGTCCTCCGACATGAATTTCCAACCGCCGGACATGGCTTACCGGTCCGTTCCCATGTAGAACAACGCCAGCGTGCCCGGTCCGGAGTGCGCGCCGATGACTGGTCCCACGTAGTTGATATAGACCTCCTGGACCCCGAAGCGTTTTTTTACCATGTCCGCCACTGTCTGAGCGTCCTCCAGGCAGTCGCCGTGACTGATGAAGACGGTGAGGCTGCCGGAGTCGATGGCAGTGTGCTCCATCCGGTCCACCAGGGCCTTCAAGGCGGCCTGCCGCCCTCTGACCTTGCCGGTGTTGATCAGGTGTCCCTCGTTGTCCACATGGAGGACGGGCTTGATATGCAGCATGGAGCCCACCAGGGCGGTGGCGGAGGAGATGCGCCCGCCCCGCTTGAGGAAGTAGAGGTCGTCCACCGTGAACTGGTGGCACAGGTTCAGTTTGTGTTCCTCGATCCAGTCCCGGACCTCCTCGATGGAGCCGCCCCTGGCCCGGGCCTGGGCGGCGTACCACACCAACAGGCCCTGGCCCAGAGAGGCGCACAGGGTGTCCACGGTGAACAGCTTCCGGTCCGGATATTTGGCCTGCAGTTCCTCCACGGCGATGAGGGAGGAGTTGTAGGTGGTGGACAGGCCGGAGGAGAAGGCCAGGATCAGTACATCCTGCCCGGCCTGGAGCAGGGGTTCCAAAGCCTCGGTGTACTGGGCCACGTTGACGGCGCTGGTAGTGGCCATATCCCCGTTGCGCAGGCGCTCATAAAAGAGGCGGGGGTCCATGTCCCGGTTGTCGGGGTGATCATGGTAGGTGTGTCCGTCCAGGACAAAGCTCAGTGGCAGTACCTGAACATCCAGTTGCTGAACCATACTGGCGGACAGATCGGCAGAGGAATCGGTGAGAATAACAAAGCTGGACAATGATGAAGCACTCCTTTACTCTGATTCTTTTTTGCGCTTGCCCTCATGGGGCTGAAGGATGCTGAGGATGCGTTGGCAGGCCAGCTGGTTGGCGTAGCTGCGCACCGCGAGATCCAGGGCGATCCGGGCCAGGTCGGACCGGCCCGCCTCCGGATCGATGGACTGGGCGGTATCGGTGAGCGCCTGGTCCAGGGCGTTGCAGAAGTAGGCGTACTGCTCCGAGGGAGTCTTTTCCAGGGAGCGGCCGGCTTCCATCAGCGCGCCGATGTCCCGGACGGTGAGCACCTGCTTCAGGGCCACCACGGCGGTGAGATAGCCCAGGTGGATGGGGCCGTACCGCTTGCCCTCCGCCCGGGGGACCAGGCCGTCCTTGATATAGTTGTTCACCATGGCGGAGGTGAGGGCGGGGCCGCCGTCAAAGCGGATCAGCTGCCGGGGCATGTAGGAGATCAGCTGATCCATGTACAGCGCCAGATCGGGCAGATCCTCCCACGGGACGGGCCGCTCCTGTTCCATGCGCTGTTTCAGTGTGTATAGTTCGTCCATTGAAGGGATCTTCCTCCTCGAATATAATGTCAGTCATTATATCAC
Organism: Lawsonibacter sp. JLR.KK007; assembly: GCF_036941135.1. NCBI lineage: Bacteria > Bacillati > Bacillota > Clostridia > Eubacteriales > Oscillospiraceae > Lawsonibacter > Lawsonibacter sp. JLR.KK007. The sequence continues at coordinate 841,409 of NZ_JAYWSY010000002.1, read as the reverse complement.
AGAATTTCTGGCATTGTAAAGAGCGGATCGGTTACCGATTTCGAAAATGTTCGATCCGGCGGTGGAGGCGTTCCAGGGCGCGGCTGTGGTCGAGCGACCGCAGGCGGGGGAAGGCCTTCAGCAGGCGGCGGTGGCCGAAGGACTTTTGATCCAGCAGCTCCTGCATAGACGCGTGCCACTCCTCCAGCTGGAGGCGGGCCTGCTCCCGCCGCTCCTCCCGGCGCTGCTCCCATTCCTCCCGCTCGTCGGCCAGCTCCGCACGGCGTTCCGACAGCTTGAAGGACAGCTCCTCCAGCTCCTCCTTCCAGCCGGCGCTGCGCTCCACAGCGTCCAGCACCTTGTCGGCCAGATTTTCGCCAAACTCATTGGAGGCCTCCTTGATTCTGGCGGCCAGCTCGTCGATCTGGGCCAGGCGGCGGTTCAGCTGGATGATGGCGGCCACGGTGGCGGCCAGGTCTACCGCCATCACCGCCCCCAGTAGCCCCAGCAGCACGATCCCCACAAGGCGGGGGATCAGGTGGATCAGGGCCAGCACCGTGGGGTGGAGCAGCCGGACCACAAACACGCAGGCGAAGCCCCAGGCGATGGAGAAGCGCAGGCAGATGTATCCGCTGAGATTGAAGGGCTGGTCGGAGTAATCCCACCACTGCTGGTGAAAGAGCTTTTCCAGCGCAAAGCCGGTGAGCCACTCCAGAAGGGAGGTGAGCAGGACGGACCCGGCAAACAGGGCGGGCAGATGTCCGGACAGCGGGGTGAGGCAGCCCAGCACGATGACCACGCCGAAGCCGTAGACGGGACACCAGGGCCCGTTGAGGAAGCCCCGGTTGACAAATTTCCCGGTGACCAGAGCGGCGTAGCTCACCTCGGTGCACCAGCCCAGAAAGGCGTAGATAAAGAAGATCCAGAGGAAACGGTACAGCATTGCCGGCATTGCCATGCCCCTTTCACAAAAACTTTCCATATTATATCCGTTTCCGGGGAGCTTGTCCAGTCCGGAACAGGATTTTGCCTTGACAGAGGGAGCGGAGACCATGTATCCTTAAACAAAACGCAATGAGAGGCGGACGCCGGATGAAGAAGCTGGTTTTGGGAATATTGGCCCATGTGGACGCGGGGAAGACCACCCTGTCCGAGGGGATGCTGTACCTCGGCGGAGCGGTGCGGAAGCTGGGCCGGGTGGACCACCGGGACGCCTTTCTGGACACCGACATCCAGGAGCGGGAGCGGGGCATCACCATCTTCTCCAAGCAGGCGGAGTTCTCCTGGGGGGAGACCGCCTTCACCCTGCTGGATACTCCGGGTCATGTGGACTTCTCCGCCGAGATGGAGCGCACGCTATCGGTGCTGGACTGCGCCGTTCTGGTCATCAGCGGCTCCGACGGCATCCAGGGCCACACCCGCACCCTGTGGCAGCTGCTGGCGCGGCACAGCGTCCCCACGTTCCTCTTTGTCAACAAGATGGATCTGGCAGGCAGCGACCGGGAGGCCCTCCTGGCCCAGCTCCAGAGCAAGCTTGACGGCGGCTGCCTGGATTTTTCCGCCGGCCTGGCCCCTCTCCAGGAGGATCTGGCCACCCTGGACGAGGGGCTGATGGAGCAATACCTGGAGGGGGGCGAGATCACTGCGGCGGACGCCGCCTCCCTCGCCGCCCGGCGGCTGGCCTTTCCCTGTTTCTTCGGCTCGGCCCTGAGGCTGGAGGGGGTGGAGGGGCTGCTGGACGGCCTGTCTCGGTACACTGAGGCGCCGTCCTACCCGCCGGACTTCGCCGCACAGGTCTTTAAAATCGCCCGGGACGGGAACGACCGGCTCACCTATCTGAAGATCACCGGCGGTTCCCTCAAGGTGCGCACCGTGCTGGAGGGGGAGGACTGGCAGGAGAAGGTGAACCAGATCCGGGTCTACTCCGGCGCGAAGTACCAGACCATCGACGAGGCCCCCGCCGGGACGGTATGCGCCCTCACCGGTCTGACCCGGACCCGTCCGGGGGATGGGCTGGGGGCGGAGCCCCCCGCCTTGCAGCCCGAGCTGGAGCCGGTGCTCACCTACCAGGTGATCCTGCCTCCGGACTGCGACGTTCACACCATGCTCCGGAACCTCCGCCAGCTGGAGGAGGAGGACCCCCAGCTCCGGGTGGTGTGGAACGAGTCCTTGGGGGAGATCCACCTCCAGCTCATGGGGGAGGTCCAGCTGGAGGTGATGACCCGGCTGATCCAGGAGCGGTTCGGGGTGATGGTGTCCTTTGGCGCGGGGAACATCGTCTACCGGGAGACCATTGCCAACGCCGTGGAGGGAGTGGGCCACTTTGAACCCCTGCGGCACTACGCCGAGGTCCACCTGCTGCTGGAGCCTGGCCCCCGGGGGAGCGGGCTGCGCATCGCCTCCGCCTGTTCCACCGACCAGCTGGACCTGAACTGGCAGCGGCTGATCGTTACCCACCTGCTGGAGAAACGGCACCGGGGGGTGCTCACCGGCGCCCCTATCACCGACATAAAAGTCACCCTGGTGGCCGGACGGGCCCATGTCAAGCACACCGAGGGGGGCGACTTCCGTCAGGCCACCTACCGGGCGGTGCGCCAGGGGCTGATGCAGGCGGAGAGCGTCCTGCTGGAGCCCCATTACAACTTTGTCCTGGAGCTGCCCCCTGACTGCGTAGGCCGGGCCATGAACGACCTTCGGACCATGGGGGGCGCGGTGGAGGGTCCGGAGCAGGAGGGGGAGCTGGCCGTCCTGACGGGCCACGCCCCGGTGGCCGGCCTGCGGGACTACTGGAGGGAGGTCACCGCCTACACCCGGGGGCGGGGACGGCTGTCCTGCTCCCTGCGGGGGTACGAGCCCTGCGCCAATCAGGAGGAGGTTGTCTCCCAATTCGCCTATGACCCGGAGCGGGATGTGGAAAATCCGGCCGATTCCGTCTTCTGCTCCCACGGGGCGGGGGTGACGGTGAAGTGGAATCAGGTCAAGGACCACATGCATGTGGACAGCGGCCTGCGGCTGGGTGTGGAGCCCCTCCCAAAAGAGCCGGACGTCCCCGCCGGGGGACAGCGGCAGTACCGGGGAGGCAGCCTGGAACAGGACAAGGAGCTGCTGGCCGTCTTTGAGCGCACCTACGGCAAGGTGGAGCGGACGGCCTTTCGTCCCCAGCCGAAAAAGCCCGCCCGGACCAGCCTGGACGAGAGAACATATACCGTCCGGGAGCAGAAGACCGGCCCGGAGTACCTCCTGGTGGACGGCTACAACATTATCTTCGCCTGGGACGAGCTGAAGGAGCTGGCCCGGCAGGACGTGGCCGCCGCCCGCGCCGCGCTGGAGGACATCCTCTCTAACTACCAGGGCTTTCGCAAGTGCGTGGTGATCCTGGTGTTCGACGCCTACAAGGTGAAGGGCAATCCTGGGTCGGTGGAGAAGAAGAACAACATCTACGTGGTGTACACCAAGGAGGCCGAGACCGCGGACGCCTATATTGAAAAGGCCACCTACGACCTGGGGAGAAACCACCGGGTGCGGGTGGCGACGTCCGACGGCCTGGAGCAGCTGATTATCCTGGGCCACGGGGCCCTGCGGCTGTCCGCCCGGGCCTTCAAGGCGGAGGTGGAGCAGGCCCAGGGGGAGATCTCCGCCCTGGTGGCCCGGCTGAACCGGCGGAACGCGGGGGACCGGAAGCTGAAGCATACCGCGAAAATTGTGGATAAGAAATAAGGAAAGCAGACACGCCGCCGCGTGCCTGCTTTTTAATCTTTCGGCTTTAAGAGAAGATAGGGCTCTACATTCAAAAATTTGGCAATGTCGCACAGAGTATCCATTGAAATCCCGACAGCTGCCCGTTCTATTTTGCTCATATAACTCTGTTCAAAGCCAAGTTTGTCACCCAACTGTTCCTGACTCATCTGTCTCAAATTACGATAATAGGCGATATTTAAGCCCATTATCCGAAAAATCTCATGGTATGCGGGATTCATAAGCTTCACCTCTGCATACCAGTTTAACTTTCTGACCTTTATTTTATAAGGAGTTGAAATAGCATGTTTAGGATGTTATACTTACTATATAATACTGGGCGCATTATTTATATGATGTTGGAGGTGCTATTTATGAAAAACATATTGTTGTTTTGGGATAAGCGCAGCAGCTATGAGAAGGCGGTCCTGGGACTGTTTGCCGCCTTTGTCCTGTGTTGTCTGACGTATTTTTGCGCCAGGCTGTACTATGGGTCCAAATGTGATGTATGCGGGCAGACATTGCGGGAGGGGGAACATTATGTTTTGGACGTCCGGACTGGAGAGATACTGAACGTTGCGGATTATGTGGACACAGAGGGTTCTGCTTTCTGGTATTCCGGGGTCAGTCATATGCCTCAAGAGGTTTCCCTGGAACACCGGACGGGTTACATGCGCTTTCCCCGGCAGGCTCCTGTCACCGCCCGGTATTGCGCCGGGCATACCGCGAACCTGGACTGCGATTTTCTGATGCTGTCCCCGGTAAAGGAGGCCACCGTCTGCTATGCTCTTCTGGACGGGCAGAGCCTTGACCCGGAGGGCCAGGTCATTACCAGGCGGCTGAATGAGGCGCTGGACTGCTGGGAGCTGGAAATTCAGTGGGATATTATAGCCCCCGCTTCGCCGTCTTGACAAAGCGGGGGACTTTCTGTATTACAGCGCCCGCAGGGCCGCGCCGGCCAGCCGGCCTAAGGAGGAGGCGGCGGTAAGCAGGTCTTTGGGGTCGGCGTCCAGGGCGGCCCGGAGGGCGTTGGCCAGATTTTTGGGCTCCAGGGCCTCCTTGACCGTTGTGGCGTCCCCAGAGGACAGCAGTTCATAGAGGGTGTCCGCCACCGCCTCCCGCTGGGCGTTGGTCAGCCCGGCCAGCCAGTTTTTCAGGGTGCGGTCGATCAGGCGGCTGCCGGGGTCCACCTCCTCCAGGCGGACAAAGCCGGGCCCCTGGACCTGCCAGGAGTAGGGGTCGTGCTGGAACAGCCCATCCTGGTCGCTGTCCACCACGGTGTAGGGCTCCTCGTGGGCCAGCAGCAGCCCCACAACGGAGGATTTTGGCACAAAGCTGCGGATGCGGGTGAGCAGCTCCGAATACCCCGGCCGGGCCAGCAGGTAGGCGTTCAGGCCGGGTCCGTCGAAGGACCAAACCGAGCGGATCTGATCCCGCGCCTTCATTCCGGCCAGCGCCGCCCCCGCCACCGCCAGGTTGCCTCCCTTGGAGTGGCCGCCCAGGCGCAGCGGACCGGAGAAGCCGGCGGCAAAGGTTTGGACGTAGTCTGCCGCCTCCAGCTGGGCGGGGACCACATCCAGAAAACTCAGGTTAAAATCCTCCTTCCAGCCCACCAGGGTGCCGTCGGTGCCCCGGAAGGCCAGAAAAGCGGAGCCGTCCTCCAGCAGGACGGTCAGGGCGGCGAACTGGGTCTCCTCCCTGGGGACGAACCGGTCGGCCTGGCGGCACAGTCCCAGCCGGGCGAACCGGGGAGCCTCCGCCAGCGCCCGGAGCAGGCGCAGGTCGTCCCCGCACCGGCAGCGGCCCCGGCGGGCGGGGGGCAAAGACAGATAGCCCTCCGCTGCCCGGCCCAGCGGGACGGGGGCGTCCGGCCCCTCCGGGACCAGGGCGCCGAAGTGGACGTAGGCCAGCGCGGACAGAATCAGCCCGTCTACCGGGCGGAAGGGGGAACGGTCAAAGGTCAGGTCCCCCCGCCAGGACAGATAGTCAAACAGGTTTCCCATTGGATCATCTCCCCTCCAGGCTATGCCGGAGCGGGGAAAAAGGCTCATAACTCCCCAAAAGGCCGCATAGATTGAAACAGCAAGAGGCGGGGAGTGTTGTGCTTTGAAAGGAAACATGGAGGAACGGGCCGAGCGTCTGGCGCTCTACATCCTGGAGAACCGGACCACGGTGCGGGCCGCCGCACAAAAGTTTGGCATCAGCAAGAGCTCGGTACATATGGATGGGGTAAAATAGAACGGTTAATATGGATCGTCAAGTAGAGCAGTAAGGCCAGCACCTGATTGTGGGTGCTGGCCTTGTTATGCTATTTCCTATCATTCTAAATCGTCTCGATCAAGCAATCAAGTATAGCCTCAATCTTATGCTGCTTCTCCAAGTCCAGCCCTCCCAGCTTCTCCGCCAGAGGTGTCCATCGAATGGGAGTATCCACCGTAACATAGGCTGACAGGATGGCATCAGCTCCGGTTCCAAGGGCGTTGCAGATGTCGATCAAGGTAGGCAGGGCTGGCATCAGCAACCCACGCTCAATCCGTGAGATCGAGTTGGAGGCAACATCTGTTATCTCCGCAAGCTGCTCCTGGGTCATGCCTCGCTCCTTGCGTATACGCTGTATCGCTTGTCCTCCCTGCTTGAAGTCCATCGCTATCCCTCCTACGTCGATGTTTCATCCATATTATGAGCGAACTAGACGTGTTAAATCCAGAACGTCATGGACGAAACTCGACGTATGGAGTATAATTAGGTGTAACTCTTAGCGGAGGTGTTCCCCTATGCTGGATAGCTGCTGTGCCTTCACAGGTCATCGGCCACACAAACTGCCGTGGCGGTACAACGAATCTGATAGCCGCTGCTCGGCATTGAAAGCGGCGTTAGTGAGGCAGATCACACAGCTAGTCGATGCCGGGGTGACGGACTTCTACAGTGGTGGAGCTGATGGGGTAGACTGCTGGGCCTCGTTGATTGTCCTGGAGCTGAGAAAAAACAATCCTGCACTGAGACTCCATCTGATCCTGCCCCATGAAGGACAGGCGGACAAGTGGAGTGATTCAGCACAGGAGCGGTATCATTCAATCTTGGAGAAGGCTGACTCCGTAGAGTATGTAAGCCGTGAGTATTACGATGGGTGTATGCTCGACAGGAACCATCGGCTGATAGAAGCCACTGGGGTACTGCTGGCGGTCTATAATGGAGAGTGGCGCGGTGGTACTGCGGCAACCGTCCGATACGCTCGGAAGCTCGACAGAAGGATTATCATTCTCAACCCGACTACGCTCGAAGCTGCTGAAGAGGGCGGATGAGTTGTATCCGAAAGTATATATTCTCTCAGTGCATGAGTACCCTGTACCTCTCAACAGTTTGTGCAATATAGACAATGAAATCCATAATATATAATTGAACCAATTTTTGTGCATGTTTCACACAAACTTGCTTTTCAAGGCTTTACAATCCATGTTCCATAGACTACAATACGGGTTCATATGGAGGTTGCGGACATGAACATTGATAAGAACTGTACCATCAGCGAAGGTAAACCCTCATTGGAGGACTTTAGAATCCAGATCACCGATCCCATGCTCTATGACAGGCTGCACACGCTCTCGGTCGAGTATTCCCTGCCGGTGGAACTGCTGGTCAACGTGGCTGTCAAGCGGCTAGTGAATGATGTTGACTTTGTAAGAGGTCTACGCATCGGACAGATTGAAGGAGCGTAGCCCACTACGCCCCTCTCTTGTCATCAAAGTATGAGAAGATCGTCCGCAGTACGTTGATCGCCATTTGCTTCCGGTCCAATGGCTGCTGATCTATGATCTGCTTGAACTGCTCCATGATGTTGGTGTCACTGTCGGATACGGAATCAGCCAGCAGGTAGTCCACCGTCACACCAAGACGGTTGACGAGCCGCACCAGCGTGTCCAGCGTAAGGCTCCGTTCTCCTCGCTCAATGGCACCCATGTAGGTATCTGAGATGTCTACGGCCTCTGCAAGCTGAGCTTGGGTAAGGTGTAGTCGGAGGCGTTCTTCACGGATGCGCTCTCCCAACCCCTTATAGTCCATGCAATCACCCCCTGATTATTGTAACCAGATGAAGCGATACGAAGAAACATCTGATAGAGGTATTTAGATTGACTATTAGGGGTATTCGTGATATACTTACTTTACATTGGCGTGTTATTCCTTCCCCAACTATGCTCCCAGCCTGGAAGCTGAAAGATTGTTGTAATCTATATGTCTACATACTCACAAGTGATAGAAGGGAGGTCCTGACAAATGATTGAAGATCTTGCAAAGGTACTGGCCTATGGATACGTTGGATCAAAGGTTGGTAAAGCAGTAGAGAAACGAATGGATGAAAGGCAAAAGGAACGAGACGAAGCCATACAGGAGTTAAAGAAGTTCGCTTTTGTCATATATGACGGCAAGGCTCCCTATACTGCCGCCCAAAACCTCGCTAAGTACCTGGGGGAGCTGGGGTATCAGGCCGCCGCTATCGACCCGGAGATGTACCACAGCCGTCTGGAGGGTACTTCGGCAGAGGAGTATTGCCAGTGGGTCATCATAGGGCATCACGATTTCACTAAGGATCAGATGGCGCGTGTTCCCCTGTGTTCCAACGAGTACGGGTTGAAGATGGGAGTGAAGAATCGGCGGTATGTGCTAAGAGCCTGCCGGTCAGATCTGAGTCCTGGGAAGAAGGGCCGCAAGGAGTTTGCTGTCTACTACAACCAGGAGATGCTCAATTACAGAGAACTGGCAGAGAAGTACGGTGTACCAATGACCTTTGGCTATCGCAGTGAGACCCGTGAATCTCAATATGATCTGCTGTGGCTGAAATGTGCCCAGAGCATCCGGGAGGAACTGGATATGGAGTGCACGAGGGCTGTGCTTGGCAATATTCTACCTTCGTCGGATTGACACACCTATTCTATTCAATGAGAAGGGCAGCCGTGTAGCGGCCTGCATGGTGATTTATATGACATTAAAGCTGGCGATGACTGCGGCAATAACTCTGTGGAAGACAGGATTGCCGGAGAAGGCAATAAAATATATATATGACAAGGCAAATGTAATTCTGCTGGATGAAAGGTCGGATAGAGAATCCTTCCAAACTGCACTGGAACATTACTCAGATGACGAGCTGATGATCTATGTTCCAGACGTTTACCAGGAGGACATCTATCGAATCGACTATGCACGGCTGAAGGAGAACGGGATCAAGCTGATCTCCTTCGACATTGATGATACAATCGACGATAGCTTCATCAACAAACTACAGGCCAACGCTCCGGGGCTGACTGTCACCATGCCGGGTAAGGCCAGAGAACTGGTGCAAGGTCTGAAAGCGATGGGCTTTACTGTCGTGCTACTGACCAACGCCCAACAGGAACTGGCAGAGGGGGCCTGTAAAGACCTGGGAGCGGATTACTGTATCGCCAGGGCAAAGAAGCCGGAGACCAGCGGCTTTGAGATGATCGCCTCCAGGTATGGTGTAGATAAATCTCAGATGGCCCATGTCGGCAACAGTATGCGTGCTGATATAGCGGGCGGCAACAAGTATGGGGTCACTACCTGCTTGGTCCGTCGGGCAGGGACTTCCATGAAGCTGGTGAAGTTTGTCTCGAACATGTTGGGCGTGCCAACCAAGGGGCATCTGATTAGAGAGAAGTTGTTAGAACGCAACATGTGGCGCAAGCATCATGTGTATCATCCGGGAGATCAGTATTATCAGTTAGGAGAGGAACCGGAATATCGGAGGCAGACCCCACCAGCGGACAAACCTGTTGTTACCATCTTCTACGATGGCAAGGCTCCTTATGCAGCAGCCTTCAACCTTTGCAGACATATCCAGTCGATGGGGATTGAAGCAAAGCTCAAGGATGCGGGTGACTACGATGAGGGTTATCCCGGCAAGGTCATCATCATCGGCCACCATGATCTGACTAAAAAGCAGCTTGCGGAGGTAGGTGTTCTCTATAACAGCTATGGTCTGATGCTTGGCTATACCCAGGACAAATGTGTGCTGCGGGTAAGCCGATCTTCCCTGGGAAAGGGCAGGAAGGGCCACAAGAAGTTCGAGGAGTATTACAATACTAGGATTCTCAGTTATAAAGAGCTGGCGGCTAGCTACAATGTGCCTATGCAGTTCGGCTCCCGTGATGAAACCCGCAAGTCCCAATACGATCTGATATGGCTTATATTCGCCACTCACTGGCTGTATGGATTCCTCGGGAAAACAAGCGAGCTTGGGCAAGGGGCTGGTATCGACATTGCACAGCAGGCAGCAAATGACCTGATTCAGAAAGTGACTGCTGATAAGGATAAGGTCTATACCTTGGAAGAACTGCTTCGGAACACCTACAAGGCGAATGAGAGTGACGGCATGAAAACCCTCCGCAAGCACTTGGGTGACAATATTGCTTTCACATGCGTGTGGGCTGATGCCAGGGATGAGCGGGAGCTGGAGGAGTCGGAGCTTCTGGACGGGGAATTGTCCGGATATGCGTTCACCGTAGGCGGCTATACCATTTGTCAACGCCAATTTGAAATTGTAAGAAAACGCCGAAGAAATTTTGTAGTTTTTCGGCGGTAAGGGGGGACAAAATCAAGCGTTTCCTTGCTCAAAAAGAGTGTTCACGATTTGCTGCTTCTGGCGCATAAATTCCTTGCGTTCTTTCAGGCGGTAAGACTCGCCCTTGATGTTAATGACAGTGCAGTGATGCAGGACGCGGTCCAGGATGGCGGAGGCGATGGTGACGTCGGCAAAGACCTCGTTCCACTGGGAGAAGGTCTTGTTGGAGGTAAAGACGGTAGACGTTTTTTCATACCTTCTGGCAATCAGCTGGAAGAACAGGTTTGCGCCCTGGATGTCCATGGGGAGGTAGCCGATCTCGTCAATGATGAGCATCCTGTACTTGGCGAGAACCTTGAGCTTGTCTGGCAGACGGTTCTCAAAATGGGCCTTCTTGAGCTGCTCAATAAGCTGATGGCAGTTGATGTAGTAGGTGGAAAAGCGGTGCTGTGCCGCCACAAGGCCCAGAGCGGAGGCCAGATGGGTCTTGCCCACGCCGGGCGGGCCAAGGAAGACCACATTCTCCCCGTTTTCCAGGAAGCGCATGGTAGCTAACTCATCGATCTGGCGCTTGTCGATGGAGGGCTGGAAGGAGAAATCGAAATCGTCCAGGGTCTTCTTGATGGGAAAGCCGGACATCTGGATCTGCTTCTCATAGGCCCGTCTCCGTTTGGATTTGGCTTCTTCTGAAAAAATGTGATCCAAAACCTCCACAATGTTGAGGTTTTCAGCCACGGCCCGTTCCAGGTAGTTATCCAGAATCTCCAGGGTGTTTTTCATTTTCAGGGCTTCCAGGTTTTCCCTCAGCCTGTCCATAGTAAATTCAGTCATACAGCACCTCGTCATATCTGGACAAATCGGAGGGCTTCAAGGGGAAATCTATCACTTTGCCCTGTTCCAGCAGAACATTTTCTGCGTCCATCGTCTGCTTCAACGTAAGCCTTCGGTAATGCTGAGGATTGACAACCATGTCCTTCCTTTGATACGATATTCGGTGCAGAGCGATCTGCTTGCCTTCATAGTAGGCTGCCAGCATACTGTCGAGGGCTACGACTGCCACATCTTTGCCGATGTACTCCGCTGGCACGGAGTACTGATTGCCGGCGTACGAGATGAGGCAGTCTTTTTGTACCCGCCTCAGGTTGATTTTGTCGATGATGTACTCACGGGAGAGAGGGCTCAGGCCCTCTTTTTTCAGCCGCTCAAAGGGAATCTCGTTGGTGGTGGCGTGAACCTTGCCATTGACCTTGTTGCACCAGGCCAGGGCCTGTCCGTTCAGGTCTGCCAGGCTGTTGTACTTGATTCCGACCATGAAGTTGTCCCGCACAAACTGCACCGTCCGCTCCACTTTTCCTTTCGTCTGGCCACGGTAGGGCCGGCACAGAATGGGTTTGAATCCGTAGAATCCCGCAAAATCCTCAAACTGCCGGTTCAGTGTGGAGTCCTCCTGCTTCAAAAGCCGTTTGATCACTACCTGCTTCATATTGTCATATAGAATCTCCTCTGGGTATCCTCCAAAGTACCGGAATGCGTTCTGGTGGCACCGTATCAGTGTGTTTGTGCTCATATCCGTTACAAACTCGATGTACCGCATCCGCGAATACCCTAGAATCATGAGAAAGCAGTACAGTTTCTTCCACTTTCCATCCTCGTACACCAGGTGATCCTCGAAGAATCCCCAGTCCATCTGCCCCTGCTTCCCCGGCATCGTCTCAAACCGCACTGTTGCTTTCTCATTCAAGTCCATCTTCCGGCTGCTCACATACGCCTTGACGATGCTGTAGCCCCCGTCAAATCCCATCTCCCGCAGCTTCTCCAGGATCCGCAGCGCTGAATACGGCGCCTCCTCCAGCCACTCGTCCACGATCTGCTTGTACGGGTCCATCTTTGTTGGCTTGGGTTCGCTCAATGTGTACTCCGGCTTCTGCGGCGATTCCGCGTACCGCTTTGCTGTTCGTGGGTCCATGTGGTACTTCCGGCCCAGCTCCACATAGCTCAGCCCTTTTTGTCTGTCGCTTCGGATATCCATCCACTGTACTCCTTTCATTTCCTGACTCCCTTTCCGGGCTCTTTTTCGCCCTGATTGGGAGTCTATCTTTTTTCCTTCACCTCCGCCACAAAACTACATTTTTTCCTCGGCGTTTTCTTTCATTTTATCATTGGCGCTGACAAACGGAAGCCATGCGGACACTGAAGATGAGCAAGACCACGTTCTACCGCAGAGTGAAGCAAGCTACCAACAGGTCTGTGCTGGGCAACGGCAATCAAGTTTAGCTATGAACGAACGCGAGGGGCAAGGGATGGGGACATCCCCACCCTTTGTCCTTCATCTTTATTTTTAGCAATCAACTCCTACTGGGAGATAAATCCAAACCCCAAAGGAGTTGAAAACATGGATAATGTCAAAGTCTCGCTTGACCAGATGGAAAACTGGGAGAAGCCGCAAGGCAAGGAGATAGCCAGGATACACAACCGACTGGGTAGCTCCATCAAGGAACTCCGTAGTCCGGCCGATATAAGGGACTTCACCTTCGCTGTAGGTCGTGATGGGCACACATTCTGCCCTGCCACGTTCAAGAATGGCAGGCGGAGCAAGGATCACTTCGAGCAGCAGCAGATGTTCGCGTTAGACTTCGATAACAAAGCTCAGGACAGAAGAGTTTCATTTGAGGAAGTAATAGCTAGGGCAAAGAAGTATGATCTCCCTATCTTGTTCGCCTACGATACCTTCTCCAGTACAGATCACAACAAGTTCCGAGTAGTGTTCCTTAATGATGTCTCTATTTCTCACAGAAGAATTGTAGAAGCTATGCAACTGGCACTGGGTACGATCTTCCCTGAAGCCGATAAGTCGTGTTACACAGACAGCGCCAGAATGTTCTTTGGAGGAAAGGGACTGATTTATTACGATGATACCATCCCTACCATCAATGTCGAATCCATATTCAGAGGTCTGACGTACTTCTTGCGGGATACAACAGGAAATCATTACAAGGAGAAGCTGTCCAGGTTCTCACGAGAGACAGGCATCGCTCTCAACAAGAACGGTCTTCTGGATGTCACCATGACTGATGATCCGACTGAAGCCCTTGGTGCATCTCTATCAGCTCAGGATGGGAAAATCTCGCCAAGCCCTATTATAAATATCCCCTTTAATGTAATAGCGGATGGCGAGAATTTCCCGAAGATGTTTTATCGAGTTAAGCTCAGTGGTAGCACCAGCAAGTCTTCTGTCAACACACCTGTTAGCAGAACAGGTGTGTTGAATAGAGGATATAAGAATCATGGAGCCTACCGATCATCTGTATTGTCAGATACGAGCCGAGGATGCCAGTTGTTCAGGGAGTTCGAGACTGGCGAGAGGGACATGAGCCACGATGAATTGTTTGGTCTGGCTACCAATCTGAAGCAGGTCGAATCAGGCATTCAACGATTCAAAGAGATCCAAGCGGAGCATCCCGAGTTCTATGATGATGAGCGGAGAGAGAAGTGGGAAAGTCACCTTTCCTACATACGTCAGCAAGAGTACAAGCCCTATGGCTGCGACAGCTTTTGTCCCTACTGCAAGGAATGTAACCACGGTACAAACATCCTGTCTACGGTACATCCTAAGCCTGGAATGATGGAAAGGCTACCAGGGTACAGTGAGAAGTTCTATTCGATAGAAGATGTTCAAGATGATACATACGAGGCCATCAGCAAAGCGTATCGTGCTGAGGACAGCAATGTTCATATCATCAAAAGTCAAACCGGAGCTGGCAAGTCCTATAGTTACCTGCAACTCATGGCAGAGAATCCCGATGATCGTTTCCTGATCGCAGCTCCCACAAATTTGCTGAAAGATGAGATCTTCAACAAGGCGAAGCGCATGGGTATTGCTGTGTGTAAGACTCCATCCTTGGAACAGATCAAGGATGAGATGCCGGAGAAGGTAAAGAGACGCATTGAGAGATTTCATAAGAGCGGACAACATCAACTAGTCCATCCGTACATTGAGAAGGTACTTAAAACCAAAAACATTCCTTGTTTGAGGAAGTATATGAAGGAGCGCGAGGCCCTAAGAAATTTCAAAGGCAATGTTATCACCACCCATCGCTATCTGCTGAATATGGATGAAAAGCGTCTTAAAGAGTTTGATGCGATCATCATTGATGAGGACATCATCTTCAAGAGCATCATCCCAAATCAAGGAGAAGTTCCAGTTGCTAAGCTGGAGAAGCTGTTGGAGAAGACTACCGACAACCACCTGTCCCAAAAGATAAAATCCCTATTGAGGAAGGCCAAAGATCAGTCGCGCATTGAACTCGATAGCTTTGAATGGGACGATAAGGATGATAAACTATACTCCTTTGATCTGCCGTCATTTTGCCAGGCAGAGCAATTCTATGTTCGTAGAAGCGATAAGGAGCTTAATCTAAAAGAAGATGCCATTGTTTATCTAAAACTCCCAGAGTTCTTCAAAGATATAAAATACATCATAGTTTCAGCTACCGTTGACGAGGGTATATGCCGTCAATACTTCGGTTGGGATAGAGTGGATTTCTACGAATGTAAAAGGGCTGAGTATATGGGACCGCTACGCCAGTATCCCGGTAAGTCCATGAGCCGCAGCTCCATAGCAAGTGATTCGGGCATCGTCCGCCGCCTGATGAAACGCTTTGACATGAACGAGGAGCGTGTTATCACATTCATGAAGGAGAATATTGGACCTCTGCACTTCGGGAACACCGATGGCAGCAACATCCTAGAGGGCAAAGATATTCTCGTTGTTGGAACACCGTACCATGCCGACTTCTTATACAAGCTGGCTGCATTTACGATGGGGCTTGACTTCGATGAAGATGAAGAGGTGGAACCCCAGGTAGTCACACACAATGGCTATCGTTTTCGTTTTACGACCTTCCACAATGAAGATTTACGGCATCTTCAATTCTGGATGATTGAAAGCGAGTTGGAGCAAGCCGTGGGGCGAGCACGGCTTCTCCGAAATCCATGTAAAGTACATCTTTTCTCGAACTTCCCACTTAGTCAGGCAAAGATGGTTGATGGCTTTGATTATAGCAAAGAGTAGGAGTCTTTGCCCAAGCCACCCATCCTATGCCAGTCCTAGTTAAATGAGTGTTCCACAGCCAACGCATTTGTATTAGCGCAGTCATCGAGATGAAATGTACCACTGGCAAACAGTGGCGGTGGTATGCCGTTCCTTACCACTGCATACCGCCGTTAATGCAGGATAGAAATAGTAATCATCCACAACCTTTCGGTAAAATATCTTTGTAAAAAAGGCGGATCATTATGTTTCTAAATCACACATTTGAGTTATCTATGATACTTGATGCAGCTCCATTCCATCGGATTTTCAACGCCAAGGTTGGCTATCTGGAGGAGCTTGGTGGCGAGTATCTTGACACTTCCCTGGCGGCGAAAGGTATCACCGCCATCTATCGAGACAGCAGGTACAAAAAGAAGATTAGGCTGCTTGTCAACACTGGCATGGTCGTGAATGACCCGTCTGACACTGGCAAGCTGCTTCACAAGTTGGACAAGCATATCGCTAAATATTTTGATAGCAGCTACAGTCTGGACGACTTCACATTGTCCGGTGTGACCTTAACCCTGGACATCAATGTTGGTAGTTATGAAAAGGTGTCGGACTACCTAAAAGTCATAAAGAGGATCGGTAAGGTCAAGGGGTTCTCCCCAGTCAGCTATGATTGTTTTGACGAGAAGGCCAGCTTCTGTTTAAGTGGGAACAGCAATGGCACAGACTTCCTCTTGTACGATTTGGAGAAAGCTGTCATGGGTCAGCTACGAGGTGCAGACGCAGGCCGGAAGCAACTACAGTCAGCTAGTGAGCAGACCAAGGGTATCCTTCGGGCTGAGGTAAAGCTCACCAAGCCCAAGGCCATCCGGGAATATGCGGACGCAAGCGATGTTGTCAGTCAGATCACAAAGATAGTAAAGTGCAGCGCAGACATCTTCATGGAAACCTTCGCTCGGGTAGTCCCTTTCGGTGATTTTCACAAGATGGATGCTGCTGTCGAGATCGTCCGCAGTGAGATAACAGACAGCATCATGCGGAGGAAGATGCTACGGCTCTTGTCATTGATCCCCGACAAGAAGTCGCTGCACCTGGCTCAGAAAGCACGAAATTGTCGAGACGTGGAAAAGGTGATGGAATCCTTTACTAAGATTCATTTGTCCCCTGTTACCATTGCTAAGCGGCATGAGATTAAGTACCTGGACAACATCTATTCTTATTTCTTAAAATAATCATTGCAGCGAGGTTCAAATGCTGTTGACAAGCCTATCTTTTCAATGTAAAATGGATTCATCTTTTGAAGACGGAGGGCATAAACATGGCCGGGAAGACAGCAGAGGAACGCATTGCTGCGATTGATGAGAAGATCGCCAAGAAGCAAGCTGAGATCGAAGCTCTGGAGACTCAGAAGCAGAAGCTCCTGCATCCTGTTAATATGAAAACGGTGATGGCGGCAGCAAAGGAGGCTGGGCTTACACCGGAAGAGATTGCAGAGAAGTTGGGGTTAAATATCTAAGCACGAGGGGCTGCTCATGGTGCAGCCCCTCTTCCCTGTTTTATTGTTTCTCAGTCAGTGCTTGCTCTCGGTCATGTCCCTGATGGAGAAGCCATAGGCCATCATCACGGCCCTGTCATTGTTCTGGTGTGCCTTCCGCAGCAAACCGGGCGGCGGCGGTGCGTCTCTCTACATCTGTCATCGTGCTGTACCTCCGATGGAATTTTCTTGGAATCAGTATACCACACCTGGCAGGAACAAGCAACCAGTTTGAAGCGGGGACTAGCAACCGGTAATTGGAATAAGATTGTTATAAAAACACGGTGGTATGTGTGGTACGATACCACCATACCACCCACATACGTAGGCTCTGCTCCGCAACGTCAGCAAAACAAACAGCAGAAGCATAAGGCAAAACAGAGCGAGAGCGGCCCTCAGGGATAAGGAAAGGTTTGAGAGCAGCAGTGTAACGCCAATCACACAGACAGCGGTTTCCTGTAGGCGTGCCATGACGCGGTCCAGGCCGTAAGCGGTCTTGACCGTCCCGAAAAGACCCTCCACAGCATTGCGGTCGCAGTTGTCCTGATACTCCAGTTTCTTTGCTTGACGGGACAGGCCGGGAGCTTTTGGCGGCTTTCCCAGGGCCGGACCGGACAGACGAATACCATGCTCTTTGCAAAAAGCCAGTGTCTGGCGGCTGCGGTAGATTTTGTCCGCCAGGATACGTTCCGGGTAACAGCCATAGCGCTCCCGATACCGAGCCACCGCCCGCCAGAGGTCTTCCGATTCGTTGAAGGGCTCGAAGTCCAGCC
Source organism: Lawsonibacter sp. JLR.KK007 (assembly GCF_036941135.1). Lineage (NCBI taxonomy): Bacteria > Bacillati > Bacillota > Clostridia > Eubacteriales > Oscillospiraceae > Lawsonibacter > Lawsonibacter sp. JLR.KK007. Next base: position 823,776 of record NZ_JAYWSY010000002.1, on the reverse strand, counting down.
GTTCGATCCTGGCATAGCCATCCACCAGACTGATATGCAGTTTTGAGCCAAACTCGGTATTGGCGTGGGCTTTTCCCCGAACGATGGGCCGGACCCAGGGCTGGGCCAGACTGACGATGCGCCGGGGAATGCTGTGGGTCCCGGATTCAAACATGAGGCGCTGCTGCTCGTAGACAGTAGTCATGATATTCAGGTGGTCCGCCTGCTTTGAAGACAATTTTGCACCTTTTTGAACCAATTCAGCTATGTACCTGATATCCCGGCGGATGTATTGCAGCTGTTTGCGTATCGCGGAACGGATTGCTTTCCCACTGCGCTTCTTGCTTTTGGACAGACGGAGATAGTCCTTCCGGGCGCGCTTGCGGTACATCCGGGGCTTCTTCTGTCCTGCCGCTTTACACAGCTCGTCCACCGTTTTCTCCGCTTTCTCCCGCACTTGGTTGAGTAAATCGATGTCCTGAGGATAGGCGATGTCCGCGGGGCAGCATGTGGCGTCCAGAATCAGTGTCCCGCTGTTAGGCGGATCGTTCCCGTCATCCGAGTCATCCTGTTTCCCTGTCTCCGCTTTTGGGACAGACGCCTCCAGAATTGCTGCCAGGTCCTCCTCGCTGAACCGTTTCCGGAACGCTACCAGCGTGGACGCCCCGAACGGACACGGCCCGTACTCCTTCATGCCGATGAAATATTGCAGATACGGGTTTTCTCCAATGTGCTTCACCAGCCATTGGTCGCTGCATTTCAGCCGCCGCTGAATCAGCAGCGCCCCTAATGCCATCCGTGCCGGATGGGCCGGGTGACCATTGTTCACGAATCGCGCTGCATACCGTTCCTCCGCTATCTCCCACGGAACCAGCGCCGCCAGTTTCACCCAATCGTTTTCTGGGTCCAGTTTCCCATATGGAAAGATGAAATCTTCCATCCGAAGCTGACTGTTGTCCTTATACATCCACTCCGCCCCCTATAAGTGCACGCTTTTTCCTTGCTTTTTCCCAATTCCCTTGCACCTATTCTACCATATTTCATCCCATATTGCTTGTCTTCCAAGCTGTTTGAGGTTATGAAGCAGGCCCTACGTATGCTTAACCTGGAAACTTATAAGGGACGCTGCCACCAGCGCAGCGTCCCTCATCATCTTATTTTTTTAACCACTCCTGGAACTGGGCAACGTCTAATTCGCCAGCTCTGGCTTTGTCCAACCTCAGCTTTGCCTCGCTGTACCAGCGTACAAAGTCCTCCTTGCTCATTGTCCCTTTCCTTACACGGGCGTGGTGCGTCTTGTAAGCCCGATTGTAAATCAAGAGGGCTTCATCAGACGCCATCTTTTTCTGAAAAGACTGCTGGGAACCGATAGCGGAACAGCGCATCCCAGAGCCATCGACTCGATCACAATAGGCAATTCTTCGATTGGCGGCAACGAAGTATTTACCGCAATGCCTACACTTCCGAACCATCACCTTATCCTGGAGCATCGACCATAGTTCCAGGTACAATAGCTGGCGCAGGTTGTTAATCCTGTATTCCTCATAGGGTTTGTTCACTGTAATTTCCCTTGCGTGTTCAATAGCCGAACGAAAGGTTTCTTCCATACCAGCGGGGATACCATCACGCCCCACATTCAATTTACCAAGAGCGTAGAGCGGGTAAAACTTATCATCCAGCTCACGGCTACGTTCCACCGCTTGGCTGTAATCATGTCCGCTTTGATATAAGGTTGGATGTTTAAGAGAAAGACGCTTGGGCACAGTCATCTCAGACCCGCTACTTGCCACAATGTTGCCGTAGAGCCATATGCGTTGGGGTGTTGTCAACGTCTCTAACCCCGGTGCCGCTATGTCCAAAAGGAAGTAGAGCATATTATAGATCTCACGCTGCGTCCTGATCTCACGGCTAAACCCCGTAGGCATCTCTCTCGGTACACCGTAGATAGCCGTCTCTATCTCATCATCGGGTTGATCGGCGGTGTAGGTGTTCCCACCAGTCCGCTCTAGGTATTCATTATAAAAGTCGCTAGGGTAAGTATCCCCTAATTCCAGCAAGGAGGCCAGCAGTGCCGTTATTCTTTCCACATACCATGCTTCAGAGAAGCCTGGAATAGTCCCATCTTGACGGTAGCACGAATAGAGCAGGAGTTCATTAAAGTAGTCACCGATTGCTTTAATGAAAACCTCCCGGACTTCATGCCTGTAATACGGGTGGGCATCCATTAAAACTCTTTTCATCTGGTCAAGAGAGGCTTCACCACCTGGACAATCACGCAGCTTGAAAGTTGAGGTGTCCATCCGCTGAGAGATATATTGTTCAAACAACTCAGGCAGGCTAGATAAATCTTGGGCAACGTAATGGAACAGGAGTTCATGTGAGTTGTCTTCAGAAAATAGAAGATAGTGCCCCTCATCGAAAAATTCATACCCGCGATCATCAAATCCAATGTAAGCCACGGTGTTTCCTCCTTGTAGTGTCGATGGTCTGAATCGCCGTCTGCAGATAGAAAGTTATGTAATAAACTTTCCAAAGTTCTACTTGACAACTGTACCGCTATGTGCTATTATCATTGTAATAGATAGTTGCTAGAATGTCAATATTACATTCTTCAACCTAATAAGAATCAAGGGCACTACTCCGGGCAGTAACCAAGCCCACGAGTTTCGCCAAGTGGATCTGGCAGGTCCGCGCTCAGGGCTACATTGATCCTGGGCTATGAAGCGGAGGTGACGTAGAGGCCCAAAATCAGATTTGAAAGTTCTCAATATTTCAAAAAGGAGGGAATTGTCATGGCAAATCTACTGGATAAGTACGAAAACACTACGGGTGAGATGGTTGTACCTGCCAGTGAGTCCGCTGGTAAGGCTAAACAGCAGCCCGCCCTCAGCCGGAAGGAGCGGAAGATTTTCAAAGCTCTGGCAAAGGCTTTGCGTAAGCACAACAAGTTGATGAAGCAGGAGGCCGAGAGGCGGAGAGCGGAGGAAGAGGCCACTGAGAAAGCTAATAGGCGCAAGGACGACAGCAGCACAAGGGGGTTCTTCAACAAGTTGGGGGACGCCATCTGCAAAGCCATCCCCAAGGTCTTAACGGCTATAGCAACTGTGGCTCTCGGATTCTTCTTCAATCGCAAACCTTCAAGGAGAGCCCTGCGAGCTGCTTTATGAATCAGACCGCATCAGTGCAGCCTCGGCGTCCCGAGTGGGTTTTCTTTAATGAATCTGGAGTACCCGTCTCCACCTTCATCCCCTCGGCAGTCGGCGTAGTCAGGGTAGTCGGTTCCACTGATGAACGGGAGGCTGTTAGGGTACGACTACGGTTTAAGAATGGCAGCGATACAGAAACCACTGTCCCACTATCAGACCTTAACCGTGTGGATTGGTTCAAGATAGACCATCGCTGCCTGACGAACTCGGAGTACCGTCGGGCCAGAGGGTACATTGCCGATACTATCCGCGCCGGGGTCAGCAACGTCCCTGTGGAGAGGCGGTACGTCCTTGACCGGACCGGGATTTACCATATTGGCGATTCAATTATCTTTGTTGCGGGGAACCGGGTCATCACCCAGTCCTCCGCACCGAGAACTGATCCAGACTTTGAACTGGGACAGCTCCCGCTCCGCCTGGATATTGACGAGAATATCGACATCAATACGGCTATTGACCGCATGATGTGGCTCATCAGTCTCAGCCCTGAGATCGGACCAGTCCTTGCGGCACACACAATCTCTGGAATTATCAGGGCAGCTTTCAAAGAGGCTGGCATGACCCCCTGTGCGGTGTTGGTCATTGTCGGAAAATCCGGGATGCTAAAGTCTCACTATGTTCCCCATTTAGTTCAGCTTTACAATCGAGCCGATGGAATCGGCCCTGTTACCCGGTTCAACTCGACAAAGAGGTTTATTGAGGACACGCTATACGAACACAGCGAGTGTACAGCGGTCCTTGATGATCTGCACACAGCAGAATCCAGAGGTATCAAACGGCAGAATGAGGACACCGCCGAAGAAATCATACGCCGCATAGCTGACGATACTGGGCGTGGGCGGATGGATGGAAAGGCACAGGTGCAACGGAGCTTCCGGGGCAACGCTGTGTTCATCGGCGAGTACACTATTGGCAAGGCGTCCACAATCCCCCGCGCACTGGTAGTAAACATCACGGAACCACCTAACGGTGCGGTCCTGGATGAATACCAACGCAATCGCCCACTTCTGGTATCGACCTTCTACTACTACTTCATCCGATGGTATGTTGACCATTTCAATGAGATTCGGGATTCCATTGACGCAAAGCTTACTCAGCTACGCAGGGCGACGGCTTCCTCCACTACTCACGGTAGGCTACGGGATACCCAGTTCTACCTTGAGATTTCCTACATGGTGTTGCTGGAGTTTTGCAAGGATTCTGGGTTCTGCTCTGAAGAAGATGCCAAGGATACATACCAGAGCTTCAGCACCCAGCTTCGCACACTGGTACAGGCACAAGAGACTCGATTCAAGGAGAGCATCGAGGTAAAGACGATAGACTATCTTGACCTTATTCGGGATCTTTATAAGCAAGGAGCATTTCATCTGGCAAAGGATGCAGAGAACTTCAAGCCTGAAAAACATGATGGTTTGATTTACTATGACTGCCTTTGCCTGAGAGGTAAGCGTCTGGAGAAGAAGCTCCTGAGCTTCACCCCAAGCCTCAGCTTTGTCGATTGTATCAGCTATTTGCTGTCTAAGGGTGCGCTAAAGCTGGTCGAGAGCAAGAACACCGTGCAGATCAACGGCACTGGTGGCAAACGGTTCTACGCTATCAAACTCAGCAAGCTACGATAAGAGCGCAATTTAGGGGACGGTGTTTCCACCCCCTGAAAAATGAACTTCGCGCAGGCTGCGTAAATCGACAGCCGAAGCCATCCTGCGGCCCTCTGGACTGTGGGTGGTCCTCTCCCTGCGAGGTGAGGAAAATGCACAGAGAAGTACGGGTTCCCTTCGTAATGCGATGCCGCCGTATCTCTTCTGCCTTTGACTACATATTCTCTTGATAGCACACAGGAAGTACGGTTTCGATGTACTACTTCCGGCTCTGCTCTCATAGGATTGGACGAGGCATCAAGGAGGAGGTGGCAATGCCGCAATGAAGCAGCGCAAGCTCAACTACCGGTTCCACGATCCCAACCCAGCGGCAGTGACCGCCGACTACATACTAAAAATTTTAATTGAGGCCAACGCGGGAAAGGTGGAGGCGGCAATACAAAATGCCGCCGATACCACCCTCGCTGCCGATGAGGGACCGGATCGCTGCCAGGGACACTCCGCATGATGCGGGGTGTCCCTCTTTTTTATCTGCATTCCATAGCCTTCAGCATATCATCATAGCTGACCAGCGTCACATTACCCAGCTCGTTTGCTTTCTCCATACAGCCCTTGGTAAAGCCGGACTTGGAAAACAGAAAATAGTGTACCTTGCTGTATGGGAACAACCGGCTGCGGTGGAGCAGCGTCTCTAACACACCCAGGTCAACCTTTTCGTTCGTCCACTTGCACTCGCCAAAGAGGGCGGTAGTCTTGTCCTGCTCCCCCAATATGTCGATCTCCGCCTGGGCCTTTTCAACAGGATCATTCCCCCACCAGCGACCCAGGGAAGCAAACTCCACCGGGGAGCGCCCATCCAGCAGCAGCTTCCAAAGATACTGTTTACATATCTCTTCAAACACCTTGCCCATGTAGTGGCCGAGCTGCGGCGCGATGCGCTGGTACACCAGGTCAGCGGCTCCACGGGCAATCAAGGAATTGTTCTCCAGCACAAAGCGATGCCAGAAGCGGAACATATTATCCTCGATGGAGTACAGGGACTTACGGGAAGCCTTCTCCCCATAGGGAGTCTCCTTCTGCACGATCCCCAGGCTGATGAGATTCTTGATGTAGCTGGCGCAGACGTTGGTATCCTCGCCGACCTTGCTTGAAATCTCCGACATCCGAGAAGCCCCTGCTGCAATGGCGGTAATGATTGCCGTGTAAATGGCTGGTTCCCGCACCTCCTGCTTCAGAAGGTTCACCGGCTCCTCATAGAGAAAGGAAATGGGATTGAGGAAGGTGTTCTTGATGTTTTCCTCAATACTCAGACGGTCGTTGATTTGCAGCAGGTATTGTGGTGTCCCTCCGACGATCCCGTAGGCCAACGCCTTGTCCTCGCCTTTGAAGTGGTTGAAATAGCGGCAGGTTTCCTCGAAGTCGAAGGGCAGCAGTTTCATCTGTGCCGTGCGCCTGCCGTAGAGCGGGGCCTTGTATGCCAACACCTGATCCTCCATATAGGACATGGACGAGCCGCAGAGAATCAACATCAGCTTGGAGGTATCCTTATTTTTGTCGATCAGGAGCTGCAAGGTGGAGGCAAGGCTTTTGGAAGAGCGAGCCACATAGGGGTACTCATCCAGCACAAGGACGATCCGATCTTTCTCTGCCAGCTTAAACACATATTCCAACGCCGCCTGGAAGGACATGAAAGACGTCTCTGCCGCAATGCCGCTGGCGTACTCCAGGATGCTCTTGCTGAGGTTCTCCAGGTTCTGCTTGGCATTGCTCTCCACGCCCATGAAGTAGATGGCTTTCTTACCCTGGATAAACTGGGTCAGAAGGGCCGTCTTTCCCACGCGGCGGCGGCCATACACAACGGCGAACTCGAACTTGCCTGATGCGTATAGCTGCTCCAATGATTTCAACTCCCGCTCTCTTCCAATAAACATAGCAACACCCCCATTCCTTTTCATTTAGTATACCACATCAGATGTAGGTTAGTCAATTATGATTTACTAAAGGCAGCCCCACTAAATTTCTACATTGATTCTCTGGCCGAGGTATGCTATTATACAGATATAGCAGAACGTTTCGACTTTGATAGAGAGGTTTACCTATGAACATCGCCGCTTACTGCCGTGTCTCCACGGAGAAAGAAGACCAGCTCAACAGTCTGGAGGCCCAGAAGGAGTTCTTTTCGGAGTACACCAAGCGTACCGGAGACACCCTCATCCGCCTGTACGCTGACGAGGGCCTGTCCGGCACGAAGATCAAGAATCGCAAGGAGTTCCTGCGGATGATGGCGGACGCCGAGCACCACTTGTTCGACATGGTGGTGGTCAAGGACATCTCCCGCTTTGCCCGGAACACGGTTGACCTGCTGCAAAATGTCCGCAGGCTGAAAGCCCTGGGCATCGAGACCCAGTTCCTCACCGCCAACATGACCAGCATGGGCAACAGCGAGTTTGTTTTAACCATCTTCGGTGCGCTGGCTCAGGAGGAGAGTGCCAACACCTCCAAGCGGGTGAAGTTCGGCAAGAAGCTGAACGCCGAGAAGGGACGGGTTCCCAATATCGTCTACGGCTACGACAAAACCATCGGGGACTATTTTAACCTGACCATCAACCAGGAGGAGGCTGCTGTCATCCGGCAGATCTATCACTGGTACACCCAGGAGGGCTACGGCTCCGCCAAGATTGCCAATATGCTCAACGAGCGTGGCCTGAAGACCAAACGCAACTGCCAGTGGAGCCAGAACGCTGTGGGGCATATCCTCCGAAACGAGCTGTATACCGGGAAGATCATCAATGGCAAGCAGGAGGTCACGGACTTCCTCACCGGACAGCGGGCGGACAGGGACGAAACTGACTGGATCGTGGTGGACAAGCCCGAGCTGCGCATCATTGACGATGAAACCTTCCAACAAGCACAGGAAGTCCTGCACTCCCGGCACAGTGCTTTCAAGATCACTCGGGAGCGGCAGAGCAATAAGCACCTGTTCTCTACCCTCATCAAGTGTAAGGAGTGCGGCTGGTCTTTCCGGCGTACCGTCCGCACCTATAAAAACACCTATGTACGCTGGGTCTGCTCCGGTCACAACGGACGGGGAGCCGACAGCTGCCCCAACGCCGTGACGGTGGATGAGGAGGAACTGATCGAGGTCTTGCAGGAATACTTCGCCGGACTGCTGAAAGCAAAGAAGTCCGTCATCAGCTATGTGGTGAACCAGTTTCAGAAGGTCTACAAGGCCAAGGACGAGAACCTGGACTACGAGAAGGAGCTGACCGCCCAGCTCACCAAGCTGCAAAAGACACGGCAGAAGTACATGGATATGTACGCCGACGACCTGATCTCCCGTGACGAGCTGAACGCCAAGATCGGCGGGATGCGCAAGGAGATCGAACGGCTGGAGAACGAGTTGAAGATGATCTCCTACAACCTGACCAAAGGGGAGCAGTTGGAGAGCGTCCTGACCAGCACCTTCAAGGAGATCGAGGACATCACCGACGTACATCAGATGACCAACACCCAGCTCAAGCGTATTATACAGAAGATCGAGGTAGATAAAGAGGGGAATGTTGACATCTACCTGCGCCTTTTGGGCGATTTAGGGCTGGACAGTACCGTTCTAATTAGCGATAACCTTACATAAGGATCTGTCCGAGCGCCTGCCCACCTTCAACCGGACGCTCTACCTCCAGGTGAAAGAGGTTCTGGAGCAGAACAAGGCCGAGCGCCACATCCGGGGAGGCATTGCCACGCGGAAGAAATACAAAGGACTTTGAAAAAAGGCGGGCACATCTGAACTGCACCCCACTTGTGATTCGGTATATCGTACTGTCTAACAAATGGGGTGCAGTGAATGTCTTGTGTTCCGCTTTTTTTTGTGCTAAAATGATCAAATAAGAACGTGTAAAAGAGGGAGCCGTCTATGAGCTGCGCCGACCAGATCTTTATCCAGAACTGCAAAGACATCCTGTCCAAAGGGGTCTGGGACACGGACCGGGAGGTCCGCCCCCGGTGGGAGGACGGTTCCCCCGCCCACACGGTGAAGCTCTTCGGGGTGGTCAACCGCTACGACCTGCGCCGGGAGTTTCCCGTCCTCACAGTGCGCAGGCAGTTTCTCAAGTCGGCGGTGGACGAGCTGCTGTGGATCTGGCAGAAGAAGTCCAACAACATTCACGACCTGAACAGCCACGTCTGGGACGCCTGGGCGGACGAATCCGGCTCCATCGGCAAGGCCTACGGCTACCAGCTGAGGGTAAAGCACCACTACCCCCAGGGGGACATGGACCAGGTGGACAAGGCGCTCTGGGACCTGACGCACGACCCCGCCTCCCGGCGGATCATGGTCAACCTCTATAACCACCACGATCTCAGCGAGATGGCCCTGTACCCCTGTGCCTATTCTATGACCTTCAACGTGTCCGGACGCACCCTCAACGCCATCCTGAACCAGCGGTCCCAGGACATGCTCACCGCCAACGGCTGGAACGTGATGCAGTACGCCGTGCTGCTCCATATGCTTGCCCAGGTCACCGGCTTTGAGGCCGGGGAGCTGGTTCACGTCATCGCCGACTGCCACATCTACGACCGCCACGTTCCTGTGGTGGAGGAGCTCATCGCCCGCACGCCCTTCGATGCCCCCAGGTTCTGCCTGGACGGGAGTGTCACCGATTTCTACGCCTTCACCCCGGACAGCGTTCACCTGGAGGGCTATCAGGCCCATCCCCTGGAGGGGAAGATCCCGGTGGCGGTGTGAAGGGGACGGTCAAAAAATTACTGGAGGTCTTCCCGTGAAAGCAATTGTTTTGGTGGATGAAAACTGGGGGATCGGGAACGGCGGAGACCAGGTCATCTATATCCCCGGCGATTTGAAGTATTTTCGGGAGACGACCATGGGCCACCCCGTGATCCTGGGGCGGAAGACGCTGGCTACCTTCCCCGGCGGGCGGCCCCTGAAGGGCCGGAACAACCTGATCCTGTCCCGGAACCCGGATTTCGCCCCGGAGGGGGCGGAGGTCTTCCCGGACCTGGAGTCCCTCCTGAAGCGGGCCCCCGAGGACTCCTTTGTGATCGGGGGAGCCTCGGTGTATGCGGCCCTGCTGGATTGCTGCGACACCGCTTATGTGACCAAGGTTCACCGGGCGTTCCCGGCGGACTGCTGCTTTCCCAACCTGGACCTGCATCCGAAGTGGCGGATTGCAGAGGAGGGGCCGGTACAGCGGGAGGGTGAGATCGAGTTTCACCGGGTGACCTACAAAAGAGCATAACAAAACCGCCTCGGGTCCGAGGCGGTTTTTGCTTACAGCCCCAAAGTGAGGCCCTGCTGGTCGGACAGGCCGTCCTTGGCCAGCATCCGCTCCAGCACCTCCACGTCGGTGGTGATGTCCATGGCGTCCCCCTGGAAGAGGAGGTCCAGCTGTTTTTCAAAGCCCTCCACCACCTTGTCCATCATCCCCTCGATGCGGGACATGGCGGCGGTGATGTTCTGGCCGGAGATCTCCTGGTCCTCCAGCTGGCCGTAGGCCCGGAGGATCTTCAGGGTGGTGGGCAGGTAGTAGCTGAGGAAGCTGTGGAGCTGGGCGGCCTTGTCCGGGTGGCTCTTCTGGTAGTCCAGAATCTTTGCGGTGATCACCCCGATCCGGTCGATCTGGGCGGACATCTTTTCGTTGTCGATGGCGTCGTTGACGGCCCGGATCTCCGCAAGGATGGCGTTTTCATCCTCCTTCGCGGGCGGAGGGGGCGCCGGCTGCGCCTTGGGGGGCTCCGGGACGCCGTCGCCGGTGAGAACCAGCCGGTCCCCGCCGTAGTCCAGAAAGCCCTGGGGGAAGATGCCGTCATCCAGCATGTCGGCCAGGTCGTCCCGCACCTTGGCGGGGGACCGCCCGGTGGTCGAAGCCAGTGCGGAGATGGACACGGAGGTCTGCCGGCCGATCATGGCCAAGTAATTCCGGTAGCGCCGGGCCTGTTTCTGCTTGCGCAGTCCAGCCACCAGAGCGCCCAGCCCGCCGGCGACGCAGCAGAGCAGGACCATCGGCCCTGTGAGCTCCTCCATGAAAAAGGCGAAGTCTCCCCGGAACAGCCAGTACAGACAATCCCCCAGACTGCCGACCAGGCCGATAAAACAGCCTGCCGCTGTGGCGCCCCCGGCGATGGCCCATTCTTTGCCCCTCCGGTCCAGCTTGGCCACCGGGTCCTTGACGGGCCGTTTCTTAGGCGCTTTGGCGGCCGGCTTCCGGACGGGCGGCGGCTCCTGGGCGGGCGTTTCCCAGACTGGGGGCGCCGAGGTGGTCCGGGCTCCGGCGCGGGTCTGGCTGTACTGTTGGGTGTTGTAGGGATGCTGGCCCCGTTTCTTTCCTCCGCTCAGCATCTTCAGCACGATCATCAGCACGCCGATGGGAGCGGCGAAGCCGGAGAGGATCAGGCCCAGGGCGATGAGCCAGTAGAAGCCGTCGCCGCCGCTTTTTTTGCCCTGATAGTCAGACATGTGGTAGCCCCCCTTATAAATCCTAACGACCCTTATCATAGCAGATAATTCCCAAAATGGAATTGATTTTTTCTTAAAATTCCGTGAAGATATGGCGGCAGAACACCGCCGCCCCTATCATAACGCAGCGGAGCCGAAAAGTAAATGGTCTGGCGGCTTTTTTCTGGAAAAGAGCCGCTGGATTGGCGGAATCTTTCAGGGGACTTGTAACTATTCTGTAATTCTTTTGAAAGTTCCCCGTGCTATAATATAACATTGGTTCACAATGCGGAGCCGGAGTCATACATGAACATCGCGGGGCAAGCCCGCGTGCAGCCGGCCCGGACCGGGCCGGACAGGAGGGATCAGCAATGGAAGGACAGCGCGTAGCAAAAAGCAAGGGCGGCGGCAAGCTGCCGGTCATCGCCGCCGGCGCGGCGGCGGGAGTGCTGGCGGCGGCCTATCTGGGCATCTGCGCCTGGGCGGCCGGGCAGGACGTTATCCTGCCCAACGTGTCGGTGGCCGGGATCGACGTGTCCAGCATGACGGTGGAGCAGGCCCGGGATACCGTCAGGACTGCGGCGGATCAGGCGGGCCAGGACGTTACCCTCACCCTGGCCTATGAGGACCTGGAAAAAACGGCTGAACTGCGCCGGTTTGGCGCTGGATGTGGAGCAGGGGGTGGAAGCGGCCCAGCAGGTCGGCCATAGGAACTTTTTCACCGGCGGCCCCCAGCTGGTGGGGCATATGCTGGGCATGTCCAGTCAGGTGCCGCTCCCCCTGGCGGAGGAGAATTTCGCTCTGGATGACTTTGTTTCAGACATGGAGCAGGCCGTGAAGGACGCCACAGTGGACCACGGCTATCAGATAGAGGGGGACCAGCTGGTGATGACCAAGGGAGCCCCGGTCACCACCATCAACTGGGATCAGACGCTGGGCAGCGTCCGGGAGAGCGCCCAGGAGGCCGTGGAGGAGCGGCTGAGCAGCGGGGAGGGTCTTGTGGAAAAGACCATCACCCTGTCCGCCTCCCAGAGCCAGCAGCAGGACCCGGATTTTGAGGCCATCCACCAGGAGATCTATACCGAGGCGGTGGACGCCTCCCTGGACCTGGAGTCTATGGAGATTACCGACCACGTGGTGGGCGTCGATTTCGACGTGAAGGAGTTGAAACGGGCCTATCAGGCCGCCCGAAGCGGCGAGACCTTCTCCATCCCGCTGACCATCACTCAGCCCAAGGTGACCAAGGAGGACCTGGGGGGCCAGCTGTTCAAGGACCTGCTGGGGGAGGGCACCACCGCAGTGTCCGGCTCGGCCAACCGGAAGCACAACGTGAAGCTGTCCGCCGAGGCGTGCAACAACATCATCCTCCTCCCCGGCGAGGAGTTCTCCTACAACAACACCACCGGCAGCCGCACTGCTGCCAAGGGGTATAAGAACGCTCCCACCTACGTGGCCGGCCAGTCGGTGGACGACATCGGCGGCGGCATCTGCCAGACCTCCTCCACCATCTATTACGCCGTCCTTCACACCGCGCTGGAGGTGGTGGAGCGCCACGACCACCAGTTCAACACCGGCTACGTGTCCCTGGGCATGGACGCCACCGTCTATTACGGCAGCCTGGATTTCCGCTTCCGGAACAATACCGACTACCCCATCAAGATCGTCACCAACAGCTACGACTCCAACGGCAAGCGGTACCTGAACGTGCAGATCTATGGCACCAACCCGGATGGCATCTACGCCGTGCCCAAGAGCACCACCTATGACAAGGTGGCTCCCACCACCGTCTATGTCCCGGACGAGAGCGTCCCCCGGGGTACCTTGGTGCTGGACCGGGAGCAGTATGCCTATACCGGCTGGAGCGCCCATACCTACCGCTATATCTACGACAAGGACGGCAACGAGATCGAGAAGCAGGACATGGGCACCAGCAAGTACAACATGCGGCCCAACAGTTACCACTACAATCCCGCCGACGGCGACCCCTCCACCTGGGTGAACGGCCAGCCTCCCGCCGCCGGTTCCAGCACAACGGAGGTTCCGGAGGACCCCGGTACCACCGATCCCGGGACTACCGATCCTGGTACAGCCGCGCCGGAGACCCCCGGCGAGCAGTCCCCCAGCGTGCCGGAGGTTCCCCAGCCCTCCGACTCCGGTATTGCTCCCATCGACCCTGGTCAGGCAGCGGGCTGAGGCCCGGACCGTTCGCTTCCCGCCCCGAAAGGGGCGGGAGCTTTCATCAAAAGACAGATAAAGAGGAATGACTATGTTTCAAGGCTATACACAGGGGACCATTGACTTTTTATGGGGCCTGACATTGAACAACGAGCGTCCCTGGTTCCAGGCGCATAAGGAGGAATTCCTGGCCCTGGTGGACCGTCCCACCCGTGAGCTGTGCGCCCAGCTCACCGAGGAGATGACCGCCGCGTACCCCGAGCTGGGCCTGGAACCCAAGGTGAGCCGGATCTACCGGGATGCCCGGCGGCTCTTTGGACGGGGGCCCTATAAGGATCACCTGTGGTTCTCTCTGCGCAAGCCAGGGGAGCGCGACGGCTGCATCCCCTGCTTCTGGTTCGAGGTAGCCGCCAGCCACTACGGCTATGGCATGGGCTGCTGGATGGTTCCGCCGGTGACTATGGCCAAGCTCCGCGCCCGGATCGACCGGGACCCGAAGCCGGTGGAAAAGCTGGCCAGGGCGGTGGAGAAGCGGGGGGAGTTTGTCCTGGACAACGACCTGTATAAGCGGCCCAAGGGCGATCCCGGGCCCCTGCTCTACCCCTGGTATAACGGACGGCGGATCAGCTTTTCCAGGGAGTGCAACTGCGAGGGCGTGTTCTTCACCCCAAAGCTGGCCGCGCAGGTGCTGGAGGGGTGGAAGTCACTGGTGTCCCAGTACCGCTTCCTCTGCTCCCTGCCCGGTGATCCGGAACCGGAAGGAATGTGACCGGCGGCCCCGAAGCAGCTTGTTCGGGGCCGCTTTTTGCAGGAATTTCCGGAGAATTATGCAAAACGTAAAAAACAGGGGGCGAGATTTGTTGAATAAAACGAACAAAAAAGATTGACAAAACTACATTAGTGTGGTAAATTATAGACAGATCAAGGAAGGGTGAGTCCAATGTACAGGTAAACGCCCCAGCAGCTGAAACCGGATGCGTGGTCAAATCATTCTGTATTAAAAATTCGCATCGGCCGTGAGAGGGAGCCAAGGAGAGACAAGCAAGCTTCAGGATTCTGAGAAGGAAACATGCGTCTCCAGATGACCAGAACGCACGGGATTCAGCCAGCGCAAAGCCCAGCCCGAACAGCAAGCAGGAAAGCGATCCGGCCAAGGGCCTCACATATGAGGAGTTCAGCCGTAAGAACGGCAGCAAGAAGGATGGCCGTGGAAGAACTGGAGGATTGCTGGAGGGGACGCGGCGGAGCGTATCCAATAGAAACGGAGGTAGCCATATGATGTTAGATAATAAGACAGAACAGAAATGACCCTTGACTGCAGCGGATTACAAAACGGGCAGTCAAGGGTCATTTCTTTTTTGTCTGCGGGCGGCCGGGGGCCGTCTTTTTCTTTGCCCGGAGGGGGCGTTGGACCGCAGGGGAGGGTCAATCGTCCAGCATTCGGTAGCCAATGCCCAGTTCGGTGTGGATGTACTTGGGGTCGGAGGGGTTTTCCTTCAGCTTGCGGCGGATGTTGGCCATGTTGACCCGCAGAATCTGGTTGCTGCCGCTGCCGCTGTAGGGACCCCAGATGTGTTCCAGGATGAAGTCGTAGGTGAGCACCTTTCCGGCGTGGATGGCCAGCAGCTCCAGGATCTTGAACTCGTTTTGGGTGAAGTGGATCTCCTCCCCGCTCAAAGTCACCTGGTGCCTGGCCAGGTCGATGGTCAGGTCCTTGATCTGGTAAACGCTGCGCTGGATGCCCTGGCTCAGCTTGAGCCGGTCCGCCCTGCGCAGGGCGGACCGGATGCGGGCCAGCAGCTCGGACACGCCGAAGGGCTTTACCACGTAATCGTCCGCCCCCATGTCCAGGGCCCGCACCTTCTCCGATTCCCGGTCCCGGGCGGAGATGATGATGACAGGCGCCTCCCGGGGCAGGCCCCGGAGCTGGGCCAGGATATCCAGGCCGTCCATGTCGGGCAGTCCCAGGTCCAGCAGCACCAGGTCGGGGCCGTGGGAGAAAAACAGGGACAGGCCCTCCTTGCCGGTGTAAGCGGGGATGGTGCGGTAGTCGTTGGCGGACAGAGCCCGGCTGATGAAGTTGCTGATGGCCCGCTCGTCCTCGATGATCAGGATGCTCTGTTTTTCGGTCATGGTCCCTCTCCTTCTGTGGGCAGGCCGAAGCGGAACACCGCCCCGCCCTGCGGGTGGTTTTCGGCGGTGAGAAAGCCGCCGTGGGCCTTGATGATGCTCTGGCAGACGGACAGACCGATGCCCATCCCCCGGGTGGCGTCCCCAGACAGGGGCATGGGCTGGCCGGCCCGGATGGCCTGGAGCACCTCCGGCGACAGCCCCCGGCCCTGGTCCCGAACCTCCGCCACCGCCCAGTCGTCCCGGCGGTACAGGCACAGGACGATGTGCTCCAGGTCGCCGGAGTGGCGGATGGCGTTCTCCAGAAGGTTGACGATGACCTGCTTGACCAGCAGCGGGTCCATGGGCAGGTAGAGGATGTCCTCCGACAGGTCCAGCTCCACGTGGCAGTCCGGGAAGCGCCGCCGGGTGGCGAGCAGGGCGTCCCCTGCCACCTCCTCCAGCATCTCCTCCCGCTTTTTCAGGGGGATGGTGCCGTCCTGCACCCGGGTGACGGACAGCAGGTTCTCCACCATGACGATCAGTCCGTCGGCGTCCTGCTTGATGTCGGCCAGCATAGCGGCGTTTTTGTCCGAGATGTCCGGGCTGGCCAGCAGCACCGAGGCCGCCCCGGAGATAGAGGTCAAAGGGGTGCGCAGGTCGTGGGACACCGCCCGCAGAATGTTCTCCCGGATGGAGATGCGTTCGGATTGAAGCTGGATGGCCGCCTTTTCCGCATTGAGCCGCTCGTTCTGCTCGTAGAGAGCCTTGGCCTTCTTCTCCCGGCGGACGGCCTCCAGGGCCTGGCGCTTCACCCGGGCGGTGAGGGCACACACCACGCAGGAGATGGTCACCATGGACAGCATGGCCACCGGATAGCCCGTCCGGCTGAGTGAGAAGACGGAGTAGGGCTCCATAAAATAGACGTTGATGCTGAAGGCCCCGATGATGGAGGCGGCGATGCCGTAGAAGTAGCCGGAGGTGAGCAGGGAGATCAGCGCCACCGCCAGCACAAAGACCAGGGCGGAGTTGTTCTCTCCGCCGGTATGGGTGATGAGGATGCTGCTGGTCCAGTAGGCGGCGCAGAGGAACAGCGCCGTCACACCGAGGTTCCGGGGGATGGCCGGGACGCGGTGGGCCTGCACATCCAGCCAGTGGTACAGGTCCTTCAGATGCTGGGGCATGGAGCCGCCTCCTTTCCAAGGTTGGACTGGTTTGATTATATCAAATGTCCGGAAAAAGGTAAAGAGCGGGCTGGGGAGAGGAAAAATCTTAACAGAGCCGAAATATGCCGCGGCGGCAAGGGCTTGTACCCGGGGAAAAAGAGTGGTATAATAAACCGTTACGGCCTCCAGGCCGCAAAACAGAGAAAAGGGGTTTGACCGCCATGACCTATCAGGAAGAATTCATCACCTTTATGGTGCGCTCCGGCGTACTCACCTTCGGGGACTTTACCACCAAGTCGGGGCGGAAAACCCCCTATTTCGTCAATACCGGCAACTACAAGACGGGAGCCCAGGCCGCCAAGCTGGGGGACTACTACGCCGCCTGCATCCAGGAGCGCCTGCCGGAGGGAATCGACTGCCTCTTCGGCCCGGCCTACAAGGGCATCCCTTTGGCGGTGTCCGCCGCCGCCTCCCTGTACCGGAATTATGGCCGGGACCTGCCCTACTGCTTCAACCGCAAGGAGGCCAAGGACCACGGCGAGGGGGGCTCCATGGTGGGCTATAAGCCACAGGACGGGGACCGGGTGGCCATCATCGAGGATGTGGTCACTGCCGGCACCGCCGTGCGGGAGTCCATTGAGCTGTTTAAGCACGTGGCCAAGGTGGACATGAAGGCCCTCTTTGTCTCGGTGGACCGGATGGAGCGGGGAACCCGGGACTGCTCCACCCTGGACGAGCTGCGCCAGGACTACGGCATCCAGGTCTTCCCCATCGTCACGGTCCGGGAGGTGATCTCCTTCCTCCACAACAACCCGGTGGACGGAAAGGTCTATATTGACGATGATATGAAGGGGAAGATGGAGGACTACCTTGCCCAGTACGGGGCGAGGTAAGGAGGGCCGCCGGCATGTGCGTTGATCAGGCTGAGAGGTGACTGAGCTGACCGATCACCCGTTTCCCGGCTGTTGGCAGCCAAATAGGACCGGTGCCTGCTGGCCGGTATATGACCGGAGGGCGGATCTTTTTGTGGTCATCGGCGCGTCCCTGAGCGACTGACATTTTGCGGAAAGAGGTGGGCTTCATGGCGGAGAAAAAGAGAGCTGTCCACACCGGCCACCGGGGGCGGGTGAAGGAGGAGTTCTGCGCTCGGGGCGTGGATGGCTGGCCCGACCACCGGGTCCTGGAGCTGCTGCTGTTCTACGCCATCCCCCAGGGGGATGTGAATCCTCTGGCCCACGAGCTCATCGACCGGTTCGGCACGCTGGACGGGGTGCTGGACGCCCTGCCCGGCGAGCTGATGAAGGTGAAAGGGATGGGGGAGCACTCGGTTACCCTGCTGAAGCTGATCCCGGCGGTGGTGGGCCGCTATCTGGAGGGCCGCACCGGGCCGGGCAGTCTCATCCAGACCACTGCGGAGGCCGGACACGTTCTGGCCCCCTATTTTTACGGTGTGCGCAACGAGATGGTCTACGTCCTGTGCCTGGACGCCAAGGAGAAGCTGCTGGGCGTCCGGAAAATCTCGGAGGGCAACAACAGCAGCTCGGAAGTGACCATCCGCCGGGTGGCGGAGGAGTGTCTGGCGCTGCGGGCCTCCTTCTTTTACCTTGCCCACAACCATGTCAGCAGCCTGGCGCTGCCCTCCCCGGAGGATATCAACACCACCAGCCTGGTTCGGACGGTTCTGGAGCCGCTGGGCCTGCGGATGATGGACCACCTGATTTTCTCGGACGGAGATCTGGTCTCCATCAAGGAATCGGAGGCGTCCGGTCCGGGGAGGAGCTATCAGCTGATCCATACCAACCTGTGGTGAAAAATTTGTTCGATTTCCCTCTTGATATGGAACGTTAGTTCTGCTACAATAGAGGGCACTGAGGTGAAACGCATGCCTAAGTTTGAAGTGGTATCCGAATATACCCCCAGCGGCGACCAGCCGGAGGCCATCGAAGCCCTGTCAAACGGCATCGAGATGGGGCTGGACGAGCAGACCCTGCTGGGCGTGACCGGCTCCGGAAAGACCTTTACCATGGCCAAGATCATTGAGCAGGTCCAGCGGCCCACCCTGGTGTTGGCCCATAACAAAACTCTGGCCGCCCAGCTGTGCGCCGAGTTCAAGGAGTTTTTTCCCAACAACGCAGTGGAGTATTTTGTCAGTTACTACGACTACTACCAACCCGAAGCCTATATCCCCCACACCGATACCTTCATCGAGAAGGACTCCTCCATCAACGAGGAGATCGACCGGCTGCGGCTGTCCGCCACCGCGTCTCTGCTGGAGAGGCGGGACGTAATCGTGGTGTCGTCGGTGTCCTGCATCTACGGCCTGGGCGAGCCGGACGACTACGGAAAGATGATGATCTCCCTCCGGGTGGGGGCCGCCCTGGAGCGGGACGAGCTGCTCAAACGGCTGATCGCCATCCGCTATGAGCGCAACGACATCGCCTTCGAGCGCAACATGTTCCGGGTCCGGGGGGACACGGTGGAAATTTGGCCCGCCTACTGGAAGGACAACGCCATCCGGGTGGAGTTCTTCGGGGACGAGATCGACCGCATCTCCGAGATCAACGTGGTCACCGGCTCCCCTATCCGGCGGCTGAACAACATCCCGGTCTGGCCCGCCAACCACTATGTCACCCCCAAGGAGAAGCTGGACGCGGCGGTCCAGGAGATCTATAAGGAGATGGAGGAGCGGGTGACCCTGTTCGAGAGCGAAAACAAGCTGATCGAGGCCCAGCGCATCAAGCAGCGCACCCTCTATGACATCGAGATGATCCAGGAGCTGGGCTACTGCTCCGGCATCGAGAACTACTCCCGGATCATCGGCGGGCGTCCGGCGGGGTCGCCTCCCAACACCCTGATGGACTATTTCCCAAAAGATTTTATCATGTTCATTGACGAGAGCCACGTCACCCTGCCCCAGGTGCGGGCCATGTACAACGGGGACCGGGCCCGGAAGACCACCCTGGTGGACTACGGCTTCCGCCTGCCCAGCGCCTTTGACAACCGGCCGCTGAAGTTTGAGGAGTTTGAGAAGCGGGTCAACCAGCTGATTTACGTCTCCGCCACACCGGGGGAATACGAGCGCACCCGGTCGGGGCAGATCGTGGAGCAGGTCATCCGTCCCACCGGCCTGCTGGACCCGCTCATTGAAGTTCGTCCGGTGGAGGGCCAGATTGACGATCTGATCGGTGAGATCAACACCCGCACCGCCCGGAACGAGCGGATTCTGGTGACCACCCTCACCAAGCGGATGGCGGAGGACCTGACCACTTACCTTCAGGGGGCGGGCATCAAGGTGCGGTACATGCACCACGACATCGACGCCATGGAGCGGATGGAGATCATCCGGGATCTGCGCATGGGGCTGTTTTCGGTGCTCATCGGCATCAATCTGCTGCGGGAGGGCCTGGACCTGCCCGAGGTGTCCCTGGTGGCCATTCTGGACGCGGACAAGGAGGGTTTTCTCCGGTCGGAGACCTCCCTGGTTCAGACCATCGGCCGGGCCGCCCGGAACGCGGAGGGCATGGTGGTCATGTACGCTGATACCATCACCCCCTCCATGCGCCGGGCCATCGACGAGACGGAGCGCCGCCGGGAGAAGCAGGACGCCTACAATAAGGCCCACGGCATCGTGCCCAAGACGGTCATCAAGTCGGTGCGCAACCTGCTGGATCTGGCCGCCCAGGACGACGGGGACACCGCCGAGCGCCGGGGCGAGGTGGCCGGCCTGACCAAGCAGCAGAAGGCGGAGCGCATCGCCAGGCTGGAGAAGGAAATGCGGGAGGCCGCCAAGCTGCTGGAGTTCGAGCTGGCCGCCGCCCTCCGGGACCAGATCATCGAGCTGCGGGGAAAATAAGGGAGGCGCCGTCCATGGGCGGATTGATCATCGTTTTCATGTGGCCGATGCTGCTGACTATGGTGAAATACGGCCTGCTCCTGTTGATCATCTGGGAGCTTTTGCTGGTGTTTCTGTGCGGGGCCTATGTGCTCTGGGGACGCCAGCTGCTGGTGCTGTAAGGGAAGGATGTGGCGGCAATGGCCGGACAGACAGAAAAAACCAACGTAATGCGGGTGTTGGAGCAAAAAAACATCCCCTATACCGCCCACGCCTACGACCAGCTGGCGGGGACGGACGGGGTGAGCGTGGCCCGGCAGCTGGGGCAGGAGCCGGAGCGGGTGTTCAAGACCCTGGTGGCCCGGGGGGCCTCCGGCGGGCTGTATGTGTTCGATATCCCGGTGGGGGACAGCCTGGACCTGAAAAAGGCGGCGAGAGCCGTGGGGGAGAAGTCGGTCGCCATGATCGCCCAGAAGGAGCTGCTGCCCCTGACGGGCTACGTCCACGGCGGCTGCTCCCCGGTGGGGATGAAGAAGCAGTACCCCACCGTCTTCGATGAGACGGCGGAGCTGTTCGATACCATCTGCGTCTCCGCCGGGAAGATCGGCTTTCAGGTGGAGCTGGACCCCGCCGCATTGATCGCTCTGGTGGGCGGGACAACGGCGGATTTGACCGTTTGAGGAGGTAAAACTATGGCGAGCAGCCCTGATTTTGCCAACTACATCTGTGAGCAGCTGGAGGGCCTGGGGGCCGTCCGTTCCCGAAAGATGTTCGGGGAGTATATGGTCTACCTCAACGACAAGCCGGTGCTCATCATCTGCGGCGACCGGCCCATGGTGAAGATGCTGCCCTGTCTGGAGGAGCTGCTCCGGGGCCGCCCCACCGAGCCGCCCTACCAGGGGGCCAAGGACCACTATCTCCTGGACCCCGACGACCGGGATACCCTGCGCCAGGCGGTCCGCCTGGCCGAGGAGGTCACCCCCCTGCCCAGGAAGAAGGCCCCCAAAAAGAAGGACCCGGCCAAAGCGGAGGGCCCTGTGCCCTGGGACGTGGCCTGGCCCCAGCATACGAAGCCCGCCCTGTCCGACATTGGGGCCTGGGTGAACAACCCCCTTCTGGAGGAGCTGGCGGACTGGATGAAGGAGACTTATCAGCTGGAGCCCTCCATCGAGTTCAGCCGGTGCTCCATGGACCGGGGATGGAACGTGAAATATAAAAAGGGGAGCAGGGCCTTGTGCGCCCTCTATGTCCGCTCTGGCTGGTTCACCGCCATGGTGACCCTGAGGGCCAAGGAGGTGGCCGGGCTGGAGCCCCTTCTGCCCACCTTCTCCGCCCCGTTCCGCAAGCTGTATGAAGAGACTCCGCCCTTCAACGGCGGCAAGTGGCTGGTGATGGATGTAAAAAAGCCGGAGCAGCTGGAGGAGATTCAGCGGCTGATTCTGATGAAGGCAAAGCCCCCGCGCAATGCCATGTAAAGGGAGGTGCCGCGGGATGAAAATACATCTTTCTGTTATACTGCTCAGCGCGATCCTGCTTCTGTCCGCCTGCGGACCCGTGCCGAAGGAGGGGGCGGTCTCATCGGGGACTTCGGCTTCCGCCTCAGAGCCGGAGGCTATCGTGCCCGCCTACTTCGGGGATTGGGCGGTGACCGCCTGTCTGGGGACTGCCCCAACCTGCGCCATGAGCCAGGAGGAGCTGGATGCCTGCGTGGGGCTGACCTTCTCCTACGGGGAGGACAGCTTCACGGCCGAGGGGATCACCTGTGAATTTCTGCCCGGCACAGCCTACGCCGAGGACATCGTCACGGCGGAGGGCTTCGAGACAGCCTGTGGGCTGGCTCCCTCCGAGCTGGGAGTGTCGGCCTCCATGCTGCTCCACGTCACGGTGAATATTGAGGGGAATATCGGCCAAAACCGGCTTCTGGGCCGGGACTTCGTTGTCCTGGGCAGCGACAGTCTGCTTATCTACTGCGACGGTGCCTTCTTCCAGGCGGAGCGGGCGGAGTAAGGGGGGCGGGCACGATGGCCTTTATGGCGCTGTTCGGATGGATATTTCTTCTAATGATTCCGGCCTTTTATATCGGTATGGCTTTGGAGGCGGTTCTGACTTGGGCTGCGGCCCATGTCCTTTTGCTCAATGTGATTCTGGTCCTTCTGCTGGTGCCAAATCTGCTGATTCTTTGGATCCTGTTGAAAATCCGGGCGAAATGGAAGCGGGAAGGGAAGCTGAAGGCGTCCTATGCCAGACGAGACCCGACTTTAAAAGGTTTCTTGGGCCGTTTCACTCTGTTTTGCGGGCTGGCCTGGGAGTTTTTTGTCGTCATTGCCTTCCTGGCACTTTTGATTTTTCAGCCTATTCCCCGTTTGGCGGGTATACTTCTGTAAACTCGATATTTGCGTACAAGGAGAACAAAGCCATGCATACACACATCACCGTCAAGGGCGCGCGGGTGAACAACCTGAAGAACATCGACGTCAAAATCCCCCGGGACAAGCTGGTGGTGCTCACCGGGCTGTCGGGCTCGGGCAAATCCTCCCTGGCCTTCGACACCATCTACGCCGAGGGCCAGCGGCGGTATGTGGAGTCGCTGTCCTCCTACGCCCGGATGTTCCTGGGCCAGATGGAGAAGCCCGACGTGGACTACATCGACGGCCTGTCCCCGGCCATCTCCATCGACCAAAAGACCACCAGCAAGAACCCCCGGTCCACCGTGGGCACGGTGACGGAGATCTACGACTATCTGCGCCTGCTCTGGGCCCGGGTGGGCACCCCCCACTGTCCCATCTGCGGCAAGGAGATCAAGCAGCAGACCATCGACCAGATCATCGACCAGGTCCTTGCCCTCCCCGAGGCCACCCGCATCCAGGTGATGGCCCCAGTGATCCGGGGGAAGAAGGGGGAGCACGCCAAAATTTTCGAGGACGCCCGAAAGTCGGGCTATGTCCGTGTCCGGGCGGACGGCTCCCTCTATGATCTGTCCGAGGAGATCAAGCTGGACAAGAACAAGAAGCACCACATTGAAATTGTGGTGGACCGGCTGGTCATCCGGGACGACATTGCCCGCCGCCTTACCGACTCTGTGGAGGTGGCCTCCAACCTGGCGGGGGGCCTGGTGGTGGTCAACATCGTGGGGGAGGACCGGGACATCATGTTCTCCCAGAACTACGCCTGTGAGGACTGCGGCGTGTCCATTGAGGAGCTGTCCCCCCGGATGTTCTCCTTCAACAACCCCTTCGGGGCCTGTCCCACCTGCACCGGCCTGGGCTCTCAGATGAAGATTGACCCAGAGCTGATCATCCCCAACAAGGACCTGTCCATCGTGGAGGGGGCCATCACCGCCTCTGGGTGGAACAATATCAAGTCGGACGGCATATCCCGGATGTACTTCGACGCATTGGCGAAAAAGTACAAGTTCAAGCTGAACACCCCCGTCAAGGACCTGCCCAAGGAGATTATGGATATCGTCCTCTACGGCACCAACGGGGAGAAGCTCACCCTCCACTACGACCAGCCCCGGGGCAAGGGGACCCTGTACCAGCCCTTTGAGGGCATCGTCAACAACCTGGAGCGCCGCTACCGGGAGACCCAGTCCGACGCCATGAAGCGGGAGCTGGAGGAGTGCATGTCCCAGTGCCCCTGTCCCACCTGCCAGGGGCGGCGGCTGAAGCGGGAATCCCTGGCCGTCACCGTGGGCGGGCTGGATATCGATACCTACTGCCGCAAAAGCGTCACCGAGGCGCTGGATTTTGTGGAGAAGCTGGTCCTGAACGAGACCCAGACCATGATCGCCGCCCAGATCCTGAAGGAGATCAAAAACCGGCTGGGGTTCCTCCAGTCGGTGGGGCTGCAATACCTCACCCTCTCCCGGGAGGCGGGCACCCTCTCCGGCGGCGAGAGCCAGCGCATCCGGCTGGCCACTCAGATCGGCTCCTCCCTCATGGGGGTGCTGTATATCCTGGACGAGCCCTCCATCGGCCTGCACCAGCGGGACAACGACAAGCTGCTGGAGACCCTGAAGGAGCTGCGGGACCTGGGCAACACCCTTCTGGTTGTGGAACACGACGAGGACACCATGCGCGCCGCCGACTATATCATCGACGTAGGCCCCGGCGCGGGGGTGAACGGCGGCGTCATCGTAGCCGCCGGCACCCCGGAGGAGGTCATGAACAACCCCGCCTCCGTCACCGGCGACTACCTCACCGGGCGGAAAAAGATCCCCGTTCCGTCGGAGCGGCGGAAGGGGAGCGGACACTATTTAAAGGTGTTCGGCGCGGCGGAGCACAACCTGCGCCATGTGGATGTGGACATCCCTCTTGGGACCTTTACCTGCGTGACGGGGGTGTCAGGCAGCGGAAAGTCCTCCCTGGTCAACGAGATCCTGTACAAAAAGCTGGGGGCCGACCTGAACCGCACCAAGACCCGCGCCGGCAGGCACGACCGCATTGAGGGGGAGGAGTTCCTGGATAAGGTTATCAATATCGACCAGTCCCCCATCGGCCGGACCCCCCGGTCCAACCCTGCCACCTATACCAACCTGTTCAGCGATATCCGGGACCTCTTTGCCTCTACCCCCGACGCCAAGAGCCGGGGCTACGGCCCGGGACGGTTCTCCTTTAACACCCGGGGGGGGCGGTGCGAAGCCTGCACCGGCGACGGCCTGCTGAAAATCGAGATGCATTTTCTGCCGGACATCTACGTCCCCTGCGAGGTGTGCAAGGGCCGGCGGTACAACCGGGAGACGCTGGAGGTGCGCTACAAGGGCAAAAACATCTACGAGGTGCTGGAGATGACGGTGGACGAGGCCCTGCCCTTCTTTGAGAACCTGCCGAAAATCTACAACCGCCTGAAAACCCTGGAGGAGGTGGGCCTGGGCTATGTGAAGCTGGGACAGCCCTCCACCGAGCTGTCCGGCGGCGAGGCCCAGCGAGTGAAGCTGGCCACCGAGCTGTCTAAACGGTCCACGGGCAAGACCATCTATATTCTAGACGAGCCCACCACCGGCCTGCACTCCGCCGACGTCCACAAGCTGATTGAGGTACTCCAGCGGCTGGTGGAGGGGGGCAATACAGTGGTGGTCATCGAGCACAACCTGGACGTGATCAAAACCGCCGACCACATCATCGACCTGGGCCCCGAGGGGGGCGACGGCGGCGGGAACATCGTCTGTACCGGCACCCCCGAGGAGGTGGCCGCCTGCCCGGGGTCCTATACGGGGCAGTATCTGCGGAAGATGCTCTAAAACTCACGTCCCCGCCACGACGGTGATATTTCTGGCCGACCACTTCGGCGTGACCACCGACGATCTGCTGGACCGGACGGACGATTCCGGCCTGAATTAGGAGAGTTTCATGGAACTGTTTCAATGGCTCACGGCGACCATAACGGGGAAATGCATCTTCACCATGCTGGTGTCCATGCTCCCGGTGATCGAACTGCGGGGGGGCATCCCCTTCGGGGTGGCTCTGGGGCTGCCCTATTACCTGGCCTTTCCGGCGGCGGTGGCGGGCAATCTGATCCCCGCGCCCATCATCGTCGTCTATATCCGCCGCATTTTTATGCTGATGCGCAGGCATCTGCCCCGCCTCAACTTTCTGGTGGACCGCCTGGAGAAAAAGGCCCACCTGAAGGGAAAAAAGGTGCAGAAGTTCCAATATCTGGGCCTGTGGCTCTTTGTGTCCATCCCCCTGCCGGGGACGGGGGCCTGGACGGGGGCCATGGCCGCGGCCTTTTTGGACATGCGGCTGAAAAAAGCCATGCCCGCCATCACCATGGGGGTGCTCACCGCCGGGGGGATTATGCTGGCCCTGACCCATGTGGGAGTCAACCTGTTTTCCGGGGCGGTTTGACCATCTGGCCCGCCGGCGCATAGAATGGCCCGGAGGTGTTGCTCTGTGGGTACATTCTGGGACGCGGCCCTGGCCGTGGTCTGCATACTTGGCCTGGCCCTGGTGGGCTGGTGGCTGTTCGGGCTTCTGCTGCGCCCCCTGCCGGGGCGGGAGGCCAAGGTGGTCCTGGCCGGCCGGGGCGGCGGGGAGGCGCTGGAGCAGCAGGTCCGGTCCTTTCTCTGGCTGCGGGGCCTGGGGCTGCTGCGCTGCCCCATTGTCATCGCCGACGTGGGCCTGACCCCCGCCGGCTGGGAGCTGGCCCTGCGGCTGACCGCCCGCTGGCCCGGGGTCATTCTGTGGCCGGCCGGCGATTTGGCGGACTACATCGCGGAGGGCTGAAGGAAAGGAGATGGCGCCCTATGTCAGAGCAGGAGCTGGAGCTGCTGGAGGGCGCCGTCTCCGCCGTTATTTTTCAGAACGAGGAGAACGGCTACGCCATCCTCAAGCTGGACGTCCGCGGCGAGGAGGTCACCGTGGTGGGGACCATGGCCGGGGTGGCGCCGGGGGAGTATCTGTCCGTCCGGGGCCGCTGGACCCGTCACCCTGCCTACGGCCCCCAGCTGAAAGCGGAGGTGGTGGAACGCCGCCTGCCCCAGAGCCTGAAGGAGATCTTTCACTACCTGTCCTCCGGGGCGGTGAAGGGGGTGGGCAAGACCACCGCCCGGCTCATCATCGAGGAGTTCGGGGAGGACGCCCTTGCCGTCATCGAGGACGACCCGGAGCAGCTGACCAAGATCAAAGGCATCACCAAAAAGCGGGCGGTGCAGATCGGGGAGACCTTCCGCCAGCAGATGGGGACCCGCCGCCTGCTGGAGTTTTTAGGGGAGCACCAGCTGCCCATGGAGCTGGCCGTGTCCCTGCGCCGGGCCTACGGCGATGTGGCCCTGGAGGTGGTGAAGGCCAACCCCTATCTGCTGGTGGACCGGGAATTTGAGGTGGAGTTCTCTCAGGCGGACGCCCTGGCCCTGTCCCTGGGGGTGGGGCCGGAGGACCCGCTGCGTCTGGAGGCGGGGCTGCTCTTTGAGCTGAGCCACAACAATTACAACAACGGCCACACCTTTCTCCCGCGGCACAAGCTGCTGGAGGCCACCGCCAGGCTGTTGGAGGTCCCCGGCGACCTGCTGGAGGAGGGGCTGGACGCGCTGATCCAGCGGGGCGAGGCGGAGTGCGAGACGGTAGCGGGGCAGGAGGCGGTGTACCTCCCCGCCCTATATGAGGCGGAGATGTACATCGCCCAGCGGGTGCTGGAAATGAGCCGGGCCGAGCTGCTGCCTCTGGAGGGGCTGGACCAGCTGATCGGCCGCATCGAGCGGGAGCAGCGCATCTCCTACGCCCCCCAGCAGCGGGCGGCGGTGGAGCTGGCCGCCAACCGGCAGGTGATGCTCCTCACCGGCGGGCCGGGCACGGGCAAGACCACCTGTCTGCGGGGGGTGCTGGCACTCTTTGAGCGGCTGGGGCTGGAGACTGCCCTGGCCGCCCCCACCGGCCGGGCGGCCAAGCGGCTGGGGGAGCTGTGCTCCACCGACGCCTCTACCATCCACCGCTTGCTGGAGACGGGCTTCGATCCCCGCTCCGGCAAGCTGGTGTTCACCAAAAACTCCTGCGACCCCCTGAAGGCGGACGCCGTCATTGTGGACGAGACCTCCATGGTGGACGTGCCCCTCATGGCCGCCCTGCTGGACGCCCTGGAGGGGGACTGCCGCCTGGTGCTGGTGGGCGACCCGGACCAGCTGCCCTCGGTGGGGCCGGGGGCGCTGTTTGCTGACCTGATCCGCAGCGGGGTGGTGCCCACCGTCCGGCTGACAGAGATCTTCCGGCAGGCGGCCCAGAGCGCCATCATCTGCAACGCCCATCAGATTAACCAGGGCCAGGTCCCCGAACTGCTGCGCAACCAGGGGGACTTCTTCTGCCTGCCCCGGCGGGACCCGGCTGCGGTGGTGGACACCGTGGTGGACCTGTGCCGCCGCCGCCTTCCAGAGCGGCTGGGTATCCCCACCGACCAGATCCAGGTGCTGTCCCCCACCCGCCGCCGGGGGACGGGCACCCGCGCCCTGAATCAGGCCCT
Source organism: Lawsonibacter sp. JLR.KK007 (assembly GCF_036941135.1). Classification (NCBI taxonomy): domain Bacteria; kingdom Bacillati; phylum Bacillota; class Clostridia; order Eubacteriales; family Oscillospiraceae; genus Lawsonibacter; species Lawsonibacter sp. JLR.KK007. Next base: position 795,310 of record NZ_JAYWSY010000002.1, on the reverse strand, counting down.
TCAGACGGCGCTGAACCCGCCCCTGGAGGGGAAGGGGGAGCGCCGCTTCGGCGACTGGATCTTCCGGGCGGGAGACCGGGTGATGCAGGTGCGCAACAACTACGACATCCTGTGGCGGGAGGACCAGGGGACCGACTCTGGCATGGGGATGTTCAACGGGGACGTGGGGGTGATCCGCTCCATCGAGAAGGAGGTCATCACCGTGGACTTTGACGGCAAGGTGGTGGAGTATTCCCCGGACATGCTGGGGGAGCTGGAGCCCGCCTTCGCCGTGACGGTACATAAGGCCCAGGGCAGCGAGTACCGGGCAGTGATCTTGGCCGCCCTGGACGGCGCGCCGGTCCTGATGACCCGGGGGGTGCTGTATACCGCCGTCACCCGGGCCAGAGAGCTGTTCATCGTGGTGGGCGACCCCGCCGTGGTGGCCGGGATGGTGCGCAACAACCGGCAGGCCAAGCGGTACTCCGGGCTGAGAGCGCGGCTGACGGAGTCGTAAAAAAGCCTCCCCCGTCCTCTGGGGGAGGCTTGCGCTTATACGCCCAGCCAGGTGAGGAGCGCCTCCTCGTCCCAGCGGGTAAAGTGGCGGTCGGCCAGGGCCTTCAGCTGTTCCTGATCGTCGGCGGAGTTGACGTCATAGATCACGCCCAAGGTGAAGCCCGCCTGCTTGGCGGTCCGTGCGGCCACCAGGATGTCCTCAAAGATGAGGGTGTTGTCCGGAGAGCCGCCCAGCCGCCGGGCCGCCTCCAGATAGACATCGGGGTGGTCCTTCCCCACGCCCACCTCCTCACAGGACAGCAGAAACTGGAAATAGTCCCGGATCCCTAAGCGGCGCAGGCAGATGTCCAGCAGCGCCGGGGCGGTGGAGGAGGCCACGCACATCTGGAAGCCCGCCGCCTTCATCCGCTCCAGGCAGGCGGCGGCCCCCGGCTTCAGAGGGACGTCGGTGCGGTAGTGCTCCTCCATCAGGCCGTTGATCTCCCGGGCGATCTCCTCGGGCGTGCTGGTCAGGCCGAACTCCCGGATAAACAGCTGGGCGGATCCCTCCAGGGTCAGGGCGACCGACTCCTCCTTCAGCTTTGGAGGCAGCGGGGGGATGCCGTGGCGGGCCAGGTACTCGTCGGCCAGCCGGTTCCAGTAGCCCATGGAGTCTACCAGCGTGCCGTCCATGTCAAAAATCGCGAAGGCATGTTTCATTTTGTGATCCCATCCTTGCATGAAAATGTCAGAGGTATTATAATAGAAACCAGAGGGATACGCAAGGGGTTTTCAAGACAGAATCAAATTAAAGGAGGCGGCCGCTATGACCGACCAGGAGCTGGTAAAAAAAGCCTTTGAGATGCACCAATTCTCCTATGTGCCCTACTCCCATTTTCCCGTGGGAGCGGCGCTGCTGACCGAGGACGGCCGGGTTTTCACCGGCTGCAATGTGGAGAACGCGGCCTACGGCTCCGCCATCTGCGCCGAGCGCACCGCCGTGCTGAAGGCGGTGAGCGAGGGCTGCCGGGAGGGCTGGACGGCCATTGCCATCGCCGGTCAGGGGGAGGACTACTGCTGGCCCTGCGGGGCCTGCCGGCAGGTGCTGTATGAGTTCGCCCCCGGACTGCGGGTGCTGGCCGCCCGGGGGGACGGAGACTACAAGGAGGTCTCCCTGGCGGAGCTGCTGCCCTGCGGCTTTGGTCCCAGCTCGCTGCAGTAAAAATTTTCCAGCTGCATAAAAGGCAGAAAAGGACATAAACTACCCCCTGGAACCCGAAACAAGGAGGTGGTTTGACGTGATGATGGACAAAATAGCCCTGACGCTGCTGATCATCGGCGGCCTGAACTGGGGCAGCGTGGGCCTGTTCCAGTTTGACCTGGTGGCCTTTGCCTGCGGCGGGTCCGGCAGCATGATCAGCCGGGTGATTTACACCCTGGTGGGCCTGTCCGCCGTGTGGTGCGTCTCCCTGTTGTTCCGCGACCGCGACCCCGTGGAGGAGCGCCGCTGACCCCTGGTCGATGGTTTCCCATAAAAAAACGGAGATCTGGTCTTCCAGATCTCCGTTTTTCTGTCAGTTCTCTGTGAGGTAGATCTTCCGCTCCTCCTGGAATACATAGCGCCGCAGCTGATTCTCCTCCCCGACGCTCAGGTCGGTGAAGCGGCAGCCGTAGCCGTAGAGGCTGCGCTTGTCGATCACCTGCAGCTCCACCCGCAGGATCTCCGCGTGGAGCATCAGGGGCGGCTGGATGGGAGGGAAGCTGAAAGTCAGCCGGTCGCCCACGCCGGCCACCAGGCTGGAGGCCAGATATACGCCGCCCGCGCTGATATTCAGGATGGTGGCCGGAGCGAATATGCCCTCACAGTCCACGTTGACCACAAGGGCCTGTCCGACCTTAATGTCCTCCCGCCGCTGAAGCTGGGCCAGATGCTCCAGAATCTGGCACCGGTAGGTGCAGATGGCGCCGGAGATGGCGGGGTGGGTGAGACGGCAGCGGCAGAGGACCACGCCCTGGATCGGGTCGTAAAACCGGATGTTCAGGGGTGTGCGCAGGGGACACTTGATCTCCCGGGGCACAATGACCATCAGCCCGCTGGTGGCGCCCATCGTTACGGCCGCCCGGACCGGACCTTCCTGGAGACCAAAGATCTCCGCCTTTTTACAATGAGAAAACTGAGTCATTACGTCACACCTCTTTAACATTGCCTTGGCTGTGCCTGAAGGCTTTCCCCGCTATTATAATGGAAAATTCTCCGGTTCGCAACCTTCAGTTGGGGAAGTAAAAAAAATTCGTCCCATATGTTATTTTTTGCTCTGGATGGTCCGATAGAAATAATACAGAATAACTTTTTGATTTGAGACAGCGCGCGTCCTCCCGGAGGGGACGAGGAGGTTACGACTATGTTAGTGACAAGACGAGAGGGATTTTCTACCGCTCCCATCGCTTCCCCCGGCGCGGCCCGGTCCTCCGGGACCAGACACGCCAAGGCGCCGGAGAGCAGCTTTGACCAGATTACCCTGTCTGGCGGACAGGCGGCCGGCCCCACCTTTCGGGAGCTGGCGGCCAGTCTGTCCCAGCAGGTGCGCACCTACAACACCACCGGCAAGATCCAGGACCTGCGCAGCCAGGTGGCGTCCGGCGAGTACCGCCCTGACGCCCGGGAGACTGCGGCCCGGATGCTGCTGCTGTCGGAGGAAGAGGCATGACGCAGTGGCAGGAGTATCTGAAGCTGCTGAGCGGCCTGAGCCGCACTCTGGAGCAGCTGACCAAGGTGGAGCAGGACAAAAAAACCGCCGCCTCCCAGGGGGACCTGGCCGGGGTGGAGGACTGCATGAAGCAGGAGCAGGTGCTGAGTCTGTCTCTGCGGGGCTATGACCAGAGACGGGATAAGATGCTGGCCAGCCTGGGTCTGCAGGGGGTTCCCCTCAACCAGCTGGAGGACCACAGCCCGCCCGACCTCATGCTGGAGACCAGGCGGACGGTGGAGGAGCTGCGCCGGCAATACACCCTGTTCCAGGCCGCCAGTCAGGCGGCCCGAAACACGCTGGAGATCAACCTGCGGGAGATCGAGCGCATCATGGCCGTCCAGGCCGGCGACGCCGGTGTGGCAGAGGAAAAACGCAAGGGACATCAGACCGATTTCCGGGCTTGAGGTCCGGGCAATATAAAGGATAAAGGAGAACAACTATGGCTGTTATTGGTACTTTTGGTTCCTTCACCGCTGCGCGGCTGGGGATTTACGCCTCCCAGTCTGCGCTGAATGTGACGGGCAACAACATCGCCAACATCAACACCGAGGGCTACACCCGCCAGCGGCTGGACCTGGTGTCCCTCTACTCCAACGGCAACATCCGCTACGCCAACAGCTACAACCTGAATATTGGCTACGGTGTGCTGACCGAAGGCGTGTCCCAGCTGCGGGACCCCTTCCTGGACATCCGCTACCGCAATGAGAACGCCAACGTGGGTTCCGCCAACGCCAAGCTGGACTGTTTGCAGCAGCTGGCCCACATCCTGGACGAGGTGGGTAAGGGCACCAACGAATTCGGCATTGTCGAGGCCCAGTTCAACGACCTGCTCACCCAGCTGGAAACCTTCAACGGCAAGGTGGGCTCGGTGGAGTACGACACCGCCGTCCGCGGCTCGGCCCAGACGCTGGTCCGGCTGCTCAACGACTACGCCAAGGCCATGAACACCCTGGGGGACAACAAGCTGAACGAGCTGAAGAAGGACGTGGGCACCGTCAACTCCCTGCTCACCCAGATCCGGGACCTGAGCGTGGAGATACGGGACGCCGGCATCTACGGCGACAAGGCCCTGGAGCTGCGGGACGCCCGCAACCTGTGCATTGACAAGCTGTCCGCCTATATGAAGATCGACGTGAGCTACGACATGGAGAAGATCGACGAGTTTAACTCGGTAGAGCGCATCAACATCTCCATCGCGGACTCCGGCACCCCTCCCATCAAGCTCATCCAGGGCATCTACGGGGCCCAGATCTCCATGCCGGACATCGCTGCGGAGCGGAACCCCAACTACAAGCCGGACCTGCCCACCAGCAACCGGTATATCAGCCAGGACAGCACCGCCGGCAACATTAAGTATACCAATATTGCCCGGGAGGCGCTGCGGGATAAGGACGGGAATATCATCACCAATGAGGTGGCTTCAAATACTGCGCTGAAGGAAACGCTTGGAATTACCACAGCTGGTGATATCATCACTACAGCAAACGCATATGATATTAACGCTAAGGACGCCGATGGAAATAATACGTCCGGTCCCTATATCATCCGGGATGATGATGGCGAGATTATCGGTTACACAGAGGACGCCTCCGCCGCCAATCAGGTGGAGAACGCCGTGGAGGGCTCGGACAGCAACCGCCTGTGGATGACGGTGGAGCCGCTGGTGGACGCCAAGGGCCAGTATATGCGGGACCAGTACCACAAGGAGATTAAGGAGAGCGTGGACCTGACCGACAATCAGCTTCACGGCTCCCTCCAGGCCATGCGGGAGTTCCTCACCGAGCGGGGCGAGTTCTGCAGCGACGACGACCTGAAGTTCGACCCGAACGCCGCCCAGAAGCGGGGACTTTGGTATTACAAGGACTCCCTGGACGCGCTGGCCCGGAAGTTTGCCGGCGTGATGAACGAGGCCAACCGGCTGAACTTTGACCAGGTGTCAGAGGCGTATAAATGGGATGAAGTGGACGACCCAAAGAATCCGGGCACCGATATCAAGGCATTTTATGATAAGGACCACAAGGCCATCATGGGCGTGAACGATGCTGGCCAGGAAGTGGCGCTGACCAAGGATTATTTCGACGAACTGGCGAAAGACCTTGCGGATATTGACACGCTGAAGGCGGAGTATGAGGCCACAGCTAAGGACACCACACTGTCTGCGGCTGCCAAGCAGAAAAAGCTGAAGGAAATACAGGGCAAAATTGATGCCATCGAAACGAAGGGTGTCGGTATTGAGGCCCGGAAGGAGACCGCCTACAAGAACATGGAGACCCTCCGGGAGCAGGGCCAGCTGACCGACGTATGGGCCTTCTACAACGGCGGCGTGCTGTTCAGCAACAACGGCGACACCAACGACTTCACCAATATCACCGCCGAGAACATCACCATCTCCAAGGACTGGTCCACCGGCGACGTGCGGATCCTGAACACCAAGAAACCGGACGACCTCAACCCGGACGACCCGGATAACCCCATCACCCACAGCACACGTGACGACAACCTGTATCACATCATAGGCTTGATGAGTTACGATTTTACCTATTACCCCAACGAGATTGTAGACGACGCCAACGCCGGGGGGACCAAGAAGTATTTCACCGGCTCCTTCCAGGAGCGGCTGGCGGATATGAACAATATCCGGGGCGTGGAGGAGCAGACCACCGGCCTGCTGTACAACAACTACGCCGTCGAGGCCCTGTCGCTGGAGAACAGCCGCCAGAGCGTGTGCGGCGTGGACCTGAACGACGAGGCCACCAGCATGATGATGTTCCAGAAGTCCTATGCCGCGTCCTGCCAGCTGATGACAACCCTGGATTCCATGCTGGATAAGCTGATTAACGACACCGTTCGATAAGGAGGTAACCTGAGATGGGCTTTCGCATTACGACCAACATGATGATGAACTCCTACAAGTTCAATCTGCAGAATTCCACCCTGAAGCTGTCCACTGCCCGGGATCAGATGATGACCCGGCAGGCCTTCAGCAGCTATGCGGACGACCCCGCCGCCGCTACGCTGTCCTTCCGCCTGCGCCGGGATTTCTACCAGACCAGCAACTACCTGGCCAACACCAAGGACGTTTACAGCAAGTTCAACACCGCCTGGAACAACCTGGGCGGCGTGGTGGAGGACCTGAGCGATACCAACGCCCGGGTGTCCTCCATCCGGGGCAATAACGGGACCTCAGGCGAGAGCCGCACGGCTCTGGCCGTCGTCCTGCGGGAGACCGCCGAGTCGGTGGTCCAGGCCATGAACCAGAAGTACGGCGACCACTTCATCTTCGCCGGAAACGACGCCCTCAACGCCCCCTTCTCCTGGAAGGACGGCAAGCTTCTCTACCGGGGCATCGACGTGAACTCCGGCAGCATCCCCAAGCCCACCGCCCCGGACCCCGGCTGGATGAAGAAGCTGGCCCTGACAAAGGGCAAGCTGGAGAGCCAGAAGTATGTGGAGCAGCAGCCGGACGCCAAGGCTTGGTATGAAGGGGTAACAGGACAAAGCGCGACTCTGACCAAAGCGAACGATACCATCGCCAAGATGCTGGATGATTACGCGGACCGGGCGGTAAACAGCGGCGCCATGAGCCGGGTCGATGCAGACAAGTGGCTGAATTACTACAAGGACCCTGGCAATACTGCAAAGCCGAATTCTCCGGTGAACAAGGACGGCGAGGTCATCGAGCCGGACTGGGTGCGGCAGATCTCGGAGTTGAGCATGTGGGACAGCGACCCGTCCTATCAGGAGTGGTATGACTACGACACCATGGCCAGCGATGTGGAGCCGACATCGAAGTGCCCAACCGTTGATTTGGACCTGGAGCATCTGAAGGACGCGACGCTGGCAGAACGGAAGGATGCAATTGACAACGGAAAGGAGTATCCCCTGACAGAAGCCGAGATCAATGCGTGGTACGACTATTACACCCGTAAGGAAGAGGAGCCGCCCCTGAAGGAGCAGAGCAAAACGGTCAAGGACTGGGGCGTCGACGCCATGAAGGAGGGCGACACCTATCCCGCCGGCCTGCCAACCTCCCGCGACGGGCTGACCGGCACCGACCTGGAGTGGTACAACTACTACAACGACAAGCGCAACGTGGAGCTGCTGGACAAGATGGCCAGCGAGGAGATGTATATCGACCTGGGCATGGGCGCGGCGGAGAGCTCCCCCAACAACCCTGTAAAGGGCACCTACTTCAACAGTGCGCTGTGCGGCGTTGATTTTCTCAACTATGGCGTGGACAAGGACGGCGATCCGATGAGCCTGCCCATGATCATGCGGGAGCTGGCCGATGTTTTTGACAACTGGCATGAGAACGGCCAGAAATACGTCCCGGATGAGTATAAGGACATGTCCTATACCGATTTCCAGCAGAAAATGAAGGATGACCCGGACTTCGCCGCGGAGATCAACGCCTTCCACGATGAGTATGAGGCCAAGGCCTTCCGTTTGATGGATAAGCTGAAGGCCGCCCAGGAGCACACCACCGAGAAGTGGGTGGAGCTGGACGCCCAGTCGGTCTATCTGAAGACCTCCGAGTCCCGGCTGACCACCCAGAAGAGCGACCTGAACCTGCAGGTGCTGGACCTGGAGCAGGTGGACCTGGCCGAGGCGATTACCAACCTCTCCTGGCAGCAGTACTGCTACAACTCCGCGCTGAAAATCGGCAATCAGCTGCTCAGCCAGTCGCTCATCGACTATATGAGCTGACCGGAACGGCAGCCCGAACCGGCACAGCGGACGATGTGATATTTTTTCAGTTGTGTGTATGAGGCAGGGAAGCCTTAGGATTATAACTAGAAGGGAGTGCGCGTCACACAATGAAACCGTTGATTGAGATCACAACTGTTCCTATTCAGATTGAGATGAAAACCACCAACGCCAAGCTGGAGTACGCCCGCGGCACCGCGGAGATGGAGATCTCCCGGGAGAAGAACGGCCTGCAGATCAAGAGCCGTCCCATCAAGGTCAACATCGACACCTTCGAGGCCCGCAATTCCCTCTCCCCCACCCTGGCCCGCTATCTGGAGCAGGGCGTGCAGAAGGGAAAGCAGGCCGCCTACGAGGCTACCGCCACCTATGCCCGTCAGGGCCAGCTGCTGCTGGAGACCCAGGTGGGGGAGGAGCTAGTGACCCGGTTTGCCGAGGACGCCATGATGAAGGACGTCAAGACCAATGTGGGCATCGACTTCCTGCCCAAGGGCGGCGCGGAGATCACCTGGGACCCCGGCGAGCTGAACATCCGCTATGAGATGGATAAGCTGGCCATCGACTGGAAGATGGGAGAGGGCAGCTTTGAGTTTACACCTGGCGACATCGAGTTTACCGTGACCCAGCGGCCCGATGTGGTGATCAAATATGTGGGCGGCCCCATCTATGTGCCCCCCTCCGCCGATCCCAATTACGAGCCGGTGGATGTAAGAGTCTGACGGACCGGGTCCCCCCTGCGAGGGGAGGCCGGCTGTGACGTGAGGGCCAGGACCCTGGACAGGAGGAAACATGCGTCTGAAAACCAAGTATTTTGGCGAGATCGAGTGCCTGGAGGAGGATAAGCTCCACTTTCCCGACGGGCTGTTCGGCTTTGAGGAGGAGAAGGAATTTTTCCTCCTCCCCTTTGAGGGCAGCGAAAACAGTCTGCTCTGCTTTCAGAGCGCGGCCACGCCTGGTCTCGCCTTCGTTGCGGTGAACCCCTTTACCCTGAATCCCAATTACGCTCCGGTGCTCACGCCCGGCGAGCTGAAGGCCATGGGGGTGGAGCGCAGCGAGGAGCTGTGCTTTTACGCCCTGTGCGTGGTGCGCAGCCCGGCCTCGGAGAGCACCGTGAACCTGCGCTGCCCGGTGGCCATCAACGACCAGACCCGGAGGGCGGTGCAGGTCATTTTGGAGGATGGCGGCTACCATATGCACCACCTTCTGTCGGAGTTTGGACGGAAGGAGGAGGGCGCGTCATGCTGATTTTACAGCGCAAGGAGGGCGAGTCCCTGCTCATCGGGGATGAGGTGGAGGTCACCGTCCTGGCTGTGGAGGCGGGACGGGTGCGTCTGGCCATCCAGGCGCCCCGCAGCGTCACCATCCTGCGCAGCGAGCTGAAGGGGGCCGTCCAGGCCAACCGGGAGGCGGCGGAGGAGGAGGTCTCCCCTCTGGAGCTGCTGGGCGTTTTGAAGGAGAAAAAAGAATAAATATTTTCAAGGGCCGTATATTTATCCGTGTGCGGCCCTTATCTTGTGGTTGGAAGAGGCGGAGCAGCGCTTTTGTAGTAAGAAGTAGGAAAGCGGCCGGTGGACCGGGGGAGCGGCCTTCCGGAAATTACCATTGCAATCGGACCCGATATGCGGTATCCTATAAAAACACCACTGTCACAAACCCGCTCTGCCGCAGGAAAAGCGGGGTGTGCAGATTCACGAACCGGCGCTTAAAATCCCGGAGATAATCTTCGGTCAATGTCTTGCAAAGAGCGGAAAAATGCGTTATAATAAGCGACGCTAGGCAAGGTGGGGGCGGGCGTTATGGCGCCGTGAAAAGTTGCCCGCCTGCCCTTGCGTTTTCCGGCGAAGCATGTTAAGATAGCTTTGACTCACTATTCCGGTCAAAGCCAGTATGATAGAGGAGGGAGTCTCCGTGGCGAGTCTTCTGTATACCAATTCCCAGCTGCTGCTGGAGCGCGCAATGAATTTCCAGTGGACCAAGCAGGTTACCATCAACGACAACATTGTCAACGCCGAGACCCCCAACTACAAGGCGAAATATGTCACCTTTGAAGAGGCTCTGGACGCCAGCATCCGCACCGCCCTGCACAGCGGCGACAAGCGCCGCCTGGCCGCGGTGCGCTCCACCATCGACCGCTCCCAGCCCATCGTCCATGTGGCCCAGGCGGAGAGCACCCGCATGGACGACAACGGCGTCAACGTCACCGATCAGGAGACCGAGGCGGTCCGCAACGCATACCAGATGCAATACACCATCGACTCCATCAACAGCAACCTGTCGCTGATCCGGACGCTGATCCGGGGACAGTGACCGTGTAACACGCGCCGTCCGGCGTGGACGAGGGGCGGGAGCCGTCCCTTCCCCGCCGGCGCTTTGAATTATAGATCATGGAGGAATACATATGGCCTTCGTCAGCAGCATCGATGTCATCGGCTCCGGCTTTACTGCTCAGCAACAGCGGCTGGATATCATCTCAGAGAATATCGTCAACATGAACACGACCCGTACCGAGAACGGCGAGGGGCCCTACCGCAGGAAAGTGGTGGTGTTCGAGGCGGACAACGGCGGCAGCCGGTTCCAGGACGTCCTGGCCCGCACCCGCAATGGCAGCGGAGGGCGGTTCGCCTCAGATACTGTGGGCGGCGTCCGGGTCGCGGAGGTGGCAGAGGACCCCTCCGACTTTAAGCTGAAGTATGATCCCGGTGACCCCGATGCCAACGAGGATGGCTACGTGGAGATGCCCAATGTGGATCTGGTGAAGGAGATTACCGACGGTATGGCGGCCAGCCAGGCCTTCACTGCAGATATCACTGCGTTCAATCTTTTGAAAACTCTGCTCTCCAAGGGACTGGAGATCGGTAAGTAAAGGCCACTCTAGGTCAGGTCGAGTTTTTGACTGGCGGGCGTGAGGCCCAAAGGCTGAAATTTGGTCTGGCCTGGATTTGCGCTATGGGATACTGCAATATCCGGCGATTTTTATCAAAAACTGGAGGTTTTTGTCATGGAATTCACCCCTGTCAGCCCGATCCGTCCGCTGATCGAGACAGCCGAGACACAGTCCGCGCAGAGTGGCCGGAGCGCCGGCATCTCTCTGTTTTCCACAGTGTTCCAGTCCGCCATCAACGACGTGCGGGAGACCAACGCCAAGCAGGTGGACCTGGAATACAAGCTGGCCACCGGCCAACTGGACAATCCGGCGGAGCTTACCTTGGCCACCGCTCAGGCTTCCAACTCCGCCCTGCTGCTGATGACGCTGCGGGACAGGGCGATGGACGTCTATAATGAGCTGATGCGCATTTCCCTGTAAGAGAATATGAGATGAGAAAACTGTCCGGAGGGATCCAAGTTGCAGACGTTTCAGACAAAGCTGAAGGAGCTCTGGGAAAAAATCAAGAGCTTTTTCAAAAAACTGAATAAAAAAGTCCGGATCCTGCTGGGGGTCTTTCTGGTCGTACTCCTGGCAGTCATCATTGCGGCGGCAGTGCTGCTGAACCAGAAGGAGTACGCCGTGCTGTACACCGGCCTGAACTCCACCGAGATCAGTACCGTAGGCTCCTACCTGGCCGACCGGGGCGTGACGGATTACCAGATTCAGGGAGATACCATCCTGGTGCCGGCGGGCCGGGAGGTCCAGCTGCAGGCTGAACTGGCCATGTCCGGCTACCTGACCACCGGCTTTAACTACGAGTATCTTGACAACCTCAGCGGCATCAGCACAGAGGCGGAGCGGCGGGAGGCCCTGCGGATCGCCACGATTCAAAAGCTGGAGGCCACCATCCGCCAGTTTAACGGCGTGCGGAACGCCAATGTGGAGATCGCGCTGGGGACGCAGCAGGTATTTGTCCTCCAGGACAGCGCCATTCCGGCCACTGCGGCGGTGACCATCACCCCTGAGAGCGACCAGGGACTGGACAGCGCGGTGGTCAAGGCCATCCGCCACACCGTGAGCCACAGCGTGCAGCAGCTGGACATCTCCAATGTCAGCATTGAGGACATCTATGGCAATACATACTCCGATAACGACACCATCGATAAGACCAACCAGGCCACCGCGCTGAAGATGGAATATGAGGAGCGGATCTCCAACAACGTCCGCACCCAGATCCGGCAAACGCTGGATAAGATCTATGGGCCGGAAAACGTGGCGGTGAGCGTGCTGTGCACAGTGGATGTGACCCACCAGATCATCGACAGCACCACCTATAACCAGCCCGATGGTTCAGTGGTTGGCGGCGGTCTGATTATCAACGACCATCTCTTCTACGAGCGCATCCGGGATGGCGAGACCCCGACAGGGGGCACAGTGGGTACCACTCCCAACTCTGATCTGAATGGCAACTTCCCCAACTATCCCGACTGGACCCAGGACGGCGACGAAAATGACACCTACGTGGGCAACGAGACGGACCGGACGCACGCCGTCGACCAGACCAACACCCAGGAGGAGGTTCTGGAGGGCCGGCTGAAGGACCTGCGGGTGACGGTGACCGTCAACCAAAACTGTACGAATGCCGGCGCCATGACCATCGACTCCCTGCGGGACAATGTAGCCACCCTGGTGGGTATTGCCGGGACCGGGGAGGCGCTGGACCGGGTCTTTGTGGCCATTGCTCCCTTTGCCGAGGACGGCACCGTGCTGGCGCCGGGTGGCAGCTGGTTCCTCAGCCCGGAGAACAGCTGGATCCTCTACGCCGCAATCGGCGGACTGGTCCTGTTCGTGGTCCTGCTGATCGTCATCCTCGTGCTGGCCAGACGGCGCAGAAAGAAGCGCCTGGAGGAGCAGCAGGCTCTGGAGGAGGAGATGATGGCGGCTCAGGCCGCGGCCGAGGCGGCCGCGATCATCGCCGCCGCCCCTCCCACCGGCGGAGCCGATATTATGGAGGTCAACACCGAAAAGAGTATGGAGCTGCGTAAGAGCGTCCGGCAGTTCGCCCAGAACAATCCGGAGATTGCAGCTCAGATGGTGAAAGCTTGGCTGAAGGGAGATGAGACCGGTGGCTGAAGCGACAAAGGAAGCAACAAAGGTTGAACTGACCTATCCCCAGAAGGCTGCGGCAGTGATCGTCTCGCTGGGCGCGGATAAGGCCTCCGGACTGTACCAGTATATGGACCCGGAGGAGATCGAGGCGCTGACCCTGGAGGTGGCCCGGCTTGGCATGCTGGACTCGGAGCAGACCGAAGCGGTTTTGACTGAGTTTTATCAGACCTGCATGACCAGCAAGGCGGTGACGGAGGGCGGCTTGGAGTATGCCCGGGCCGTGCTGGAGAAGGCATTTGGCAACCAGACCGCCATGGCCCTGCTGGAGAAGGTGACCAAGTCCCTGAAGAATCGGGAGTTCGCCTTCCTGGACAAGGCGGACGTCAAATCCCTGTTCTCCGCCCTCCAGAACGAACGTCCTCAGACGGTGGCCCTGGTGCTGTCCTATGTGGACCCGGACAAGGCCGCCGGCGTCATCGAGCAGCTGGAGCCCCGCCGCCAGATTCGGGTGGTGGAGGCCATCGCCACCATGGAGAGCGCCGCCCCCGCCGCCATCAAGACCATCGAGGCGGAGATGGAACGGAAATTCTCCAGCATCATCACCAGCTCCAATGTGAAGGTGGGCGGCATCGACTACGTAGCCGGTATCATGAACAACCTGGACCGCTCCAGCGAGAAGTCCATCTTCGACGGCCTGTCCGCCCGCAACGCCGAGCTGGCCGACGAGATCCGCAAGCGGATGTTCGTCTTCGAGGATATCATCACCATGGACGACCGCTCGGTGCAGCGTTTCGTCCGGGACTGCGACCCGAGAGACCTGGTGCTGGCGCTGAAAACCGCCAACGCCGAGGTGTCCAACAAGCTGTTTACCAACATGTCCGCCCGTATGGCCGAGAGCATCCGGGACGACCTGGAGGTCACTACAAATGTCCGTATGAAGGACGTGGAGGATGCCCAGCAGCGCATCGTCGGCGTCATCCGCGATCTGGAGGAGAGGAACGAGATCATCATCATGAAGGGCGGAAAGGACGATATCATTGCGTAATATCCTGAAAGGGTTTCTGGAACCCAAAGCGGAGACCTACGTTCTGCCCAGCACGGACGACATCCACTTCGAGGGGGAGGAGCCCCTTCCCCCGGAGGAGGAGCCGGTCCTGGAGGAACCCCTCAAGGAGGCGGCCGCAGAGCCTGAAGCGCCGCCCGAGCCGGAAAAGCCGGAGGAACCCAAAAAGGAGACCCCTGTCCACTATGCCCAGCTCCAGGCAGAGCTGATCCTGAACCAGGCCCGGGAGGAGGCCCAGCAGCTGCTGGATCAGGCCCGGGAGCAGGGGTTGGCCGAGCTGGAGGAGATCCGGGCGGGCGCCCGGGACGAGGGCTACCGGGACGGCTACGCCCAGGGCATCGCCAAGGCGATGGACGATTCGATCCGGGACCGGGAGGCCACCGCCGCCCGGTTGGAGAAAGAGGTTCAGGCGTTTTTGGAAAAGGCGTCCCTGGCCCGGGAGGAGATGCTCCTCCAGACCCGGGATGAGCTGCTGGAGCTGTGCCTGTCCGTAGCCGAGAAGGTGGTGCGGGTCAGTCTGAAGAGCAGCAGCGAGGTCATCGTCCGCATGATCCAGACCGCGACCGAGCGGATGAAGCGGCAGGAGTGGGTGCACATCTATATCTCCGGCTGCGACAGCCGCCAGCTGGCCCAGATCTCTCCGGCCCTGACCAGCTCGCTGGGCGCGCTGTCCCAGCACATCAAGATCATCCCCATGGGGGACGACGAGATCGGTACCTGTATCGTGGAGACCCCCGAGGAGATCGCTGATGCCAGCGTATCCACGCAGATGTCCAACATCCGGGATGTGCTCCACGATCAGATGGGGGCCTATTGGCCGCAGTAAGAGGAGACTTAGGGCGTGTTTCGAGAACTGATCCCCTCTGTCCGTTCCGCCGAGACGGTGGGCCGGACGGGAAAAATCGAGAATATCGTGGGCATGTCCATCGAGGCCTCCGGCGGCCGGGCCGCCATTGGCGACATCTGCCGCATCTATTCCAACGAGTCCGGCGGTCAGATCCCTGCCGAGGTGGTGGGCTTCAAAAATGACCATATCCTGCTGATGCCCTATGCCAATATGAGCGGCATTTCTGCGGGCAACTTCGTCCGCAACACCGGCAAGCGGCTGACCCTTCCGGTGGGGCCCTTTCTGCGGGGGCGGGTGATCAACGCGCTGGGCCAGCCCATCGACGGGCTGGAGCCTTTCCAGCGGGGCGACACCTTCTCTGTGGACAGCACCTATATCAACCCCATGTCCCGTCCCCCCATCCGGGAGCGGATGGAGTTCGGCGTTAAGGCCATTGACAGCCTGCTCACCATCGGCAAGGGCCAGCGTATCGGGATCTTTGCCGGCTCGGGCGTGGGCAAGTCCACCCTGATGGGCATGATCGCCAAGAACGTAAAGGCGGATATCAACGTCATCGCCCTGGTGGGCGAGCGCGGCCGCGAGGTCTTGGAGTTCATGCAGAAGGACCTGGGGGAGGAGGGGATGCGCCGCTCGGTGCTGGTGGTGGCCACCAGCGACCAGCCCGCCATGCTGCGGATGCGGTGCCCCAGCGTGGCCACCAGCATTGCCGAGTATTTTGCCGGACAGGGCTATGACGTTCTGCTGATGATGGACTCCCTCACCCGTTTCGCCATGGCCCAGCGGGAAATTGGCCTGGCCATCGGGGAGCCGCCGGTGGCCAGAGGGTACACCCCCTCCATGTACGCGGAGATGCCCAAGCTGCTGGAGCGCAGCGGAAACTTTGAAAAAGGTTCTATCACCGGCGTTTACACCGTATTGGTAGAGGGCGACGACACCAATGAGCCCATTGCGGATACCGTCCGCGGCATCCTGGACGGCCACATCGTCCTCTCCCGCCAGCTGGCCAACGCCAACCACTTCCCCGCCATTGATGTGGGGGCCAGCATCTCCCGTCTGATGGTGGAGATCGTCTCCCCGGAGCACCGGAAGCTGGCAGGACAGCTGCGAGATATCATGGGTGTGTACGAAAAAAATTCCGATCTGGTGTCCATCGGCGCATACAAGGCGGGCACCAACCCCAAGCTGGACCACGCACTGAGCAAGATCGACGGCATCAACCAGTTTTTGATGCAGGGCGTGGACGAGGCGTTCTCCTATGAGGACAGCCTGGAGCAGCTGCGGCGCATTTTGCGGTAAGTCCATGGTAAGGAGTTAATCGACCAATGAAGAAATTCCGCTTCTCCCTGGAAACAGTTTTGGATTATAAGAATCAGGCTCTGGACGCCCTCCGGGCGGAGCACGGCGCAATCCTGGCCCAGGTCCGCGCCCAGGAGCAGCTGATCGAGGACCTGGAGACCGAGCACCGTCAGGCGGACGACGACTTTACCCAGCGCAAGCTGGAGGGCATCAACGTTTTGGACGCCATGAGCTTTGAGCAGTACCTCCGGTCTCTGGAGCGCAAGCTCCAGGAGGAGTACCGCAAGCTGGACCGCCTGCGGCGCAGGGAGGAAGACAAGCGGGCTCAGGTGGTGGAGGCCCGGAAGGAGACGGCCACCATCGAGAAGCTGAAGGAGCACAAGCTGGAGGACTACCGCAAGGCGGAGCAGAAGGACGAGGAGCAGCGCATTGAGGAGTTTGTCTCCACCACCCGCGCCATGGCGGCGATGGGAATGTAACAGGTGAGTTACACTGCAGGCAGTGTTTCTCTATATAGGTCACTCAGGAAGGAGGTGAGAAGCCATGAGTACGCCGCTTTCCTTCTGTGACATCAGCGCGAGGTATGGGCAGGCGCCCGCCCCCCAGCAGACGCTGGAGGAGCAGACCGGCTGGAACCCCAAACAACTCTTTTTGGACTACATGCTCAAGGTCAGGGACCAGCGCGAGCAAAACGCCAAGGAGGCCGAAGAGGACGCTTTGATGGCGATGATCGACGCCATGAACGCTTCGGAGGAAGACAAGGCGTCCGGTAAAACGGAACGGACCCTGACGGAATCCCTGGCAAAGGCCGGCGAGGCCATTACGGCTCAGTCGGAGGAGGTCCTGGAGGACGGAAGCAAGCTTGTACAGTGGGTTGACCCTACAACAAAACTTTCCGTTCAAGTTCTGCTGTCCTGCCTGGGCGACCGGTTCAGCTTTGAACAGGCCGACAAGGTGGAAGAGAACACCCAGGAGGCTCAAGAGGTCCAGGAGCAGAAGCTCCAAGAGGAAGGTTTGGACGTCACAGAGCAGCGCGATCTCAGCATCACCAGCAATCCCAGCGACCCATACACGATTTGAAGGAGGTGAACAACAATGAACGTAACCGACCAGTGGATGCTGGAACGGATGCAGCAGATGGCCGCCAATATGGCCGCTTCTCTGCCCCAGACCAGCCAGAACACCGACGCGTCCAAGCCGGAAAAGGGCGAGAGCTTCCAGGACCTGATGAACAAGGCCAAGGACCAGCAGGTGGAGGCCCCCCGGAAGGACAGCACAGCGCAAAAGACCGAAAACGTTCAGGATAAGGCTCCCGCCCAGAAGACAGAGAGCGAGGTTATCACCGACATGCGGGATCCCCGCATCCAGGCGCTGGACCCCGCCACCCAGGCGCAGATCGCCGCCGGTTTTATCACCCCGGTGGAGATGCCCAACGGGAACCTCGCGCTTCGGATAGACGCCCAGCCTGCTGCTATCATCACGCCCACGCTGCCCAATGGTGAGATCGACTGGAGCAAGCCCTTTGTGCTGACCAACAGCAAAGGCGAGCAGTTTGAGGTCTTCCTGGACCAGGAGAACGGCGACCACAAGCTGTTCCAGGTGCTGGCCAGCGGCGAGCGGAAGCAGCTTGAGCTCTTCCCGGAGCAGCCCAAAACTGAGTTCCTGAACAACGTGAAAAGGCTGGATATGACGGTTACCACCCAAGGGGAAGCCATGAAGGAGACCGACGACCAGGACAACAGTGCCAATCTGGACGCTCAGATGGCGGCTGACAGGCCCCTGTTCAAGGATGTGGAGGCGGCCCCCGTGAAGGTGGGCGAGAACTTCCAGCTGGACACGGAGCAGCCCGATATGGACGCCAGCCTGGCCGACGCGATCCGCTATGCGGACCAGCAGGGCCTGCGGCAGATCGAGATCAAGCTCAGCCCCGAGAACCTGGGCAGCCTGACCGTGAAGCTGACTCAGGCGTCGGACGGCAGCCTGCAGGTGGTGCTTCACGCGGCCAATCTGAAGGCGGCCAACCTGCTCAGCCAGCACATGGACGGCCTGAACGCGGCCCTCCAGGGCTACGGCCAGAACAACGAGGTCCACGTGGAGGTCCAGCGCGGCGGCGACAGCCAGCAGGCTCAGCAGCAGCAACAGCAGGCCGATCCCGACGGACGCAATCAGCAGCAGCAGCAACAGCAGCAGCGCCAGCAGGAGAGCGAGCACAGCGGCGACTTTGTACAGCGGCTTCGCTTGGGCCTTTTCGGGCTGGACGACATGACTTAGATGAGGTGAAACAATATGGCAGATTCTATCGTCCCAACCGGCGTTGACATTATGTCGCGCTACAACACCGGCAGCACCCGCGGCCGGGATATCTACACCAACCCTGCGGACTATGATAAGGAGCTGGCCCTCTATGAGGACAAGGGCACGCTGTCCTTCACCGATATGCTGGGCCTGATGGTGGCGCAGTTCCAGTATCAGACCATGGACAACCAGGCCAGCACCACCGACATGATGAATCAGCTGGTGCAGATGAGCTCCATGCAGGCCATGACCGAGATGAGCACCCAGATTCAGGAGCTGACTCTGGCCAACATCATGAGCTACTCCGCCTCCCTGGTGGGGAAGACGGTCACCGTGGGCCAGTACGACGAGACGACCAAGGAGACCATAGAGATTGTGGGCGTGGTGCAGGGCACCGGCACCTACAACGGCCAGCAGGTCATCTACCTGGACAACGGCAAGGGCTACTTCCTGAGCGAGATCATGGCCGTAGGCAAGCTGCCGCCCAAGCCGGAAGACCCCGACGCCCCTGACCCTGACAATCCGGACGCCGGAGACAGCACCGACAAGGAAGAGGTGCCTGACGCAGAGGACGAGGGGAAGGGCTGAGTTTGACGCAGGCGGAAGGGAATCCGGCCTGAATCAAGCGGGCATGAGGTCCGCGAGAAAGAAGAGGAAGAATTATGGCAGAACGCATCGATTCCATTCAGGGCGTGTCCCAGGTAGAACGCGTCCAACGGGTCAGCCAGGTCACACGCCGGACGGCTGGACAGTTTGGCGCTCTGCTGCAGCAGGAACTGAAAGCCGCGGAGCCCGCGATCTCCTTCTCCAAACACGCTCAAAACCGGGCAGCAGAGCGGGGTATCCAGGTGGACGACGCCCTGATGGACCAGCTGGCCGACTCTGTGGAGCGGGCACAGGCCAAGGGAGCCACCAACATCCTGGCCTTCGACGCCACCCGGGCCTTCATCATCAACGTCCCCCACGGACGGGTGATCACCACCATGTCCCAGGAGGAGATGGAGGAAAATATCTTTACCAACATCGACGGCGCTGTACTGCTGAAATAACAGAAAGCAGGACCTTTTTGGATGCTTTGGTCCCCTGCCCGACTGACAGGGGGCCGGCAGCGCCATAGAAAGGAAGTTTGATTCTCTATGACAGGTGCAATGTATGCCGCCATCGGCGGCCTGAAGTCCCACATGACCAAGCTGAACGTCATCGGCAACAACGTGGCCAACGTGAACACCCCCGGATACAAGGCCCAGCGGATGACCTTCCAGGAGTCTATCTACACCACCAGCAAGTCCGGCTCCAACGGCGGCGTGACCATGGGCGGCAACAACCCCTCCCAGATCGGCTACGGCTGCTCCGTCGGCTCCATCGACCTGAATATGTCCCCCTCCACCTACGCCCCCACCGGCGTTGGCCTGGATTGTATGCTCACCGGCGAAGGCTTCTTCATGGTGGGCGACAAGATTGAGTATGAGCGGGACGAGACTACAACTCCTCCCACAATTACTGGCCACGGAATCCAGAGCGCCAGCGATTTGACGCAGCCCCTGCTGACACGCGTGGGCAACTTCTGGGTAGACGCCAACGGCTATATCTGTAACCGTGACAACAAAGTGCTCTACGGCTTTGCCCGGGTGCAGAACCCCAACTACAACCCCAATGCCACCCCTCCTGCGGCAAATGCTTCTGCAGCAGAGAAAGCGGCGTATGAACTTGCTCAGCAGCCAACCATCATCAGTACTGAGCTGGTCCCTCTGCGTGTTCCCCTGTCTGCCGCCGCGCCGACTGGGGGTACAGATGGCAATGGCGGTCTGGTTCAAGTGACCGAAAATGGCGTAACAACTACAAAGGCCCTTTGGGAGGAGGGCGACCCCGTTTATCCCTATTTGGATGCAAACAATGAAAACCGGTATCCCTCCTATAAGGATAAAGCTACAAATCCGGCGAATACTGGAAATGCTGGCGGCGGTACTGGAGGTGGCACTGGAGGTGGCACTGGTGGCGGTACTACGACCACCGCAATCAATTCAACACAGATTGCGGTTGCTCAGAACACCAATGAGAACCGTATCTCCGATGAGATGCCTGTCCAGCTGAAAAACATGCAGATTGGTACGGACGGCTCGATTACCGGTACAGCCGCCAACGGCAAGACCGTGGTCATCGGCTATGTGGCCATTGCCAGCGCCGACAGCCCCGACGGCGTGACCCACATGGACGGCTCCTACTACAAGGCTATGGGCGGCGCGGGTAACCTGCGCGTCTCCGCCTTGGTGGACCTGCCCACCAAGTATCTGGGCAATCAGAAGGAGGTAACGGACGCGAACGGCAACGTTACGAGTGCTCCCACTGCCGCAGATGCAATTCTGTCTGATTCCACCAACTCCATCAAAAACGGCGGTCTGGAGGCTTCCAGCACCGACGTGGCCAACGAGTTTGCCGAGATGATTACCACCCAGCGCGGCTATCAGGCCAACACCCGCATTATCACCGTCACCGACTCCATGCTGGAGGAGCTGGTGAACATGAAGCGGTAATGGAAGCCGCTTCGTTAAGGCGCCCGCCCAGGCCCCCTTGGCAAAGGGGGCTCCGGGCGTGAGCCGTGCAGGCGGTTTCTCCCGAAGCACAGGATGGTTCCGGAGAAAACCCGCCGCCCCCCGCCCCTGGCGGCGGTCACGCTCCCTTTGCGAAGGGAGGCTTATGAGAGGTTTGCGAGAGGAAAGGAAGGTTTGTCATGATTCAACTGACGAAGCGCAACGGAGAGCGGTTCCTGGTCAACCACACCCAAATCGAGAGCATTGAGATGATTCCCGAATCGAAGATCGTCATGATGAATCGTGACTACTTCATTGTCCGGGAGTCCCCCGAGCAGATCATCAAGCGCATCGCGGAGTACACTGCCAAGGTACAGGACGTGCGCCGGGAACTGGACATCGTCGACCGGCGCTGAGCCGCCGGTCACGGGGCATGTTTGACAGGCGTCAAGCCTGAAGCGGAGGGGCCCGTCTTCCCATAGCTGGACCCGACGCCTTTCAAATGCGCCCCGAAACAGAAAAAAGACATCCCCAGTGGGGAGAGGAGTGTGGACCTGTGAATATTACATATATCATCGGTACAGTAGTTGCCTTCGCGGTCATGATTATCGGTATGATGCAGGGCGGCACGGGTGGATTTCTCACCGTCAGCCAGCTGTTCAACTTCGTTGACCCGGCCAGTATCTTCATCGTAATCGGCTGTACCTTTGCCGTGCTGGTCGCCAGCTTTCCCATCAGCTCCCTGACCGCCGTCCCTAAGCACTTCGCGGTCATCATGAACGCCAAGCGTTATGACCCCATGGCCATCATCGACAAGCTGGTGGAGCTGGCCCAGGTGGCCCGTAAAAACGGCCTGCTGGCCCTGGAGGAAATGGGCAACCAGGAGCAGGACCCCTTCTTCAAGCAGTGCATCATGCTCATCGTGGACAACAACGACGCCGACCAGGCCAAGGAGATCATGATGAACGACATCGAGCAGTCGGTGGCCCGCCACGAGGACGGCGCAGGCATGTATGACAAGGCCTCCGCCGTGGCCCCCGCCTTCGGCATGGTGGGTACGCTGGTCGGTCTGATCAACATGCTGAAGGCCATGGACGTGGAGAGCGGCGGCGGCGACCTGGGCCCCGCCATGGCAACCGCTCTGGTTACCACTCTGTACGGCTGCGTGCTGGCCCACATGATCTTCGGCCCCATCGCCACCCAGCTGCGCCGCCGGGACGAGGAGGAGACCCTCTGCAAGCTGATCATCGTGGAGGGCATCATG
Source organism: Lawsonibacter sp. JLR.KK007 (assembly GCF_036941135.1). Taxonomy (NCBI): domain Bacteria; kingdom Bacillati; phylum Bacillota; class Clostridia; order Eubacteriales; family Oscillospiraceae; genus Lawsonibacter; species Lawsonibacter sp. JLR.KK007. The sequence goes on along the minus strand of NZ_JAYWSY010000002.1, from coordinate 773,111 downwards.
TCCATTCAGGCCGGCGCCAACCCCAAGTTCCTGCGGGAGAAGCTGCTCACCTTCATGGGTCAGAAGCAGCGCGGCGAGGGCGGCAAAAAGGGCGGCAAGGGCGAATAAGGCCCCCGCGTCTATGAACTGAGGTGAAACCATGGCAAGTATCAAGAAAAAAGGCGGAGGCGGAGGCGGCGGCGCCAACTGGATGGACACCTACGGCGACATGGTCACCCTGCTGCTGTGTTTCTTCGTCCTGCTGTACTCCATCTCCACCATCGACCAGGACAAGTGGATGGTCTTCATCCAGAGCTTCAACCGGGACGCTGTCGAAGAGCTGGACATCCCCGAAGGTCCCGTTGGCGAGAATACTGGCATGCATGGCGACGATATGCCCATTCCCGACGACAACAACGAGGTGGACGTGGCCTTGAATGAGCTGTACGACTTCCTGGTGGAATACCAGCAGAGCGCAGCTGCTGCCGCTGACAGCATTTCCGTCAGCAAGGGGGACGATTTCGTCTTCATCTCCTTTGACGACGCCGTCTTCTTCGACGGCAACAGCTCCTTTCTGCGTCGGGACGGCAAGGATGTGCTGGATGTGCTCATCCCCGCTCTGATCGAGGCGGGCCCCTATATCGACGAGCTGCGGGTCCTGGGCCACACCGCCCAGCAGTACGCCGACAAGCCCAACAAGGTCAGCAGTGACCGGCATCTTGCCTGTGACCGGGCCGCTGAGGTGGCCATCTACCTTCAGGAGAACATCAGCTATGAGTCGCTCCATCCCGGACGGATCATCGCCATGGGCTTGGGTCAGTGGCGCAACGTGGCGCCCAACGATACCGGTGAGAACCGGGCAAAAAACCGCCGCGTGGAGCTGATTATCAGCGGCCGCGATCTGGAGAACGAACTGACCGACAGCTACCGTCAGTATTACACCATGTACGACGAGGCCAACGAGGACAGCACCAATTTCGCCGCGGATGGCAACGCCGTTATGAGTTACAATACCAACGGAAACTGAAGCTGGATCGAGGAAGTATCATAAATGAGGGAACGTTATGGCTGAAGTCTTATCACAAAGTCAGATTGACGCCCTGCTGAACGCGGCCAGAAGCGGAGAACTGGACGTAGACAAGCCGGCGGAAAAATCTGCAGAACAAAAATATCGGAAATATGACTTTTACAGCCCCCGCAAGTTCACCAAGGACAGGCTGAAGATGCTCAACAGCATCTTTGAGAGCTACGCCCGGGTCATCAACTCCAGGGTCAACGCCCTGCTTCACGCCACCTGCGAGATCGATGTGGACAGCGTGGAGGAGCAGCGGTACTATGAGTTTTCCAACGCCTTGACGGAGAGCGACGTGGTGGCCTTGGCAGAGATCGACCGGGAGCAGCTGCAGGGGGACGACCCCATTCTGGTCCATATGGACACGCCGGTGGTACTGTCCATGCTGGACCGGATGATGGGCGGCGAGGGAGATCCGGACCCCACGGTCCCCAGCGACTACAACATGACCGATCTGGAGCTGAACATGTACGACAGCCTGATTGCCGATCTGATCCCCATTCTGGGGGGCAGCTGGGAGAACTATATTTCCCTGAACTTCTCCTACATCCGCACTGAGGTGAATCCCACCCTGGTCCAGCTGATTGGCTACGACGAGACAGTGGTGATCGTGGGCCTGAACATCAAATTTCCCAACTGCACTGGCCGGATGAGCCTGTGCCTGCCCGGCGAAATGCTGACCAATGTTTTTTCCGAGATCAGCAAGAGCACCAGCCGCCGCACCACCGGAGAGGATAAGTCCGAGGAAATCTTCGATACCCTGCGGGATTCCGAGCTGGAGATCGTAGCCGAGCTGGCCCGGACCCGGATCTTACTCAGCGACCTGTATCACCTGAACGTGGGCGATGTGGTAGATATCAAGCGATCCAAAGACTCCCCGGTCTTCCTGAATATTGGAGGGCGAAGGTGGTTTGACGGGAAAATGGGCACCAGCAACAAGCAGGTGGCCGTGAAAATCGGAGAGACCTACATAAAAATGTAGGCTAAAAGGAGCGAATCTGGATGGAAGATACTATTTTTAGCCCGATGGAAATAGACGCCATCGGGGAGATCATGAATATCAGCCTGGGCTCCTCTGCCACTGCGGCCTCCAATATGCTGGACCACCGGGTGGATATCACAACTCCCAGGGTGAGCGTGATCAACGCGGAGGATTTTACCCTTGGCAAGATCGAACCGGCGGTAGGCGTGGAGATCAAGTATGTCTGCGGTCTGGAGGGCAGCAACATCATGCTGCTCAAGCGCAGCGACGTGCGGGCCATTACCGACATTCTGCTGATGACCGAGACACCCGACGAGGAATTTGAGCTCAACGAGCTGTCCATCAGCGCCGTGTGTGAGGTCATGAACCAGATGATGGGGTCCTCCGCCACCGCTCTGTCCGATTTGCTGGGCCGGATGGTGAACATCTCCACCCCCGAGTCCTTCGAGCTGGACGACCTGGACAAGGTGAAGGAGGAGCACTTCCCCGTCACTCACGGCCCGGTGGTGGTGGTGCGCTTCAACCTGACCATCGATGACGTACTGGACAGCGAATTCATGAACGTGATGTCGGTAGAGCTGGGTAAGGAGCTGATCGCCGGCTTCGGTCTGGATGCGGAGGCTGAGCCGGCCCCCGAACCTGCGCCCGCCGCCGCCCCTGCTCCGGCCCCCGCCGGCGGAGGAGCGGCGATGAGCCAGGAGGAGATCGAGCGGATGATGGCAGCCGGAGCGCCCGCCGCCGCTCCGGCCCCCGCCGGAGTTCCAGCGGCCCCTGCTGCAGCGCCTCCGGGCATGCCCCCGGCGGGCGAGATGCCCGCCGCCTACCCCGGTTACCCCCCTTACGGCCAGATGCCTGCGCAGGGCCAGTATCCATACCCTTATCCGCCCTACCCCATGTATCCGCCCCAGCCTGCTGCGCCGCCTGATCCCAAGGTGATCAACGCCCAGCCCAACCGCATGCGGGAGCTGAGTTCCGAGACCCAGCTGAATCAGGAGCAGAAGGACAACCTGGACCTGATCCTCTCCGTCTCCCTGGAGGTGGCGGTGGAGATCGGCCGGACCCGGCGGAAGATCCAGGATATCCTGTCCTTCTCCAAGGGGTCTCTGGTGGTGCTGGACAAACTGGCCGGTGATCAGGTTGATCTGCTGGTTAACGGACAGTGTGTAGCCAAGGGCGATGTGGTGGTCATCGACGATAACTTTGGCATCCGCATCACCGAGATTCTGCAGAAGCCGGATATCAATGTGCTGACCCAGGGCTGAGCCCTTTGCATATAGATCGATCAAACACAAACTATTTTTTGAAAAGGATGGTTCACTATGGCTAAGATTCTTACGGTTGACGACGCTGCTTTTATGCGCAAGGTCATCAAGGACACTCTGAGCAAAGCCGGCTACACCGAGATTTATGAGGCGGAGGACGGCGCCATGGCGGTGGAGAAGTACAATGAACTCAAGCCCGACCTGGTACTCATGGACATCACCATGCCCAACAAGGACGGCCTGGAGGCTCTGAAGGAGATCCGTGCCGCTGATCCCGGCGCCAATGTGGTCATGTGCTCCGCCATGGGCCAGGAGACCATGGTCATCGACGCGATCCGCTCCGGCGCCAAGGACTTTATTGTGAAGCCCTTTAAGCCTGAGCGCGTGCTGAAGACCGTTACCTCCATTGTAGGCGAGCCCTGATGGAATATTGGTCCCAGATCCTCTCCGTCTTAGGTCTGCTGGCCGTCATTCTGCTGGTGCTGGCGGGAGCGTGGTTCTTTACCCGCTGGGCCGGGCAGAATTTTGGCGGCAGCGGCCTGCTGATCCGGAGCGGCAGCCGCCTGCGGGTCCTGGACCGGGTCATGCTTGGCCGGGACCAGGCTCTGCTGGTGGTGAAGGCCGGACAGCGGTATCTGCTGCTGGGCAGCACCCCCGCAGGGCTGACCCTGCTGGCGGAGCTGAGCCAGGAGGAGGGAGAGAACTGGGACCCGCCCGCGTCCCCTGAGGGACCGGAGGCAAAACGTCCCCCAGATTTCCGCGCCCTGATGCAGCGGCTGAGAGAGAAAAAATAACCCGAAGTGCCGGTGAATGGATCGAGGTGAGGAAGGATGCTGACCGACGCGCTGCTGAATGTAAATGTGAATGGTGACAGTGTGCAGTCGCTGGAGATCCTGTTTCTGACCACTGTTCTGATGCTCCTGCCCTCGCTTATCATCATGATGACCTCCTTCACCCGGTATGTGGTGGTCTTCTCCTTTCTGCGCAGCGCCATGGGTACCCAGCAGACCCCGCCGAACATGGTGCTGGTGGGCATGGCTCTGATCCTGACCCTGTTCACTATGAGTCCGACCCTGGCGGCCATCAACGAGGAGGCATTTGTCCCCTATCAGGAGGAAGAGATCACCCAAATGGAGTTCTTCGAACGGGCTCAGGTGCCGCTGAAGCGGTTCATGGCCAGTTGGACGGAGCTGGACAATGTGGGGCTGTACTGCACCATGTCCGGCTTGGACGCCCCGGAGACGAAGGAGGAGGTCCCCCAGCTTCCGCTGACGGTGGTCATACCGGCCTTTGTCACCAGCGAGCTGAAGCGGGCGTTTATCATCGGCTTTCTGCTGTATATCCCCTTTGTGCTGATTGACATGATCGTGGCCTCCACTCTGATGTCCATGGGCATGGTCATGCTGCCGCCATCCATGATCTCTACGCCGTTTAAGCTGCTGCTGTTTATTTTGCTGGACGGATGGCAATTGCTGTTCTCCACCCTGGTGGCAGGCTTCACCATTGGGTAAGGAGGAAACATGGATACAAGCATGATCACACAAGTCCTGCGGGAGGGAATATGGGTCGCCATCAAGCTGGGCGGGCCCATGCTGATCCTGAGTATGATGGTGGGCGTATTGATCGCCATCTTCCAGGCAGTTACCCAGATCCATGAACAGACTTTGGGCTTTATCTTTAAGCTGACGGTGGTTATCCTGGTCCTCCTGGTTGGAGGGGGCTGGATGATGGAGACCCTTCTGGACTACGCGAAGAGTATCTTCACCCTGATGGCCACCCGCTAGGGGAGAGGAGGACTTTCGTGGACTGGAATGCGCTCACCCTCTTTCTGATGATCACCGGCCGGATGACCGGCATGATCGTATTCAATCCCCTGTTAGGGCGGCGGGGCGTCCCCGGTCTGGTCAAGGGGGGACTCGCCCTGCTGTTGTCTATCAGCGTCTACGCGATCACGCCCTCTGGACCGGAGATGCCGGCCACGGTGCTGGGCCTGGCCCTGACCTTTCTGATGGAGCTGTTTTTGGGCTATGTGCTGGGCCTGGTGGTCAATATTTTCTTCTATATCCCCATCATGGCGGGTTCCGTTATCGATATGCAGATGGGCCTGTCTATGGCGTCCACCTACGATCCAGCCTCGGGCATCCAGGTGACGGTCACCTCTACATTTTTCAATCTCCTGATGTCCCTGCTGTTTTTTGCGGCCAATGGCCACCATACTCTGATCCGCATCTTTGCCAGCTCCGGCCTGGTGGTTCCCTTTGGCGCTGTGGCGCTGGGGGAGACCTTCTACGCAGGGATGATCCAGATCTTTTTGGACTGCACCATCCTGGGCGTCAAGCTGGCCATGCCGATCCTGGCTGCGGAGCTGATGGGTCAGGTGGGTATGGGCATTCTGATGAAGGCCATTCCCCAGATCAATGTGTTTGCCATCAATATTGAGCTGAAGGTCATCATTGGTCTGGTGATGCTGCTGATCCTGCTGGTCCCCATCAGCGGGTTCCTGCTGGACGCAGAGGTGGAAATGCTGCTGGCGGTCCAGCGTGTGCTGCCCCTGATGTCGGGCTGAACAAACGGGAAAACGGCTGACAAAGGGGGGATCATTCCATGGCCGGCGACTCCAAGACCGAAAAGGCAACGCCAAAACGACGGCGGGACGAACGAAAAAAAGGCAACGTCCTGATGAGCAAGGATGCCGTCGCCGTGGCGACCCTGGTGGGCAGCCTGTTTATGATCCAAACCATGGGCGGTGTTTTCGTATCCCGGATGCACGCGTTGCTGAACCTCTGCTTTTCCTACATGGCGTCCGGCAGCTCGGTGATCCCGGCCAATATCCTGAATGACCTGCTCAAAACGGTGATTGTGACCTTTGTGGTGATCGCCGGGCCGTTTTTGGCGGTCACCGCGATCCTGGCCATAGGCGTCACCTTCTTCCAAACCAAAATGCTGGTGGCAGGGGAGTCGATCAAGCCAAAATTCAGCCGCCTCAACCCCCTGCAGGGCTTAAAACGGCTGTTTTCCCTGCGCAGCGTGATCGAAGCGCTGAAGGGCATTTTAAAGATCTCGATTCTGCTGATACTCATCTACAACTATTTCAGTCGTGTGGCCCTGAGCTTCAGCCGCTTTTTGGATATGAGCCTGAGTCAGTCCTGTTCCATCCTGTTTCAGGACATTATGACGCTGGTGATCCAGATTGCGGTGGCCTTTGCCGCGCTGGCCTTCTTTGATTACCTGTACCAGTGGTGGGACTACGAGCGGCAGCTGAAAATGTCCAAACAGGAGATCAAAGAGGAGTATAAACAGACCGAAGGCGATCCCCAGGTCAAGGGCAAGATCAAGCAGATCCAGCGGCAGAGGGCCCAGCAGCGCATGATGCAGCAGGTGCCTGGAGCCGACGTGGTCATCCGAAACCCCACCCACTTTGCCGTAGCCCTGCGCTACCACGAGGAGGAGGACAACGCCCCCAAGGTGCTGGCTAAGGGAATGGATGAACTGGCTCTGCGCATTGTCAAGGTGGCCGAGGAGAACGGTGTCCACGTGGTGGAGAACGTCCCTCTGGCCCGAACGCTGTACGCCTCTGTGGACATCGACCGGGAGATCCCTCCCGAACTCTACGGTGCGGTGGCCGAGGTGCTGGTCTATGTCATGAAGCTGGATAAAAAGCTTCCCTAACATTGCAAATCAGGCCCGAATTTTTGGGTTTTACATAAAAAGGAACAATAAAAAGGAAAGGATGACACCATGCGGCGGATTTTTCAAAACAGCATAGCACTTCTCGTGGTGGTCATTGTCCTCTTCCTGATCGTCCCCCTTCCTCCGGCGTTGCTGGACATTCTGATCATTACCAATATTTCCCTGTCCATCGTGATTCTGATGGTCACCATGACCATCTCCGAGGCGCTGGAGTTCTCTATTTTCCCCTCCCTGCTGCTAATTACCACTCTGTTCCGGCTGGGCCTGAATGTGTCCACTACCCGGTCCATCCTGGGCTTTGACGGCAGCACCTCCTCCCCCGGCACACAGGTGATCCAGACCTTTGGTGAGATGATCACCCAGGGCAATATCGTGCTGGGCGTCATTATCTTCTTTATTATCGTGCTGGTGCAGTTTATCGTCATCACCAAGGGCGCGGAGCGCGTGGCCGAGGTGGCTGCCCGCTTCACTCTGGACGCCATGCCCGGCAAGCAGATGGCCATCGACGCCGACCTGTCCTCCGGCCTGATCGACGAGCAGCAGGCCCGGGAGCGCCGGAGCAAGATCCAGCGGGAGGCGGACTTCTACGGCGCCATGGACGGCGCGACCAAGATCGTCAAGGGCGACGCCATCATGTCGCTGATCATCACGGCAGTCAACCTGATTGGCGGCATCATTATTGGCTCCCTCAACGGCATTGGGGACCTGGGCACGGTGGCCCAGACCTACTCCATCGCCACCATCGGCGACGGCCTGGTGTCTCAGCTGCCCGCCCTGATGATCTCCACTGCCACCGGCATGATCGTCACCCGTTCGGTGTCTGACGGCAGCTTGAACACGGACGTCATCAACCAGTTTGCCCGTCAGCCCAGAGCTATCCTTACCGCCGGCGCAGTGCTGATCATCCTGGGCATCATTCCGGGTACCCCCACCGTCCCTCTGCTCATCGTGGGCGTGGGCCTGGCTGTGCTGGGCTACCTGATGAGCGGACGCATCGAGCGGAAGGAGGCCGCTGAGCTGGTCCAGACAGACGAGCCGGCGGAGGCGGATATGACGGCCGCTCCCAGCGAGACCGACTACTACAAGGATATCAACAACGTATACGGGCTGCTCAATGTGGACCCCATTGAAATGGAATTCGGCTACAGCCTGATCTCTCTGGTGGACGAGAGCAGCGGCGGCAAGCTGATCAGCCGCATCGTGATCTTCCGCCGCCAGTATGCCCAGGATATGGGTTTCGTCATCCCCTCCATCCGCCTGCACGACTCCTCCGCGCTGGGCACCAATCAGTATGTGGTCAAGATCAAGGGCGAGGAGGTGGCCCGAGGCGAGATTCTGGTGGATTACTACCTGGCTTTGGAGCCGGTTAACCCCGCTGGCGAGATTGACGGCATCGAGACCATCGAGCCCGCCTACGGCATCCCCTCCCGGTGGATTCTCCCCGAAAACAAGGAGATGGCGGAGATCTACGGCTACACCGTCATCGACCCCCTGTCCGTGATGCAGACCCACCTGTCCGAGGTGGTCCGCCGTCACGCCTACGAGCTGCTGGGCCGGGCGGAAGTGATCCAGCTGGTGGAGAACCTGAAAAAGACCGCCCCCGAGCTGGTGGAGGAGGCCATTCCCAATGTGCTGTCCTACGCCAATCTGGAGCGCATCCTCCGCAATCTGTTGAAGGAGGGGGTCCCCATCCGGGACCTGGCCACCATCCTGGAGACTGCGGTGGACTCCCTGATGACCACCAAGGATATTGACATGGTGTGCGAGAACATCCGTGTGGCGCTCAGCCGCACAATCACCCGCCGCTTCTGTGAGCACGGCCAGCTCCGGGTGGTCACCCTGGACGCCGAGGTAGAGAAGCGGGTCATCAGCTCCCTCAGCAAGAACGAGCAGGGCATCTATCTGGCCATGGGTCCGGACCTGATGCAGGGTATCGTCACCCAGCTGGGCGACTACCTGAAAAAATTCAACGACCTCTCCCAGACCCCCATCGTCCTCACCAGTCAGGTCATCCGGATCTACCTCAGCCGGATGCTGTCCCAGTTCTATCCCAGCGTCTACGTCCTCTCCTTCAACGAGATCACCAGCGACGTGCAGATCCAGTCTCTGGGCAACATCACCTTGGACAAAGCGCAGGTGCGGCCTGAGCGAAAGGCGGCCGCGGTATGAGCGGGGGAGCGGCGGTCTCCGGGCCGGAGAAGCTGACCTGGAGCCAGGAGGAGCTGGACGCGCTCACCACCGAGGAGCTGTTCCAGACCTATAAGCGCACCGGCAGCGAGGAGCTGAAGTGGGCTCTGGTGATGCGCTACATGGGGCTGGTGAAGACCATCGCCCTCCAGGTTCGGGGGGTATACAGCAGCTTCGCCCAGGTGGACGACATCGTGAATGAGGGCCTGATCACTCTGGCTGGAGCGGTGGATAAGTTCGACCCGGACAAGGGCATCAAGTTTGAGACCTATGTCTCCAAGCGCATCCGGGGGGCGGTGATCGATCTGGCCAGGCGGCAGGACTGGGTGCCGCGCAGTGTGCGGCGGAAGGCCCGGGACATCGACCAGGCCAGCAGCGAGCTGTTCTCCGAGCTGGGCCGGTATCCCACCGACCAGGAGATGGCCCAGCGCCTGGGAGTGACTCCGGACCAGTACCAGGAGGACCTGGCCAACTCCTCTATGTGCAACGTGCTCTCCCTGGACGCCCTGTTTGAGGACCGGGAGCAGAACGGCGGCGCGGACGTGCCCGACGGCGGCTCGGACAGCCGGCCCGAGGACTCCATGCTCCGGCAGGAGCTGCTGGAGACGCTGACCAAGGCCATCGAGTCCCTGCGGGAAAATGAACAGACTGTCATTTCCCTCTACTACCACAAAAACCTCAGCATGAAGGAGATCGCCCAGGTGATGGAGGTCAGCGAGCCCCGTATCTCCCAGCTCCACTCCCGGGCCATCCAGAAGCTGAAGCTATATATGAACCAGTACATGACCGGCGGCAAGTGACCCGCTTGGACGAGAGGAGTTTTGCGCAATGATAAAGGGCTTTTACAACCTGACCTCCGGGATGCTGTCCCAGGGGCGGCGGCTGGACGTTGTGGCCAACAACATGACCAACATATCCACCGCCGGCTTTAAGGCCGAGCATTATACCGACCGCACCTTTGACGAGGTGATGGCGGTGCGGGTGGGCAATCTGGATAAGTCCCACTACGAGGAGCTGCCCACCTATCAGGCCTATATTCTGGCGCCGGATCAGCTGTACACCGATTATACCCAGGGCGCCCCGGAGGAGACCAACCTTCCGCTGGACTTCTGCATCCTGGGCGAGGGCTTTTTCGCCATCCAGACGATGGACGGGGTGGCCTACACCAGAGCGGGCAGCTTCACGCTGGACAACGAGGGCTACCTGTGCCTGTCCGAGCTGGGCTATGTACTGGACAACGAGGGGGAGCCCATCCAGTTGCCCACCGACAAGCTGAACGTGGATAAGCTGGGGAATCTTGCCACCGAGGACGGCGAGTATCTGGGCACCTTGGGCGTGTATATGTTTGACGACAACGGCGAGCTGGAGCGCACTCCCTACGGCCTTTTTACCGGCGACGGCGCACAGCTCAACGAGAATGCGACCATCCTTCAGAAGTATGTAGAGCGGTCCAATGTGGACATGGTGAAGGAAATGGTCAATATGATGTCCACCCAGCGGGCGCTCCAGAGCGCCGCGCAGATGAGCAAGATCTATGACGAAGTGATTACCCGGGTGGTCGGTGACATTGGCCGGATGCAATAATCATCCTCCTCCCAGGGAAGAAAGGCGTGAGTGAGCTATGAATATGTCCTTTTACACCGGCGCTGTGGGCGCGTATATGCAGAATCAGCGCATGAATGTCCAAGCCAATAACATCGCGAACGTGAACAACTACGGCTACAAGGCGGAGCGGGCGACCTTCCACCATCTGATGTACGGCAACGTGACGGGCATCGACGATGAGCAGCTGCCCAAGGGCACCGGCACCAAAATGGTCAAGGCCAGCGTGGACTATGAGACCGGCGGCTACACCGAAACGGGCTTCACCTTCGACTTCGCCATCAAGGGAGACGGCTTTTTCGCCCTCTACGATCCCTCCAACGGCGAGATCTCCTTCACCCGGGATGGGGCATTTATGATGGCCCGGTTTGAGATCCCTCCCGCAGAGGATGCCGAACCGGAGATTGATCCTGACACCGGAGAGGAGATCGAGCCTCAAAACACGATAGAGTGGCGCCTGTCTGACAACGAGGGCCGCTTCGTCCTGGACCCGGCGGGCAATTTCATTGTCATCGACCCTCTGAACCGGGAGGCCGACCTGAACATCGGCGTGTTTGACTATCGCATCTACGATGGCATGCAGCACGCGGACAGCGGCCGGTTCAATCCCGTTGACAAAAACGGCGACCTGTACCTGGGCACCGGAACGGTGATCCGAGGCTATCTGGAGCGGTCCAACGTAGACCTGGCCCAGGAGATGGTCAAGGTGATCGAGTCCCAGCGGGCTTACAGCTATGCGCTGCGGATGGTGCAGACGACCGATGAGATTGAGCAGACCATCAACGGTTTGCCCAACTAACTTAGAAAGAAGGGAAGCTGGGGTATGATAAAGAATTATGATCAGTTGACGTCGCTGGAGATCGATACGCTGCGGGAGATCGGCAGTATCGGCACCGGCAACGCCGCCACGGCACTGTCCCAGATGCTGGGTAAGGAGGTGCGCATCACCATGCCGGAGGTGCGCATCATGGGGTATAACGAGGCCATCGAGTGGATTGGCGGGCCCGAGGCGGTGACCGCCGGCGTGCTGGTGAAGATGAGCGGCGATGTAGGCGGCATCATGCTGTCCGTCCAGAAGCTGGAGCTGGTCAACTTCATTCTGGAGACCATGCTGGGCCAGGGGATCGGCAGTTATGAGGAATTGGCGGGACTGGAGCAGTCGGCGCTCATTGAGATCGGCAACATTATGATTTCCGCCTTTGTCACGGCTCTGTCCGGACTGGCCGGGATCAACATCAATCTGACCGTCCCCGCCTTCGCGGTGGATATGCAGGGCGCAATTTTGGCGGTACCGATGGCCGAGTACGGCGGCATGTCCGACTATCTGATGACCATCGGAGGGAATTTTGTCTGCAACGGGCAGGAGATCCCCAGCCACCTGCTGCTGTCCCCCGACCTGCGCTCTCTTGAGTTCTTATTGAGGAAGCTGGGCGTTAGCGATGGCTGATCAAAAACTGACGGTAGGGATTGCGGATATGAAGGTGCTCCAGGGGGAGGGCATCCTGGTGACATATGCGTTAGGTTCCTGCATCGGTCTATGCTTTCACGATCCTAGACTGCGGCTGGGGGCGCTGCTCCATATCATGCTGCCCCTGAATATGGAGGCCGGCCGGACCCATACGCTGAAATATGCCGATACCGGCATCAAGGAGACACTTCGGCAGCTGGAGGTCAAAGGCGCGTCCCGGGCCCGGATGACGGTGAAGATCGCCGGCGGAGCCAAAATGTTTGAGATTGCCGGCGGCAGCGGTCTGGGCAACATCGGCCAGCGCAACATCGAAAGTGTTCACACCATCCTGAAGCGAGAGAACATCCGCCTGATCGGAGAGCATACCGGCGGCTCCATCGCCCGGACCATGCTTTTTGATGTGGCCAGCGGCCAGGCCTGCGTCCGGTCCTACGGACAGAAGGACATTATTTTCTAACCAAAGACGCGCCGGAGGGCGCTATCCTAAATAGAGTGAGGAGTGTCAGAAATGGCGGAGGTACATAACAGCGGTATCCTATTGGAATCCGGCACCAACGAGATCGAGATCATGGAGTTCACCATCGATAATAATCTGTACGGCATCAACGTGGCCAAAGTGCGGGAGATCATCATGCCCACCAAGGTGAAGCCAATGCCGCATGCTCACCCGGCCGTGGAGGGGATTATTAAGCCCCGCGACATTGTCATCACTGTGGTAGACCTGCCCACCTACCTGGGAGCGGAGAGCCAGAAGGGCGAAAAGGACCTGTTTATCATCACCAACTTCAACAAGATGTACATCGCCTTCCGGGTGCATACGGTGGTAGGGATCAACCGCATCTCCTGGACGGATATCCACAAGCCGGACAAGACGGTGTCCGGCGGCTCTGAGGGGGTGGCCACCGGCATCGCTCAGTGCGGCAAGGACCTGGTCACTATCCTGGACTTCGAACGGATCGTGGCGGAGATCGCGCCCGAGACCACCATCCAGATGGACGAGATTGACCAGATGGGTCCCCGCTCCCGCAGCGATGAGCCCATCTGGATTGCGGAGGACTCCATCCTCCTGTCCAAGATGATTGAGGACTGCCTGCATAAGGCGGGGTATGTCAACCTGCGCATGTTCCCCAACGGACGTGAGCTGTGGGAGGCACTGAATGAGCTGCCCCAGGATCGAACTCTGTTTGAGCAGGTGGCGCTGATTATCACCGATATCGAGATGCCTCAGATGGATGGCCACCGGCTGACCAAGCTGGTGAAGAGCAGCCCCCGCTTCCAGCCCGTTCCGCTGATTATCTTCTCCTCCCTCATCAGCGAGGAGATGCGGATCAAGGGCCGCCAGTTGGGCGCCGACGAGCAGATGAGCAAGCCGGAGATCGGCCATTTGGTGGATGTGATGGACCATCTGCTGAACGGCGCAAAGGCTGTATAACGAAGAAAAAGCCCGCCATATGGCGGGCTTTTTTGTCTGCGCTCAGGTCTCGTCCTTGCGGTCGTGGTGGGGGTGGTCCATCACGGTCTTGCAGGCCCGGGTCAGCTGGGCCAGGATGGTGGAGTTGAACCGCCCCTCGTAGACGGTGAGCATGGGGATGCGGTCCAGCTTGGACAACACCACATATTTGGGCACCAGGTTGGTGAGGGTGAGAGCCTTGACGTCCGCCTCACACTGTTTGCAGGTGCAGATGCCGAACTTTTTTATATATCTAGGCGCTTTTTCCTCCACCAGGACCTGCATGATGTTTGTGTAGGAGATCTCCTCCTCCTTGGGAGCCTGGGGCTTGGGCGCGGGCTTTTCCGCTGCAGGAGCGGCCTGCGGAGCGGGCGCAGGTGCCGGAGCAGGCGCGGGCGTCTCAGTGGGCGCGGCAGCGGCGCTCAGGAGCTTCTCAATCTCCTCCTGGCTCATCTTGCCGCCCGAGGCCGCGGGAGCCGGAGCGGGTGCAGGAGCCGGAGCCGGTGCGGGTTCTGCGGCAGGCGCGGCAGCGGCGCTCAGAAGCTTCTCGATCTCCTCCTGACTCATCTTGCCGCCCGGGGCCGCGGGAGCCGGAGCGGGTGCAGGAGCCGGAGCCGGTGCGGGTTCCGCAGCAGGCGCGGCAGCGGCGCTCAGGAGCTTCTCAATCTCCTCCTGGCTCATCTTGCCGCCCGAGGCCGCGGGAGCCGGAGCGGGTGCAGGAGCCGGAGCCGGTGCGGGTTCTGCGGCAGGCGCGGCAGCGGCGCTCAGGAGCTTCTCAATCTCCTCCTGACTCATCTTGCCGCCCGAGGCCGCAGGAGCCGGAGCCGGTGTGGGTTCCGCAGCAGGCGCGGCAGCGGCGCTCAGAAGCTTCTCAATCTCCTCCTGACTCATCTTGCCGCCCGGGGCCACGGGAGCCGGTGCCGGTGCCGGAGCCGGTGCGGGTTCCGCGGCAGGAGCGCCGGCGGCGGCCAGAAGCTTTTCAATCTCCTCCTGGCTCATTTTGCCGCCCGAGGCCGCAGGGGCCGCGGGGGTCTGTTCGGTGGTGGGCAGTTCCGTCGCCACTGGGGATACCTCCTCAATTACAGATTGTGTGGGCTGTTCCGCCGCAGGGGCGGGAGTTTCATCCAGCTCCTCCTCTAAAGCGCGCTGGATCTGCTGGGCCAGATTGTCGTCATTGGCCTGGGCTACCTCCAGAATGGGAGGGAGGAGGGGGCGGGAGGGCGCGGCCGGAGCGGCCGGCTCCACTGCGGCCTCCGCCGCAGTCTCCTCACCGGCGGGCGCGCCCTCCTTGGGGACTCCGGGCGCGGTGAGGAGGTTAAGAACATGGGCAGTTTTGCTGCCCTTGGCGTTTTTCTTGCTTGCGGCCATGAAATGGTCTCCTTTCCGAAGTATCAGGAGTTAGGATAGGTGGGGTCGTACATCCGGGCGATCTCATTGATGAGCAGGCGGAAGTCACGAGCCACCTTGGAGTCGGGCGCGTAGGACAGCACGCTCTCGCCGTGAGCGGGAGCCTCCGCCACCGCCACGCCGGAGCGGATGCGGGACTGGAATACAGAGGTATCCAGCTGCTTGGCGATCTGCTCCGCCATGTCCAGCACCTCCCGGTTGAGGGTGAAGCGCTGGTTGAACTTGTTCAGCACGATGCCCAGCACCCGCAGGCGGGAGTTGTAGCACCGGCGGACGGTGTCGATGGTCTCCCGGATCTGGGAGACGCCCAGCAGGCTGAGGATCTCCGGGGCCATGGGGATGACCAGGCCGTCGGCGGCCACATAGGCGTTGACCGTGAGTACGTTGAGGGCGGGAGGGGTGTCGATGATGATATAGTCGTACTCCTCCTCCACCTCAGCCAGGGCGTTTTTCAGCAGAAACTCCCGGCCGGGCCGGTTGAACTCCAGCTCTGCGGCGGACAGCAGGATGTTGGAGGGCAGGATATCCCCGCAGTCAGACTTCATGATGACATCATGGATGCCGGCGGTGCCCTTCAGCACATCGTAGACGGTGGCGCAGTTTTCAATGTCCAGTCCCAGACAGAAGCCCAGGCTGCCCTGGGGGTCCAGGTCGACGCCCAGCACCCGGGCGCCCCTGCTTTGCAGGCCGTCCATCAGGGCGCTGGATGTGGTGGTCTTGCCCACGCCGCCCTTCTGGTTGGTAATAGTGATGATAGCGGACAAGCGATCTCCTCCAGTAAAATCTTTCTCCGAGAGCTATTATCTTAATCATACTACATGCCGATAAAAAAGTACAGAGTATTTTTGCGTTCAATTTTCATAAAAAACCGTTGGAACACAGAGACAAGACGGAAGGAGCGATTCTTATGGCCTCTATCAGCGGAGCAAGCAGCAGCAATATGACAAGCAGCCTGTACAACAGCGCGAATGTTGTCAGCGGCCTGGCCAGCGGCCTGGATACAGAGGGTATGATCGAAAGCCTGGTGCAGAGCTACCAGACGAAGATTAACCAGCTGAACCAAAAGGTGACGAAAATCGAGTGGAAGCAGGAGGACTACCGGAGCATCATCAGCAAGATGGTAGGCTTCAGCAACAAGTACACCTCCTATGCTTCCCCCACCAACCTGCTGTCGGCCAGCTTTTTCAACAACGCGGTGAAGGTAGCCGCCCAGGGATTGTACGCCAACAAGGTGACGGCCAGCGGCAAGACCAGCAGTAATGTCGCCCTCAACGCGGTGCACCAGCTGGCCACCTCCACCCAGTACCGTACCAGCGGCAACCTGAAGGCCGGCGACGGAAAAAGCGTTCAGGCCAGCAAGGGCTTTGACCTGAATGGCAAGACCACCCTGTCCAGCCTCAACGGCAGCCTGACCCTGACCTACGGCAGCAACAACATCACCCTGAACTTTAATGAGGTGACCGACAAGGAGGCCCTTGAGGCGATCAAGGAGAAATATTCCAATCAGCATGGCCAGAGCATGTCCGAGAGCCAGGCTCTGGCGGAGCTGATCAACCAGAAGCTGGAGGGCCAGACCATCACCTTCAGCGGCGGCTCCGCCGCCGACGCCAAGGACCGCATCGAGGTGCGGGTGGACGGCATGAACATCACCTTTAAGGACAAGACCAGCGCGGGCAACGCCGTTTACATGTCCAAGGCCACCGGCAACGTGGCCAAGACGCTGGGCATCGAGGACGCGCTGAAGAACGCCTCGGAGGATAAACCCTCGACCATCGGGCTGACCTACGACTTCTCCACCACCCGGCAGGAGGATAACGCCTCCTATCTGTCGGAGAAGACCTTGAACATGAGTCTGGACGGCGGCACCGCCAAGCAGGTCACGCTGCCTGAGATCGTCACCCGGAATGGCAAGAGCATGATCTGGGACACCGAGGAGAACAAGGCGATTGAGTATAACGCGGAAAACTACACCAAGGTGCTGAACGACACCCTGTACAAGGTCTACAAGGGCAAGGTGAAGGCGGAAAATCTGGCCACGGACGGCACCCTCCAGCTGAGCATCATCCCGCAGGAGGGTTCCAACCTGCTGATCAACACCGAGGTGGGCGAGACCCTGGGCATCGGCCGGATTGCCACCAGCTATCTGAACACCAGCAAGACCCTGGGCGATCTGGTGGATCTGGACGACTCCTATGCCCTCCGGTACAGCGACGGCAGTTTCGCGCTGGACGAAAAGGGCAACAAACAGTACCGGTTCGTTCTCAACAATACGATCATCGGCACCTATACCAAGGACAGCACGCTGTCGGAGGTCATCAGCGACATCAACTCCAACAAGGGGGCCGGTGTCAAGGTCAGCTACTCCCAGACTACCAACAACTTCCTGTTCAGTGCCTCCGAGACCGGCTCCGACGGCGATATCACCATGGGATTCGGCCTGGCCCAAGTCATGTTCGGGCAGGCGGACAGCTATCAGTTCAGCACGAACGAGAAGGTGGGCAACCTCCTGGGGACGGGCGCCGATTACGGAGAGTCCGGAGACAACGCAACCATTCACTTTGGCGATAACATGCACCTGCCCCTCCGAATCGAAGCGGAGGACAGCGTCAGTGATGTGGTCCAGAAGCTGAACGACCTGATTGGTGAGATTCAAGCTGACGTCGGCGTCGCTAATTTTGATTATACAGCGCGGTTTGATAAAACCCTGGGGACCTTTGTGCTCCGGGACAACGCCACCGGCGAGGATCTGGCGGCTTCTTCCGGCGAGGGCGTCGGTGAGAGCCTGCTGAGTGCGGTCGCGGCCAGCGTGGAGCGCAGCAAAAACAGCGCGATCGACCTGAGCGGCAGCACAAAGGCGCTGCTGGGCATGGGCACAGACCAGAATCTGGCGGGCAACATCTTCTCCGTCAATGTCGGCGGCAAGCAGGTGGAGTTCACCTTCGGCCTGGAGGAAGACAGCAAGCTGGAGCATATTCTGAGCAACATTGAGAATATCCTGGGAGATGGAAGCAAGGCCGCCTTCTCCGGGAAGGACGGCTCCTTGATCGTCACAGACAAGAACGGCAGGGAGCTGACCGTGAGCTATAATGACAAGGAGAATAACCTTGCAGAGACGATCGTCAACAAGCTGGGCGAACAGCTGGGCTATACCAAGGGCCTGGACGCCAAGTTTACCGTTACGGTCAACGGCGAGCAGATCGAGATGACTCGCGGCTCCAATAGCATCGTCATCGATGGGCTTACCATCAACATGCAGGATACCTTCGACAGCGCTGAGGTGGACGCCAACGGCGATCCGGTGCTGGGTCTGGACGGCAAGCCGGTGTATAAGGCCTCCAACGCCGTCACCTTCAAGAGCAGTACAGACTCCGACAAGATCATTGACGCCATCAAGTCCATGATCGAGGACTATAATGTCATGATGGCGGAGGTCAAGGCGGCCTACTCCACCATGCCCTATAAGAACTCCAACGGCAAATTTGCCAACTACGAGCCTCTGACCGATGATGAAAAGGCCGGCATGACCGAGAGCGCCATCGAACGCTATGAGGAGAAGGCCCGGCAGGGCATCCTCTTCGGTGACCGGACCCTGTCCACGATGTATGAGAAGATGCGCAATATCTTTTCCCCCAACGGAGAGGACGGCGCCTACCTCCGCGCCATGGGCATCACCACCAGCTATACCATCAGCGACGGCAGCGAGGCCGTCACCCTGGACGAGGATAAGCTGCGCGCCATGCTGGACAGCGATCCCGATCTCGTGGCCGATGTGTTCACCCGGGTGGGCGGCGAGAACGGCGGCGGCGTGATGCAGAACCTGAAGGTCCAGCTGGACGCCTATGCCAAGACCACCGGCGAACCCAAGGGCATCCTGATCCAGCAGGCCGGCAGTCCGCTGAGCTCCCTGTCGCTGATGAACAACACCTGGCAGAGCCAGCTTGACAACATCAATACTCAGATCGAGAAGTGGCAGGATAAGCTGTCGGATCAGGTGGACCGCTACACCCAGCAGTTCAGCCGGTTGGAGGTCCTGATTCAGCAGATGAATTCTCAGAGCTCCACCCTGGCCGGCCTGATGGGCGGCTACTAATAGGAAAGGACGATCCTGCATGGACGCAAGAGGATATCAGAATTACAAGCAGCAATCCATCAACTCTATGACCTCCGGGGAACTGCTTTTGCTGCTCTACGATGAGCTGGTCAAACGGAGCACGCTGGCCTCCATCGCGCTGGATAAGCAGGACTGGCCGGTGTTTGAGACCGCGCTGGACCGCTGCACCGATATCGTCAACTACCTGGACGAGACGCTGGACCACCAGTACCCTATCAGCCAGGATCTGGCCCGGATGTACGACTACTTCACCTATGAGCTGGGCCGCATCAAGGTGGGCCGGAACAAGTCCGAGCTGGAGCGCCTGCGCCCCATGCTGGCCGAGATGCGGGATGCGTTCCGCGCTGCGGAGAAGAACAGCGGCGCGCAGGAGAAGCAGGCATGACGAAGCGCGATTGGCTGGACCTGGCAGTGCTGGCACGAAAGCAGTACAACTGCCTGTCTGAGGTCTGGGACCTGAGCCAGCAGCTGGGGGAGGCGATGGACCGCAACGACAGCGTATCCGTCCGGATGCTGATCGGGATGCGGCAGGAGCCTCTGCAGAAGCTGCAGGAGCTGCAGCAGGCCGTAGGACTGCGGAAAGAGAGCCTGTCCCCGGAGGGACGGGAGCGGGTGACTGCGCTGGATCAGGG
This sequence comes from Lawsonibacter sp. JLR.KK007, assembly GCF_036941135.1. Taxonomy (NCBI): domain Bacteria; kingdom Bacillati; phylum Bacillota; class Clostridia; order Eubacteriales; family Oscillospiraceae; genus Lawsonibacter; species Lawsonibacter sp. JLR.KK007. Next base: position 753,269 of record NZ_JAYWSY010000002.1, on the reverse strand, counting down.
GGCCGCCCCCCAGGGGGAGGAGGAGACCACCTACTTCAATCAGACGGGCAGCGCCCGCCGGCTGCTGGAGCGGATCATACAGCTGGACGAGCGGCTGAACCGCCGTATGGGCGGAAAAGACTCTTTTTACGTACAGGAGAAATAAAGAGATCCCCCCTGCGTCGCAGGGGGGATACTTTCATGAGGGAAACTCAGAAGATGGCCCAGAGGGGGCCTCCGCTGCTGCGGTTGGGAGAAAGCTCCTCCAGGATCAGGTCCAGATCCCAGGTGGTCAGGCTGCGCTCTGGGCTGGCCGGATCGGCCACCAGAATGCTTCCATCCAAGGTGATGCCCCGCAGGACGATGAAGTGGCCCCCGTTGGTAAAGTGGCCGGGTCCCACCAGGGCCACCAGCAGCTGGCCGGTATTTAAGGCGTGGATGATGACGTCCTCCTCGGTCTCCTCCGGCAGGAAGGAGGTGCAGGTCAGGCCGTAGTCCTCAGCCACGCCGGGGACGATGGACCAGTAGGAGCCGTGCTTTTTGGCCCAATAGCCCTGGTCCACGCAGTGCCGGGCCATTTCGGCTGGATCGGTCACAGCGCCGGTGAGGGTGGACACTACCATAGCCATGGCCGCCGGCCCGCAGCCGTAGCGGCCGATGGTGTCGGTGCCATAGGGCGTCTCCGCCCAGGCGCTGTCGGTCTGGTCGTAGTAGACCAGGTCATAGGCCCCGCCGGTAAGGTACGCCTGGCCGTCTCGGATCACCTGGGAGGTGATGGAGTAGTCGGCCTGGACCCTGGGGGGCGGAGCCGCCACCGCATCGTCCACCAGCTGAATCTCCTCCAGAAGTTCCAGTCCGTCTGGCTCATCCGGCTCGGGGGGCTGGGCCAGGGAGGCCAGGTACTCGTCCAGCCGCCGGAGGCCCGCCTTAACCTGGGCGACGCCGCTGTCCACCGCCTGGTCAGTCCGCTGGCACAGGGCGTTCCAGGTCAGGTCCCCCGTCTCCCCCGCCCAGGCAATAACGGCCCGGACCGGAGCGGTGATGGATGCGTAGACGTCGGGCGCTCGGAAGGCGCAGACGAACAGCTCCACCGCCCCCACGCAGGCCAAAGCCAGCAGGAGGGCCAGGAGGATATATCGCTTCCAGCTTCCGCGTCGCTCATAATTTTTCACAGCTGCCCCCTAAAAATCGAAAATAGCTCTTTTCAATTGCCTCGAAAAAGATTATACTACAAGAAGCGATTTTTTTGAACTATAAATTTATGGCGCGCCGTCATAACTGCCAAGGAGCCGTATGAGAAATGCCAGAAATACACATGGAAAAAGTGTCGAAAATCTATAAAACTGAGGATAAACGCAAGCATTACGCGGTGCGTGATCTGGACTTCACGGTTCAGCAGGGAGATTTTGTTTTCCTGATCGGCAGCAGCGGGGCGGGAAAGACCACCATGCTGAAACTGATTGGAGGGGAGATCGCCCCGGACGAGGGTTCTGTGTTTGTGGACAACGCCAATATTGCCCGCTTTTTCGGTCCCTGGCGAGTGCGGCTGACCCGGACCTTTGGGATTGTCAGCCAACAGAGCATCCTGATCCGCAAGCGCACCATTATGGAGAACCTGATGGTGGCTGCCCGGGCCAGCGGCATGCAGCGCAAGAGCAAGGCGGCGGCGGAGAAGGCGCTGGGACTGGTGGGCCTGCCTAAGGTGGGGGAGTGCTTCCCGGCCCAGCTGTCTATTGGGGAGGCGCGCCGGGTGGAACTGGCCCGGGCGCTGATCAGCAGTCCGCCAGTGCTGCTGCTGGACGAGCTCACCGCCAACCTGGACGATGACACCATTTGGGATATCATGCACCTGCTCAACGAGCTGAACAGCCGGGGTACCACCATCATCATGGCTACCCACGCCAGCCAGTACGTCAACATCATGCGCCGCCGGGTGGTCACCCTGGTGGACGGAAAACTGGCGGGGGACGTTCAGCACGGAAAGTATGGAGATATTGTCTGAAAAAGGAGGGGAGTTATGGCTTTTTTGACCGTTTTCTTCCAAAACAGGGAAACACAAGGAAAAACACAAAATTCTTGACTTTTCCTTGCGTCCCAAGAAAAAGTGGTGTATAATGAACCCAAGATATCCACACCGCGCGTCCGCGGGAACAAAATGGGAGGAATACAGCATGAACTTTAAAAACATGTCCATTAAAAAGAGCCTGATTGTAGGCTTCGGCACAACCATCCTGGTTTCCGTTGCCATCATCGTTGCCTCGCTGATTATGATGAATTCCCAGAAAAAAGCATACAGCGACATCCTGGAGCACTATGTAGAGACCAACACGCTGGTGGCCGACTGCCGGATTGACTACAACATCGCCGCCCGTGGCCTGCGGGACGTGGCCCTGTCCGGCAATGTGGACGGACTCACCACCGTCAATTCCAAGCTGGCCGAGCTGGATGACGTGATGGCGCAGATGCAGGCCGCCTATCCCAAGGACCTGAGCAGCCGCAGCCAGCTTGATGCGTTTGTCAATACGCTGAATACCTGGAAGGAGGAGGCCAAGACCATTGCCGAGGTGGTCAAGACCGACCGGAACCGCGCGGCCACGATGATTGTCGATGAGTGCACCCCCGCGCTGAACACCGCTGCCGATGCAGGTACAGCTCTGGCGGAGTTCCTGAAAGGGGAGCAGGACAAGATTATTGCGCAGCAGAACCTGACCTCTAACATCGGCCTGGGTGTGATCATCGGTGTGATGGTGATTGCCACCTTTGTCGTACTTATGATGGCCACCAAAATCATCCGGAGCATTGTGGAGCCCAGCAATCAGGTTCGCAGCGCGCTGGTGGGCTTCAGCCAGGGCAATCTGGCCGTTCCTGTGGACTACACTGGCAAGAACGAGCTGGGCGAGATGTGCGACGCCCTGCGTACCAGCCAGCACGTTCTGGGAGAGGTCATCAGCGATACCAGCCACCTTCTGGAGGAGATGGGCGCAGGCAACTTCAATGTGCGCACCAAGGACGAGAAGCTGTATGTGGGTTCTCTGAACAAGATTCTGACCTCTGTGCAGGTAATCAACCGCAGCATGAGCGACGACCTGACCCAAATCAGCCAGAGTTCCGACCAGGTGGCCGCCGGCTCCGACCAGGTGTCCAACAGCGCCCAGGCCTTGGCGCAGGGCGCTACCGAGCAGGCCAGCGCCGTGCAGGAGCTGTCCGCTACCATCGCCGATATCTCTGAGAACGCCAAGAAGACCGCCGCCTCCGCCGAGCAGGCAGGCCAGTCCGTCCGGGACGCCGGCAGCCAGATCACAACCAGCGTGGAGTATGTGAAGCAGCTGAATGTGGCCATGGACAACATCTCCAGCTCCTCTCAGGAGATCGGAAAGATCATCGCTACCATTGAGAACATCGCCTTCCAGACCAACATCCTGGCTCTGAACGCCGCCGTCGAGGCCGCCCGTGCGGGTTCCGCCGGCAAGGGCTTTGCCGTGGTCGCCGACGAGGTGCGGAACCTGGCCACCAAGTCCGACGAGGCTGCCAAGGCCACCAAGGACCTGATCGATGGGTCGATGACCGCTGTCCGCGAGGGCACCGAGGCGGTGAGCAAGGTCACCACCTCTCTGGAGCAGACCAATGAGCTGGCCAGCGGTGTGGTCGGCATGATGGAGGTCGTGGTGGAGGCCGTGGAGAGCCAGACCCAGGCCATCATGCAGGTCACCGAGGGGATTGATCAGATCTCCGCCGTGGTTCAGACCAACTCCGCCACCAGCGAGGAGTCCGCCGCTGCCAGCGAGGAGCTGTCCAGCCAGGCGTCCCTGATGAAGGAACTGCTGTCCCGGTTCAAGCTGCGCCAGGATTTTAACAGCTATAGCTCCAAGCCTCAGCCCGCTTACAGCGCCCCTGCTTCCTCCAGCTGGAACGACAGCGACGATGACGCAGGTTATGCCGGCGGCGATGCCAATCCTTTCTCCAGCATCAAGTATTAAGCAGGCGCTGCGGCGCGTCCTGCAGTAAAGGGATATGGCGCCCCGACAAACGGGGCGCCATATTCGTAATCAAGGACCATGGGAGGTAGCCGGATGACGAAACGAAAGCCGCAGGACAGCGGCCTGATCTTTGCGCTGGATATTGGGACCCGCAGCATCATCGGCGTAGCGGGCCGGGTGGTGGACGACCGCCTGCAGGTGCTGGCCATTGAGAAGGAGGAGCATGGCAAGCGGGCCATGCTGGACGGCCAGATCGAGGACATTGCGCAGGTGGCTAAGGTGGCCCGCCGGGTGACCGACCGCATGGAGGAAAAGCTGGACTGCACCCTGCAGCGGGTCTGCGTGGCCGCCGCCGGGCGGGCTTTGCGTACCGAACAGGGCAGCTACGCCCTGGAATTTCCCGAAGTCACCCGTATCACCAACGACGCCATCGGCCGTCTGGAGAGCGGGGCGGTGGCCGCGGCAGAGGCCAAGCTGGGCCAGGTTCAGGAGGGGGAGCGGCGGTTCTATCTGGTGGGCTACACCGTAGCCGGGTACCACCTGGACCACTATCCCATGTCCACCCTGCGGGGCCATAACGGAAAGGTGCTGGAGGCCACCGTGGTGGCCACGTTCCTCCCCCGCGAGGTGGTGGAGAGCCTCTATTCTGTGATGGAGGCCTCCGGTTTGGAGGTGGCCAGCCTGACGTTGGAGCCTATCGCCGCCCTCAATGCGGCCATCCCAGCCGACCTCCGGCTGCTGAATTTGGTGCTGGCCGACATCGGAGCAGGCACCTCGGACATCGCGGTCTGCCGGGACGGCGCTGTGGTGGGCTATACCATGGCCACCATCGCCGGCGATGAGATCACTGAGGAGCTGATGCGCCGGTTTTTGATCCCCTTTGCCACTGCAGAGCGGATGAAGACCATGATGGACGAGGAGACGGTGACCTACCGGGATGTGTTGGGACTGGAGCAGTCCATTTCCGGCTCGCTGGTGCGGGAGACCGTGCAGCAGTCCGCCCAGGCCCTGGCCCAGGAGATCGCACAGCGGGTGACGGCCCTGAACGGCGGCGCTCCCTCCGCCTTGTTTTTGGCGGGGGGCGGCAGCAAGCTGGAGGGCATCCTGGAGCTGGTGGCGGAGGCTCTGGAAATGGATGAGAGCCGGGTGGCCCTGGCGGGCAACAACTATGAGATCAGCGCCTTTTCCGACCGCTATGAGCTCAACGATCCGGAGCTGGCCACTCCCCTGGGCATCGCGGTCTCCGCAGGACTGGGTCTGATCAGCGACAGCTACCGGATCATGCTCAACGGTACGCCTGCGAAGCTTTTCCGAAGCGGCTCGCTGACCGTACTGGAGCTGCTGATGATGAATGGCTACAGCTCGGTCGATCTGCTGGGCCGGACCGGAAAAAACCTGAGCGTCACCGTGGATGGCCAGCGGATGCTGTTCCGGGGAGAACCGGCGGTCCCCTGCGTTTTGAAGCTGAACGGAACGGAAGCTGCACCCTCTGCGGTGGTCTATGCGGGGGACAACATCGAATTTACCCCGGCTGTGTCCGGGACAGCCGCCCGGCGGACGCTGAAGGACCTGCTGGGGGCGGATTTTACCGGCGGTGTTACCGTCAACGGACGGCTGGCCGATCTGGACACTCTTCTGAACACCGGCGACCAGATCGTCACCTCCACTCGGCCGGTCCGGCCGCCGCAGGCGTCTGAGCCGCCCAGGCCAGCGGCCCCCAGAATGGAGCCGCCTCCGTCGAGCGTCCCCAGGGCTGTGCCGCCTCAGGTCTTCGCGCCGGAGCCGGAGGAGACCGTCCTGGAGTGGGAGTCTCCCAGAGCGGAAGCTCCCCCACCGCCGCCCCCTGCGGTGGAGCGCCCCGCGCCTCCGGCCCCCAGCCCCTGGAAGCCGCCGGCGGACCCGGTCCAGCGCCCGTCTGTCCCTTTGCTTCAGGTGGTGCTCAACGGAAAAGCGCTGCTTTTGCCGCGCAAGCCGGATGGAGTCCCTTACTATGTGATGGACCTGCTGGAGCATTCCGGGATTGATTTTGAACACCTGGACCGTGGTGTGGAGCTGCAGGTAAACGGTCGGGAGTGCGCCTTCAGTCAGGAGCTGCGCGCTCAGGATGACGTGGTCATCCGGTATCTGGAAACATAATGGAGTGATCTGCCATGAAAAAAGCAAAAAAAGTCAAGGCCGCCCCGGTGGAAAATGGGGAGACCGGCGGCAAGAAGAAAAAGGGCGGCAAAAAGAAGCTGCTGCTCATCCCCATCGCACTGGTGCTGGTGGCCGCCATTGCGGCGGCGGCGGTATTATTCGTTCTGCCCAAGTTTGGGATCAACCTGCTGGGCGGCGGGGACGATGAGGGGCCGCAGCTGGAGGAGCCTCTGCCCAAGAAGGGCGTGGAGGCTTATACCGTAGGCGAGGATACCGTCCCCTCTCTGGACACCATTCTGGAGGAAGGGGAAGGGGAGCTGATCGCCCTTCGCAGTCCCGGCAAGCCCAGCGGGGATGAGTCCAGCGATGTGAACAGCCGGTACACCTATATTTACGAGCTGAACGGCTGTGCCGCTATCATGGACCGGTATCTTGACATTCTGATGGGCAGCGAGCAGGGCTTTGTCATCACCGATGACACCTACCTGGTTCAGGAGGAGCGCCCGGAGCTTCAGGACGCCGAGGGCGTGCTGGTCCTGGTGCGGGCCTCGGCGGAGGAGGGCCATTTGTTCCAGCTGGCCATCGGCTGGTCCCAGGCCAGCGCCAACCTGGCGGTCCGGGTCTCCGCGCCGGAGGGAAAGATCTCTTACCCGGAGAAGGAACCCAGCGCCTCCAGTGTGACGGAGCCCTCCAGCGTGAGCATGCAGATGGAGCAGATTCGGAGCATGTCGCCCGCCCATCTGGGGCTGTCCGGAGACTCCATGGATGATTACACCATCTTCCCCATTGACGGTTTCGTGAAGGTGGACGGCCTGGACTGCCGGCGCTTCAACGTCTACAGCAAGCATGATCCGGGTTCCATTGCGGCCACCTATTTCTTCAGCGTGGACCAGCAGCACATCTACATGTTGAATCCCACCGACAACTCGGTGAGCACCATAAAGTGACCGCCGAATCCGGCTGGGACCACTTAAGAAAGCCGCCCATTCTGCCGATATTTTGAATGGAGCGACACCTATCTGATTGGAAGGGAGTGGACGTGTATGGTAGAAGATGTGATGGGCATGCAGATGGCTCAGCTGCAGACCAACTACAGCTACGGTCTGATGAAGCGGGCTATGGACGACACCGAAAGCCAGGCGATATCGTTGATCAACGACATGGTGGCTGCCGTGCCGGCCCCCGCCCAGTATAGCTTTGACGTGTGGGCATAAGTACATCGGATCGTTCCAACTGACAGAAAGCGGCGCGAGAGAATTCCTTGCGCCGCTTTTTTGCGCCCCTGGAAGGAGACCGGGGGATGATGGAGAGGAGAGTCATATGAACGAGCTTGCTGCCCTGTTTGAGGGCTGGAACACCCCCGTGGTGCGGGCCTGCCTTCAGGGGACCATGGGCCGGGTGGACGTCTGGAGCGGGCGGAGTGCCCTGGCCTCCATCGGGGACTTCTGCTTTTTGGGCGGGAAGCCAGTCCCTGAGCTGGTGGCGCAGACGGACGCGCCCATTCTGGTCCCCTGCGGCGAGGGCTGGCCGGAGCAGATCGAGGCGGTTCTGGGGGAGCAGGCTGTTGCCTTCACCCGGTATGCCACCCGGCACACGCCAGAACACTTTGACCGCCGCAGGCTATTCTCCTTTACGTCCGCTCTGCCCCAAGGATTTTTCATGAAGCTTATTGACAAGGAGATGTACTTCACACTAATGGAGCAGGAGTGGGCCTGGGACCTGTGCGGCTGCTTTGCGGATGCGGATGATTTTCTGGCACGGGGATTGGGCGTTGCCGTCACTATGGGCGGAGACCTGCCAGTGTCAGGAGCGGCCTCCTATGCCGTCTGCGATGGGGCGATCGAGATTGAGATCGACACCCGCCCGGACTTCCGCCGGCAGGGGTTGGCGGCCGCCTGCGGGGCGCGGCTGATCCTGGAGTGCCTGAAGCAGGGGATTTATCCCGGCTGGGACGCCCACGACAGCCGGTCGCTGGCGTTGGCGGCGAAGCTGGGCTATCAGCTGGACCGGCCCTATCGAGCCTACTGGGTGGAGGGAAAGGTGCGGCGCCGGTGGCCGGCGGGAATAAATTGAGGAAGAATGTCCAAACTGCCACTTGACAAAGCGGAGCCGCGGGGCTATGATATAGATACCCCACCCAGGGGGGGTGATGCTAAACTTGAAAGTCAGGTGAATCAAATGGCAAAGGAAAAGTTCAACATTACTGGCATGACCTGCTCCGCCTGCTCCGCTCATGTGGAGAAAGCGGTGCGCGGGCTGGAGGGGGTCCGGACCGCCGACGTCAGCCTCATGACCAACTCTATGGTGGCGGAGTACGACGAAGGAGTCCTATCCCCGGAGGATATTATCGCCGCAGTAATACAGTCCGGATACGGGGCGTTCCTGCCCCAAAAGGCGGGCGCGCGGACCCAGTCCGCTCCGCAGGAGGATACGATGGGCCAGGAACTGGCTGGGATGAAGCGGCGGCTGATCTGGTCCTTCGTGTTCCTGATTCCGCTGTTCTATATCTCCATGGGCCACATGATGGGCGCGCCCCTTCCTGCCTTCCTGCTGGGACACGGGAACGCGGTGGCCTTTGGCCTGACCCAGCTGCTGCTCACACTGCCCATCATGTATATCAACGACAAGTATTACAAGGTGGGCTTCAAAACCCTTTGGAATCGTGCCCCCAACATGGATTCCTTGATTGCGGTGGGTTCCGCCGCCGCGGTCATCTACGGCGTGTTCGCCATCTACCAGATGGGGTACGGCCTGGGCCATGGCGACATGGACCTGGTGGCCAAATACCACATGGACCTGTATTTTGAGTCCGCCGGCATGATCCTTACCCTCATCACACTGGGCAAATTTCTGGAGACCCGGTCCAAGGGCAAGACCGGCGAGGCCATCAGCCGCCTGATGGACTTGGCCCCCAAGACAGCCACCGTCCTGCGGGAGGGCGCCGAGGTGGAGATCCCCGTGGAGGAGGTTCAGGTGGGGGACCGGGTGGTGGTCCGGCCCGGCCAGTCCATCCCGGTGGACGGCGTCATTGTGGAGGGCCAGTCCGCCGTGGACGAATCCGCCCTCACCGGCGAATCTCTCCCTGTGGACAAGGGGCCGGGGGACAAGGTGGCCGCCGCCTCCATCAACAAGTCGGGCTTCTTCACCTTTGAGGCCAGCCGGGTGGGGGAGGACACCACTCTGGCCCAGATGATCCGTCTGGTGGAGGAGGCCAGCGCCTCCAAGGCCCCCATCGCCAAGCTGGCCGACAAGGTTTCCGGCATCTTCGTGCCAGTGGTCATGGGCATCGCCCTCATCGCTGCCCTGGCTTGGCTGGTCACCGGACACACCGCTACCCAGGCCCTCACCGCCGGGGTGGCCGTGCTGGTCATCTCCTGCCCCTGCGCCCTGGGCTTGGCTACCCCCGTGGCCATCATGGTGGGCACCGGCAAGGGAGCTGAAAACGGCATTCTGATCAAATCCGCCGAGGCCCTGGAGACCCTCCACACCATCGACACGGTGGTGCTGGACAAGACGGGCACCCTCACCCAGGGCAAGCCGGTGGTCACCGATATCATCCCCGCTCCCGGCAACGATGAGGACGGCCTGCTCTGCACCGCTTTCTGCCTGGAGGGTCCCTCTGAGCACCCCTTAGCCACCGCCATTGTGGAGGAGGCCGAGCGGCGTGGTGTTCCGGTCACATCGGTGGGCGGTTTTACGGCGGTCCACGGGCGGGGCGTCCGGGCCTCCATTGGCAGCAATATCTGCTTCGGCGGCAACCGGGCCATGGTGGAGGAGACGGGCATTGATCCCGGTCCTCTGGCGGTTAAGGCGGACGAACTGGCCGCCCAGGGGAAGACCCCCCTCTACTTTGGGGACGAAACAGAGCAAAAACTACTGGGCGTCATCGCCGTAGCCGACACCCCCAAGCCCTCCAGCAAAGACGCTGTAGCCGCCTTCCGGGAGCTGGGGCTGGAGGTGGTCATGCTTACCGGCGACAACCGGCGCACCGCCGAGGCCATCGGCAAGGAACTGGGGGTAACCCAGGTCATGGCCGAGGTACTGCCCCAGGACAAGGAGCGGAAGATCGCCTCCCTCCAGGCCGAGGGCAAAAAGGTGGCCATGGTGGGGGACGGCATCAACGACGCCCCCGCCCTGGCCCGGGCCGAGGTGGGCCTGGCCATCGGGGCGGGCACCGACGTGGCCATTGAGAGCGCCGACATTGTGCTGATGAAGTCCGACCTGCTGGATGTGGCCGCCGCCGTGGAGCTGTCCCGAGCCACCATCCGGAACATCAAACAAAATCTGTTCTGGGCCTTTTTCTACAACTCCCTGGGCATTCCCCTGGCCGCCGGGGTGTTCTACTACGCCCTCCACTGGCAGCTCAACCCCATGTTTGCCGCCGCCGCCATGAGCCTCAGCTCGGTGACCGTGGTGACCAACGCCCTGCGCCTGCGCTTTTTCAAGAGCAAATTCCGGTCTGACACTCCGGCAGCCCCCGCCTGCGGCGGGACCTGTCCCCTGGAGTTGAAGGATAAACCAAATCAAGGAGGAAACAAAACCATGAATAAGACCATGAAAATTGAGGGTATGATGTGCGCCCACTGCACCGGACGGGTGGAGAAGGCCCTGTCCGCCATCGACGGCGTGTCCGCCGTGGAGATGAGTCTGGAGGGTAAGTCCGCCACCCTGACCCTGTCCAAGGACGTGGACAATCAGGTGCTCACCGACGCTGTCACCGAAGCGGGCTACGAGGTGGTGTCCGTCCAGTGAAGGCCGACCACGCTCAGGTCAACCGCCTGCTGAAAACCGCCCGGGGCCAGATCGACGGCATCCTCAAAATGGTGGAGGAGGACCGCTACTGCCTGGACATCTCCAGCCAGCTTATGGCCGCCCAGTCCATCCTGAAAAAGGCCAACCGCATGGTCCTCCGGGGCCATATGGACTGCTGCGTCCGGGAGGCGGTGGCCTCCGGCGACCCCGGCCCCAAGCTGGAAGAGCTGGCCGCCTTGCTGGATAAGCTGGCCGAATAAAAAAGCCGCCCGGTAGGGCGGTTTTTTATTTGATTTCCTGTTCCAGGTTTCGAAATAGGGGGTCATCAAAAAAATCTGCTATCGTTATGTCTAAGCCGTCGCAAATTTTTTTGATGGTGGACGTTGTGGTGCTTTTGTTTCGGCCGTTGACAATGTTGTTTAGTGTGGATTGGGTCATACCACAGACGGTAGAAAGCTTGTTGACGGTCAGGCCGTGTTCGCCGCAGAGGTTGAGGATGCGCTGTATGATTGCTTCTTTCAATGTCATGGTAATACCATCTGCTACCCATCAGGGTTGCTATACTCCAGCAGGTCCTCGACTTTGCAGTTCAGAACATAGCAGACCTTTGCGATAAAATCCAGATCAACTCGCTCAACATGATTCTGATAATACCGGTCGATGACCTCATATTTGACTCCAGTGAGGGTTCTCAGGCGATTTCTGGTGATCCCGCGACTGTTCAGCACTTCGGCCAGCTTGACCTTGACGCTTCCGTATTCATCGATCCGGTAACTGATGATACTTCTTACATCCTCCATCGCCATCCCTCCTCTCAGCTGTATTTTACCATTGGATTCCCCTATTGACATTTACCATATTAAAGGATATCCTTATATAGGGTAAATTAAGCGGTCGAAAGGAGCAGCTATGAGCAGGGATAATGATAAGGTAAATCATGTACCAAAGCGTCCGCGTGTGGTGGACACAAAAGTGAAATGGAGGGTTGAGGACGAGCTGATCAATGCTGTGATCACGGCGGCGGTGTGGTCAACCGAGAGGAAACCGGGGACCTGGCAGAAAATGATCGAAGCGGTCCATCGGGGTGCTGCCGGGACGAAGGAGGGCACCGTCAATGCGTTTTTCTTTCGGGCCATGGTGAACCGTCTGTTGGAGGAGTTCGACGCTTTAAATACATAAACCGCCCCCTTTCAGGCACACTAACCTGAAAGGGGGCGGTTTTTTGCGGGAAAAGTGGAGGTACGCCATCGCCGGAGGGCTGGCGGGGCTTGCCAACGGCCTGTTTGGCGGGGGCGGCGGATCGGTGTTTGTCCCGCTGCTGACCCGGTACTGTAAGCTGGACCAGCGGAAGGCCTTCGCCACGTCGGTGGCGGTGATCCTGCCCCTGTGTGTGCTGTCGGTGGCAGTCTACTTCCTCCGGGGCGGGCTGGATGTAATGGCCGCCCTGCCCTACCTCATCGGCGGCGCGGCGGGGGGCTGGGCCGGTGGGAAGTGGTTCAAGGGGGTAAAAATGCCCTGGCTCAAGCGGGCCTTCGGCCTGCTGCTGATTTACGGAGGGGTGAGGAGCTTTTTATGACAGACTGGATTTTGCCGCTGGCGGTGGGGGCGGCGACGGGGGTGCTGTCCGGTTTTGGCGTGGGGGGCGGGACTCTGCTGCTGGTCTACATGACCGCCTTCGCCGGGGTGGAGCAGCGGCTGGCCCAGGGGATCAACCTGCTGTACTTTCTTCCCGCCGGGCTGCTGGCCCTGCCCGCCCACGTGAAAAACGGCTACATCGAAACACCGGTGCTCCTCCCAGCCATTGGAGCGGGACTGGCCTGCGCCGCCCTGGCCGCCTGGGCGGCCACCGCCATGGAGGTGGAGCTGCTGCGGAAGCTGTTCGGCGCCTTTCTCATTGTGGTGGGACTGATGGAGCTGTTTACGAAACCTGATTCACGATCCCGATGAACAGGGGCACATCCTGGGTGCGGATGAGGAAGAGGAAGGGCCGGTCCAGGTCCATGACGCAGACCTCGGTGGGCTGGGGCGGCAAAGCGGTACATTCGACCGTCAGTATGGTGACGGCGGCGGCCTCCACCCCCTCCTCGTCCACCTTCACCCGGGCCAGCTGCTTGGCCTCGGAGAGGAAGGCGTCCAGGTCGGTGAGGGCGGACAGGTCGGCTCTGTTGTAGTCGGGCAGGTCGGTGATGCCCAGGCGTTTCAGGGCGTCCATCAGGTCCAGGTCGGAGTTGACGTCAAACTTGGGCACCGACCACTGCACCTCGCCCCAGCTGGCCGCGTCCCCGTAGAACTCCAGGCGGGCGAGGAAATCCTCCTCCTGGAGCAGGGCCTCGGGAGCCACCCCCTCGTCGGGCAGGACAAAGACCATCTCCCCCAAGTGGGTGGCCAGCCGGGCGGCCTGATAGCCCTCCCGGCGGATAAAATTGGCGTCCTCGGTCTTGTGCATGAAGTCCACCCGGACCTCATTCCCGGCGGCATCGGTGAAGATGTCCTCCTCCGTTTGGTCCGCATGGAACTCGTCCTGCCAGGCGGCCTTGTAGTACAGAGAGGACACCAGCAGGGCCAGAACATCGGGCTGTGTTTCCACCACGGGCGCGTCCGAGCCAATCAGGCCGTTGGTCTGCCGGTCCACCCAGTTGGTGACCACCTGGTCGGCAGTATCCGTCCCCATTGGGACGGAGTAGGTCCCGGCATAGTAGTTCTGGGCCAGAAGATCCAGCGTCTCCTGCACATAGTTTCCCTGCAAGTTGCTGTTGAGCCAGATGGAGTTGGCCAAAATCAGGGCGCTCTGACCGTCGTCGGTGTACAGAGTCCGCCAGAGGTGCTCTGACTGCTCCTGGAGGGCCTCCACGCTGTCCGCGCCCATGGCGTTCAGCACCTGTTGGCGGCTGTTTCCGTTGGCGCACTGGGCCAGCATCGCCAGGGCGGACCACAGGGACAGGGGGGAGTAGACGGCGTTTTTCCCCTCCTGACCGGCCAGGACCTGGGGGACGCTTTTTGCGGCGAAGGCGTTGAGGGCGGCGTGCTCTGCCTCGGTGATGTGGGGATCGTCCCCGCGCAGGGCGGCCAGGGCGTCGGTGTACTTGTGATAGGCGTCCATATAGGCTTCCCAGGCCCCCTCGGGGCCCTCCTCCGGCAGGACGGGCTGCTGGGGGAATTCGGGGTACACCGGCTCGGACAGAGCCATGAGCGAGGGATTCCAGCGGCCGGGTGCGCTTTGAGCGCCTCCGCTGTTCTCCGGAGCCTGCTCCGCGGTACAGACGGGAGCGGCGCAGCCGGTCAGCCCCAGCAGGGCGGCCAGGGCAAGGGACAGGATTCGTTTCATAACGAGGTCTCCTTTCTGCTTTGGCTTCTAAGAATATAGACGCAGTTTGGTTGGAAAAGGTTCCCGATTCTGCGCAAAAAAAGGGCGGCCCTCAGGCCGCCCGGAAAGGCAGATACCGCGGTCAGTCCTCGGGGATGTCGTCCTCCTCGAACTCCTCCCCCTCCTGGTCGTCGGTGAGCTCCATGGCGTAGCGGGTGCCGCAGGAGGGGCACTCCACCTCGCCGTCCGCCAGGGACGCGTCGTCCACCAGGATGTCGGCGCCGCAGGTGGGGCACTCCACCTCGAACCAGTCGTCGTCGTAGTCCTCGGACTCCTCGTCCTCGTCGAAGACCACCTCTTCCACGTCGGCCAGGTCGTCAGACAGCACGTCGATCTCCTCGCCCAGGTTGAGGGCGTTCTCCTCCAGGTCCTCTACGGACATGGCCAGCTCTTCCAGAATGCCGATCATCACCGAAATGAGCTTACCCTCCTTGGACTTGGTGGTATCCAGGTCCAGCCCCTCGGCCAGGCCCTTCAGATAGGCGACTTTTTCGGAAATAGTCATAGTTGTTTCCCTTTCTGAGGCAGCGCCTCGTTACGCCTTGCAGCGTTCCAGATACTCGCCGGTGCGGGTGTCGATCTTGATCTTGTCGCCGGGGTTGATGAACAGGGGGACCTTGATCTCGGTGCCGGTCTCCAGGGTGGCGGGCTTGGTCACGTTGGTGGCGGTGTCGCCCTTGAAGCCGGGATCGGTTTCAGTGACCTCCAGCTCCACAAAGTTGGGGGGCTCCACGCCGAAGACGCTGCCCTTGTAGGACATGATCTTGCAGGTCATGTTCTCCTTGACAAAGCGGAAGCTGTCCCCCAGCAGGTCCTTGCCGATGGGGATCATGTCGAAGGACTCGGGGTCCATGAAGTAGTACAGGTCGCCGTCGTTGTAGCTGTACTCCATGTCCTTGCGCTCCACGAAGGCCTGCTCGAACTTGGCGGTGGGGTTGAAGGAGGTCTCGGTCACGCCGCCGGTGATGACGTTTTTCATCTTGGTGCGGACAAAGGCCGCGCCCTTACCGGGCTTGACGTGCTGGAACTCGACCACCTGCATGACCTTGCCGTCCATCTCAAAGGTCACGCCGTTGCGGAAATCGCTGGCGGAAATCATTGCCATAGGAATCATCCTCCATTATATAAACTATTCAGTATGCTTAGCTGATTTATTTTACCCTATTTTTTCGTCCTTGGCAAGGGGTTCCGGAAGAATTGCAGGAATTCTGGTGGAAAATTTTGCGGCCAGACAGCAACAGGGGGTCCGTGCGGTGCACGGACCCCTGATTTGGAAGCGGTCACAGCCACAGCACCACCCGATACATCATCACAAAGTGGGCGGCGCTGCCCAGGAGGATGAACAGGTGGAAGATCTCGTGGCAGCCGAAGCGGGGGTTATCCCGGCCGGGCCACTTGACGGCGTAGAGCACGCCGCCCACGGTGTACAGCAGCCCTCCGGCCAACAGCCAGACGAAGCCCTCCGCCGGCAGGGCGCGGTAGATGGGCACAATGGCGAAGATCGCCAGCCAGCCCATGAACAGGTAGATGGCGCTGGTGAGCCAGCGGGGGATGGACAGCTTGGCGATGGTGAGCGCCGTCCCGGCCAGGGCCAGGGTCCACACGGCGATGACCAGCGGAATCCCCCCGGCGTTTCGCAGCACGGTGAGGCACAGCGGGGTATAGCTGCCGGCGATGAGCAGATAGATGGAGCAGTGGTCATACTTCCGCAGGGCCAGCCGTCCGGGGACGGAGAGGTTGAGGCAGTGGTACAGGGTGCTGGCGGTGTACAGGCAGACCATGGACAGGCCGTAGACGGCGAACAGCCCGAACAGCAGCCACTTGCCCAGGGCGGCGGACTGGATCAGCAGGACGGCGGTACCCAAAAGGGCCAGCGCCGCGCCCGCACCGTGGGTGATGGCTGACCAGGGCCGCAGGCCGTCGTAGGGGTCACGGACCTCCGCCCAGCGGCGGGGACGGACGTTGACGGCGGGGATGGCCGGGTTGACAGTTAACGTATTGGTGCGCATAGGACACACTCCTTTCCAGAGGAGACGGGCTTGGATACTTCTTCTGTATATAAGTATATCCCAATGCGCAGAGAATATCAATATGAAATATCACCAAATATAATTTCAAGAATTAGATTATATCATAAAAAGAGCCTGCGTCCCCTTGCCGCCTCAGCCAGTGCGGCCCCCCCTCCTTCGTCTTCTTGGCCCCTTGTTCATCGCGGCTATCACTTGATTCCATTCCCTGGGTCTTCCAAATAGAAACCTCCCTTTGAGCAGTTTTTCGTATTTCATTATATATTGTCGTGTTAAATACGTCAATGACGTTTTTAGAATTATTTCGAACATGTCAAAGATTGGGTAAGATAAACTCAAAAGGTGGTGGTATATATGGAGCGGCATTTTGACAATACCGAGCGGATGGAACATTTGGCATATGCTGTGAAATATTACCGCAAGAAGAAGGGTTATACACAGGAAACGCTGGCGGAAGAGCTAGGTGTCAGCCGGCAGCACATAGCGGCAGTAGAGGCTCCCGACATGAAGCGCGGTCCATCTCTGGATCTGGTTTTCAATATCGCTGCAGTGCTGGAAATCGAACCCTATCTTTTGTTGAAATTCCGCTTGGAACCATGAAGAAATAAACCCACCTGCGGACAGAGTGTGCAAAAGGGCCTCCGTTTGAAGGGGACGGAGATTCAAGCATAAAAAAACAGCGCCGGGAAGACCCGGCGCTGTTTTTTTGGTTGTTAGCCCTGAGCAATCGCACCCATGGGGCAGGTACCAGCGCAGGAGCCGCAATCGATGCAGGCGCCAGCGTCGATGACGTACTGAGAGTCGCCCTGGGAGATCGCGCCCACGGGGCAGCCGTCAGCGCAGGAACCGCAGCTGATGCAAGCGTCACTGATAACATAGGCCATGATATGTACACCTCCATTAAAATGGTATCCCTATTCTATCACAATTTCTGAAAAAAGCAATGCTAAATTTTTGAAAATCCGGGCATGATGGAAGAAGACTTCTTTCTGAGGTGATTTACATGGCAGACAGCCAATTCACATCCACTGCGCTGGGGGCCATCCGGCTGGCCCAGCAGAACGCCGCCCGCCTGGGCCACAGCTATGTGGGCAGCGAGCATCTGCTCCTGGGGCTGGCGGGGCAGGAGTTCAGTCCCGCCGCTATGGCCCTGCGCCGGGCGGGGGCGGACAGCCAGGCCCTGCGCTCCGCCATCGCCCAGCGGGTGGGGACGGGTGTGCCCGCACAGTCCAGCTTTCAGGGGCTGACGCCCAACTGCTGCCTGGCCATCCAGGGGGCGGTGGAGGAGAGCCGCCGCCTGGGGCAGAACGCGGTGAACTCGGAGCATCTGCTGCTGGGGCTGCTGCGGGGCAAGGGCAGCGGGGCCTCCCGGCTGCTGGCCCACTGCGGGGTGGACGGAGAGGGGCTGTACCGGTCCGTCTCCGCCTCCCTGGGGGGCGAGGAGGCCCCCGCTCCCAAGCCCCGAGCCAGGGAGCCGGAGCCCCGTCCCAACGGGGAGACCCGCCAGCTGGACCAGTGTGCCCGGGACCTGACCCGCATGGCGGCAGAGGGCCGCCTGGACCCTGTGATCGGCCGGAAGCAGGAGCTGGACCGTCTGATCCAGATTCTATCCCGCCGAACCAAGAACAACCCCGCCCTCATTGGGGAGCCGGGGGTAGGCAAGACCGCCGTGGTAGAGGGGCTGGCCGCCGCCATCGCCGACGGCACCGCCCCCCAGCATCTGGTGGGCAAGCGGGTGTATGCCCTGGACCTGTCCGCCATGGTGGCGGGCACCAAGTACCGGGGGGAGTTTGAGGAGAAGCTGAAGCATATCATCCAGGAGGTCCGCCGGGCGGGGAACATCATCCTGTTCATCGACGAGCTCCACACCATCGTGGGGGCGGGCAGCGCCGAGGGGGCCATCGACGCCGCCAACATCCTCAAGCCCGCCCTGTCCCGGGGGGAGCTGCAGGTCATCGGAGCCACCACCATCGACGAGTACCGGAAATATATCGAAAAGGACGCCGCCCTGGAGCGCCGCTTCCAGCCCATCACGGTGAAGGAGCCCACCCGGGCGGAGACCATCGCCATTCTCCAGGGCCTCCGGGGGCGGTATGAGGCCCACCACCACCTGATCATCTCGGACAGCGCCCTGGAGGCGGCGGTGGACCTGTCCTGCCGCTACCTGCCCCAGCGGTTCCTGCCGGACAAGGCCATCGACCTGGTGGACGAGGCGGCGGCCCAGGCCCGGCTGTCGGGCAAGGCTCTGCCTCCGGAGCTCCAGCGGCTGGAGGGCCGGGTGTCCCAGGCCAGCCGCCAGCTGAGCGACGCGGTCCGCCGCCAGGACTTTGAGCAGGCGGCCATCCTCCGCAACGTGGAGCGGGACTTCCGCCGGGAGCTGGAGGAGGAGCGGCAGAAGTGGCAGTCGGGCCAGGGGCAGTTCGCCGTGGAGTCCTGCCATATCCAGGCGGTGCTGTCGCTGTGGACCGGGGTGCCCATCAGCGACCCGGACGAGGCGGATAAAAAGGCCCTCGCCGGTCTGGATCAGGCGCTGCGCCGCCACATCCTGGGCCAGGACAAGGCGGTGGAGACGGTGGTAAAGGCCATCCGCCGGGGCCGCCTGGGGCTGAAGGACCCCCGCCGGCCGGTGGGCTGCTTCCTGCTGCTGGGCCCCAGCGGGGTGGGCAAGACCCAGCTGTGCCGCTCTCTGGCCGCCGCCCTCTTCGGCAGCGAGGAGGCGCTCCTCCGCTTCGACATGTCCGAGTATATGGAGAGCCACACCGTCTCCCGGCTCATCGGCTCCCCGCCCGGCTACGTGGGCCACGAGGAGGGGGGACAGCTCACCGAGCGGGTCCGCCGCCACCCCTGGTCGGTGGTCCTGCTGGACGAGCTGGAGAAGGCCCACCACGACATCTGGTCCCTCCTCCTCCAGGTGATGGAGGAGGGCGTCCTCACCGACGCCCAGGGCCGGAAGACCGATTTTCGCAACACGGTGCTGGTGATGACCTCCAACCTGGGGGCGCAGCGGTTTGCCAAGGGGAAGCGGCTGGGCTTCGCCGCCGGAGGGGAGGCGGAGCGGGAGGAGCTGGAGCGGGCGGTGCTGTCCGACGCGGGGCAGACCTTCGCCCCCGAGTTCCTCAACCGCCTGGACGCCACCCTGGTTTTCCACCCCCTGGACGAGGGGACCCTCCACGCCATCACCCGCCAGCTGCTGTCCGAGACCCGGAAGCGGCTGGACAAGCTGGGCATCGCCATGGCGGTGGAGGAGGAGGCCGTCTCCCTCCTGGCGGGCAAGGGCAGCAGCCGGGAATACGGCGCGCGCCCCCTCCGCCGGGCCATTGCCAATCTGGTGGAGGACCCCGCCGCCGACCTGATGCTGACCGGCCAGCTGAAAAAGGGGGATACCCTGTGCGTCTCCGCCCAGGGGGACGAGGTGAAGGTGCGGCTGGTGTAACAAGGAGGCCCCGGAGCGGTTCACGTTCCGGGGCCTTGCGTATTGTGCCGGTCAGAGCCCCCGCGCGGCGAAGACCTCCTTTGCCGCAGAAACCGCGTTGAGCACCCGCGGGAACCCCACATAGGGGACGCAGTGAATCAGCGCCTCCACAATCTTCTGCGGAGGGATTCCGGTGTTCAGAGCGCCGTTGAGATGCACGGTAAGCTGAGGTCCGCACCCGCCTGCCGTCAGAAGGCTGGCGACGGTAATCAGCTCCCGTTCCTGCAAGGACAGCCCCTCCCGTGTGTAGATGTCACCGAAAGCGAATTCCACGATGTAGCGGCCAAGATCCGGTGCGATTTCTGCCAGAGAATCAATTACCGCCTCGCCGCCCGCATCGTCCACCTGCTTCAGCAACTCCCAGCCCCGCTGGAACCGTGTCTGTTCCATTTGATTTCACCTCCTCTCAGCGTTATAATGGGAGCGTACAACCTGGACTATAGTCCAAGTCAAGAACTTTTTTGGAGGTGAACCATGACCATTGGAGCAATGACTCAGCGGACAGGGCTGACGGAGAGCAAGCTGCGGTACTATGAGAAAAAGGGACTGCTTCAGGTGGCCCGGGACGGAGGCGGCCGCCGGGACTACGACGAGGGGGATGTGGAGTGGGTCGCCTTTATCTGCCGGCTCAAGGAGACCGGGATGCTTCTGCGGGACATCCGGCGCTACGCAGAATTGCGTGCTCGGGGGCGTTCCACCATGGCGGAGCGGCTGGCGATGCTGGAGGTCCACCGGGCGTATGTACAGGAGCAGCAGGAGAAATGGATGGAGCATCTGAACAGGCTGGAGGACAAGATTGCCTTCTACCGGGCTGAGACAGCCCGCCTGGAGACATAAGAAGGAGTTCCCTGCGCGTCTCCAAAGGGGAAATTGGCCGAAAAAATCAGGCGGCTGTCGCGATTTGGACAGCCGCCTGGTTTGTGTTAAACATGCGCGTGGGCCAGCTGGGGCGTCCGCTCCGGCTGGGACTCCGGACGGGAACGGGCGGGCTGGGACTGGGTGAGTCCTCTGGCGTTGGCCAGCATCAGCTTGATGCGGTTTTCCTGGTTAATGCGGGTGGCGCCAGGGTCGTAGTCGATGGCCACAATGTTGCTGTAGGGATAGTCGTCCTTCAGCTTGCGGATCATGCCCTTGCCCACGATGTGGTTGGGCAGGCAGCCGAAGGGCTGGGTACAGACAATGCTGTTGGTGCCCGAGTGGATCAGCTCCAGCATCTCGGCGGTGAGCAGCCAGCCCTCGCCCATCTTGTTGCCGTCCCCCAGGTAGCCCTGGACCAGGCTGTGCAGCTCCTGGAAGGTTCCGGGAGCCCGGAAGCGGCCCGACTGCTCTAGGGCGGCGATCATATCCCGCTGGCAGGCTTCGATGTACTTCATGAACAGGGAACAGCCGAACTTCTTGATCCACTTGCCGCCGTACAGGTCCACATCGGCCACCCGGTTGTAGATCTTGAAGATGATGAAGTCGGTCAGACCGGGCACCACCGGCTCCACCCCCTCGGCCAGAAGGAATTGTTCCAGGTTGTTGTTGCCCAGAGGGGCGAATTTCACATAGATCTCGCCCACTACGCCCACGCGGATCTTGGGTTCTCCCGCCACGGGGATGGCGGAAAAGTCGGAACAAATCGCGTCAAAGTTGGCCCGCATCTGCTTGCGGCTCATGCCCTTTCCGGCCTGGAAGCCGTCCACCAGCTTCTGGGACCAGCGGTCAATCATAGCGTCGGCATCGCCGGCGGTGACCTCGTAGGGGCGGACCTGGTTGGCCACGTTGACGATGATATCCCCATACATCATGGCGTACACCGCCTTGCGGACAAAGGGCAGGGTGAGGGAGAAGCCGGGGTTTTTCTCCAGCCCGGACAGGTTTACCGACACCACGGGGATGTAGGTCATGTCCGCCTTCTCCAGGGCCTTGCGCAGCAGATGGATGTAGTTGGAGGCCCGGCAGCCGCCGCCGGTCTGGGTGATGAGCAGGCCCACCTTGTGGGGGTCGTAGCCGCCGTGCTTCACCGCGTCGATGAGCTGGCCGATGACCAGCAGGGCGGGGTAGCAGGTGTCGTTGTGGACGTACTTCAGGCCCTCGTCCACGATGCCCCGGTGGTTGGTGGTGAGCATATCCACCTTGTAGCCCTCGCACTCCAGCAGCTTTTTCATCATGCCGAAGTGGACGGGCAGCATCTGAGGCATGAGGAGGGTGTACTCCTCCTTCATCTCCTTGGTGAAGAGAAGACGTCCAGTGTCGTCATAAACTAACTTAGCCATATCAATGCTCCTTTCTGGCCTCAATGGCCGCCATCAGGGAACGAATCCGAATTTTCACTGCCCCCAAATTGCTGATATCGTCAATCTTCAGCTGGGTGTACAGCTTGCCGCCCCCCTCCAGGATGGAGCGCATCTCGTCGCCGGTAATGGCGTCGATGCCGCAGCCGAAGCTGACCAGCTGGATCAGCTCCATGTCGGGCTGGGTGCAGACGTACCGGGCGGCGTTATACATCCGGGCGTGGTAGGTCCACTGGTTCAGCACATGCCGGGGGGCCTTGTCCTCCAGGTAGGCCACCGCGTCCTCGGTGACCAGGACGAAGCCGTAGGAGGTAATCAGATCGTTGATGCCGTGGTTGATCTCCGGGTCCATGTGGTAGGGGCGGCCCGCCACCACCAGAATGGGCCGGCCCTCCGCCCGGGCGTTGTCGATGTAGGTGCGGGCGATGTTCCGCAGGTCGTTTTTGTAGGCGTTGTAGGCGATGTAGGCGGACTTTACCGCCGCCGCCGTCTCCCGCTTAGGGATCTGGAACTCATTGAAAAACCACTCCCCCGCCTTGCGCTCCATGTCCTTGGGGCGGTGGAGGCCGAAGTAGGGGTACAGATAGCGCACCTGCTTCAGCTCCGGGACGTTGGCCGCCAGCAGCTCGGGGTAGTAGGCCACCACGGGGCAGTTGTAGTTGTTGTCCCCCGCCCCCTCGTCAAAGTTATAGGGCATGCAGGGGTAGAAGATGGCGTCCACCTCCTCCTCCACCAGGGCCTCTGCGTGGCCGTGGAGGAGCTTGGCGGGGTAGCACACCGTGTCCGAGGGGATGGTGCGCTGGCCCTTCAGATAGACCTTCCGGGAGGATTCCGGGGAGAGGACCACCTCAAAGTTCAGCTTGGTGAACAGTTCAAACCAGAAGGGCAGGTTTTCGTACATATTCAGTCCGAAGGGGATGCCGATTTTGCCCCGGGAGCCGTCCCCCTGGCCCCGGCCCTGGAGGGTTCGAAGCACCTGGTATTTGTACCGCATCAGGTCGGGCAGGCGGTGGGGCTCCTCGCCTAACGGACGGGAGCACCGGTTGCCCGAGACGAACCGCCGCCCGCCGTCGAAGGAGTTCACCGTCAGGGAACAGTGGTTGGTACACAGGCCGCAGGTGGCGGGCTTGGCGGTGTGGGCGAAGTTGTCCAGCGCCTCCCGGGAGAGGAGGGCGGATTTCTCCAGATGGAGGTCCCGGGCGGCCAGGGCGGCTCCGAAGGCACCCATACTGCCCGAAATGTCGGGACGGGTGACCTCCCGGCCAATCTCCTGCTCAAAGGCCCGGAGGACCGCGTCGTTGTAGAAGGTGCCCCCCTGGACCACGATGTGTTTCCCTAAATCGTCAGCGGAAGCGGCCCGGATCACCTTATAAATGGCGTTCTTCACAATGGAGATGGACAGTCCGGCGGAGATGTCCTCCACGCTGGCCCCGTCCTTCTGGGCCTGCTTGACGGAGGAGTTCATGAACACGGTACACCGGGAGCCCAGGTTCACCGGCTTCTGGGTGAACAGACCCAGCTTGGCGAAATCCTCAATCTCATACCCCAGGGCCTTGGCGAAGGTCTCAATAAAGGAGCCGCAGCCCGAGGAGCAGGCCTCGTTGAGCATGATGGAGTCCACCGCCCCATTGCGTATCTTGAAGCACTTCATGTCCTGCCCGCCGATGTCGATGATGAAGTCCACGTCGGGATCGAAGAAGGCGGCGGCCTTGTAGTGGGCCATGGTCTCCACCAGCCCCAGGTCGCAGTTGAAGGCGTTTTTGATCAGGTCCTCCCCGTAGCCGGTGACGGCGGCCCCCTTGATGACAATGCGGTTTTCGCACTGCCTGTAAATCTCCTTCAGCTGTTCCAGCACGATGGCCACCGGGTTGCCCTGGTTGGAGTGGTAATACTGATACAGCAGATCGCCGCCGGCCGTGATGAGCACGATTTTGGTGGTGGTGGACCCGGCGTCGATGCCCAGATAGGCGTCCCCGTTGTACCCGTTGATGGGAAGGATGTCCGGGCCGCCGGCACTGTTGTGCCGCTCCAGAAAGGCCGCATACTCCTCCCGGCTGGCAAACAGGGGGGGCATGGTGTCCACCACCGTGGCGGTGTTGGCGCTGTCTTCCAGCTTTTTCATCACCGTTTCGAAGGGGGCGGGGGCGTAGTCGGTGGCGCACAGGGCGGCCCCCATGGCGGCAAAGCAGTCCCCGTCCTCCGGGAACACAGCGTGGTCTCCGTCCAGCTTCAGCGTCTCCACAAACCGCTGCCGCAGGCCCATGAGGAAGTGGAGCGGTCCGCCCAAAAAGACGATTTTCCCCTTCAGCTCCCGGCCCTGGGTCAGGCCGGCCACCGTCTGGTCCACCACCGCCTGGAAGATGGAGGCGGCCACGTCCTCCTTCCGCCCGCCCTGGTTCAGGATGGGCTGGATGTCGCTCTTGGCGAACACCCCGCAGCGGGAGGCGATGGGGTAAATCTTCTCATGCTTCAGGGACAGCTCGTCCAGCTCGCTGACGGTGACGTTCATCAGGGTAGCCATCTGGTCAATGAAGGCCCCGGTACCCCCGGCGCAGGAGCCGTTCATCCGCTCCTCCAGAGCGCCGCCGAAGAAGATGATCTTGGCGTCCTCGCCCCCCAGCTCGATGACGGCGTCAGTGTCGGGGATGTATGTATTCACGGCGGCGGCGGTGGCGTAGACCTCCTGGACAAAGTCGATGCCCGCGGCGGTGGCCACGCCCAGGCCGGCGGAGCCGGTGATGGTGACCTTAATGTCCTGTCCGGAGAGCATATCCCGGATGGAATTCAATGTCTCCAGCGCCCGCTCCCGGGTCTTGGAGAAGTGCCGCTCGTAGGAGCGGAAGAGCAGCTTGTTTTGTTCGTCCAGCACCACGACCTTCACGGTGGTGGAGCCGATATCAATGCCGACGCGCAGACTCATAGGGTATAACCGCCTTTCAGGAGTAGGAAGCCTATTTTTCAATGGTATATGATACCGGCTTTTTGGTTGAAAAACAACGAAATTAACGGCTTTTTAACGGGGCAAAAGGGAAGAAAAGCGGGAAGTTAACGGCCTTTCCGTGAGCAAAAGCAACAAAACCCCCGGCGGATTCAATCCGCCGGGGGTTTTGTTGCTTTTGCTGCCGGTGACCGGGTGAACCCGTTCCGGTTCCTCGTTCTGGGCCAGCTCCGCATCTCGGGCCGCGTGCTGCCGCTCATCGACCGAGGGGGCGTTTTCAAAGATTTCCACCGCCTGCTCCCAGTGTTCAGTGGAGATGGTGCCGATATAGTACCCGCCCTCCTTCATGTCTCCAGAGCAGACGTAATAGAACCCCTCGTCTGTGGCCAGGATATAGTAAACGCTGGCGGCGTCCGCCCCTGTCCAGTCCGGGTCCGGCGGGGTGGAGGAAAAGGCGATGATATGGGTCCAGTCCCCGTCCCACTCCAGCGGGCCGTCACGGGGGATGGGGGAGAGAATCAGCAGATTCCTGATCTGCTCCAGCTCTTCCGGGTCGGTGAGCACTCGTCCGTCGTGGAGCATGGGCATGTTCAGCCAGATCCCCTGGGCCATTCCCAGGCGGGCGTGGTACTGGTTGTAGTCAAAGGTGGCCGGGGTCAGGTCCTCCCGCTCCCGGTAGCGCTGCTGCCGGGCCAGGCTCTCCAGGCCCCCCGGGGCGGAGACGTCCAGTGTCCCTGCCACACGGTAGGACTCCGCGCCCATTTCAGCGGGTGTGACCAGCAAGCACCAGTCCCGGTTGACGGCGCGGACGGTGTACAGCAGATAGGTGTGTCCGCTTGTTCTGTCGTCCGGGCTCTCCAGCAGGGTGACGCGGGGAGAGAGAAACGGGGCGTCGGACAGATCCAGATCCAGCTCCTCAGGGGTATTCAGCAGGTCGGCGGCTGAGTCCAAAATCTCCAGGGCCTGCTCCAGCAGGTCGGGGTCGGTGATGGGGGCGGGGTAGATCTGGCTGGAGATGAGGGATGGGGAGAACTGAACCGCCTGGGTATGGCTTACCTGATACCGGTACGGACCGTATAAGTTCCGAACCGGCTCCTCCCGCTCCGCAAAGACGAACACAGCAGACAGAGCGACGACAGCAATCACGGCGAACAGGGCGGTCTTCACTGTCTCCGGCTTCTTCACCAGGGCGGCCACCCGCTGCTGGATGGACTTCTTCCCGCCCGTCATGGCGGTGGAGCAGGACAGCAGGTCACGGGGCCGCGGGGACCGTGCCGCCACCATATCCACCAGGGTACGGCCATAGGGGATACGCTCCCCCTCCCCCAGCCGGGCCACCGCTCCCTCGTCGCAGGCCAGCTCGCCGTCCTGCTTGGACAGCGCCACCGCCAGCCACACCAGGGGGTTGTACCAGTGGAGGGCCAGAGCCAAGCACCGCAGCAGGGACCAGAGGTGGTCCTTGTGTGCATAGTGGGTCAGCTCGTGGGCCAGGATGTGGCGCAGGGCGGTCTCATCCTCCGCCGCCCCGGGGGTCACATAGACAGCGGGCCGGAGCACCCCGGCCAGGCAGGGGGAGGGCAGGCCCACCGCCGTATAGACGGGGATGGGGGCGTCCAAACCCTCCAACCGCTCCCGCCGCTTTCTCAGCCTCAGGGAAAAACCCAGGTTAGAAAGCAGAATAGCCGCTCCCGTCAGCCCCGCCCCCGCCAGCCACAGGGCAAGAACAATCTGTTCCGGGGACAGGATATAGCGGTACCAGGTAATTGTCTCCCCATCTCGCCGCAGACAGCCCGCTCCGTCTGAGTAGGATATGATATCCCCCGGCTCCAGTGTGGTTTCGATGTCAAGATTGAACTCGGCAACGGGCTTGCTCCCCTGGGAGAGCAGGGGGATGGAGGGCTCCTCCCACTGCCCCACCTCCAGGGCCAGATTGGAGGCCAGCACCGGCAGAGCGTCGGAAACCGGGGCGGGCAGCTCCACCTGGAAGGGCACCAGCAGCCGCAGGAGGACTACCCCCCACAGGGCGTAGCGGCACCGGGCGGACAGCCGGCCCTTGAGCAAACACCGCGCCGCCAGCACGATCAGAATCAGAACGCCGGAGGTGACCGCCCATTCTGTCAATAATTTCATCTCTGTCCCTCCTCTGCTTTGCGCAGAATTTCGTACAGCTCGTCGATCTCCGCCTTGGACAGGGCCTTGTTCTCCGCCAGAGCGGACATCATCAGCCCCACGCTGCCCCGGTAGACCTTGTCCAGGAAGGAACGGGTCTCCCCCTGGACGGCCTGTTCCCGCTGAAGGTTGGGGGAGTAGTGCTTGGCGCGGCCCTCCACGGTGCAGCGGACCAGACCCTTGTCCTCCATCCGCCGCAGGGTGGTGATGGTGGTGCTCTTGGCCCAGCCCAGCCGCTCGCCCAGCGCCCCCACCAGTTCCATCACCGTCTGGGGGGACCGCTCCCACAGGCAGTCCAAAACGTACCATTCGCTGTTGGTCAGGTTGATGCCGTCCATGAGGAAACCCTCCTTTGGTTTACATTGTAGACCAATCATAACACAGTTGGTCTACAATGTCAACCAAAATTTTGTGGAAGCCGGAGGGCGGTTGACAACCGCGTTCTTCTATGCTATACTAAAATAGACAACTGAATCATGAAATGTCTTCAGGGCAGGGTGCAATTCCCGATCGGCGGTACAGTCCGCGAGCGCGCAGGCGCTGATTTGGTGCAACTCCAAAACCGACAGTATAGTCTGGATTTGAAGAAGGTGTATGGAACCGGTCAGCGTAACAGCTGGCTTCCGCACTTTTTTCGCCCGTCCGGAACGCTGCTCTGTTGACCTTATACATACACCGAAATGATCGGCCTCTGAAGGGCATTCGTGCCTTCAGGGGTCCATTTTTTTCGGGAGGTTTTTCTATGAAACACAGTACAAAAAAGCTGACAGCCGCCGCGATGCTCTGCGCCCTGGCCTACGGGGCCGCCGCCGTGGGACGGGTCCCTCTGGTGCTTTTCCTGAAGTACGACCCCAAGGACATTGTGCTTGCGGTCAGCGGGCTGATCTTCGGGCCGTCCGCCGCCTGTGCCGCCGCCGTGACCGTCTCCTTCGCGGAGCTGCTGACGGTCAGCGAAAACGGCGTGCTGGGATTTTTGATGAATGTGATCTCCAGCTGCTCCTTCGCGTGTACCGCCGCTCTGATCTACCGGAGGAGACGGACCTTCGCGGGCGCGGCCGGCGGGCTCCTGTGCGGCTGGGGGTGCATGGTCGTGATGATGCTCCTCTGGAATTACCTGATCGCGCCGGTCTACATGGGCTGTTCCCGGCAGGCGGCGGCAGAGCTGCTGCTCCCGGTTTTTCTGCCCTTCAACCTGCTCAAGGGGGGCCTGAACACGGCGGGCGCCCTGCTGCTGTACAAGCCGGTCGTCCCATACGGGGAGCGGATTGCCCGGGACTGATTCCTGTTTTATTTCTGGACTTTTCGGACAGACTATGGTAAACTGGTCCCATAGCCATCAAACTACAAAATAAGGAGGAGCTTTTATGGACAACAAGGTTATGTATTCCCTGAGCTATGGTCTGTTTGTGCTGTCCGCCCGCCAAGGGGACAAGGACAACGGCTGCATCACCAACACCGCCATCCAGGTGACCACCGACCCCAACCGCATTGTCATCGCGGTGAACAAGAGCAACTACACCCACGACATGGTCAAGGAGACGGGCCGATTCACCGTCTCCATCCTGTCGGAGGAGGCCAAATTCGACCTGTTCCAGCGGTTCGGTTTCCAGTCGGGCCGGGATGTGGACAAATTCGCCGGCTTTGAGGACCACACCAGCAGGGACGCGGACGGCATCTGCTGCGTCACCCAGGGGACCAACGCCTGGCTGAGCTGCAAGGTTGTCTCCGCAACCGACCTGGGCACCCACACCCTGTTCCTGGCCGACGTACTGGACGGCGGGGTGATCTCCTCCGTCCCCAGCGCCACCTACGCCTACTACCAGGCCCACATCAAACCCAAGCCCGGGGCCTCCGCCGCCCCCAGCGAGAAGAAACGGTGGGTGTGCAAGGTGTGCGGCTATGTCTACGAGGGGGACGAGCTGCCTGCCGACTATATCTGCCCCCTGTGCAAGCACCCCGCCTCCGACTTTGAGCCGCTGGCATAAAATTTTTCAAAAACCCGCACCGGGGGCGAACCCTTCGGCGCGGGTTTTGCGTCTGTATAGGTAGACAACGGCCCCCTTCGCAAAAGGACCCTGGCGGAGCTGGGGAGGATTTCTCTGAATCGTACCAGATACATTGCGATCGGGGACAACCCTCCGTCATTGGCGTTGCGAATACCACCTCCCGCTGCGAAGGGAGGCTTAGAGCAAAAGGAGGCATATCAATATGGAGGATGGTAAGATCATCGATCTGTACTGGGCCCGGTCCCAGCAGGCCATCGCGGAGAGCGAGGCGAAATATGGTCCCTACTGCCACACCATTGCCCGGCGCATCCTGGACCGGGAGGAAGACGCAGAGGAGTGTGTCAACGACACCTGGCTCCGGGCCTGGAACGCCATGCCGCCTCAGCGGCCCGGGATCTTGTCCGCCTTCTTCGGCAAGCTGACCCGGAACCTGTCTCTGGACCGGCGGCGGCGGCTGAAGGCGGCCAAGCGGGGCGGCAGTCAGGTGGAGGTGGCCCTCCACGAGCTGGAGGACTGCCTGCCCGACCACCGCCGCCCCGACGAGAACCTGGAGGCCAGCGAGACGGCGGCCATCATCTCCGCCTTTCTCCGAACATACCCGGCAGAGGATCGGGCGCTGTTCGTCCGGCGGTATTTTTATCTGGAGCCGCTGAACGGTCTGGCGGACCGGTTCGGCCTGAGCGTGGGACAGACGAAATCCAGGCTCCACCGGATGCGGACCCGGTTGAAGCAGGAGCTGGAGCGGGAGGGGGTCGCGGTATGAAGGCAGAACATCTGTTAGACGCCATGGGCCTGCTGGACGACGATCTGATCCAGGAGGCGGAGGAGTACCGCCGTCCCCGGTCTGGACGCAATTACGGGGTCTGGCTGGGCTGGGCGGCCAGCTTTGCGGTGGTGCTGGTCCTGGGCTACGGAGTGAGCCATTTTGGCATGGGGGGCGGCAGCTCCACCGCCCCGGCCGGGAGCTGCGGAGGGTCCAGCCCCGCCTCCAGCGCGCCCAGCGGCCCCTCTGGGGACGAGACGGAGGACAGCTTGTTCCCCCCGGCGGAGTTCCCCTCCGGCGAATGGGCGCCGGAGTCCGGCGCGCCGGCGGACAGCAGCACCGGGGACCTGCCCCAGGGCAATTCGGAGGCTCCGGGGATAGGCTGCGAGTCCTTCGACGCGGCGGTGGAGTTCTTTGGCATGGAGCGCGGCCAGACCCCCGCGATCATGGTGGACGGCACGGTGTACTGGTACTGGTCGGAGACCGCTGTGGTCCGTCCGGATGGGCTGGAGGTTCGGGAGAGCACGTCCCGCACCCAGGGCATCCCGGAGGAGGACGGCCAGATTAACTTCCCCAAGGAGGGAGTCCGCTATGTGATACTGGAGGAAGGCCGGGTAGGGGTGAACTGGAACGGCAGCTATGAGTGGATGGTCTTTGTACCGGTCCCGCCTGAGGAGAACTGAGGGCAGCGGCTCCCGGCTGAAAAGCCGGGGGCCGTTTTTAAAAAAGTTTTGCCGGCCGGTCACAATTCCGGTCTCACAGTCGTGTTAAGGGTGAAAGGAGGTCGAGGGTATGACGGAATGGAACAGCGAGCGGCAGGCAGGACGCTTCGTGGAGGCCTACGCGGATGTGATCCTGCGGCTGTGCCTGACCTACTCTCTGACCAGGGAGGATGCCCAGGATATCTGCCAAAATATCTTCCTCACGCTGCTGGAGGACGGCCGGCAGTTTGCGGACGAAGAACATGAGAGGGCATTTGTCCTGCGCTGTACGATCAACGCCTGCAAGGACCTCCTGAAAAGCGCCGGGCGGCGGCGGAACGTGCCCATTGAAGAGGCCGAGCGGCTCCCCGCTCCGGAGCGGGAGGACAGCTCCCTGCCCGAGGCCATCCGCAGCCTGCCCAAGCACTACGGCACAGCACTTTACCTCTTTTACTACGAGGGCTGCAGCCTGGACGAGATCGCCCGGCTGTGCGGCTGTACGTCTGCGGCGGCCCGGAAACGCCTCAGCCGTGCCCGCAAGCTGCTGGCCAAAAGATTGGAGGTGGCCCGATGAACATCAAAGAGAGCTTTGAGCACGTGGGCTTTACCCCCGAGGAAAAAATGGACTTGACCGCCCGTCTGGAGCGGGCGGCGGAAGGGAAGGAAACCATGACAAACGCAACAAAACGGAAGCTGAAGAACATCAGCGGCGGCATGCTGTTCGGCGTGGCCGCGGCGGCGGTGATGACGGTGGGGACTCTGGCGGCGGTGCTGAACCCCGGTCTGCGCACCTGGTTCGATACGACCACCCCCGGCGCGCCCGAGGTGCTGGAGGACGGCATCTACCGCCTGGACCGCTCCCTGACCTACAACGGCTGGACCGTTACCCTGGACGAGTGCGTGGGGGACGACAGCAGCGTGTATATCTGGGTGGACGTCACCGCTCCGGAGGGGACAGTGCTGGCCCCCCGGGAGGATGGATATTTTCATATTGTGTATAACATTCCCGGCAAGGGCGGCGCCAATGTGACCCAGCTTCCGGATGAGGACTCCGGCGACAATAAAATGTCCTGCCTGATCCAGCATAACGTGCAGAATGAAGACGGAGGCCTGCGGGGAGAGGCGGTCACCATTCAGATCGACCCGATTATAGATTGCTGGTGGACCGGCCGCCTGACGGAACACGCTCAGCGGCACGAGGGAAGCGAGCTGACGGCGGCCATCCGCGACCATGTGTGGACCTTTGAGGACGTGAAGTTGGATTTCCCAGACCAGACCATCCATCTGGAGCCCAATGTGGAAGTCCCCTGGCTGGACGGGGCCGCCACCCTGACCCGGCTGGAGGTCTCTCCCCTCACTGTCCGGGTGGAGCTGGAGGGCGGCGCGTGCGCCGGCTACCTGGCCCACGCCAACAGCGACCCCTTCAGCTATGATGGGGTGGAGACAACCGTGATCGAGCAGGGCGGGTTGGTGATTGAAATGGGACCTGCCGATGAAGCCTCCAGCGTAAGCTGGTGGGAGAAGCTGTTTGAAATGGAGCAGGCCGTGACCGTGGAGGTGGTGCTTCAGGATGGCACAACATTAAAGCCCACGACAACGGTCCGCTCAGACGAGGGATACCGGGAGGACATTCCCTACCTGGCCTGGAGCCGCCGGTATGACGACACCCTGTCTGCCTCTGTCACCCGAGTGCTGGACCCCGCCCAGGTGGACCATGTGACGGTGTGCGGGGTGGCCATCCCCCTGGCCCCCTCCGCGTTGCCGTAAAATGAGCGTAAAAGAGCCTCCAGCCAATGATCCGGCTGGAGGCTCTGCTTATGGTTCCTCCGTATGCTCCAAAACCCGCACCTGGATTTCCAGCACCCGGCGCTGCTCCACCTGAGTGACAGTGACGTCCAGCCCCTCGGCCTGGAAGTGGTCCCCGGCCTCGGGCACCCGGCCCACCTGCTCCAGCACCCAGCCGGAGACGGTGGCGGCGTCGCAGGTTCCCTTCACCTGGAACAGGTCGTACATGTCGTCCAGGTCGGCGGAGCAGGCAATGAGATAGCTGCCGTCGTGCTGTTTTTGGAAGGTTTCGATCACCTCGTCGTGCTCATCCCAGATCTCGCCCACCAGCTCCTCCAGAATATCCTCCAGGGTGACGATGCCCTCCGTCCCGCCGTACTCGTCCACCACCACCGCCATGTGGACCTTGCTTTTCTGCAGGATGCGCAGCAGCTCAAAGGCTTTGGTGTTGCCGGTGGTGTAGAGCACCGGGGAGGTCAGGGAGGACAGGGCGGTCGCCCCCCGGTAGCGGGCGGCGTAGAAATCCTTTTCGTGGACAAAGCCCACAATGTTGTCGATGGTCTCGTGGTAGATGGGGATGCGGGAGTATCCTGTCTCCGCAAAGAGGGATGCCAGCTCCGCCATGGTGCTGTCCTCTCCGGCGGCGGTCAGGTCCACCCGGGGGGTGAGCAGGTCGGACACCTCCAGCTCGCTGAACTCGATGGCGTTGCGGATCAGATCGCTCTCGTGCTCGTCCAGGCCGCCCTCGGTCTCGGCCTGGTCCACCATGCCCACCAGCTCCTCCTCGGTGATGCCGTCCTCCCCCTTGGCCCGAAAGACCTTGCTCATCAGCCGTTTCCACTGGGTGAACAGGAAGTTCAGCGGGGTGAGCACCACCATGAACAGCCGGAGCAGAGGCTGGGCGAACATGGCGAAATCCTCCGGCCGCTCCTTGGACAGGCTCTTGGGGGTGATCTCGCCAAAGACCAGGATGATGATGGTGAGGGCCACGGTGGCCACAGTGGGGCCGTACTGATGGAACCACCTGGTGCACAGCACGGTGGACACGGTGGTGGCGGTGATGTTGACGATGTTGTTGCCGATGAGGATGGTGGACAGCAGCTTGTCATACTCCTCCGCCAGGGCCAGGGTCTTGGCGGCCCGGCGGCTGCCGCCGTCCGCCCGGGTTTTCAGGCGGATGCGGTTCAGGGAGGTGAAGGCGGTCTCGGTGGCGGAAAAATAGGCCGACAGGACCACCAGGATCAGCAGGGTAATCAGCATCGCAATACTGGCACTGTCTATGTCCATAGGGAAAGAATCACTCCAATTTCATGTTTGCCCCGCCCGAGGACGGGGTATAGTTAAGTAGGGAGTATACCACACCTGTTTTTGGAATGCAAACCTATTTTGCCCGGAGCCGGAAAGCTTCACGGTTTTTTAACAAAAAAGCGGAGAAAGGACTTGACGGCGGGGGACAGGCGTGATATAGTAACACTTACCTGTGAAAAGGGGCTTTTTTCTGCTGTCCGGATGCGGTGTCCTGGCGGCGGACCCCTCCACCTGACCGTCAGGCCACAGGGAGGCAGCAGCCGAACTTCCACCGTGCGTTTGGGCGTATTTCTGCGCCCTTTGGCGCTGGATTCGGCAAAGACAGGCCGCGTCCGGCGTTTTCTTTTGGAAACGCGGGCACGCAGACGCTCCTGTCAAATAAAAAAGGAGGTGCCGAACAAATGGCAGCAAAGGCCGGCGCGCGCATCAAGATCACCCTGCGGTGCTCTGAGTGCAAGCAGAGAAACTACAATACCTTTAAAAACAAGAAGAATACCCCCGACCGTCTGGAGTTGAACAAATACTGCCCCTTCTGCAGGAAGCACACCGTTCACAATGAGACGAAGTGACAGGCGTAACGCCGAAAGGAAAGAAGGGTAAGTAATGGCTGAAAACGAAAAGGCCGTCCAGGCCAAGAAGGACAAGAAGTCCGATAAGAATGCCAAGCCCGGCTTCTTCGCCCGCGCGGGCAAGTGGTTCCGGGACATGAAGAGCGAGCTGAAGAAGGTCCAGTGGCCCACCCGCAAGCAGACCATCAACAACACCCTGATCGTCATCGCCTGCGTGATCGTGGTCGGCATTTTCATTGCCCTGTTCGACTTCGTGGCCAACGAGGCGATCAGTCTGCTCATCGGCGCCTTTAAAGGGTGACGCGGATGGCGGATAACGCAAACTGGTACGTGGTCCACACTTACTCCGGCTATGAGAACACGGTGAAGGCCACCATCGAGAAGTATGTGGAAAACCGCAGCATGCATGAGCTGATCCATGAGATCAGCATCCCTCTGGAAACGGTCACCGAGATCACGGACAACGGCCCCAAGGACGTGGAGCGCAAGGTGTTTCCGGGCTATGTTCTGGTGAAAATGGTGATGAACGACGAGACCTGGCACGTGGTGCGCAACATCCGGGGCGTTACTGGCTTTTTGGGCGAGGGCAACAAGGCCATCCCCCTGAGCGAGGCCGACGTGGCCGCCCTGGGCGTGGAGAAGCGGGAAATCGTAGTCAGCTACGCGCTGGGCGACACCGTGCGCATCACTGACGGCGCCCTGGAGTCCTTCCTGGGCACCGTGGACGAGATCGATCTGGACAACGGCAAGGTCCGCGTGGTGGTGTCCATGTTTGGACGGGAGACCCCCGTGGAGCTGGAGCTGGACCAGGTAGAACCCGCGAACGCATAACGGCGATCAGCCTGCGGCCCAAGGCCGCATCAAGTGGGAGGAGCGGAACGCTCCGCCAAACGACCACATTTTTCAAATTGGAGGTGCTCTTTCGTGGCACAGAAAGTAACTGGATATGTAAAACTGCAGATTCCCGCCGGCAAGGCGACTCCCGCCCCCCCGGTCGGCCCCGCGCTGGGCCAGCACGGCGTGAACATCGCCGCCTTCACCAAGGAGTTCAACGAGCGGACCAAGAACGACGTGGGCCTGATTATCCCCGTCATCATCACCGTCTACGCCGACCGCTCCTTTACCTTTATCACCAAAACTCCCCCCGCTCCCGTGCTGATTAAGAAGGCCTGCGGCATTGACAAGGCCTCCGGCGTGCCCAACAAGAACAAGGTCGCCACCATCAGCAAGGAGGACGTGCGTAAGATCGCCGAGACCAAGATGCCCGATCTGAACGCCGCCTCCATCGAAGCCGCTATGAGCATGATCGCCGGCACTGCCCGTTCCATGGGCATCCTGGTGGGCGACTAAGGAGGGTTCAGGAATGTTTAGAGGAAAGAAATATAAGGAGAGCGCCAAGAAGATCGACAAGAACGCTCTGTACGATACCGCTGACGCCATGAAGCTGGTGGTGGACACCGCCGCCGCCAAGTTCGACGAGACGGTGGAGCTCCACGTGAAGTTGGGCGTCGACTCCCGCCACGCTGACCAGCAGGTCCGCGGCGCCATCGTTCTGCCCCACGGCACCGGCAAGACCCAGCGGGTGCTGGTTTTTGCCAAGGCCGCCAAGGCCGATGAGGCCCGTGAGGCCGGCGCCGACTTCGTGGGCGAGATGGATCTGGTGGAGAAGATCCAGAAGGAGAATTGGTTCGACTTCGACGTGGTGGTAGCCACCCCCGACATGATGGGCGTGGTGGGCCGTCTGGGTAAGGTGCTGGGCCCCAAGGGCCTGATGCCCTCCCCCAAGGCCGGCACCGTCACCATGGACGTGACCAAGGCCGTCAACGAGATCAAGGCCGGTAAGGTGGAGTACCGTCTGGACAAGACCAACATCATCCACTGCCCCATCGGCAAGGTGTCCTTCGGCCCCGAGAAGCTGAGCGAGAACTTCACCGCCCTTATGGGCGCCATCATCAAGGCCAAGCCCGCCGCCGCCAAGGGCCAGTATATCCGGAGCTGCACCGTGGCTTCCACCATGGGCCCCGGCGTCAAGGTCAACGGCGCCAAGCTGGTGTAATTTGATACTTTGACATAGAAATCCCCCGGTTTCACGACCGGGGGATTTTTGTATTTGCTATTCGGCCAATCGCCATATTGAGTAGTTGTAACCAGTTTCTTCGATGTATGGACAGTCGGACCAAGTGTGTAGCCAAAGACCGCCAGCTCCCCACTTTGAAACCACTTTATTTACCCCAGTTCCAAATTTTAATGAGTTAACAATTCCAATGTGATGAGGTCCGTATGGATATGTACTTTCATTAAAACCGTAAACAAATACATCTCCCACTTGGGCGTTACCTCTGGGACTAATAAGATTGTCGCTACCATAAGTTGCAGGGTAATCACGGACAACCAGGTCATATGATCCATCAGTAAAATATGTCCAAGGTCCCGTACCGTTACTATTTGCTAAACCTAACCATATATTATTATTATAAGACTGACTATACAACGCATAAGAGGTACAATTGTAACTGGGTAAATTTTCATGGGTTACCCCTCTTAGTAAAGATGCTTGAGGATAAGCCCGTTTATCATTTTCAATTGCCGCTGCCATTGTATCTTGATCGTATTTGTTTGAATCAATTTCTGTGTACTTCACTCCAAATACTCTACCTTCTGCGGCTTCTACAGGACTTCCCTTCGGTGTATATACAGTCGTAATACGAGGCAAAGCATATGGAAATATAGTTGACTCCGTATCGTCTATTTCAGTATAGATGATTGAATACAAATCCTCAGCTACATAGTCCCCAAGAGATTTTTTAGTTTTACTCAGTGAATAGCCATCTTGACAATAACGTTGTAGTAAATCTAAATAGTCTGGACGAGTTTCAAGTTCTTGGAGTCCGTTAAACCGTCTTTTAACCGTTTCATATCCAATTTCAAATGTATTAAAAGAGTATATATCACATAAAAATGGGTAATTTAGCACAGTTTGAAGCAAAGCATCTGTGGTTAGATTGGTCAGGACTTCATCAGGAATTTGGCACGCTCTTCTTCTGGTCAATGTATCACCAAGGTCAATCCATTCCTGTGTGCCAGGAAGAATGGGATACTCGTAAGGCGTGTCAATGGTATACTGTGGCTCAGGATTATCAGTTGCACCTATTAATAGTATAAATAAGCATATTATGGACAGTAGAAACAGAGTGCGTTTCGATGGTTTTTTCATTTTACATGCCTCCTTTATAAATTAACACAACAGTACAATAAAGTTATAAATTTATTATACACTTATTTTGATAGAGAAGTCAACTAGAATTAAATAAAGTCATCATCTTTGACGATTTCTATAACTGATAGGTCAAGGAAAGTTTACACCTGTTCCAGCTGGTGGAACACACTCTTGGACCGTAGAGCCACCAGAGTGGACAGGGCGGCGGCCCCCAGCAGGACGGTCCAGGGGGGCAATGCGTCGAAGAGAAGGCCGTACCCCGCCTGGCCCAGGGGGGAGGCGCAGTTGGCCACCGCCTGGATGCAGGCGATCACCTTGCCCAGCAGCTGGCCGGGCACCTGGGCCTGGACCAGAGTGAGGAGCACCACGGTAAACAGGGTGGCGACGGACATGGCCAGCATGGACATGAGGGTGATCAGCCAGTAGCTTGCCGCCGCGGGCACCCCAGGGAGAACAGACAGCCCCATGACCGCCGCCGCCCCTGCGCAGGCCAGCATACAGGCCGAGCCGTGATGGGGTTTCAGCTTTGCGCCCAGCACCCCGGCCAGCGCTCCGCCCAGCAGCCCTCCAAGGCCCATGGCCGCCTGGGTCAGCCCCATGCGGGCATCGCTCATGCCCAGCACCTGGACTACAATGGCGGGGATGCCCACGATCATCACCGCCGACAAGATCAGGTTGAAGGCGGCCAGTACCAGTGTCACCGATAAAAATACGGGCCTGTCCCGGGAAATGTACCGCCAGCTCTCCCCCAGGTCCTGGCCCACCGTGGCCAGCACGCCGGCGGAGCGGGGCCGCTTCTCGTGGGGGATACGGATGAAAAGCTCCATCACCGCCGAGCAGAAGAAGCACACCCCGCCGATGGTGAGGATGGGTCCCAGTCCCCACAGGCCGAAGATCACTCCGCCCAGGGCGGGTCCTAGCAGATTGGCCAGGGTGTTGACCATATTGATCACCGCGTTGCCCTGGGTCAGCCGGTCGGGGGCCAGCAGGAGGGGCAGGCTGGCCTGGACGGCGGGCTGGTAGGCTCCGGCGATGGCGTAGAGCAGCATCAGGGTGGCGATGACCAGGGGCGCCAGGGGGGCTTTGCCCCATAGCAGGGTGTAGCACACCGTCAGCCCGGCGGTGAGGAAGTCCAGCGCCACCATAATGCTGCGCTTGTTTACCCGGTCCGCCGCCGTGCCGCCAATGGGTCCCATGAGGATCATGGGCAGGAAAGAGCAGGCGTTCACCACCCCAAAAAGGGCAATGGAACCCGTCTCCCGCAGCAGGTACAGGGGCAGGGCAAAGTGGAGGATGGCGTTGCCGAAGAGGGAGATGATCTGCCCGATGACTACCAGGGAGAAATCCCGGGTGAACAGGGCGCTTTTTTGTGTTTCCATAGAGATACTCCTTTCTTATAAAACCGACCGTCGGTTCGTATAACTGCCAAATAAAACTGCCCTATAGGCAGTTCTATTTATGAGCGGCAAAACCCCACCAAGGTGTCGATAAGGTCTTCGTCCAGCAGCTCGAAGCCGTACTGCCGGGTGAACTGGTTGAAGAAGGCGCACCGGGCCCGGACCTGCTCTGGCGTACTGGGCCGGAGGACGGGGTGGAGCCACAGATCGGTCATGAGCAGCAGCACCTCGGCCAACTGCTCCGGGTAATCGGCGCGGATGGAGCCGTCGGCAATGCCCTCCCGCAGGATGGGCAGGACATAGCAGGGGGCGGCCTCGTTCAGGATACTCTCCATCTGGAGGGCCATGAACTTGGGGTTCTCAATGAGGAAGGGCAGCATGTTCAAAATGCCGCCCTGGAAGGACAGGCGCACGGCGGTGCGGAACATCTCCCGCAGCTTCTCCGCCCCGGTAAGCCCCTTTTTGTCCCGGACCTCCGCCAGAACAGCGGTGTTGCACTCCCCAATCCGGTCTACCACGGCAATGATGATGGCCTCCTTGGAGGCGAAGTGGTGGTAGATGGCCCCCTTGGACAGCTTGGTGGCGTCGATGATGTCCTGGAGGGTGGTTTTGTCGTAGCCCTTTTGGAGAAAGAGGGTGGACGCGGTGTCCAGAATGAGCTGAACGGTCTGTTCCGGGTGCTTGTTCCGGGCCATGGAGGCCCCTCCCTTCTGAATACAGACCGGCGGTCTGTATGATAATAACACGGTTCTCCCGGACTGTCAAGAGGCCATGGAGTAGGGAATGCCGGTATAGATATAATATAAATGTTCCGCGATATAGTGTTCGAATGTTTTTTCCTCTTCCGGCAGGGAAGCGTTTTGTTCGCAATATTGGGACAGCGCCTCTAAATAGTCCGGCCGGTGTTCAAATTCCCACAGGCCGGCGAAACGTCGCCTGACTACAATATACCCCTGTTCAAAGGAATTAAATGCGTACATATCGCTGAGAAATGGGTAATCCAGCACGGTCTGAAGCAGCGCGTCCGTGGTCATGTGCTGGAGGATCTCGTCCGGGACCTGGCAAGCCCTTCTGCGGGCGAGAGTGTCGCCCAGGTCGATCCACTCCTGTGTGCCCGGCAGGATGGGGAATTCGTAGGGGGTGTCGATGGTGTAAGAGGACGCAGGCGGCTTGGAGACGGCCACCGCCCACAGGGCCAGGAGGCTGGAAATGCAGAACAGGAGGGTTGTCATTCGATTGCGCACAACAGGCTCCTTTCTCCGGCTGCGAGAGGGGCGAAACAATCTGGCTGGAAGGGCCTAGAAATTGAACTGCGGACAGCTTCGGTAGGGCTCGGGCAGGGGCTGGTCAAATTCGATCCACCCCAGGTTTTTCACCAGCACGGACGGCTGGTCCGGAAAGACCCACCGGTTGAGATAGTCGATAAAATCTGCCTCATTGTAGCATAAAACGCCATTGATTCGATAGTTTTGCGCGTGGGGGCTGTCGGGCAGCCAGTGACAGCAGAACTCCATGCAGTAGTCCTCCAGCCGGTCGGCCACCACGTCGGGGACGGAGTAAACCACCCGGTCCCCATCCGCGCTGAGCACAATGTTTTTCATGCGGCTCCCCCTCTGTTACGTCAGGCTGGCCACAAACTGCCGGGCCACCCTTGGCGTCCGTCCGGCGTGGCGGATTTCCCAGGTCATGGCCTGGGCGTGGAGGCGGTCGGCGGGGATCTCCACCCCCGCCCGGGCGGCCAGATGGTCCACCAGAGCCAGATAGTCCGTTTTGTTCATGGTCAGGTAGGGGATGCGCAGGCCGAACCGCTCGGCCAGGGCGGTTTTCTCCGAGATGGTCTCAAAGGTATCCACCTCGTCCCCCGCCCGGTCGGCGAAGGTCTGGCGCACCAGGTGCCGCCGGTTGGAGGTGGCGCAGATGCACACATTGGCGGGCCGCTTCTCCAGGGTGCCCTCCAGAATGGTTTTTAAGGCGGAGTAGGTCCGGTCGTCCTGGTCGAAGGCCAAATCGTCGATGAACAGGATGAACTTCTGCCGCCGTCCCGCCAGGGACCGGATCAGTGCGGGCATGCCGGTGAGGTTCTCCTTCTCCACCTCAATGAGGCGCAGGTCCTCCATGCCGGGCAGGCAGAGCATGGACTTCACCGTGGCCGATTTGCCGGTGCCGCCGTCGCCAAAGAGCAGGACGTTGTTGGCCTGCCGCCCCGCCATCATCAGGCGGGTGTTCTGCTCCACCATGCCCCGCTGGTGCTCATAGCCCAGCAGCTCGTCGGGATGGGGGCAGTCCGGGTCGGCCACCGGGATCAGCTGGCCCTCC
Source organism: Lawsonibacter sp. JLR.KK007 (assembly GCF_036941135.1). Classification (NCBI taxonomy): domain Bacteria; kingdom Bacillati; phylum Bacillota; class Clostridia; order Eubacteriales; family Oscillospiraceae; genus Lawsonibacter; species Lawsonibacter sp. JLR.KK007. The sequence goes on along the minus strand of NZ_JAYWSY010000002.1, from coordinate 712,117 downwards.
TCCCACAAAAAGGCCCGGTATTTGGCGAACTGGCCCGCCCCGTGGTCCTTGTAGAATTGGGTGACAGAATCGAAGTTGAAGGGGGCCGCCGCCCGCCACCGGGGCAGTCCGGCCAGCACCGCGGCGTACTCATTGCCCAGCAGGGGCTTCAGGGCGTCGATAAAGCGGTCGCAGTCGGTCTCCGCCAACAGGACCAGTGTCTCGATGTCCCGCCGGGCGGCGTTCTCCAGGGCGGGGTCAGACTTCCCCTGGTCGATGAGCCGGGAGTAGGGGGTCTCGTTGTACCGCAGCCAGTCCCACAGCCAGTCGCCCAGACCCTCGCAGCCGTCCGAGCGCAGGAGGTGGAACCGGGAGACATAGTACTCCAAAGCCTCCTCCCCGTTTTTCCGGCGCAGGGCGTCCAGCAGCATGCAGACGCCGCCAAGAAGGGCGGTGTTGGTTACTTCCCGATAGGCGGAAACGCCCTGCAGGGCGGCATATAAAGCGTTCAGTTCCATGGTTTTGTCTCCTCACTGTGATAAAGTATCGTTTTCCCCATTTTAATGGTTGGAACAGCTCTTGTCAACGGTCAGGGGACATGATACAATGGGAAAAATCTTTTTTCGCGAGGTAGCTATGGTCACCATTGGAGGAATCGAGATCGAAACGCCCCTGGCCCTGGGTCCCATGGCTGGGGTGACGGACATGGCCTTCCGCACCATCTGCCGGGAGCAGGGGGCGGGGCTGACCTGCACCGAGATGGTCAGCGCCAAGGCCCTGTGTTATCAGGACAAAAAGTCCATCCCCCTGCTGCAGATGGGGGAGAAGGAGACCCCCGCCGCCGCCCAGATTTTCGGCAGCGACCCGGTATGCATGGAGGAGGGGGCCGCCATCGCCCACGAGGTCTCCGGGGCGGATATCATCGACATCAACATGGGCTGTCCCGTCCCCAAGGTGGCCAACTCCGGGGACGGCTCTGGGCTGATGAGAAATCCGGACCTGGCCGTCAGGGTGGCGGAGGCGGTCATCCGGGGGGCGAAATGCCCGGTGACGGTAAAATTCCGCCTGGGCTGGGACAAGGGCTCCATCAACTGCGTGGAGTTCGCCAAAGCCATGGAGGAGGCCGGGGCGGCGGCGGTGGCCGTCCACGGGAGGACCAAGGTGCAGATGTACTCCGGAACGGCCAACTGGGACTGGATCCGGGCGGTCAAACAAGCGGTAAACATCCCGGTTATGGCCAACGGGGACGTGTTCAAGGGGAGCGACGCCCCTCGGATTTTGAGGTACACCGGGGCGGACATGGCCATGATCGGCCGGGGGGTGTTCGGCAACCCCTGGCTGTTCGCCCAGTGCAGGGCGGCCCTGAACGGGGAGCCCATCCCGGACCCGCCCCCGCTGGCGGAGCGGTGCGACACCGCCGTCCGCCAATTTGAGATGGCCGCCGCCAACAAGGGGGAGAAGATCGCCTGCCTGGAGGCCCGGAAGCAGTACGCCTGGTATCTCAAGGGGGTGCCTCACGCGGGGTACTATAAGGAGCAGATCGTGAAGATTACCACCCTGGAGGACGTCTACCGGGTGACGGCAGGGATCAAGCGGGATTTGTGCTAGAAAGGAGAGGAACGCCGTGACCGACCAGGAGCTGGTGGAGCGGGCAAAACGGGGGGACCAGTCCGCCTTTGAGCGGCTGGTGCTGGACAATCAGAACAAAATCTACTCCCTGACCCTGCGCCTGACGGGCGACCGGGAGGAGGCGGCGGACCTGGCCCAGGAAGCCTTTGTAAAGGCGTGGCAGGGGCTGGCCTCCTTCCAGGGGGAGAGCAGCTTTTCCACCTGGATGTACCGCCTGACCACCAACTTGTGCATCGACTATCTGCGCAAAAAGAAGCGCCGGGAGGGTGTGGAGCCTGCGGTGTCCCTGGACGACACAGACAGCGGCTGGGCTGAACCCGCCGGCCGGGACAGCGACCCCCAGCTGCTGCTGGAGAAGTCGGAGCGGGGAAAGGCCCTGGCCCGGGGGCTGGCCCAGCTCCCCGACTGGCAGAGGCGGGCGCTGGTGCTGCGGGAGCTGTCCGGGCTGAGCTACCAGGAGATCGGAGCGGCCTTGGACATCGATCTGGGGACGGTGAAGTCCCGCATTGCCCGGGCGAGGCTGAACCTGCGAAAAATTTTGCTGGAGGACGGGAACTTTTTTGACTGCGGACCGTCTAAACCGGCAAAGGACAAAACCGAAGGGGGTGAAGCCCATGAGCTGTGACCGATATCTGGAGCTGTTTGCTCTGCGGCTGGACGGTCCGCTGGCCGAGGAGGAGGAGCAGGAGCTGGAGGAGCATCTACGCCGCTGCCCGGACTGCCGGGCAGCGGGAGCGCAGCTTGCTGCGCTCCGAGCCGGTTTCGGTGAGCTGGAGGACATCCCCGCCCCCGAGGGCTTTGCCCAGGGAGTGATGGAGCGCATCCGAGCGGAAGAAAGGCCCAAGGTGACCCCCCTGTTCAAGCGGCCCCAGGTTCGGGCCCTGACCGGGCTGGCCGCCTGTCTGGTGCTGGTTGTGGGGCTGTACAGCGCGGCCCGGTTCCGGCATCAGGACCTCCCCCTGCCCCGCAGTTATGGCAAGGATGCGGTGGAGGAGATGGACGAAGCCTCCGCATGCGAGGCCCTGACCGCCCCGGAGCTGGAGGATGTTCCCCAGATCGCCGCCTATGCCGCGCCAAGCCCGGAGGACGGCAGCACAACGGAGGAGGTGCAGAAGGCCGCTCCCAATCCTGCCGCAGGCGGCATTGACGGCGATTGGGCCTACGCAGAGATTACTCTGACTCTGGATCGTATGCCCGAGGGCGGCTGGGAGTTGATTCCCCCGGATACTTTTGTTTCACCGGTTGGTCTGACTGTCTCGGTCGAACTGCTGGAGCAGTTGGAACAGCTGGCTTCTGAGCAGGGGATCGGTATGTCCCGGGTTTCCGGACCGGAGGTCAACAATCACTGTTTGATTATTATTTTGAACGAAGAAAGCTAAGACGGAAAACGGCTCTCCGCCCAGTGCGGAGGGCCTTTTTCGTCCTCGGCCAAAATCCCTCAAAAAAACAGTTGTCAGAACGCCTCTTTTCATGTATAATAACCAATAGCGTGTAACGCCCCTTGAACGGGTATTGTTCAGGGCGATACTCAAACGATAAGGAGTGGAACCAACTATGAGCTATTCTGTACAAAACATCCGCAACGTGGCCCTCATCGGACATGGCGGCAGCGGAAAGACCGCCCTGGCTGAGAGCCTGCTCTACATGACCAAGGCCATCGACCGCATGGGCCGGGCCGCCGACGGCAACACCGTCTGCGACTACGACCCCGAGGAGGTCAAGCGCCAGATCTCCATCTCCCTGGCCGTGGCTCCCCTGGAGTTCAAGGGCTGCAAGATCAACGTGCTGGACACTCCCGGCGGCTTCGACTTCTCCGGCGAGGTGATGGAGGCCCTCCGGGCCGCCGACGCCGCTATTATCGTCTGCTCCGCCAAGGACGGCATTTCCGTGGGCCTGGAGAAGGCATGGAAATACTGCGAGGAGCGGAACATGCCCCGCTTTATCTACATCTCCAAGACCGACGAGGACAACTCCGACTACAACGCCACCTTCGAGGCCCTGCGGGCCAAGTACGGCAACAAGATCGCTCCCCTGGTGGTCCCCATTTGGGACGACAACAAGAAGGTCACCGGCATCATCGACGTGCTCAACAAGCGGGCCTACGAGATGCAGAAGCTCCAGCGGGTGGAGATCCAGCTGCCGGAAAGCAAGGCCGGCGTCATCGACGAGTTCAACGACGCCCTGAAGGAGTCCGTGGCCGAGACCAGCGAGGAGTTTATGGAAAAATTCTTCGGCGGCGAGGACTTTACCTACGCCGAAATGATCCAGGGCCTGCGCCAGGGCGTGCGGGAGCTGTCCCTGTTCCCGGTGCTGTGCGGCTCCGCCGTCAACTGCATGGGGTCCCTGATGCTGATGGATTACATCATGGAGCTGCTGCCCACCCCCATGGAGGGCAACTACCACAAGGCCACCCTCCAGAACGGCGAGACCGAGGAATTCGTCGTCTCCCCCGGCGGCGTGCCCACCGCCTTCGTCTTCAAGACAGTGTCTGACCAGTACGGAAAATATTCCTTCATCAAGGTCATGTCGGGCCATATCACCTCCGACCTCACCCTGGTCAACTCCCGCACCGGCGCCACCGAGAAGCTGGGCCGCCTGTACGTGATGCGGGGCAAAAAGGCGGAAGAGACCAAGGACCTGAGCTGCGGCGACATCGGCGCCATTGGCAAAATGGACAAGGTGAAGACCGGCGACACCCTGTGCGACAGCCGCAAGGTGGTGGCTCTGAAGCAGATCCCCTTCGCCGAGCCCTGCTACTCGGTGGCCATCGCCCCCAAGACCCGGGGCCAGGAGGACAAGGTGGCCCAGGGCCTGCAGCGCCTGAACGAGGAGGACCCCTCCTTCACCCTGGTGAACAACGGCGAGACCCACCAGATGGTGCTCACCGGCACCGGCGATATCCAGCTGGACGTGCTGGTCAGCAAGCTGAAGAACCGCTTCAACGTGGAGGCCGTGCTCAGCGAGACCCGGGTGCCCTACCGGGAAAAGATCCGCAAAAAGGTGGAGAAGCAGGGCCGGCACAAGAAGCAGACCGGCGGCTCCGGCCAGTTCGGCGACGTGTGGATCCGCTTCGAGCCCAACCTGGAGGAGGAAGAGATGGTCTTCGCCGAGGAGGTTTTCGGCGGCTCCGTGCCCAAGAACTTCTTCCCCGCCGTGGAAAAGGGCCTGCGTGAGGCCTGCCTGCACGGTCCTCTGGCCGGGTACCCTGTGGTCAACTTGAAGGCCGTGCTCTATGACGGAAGCTACCACCCGGTGGACTCCTCCGAAATTGCCTTCAAGACCGCTGCCCAGCTGGCCTACAAGGCCGCCATGCCCGAGGCCAACCCCGTTCTGCTGGAGCCGGTGGGCGAGCTGAAGGTCACCGTGCCCGACAGCTACATGGGCGACGTCATCGGTGATCTGAACAAGCGCCGGGGCCGCGTGATGGGCATGAACCCCACCGGTGACGGCGACCAGGTGATCGAGGCCGAGGTCCCCATGGCCGAGATGACCTCCTACGCCATCGACCTGCGGGCCATGACCCAGTCCCGGGGCAGCTATACCTTCCACTTTGTCCGCTATGAGGACTGCCCCCCTGCAGCCCAGGACAAGGCCATCGCCGCCGCCAAGGCTATGGCGGAGGAATAAACCGCAACGCAAAAGCCCGCTCTTCGGAGCGGGCTTCAGTTTCTTGGAGGGCCTCCGTTCCCTGGGTGACCCCATCGCCCCTGAATTGAGCCGGATCAGCGGTTCTGCGAGCACTTCACAGCGTCGATGGCCAGCACAATCATCAGGCAGTACAGCGCGTCCTCCGGGCGGGTGATGTCCATGCGGTAGGTGTCGGTCCAGTTCCAGAGCTCTTTGGACAGCCGCATAACAGTCCGGGGGCCGTCCATCACCGTGTAGTCCCATTCCCAGAAATCGCCCTCCACCGTCCAGCCGTTGCAGTCCAACTGAAATTTGGGCCGGAAGAAGGTGAACTCCTTGATGATCTCTCCAGCCAGCTGCTCGCCGGCATACAGCTCGAACTTGGGCAGAAGGGTCAGAACCCGCTCCTGCACCCGGCCGATGGCCCTGCCCGCCGCGTCGTAGATCTGGAGCCGGTGGCCCCAGCTCAGCTCGCCTTTGACGGTGTAGACCGTATTGCCCTCCTCGTCGAAAATGTCGTAGCTGTCGAACCAGGAAAAAAGTCTCTGCTTGAATAACAGCCTCATAGTGAGCTACCTCCTGTATTGTCTCCGATCAAATACCATATACCGGCAGGAAACGCAAATCACGCGTTGAGAAAAGGGGCTAAGCGGCTTTGACGCTCCGCCATGCCCTCCGAGCCCGAGGAGAGAAAAGCTGAACGGCAGGTTTTGGCCTGCCGCTCCTGTTACCAAGGTCGAGCTCGGGAAGGTCAGCAGCCACCAGAATGTCGTTCATGGGCACATTCAGCAGGGCGCTCAGGGCGTAGAGATTGTCCACCGTGGGCAGACTCTGGCCCCGCTGCCACTTGTAGATGGCCTGGGGCTCCTCAAAGCCGAAGAACTGCTGGAGGTCCCGGACGGATAGCCCTTTCGACTGCCGCAGCCGGCGGATGTTGGCCCCGGTGGCGGGAAGGTCGATGACAGGAAACTGGTTTACAAGCATAACAACTGCCTCCATTCTAATCATATAAAATAGCAGAACTGCCTGAAAAAGGCAAGTTGTTTTGTGGATTTGTAACAGAACTGTCATATAGGGTGGCTGCCGGAGGAAGCCGCCTCCTGCTTGTAACTGCCCCACAGCAGGGCCTGGGTCGCATTCCCGGCGCACACATTCTCCCGCCGCATGGGCACCGGGGGCAGGCCGGGGTCCCGGCCGTCCCCGCGGCGCAGAAAAAGGACCCGCCGCATCCGCTGCATGGATGTGACGGGTCCTGATATCGTCCGCTCCTGCAGGGCGTCAGCCAAAATCGTGGCGGCTGCCGCAGGACAGGCCGATCCGCTCCAGCTCGTGAACGATGGCCTCGATCTTGTAAAAACACTCTCGGTCGCTGAGGGAACTGTCCTGGAGGATTTTTTGTATCTTCAGAAGGGTCTGAAAGACGGTGGTGCTGACGATCTCATCGGCGCGGAAGCTCAGGTTGGGGAAGGTCACTTCGATTTTGGCAGGCTGGTTTTGCAGCATGTGGAGCAGGATCTCTGTGTATTGGTCCATATGATCACCTCTTAATGTAGTATTATAAACCAAGAAAGATGAATATCAATCATCATATAATGAATTTAAGACTATTTTTGAAACGGGGAATGCAGCCTATACTAATGGTGGTGATTGTATGGATGCTTCCCTGGTGGAACGATATAAGCTGTTGGGCCTGAATGTTTCGTATTACCGGCATAAATGTGGACTGACGCAGGAACAGCTGGCGGAAATGGTGAATGTTGACCGGACGCATATTGGAAACTTGGAACTCGCCAGAAGAGGCGTGTCGTTAGACGTGATTTTCTACGTCGCGGACGCGCTGGAGGTGCCGGTCTGCAAGCTGTTTGAGTTTCGGGATTGAACCCGGCTGGCTCTGGACGCAAGAACGCCCTGTGCCGCGTTTGACACAGGGCGTTTACAGACGGAAACATGAAAAACACCGCATCCTCATGCGGTGTTTTTCGTCTGCATATGTTGTGATGCAGGTGGCGCAGTAGGAGGGATTCGAACCCTCGAGCCCTTATCAGGCTACACGATTTCCAGTCGTGCTCGTTATGACCACTTCGATACTACTGCATACATACCGCTGTTCTGATCAGTGAAACAGCACCATGTATTATACCAGCTTTTCACCGGTAGTCAAGCCCTTTTTTGAAAAAAGCTGAAAATTTTTCCGGAAAGCCGTTTTGCGGCGAATGTGACGGGACAAACCGGCAAAGTCCGGGCCGGATTGGGCGTTTTTCACATTCTGTCAAATTTCCCCTTGCAAACCGGAGCGGGATGTGGTATAGTAAAAAAGCTCTCAGAGTGTATGCAGGTGTAGTTCAATGGCAGAATGTCAGCTTCCCAAGCTGAACACGAGGGTTCGATTCCCTTCACCTGCTCCATGCAAGAACCCGCCGGAGCCTTGGGTTTCAAGGATGTCCGGCGGGTTTTTCCTGCTCTTCGCCCATAGCGCATCCCAAGACAGATGCCGTAACATGGCGAAGTATTCTGTCTTTTTTGGATGCTTTTTTGAAAAATGTTCAAAAAAGGCTTGTAAATATCCGGGATCTTTCGTATAATAGTGCCATAAGGCCCAGGGAATGGAGGTACAGCGTACATGTCACTCAGGAGCAAATTGAGGTCTCTGCTGCATTCCGCCGCGCCGGAACAGGAGGAGGAGAAGGAACCCGTCCAGGCTGCGCCGGAGGTGGAGCGCCCTGCTCCGCCGCCCCCCGTTGTCCTGGACCCGGATCTGGTGGATCTGCCCCGGGAGCACCCCATCTTCCGGCTGCATCAGCTCACCGAAGCGAACGCGGAATGGCTGCCTGCCCCCAGTCTCCGGCTGGACCCGGACGGCGTGCTGCCGCCGGAGGTGGTGAAGCGGGAGAAGGGCAGGGTCCGGGGGTCCTTGAACAAAATCTGCAGCGACCGGATGAAGGAGATTACCCGCCGGGAGGCTGCCGCCCAAAGGGCCGCCCAGGCCCCGCCCGGCGCCAAGAGCCAGGAGCCCCCGCCCCCTCTGGACGCGGAGGCCCATGTCTTCCTCTCGTCAGAGTACCTGTATGCCTGGCTGCTCATACTCCCTCCGGTGGAGCAGGGCGAGGCGGTGTCCGAGGCGCTGCTCCACCGCGCGCTGGCGGACCAGGGCGTCCGCTGGGGCGTGGATACCCAGCTGCTCCAGAGGCTCTGTCAGGCGGAGGACCGGTATTTCACCCTGCACCTCGTCGCCGTGGGCAAGCCCCCGGTCAACGGGGAGAACGGCAAGGTGGTGGACCGCTTTCCCCGGTCCACCCAGCAGCTGCTGGAGCCGGACGAGAACGACCAGGTGGACTACGCCTCCCTGAATCTTGTCCGCAGCGTGGAAAAGGGGCAGGAGATCTGCCGCCTCGTCCCCCCCACCGAGGGCGAGCCGGGCCGCACCGTGCTGGACCAGGAAATTTCCGCCAAAAGCGGGCGGGCCGTCACCCTGCCCAAGGGAAAGAACACGCAGATCAGCGAGGACGGCCTTTCCCTGCTCTCCTCTCTGGACGGACACCTGGAGTACAGCGGGAACAGCTTCCACGTGAAGCCGGTATGGGACGTCCCCGGCAATGTGGACTTCTCCACCGGCAACATCAACTTCACCGGGGACGTGACCATCCGGGGGGATGTTGTCAGCGGCTTTACCGTCCGGGCCAAGGGCAGCATCCACGTGGACGGCTCGGTGGAGGCGGGCAGCACCGTGGAGGCCGGCGGCGACCTGATCGTGGCCAAGGGCATTTTGGGGGATGGAAGTACCGTGATCCGCTCCCAGCGGAGCGTTTTTGCCAAATATATTGAGAATTCCACCATTTTTGTCCGGGAAAGCCTGCAAACCGACTGCATCGTCAACGGCCAGGTGTACTGCGGCGGACAGGTCGTGGCCCGGTCCGGCCGGGGAGGCATCATCGGCGGCCGGATCTGGGCGGCCAAGCTGGTCAGCGCCATGGCGGTGGGCTCGCCGTCCGAGCGGCCCACGTCCATCATCCTGGGCGGCCGTCCCTGCGTCAGCTTTGAGCGGGAGACCCTCCAGCAGGAGCTGCAGGCCGTGGCGGCGGAGCGGGAGAAGCTGAAAAATCAGCTGGACAGTCCGGCCAAGTCGGGCCAGATGGGCCGGCTCAAGGTTCGCGCCTCTGCGGCGGAGATCAAGCTGAAGCAGCTGGAGGCCAGCTGTCCGGAGGGGGCTCCAAACCCGGCGGACAAGGCCCCGAAGCGAAGCGCCGGACGCATGGAGTGCGGCGTCGCCTACCCGGGCGTGGAGATCACCTTCGGGGAGCAGACACTCCGCCTGCGGCATGAAACCCGCCAGTGTGTGGCCAAGCTGGTCAACGGCGAGATCGTTGTGATGTAGCGGCGCGCATTTCGATACTGGCACAGAACAACAGGAACAGGGAGCGGTGATCCGCTCCCTGTTCCTGTTTTGGCGCTTTTATGCTCAGCGCATGGCGCGGAAGGAACCGTTCTTCAGCTTGAACCGTTCCACCAGACTCTTCATGAGCTGGGACTGGCTGGACAGCTCCTCGCTTGCGGCCGCGCTTTCTTCCGCGGTCGCCGAGTTTGTCTGCACGACGCTGGAGATCTGGTCGATTCCGGTCATGACCTGAGTGATGGAATCCGCCTGGTCGCTGCTGGCCGCGGAGATCTCCTCGATAATGCCGGTCATTTCATGTACCTCATTCACCGCCTGAAGCAGAGACTGGTCGGTCTCACCGGCGATTTGAGTGCCGTGCTCCACCGCGTTCAGAGAGTTTTCGATCAAAGCGGAGATGTTCTTGGAGGCTTCGGTGCTCTTGGTGGCCAGGTTGCGGACCTCATCCGCGACTACGGCGAATCCCTTTCCGGCGGTGCCCGCACGGGCGGCCTCCACGGCGGCGTTCAGGGCGAGAATGTTGGTCTGGAAGGCGATATCCTCAATGATCTTCATGATTTTGCCGATCTCGCTGGAGCAGCTGCTGATATCCCCCATAGCCTGGATCATCTGCTGCATCTTTTCCTGGCTTACATTCATCGTTGCACTGACAGAGCCAGCCGCCTTGTTGGCCTGCCGGGCGTTGTCCGCGTTCTGGTTCACCTTACTGGAAATCTCGTTCATCGTGGCGGCGAGCTCCTGCACAGAGCTGGCCTGCTCGGTGGCGCCCTGGGCGAGGGCCTGGGCGCCGTTGGACACCTGATCCGCTCCGCTGGCGACCTGAGAGGAGCTCTGGCTGATCTGCAGCATGGTGTCGTTGAGCTTTTCCGCGATGCCCCGGAAGGAGACCAGCAGCGGATAGAAGCCGCCGGTATACTCTTCCTCACAGATGGAGTCCACTGTGAAATCGCCCTCGGCCATTTTAGCCAGGAATTTGTTCTCGTCGTCAATGATGACCTGCAGCTTCCGGATCAATTTGCCCACCTGAGCGGCGAGCACGCCCAGCTCATCCTTGGACGTATAGGAAATCTCGATGTTCAGGTCGCCCTCCGCCATCCTGGTGGCGGCATGCTCGATCTCGGAGATGGGAATTTTGATCAGGCGGATGATCACAAAGGAGAAGAAGACGCCCACAAGGATGATTGCGACGACCACTGCGAGCATTGTGAGGGTGGCGGTCCGGTAGAGGGAGGCGCTTTCTATGGCCGCCTCATTGCTGCCGCTGGTGTTGTAGGTGATAATGTCATTGAAGGCGCTGTTTAAGGAATTGTAAAGACTGACGCAGTCACCCTCCAGGATTGCCCGGGCTTCCCCGATGCGGCCCTGCTGTGCCAGGGACATCATTGTTTCGTCTGCTTTATTGTATTGCGTCCAGAGATTCATCGCATTGGTATAGAAGGCATTCTCTTCCTCATCAATCAGCGTCCCATATGTGGCCAAGAGCGCGTTCATTTCCTCCTTCTCCTTTTGGAGATACTGGAGGCTGCTTTCCTCCACATCATCTGAAATTGCGGTGAGGTACCCTAATTCATTCAGGCGGATATTGGAGATGGTAGCGCTCAAGTCCCGTGCGGTGTCGATGCTGGGAAGCCAGCTGGCCGCGATGTCGTTGGTGATATCGTTCAACTGCCCCATGAGAAAAAGGGACATGCCGCTGATGATCAGCATCCCCAGCAGCGCAACCCCAATCAGGATGTAAAGCTTCAATCTGATCTTCAAATTTCGTATGCAGTGAATCATGGTTTTACTCTCCTTTTGTGTTCTGTTTTGCTGCTTACAGCTGCCAGCTGTGAAGCGTGATCATGGCCATAAAACAATATTTCCCGGTTCAACATTTTACCACCAGAAGGTTTCCGAGTCAATATCCAGCTGCCCGTAAAAACGCCGGAAACCCCTGTGGTTTCCGGCGTTTGGCGCTATTCGCTGTCCGGTCTGGGCGGACCGTTCAGGGCAATCCGGTAGTAGTCCTGGTCCAGGATGGCGGCGGAGTAGGCCACCCGGTTCTGCACCTCGGCCACCATTTCAGCCACCTCCTCCAGGTCGGGCTCCTGGCCGTCCCAGCGGGTGAACTGGTCCAGGATGGAGTTGTAGTAGCCGGTCTCGTTGATAAAGCTGTAGTTGGCGAAAATGACCAGTTCATCACCGGCGGACAGGATATCAGACCCCATGATCAGGCGGGAGTCGTACTCCAGGCCGAAGAGGTTGGACAGAGTGGGCAGCACGTCCAGGCTGGAGCAGTATTTTTTGACGTGGACCGCAGTGCCCTCCATATCGCCGCTCCAGAGGATGAGGGTGTTTTGAAAGATCTCGAACACGGGGTCCACCTCGTGGCCGGCCAGCTCGCTGTACTGCTCGTCGGTCAGGCCGTAGGGGTAGTGGTCGGCGGACAGCACGATCACCGTATCCTTCAGCCTGTCCGCCTCCTCCAGCTGGCGGAGCAGACTGTCCAGCGCCAGCTCCAGCTCCATCTGGCAGGCCAGGTAGCAGCGCACCTCCTCGCTGTAGGGCAGGTCGTCCACCTCGTCCCAGTGGCGGGCGGACATGGCGTTGCTCTCCAGCGTGTAGGTCAAGTGGCCGCTGACGGTGAGGCAGTAGACCATAAACTGGTCCTCGTGGACAAACATGGGGACGATTTGTTCCATCATCTCCAGGTCGGAGGGGGGCCAGACCTCCTCCAGCTCCAGGCCCTGGCCGATGGCGTAGTAGTCGTAGCCCATGTTGGGGTGGGACTTGTCCCGGTCGTAGTAATTATAGAGGTAGTTGTGGAAGGCGAAGGCGGCGTAGCCCTGCTTACGGAACTGAGTGCCCAGGGCGAAGGGCATATAGTTCTCCGAGGACAGGGAGTAGCTCCATACCCCGGATTTTGGGATGAGGCCGGTGGTGGTGACGTACTCTCCGTCCGAGGTGGATACCCCCCAAAGGGGGGTGTAGAAGTGGTCGAAGACGAAGCCCTGGTGGGACAGCTTCCAAAGGGTGGGGGTGCGTTCCGGGTCCATCGCCAGGGTGGAAAACCCCTCCGCCACGATCCAGATCAGGTTTTTGCCCTCAAAGTAGCCGGTCCACAGGTTTTCCGGGGTGGGGGCGCGCTGGGAGAACCACAGGTGGGCGCTCTGCAGCTCCTCGTCATCGGTCTCAGAGATCAGCTTGTCGAAGTCGATGGAAAGCGTGTGGTAGCCGGGGATCATCTCCGGAGCGAAGGCGCTCCCGGCGGGAGGCAGGTCCTCCGGCGGGGGGAGGGTGGCCTCCAGGTCGGGCGGGGCCTTATCAGGCTCCGGCTCCGTGGAGGGCTCCAGGCGGTCGGGTTTGATGCCGAACAGCACCCGATTCAGCTCCAGCTGGGTCTGGGTGAAGACGCCGAAGTTCTGGACCTCCAGCTCGGGGGTGGCGGAGCGGTAATAGATGTACCGCAGGGACAGCACCCCGCTGCCGCACAGGAGCACCAGCCCCATGGCAATCAGCTGCACCCCGGCGGCCATGGCCGCCCACCGGGGACGCTGGCCCTTGCCAGCGTCCGGACCGGCGATGATCCGGCCTCGGAACCTCCAGGCCAGCAGGGTGGGGGCCCCCATCATCAGAATGGGGAACCAGTTGGCAAAAATTTCCCCCACCGCCATGTCTCCAAAGGCCCCGGCCACCATGGCCATCTTAGTCAGGGAAAAGATGGTGAGGAAGGTTTTGAACAGGTGGTAGTAGACCAGCTGGGAGCCGATCCACAGGGAGACCAGCCCGGTGCATACCGGCAGCAGGATGCGCCCCCGCTGCTCTGGCACCCCGCCGCACAGCAGTCCGAGCAGCAGGGCCACCGGCAGGGTGAACAGCAGGGTGAAGAGGGCGCCCGCCGCCGTCAAAGCGCGGAAGCAGTAGAGCTTCAGGAACAGCTCCTCATAATAAATCACGCCCAGCAGAAAGAGGGATGGAGCGGCCAGCCGCCTCCACCGCTCCCACTGGGGGACGGTCGATTCCTTGTCCAAGGGATACACCTCCGAAAAATTGGGAAAATCAAGCTTGCTTATTTTACCTTTTTAGAGCATGGTTGTCAACGTTAGAACATGGTTGTCAACAGACTGTGCGGCCCTGGCTTTGTGCGATAAAGCGAAAAAGAAGGATAAAAATAAATGTATTTTGTGCGGATACACCAAAGGTTTTTCTTGAAAAAACTGGAGGTATCTGGTATGATTGTAATACTTCATAATTTATTCACAAATCCCGCCGGGAGAGAAAGCGAGGAAGGTCCGTGTCTCAGCGCAGTGAACAGGTCCTGGAGGAACTGAAGAGCGCCTACGCCGCCTATTACGACGTGGAGGGGGTCCATGATGGCTCCGCTCTGAAGGCTCTGTGCTCCTACCACACCCGGGACAGCCAGTATGTGCTGGTGAAGAAGGCGGAGCTGTGGGCGGCGGAGAACCATGAGTACCTCTACCTGTGGGACGCGGAGGAGTTGGACGGGGCCATGGTGGAGGAGATCTTCCAGCGCACCCTGGCCGACGGCGAGCCCCGGGTGCGTCCCCACTCCCAGCACATGTACACCTACCTCACCGCCGTGGCGCTGTACAGCAGCGCCCAACCGGACGCTCTGGCTCAGCTGAAAAAGCTGAAGAAGCGCCGGGAATATAAGCTATCGCTCCATGGATGGATGGAGTTTCGTATAGCCGCCGTGGACCTGTCCACCGGCGAACTCACCGTCAACCGGGCCGGGAGAGCCCTGGCAAAGGACCTGAAACGGCTGACGGACCGTGTAATCTCTGCAAATCATTTAGGAGAGGAGAAAAATCAACCATGAATGCAGTCCTGGTACTTCTGATCGGCTGCGCCATTCTGGTCGCCGGATATATTTTTTACGGCGGCTGGCTGGCCAAGCAGTGGGGTGTGGATGACTCCAAGACCACTCCAGCTCATGAGCTGGAGGATGGCATGGACTATGTCCCTGCCAAAGCCCCTGTCCTGATGGGACACCATTTTTCCTCCATCGCCGGTGCCGGCCCCATTAACGGTCCCATTCAGGCGGCCGTCTTCGGCTGGGTCCCGGTGGTGCTGTGGGTCCTCATCGGCGGCATCTTCTTCGGCGCCGTCCATGACTACGGCGCGCTGTTCGCCTCCATCCGCCACAAGGGCCAGACCCTGGGCGAGGTGGTGGCCGCCAACATCGGTGAGCGGGCCAAAAAGCTGTTCATCGTGTTCTCTTACCTGACCCTGGTGCTGGTGGTGGCCGCCTTCGCCTCCATCGTGGCCGGCACCTTCCAGGCCACCTATGTGGACGGTGTGCTGGACGAGGCCGCTTCCGCCAACAACGCCTCCGTGGCCATGATCTCGATTCTGTTCATCATCATGGCCATCATCTTCGGCCTGTGCGTCTACCGCCGGGGCGCGCCCCTGTCGGTGGCCACCGTGGTGGGCGTCATCGGCATCGTGGTCTGCCTGATCATCGGCCTGAACTTCCACCCCATCTACCTGAGCAACAACGTATGGATGTGGATCATCGGCGTGTATATCCTGATCGCCTCGGTGGCCCCGGTGTGGATTCTGCTCCAGCCCCGTGACTACCTGTCCTCCTTCTTGCTCTACGGCATGATGATCATCGCCTTTGTGGGCGTTGTGGGCGCGGGCATCACCGGCAACAACCTGAGCATGGAGATCCCCGCCTTCACCGGCTGGGTGGACACCATCAGCGCCACCTCCCTGGGCACCATGTTCCCCGCCCTGTTCGTCACCATCGCCTGCGGCGCCATCTCCGGCTTCCACTCCCTGGTGGGCTCCGGCACCACCTCCAAGCAGCTGGACCATGAAAAGGACGCCAAGCCCATCGCTTACGGCGGCATGCTCATCGAGTGCGCCCTGGCCCTGATCTCCCTGTGCGCCGTGGGCTTCATCTGGCAGGAGTACCTGGACGGCCTGCGCACCCCCACTACCGTGTTCGCCACCGGCCTGTCCCGGATGGTGGCCTGCATCCCCGGTCTGGCCGCCACTCAGCCCACCGTTCAGGCTCTGCTGGTCCTCACCGTGTCCGCCTTCTGCCTGACCTCTCTGGATACCGCCACCCGTCTGGCCCGGTACATGTTCCAGGAGTTCTGGCTGGCCCCCGGCGAGACCTACAAGGACGTCACCGGCTTCCGCGCCACCCTGTGCAACCCCCTGGTCGCCACCGCCATCACCGTGGTGCTGGGCGTGGGCCTGGGCATGACCGGCTACGGCAAGATCTGGCCCCTGTTCGGCGCCGCCAACCAGCTGCTGGCCGCGCTGGCCCTGCTCACCGTCTGTGCCTGGCTGGGCAACATCGGCCGCAATAACAAGATGTTCTATATCCCCATGGCCTTCATGCTGGTCGTGACCCTGACCTCCCTGTTCCAGACCATCACCGCCCGCGTGAAGCTGATCGCCGCCGGTGCGGAGACCGTGGACTGGGGCACCTACGCTCAGGCCATTCTGGGCACCCTGCTCTTTGTGCTGGCCATTGTGCTGGCCATTGAGGGCTGCCGGGTCATTTTCGGCGGCAAGAAGAAAGCCTAAACTTCCCTGTTCCATCCAAACAGAGCAAAAAGCGGGCCTGGTATGCCGGGCCCGCTTTCTGAATCATCAGGAGGTATCCTATGAAAACCAGCAAGCCCCTGTCCATCACTCTGTCCGTTTTGACCGCCCTGGTGGTGCTGACGGGGGCCGTCGCCGTCCCCCTGCTGTGCCGGAGTTTTTACTATGCCCACATTGGCCCCATGGGCCTGGAGGGCTGGGGGCTGACCCGGGAGGAGATTGAAACCGCCTACGACGAGATGATGGATTTCTGTCTGGGCAAGCGAGAGGATTTCTCAGCCGGGGTGCTGTCCTTCTCCCAGTCCGGGGCGGACCACTTCGCCGATGTGCGGGGGCTGTTCCTGCTGGACCTGCGGGTGCTGAAGCTGTCCGTTGTGGGACTGGGCTTGCTGCTGGGCTGGCGCCTTGTGGGAAGGGTGCGCCCCTACCGTTTCCGGGGCCGGGGACCGGGCTTCTGGGCGGCGGCTGGGCTGGGAGTCTCCTTCCTGGCCGTGGGCGGACTGGCGGCTCTGGACTTCGACCGGGCCTTTGTCCTCTTCCACGCCCTGTTTTTCCCGGGAAAGGACAACTGGATCTTCGACTGGCAGACCGACCCCATCATCCTCTTCCTGCCCCAGGACTTTTTCCGCAACTGCGCCATCCTGATCCTGACTCTGCTGCTGGTGTGGTGCGGGGCGCTGATCGGGGCGGATCTGTGGACAGGAAGAAGAAACTATGGAGCTTGAATTTTGTGGAAACTGCTAATTGCACATGGGAGCAGTTTTTGATATGATACCACGGATAGAAAAAAGGAGGGGAACGCCATGTTTGCGCTGCTGTATGCTGGTCCCATGTTTGGCGGCCTCTCTGTTTCTATTCGTTGACGGCAATCACATAAGTGATTGCTTTTTTTATGTGTACGCGAGAGAAAGGAGAACAACATGAACCACAACGAACCCATCCGCGATGCCCGGCAGCTGGGGCTGCCCAAGATGCTGATCCTGGGCCTTCAGCACATGTTCGCCATGTTCGGGGCCACCGTTCTGGTGCCCATCCTGGTCCAGGGCTACGGCCTGCCCCTGTCTATCCAGACCACTCTGCTCTTTGCCGGCCTGGGAACCCTGTTTTTCCACTTCTGCACCAAGTGGAAGGTGCCTGCGTTCCTGGGCTCCTCCTTTGCCTACCTGGGGGGGTTCGCCGCCGTGGCTGAGCTGGACTCCGGCATTTACGCCGGGATGTCCGGCGAGGAAAAGCTGCCCTACGCGCTGGGCGGCATTGTGGTGGCTGGCTTCCTCTATCTGGCCCTGGCCGGGCTGATCAAGGCGGTGGGCGTGCATCGGGTGATGCGCTTCCTGCCCCCGGTGGTCACCGGTCCCATCATCATTCTGATCGGCCTGTCTCTGGCCCCCAGCGCCATCAACAACGCCTCCACCTGCTGGTGGCTGGCCATCCTGTCCATTGCGGTCATCGTTGTGGCCAACATCTGGGGCAAGGGCATGGTGAAGATCATCCCCATCCTCTTGGGCGTGCTGATCCCCTACGCGGTGGCTCTGGTCACCAACCAGGTAGATTTCTCCGGGGTGGCCGCCGCAAAGGCGGTTGGCGTGCAGCCCTTCGTGCTGGCCAAGTTTGACATCACCGCCGTCCTGGTCATGGCCCCCATCGCCATCGCCGCCATGATGGAGCACATTGGCGACATGTCCGCCATCTCCGCCACCGTGGAGGAGAATTTTATTGAGGACCCCGGCCTGCACCGCACCCTCACCGGCGACGGCGTGGCCACCGCTCTGGCCGGCCTGTTCGGCGGCCCCGCCAACACTACCTACGGCGAGAATACCGGCGTGCTGGAGCTGTCCCGGGTCTTTGACCCCAAGGTGGTCCGCCTGGCTGCCATTTACGCAGTAGTGCTGTCCTTCTCCCCCAAATTCGCCGCGGTCATCAACTCCATCCCGACCGCCATTATCGGCGGGGTGTCCTTCATCCTCTACGGCATGATCTCCGCCATCGGCGTGCGCAACGTGGTGGAGAACCGGGTGGATTTCACCAACTCCCGGAACCTGATCATCGCCGCTGTCATCATGGTGTGCGGCCTGGGCTTTAAGATCTGGGGCTTCAACAACGAGTTCTCCGGCCTCACCCTCCATATCGGCGGCGCCGACATCACCCTCACCTCCCTGGCCATTGCGGCCATTGCGGGGGTCGCCCTCAATGCCATCCTACCCGGCAAGGACTACGAGTTCGGCTCCGACGTGACCCAGGGCCGCGCCGGGGATTTCGGCCGGTATTGAGCTGTTTGACTGCAGCTGCAGGCTCCCAGCGGGTGCTGGGGGCCTGTTTTTTAAAAGACAGCTGTACTTCGGATGAAAAAAACATTAAATAAAGATAAAGCCCCTTGCGCCCCGAAAAAAAATCGGATAGAATAGAGGCAACAGACGGGAAACCGTACATTAAGGAGGTTACTGTAATGGATCTGAAGAGCACCTTTGAGACTTTGAAGGACAGAGCGACCGATCTGGCTCAGGCGGGCGTGGCCCAGTCCAAGCGGCTGGCGGAGATCGCCAAGCTGAAGGCCGCCAACATGGCCGAGGAGGACGCCATCAAGAAGGCGTATATCGAGATTGGCAAGCTGTATTACGCTGAGAACGGTGCGGCCCCCACAGGCGGCTATGCCGCCGCCTGCGAGCGGATCACCGCCTCCAAGGCCCTGATCGAGACGAATCAGGAGCGCATCGCGGAGCTGAAGCAGCCCGGCGACCCCGAGGTCGAGGCGGCAGCGGAGGAGATCGAGACCAATGATGAGCCGGTGGAGACCTCCGAGTCCTTTGAGGAGCCGTCCGCCGGGGAAGAGAAGCAGGACTGATTGGACCATTTCGGTGGGGGAGACCGTCCAAAGGGGCGGTCTCCTTTTGTGTTTTGCGCATGAAATCCTCTTCTCCGGGGCAAACTGTGGCCGGAGAGGAGGGCGCTTTGTGGAACAATATGAGCAATATTACCGTCTGCCCCAAGATGTGGTGGGCCACGACGCAGTTCTGCTGTCCTACTGGGATCAGATGCCCGCCAGAGCCCGGCTGCGCTTGTTGGAGAGCAAAATATCCGTGTCCACCCTGGGGGAGCTGAAAATGCTGGCCGAAGAATTTCGATTTTAGCTTGCGCGGCTGGTTTGGTTTGATTGCTGGAAAAAACTGCCGCAGTGTTCCGCTGGAAATGGTGGTATACCTCCCCACGGTTGAATTGTGAAAACTCCGGCCATAATGAAAGGGCGGGCGAGTGAATGGCTCGTCCGCTCTTTTTTATTTGCGGCAAGGGGGTGGAAGTATGGAACAAGAAAAGAAGAAAGGTCCGGGTGTGCTTGGACTGCTGCTTTTGGGGGCGGCGGTCTGCCTGTCTCTGTCGCTGACGGGTGACCGGGCGGCGGCAGTGACCGCGTCAGCCCCGGCGGCAGTGGCGGCGCCCCGGCAGGCAGCGGCAGAGGGGGAACTCCCCGCTGCGGTGGGCCGCAGGGTGATCCCACTGGGCAAGGCGGTGGGCATCAAGCTGTTCTCCGACGGCGTGCTGGTGGTGGGCCTGTCCCCAGTGGAGACGGAGGAGGGCTCCTCCTACCCCGGCCGGGACTGCGGCCTGAAGGCGGGTGACGTCATCACCCACATCAACGGCGGCGAGGTGGATACCATCGAGGAGGTCCAGGCCCTGGTGGCGCAGAGCGAGGACGAACCCCTCACTATCCAGGCGGTGCGGGGCCAGCGGCAGCTCCAGCTGACGGCGGCGGCGGTGGAAAACAGCCAGGGCGTCTACCAGCTGGGGGTCTGGCTGCGGGACTCCATGGCCGGCATCGGCACCATGACCTTCTATGACCCGGACAGCGGCGTGTTCGGGGCGCTGGGCCACGGCATCAACGACGTGGACACCGCCATGCTCATGCCGCTGGAGTCGGGCAGCATCATGCCGGCCAGCGTGTCGGAGGTGAAGAAGGGGGCCAGCGGCGCACCCGGCGAGCTCCACGGACAGTTTGATTTGACCCGGGACCTGGGCACCCTGTACGCCAACACCAACCTGGGCATCTTTGGACAGATGCCCCAGGAGACGGTGGGCAGTGCGGTGGAGCCGGTGGAGGTGGCCAGCCGGGAGCAGGTGGAGACCGGACCGGCGACCATTCTGACCAATATCCAGGGCGATGAGGTGGAGGAGTTTCAGGTGGAGATTACCCACCTGTACCCCGAAGGAGACGGTACCCGGAGCATGATGATCCAGGTCACCGACCCGGCCCTGCTGGAGACGACCGGCGGTATCGTGCAGGGGATGGTAGTGAGTTATAATAGGGACAACACAGGAAACCCTTGATTTGCAAGGCTTTCCGGTGCCTGCCCTAAATTCCATTGACCAGGAAAACGGGTAGAACGTCATGCGCAGGCGTTCAGCGGCTAACTTTGCCGATATAGACATTCTGTTCCCGGGACAGGGTTCGTCTAATACATAACAGAAAGAGGTGGCAAGTATGGCGGGGGTGTAGCTTATTGCTGCACCCCTGCAAATGATGAAAAACAGGCCATGGTGGATTCTATAAAATGTTACTGTAAGGAGACCTATATATGCCAGACTATCAGCTTGAAATCAAACAAGTCGTGGATTACCCACGCTGCCGCATCTACCGAGAATTTGTTCAAACCCTGATCGCTGACCGGAGCATCCGAACCAACGGAGGCTCCGGTCTTTTTTATTATACCGTCCTCTGCTCCTATGCCAATTTCCGAACCTCCTACCGCCGGCTGGACGGCATCACTTACACCGTCTATCCAGGCGAGTGGGTCTGCCGGGTCAGTGAGCTGGCGGTTTGCTTTCGTGTCCGGTTCCAGCATAAGGCCCTGTCCATCCTGAAGACCCTCCAAGACCGGCAGCTTATTACCTTTACCCAACTGGGCCACGGCCACCTGGTCAAGTACAGCATCAAGGGCTGGCGCAAACACAACACGGTGCTGGATTACAACTGCCCCTGCCAAAAGGAAAGCGGCTTCTTCTTTATGCCCATTGCCGTCGCTACGGAGCTGATCAGCTATGGCAAGGCGTCTGAGATGGACGTGGTACTGGATCTGTGGCTCTCCGCCATCTATAAAGACAACCAGGTGCTTGGCTCTGAGGTTGGCCCGGTGGTCTATCTCCGCAACGGTACAGGTAACCCGCTGTTGAATTACTCCGATCTGGCCCAGCGGTGGGGCCTCTCCCGCTCCACAGTCGGACGGCTGCTGAAAAAGCTCGCTGACCTGGATTATCTTACACTCATGTCTTTCCCAGGCCGTACCGGCAGCGTGATCTATCTGAACAGCTATCTGTCCACCATGTTCCAGGTGTCTGATGTTATGGTGGACAAGGACGAGGTTGCCATGTCCCTGAATATTAAGCTCCATATCCCGGAGGACGCGGACGCGGCGGAAAGCATCCTAGACGATCCCAAGGTCTGCGTTTCAGACCAGCTCATTAGCGTTTCAAAATCGCAGGTGGAGCACATTGTCCGAAAAGTGGCGCAAGTCCTTGAGACACAAGGGATTTCCTGCTTTCACTGCCCCAAATCCATTGTTAAGTTATATCCCTTATCCGGCGACTGCACGGAAGCAGTAGAAGGGGGCAGCGCGCAAACAAATATTCTCAAGATCGGTATGGTGATTCAATGTGGAAACGATCATCCGATTTACAGCTTTGAACTTACCATGACCCCAATATCAACAAACTTTTGAAAGGAGTATTCCACAATGGCAAGGAAAAAGGTTGAGCGTAAGGTGACGGAGGATCCCCGTTACCACAACACCTGGAAGCTGCTGAAGAAGTACCGGGATGTGGTCTGGAGCCTGGAGCTGTCCGTCCAGCAGGTCAGGACGCAGTTTCAGATCGAATATGATACCAGCATTGAGGACTTCCTGGAGTCCATCTATCTGGCCGGCGCGGACTTGGGCGGCACAGACATTGAGCACCAGGCCCAGTGCATTGAGCGCAGTCACAAAATGCTCACGCTGGTACAGAATGCGGTCGATCTGCTCCGCACCCGGCACAAGAACGGGGAGGCGTATTACTGGCTCCTGCACTATACCTACCTGTCTCCCCAGCAGCTCAAAAATGTGGAGGAGATCATCGAACAGCTGCGTCCCCACATCCACGACATCAGCTTCCGCACCTACTACCGCCGCCGGAAAGAGGCGATTGAGGCGCTGAGTTCTGTCCTGTGGGGCTACACGGCGCAGGACAGCTTGCAGGTTTTGGAGCAATTTTTCCCCGCAGAGGCAGATGGCAGGTAATTGGCACGGTTTTGGCGCAGCATTGGCAGGGTTTTGCTATTGAAGCGTAAATCCATATATGTTAAAATAAGTATGCTCAAAACTGTAAGCAAAACTGAAAACGGCCGCAGAAGGACGCTGAGAGCGTCTTTTTCTTTGCCCTTCTGCGGCGGTTGAGGCAGCATCCGAAGTCTCGGGTGCTGCCTCTTTTTCAGGACAGAAGCCAACGAAAAAAGGAGGTTTTTCATTGAAACAAGACAAAACGCCATCCCTGCACACCCCTCGGCGCAGGATTGATCCTGGGCGCGGCGCATTCATGGCCTACCTGGGCGTCTGTACGTCCACACTGCTCTGTCAACCGGCCTTCGCGGCTGATACGATTTGGACAAAGGCCAGCGAGGTGATGAAGGACGTCTACACCCAGATCCTCGCCATCTCCACCATCGCCGCCATCGTGACGGCCGCCGTTGCGCTGCTGATGATGAACTTCTCCCGCTCTGGCCGGACGGTGGACGAGTCCCGGGCGTGGCTGAAACGCATCGTCATCACCTGGATCATCCTGAACTCCTTGGGATTTATTATGAGCTATGTCACGCCCTTCTTCTCCGGCGGACAGTGGACAGCGCCGTAACCGCCCATGGGCATTTTAGACGGCATTGTAGCATGGATCGCGGAACAAGTCATGCACGGCCTGGACTTGATCAACACATCAGTTTTGGGCGCTCTGGGCTGCGATATGGCTGTGTTCCTGCGCTACTTCCCGGCGGCGGAGACGATGTATAACGTCTTTGTAGCTCTGGCAATCGGGCTGATTTTATTGATTTGGGTGTGGAACCTGTTCAAGAACTACGGCCTGGGCGTGGGAGCGGAGGCGGAAGACCCCGTTAAGCTGACCATCCGGGCCATCCTGTTTATCGGTCTAGCCTATTACGCAGATTCCATCGTTGATACGGTGTTGACCATCGGCGGTACGCCCTATGACTGGATACTCACCTCCACGCTCCCCAGCCTGGACTTTGCCAGCTTCAACTCGGTCCTGCTCACCATTATCGGCGTCTGTGCGAATGGTGCGGTGACCTTAATCGTCTTGATTCTGGTGCTGGTTCTGGCCTGGAACTATTTGAAACTGCTGTTCGAGGCAGCGGAGCGGTATGTGCTGCTGGGCGTTCTGGTCTATACAGCACCGGTGGCCTTTGCCATGGGCGCATCTCAGGCCACGTCCAGCATCTTCAAAAGCTGGTGCCGGATGTTCGGCGGACAGGTATTTTTGCTCCTGATGAACGCATGGTGTCTACGCCTGTTCACCAGCATGGTGGGGGCATTCATTGCCAACCCGCTATCACTCTGAGGAGGCTTTATGAGAAGAACCAAGAAACTCTTGAAATTTATACTGTTGGCGGCGCTGATACTTTCAATTCTGTGTGTACCGGCCTTTGCCCTTGACGAAAGTGAGGTGGAGGCTGCGGTCGCGGCATCCAGCAAGGAAGCCGTCACCGGGAATGTCCTGATCTGGTTCCTCTGTGCGGTGGCCTTTTTGAAGGTGTCACAGAAGATCGACAGCTTCATGGCAAGCCTGGGCGTCAACGTGGGCCGTACCGGCGGTTCTATGCTGGCCGACGCCATGGTAACATTCCGGGCGGTCACAATGGCAACCGGAGGCGCTGGCCGAATCCTTGGCGGTGGGCGGCGCGGCTCTGGAGCCTCCGCATCGGGCGGCTCTTCCAGTGGCAATTCCAGCTCTGACGGGCCTGCCGGATTTTTCAAAGGCGGCTTGATTGGCATGGCTGGCCGGCACATCACCAACAGCGCGGTCAAAACCGCCACCACCCAGACCTCCGCGGTCCACACGGCTCAGAAGCAGGGGGCATCTGCCGTACATACCGCCAGCGAAAGGATGTCCGCTTCAGAGGCCCACACCGACAGCACGATCCATTCCGGCGGCATTGCCCATACGGACGCTATTTCCCACACTGATAGTACAGCCAGAAGCGACAGCGCAATACAGCAGGAAGGTATCATTCTCACCGGAAACGATACTCCGCCTGCCGCGCCGGTTCAAACAGGAGGCGGCGCTCCGCCTGCTGGCAACACGGTTCCTGTGGGGCCTGCGTCTGTTGACAGCGGTGTTTCCTCTGGGGCTCCTCCCCAGGAAAACGGAATTATTCTGACTGGAACCGATATTCCGTCTGTAACATCTGCTCCCTCGGATACGGTTACACCAGCGGATAATATTCCAGCTCCAGACGTTGGAATCCCACCCACCCCGGCTGTACCGCAGGAAGAGACGGTTCTTGCCAGCGGTGAAGTCCAATCCTCCAGTGTAATTCAGACAGAGGGCCAGACTGACAGCGTACTGCGGCAGGACGGCGTTATCCAGACCGGCGGTGAGCACATTTCCCATAGCTCCAGCGAAAAGGCCCATTCGGAAACTGTCCGGCAAGGCGGCGGGGGCGACAGCATCAGCGAGAGCCATACGGTCAACCATACCCGAAGCGTGGAAAACGTCCACCGAAGCACACACAGCATGTTCCCGGTCCGAATGCCTACGCTGGGCGGGAAAATCTTCTCCAATTCGCTGCAATCCGGCGGACAGTTTGCCAATGACGTGATCGGCATGGTAGCCCGAGGCGATATGCGATCCACCGGCTCCATCACCGGCGATTTGGCCGTTCAGTCCCTCCAGTCCTATATGGGCCACACCGCTATCGGCTCTGGTGACACCGAAAAGGTGTCCTACTCCCAGGTGGAGATTGGCGGCGGACGCATCACCGGCCGGGAGGTGACCCCGGAGCATCCCCAGGGCATCGAGTTCGCCATGTACCATGTGGACCAATATTCCAGACCGGAGGGGGACTATCAGAAAGTCTTTTCTGCGGACGGGACACAGTGGTATAAGCAGCACGCCGTTGATACGGTGGTCAAGACCCCCTTCAAGGCCCCGGACGGCGAGATCGACTATCAGAAGGAGATCGTCAAGCGGCTCCCCACCCCGCCGAGGCGGAAAGACCGTATGTAAGGAGCGAATTATATGGAACACGAACAGCGGGACAGCTACCTGATCCCGCCTAACTTTATTGAGGGCGGCACCCTGATGGGCGGCATGTTCAAGACTCGGAATGTCATTGAGGCCGGCATCCTGGGCGCCGCCGTTGGCCTGCCGGTCATGGGCCTGAGCCTCTCCCTGACTGCCCGGATCATCATTTTGTGCCTGACGGCCCTGCCCCTCGTCCTCCTGGCCCTGATTGGGGTCGGAGGAAGCAGTCTGTCCGGCTTCATCCTGCTCTTCTTCAGCTATCTGCGCAACCGCCGGGTGCTGTCACAGGACGCTCCGGCGCGGGGGCGGGACGGCAAGGAGCTGTCCATGCTCCCCACCTGGCTTCGGAGTAAGCGGCCCGCAGAGGAACAGGAGGCCGAAGCTCAGCCCAAAAGCAAGAACCGCTTTCAAGTGGATTTGAAAGCGCGAAAGCTGGATCAGTTCAAGACATTCCTGGAGCCGGAGGAGGTGGTGCGGCCCATCAATCCGTTGGCCGACTACATCCCCATTGAAAAGGTCGCCAACGGCATCATCTACGCCAGGGACCACCGCTATGTCAAGCTGGTCGAGGTGGTTCCGGTCAACTTCCTGCTCCGCAGCGCCCGGGAACAGCGCAGTATCATCTACTCCTTTATCAGCTACCTGAAAATCGCTCCGGTCAAGGTACAGTTCAAGGTGCTGACCAAGCGGGCGGACATCAACCGGCACATGGACACGGTGCGCCGGGAGCTGGCCCAGGAGACGGACGAACGCTGCCGCCAGCTGCAAGAGGACTATCTGCGGCTGATCCAGCAGCTCGGCTCCAGGGAGGCCATCACCCGGCGGTTTTTCCTGGTGTTTGAGCATGAGCCGCTGCCCGGAACCAAACGGGGCCAGGAGGAGGCCGAGGCCATCGCGTCCCTCCAGACCGCCGCCCGCACCGCAGCCAACTACCTGCGTCAGTGCGGCAACGAGGTCATCAGCCATGAGAATGAGGATGAAGCCACCTGTGAGATCCTTTATAACATCCTCTGCCGTCAGGCCAGCAACGAGCAGCCCTTTCCTCAAAAGGTCAAGGAGGTGCTGGCCGAGTACATGGTGGCCGGCCGGCCCTTGGATACCATTCCCTCCAATGACTTCTACGCCCCGTCCAATATCGACCTGACCCACGGGCGGTACATCTGCATCGACGGCGTGTACTACGCCTACCTGCTGGTGCCGTCGGACGGCTACAAGGCCCAGGTGCCCGCCGGCTGGCTGTCCCTGCTGGTCAACGCCGGAGACGGGATCGACATGGATATGTTCCTCTCCCGCCAGCCCAAGGATCGGATGATCCGGAAGCTGGGCCAGCAGCTGCGCATCAACCGCAGTAAGATCAAAGAAACCAGCGACACCAACACTGATTTCGACGACCTGGACAGCGCCATCCGCAGCGGCTACCTGCTGAAAGACGGCCTGAGCAACAACGAAGACTTCTACTACCTGAATCTACTCATTACCATCACCGCCGACAATGTGGATGACCTGGAGTGGAAGGTGGCTGAAATGAAGAAATTGCTGCTCAGTCAGGATATGGATATTCAGCCCTGTTCTTTCTGTGAGGAGCAGGCTTTTTTGTCCTCCCTGCCCCTGGTTTCCCTGGAGCGGCGGCTGTTTGAGCGGTCCAAGCGTAACGTCCTCACCCTGGGGGCGGCCAGCTGCTACCCCTTCACATCCTACGAGATGTGCGACGACAACGGCATCCTGCTGGGGGTGAACAAGCACAACAACTCCCTGATCATCGTGGACATCTTCGATTCCCGTATCTACAAGAACGCCAACATGGCAATCCTAGGCACCAGCGGGGCGGGCAAGACCTTCACCATGCAGCTTATGGCCCTGCGGATGCGGCGGAAGGGGATACAGGTGTTCATTGTGGCCCCGCTGAAAGGCCATGAGTTCCACCGGGCCTGCACCAACATCGGCGGGGAGTTCATCCAGATCTCCCCGGCCTCCAAAAACTGCATCAACGTCATGGAAATCCGCCGGGCGGACAAATCGGCGGACGAGCTGCTGGACGGCCCCGGCGGGGTGGACAAGTCCCTGCTGGCGGCGAAGATCCAGCGGCTGCACATCTTTTTCAGCCTGCTCATTCCCGATATGAACCATGAGGAGCGGCAGCTTCTGGACGACGCCCTCATCCGCACCTACGCCAAGCTGGGCATCACCCATGAGAACAGTACCTTGGACGACCCCGACCACCCCGGCCAGTACCGCACCATGCCGGTGCTGGGGGACTTGTACGAGGTGCTGAAGGAGTCCCAGGACACCCGGCGGCTGGCAAATATTCTGAACCGGCTGGTCAACGGCTCGGCCAAGACCTTCAACCAGCAGACTAACGTATCCCTGGACAACAAGTACATTGTGCTGGACATCTCCGAGCTGACCGGCGACCTGCTGACAGTGGGGATGTTCGTCGCCCTGGATTTCGTCTGGGACAAGGCCAAGGAGGACCGGACGGTGGAGAAGGCCATCTTCATCGACGAGTGCTGGCAGCTCATTGGGGCCAGCAGCAACCGCCTGGCCGCCGAGTTTGTGCTGGAGATTTTCAAGATCATCCGGGGCTACGGCGGCTCCGCTATTTGCGCCACCCAGGACTTAAACGACTTCTTCGCCCTGGAGGACGGCAAGTACGGCAAGGGCATCATCAACAACGCCAAGACGAAAATCCTGCTCAATCTGGAGGACGAGGAGGCCCAGCGGGTCCAGTCCATCCTCCATCTCTCCGAGGCGGAGGCCATGGAGATCACCCACTTCGAGCGGGGCAGCGGCCTGATCAGCACGAACAACAATAATGTGACGGTGGAGATCAAATGCAGCCAGATGGAAAAGGAGTTGATCACCACCGACCGCCGGGAGCTCCAGGAACTGCTGAACCGGGCCGAGGGCCAGGAGGCAGGATAGTGCGTATTCGGGAGGCGGCAATACGGCGACAATACGCCGTTTATACGTCTCCCGATTTTGATACGCCTGCAATACTTCAATAATACGTCCAGCAATTTTTGTGCGGCGGTAATACGGCGTTTATACGTACAGAGGTCTATGCTGTGCGTATAAACGCCGCATTTATACCGCCAGAATACGCCAATAATACGGCAATGATACGTATGGGAGGCAGAACATGAAAACGAGAGAACAAATCTACGGGCAGGAGGCCACCAGTATTCTCCGTGACATTACCATGTACCGGGCGCTGACGGAGGAGCAGCTTCTCCGCCTCTACCCCGGGAAACGGAGCCAGGTCCAGAACCTTCTGTCCTATCTGACCAAGCAGGGGCGCATCTGGCACATTGACGGTCTGTACTGCGCCGCCCCGGAGTGCGCGGAGGACGTGGACAAGGGTATGCTGGCCGCGATTTGGGTGCTGGCGGACTTCATCGACCGGGTGGAGTTCCACTCCGTGGGCGATTTCCCCGCCAAGCTGATTTTTTTCGCGGACGGCGAGGTGTACGAAGTCATCCATGCCGCGTCCGGCAAAGAGACGCTGATCAATCACATCCTGTCCGCCCCGGCGGAGGAGGCGTCCAGCTACCTGATCCTGGTGGACAAGCCGGAGCAGATCCCGGAGCTGGACATTCCTAATGTCCGCGGCTACTGCACTGTCTCCCCGGAGGGAGAGGTTCAATACTATCAGCGAGAATAAGGAAGGAGGACAGCCTTGAACCGAGCGATCCTATCCCAGCGAATTACATCTATTTTAGCCGACCTGAATCGGCTGACTAATGCACTTTACGCCATGAACACCACTGACATTCAGCGATACCCCGATAACTACGAGGTGCTGTCCACAGACGCGGCGCTGCGTGCGGAGAACATCGCCTGCCGGCTGCGGCACCTGATTTACTCCACCACCAACATCAAAAAGGAGGAGTATCTGACCTCCGCCGCTGTTATGCAGGGAATCAGGGTGGAGGAGAACGATGGTGTTCTGGAAATCACGCTGCCCTGCCTGCTCCCAAAGCGGAAGCAGCGGCAGAGTACAGAATACCTGCTGGACCCTTTCACCGCCGCAATGAGTCAATATGCCAGGAGCCATCCTCTGCCCCGGCTCCAGCATTGCGTGGTCTGCTTCTCCCATGTCTACTGTCAGGATCTTCCCGAGCGTCGGGTGCGGGACTACGACAATCTGGAGCTGAAGCAGTTTCTGGATGTGGCTGCCTCGTTCATTTTGACTGATGACAGCGGCCTGCTGTGCGACGCCTACAACACCACCGAGCTGGGCGAGGCGGACTGCACCCGAATTTCCATCATGGACAGCGCGCACTTCCCAAAGTGGCTGGCGGAACGTCAGGCGGCGCTGCAGTCCATCACGGATTTGTAGTAAAAGTGCCATCGAAACAGGGGTCCCATTTTGGGCTGTTTTGAAGCTTCCGTTTTGGGACCCTCGGTAAATTTCAGCAAAGTCTTGTGCGGCAGGGGATTTTCCCTCCCTGGGCCAGCATGAAAAACACCGAAGTTATACGCACCCACGGTAAAAAACAGTGAAAAGAGGTGGTGTCAATATGGCTGCTGGCAGTAAGCAGATACCGCCCGAGGACACGCTGGCAAATTTGCTGCTGACACTCACTGCACTGTCTGGCGAGTTCCCCACAGCCCAGGTAAGCCGTCTGCCCAGTACAGGCGCATACCAGGAAAAAATCCTCAAATCGCTTAAAGGAGAAAAACTCCTGCGGACTTACTATCGTGATGGGCTGCGGGCGCTCCGGCTGACCACGACGGCTAAAAAGCTGCTGGTGGACAAGTGGCCGGATCGGTTCCTGCCCTATCTCTCCGGCAGTACCGAGACAAATGTGTTGAAGTCGGAAGTCCCCCGCCGTCTGCGGCTCCACCGTATGGCTGAGGTTCTGGTGACAATGCTCAATGCTGACGTCTTGGTATTCCCTTGGGAAAAGCCAGCCGTGTTCAGTCCCACGCCGCTCTCCGCCGCTCCGTGCATTGACCGGCCTGCTTACTACAGCTCCAGAGAAGTGAAAGGCTTGGGGGCACAGGCGGTCAAGATACGTGGCTCCCGCTCAACCGGCCTTCTTCTGACGGACGGCGCCATCTTCACCATCTACAATACCGGCCCCTTTGCGATGAAGTGGGAGTACAAATCGGAAATGCGGCTCAAAGCCATGCTCCAGACAGAGCTATGTCAACGCCGGCTCCCAGGCCAGTACCAGAACGCTGTGTTGAGCGCCATCGTGTTCGGCCAGGATATGGAGCGGATGATTCCGTTGATGAATGATGGCGGTGGACAGCGGGACTACTTTGTACTGGATGGAAATTACCAGCACTTCTACTACCTGACCAGCGACCACAAGGGAGAGCTGATTTTGCGGCTACTCTGTGACGCTGAACAGCGGACAGTTCTGGACGATATTCTCTCCCAGGATCTGGCTCCCTGCCGCCCTGACTGGATCGTGGAAAACGATGCTATGGACGGCGATTCCCCTGTTCTGTTCGCCTACACCTGTGATATGCCCCGCATAAAACGGTTTGACACCGCACTGGAGCTGCACGGGAAAACGGGGACGCTGTTCTGTTTTGACTTTCAAGAAAAAGCTATGCGCCAGATCTGCGGCTCAGGTGTTGATATTCAGTGCATTGACTTTGATGTGTATGAGAGGAGTGTGTTCCTATCTCCCGAAAACAACTGATTAAGCTGCTGATCGTGCTGCCGGTCGCTCTGGGCGCTCTGCTCTACGGCGGCGGCTATATCGCCCAGTTCCTCTACAACTACGACGTGTGGCAGGCGGCGGGCGGGGTTTTCGGTACAGCCCCGGAATTTCCGGACGGCAACTTTTTTGTCTGCATCGCCGCCGTGTTCCGCTGGCCCTACGGCCTGTACGGTGTAGGCGGCTGTGTGGCGGCCCTTGCTGTATTGGTGTTCATGGTCATGCGGATGGGCTACAGCGAGACCGGCGCGTATGACCGGGAGCGCAACCTGATTTACTCCAACAAGGGCACCTATGGTACGGCAGGCTTTATGACCAAAAAAGAGCTGAAGGGTGTGCTGGATGTGGTTCCCAACATCCGCAAGCACCACGGCATCATCCTGGGTGAGATAGACGGAGAAGTGATCTGCGTCCCGGAGAAGACCCGTTTCAACGGCAATCTGGCGGTGTACGGGGCCAGCGGCTCCAAAAAGACACGGGCCTTCTGCATGAATATGATCCTGCAAAGCGCCGCCCGAAGGTCTTCGCTGGTAATATGTGACCCAAAATCGGAGCTCTACGAGAAAAGCAGCGCCTACCTCCGGGACCAGGGCTACACCGTGAAGGTGTTCAACCTGGTCACGCCCGCCGCCTCCGACTCCTGGAACTGCCTCTCCGAGATCGAGGGCCAGGAGTTGATGGCACAGCTCTTTTGCGACGTTATCATCAAAAACACCGGCAGCGACAGAGGCGACCACTTCTGGGACTCCGCCGAGCTGAATCTGCTGAAAGCCCTGGTTCTTTATGTGGAGCGGGGCTATCCGCCAGAGAAGCGCAACATTGGTGAGGTCTATCAGCTCCTTGCCATGAGCAGCGAGAAGGAGTTGAACGCTATCTTTGATGTGCTGGACATTTCCCACCCGGCCAAAGCCCCCTACAGCATTTTCAAGCAGTCCAGCGAAAGCGTCCGGGGCGGCGTCATTATCGGTTTAGGCTCCCGGCTCCAGGTGTTTCAGAACCAGGACATCCGCAATATCACCGGCCATGACGAAATTGACCTGGAGCTGCCGGGCAAACAGCCCTGCGCCTACTACTGTATCACCAGCGATCAGGACAGCACCTTCGATTTCCTGTCCTCACTGTTCCTGTCGTTTATCTTCATCAAGCTGGTCCGGTACGCCGACCAGAACTGCCCCGGCGGGGCGCTCTCTGTTCCCGTCCATGTGCTGGGCGAGGAGCTGTGTGCCTGCGGGGTCATTCCCGACCTGAGCCGGAAAATCTCAGTCATCCGCTCCGGAACATCAGCATGTCCTGTGTATTCCAGAACCTGGCTGGTCTGCAAAACCGATACCCGCAGAACCAGTGGCAGGAAATACTGGGCAACTGCGACATCACCCTATTCCTGGGCTGTACCGACGCCCTGACCGCACAGTTTATCTCTGACCGCACCGGTGAGGCATCCATCGCAGTCACCAGCAAGGCCAAGCAACTGGGCACCTGGCGCATCTCCAACTACACCCCGGAGTATCGGGAGACCAGCGGCGTGGGCAAGCGCAAGCTGATGACCATGGACGAAGTATTGCGGATGGATGTTGACCGGGCGTTGGTTATCCTGCGTGGAAGAAATGTACTGGAGGTTGATAAATACGACTATTCCAAGCACCCCGAATCGAAGAAGCTGCGCCCGAGCAAGGCCGCCTCCCATATTCCCGCATGGCAGACGGCTCCAAAGGTAGAGCGGAAGGAGGTGAAACCTGCTCCACCCAAGGCCAGGCCCACCCGGTCAAAGCCTAAGAAATCCGCCCCACCCAAAACAGACGTTCCTGCCGAAGAGCCATCCCAGGAGGCTGTTCCAGCAGCAGATCCAGCAAAAACGGAAGCAGTATCTGTTCCTGCTGCTGTTCCCAAGGCAGAACCCCCCACGCCGCCGGCAGCTCAGCCTGCCCCCAAAAAGCGTGTGATAACTGCAACCAAAGATTCCATATTATCCAAGCCAAAACTGAAAAAGGAGGAATGATAGTCAATGGCAAGAAAAAAGACCGCAATGACCGAGCCTGAGTATTCGGACACCAATATGGAGGAAACTTCCCCTCTTCCGGAGGGTGAGGTTCCGGCCGAGGGTGTTCAGGAAGATGCTCTGGGCGGAGAGATTCCCGCCGGTGAGTTCATGCCCGACAGCGGCGAGCCCCCTAACAACGAGCCTCTGTCCAGTGATGGGGACGCAGTTTTTCCCGATGCGGAGCCGCACCTTACGGATACTGGCAGCGACGGTGTGGCGGAGGGCTTTCCCAGTGAGGAAACGCCGCCCGATGGCATCCCCCAGGAGGAGTCCGCCGCCGATCCTCAGTATGAAGATCTGCTGCATGAGATGGAGAGCACCACGCCCTTCCCTCCCGCAGAGGGTGACAGTCCGGCTCCGCAGAGTGATCTGCCTCCGCTGATGGAGGCACCGGCGGGCAATATGCTTCCGGAGGTATCGTCCGGTTCTGAGCAGAATCCCACGGAGACCGCCGATGTGGGTGAGGCGCCGGCGGAACGTACCGCCCGTCCCCGTACCCGGCGTGCTGCACCCAGCCAGCGCAGCGATTACGTGCTGACTATCGACGCCCGCGACCGTGTTCAGACGGAGGAGGAGCGGGAGGAGATCATCTGGCATGAGATCCGCAACGCCTACCGCACCCGCCGTATTCTCACCGGCATTCTGGGCGGCGTGGAGCAGACCAAATCCGGCAGGACGCTGGCAATCGTGGACTACAAGGGCTTCCGTGTGGCGATCCCCGTTCTGGAGATGCTGCTCTATACCGGCGAGATGCCCTCCAATCGGGAGTACCTGGAGCTGATGGGACGTCTGAACCGTATGCTGTCCACCATGCTGGGGGCGGAGATCGACTTCATGGTGAAGGGCATCGATTCCAACACCCGGAGTATCGTTGCAAGCCGGAAGGACGCTATGCTCCGCAAGCGGCAGAGCTTTTACATGGACACCGACGCCCTGGGCGAGCACCTGATCTATGAGGGCCGGGTGGTTCAGGCCCGTGTGATTGCTGTGGCGGAGAAGATCATCCGTGTGGAGGCATTCGGTGTGGAGTGCGCTATCGTGGCCCGTGACCTTTCCTGGGAGTGGCTGGGCGATGCCCGCGACCATTTCAGCGTCGGCAGCCGCATCCTGATCCGTATTCAGACCATCGACCGGAGCAGTCTGGAGGGGATGACCATTACCGCTGATGTGCGCAGCGTGTCCTCCACCACCAACCTGGACAATGTGAAGAAGTGCCAGCCCCAGTGCCGGTACGCTGGTCGGGTCACCGATGTGCGGGGCGGCGTTGTCTACATCCGGCTCAATAACGGCGTCAACGCAATCGCCCACGCCTGCTATGATCTGCGTACCCCTGGCAAGAAAGATGATGTCAGCTTCGCTGTCACCCGGCTGGACGAGGAAAAGGGAATCGCAATCGGCATCATCACCAGAATCATCAAACAAAATCTGTAAAGGAGTTGCCTATGAAGCATTTCAGGCATCTGGCGCTGTCGGTGCTGCTGGCACTGTCGCTGATGACCACCGCCCTGGCCTCAGAGGTCCCGGTCAGTCTGGTGGTGGAGAACCTCAACGGCCAGCAGCGCATCGTCAAAACCTATGAGCTTCCCCCCGGCACAGACCCGGAGACACTGAAGGAGCCGTCGTTTACCTACGACGGCTTCACCTATACCTGGGCCTATACCACCAAGGATGAACATACTTTCCTGGAGACCAAGACCGTGACCGAGGCGGTGACGGTGGAGACAGGAAAAAAGGACCTCAATACCGTTCTGGAGCAACTGGCCCCCAGCATCCCCTATGATGACGGGGAATTTTCCGGTGAGCTGGCTCTGGATCACACCACCATCACCACCGAGGCGGCGGGCTACGCCACCAAGAGCGGGAAGGTGACTGCCACCAAGACCATCGGGCCGCTGGACCGGAATGATATGTCCTATGTTCCAGCAACCACCGTCAAGGACGGCAAGACGCTGACCCTCGCCAATGTGGAGTGGCAGGTCATCGGCACCGATCTGGTAGGCGATGTGCTGGCCCCCTCCAGCTATCAGGCAATCGCCACCTACTCCGCCTCCACCAGCTATCAGGTAGCCACCGGCTATGTCTCCACTGCGGAGTACAAGGGGACGGTGGCCGCCTCCGGTATCGAGAGCATCACCTATACGGTGGTCTATGTGGGGACGGAGACCGTACCCGAGACCCCGCAGCCCACCGAGCCGGTCAAGCAGGGCGGCCCCCTGTTCGGCGGGAATATGGCCTCCATCGGCGGAACGCTCCTGATGATCGTCTTGCTGGTGGCGCTGGCCGGCGGCGGAATCTGGCTGTACCTGCACCGCAAGAACGTCTACATCTACGTCCCCGGCGATAAGCCCAGGGACTACAAACTGATCGCCAAATTCCGGGCGGAACCCCAGCGGCCGGAGGTGGACATCACCGGCCTGGACCCGTACCCGGAGAGCATCATCGCGGTGGAGATCAAGCGGCCCCTGGCAAAGAAGCTGCTGGGCCAGACCTTCACCGTCCATCACCGGTCGGCTGACTATGCCTATACCGTCCTCCAGGACCGGCCTGGAGACTGGCATGAGTTCGACCCTTCGGAAGAAAAGGAGGAACCTGTTTGAAGCATATCAGAAAAATCGCCGGGCTGATGCTGTCCATGGCGGCGGCGCTGTCCATGGCGGTCCCGGCCTTCGCGTCGGACTATTCGTTCACCACGGACGCCCCCCAGGACTTCTATGGCAGCACCAGCTATGAAGACATCTACGGCTCTCAGTACAACTACGGCGGGAAGAATGTGGTGGACTACCAGGTGCCGGAGCTGGAGTACGGCGTTCAGAGCACCACCATGACCGGCGTGATGGAGCGCACCATTCTCCCCGGCCTCCAGCAGACGGTCGGCACGGGCGGGGGCGGCTACGGCGTGGCCGGGGGCGGCGGCCCCATTACGGTGCTGGTCGAGGGCACCGGAACCGGCGGTTCCACCTCTGTCACCAACCCCACCGTTCCCACAGTTCCTACCACCCCCTCCTACCAGCAGCCCGCCTACACCAGCGTGGAGGGCATGGCCTATAAAGACGGGCATATCGGGACTATTAAGATTCCCAGCTTGAAAATCAATATGAAGGTCTGGGAGGGCGAGACTGCCGAGAGCATGAAAAAGGGGCTGGGCCATTACAGCTCCACCTCCGCCTGGGATGGAAACGCCTGCTTCTGCGGCCATAACCGAGGCAGCAAGTACGTCATCGGCTCCATTAAGGATCTGGAGCAGGGCGACACCATCACCTATACCACCGTCTACGGCACCCGGACCTATTCGGTCACGGAGGTAAAGATCATCTCCAACACCGACTGGAGCTACCTCCAGTCCACCGCCGACAACCGTATCACCCTCACCACCTGTCTGG
The DNA here is from genome assembly GCF_036941135.1 of Lawsonibacter sp. JLR.KK007. NCBI lineage: Bacteria > Bacillati > Bacillota > Clostridia > Eubacteriales > Oscillospiraceae > Lawsonibacter > Lawsonibacter sp. JLR.KK007. Next base: position 675,565 of record NZ_JAYWSY010000002.1, on the reverse strand, counting down.
CAGACCACCCCGAGAGCCGGGTCGTGGTGCAGGCGGTAGAAAAAAAGTAGGCGGGCTTGTTGAAAAACCTCTGTTTGTTTTCGTATAAAGGTGTAGAATAACATGAACGGAGGTCTTCTCAATGAGGAAAAAGTTTTTATCCCTGGCGCTGGTGGCTGTGCTCTGTCTGAGCATGGCCGTTCCCGCTGTGGCCGCCAGCCCGCCCTCTGAATTGGAGATGGCGGCGGCCTATGTGCGGGAGCGGGGCATCATGGTTGGGGATCAGAACGGCAATCTGAACCTGGACGCCGGACTGAACCGCGCACAGTTGGCTGTGATCCTGACCCGGCTCTCCGATGAAACCGGGGATATGGGCCGGAACGCCGAATATTACCGGACAGTCTGCCCGTTCACTGATGTGCCGGAGTGGGCGATGCCCTACACCGGTTACTGCGCTGAAAAGAAGCTGATGTCTGGCTACGGGAACAGGCTGTTCGGTCCCAATGACGCAGTGGTCCCGGCGGCGGCCTGTACGGTGCTGCTCCGCTACTTGGGATGCCCCGACAGTCAATGGAATTACAGTACCGCCTGCGACAAAGCAATGGAATTGGGACTTCTCCCCGCCGACGCAGCAGCCGGCTCCAGTATTTCTCGGGGGAACATCGCTATTCTGCTCTACCGGGCGCTGAACGGTGGTAACCCTGCATCCCCACTGGGAGTAGGCACTGGCTATCTTGCCAACGGAAAGCCTGTCACCGAGGAAAATGTGCTGGAGCTTCTGCGCCAGCTGGAACAGGACTGGCCCTATGGCACAGTCTGGGGCACGCACGATATGCCTGGAACCCGCACAAACGAAGTCCCCAGCACGGCGGCCAACCGTATCATGGACGTCTACTGGGTCAGCGAATATTACGGGTGCAGCGGTTACGCCTCTATGATCAGTTCCCTCATTTTTGGCGACAAATCCAACCCGGGCCGCAGGGTGGATGACCTCACGCAGATTCGGCCGGGAGATATTCTGTTTCGGGTTCGGAACGATACCGGCTCCATCTGGCATGTGGTCATTGCGCTGGAATCTCCCAATGAAATCGGCGCGTTCCACTACACAGACGGAAATCACGGCGGCATCATCCGGTGGCCGGACAAAGAGGACCCCTATGAGCGAGACAATTTGGACTGCTACAGCGAGGAAGGCAAGACCTACCGCTTGGAAGCCTGGACCCGCTACCCTGAAAGTGTTCCCTTCACAGGGAATAGCGTGGAAGCGTGGCCCAACGGCTAAACAATAAAGGAGGCGATCATGTACCTCAAACCACCGATCCCACGGATGAACAGTCCCGGTCTGTCAATTTCATACCATCAGCTCAAGGGCTGCACGGTTTCGTGCAGTCCTTTTTCTATGCTCACAAACTTATAAAGGAGGAACCGCATTCATGTTGAAATCTCTCTCCCGGAGCATCAAATCCAACTGGAAGCGCACCCTGTCCGGCCTGCTGGCGGTCATCACCATCATGGGGATGCTCCCGGCCACCGCTTTTGCCGCGGAGGGGACACCCGCCAGGGCGGCGGTCAGCGCCGCCACCCCTGTCTATGCTCCCACCGGCGATTTCGAGGTCAACATCGCCGGCGCCACCGGCTGGAACGGCACCTGCCTCCCCCTCCCGGTCTACAATACCGAGAGCAGCGGGTCCCAGGTCGCGTCTGTCCCCGCCTCGGACAATGCCAAGCCCATCCCCTTCGCCATCCTGGCCTACAACGGCGGCGATAGGGTCAAGGTGGGCCTCGCCGTTGACGGTGGCGGCGGCGTGACTGCCTGGGAAGGCGGCCAGCTGGGGAAGACCGGCTGGGTGGATAAGGAGCGCATCTTCATCAACCTGCCGGACGTCGTTCCCAGCATCGCCTATAACCTGACCAACAGCAAAAGCAGCATCTTTCAGGCCACTGGCGGGAAGAGTATCCCCGATGTGACCGGGAGATCGTTCTATCCCAACGCCCGGCAGTTCAGCTCCCGTCTGAGCCGCTACGAGTATGTTGTCCCCTGTATGTTCACTTTGGCCGAGCGGCTGGCAAAGGTTCAGAAGTCCGCCATGTCCAACGGTGAGACGCTGGTGATCTATGAGACCTTCCGGCCCGCTGGGGTACAGACCGCTGTGCGGGACGGCTTTGCCTCCCTCTGGGACAGCGACAGCGGTGTGTCCGCCGACATGGACAAGGCCATCGCCATGGGCTATGCCCGCAACCAGGGCTGGTTCATCGCTAAAGGCACGTCCAATCATCAGGCGGGGCTGGCCGTGGATATGAGCCTTGCCAAAGGTGATCCCACGGAGCTGCATGAGTACACTCTGGATGGCTCCACTTACCGAAAGTACGAGGACTGGACGGAGTACGAGATGCCCACCTCGATGCACGAGCTGAGTTCGGCCGCCATCCGCTACCGGAAGCCCGTCAGCTCCTATACCATGCCCAGCGAGCTGGAGAATTGGACGGAGCGGTTTGCCGCCTCCGAGGGCGCGAAGCGTCTCCAGAGCTACTGCACCGCAGCCGGCCTGATCCCCCTTGCCAGCGAGTGGTGGCATTTCAATGACCCCAACATGGCGAAGATCATGGCGAAGGGAAGCTACTCCGGTCAGGAGGCGGTCAATACCAAGGGCGGCTATACCATTGACCGGGCCTACAGCACGATTCCCTATCAGGCGCTGACAGAACTGAGCGGCGGCAATATCCGGCGCGCCCCCGCCAAGGCCAACAGCGCCAGCCCCACCGGCGGCACCGGCGGCCTGAACCCCGGCAGCCCCGGCGGTCAGAAGCCCACCACCAGCAATGTGGATTGGACCACCGATCCGAAGCGGACGTTCCTTCGGTTTACGCTGATCGAGTTCCCGGAGGGCGTGGTCAAGGACATCAACAGCAACGACTACAGCACCTGGCACGTTGTCGGCACACCCCTCAACGTGGTCTGGGGCCAGGGCACCTATGAGAACTGGGATGCCGCCGCCTGCCGGAGCAAGATCACCTGGTTCAATTCCTGCGCTATGCAGTACAACGGCAAGGGCGCAAATGCCGCTCAGATGATGGCAGGCGGCACAGGCGGAGTCTACGCTTACGACGCCACCAGCGGATATAACCAGAAATGGGTGACTACCGCAGACGAGTTCCAGGCGGCCACCGGGATCACGGACGCGCAGAAGGAGCAGATGTTCAACTGCAACAGCTCCAAATGGTCCACCGGCTGGGTGGACGGCGACTATACCTCTATGTGGGGCACCGACCCCAAGCCCGTGACCCCCGGCAATCTTTACAAGGTCTACAAGCCCAACGACGCCTTTTTGTACCTGCTGGGCCGTCTGAGCACCACCAGCAGCGGCAGCAACTGGAGCAAGGACGAAGCGATCACGAAGTGGTCTGAGTACGTTCACGATGCCAGCGGCAACCTGCGCACCAAGTACCGGGTCATCATTGAGACCGGCGGCGTATTTGTGGACCCGGATGGCGTCCGCCGCGCTTACACCCTGCGGGAGATGATGGCCTATTCCCTCTATAACAGCGAGTCTACAACCAAGGGCAATCTGATCTACGATCAGTCCTCCACCATCCGCAACATGGCCCAGTGGATGCGGCAGAAGAAGAACCAGTTTTTGGAGTACCCGCTGGACAGCAGCGGCGCACCCACTGGTGAGGAACTGTGCTCCACCAACGGCTTTACCGAAGCGGACAGCTTCGTGGACAGTATTACGAAGGCCGCCAAGGTCAGAGACACCATCTTTTCCGAGCGGTGCTCCTATGGCCTGCACATCCTCAGTCCGTTCAACTTCGAGCGGCCTGAGCCCACAGGGCCGTCCCTGGAGGTGACCAAGAAGGCCGGAGGCTCCGTCCCCGCCGGGGAGACCTGGAGCTTTACCGTGACCTATACTGCGGGCAGCCCTGCCAGCTTCACAGCGAAGAAAAACGGTACAGACTGCACAAGCCAGGTCACAAGCACTGGTAGCGGCCTGAAATTTACGCTGAAGGCTGATGAAACCATCCGCATCGAGTTTGAGGCGGATGCCTCCTTCCGGTTTGATGTGACAGAGGACGACACCTCCTACCTGACCGGCATCACCGGCACCGGCGGTACCGCCGATATGGCCGCCAAGAAATTCTCCAGCAGCGGCGGTGCATCCAAGGTGACCTTCACTAACGGCACTACCATCACTGAGAAGAAGCCCGTTTACCTGAAGCTCAAAAAGATCGCCGCCAAGGATAAGAAGCCCCTGGCCGGCGCGGAGTTCTCAGTCTATGCGGACTCCTCTTGCAGCGGCACACCCCTGGCCGTGATGACCACCGGCTCTGACGGCACAGCGAGTACGTCCGTTCCCAACATTGTGGAGGACGGCAAGAGCGTGACCCTGTACGTCAAGGAGACCAAGGCCCCGGCCGGCTGTACTCCGCTGGCCTCGCCCTTTACCGTGACCTGCAAGGCCCCGGATAATTCCACGGCGGCGGGCGCGGTACAGGTAGGCCCGGCGGCGGGTATTGAGAACGGCGGCATCCCCGAGCCGGGGAAGGCCCTTCTGTTCAAGCGGGACGCCCTGACCAACACCGGCGTCGGCCCCGCCACCTTTAAGTTCTCCTCCGTCACCAACGGCGTCTACGAGTTTGACACCGATGAAGCCGGTGTGCTGGAGAGCGTGCAGTGGTGGGACCCCACGGAATCCACAGGAAAGTACATCAAGCCCGGTGAGTACGCCGTGACGGAGCTGGTTCCGCCCCCCAATTACGAGCCTACCACCGAGGTCCAGCAGATCAAGCTGGAGCTGGACGCCAACGGCAATCCCATCCCTGCCGGGCCTCTGGTCTTCAAAAATCTGGCGAAGGTCGGATTGAAGATCGTGAAATATGACCGGCAGAGCCACCGGCCCATGGCGAACGTCACCTTTGAGATCTTCCGGGACGGCCTTTCGCTGGGCCGCTATGAGACCAACGGCAGCGGCGAGATCCTCCTGACCAACATCGAGCCGGGCACCTACCGGGCGGTGGAGGTGGACACCGGGGACGACAGCCACATCAAGGACACCGCCCCCCAGGAGATTGAGCTGACCGCCGGCTGCGGCGTCAAGGAGCTGTTCTTCTTTAACGACACCAAACCCGGCATGAAGCTGGTGAAGGTGGACAGCGCCGACCCCTCCAAGACCATTCCCGGCGTGAAGTTCAGCATCCGGGCCATTGATGGCAGCTACGGCCCGGAGGAATTTGTCACCGATGGCAATGGTGAGATCGACCTGAGCAAGCTCCCCGTCGGCTCCTATGAGGTGACGGAACTGGAGTGCCCCGGCTATGTGGTGGACAACGCCCAGCGCATCATCCACCTGCGGGCCAACGACACCGCCGAATTTGTGTTTACGAACACAAAAAAGCCCAGTCTGCGGCTGGTCAAAACCAGCGCGGACGGGACTGCTTTGGACGGTGTTACCTTTAAGATCACCCCCATTGGGGACGCCAGCCACTCCATCGACCGCACCACCCAAAACGGCGGCGAGATTCTGGTGGAGGGCCTGGAGCCGGGAATCTACTCCGTTGTGGAGACGGCCACCCTGCCGGACCACATCCTGGACACCACCGAGTACCATGTGGAGCTGTCTCCGGGCAAGACCGCTGAGATCCATCTGCAAAACGACAAGCGGCCCAGCCTGGTCATCAGCAAACGGGACAAGGACAGCACAGACCCCGTGCCCGGCGTGACCTTCACGCTGCGGGGCGCGGACGGCCCCACCATCACCACCAAGCCCACGGGTCCCGACGGCAAGGTGGTCATCACCGACCTCCTGCCCGGAGTTTATACCATCACCGAGCAGAGCGTTCCGGAAAATTACATTCTGGACACCACCCCCCAGACTGTGACCCTGTTCCCCAACAAGGAAACCCAGGTGGAGTTCCAGAATTACCAGCGGCCCACCTTGAAGATCGTGAAGGTGGACATCGCGGGCAAGCACCTGACCGGCGCGATTTTTGAAGTCAAGACCAAGGCCGGTGTGAAAATCGGGGACTTCCCCGTAGGCGCGGACGGCACCATCACTGTGCCTCAGAAGCACCTCACCGAAGGCTATTATATCATCACGGAAAAACAGGCGCCGGCAGGGTACATTCTGGATACTACGCCCCATGAGGTCTACCTGCGCCCCGGCAAGACCACAGAGGTCTCCATTGAGAACGAGAAGAAACCCGGCCTCACCATCTATAAGGTGGATAGTATCGTCGGGGACGGGATCAAGGGGGCCAAATTTGAAATCTGGGTGTCCAAGGACAAGAACCAGAACGGCACCTACCAGCAGCTGACCAACAGCTACTACTATTCCGATGAAAATGGCATCATCCACCTGGACAGCCTGGACACCGGCTGGTACAAAATCATCGAGGTGGAACCGCCGGCAGGGTTCATGCTCAAAGAGCCCTCCGAGCAGACCATCTACATCGAGCATGACACCTCCGTTGAGGTGACCTTTGAAAATATTCCCAAATCCGCTCTCGTCATCCGGAAAATTGATTCGGACACCGGGGCGCCTCTGGCGAACGCCTGGTTCCGCGTCCGCTACCTGGGCGGGACATCCGGCAGCGGCGGTACCATCATCGGGGAGTATCAGACCTCCAGCAACGGCAATATCGTGATCACCGGCCTGGACGCGGGAACATACGTCTGCGAGGAAATTTCCGCCCCCCACGGCTACGTCATGGATACTGCCCCGCAGACCGCCTACATCAGCGGCAAGGAGCAGGACTGCATTACCCTCACCTTTACCAACAGCAAGTACGGTTCCCTACTGGTCAAGAAGGTGGACAGTATCACCAAGGAGCCGCTGAGTGATATTCAGTTCTTTATCACCACCAGCGACGGCGCTGTGGTGGGTAACGGCAACGGCTACTTCACCACCGACAGCGCGGGTTCCATCTTGGTGTCCGACATCATGCCGGGAACCACACTGGTGGTCAAGGAGACCCGGACAAGGCCGGGGTACATTTTAGACGACGTGCCCCAGACGGTCAAGATCGAGTCCAACGAGACCAAGACCCTGGAGTTCCGCAATCAGCCCACCGGCTCCCTCCTGATCCGGAAGGTGTGCAGCGTCAACCCCAGCGTCACGCTGGCGAACGCGGAGTTCAAGGTGGCCTACTCGGACGGCAGCCTCATTGGCGACTCCAACGGTGTTTACCGTTCGGACGAAAACGGCGAGGTGCGCATCGAGGGCCTGATCCCTGGCAAGAGCGTCGTGGTGACTGAGACCAAGGCCCCGGCGGGGTTCCTCATTGATACCCAGTCCCAGACAGTAGTGATCCAGGCGGGTAAGACGGTCAGCGTGACCATGAAAAACCAGCCCAAGGGCCAGCTCATTGTCCAGAAACGGGACAGCGCCACCAACAAGCCGCTCTCCGGGGCGGAGTTCCGCATCACTACGGCGGCGGGGTGCGAAGTGGGTCTGGACGGTGTGATCGGCACCAGCACCCTCACCCAGAACGGCATTTTTACCACCGACGCCCAGGGCGAAATCAGGGTCACCAACCTCGCACCCGGGGCCTATGTACTGTCTGAAATCAAGGCCCCGGCGGGCTACGTCATGGATTCTCCCAGCACCAATGTGGTCATTGGGGCCAACGGCGACACCCAGACGGTCATCGTGAAAAACTCCAAGGCGGGCACATTGGTCATCGACAAACGGGATTCCGTCACCAACAAACCGCTGGCCGGCGTTACCTTTAAGGTGACCACCGCCACCGGCGAGTTTGTCCCCGATGAAAACGGCCAGATCAGCAGCAACGGCATCTATATGACGGACCGGGATGGGAAAATTACCATCAACGGCGTGGTCGGCGCGCTGGTCGTGACGGAGATCAAGACCATTCCCGGGTACACCATCGACCCGGCGGAGAAGACCCAAACGGTGGTAGTCAACCCCAACGACGTTCAGACCCTCCACTTCTACAACACCCCCGGCACCACCCTCGTCATTCGGAAGTACATCGAGGGTACGGATTTTGAGCCTCTTTCCGGCGTCGCCTTTAAGGTCATCGACGGCAGCGGCGCGGCGGTAGGTCCCGACGACGGGATCTATTATACCGACAAGGCCGGCGAGATCGTGCTGTCTGATGTGGAGCCGGGTACCACCGTCATCGCAAGGGAGATCAAGACGGTAGAGGGCTTCGTGCTGGACGGCACCCCCCAGAAGATTCTCATTAAGGACGGCGAGGTGCAGTCCCTGACCTTCTGGAATAAAAGGGATAATTCCCTCACCATTCTGAAGCAGAGCACGGACAAGACCCCGCTGCCCGGCGCGGTGTTTCACGTGACCGACGAAGACGGCGCCGCCATCGGCACCAACAACGGCCGGTACACCAGCGACCGCAACGGCCTCATTACCATCACCGGCCTCCAGCCTGGGCAGATCGTGATCGTGACGGAGGAAAAGGCCCCTAACGGCTACATCAAGGACCCCACCCCCAAGACCATCAAGATCAAGCAGGGCGTCGCCAACAGCCTGATTTTTGAGAACGCCAAGACGGGCTGCCTCATTATCAATAAGCGCAGCTCTGCGGATAAGAAGGTTCCCCTGGAGGGCGTCACCTTTAAGATCACCACCACCAACGGCAGCTTCCTCCCGGACGCGGATGGGAAGATCAGTTCCAACGGCCTGTACTACACCGACGAAAACGGGCAGATCATTCTCAACAGCGTGGTGGGCTCCCTGGTGGTGACCGAGGTGCAGAGCATCGACGGCTACACCATCCATGAGGCCAACCGTACCCAGACCGTGGAGGTCGCCCCGGACGACACCCAGACGCTCTACTTTTACAACGACCCCCTGTGCAGTTTGACCATCTCGAAGGTGGATTCCGTCACCGGGAAGCCCGTACCCAACACCGAGTTCACGGTCAGGTACAGCGACGGCAGCCTGATCGGGAAGTTCACCACCGGGAAGGACGGGACTGTGACCGTCACCGGCCTCATTCCCGGCAGCACCGTGGTAGTGACCGAAACCAAGGTGCCCCAGGGCTATGTGCTTAATCCCACCCCCCAGACCATCGTGGTTCGGAACGGGACGGGCAACACCCTGACCAGCGGCGTGAGCGGCGGCCCCACCGGCGGCAACAGCACCGGCGGCAACAGCACTGGCACCGGCGGCGGGAACAATCTCGATTTTGAGAATGATCCCACCACCACCCTCGTCATCCAGAAATTCGTGGAGGGCACCGAGAACCAGCCCATGAAGGGCGTGGAGTTCCTGGTCACCGACAGCTCCGGCGCGGTAGTCGGCCCCAACAACGGCTACTACTATACCGATAAGGACGGCCGCATCACCATCTCCAACCTGGAGCCGGGAACCACCGTGACCGCGCGGGAGACCAAGACGCTGGCGGGGTTTGTCCTGGATGGTACGCCCCAGAGCATCAAGATCAAGGTTGGCGAAGCGCAGACCATGACCTTCTGGAACAAGAAGGCGGGCGGACTCGTTATCACGAAGCTGGATGCTGTGTCCAAGAAGCCTCTGGCCGGGGTGCGGTTCAAGCTGACCTATGCCGATGGGACCAACGTGGATCAGGACGGCGGCAAGGTGTCCACCAACGGCATCTATGTGACGGACAGCAATGGGCAGATCAATGTCCAGGGCGTGACCGGCACCATCATCGCAACCGAAATCGAGACCATTCCCGGCTACATCATCGCCCCCAACACCAAATCCCAGACGGTGAAGGTCAACGCCGACGATACCCAGTACCTCACTTTCTACAACACCCCCACCCAAACTTTAGTGATTCAGAAGCTGGTAGAGGGCAGCAAGGACCAGGGCCTGGCCGGTGTGGAGTTCCTGGTGACGGACAGCTCCGGTGCTTTCGTGGGGCCGAACAACGGCATCTACAAGACCGACAAGTATGGCCGCATCACCATCTCCGACCTGGAGCCCGGCTCCGTCATTACCGCCAAGGAAACCAAGGCGCTGGACGGGTATGTGCTGGATTCCACCCCGCAGAGCATTGAGATCAAGTCCGGAGAGGTGCAGACCCTGACCTTCTACAACACCCCTGTGGGCGGTTTGGAGCTGATCAAGGTCTCCGAGTCGGACAAGTCCCAGCGCATCAAGGGCGTGACCTTTGAAATTCGGAAGATGGACGGCGGGCTGGTGGACACCATCACCACCGGCGACAATGGCCGGGTGTTCCTGCCCATGGACGCCGGCGATTTCTACGCGGTGGAGATCGAGGCGGCGGAGGGCTTCAAGATCGACAGCACCCCCCACTACTTCACCATCCAGGACGGCAAGACCACCACGCTGACTGTGACCAACGCCCCCTTCTCGGGCATCATCATCCATAAGGTGAACAGCGTTACCGGCGAGGGGATCTATGATGTGAAATTCGCGCGCTTTGTTCCTTGACAATCTGCGTAGAAATACGCAATAAAACAAGGCAGATTTCGCAAGAAATCTGAACTCTATGCTTGATTCGGCAGGGGCAGAACCTGCCTGACCCGGTGTGACGGGTGACCAAAACTCTGATGCTCCGACGTGCGTCCATAGTGTCATATGGAACGTGCGAAGCTCGGTAAAGAGCGGAGGCGATATCTGAGACGGTATCGCGCCGCAGGAGGCTATAAATCGGTCATGTCCAGTATGTTTTGTTGCAACCGACATATGTCCTGAGAGTACGGCTCGTAAACGCCAGGATGATTATACAGCCATCCGCCCCCATGAGGGGTGCTGCCGCCGTTGAAATTTGAATTTGTGGAAAACGGCAGAAAACCATTAAGGTCGAATGTCTTTGGCAGAATATCACACAAGTCAAAGATGGCAGCCGGGTTAGAGGGACGGGCTAAAACCGATATGTAAAGCTAAAGCATAGGGAACAAAGGAACCATGGACGGCACTTCATCTTTTTGAAGTAAGTGGAGTGGCACCTCCGCCGCGCGGGTAGGAAATGACCCGCTAATCCATGGGGCAGCAGCCCGTAGTAGCGAGGATGTCCGCAATAATAAGGCGGACGGAGCGAAGGGGCATAGTCAGTGCAGATTCGTATGTGAACAGAAGGTCGAGGAAGCCGTAGGCATACCTGACTAAAACCAGAAACACCAATTCCGAAGGGAGGCGGTGCGTATGGCACAACAATTCGACTACCCGAAAACCGAAACGGAATTACGCAAGCTCCAAGATAAACTGTATCAGCACAGCAAAAAGGTCTATGACGAGGGCGGAAGGCCAGCGCTCAAGGGACTTCTGGAAATTATGTCAGCAGAAGCAACCATCATCACAGCAATTCACAACATCAAAAGTAACCACGGCAGTGAAACCCCCGGTGTGGACTCCAAAACCATGCGCGATTACCTGCAACACTCCCATTCGTGGGTCATTCGAGATATTCAAAGCGCGTTCAAGCACTTTGAGCCGCAGAAAATACGCCGGGTGTATATCGACAAACCAGGAAAAGCCGAAAAACGTCCGCTGGGCATTCCTACCATACGGGACAGAATCGTACAAGAGTGCATGAGGATTGTGTTAGAACCCATATTCGAAGCACAGTTCTTTGCCCATTCCTACGGTTTTCGGCCCATGCGGGACGCACCTATGGCATTGGAACGCGCAAAATTGCTTGTTCATCATACTGGCTACCATTGGATTGTCGAGGGTGATATCAGCAAATGCTTTGACCGTATTGACCACGCTATTCTCCTGAAACGTCTTTATCACATGGGGATAAGGGACAGACGGGTACTGCAAATCATCAAGGCAATGCTGAAAACCGGGGTCATGGATGAATGTGAGGTAAATGAGGAAGGTACGCCACAGGGAGGGTTAATTAGTCCCCTATTGGCAAATGTCTACTTGGACATCATGGATGAATGGATTACCAAGCAGTGGGAAATAAAGAAAACAGAATATCCATTCTCAAAACCCTACCGCAAGTACAAAGGTCTGCGTAGAACGGCCTTGATTCCAGGATTCCTCGTCCGATACGCAGACGACTTCATAATCATCACAGACACACGCGCTCATGCCGAGGACTGGAAAAAACGACTGCAAATATTTCTCCACAGCAAAATGAAGCTGACACTATCCCCAGAGAAAACGCTGATAACAGATATCCGAAAAAAGTACATCAAATTCCTTGGCTATGAATACAAGGTGGTTCCGGGAAAAGCGCGAAAAGGCTATATTCCAAGAACGATTCCAGAAAGAGACAGATTAAGGCGGAAAACTGACAAGATTGCTCATGACATCAAGAAAATCCCGCACTATTACAGCCGGGAACAAATGGTGGACGCAATCAATCGCATCAACAGCCAAATCAGGGGAATTATCCAATATGATCAATGCTGTACCTGGGTGAACATTTCCATGAAGAAGTATAGCAGGAGGCTACAATTCGTTGCCAGACGCCGCCTGACGCAGTACAAGGGAAAGTGGATTCCTGCAAATCAAACGCAAAATCTTCCCCGTGTTCATCAGCAGTATAAGCAAAAGATACCCTCCATGAAATATCGCGATATTTATATCGGTTTTACCGCACTTTCCTTTTGCAAATGGGAGAAAACTATCCCCAAAAAGGAGGAAGAGACGCCCTACACTGAAGCTGGCAGGCAACTTTTCTTTGAGCGCACGAAAAAGAAGCGTATACACGCTCGCCTTGATGAAATGTACTCGGAAAAATCGGCCAGAGCAACCAGATATGGGCAATGGGGAAAACTTAACAACTTTGAGTTTATTATGAATCGGGCCTACGCGCTCAACCGTGACAAACTCAAGTGCCGGGTTTGCGGCGGCTGGCTTATTTCCAGTATGCCATGGGCACACCGGGTCAACCCAAATCTCCCATTGAATAAGGTAAATCGTGTCAACAATCTGATATCCCTGCACAAGAAATGCCTCGACGCAGTTAATAACCCGAACTATGATATAAGCGAGTTTGATGCAAAAGCACAGAAGAAAATTATCGGTTATAGGGAAAAACTGGTTCCTTCACATACACGCAACAAATAATCTGCATTGATGGAGCGCCGTGTGCGGTGAAAGTCGCACGCACGGTGCGAAGCGGGGGAAAATCCGCTCTGACTGCTGTCCTCTTATGAGGGCAGTAAAAGCGGCGGATTACCTATCGCTATCTGGTCTATGACCAGAATAAGAACCCCATCGGGGAGTATTCCACCGATAATGAGGGGTACATCTACATCGACGACCTCACCGTACAGGGCAAGGGTAAGCTGTTCATCCGTGAGCTGGAGGCGGCGCCCGGCTACGAGCTGGACAAGGAGTACAAGACCGTTTACGTCCAGCCGGGTAAGACCATTGAAATCGAATGGAAGAACACTCCCATCACGGGCCAGTTCCAGATCCACAAGTTCGCCGCCGAGTACAACGAGGTCACCGGCACCCCCGCCGGCGCTCCCCTCCAGGGGGCCGTGTATGAAATCAGCGAGGCCCGCAGCGGCAAAGTGGTGGACTATATCACCACGGACGCCCGAGGCGTGGCCGCCTCCAAGCCCCTGCCCTTGGGCCGGTATAAGATCGTCGAGGTCACTGCTCCCGCCTACTGGCAGGTCAGCGGCAAGACCTTCGATGAAACCCTGGAGTATTCCGGCCAGATCATCAAGGTGAGCGACTACGACAAGCCCTCCAACCTGGGTGTGGTCATCACCAAGCGGGGCAACGCCGAGGTGCTGACCGGGAGCCAGATGCGCTACGACTTTACTGTGGGCAACACCAGCAACGTGCCGCTTGACAACTACTATTGGCACGACCGCATTCCCACCGACGCAGCCCGGGCCACGGTGTTTACCACCGGCACTTACAGCGCCCGACTGAACTATCGCATCCTCTACAAGACCAACTACACCGCTGCCTATCAGGTGCTGGCGTCCAACCTGATCACCAGCAGCAGCTACTCCTTCAGCCTGAACGCCATTCCCATGCAGGCCGGCGAGTATGTCACAGATATTTACCTGGATTTCGGCAAGGTACCTGTGGGCTTCCAGTCCACCAGTAACCCCACGCTGACGGTCCAGGTGCTGGGCACCATCGCCAACGGCTATCAGATCATCAACCGGGCCGACGTGGGCGGCAAGTACCAGGGCACCTGGCAGACCGGCCAGGCCAGCTGGGTCACTGTCGTGCGCAAGCTGACGCCAAATCTTCCCCTGCCCAAGACGGGCTATTGATCCATTTGCAAGGGGCGGTCCTCAAAAAGAGGGCCGCCCCCATTTTACATTTGTGAGGTGATATGACCATGGACATGGAACAAACCTTTACCGTCCTGCGCCGGGAGCAGCTGCTCATTGACCACGCCCCCCATAGCGTGCAGTTCCAGGACCTGACCGACAGCCTCCTGCGGGTCTGCTCCGCCGCCGCTGTGATCCCGGCCCTGTCCACATTGGAGATCCGGCTGTACTCCACGCTGGCCCTGCTCCACGACGTTGGCAAGCGGGCCATCCCCCCGGAGATCCTCAATAAGCCCGGTTCTCTGACCAAGGAAGAGTTTGAGGTGATGAAGACCCATACCACCCAGGGCTGCGACCTGCTGGAACGGGTGCCGGAGCTGCGGGAGTGCGAGGCGTTCCCTGCCATCTGCGACGTGTGCCGCCACCACCATGAGCGGTGGGACGGCACAGGCTACCCTGACAGGCTGGCTGGCGACAGTATCACGCCTTGGGTGCAGGTGGTGGGGCTGGCGGATGCCTTTGATGCCTTGATACATCCCCGGGTCTATAAGCCCGCATTCACCCAGCAGCAAGCTGGGGAGATGATTGTGACCGGGGCCTGTGGCGTCTTTGACCCGCTCCTCCTGGCCTGCTTTGCCCAGCACATCGACGCCATTTGTCAGGCGGTCTACTCCTCTGCTGGCTGAGAACGCTTTGTCCGCCGCTTGGGCGCAACGCTGTCATAGCTCAGTTCCAGTAGGGGCGTGATCTGATCGTCAGGAACAGAGTTGTCCAGAACAATGGAGATCCAGTGGTTCTTGTTCATGTGGTATGCCGGGAGAAATCCTTTTGTGGAGAGCAGGGAACCGATCATAATGGTGCTGCACTTCACGTTCATCACATAAAGGACCTGTTCCCCGGAGAGACCCAGCCGCTCCGGAAGGACGCCCATAATGATGGCGTACCACTTCCTGCTGGCGGGATGACGGAAAACGGCGCTGTCCGGGCTGTCCGCCCAGAGGTATTCCGCCTCGGTTCCGTAGGTGTCCTGCATATACCGCATGATGCGCTCACGCTGAGAAGAATTGGACATTTTTATATCTCCTGCGGCTCCTTCAGCCGTTCCATATATTCCTGCCGCTCCGCCTCAGTCGCTTCCCGGACGGCGTACTTGCCGCAGTCGGGGCACTGCTCCGGCTCTGTGGTGCGGCTGAAAAGGAAATGGCAGTTGTCACAAGCATAAATCATCTATACATCACCTGCGTCATTATAGCAGGAACACGACAGATAGACAAGATGGGAGGTCTCCAAATCTGAAAAACCAAGAAAAAAGCAGCCTGTCCCAAGCGGCCAGCACCGCCCAGACCATCCACGGTGCCATCAAGACCGGCAAAGCCATCTCCGCCGCTGCTAAGGGTGCGGTGGTGGGTGGCCCATACGGGGCCGCCGCAGGTCTGGCCCTGGGAGCGGGACGGCACGCTGGGAAGATACTCGCCGTTGCCGCAGTCCTGCTCATGCTCCCGGTGCTGTTCGTCCTCATGCTGCCCTCCCTGATCTTCGGCGGCCTGACCAGCAGCGGCAGCACTGGACAGCCCATCCTCAACGACAACGCCGCTATTGTCCAGAACACCAATAACATCGCCTTTGCCGTCAATCAGGTTCTGGGCGAGGGCATCACCGACGCGGAGGCCCGGATCGCCCAGGATTTTGCCACCACCGGCGGCGATAACTACGAGGTCGTCAACCCCTATGCCTCCGACATGAGCAGCAACACCAACTCCTTTATCGCCCAATACTGCGCCGCCAAGGGGGAGACCTGGGATACCATCTCCCTGGCGGATATGCAGGCCGTTCTCCGGCAGGGCAAAAGCAGTCTCTACTCCTACACCCGCACCAGCGAGACCCGGACGGTGGAGGATGATGACCCGGACACCGCCGATGTGATAGAAACAAAGGAGGAAACCTGGTACATCTATACCCTCTCCTACAACGGGGAGAGCTACTTTGCGGATACGGTGTTCCATCTGACCGACAATCAGAAGGCGCTGGCCGGGGACTACGCCCAGAATCTCAGTCTGTTCCTGGGCGATGGGATGTTCCAGTACACCGAGTACGGCGGAACTACGATTGCCTCTTTGGGGAACGTCCGCTTTACAGACGGCGCTACGGAGGTCGTTTACTTCAATCAGCTGGACGAACGCTGGGCCAACAAGCCCTACGGCACGGACAACATCGGCGGCTACGGCTGCGGCCCCACCTCCATGTCTATCGTGGTGTCCTCCCTGACAAATGACATCGTTGATCCGGTTGAGATGGCAGAGTGGGCCTATAAAAACGGCGGCTGGTGCAGCAAGAGCGGTTCCTACCACTCCCTGATCCCCAGCGCGGCGAAAGCGTGGGGGCTGAATGTGGAAGGCTGTACGGCGTCTGAGCCGCAGCGTATTGTGGACGCACTCTCGGAGGGTAAGCTGGTAGTGGCGATTATGACCAAGGGACACTTTACCTCCGGCGGACATTTCATGGTTCTCCGGGGCGTCACGGCTGACGGTAAAATCATGGTGGCTGACCCCGCCAGCTATCGGCGGAGCGAGAAGCTGTGGGATCTGTCGATCATTCTGAATGAGGCCAGCAAACGAGCGGGAGCGGGAGGCCCGTTCTGGATCATTGGGTAGAAAACAGGGCCATACCCTGCACATTTGCGGGTATGGCCCTGATTCATGGTTCGTTGACTGCGAATAACTCCAGCACCTGTTCCGGGAGCCATATCCGCATATTTGCCTCTTGATAGTCGTCAGGATTTCGTGTAACAATTCCATCCATTTCATTCAGCAGAGCAACTGAATATTGAACGGAATCCTCAAAATCGGCCCACGTCAAATTGAGTGCATTCCGGATTTCCTGTTCAGAAACCGCTGCCACAGAAACGATTTTCAAAAGCCGTTCTAGCAGATCCCGGACAGCAGCACGATCTTTCAACTGCTTGTTTGCAATATAGTAGATGTCTGTAATAGCGGAGGCAGATACATACTCTCGTACATCATCCCGCTGGGTAAGATTAAGCACCTCTGCCGCTGTCCTGAAAAACGGTTCGCGCCGCAAGAGGACATCCAGCACCACGTTTGTATCAATTAGCAGTTTCATATTTTCCCAGTCTTTCGTCACGCAGTTCGGATAAAGTCATATCCGTATATGGAATTGCCCCTACCAGGGATTGGACAATACCAGCTACATCCGGCTTTTGCTGTATTGCAGTCTCTTCATCGGTGGGAAGAACAATAACCTCCAGCTTGCGGTTCCGAAAGGCTTCCGGCAATGCCATAATGGACATCAGGCTATTTGCGTCGATAAATTTACGGATTACTTCCATGTCAGCCTCCTCCTTACCTTTTTGCTGTCTTGCTTCTATTATATGTATTTTTGAAGCCTTTTTCAAGCCTTTTATGAGGCTGAAACCAAAACATCTTTTCACAGACAGGAGATATGAAACGTATGCAAAATACGAGTTCAACGACAAAACAGCTATACCTATTCCTGACCGCCTGCTCCGGCAGTTGGCGAAACAGCATCTATATCAAGTGCCAGGGTGAAAATGACAGCCCCGGTTACCTGCTGGCGGCCGACCGGGACGGCCAGCCGGTGATCCTGCCGGTTCAGCGGTTCTATGAGCTGACGGGCGTGCAGATCGACCCTGCCGAGTGCTGCGGCCAGCTCACCGAGGCGGGGTTTGAGGCCCTGTATGCGCAGTACCTGCTCTGGCGGCTTCCTGGAACGGAGAAATATCCTTTGCGAAGACTGTGCGAGGAAAACAGCAGTACGCCTTAATTATTTTCCTCACACCACTTTGCAATCTCCCCAATCAGCTCCAGCGGGAGCGGCTTGCTGTACGGAAGCTGGATCGTGCCCTTGCTGGTCTTATACTCTGTCAGCCGCCCAGCGAACGCTTCCACAGCCTCTGGGCCGGGGTAGAGACCGACGTGCCGCTTGGAGGCCGCAAACTGGATCAGGTTGCGGCCCTCCCAGTAGGTGGGCATACTCCAGGAGATTTTCTCCTTGGCCTCCGGGATGCTGGCCTTGATAGCGGCGTTGATCTGCCGCAGATAGTCCTGCGCCTCCTCCGGCTGGGCGGCGATATACTCCTCAATCGTCGCAGGAGGCTTCCCGCAGTAGTGGCTCTGCTCCTTGTTCTTGAATGACCGACCGCACTTAGGACATACCCACATGACTGCTTCCTCCTATTTTCGAAGAATCTTCTCCATCGGTTTCCCCTTCGCCAGCTCGTCGATCAGTTTGTCCAGGTATCGGATTTCCCGCATGAGCGGGTCCTCCACTTCCTCCACCCGGACGCCGCAGACCACACCCTTGATCAGCGCCCGGTTCGGATTGGGCTGGGGCGCATTGCGGAAAAAGTCCCCATAGCAGAGGGCGGAGGAACGGGATGACTCCAACTGCTCCGGGGTGTACCCCGTCAGCCAGCAGATGACTTCATCCACCTCGGCCTTCGTCCGGTCCTTTCTGGTGGCCTTGTCCAGCAGAAGCCCATACACCTTCCCAAAATTCATCTGAAAAACTTTATCACTTGTCATTTTCTATACGCTCCTGATCATGATACTGTATTCTACCATACCTTATATCCTTTTGCAAAGAGCTGGCCTGAACCTCGTTCGGGCCAGCTCTTTTATTGTTTACAGAAAGTTCACAGAATTTCGGGCCGGATTTGCCTTTGAGCGGTGCGTAATATAAATGACAAGTAAATACCAGAAACGACATGACAGGGTTGCCCCCTGTCATTTGTGCTTTTCCCTGGGGAAAGTACGCAGATTTTCAAACTTCGATATCGAGGAGGAAATTCCATGAAACGAATCAACATCAAATGTCCCTACTGCAATTCACCAGCATTCCTGCGGCCGGCCTCAGCTGTCCATGGTCAGGAATACCGACAGCCAGGGGAGGAGGTGTATGTCTGCGCCAGATACCCGATCTGTGATTCCTACGTGAGCGCTCACCGGCGCACCCACCTCCCGATGGGGACACTGGCGAACCGCCCCCTTCGCATCAAGCGCATGGAGGCCCACGAAGCTTTCAACCGCTTGTGGAAAAGCGGCATGATGTCCCGGACAGCGGCTTACCACTGGCTCCAGGTGCAGATGGGCCTGCCGCCGGAGGAGGCACATATCGCCAAGTTCTCAGAATGGCGGTGTGAGCAGGTCATCCGGCTTTGCCGTCAATTCCTCTCACCGAATACCCGCGCAGCATAACTATTTTCAAAAATCTACGAATGAAAGAAGGGAATCCCATGAAATACGATTTTATCCTAACCAGTGAGCAGCAGGCCCTTGTGGAACAAAACATGGAGCTGATCAGCCGGATCATATCCCGCCATATCCGGACCAATGAGGGAGTGTGCGGCCTGGGGTACGATGATCTCAGCCAGGAGGGTGCCCTCGCCCTCTGCCGGGCTGCGGCTACCTATAACGGCACTTCCGCTCAGTTCAGCACGTATGCCTCCGCTGTGATCCGAAACCATCTGCTGGACTGCTGCAAGGCCGCCAACACCCAGCAAAAGCACCTGTGCAGCCTGCCGGTAGGCTCTGGCTTTGCTGATGATGAACACCCTCCCTCTATCCCGGAGCCTTCTGTGGAGGATAAGACAGACAGCCTGATTGACCAGATCGACACAGCCGCTCTGCTGGCTCGCTGCAAGAAGGAATACAGTGGGGTAGCCCAACTGGGTATTGAGGCTCTTGAATTGAAAATCAGGGGCTACAGCGGGGCGGATATTGCCCGGCTCTATCACACCGAGCCTAACCATGTAGGGGCGTGGATCTCCCGGGCGAAGGCTAAGCTGAAAAAGGATGCCGCCTTCCGCCGGCTTTGTGGCGGAGCTGTTGAAAAAAGCAGGGCTGATTCGTAAAAGAAATATAGACTGAAACATAGGAGGACGATTTTATGTGTACGTGCTATACCGCCGTTGGCAATTTCCGCCGCAAACGGGATGACGCAGGTCAGGCTTATCCCGTGATCATCGTCAACCGCCAGGAGTACATGGTGGACAGGCAGGAAATGGCCCTGTGGACCTGCCTCAACTGGCGCATCGCAAATATGGAGCAGGCCCGGGAGCATTACGAGAAGCTGGAGCAGTCGCTGTATCCGTACATCACCCGAACCTTTGAGAACTGCCTGAAGCGGCTGGAGGTCCGTGGGCTGGTTGTGTCCGGCAGCGGCGACACTGACTTTGAGGCTCTGTATGACCTGCTGGGCGGACTCTATGTAATTCCCATCTCGGAGAGTATTCCACTGCGGGCCGTGACCTTCCTGAAGATGGTTCTGCTGGAGGGCGTTGCTGTATCCAAAGCCAGGCAGCTGTTTCAGCGGGACCGACCCAACCAGCGGGAGGCGCAGATCCTGGCCCTGTCCAAGCAGGCCCTCCTGTCTACCGCCGAGCTGATTAAATGCGCCGAGGCCGGCGTCAGCGACGTGTCCAACGACCAAAAGGTAATGGTGGCGCTCTATGATGATGACTATACCACTTGTGATAACCTCCGCTGGGAAATGATGCAGGCGGAAAGCCGGAAGGATGTAACCCTGGCGGTTGCGAACCTCTATCTGCGGAAGCAGATTATTTTCGAGCGGCTGGGGTAATGAAACTCCGGCGTCAATAAGGGTGGCGCTTCATTGGGAGGCGCCACCCTTTTGCAGTTTACAAAGGGATTTCATTTCATCTGGCAGGCATTTTGAAGCCTGCAAGCGCCCTGTTCAGATAATCATTGAACGGTTTCATCAGGTGAAAAATATCCACCGCTTTGGACAGGAACAGATCGCCGTTTGCAAGCTCCTCGTCTTGGATCGGATACTCCAGATACCAGCTCTTGTATTTCAGATATTCGGCCTGGGGATGGTCCTTTTCATATCCAGCCGGGATATTTTTCAGTGCCGAACCGCCCACGGTGAAATGCTCTTGAAAAGACGGGGCCGTGATAATTTCCTCCCACTCGCCGCCGTGCTCCGAGATGTGATCCCGCACCATCCGGGTGGCGTCCTTGAACATGTCAGCGAACAGACCGCCGCCCAGGAAGGACTGACCGCCCGGCTTGAGCATCAGATAGTAGCCTACCGGGATGGGCAGCTTTCCCATGGACGAGATGTGCGCCCGGAACGCGGGGTTGTAGGGGGACTTATCGTGGCTGAACCGGGTATCCCGCACCAGCTTGAAGGTCAGTTCCTTGGGGGCGTGGCCGAGGATGCTGCCGTCAAATTCCCCGATTCGGAGCATCAGGGCCTGAAGCAGCTCCTCAAACTGCGCGTTGGCCGCCTGGTATTCAGCCTTATGAGCGTGATACCACTCCCGGTTATTGTTGGCGCTCAGCTCTGTCAGATAGTCTAAAATCATGTGTGTATCCATGTTTTTGCCCCCTTACGCTTCCGCAACCGTGGAAAAGGCCGGACCGTTTAGAAAGTCCCGGATCATTTCCTTTAATCGCTCCGTGGATTGGTACGTCCGGCAGAACGAGAATTGCTGGGAGTACCCGTCGATCTCCTCCATGGCCGCCGTCACCTCCACGGCGGTGCCGCTGGGCTTGGCGGCGGTAAAGTCCAAGCGGTCAGGGGCGATGCGGTGGTTCTGGATTGCGTAGTTGACCCGGCTGGCACAGTGGCAGGCGCCCCGCCCATACTCACCGCAATATTCCGAAAGAAAGTCCGCCATCTTTTTCCGCACCCGGGAGAGGCGCTGGCGATAGGCTTCCGGAGTGATGCCCAGGATGTCTCCAGCGATTCGGCTGTCCACCCGGAACATGGTCCCCAGAATAAAAATGCAGCGGCTCTCCGGGTCCAGGCACTGGAGCATGACGTTCGTGCAGGACAGCTTCAGCTCCTCGGCCAGGATCGCCTTCTCCACGTTCTGGGTCAGATCGGGCACATCCTGAATGTTCCCGTTGCGGATATCGTCTCCGTAGAACTCAAAGCTCAGGGGGAATTGGGCGAACATGTGCTTCTTGTAGTCTTTGAGGTGGTTCACCGCAATGCGGAATACCCAGGTGGTGAAGCTGCTCTCCCCTTTGAAGGAGGAGAGGTGGGTCATGACCTTCAGCAAAATGTCCTGGGATGCGTCCTCGGCGTCATGGAACGTGCCCAGCATCCGCAGGGACAGGTTGAATACCAGATCCTGCACACCGGCCAGCACCGTCTCCAATGCGGCCCTGTCTCCGGCGGTGGCCCGCTCGATCAGAGCGGATAACTCTTGATTTTCTTTCGTGCTCATAAAAACACCTCCTGAGAGATTAGACTGGCGCCGCCCCGATTTGTGACAGGGAAATCAGACTATTTTTGCGGATGTAATGTGATAGTAGTATAAAGAAGCAGCAGAATTTTTGCAACTTCTTTTCTTTCAAAAAATTTTTTCGGCTTCATGCAGAAAAGACTGCTGTATCCCTTTGTTTTATAGTATGACAGCAAAAGAGGAGGTCATGAATATGGCAAATATCAACGACATTATGCTCCAAGCGTCAGAATTGCAGCCGGGCATCAGCCGCCTGCTCCGAAACTCCACCTATCCCCGGTATGATGACCTGAGCGGGCTGGAGATCGACTATGAGGACGGTGAGCAGCTGTTCCTTTTGGATGAACTGCGTGGGATCATGGAGAAGCTGGCGGATGTGGAGGACTGCATCCGTTACATCGTCCAGCCGGTTCTGAGGACGGAGCAGCTGAGGAAGAACGCTTCCGGCAGATATGAAACCGGCAGCGGCTTCTACTACTGCTGCGGCAGTCCCATTGAGGCCCTGGTGACAGACGGCCGCTATGATGTGCCGTACTGGGTGCGGACCAGCGTAGAGCATGACGGAACGGACTATTATCTGGTAGGTCATCGGGACGTATGTATGGAGGGCCTGACCGTCCGTATCAGAAGGAGCAGTTAGGCCCCAGCCGCTAGTTTTCCTATCAGCCACAAGATATGCCTATCAAGCAAAAATAAAATACTATATTTTGTGTTTTCCGCTTGACAACAGGCGCAACATGTGGTACACTACCACTGTAATTGATTTTTGTGCGCCTCCCGCAAGGGACATAGATCACGGTCTATGCGCGAAGAACTTCGCATTGCACACGTTGTCAGGTTTGTATTCAGTGCTGGTAGGACAACTGCGCCCATTTAGAGGCAAGCGGTTGAAATGCCGGCACTTTTTTATATATCTATTTTCGCCTTTATGGCAGGAAGGAGTGGTCTATGGCAAAGCTCATGTGCATCGGTCGGGTGACCGCTGACCTGGAGCTGCGCGAGAGTGCCCGGAAGGAACCCTACGTCCGATTTTCCCTGGCGGAAAACCTGGGCTACGGCGAGACAGCCCGCACACAGTATTTCCAAGTGTGGGCCTGGGGGCATATTGCAAAGAACCTGGTCAAACGCAAAGTGAGAAAAGGCAGCTTGATCTGGGTGTCCGGTTCCCTGGAACTGGAGGAGTACACCAGGAATGACGGTGAGACCCACGACAAGCGGCTGAAGCTCAAACTGGGCGACTGGGATTACATCCCGGCCTTCCAGGGCAAAACCGAATGCGGTGTACCGCAGTCCGATCCTGCCGTCCCTGCTGGGATGGTGGACGGTGAGCGGGAGGCCCTGCCGGAGTAACGCTCCGGCGCAGATGAAGAGGCGCTGTACCAAATGTTTCAGATGAAGTTCTGGACTTTGGTGCAGCGCCTCTTTTTTGTTTTCCCGACATTTTAAGAAAAAGGTGGTAATTTCCATGAAAAGAACGAGTCCTCTTTGGGGCAGCATTTCTATCCTGATCGGCGTTGTCATCGCCATTCTGTCTCTGCTGCGGGGCACCTGGGCAACAGTGGCTCTGATCGTCGTTTTCGCGGTGTGGGGCCTGTGGCTCATTTTCACCCAGCTTCTTCCCGCCTGGAGATCCAATCGCACGTACCGGCGCCGTGTCCGCCAGTCCCGTGACCGGCAGGAAGCGGCCTCAGATACCTCTGACAGCGGCATGGGCCTGGTGCTTCTGCGCCATGTGAACCATCGCATTTCGGAGCATTTGAGGTCGGTTTACCCCCAGGCTCATTGGGAGTGGACCTTAGCTGATCCCACACGTTTCATTGCCTATGGCGGCACCGGACGCATCCGGGTCTACGGCATTCCGGACTATGACTATGCCGACGTCACGTTAGACCGGCAGGGTGGACTTCGCTGTTCGCTGGTCAAGGTCGCGCCACTGGAGGACAAAGCTGCTCCCAACCAGCAGCCGGTAGATCCCCGGGTGTGGTATGAGTTCCAGGGCCGCAGTATCCTGGAGGACATGATTGCCGATCTGCGTTCCCGGGGGCACAGCAGCCTGACGCTGAACGAGGATGGAAGTATCTGTATCCAACCGGCAGACGGCGGCGAGGAGATCAAGAAGGATTCCTTTGCTGCCTTCCCTGAGAAGGTCTACTGGCCCAGGCTGGCGAAGGTGCTGGAGCAGGAGGGATTGACCGCTGATGTGCAGGATACCAGGATTCTGGTTTCCTGGTAAGCAGCCCAAAAATCAAGGAAAGGAGTGAAGCGCACCATGAAAAGCGGGCGCACCATCCAGGCGATGGCCGCAGAGATCCGGCGTCAGGGTGAGGCCAAGGCCGACTACATGGTGGACACCAGATGCCTGCGCATGGAGATTTGGGATAACCAGCCCTTTCTCCTTGCTCTGAATGAGAGCGGCCATGACCTGATGGAGCCGATGGACATTCAGACGACGGCCCACCGCCAGATCAGCACCTATCTGGACATCCCCATCAAGTATTACGAGAAAATGCGGCGGAATGACCCGGAGCTGCTGGCCTACAACGTCAACCGCTGGCTTCAGCGCGTTGATCCCGCCCAGCGTATGCTGCGGACATTGGACGGCCATGCGCGGGCATTCTTGAGCAGCCGCTACCGGCGCATCGACAATTATGATGTTGCCGGGATCGTTACCCCCGTGGTAGGCGAGATGCCGGATATCCAGTTTGGCAGCTGTGAGCTTACGGAGGACTACATGTACCTGAAGGTCGTGAACCCGCGCCTCCAGGATGAAGTGCGTCCGGGCGATGTGGTTCAGGCCGGAGTGTCCATCTCCAACAGCGAAACCGGCCGGGGCGCGGTCAGTGTCTGTCCGTTTGTCTACCGGCTGGTCTGCACCAACGGGATGACGGCTACCGACAGCACTGCCTCCAAAATGCGCCGCACCCATTCGGGACCGCGTATCCTCACCAACAGACGATTCTTTGTCTGTGATGCAGAGGTGCTGACAGACAACGACCAGGATTTTGTCTATAACTTGCAAGCGGCAGTCCGTGAAGCAATGGACGAAGCCCGGTTTGTGCAGCTGCTCAACCAGATGCGGGAGAGCGCACAGCTGGAGCTGAACACGGACAATTTGGAGGAAGTGGTAAAACGCGCCGCAGCGTGCGTCCATATCACAGAGGCGGAGTGTGTTGGAATCCTCCAGTATCTCCATACGGACGGCGACTACACGCTGTACGGCCTTGCCAACGCAGTTACCCGGTACAGCCAGGACGTGGAGAGTTACGACCGCGCCTCCAAGCTGGAGGAGATCGGGTACACAGTCATGACCATGGCCCCGGAACTGTTCCGCAGAATCAATCAGGTTACAGGTATCGCCGCATAAAGGGCCATACCACCAATATCAACATTTTATAGGAGGAACAATTTATGTATAGCCAGAACAATCAGAACAATACCACTGTCATGGAGTGCGCCCAGTTCATTCTGCCCACCGCTATGGGCATCAACGCTCCCTCCGATGATCTCTCCGAGGATATGGAGGGCCTGCGGCTCACGTTCCCCAAGGTCAAGATCCCCGGCGGCGGCGTCTTGCAGTTCGAGATGGAGAGCGACAACCCGGAGCGCCCGGATTACGTTCCCGAGCTGGAGGGCATCCTCCTGTTCAACCACCCCGCCAATTCCTACTGGCCGGAGGGTGAGGAGTATGAGGACAACACTCCGCCCCTGTGCCAGTCCGTGGACGGGAAGATCGGCTATGGCAATCCCGGCGGCCTGTGTGCCAGCTGTGGGTTCAATACCTTCGGCAGCGCCAGCAATGGCCGGGGGAAGGCGTGTAAGAATCAGCGGACGCTCTATCTGCTCCGCAGCGGTGAGTTCGTGCCCATCCAGATTTCCCTTCCGCCGACCAGCCTCACGCCCTACAACGCCTTCTACAACGCGGCGTTTGCCCGGCGTCAGCGGCCCCTTTACAGCAGCATCGTCCGGATCGGCCTGAAGCGCATGAGCAGCAACGGCTACGATTACAGCGTCGCCACCTTCTGCAAGGTGCGGGACCTCTCCGGCGAGGAGCTGGCTGCGGTGAAGGCGTATGCGGATACGTTCCGCCTGCAGATCAAGAATACGCTGACCGAGCAGGCCGCCAGCAAGGAAATGGAGTCCGGCGCCATTGAGGTTGGTTCCGGTTCCATGGATCTGCCTGACAACGAGGCCCATTTCTCTGTCGGCATGGGCGTTGTCGATGGCGAGCGCGAGCAGCTGCCCGCCTGATACGGCCGACCCTGTTCAGGAACAGACAAAGCCGCCCCCGTTCGGTGAACGGGGACGGCTTGCCACGCCCCAGGCGCTGACAGAGGAACAGCGTCATTTTGCCGCAGAGAACCACAATTTGATTTACACATATCTGTGGGATCGGCGGCTGGAAGTTGACGACTATTATGACATCGCTGTTTTTGGATACCTGCGCGCAGTCAAGCGGTACCTGACGGAACCCTGGCTGCGCCGCTATCAATTTTCTACTGTCGCCTGGCACGCTATGCGGCAGAGCATCGCCTCCTTCCATCGGGCGGAAGAACGGCGGAGGGCGACCGAGCGAAAGTATCTGAAAACACTCCCGGCCAGACCTCCAGACCCATTTGAGGAGCTGGAAGCCAAATTGCTCCTGCACGATCTGGCGGCTGTCTCCAGCCAAGAGCAGTATGCCCTCGCGTCCATGCGGCTGCAAGGCTACTCGATTGCGGAGACCGCCTGTATCCAGGGCATGAGCGAAAAGCGGGTTCGGGGACTTTTAAGAGAGCTGTACCGGGTTTACCTGTGCCTGTTCCCTTGATCAGAAGGACGGATGCACAATGTTAAGAGGCTGTATCTATCATGTGGACAAAAATATCCGCGGGGCCTGGGTTATTTATGGCGACCTGGGTGTGCGGCAGTATTATGGCTATACAAAACGCCAGTCCATAGAACGGTATCAGAATGACTGCCGGAATATTTTCGTACATGAGCAGAGGAAAGAGGTGTCAAACCCATGACATTAGGGACTAAGGAAGTCAGGACGCTGACGGGGATTCTGCTGCGTCCGCTGGCCGTTGGTTCCAAAGCGGTCATTGTTCACCAGGGCAAAATTACCCGCACCGCCCGCATTATGGCGATCCATCACCGTACCGCGGGCGAGGTGTGCTTTGAGACGCTGGATACCAGGTACTATTTGCTGACCGGCCCTGATTTTGAGCCGGCCGTGAGCGCGTTTCCCGCAGCTCTGGCCGCATAGACCACAGATCGGGCCGAATGATTCAAGGGCGCACCGCAGACCTGACTGGGTTTGCGGTGCGCCGCTATTTTGAGGAGGCTGACATGAACGACTATAAAGCTGTCCGCAGCAGTCTGGACATCAGCAGGAGCATTGCGTTCTATCTGGAGATGTCCGACCCTGCGGCATTCCGCCTGGGAGACCGGGCCGGAAGCATCAGAGCCATCAACGATATTTTGCAGGGCCGCTCAGAGCAGACGGTCGAGGCTATGCTGGCGGAGCTGGAGCAGAAGGGCGGCACTTACTATGCCGGTGAAATCGCTGTGCTGCGTCAGGATGTCCAAAATTTCCTGCACCAGAAAACGCTGCTGTCTCAATCTTACAGAAAGAGCAGCAGCAAGGCGTATCGGTTCAAGACTTATAAAAGCGGCAGTGGACGCTCCCTAAAGATCGTCGATCAGAAGCTGTTCGACAGGGCGGCCAAGGCAGGCTTCCCACCTGAGTTCTTCCGGGAAACCTATTTTGACCAGGTGAATATTTACTGCCTGCCGGAGCGCACGGATTTTTACGGCTCCACATTCCAAGACTGCGCCTTTGCTGTGTGCCGGATCAGCGCCCCTTCCTTCATCGGGGCCAGTATTTACAGCTCGGAGTTTCATTCCTGCGTGCTGGAACACGCCGACTTTTTCAATGCCAGTATCGCGCATACCCATTTCCATGACAGCACTCTGTCCCATGTGACATTCCAGAAAGCCTGGTTGAAATCGTGCAATACCATCGACTGTACGCTTGACAGCATCAACTATTTGACCGCCACACTGGATGGCTGCTCTTTTGGCAGGGTCACCGTCTCTGATATCCGGCATCTGGATACGGCCGCCATTACCCAGGGCGGCGCTACCCAGGAGGAATGCCGCCGAAACCGGGACGCTATCTTCCATGCTTTGGGCGTAGAACAGGAGGCCGCATGAGTGACGCAGTAACAGTGAGGCCCAAGGATTGGGTTCCTTTCCGCTGCCGGCTTTGCGGCAGCTGCTGCCGGAATTTAAGGGGAAACCTTATGCCGGAGCAGGTGGACGCATATCGGTTGGCCCGTTTCCTGCGGGAACGCGGTGAGGTGGAGTATATGGAAGACTTTTATACCAACTATACCTATCCGGATATGTTGGAGGGCTTTTTCCCTGTTTTCCTGATGCACACCACTGACCCGGACAATTCCTGCGTATTTTTGAAGGATGGTCGGTGCAGCGTCTATGAAGCGAGGCCCAGAGTATGCCGGTTGTATCCGTTTACGGCCTTCCCGGGACAGCGCGAAAAAGCATTTAATTTTTTCCAGTGTATGGATAGCCATTCCGCCCATTTCTCAGACGGGAAAATCCTGGTTAAGGACTGGATGTACCAAAATTTCAGCCGGGAAGATCGGGAATTTCTGACTGCAGAAAGCGACAATCTCCTTACACTTGGACAACTGTTCAAGGCTCTGGGGCCGGATCGACTCAAGGAAAATCTGTTCCAAATCCTCTATTACCGCTACTATAACTTTGACCTGGATCAGCCATTCATGCCCCAATATGAGGAGAATACGGAGGAACTGAAGCGTATCCTTCAGAATATTGTTGGGAGGTAACCATGTACGCACTGGAACAGCTTGCTTTTCAGGGAACGGAGTGCTGCCCGCAGTACCGCTGGAAGCAACTCGCAATCTGTGGGAGCCGCGTTCCCTTGGACAAGATACGCAATGGTCAGCAGCACCCGGAGAACTGGCGCATTGTATTCATGCCCTGCCAGATAAAAGATGTGCTGAAGAATCTTCCGAAAACTGCTTGATAGGAGGTGTGAAGCCGTGCGGCCATTTCATCCGCTCGGATATGAAACCTGTGTTCACAGCCGCAAACGGAGAAGTGCCTCTTGGAAGGTTTATGAGAGCTGCCCGAACCCGGGGCGGTTGTGGACTGGCAAAGGGTATGAACTGCCCTATCAGACCATGTGCCTGAACTGTCCGTTTTACACGCAGGACGGTAAGGCGAAAAAACACTGAACGAAGGAGGAAGTCATTTTGGATAAGATAAAACGCAAGTATTTTGAGATCTGCATTGGCCTTGGCCCCAAGGAGAGCGGCAACGATTACTGGATGTGCATTTGTGGTGTGAGAGAGCCCACCATCCAGGAGGCCGAGCGTTTCTGTGCGGCTGACGTTGCCCTCTATGGCGGCCATGTGCTGGGAGTGTATCCCATTGACTTGAACACTGCCAGGGCCTGCTATGACTTTGAGCGGGCGGATCGCTGGCCTGTGTTTGGCCTGTGATACGCAGTCCAGAAATTAAGTGATTGCAAGGTAACAATCCCCGCAGTCTGGCGGGACAAATGAGCAAAGGAACCGACAGGCAGTACCAGTTGAAGCCTGCCGGTTCCTTTTATTATCAGAAAGGACTGGTGATTTATGGATTACAAGCAATTAAAGCAGCTGCTCTCCCAGCATGAGCGGGAGCACCCTGAAACCCACCTGACCGCCTGCATCACGTTTGCCTCTTTCGGCCCCAATGCGAAAAAAGACTACCCCTGGCGCAGCCGAACCTATGTCATCTCCAGCAACAACAAGGCGTTCCAGCCCGATAAGGGCGGTTATTCCATTTTTGGCAAGTGCCTGGATGGTACTGACTCCTGCTTCCGCCTGGATGGGGTTATGAAAGAGGAGCATAGCGGCAAAGATGGCTGGATTGTGGAGGACTGTGGCATCGTTGGCTATCTGCTGATTGAGTGCAGTAACTACAATGTTCCACTTCCGAAACTGTTCTACTCATACAGCGATGCGTTGGATTGTATGCTGTCTCGGTCAGCAGAGAAAAGCGGAGATAATGTTGAACAGGTAAAAAAGAGATACGCTGCAACGAAAAAACTGTTCGAGGGCACTTATGGGTGTGGCTGGGGTACCTCCTGCTCAGAAGGTCCAAACGTGGACTGGCTCTGGAAAATCCAGCCTATTTGTATCTATGGACCGATGAAAGTGGTTTTCATTGAGCCGGAGAACGGTTCGCGTTTTGTATAATTGGGGGGGCATATACCATGACAACAGCAGCAGAAGAGAAAATTCGTGCCTTTTGTGCCCGCCACCGTTTGAAATGCGAATGGCAGGATCTTACAAATCTTGGAGAACGCGCCGTCGTCAAAACCCTAAATCGTGCTCACCATACAAAAATACTCAAAGCGGCCCATCGCATAAAAGAGGTCTGCGTCATTGACTGGAACCGTGATGACAGCGGAATCTTTATTGGTCGTATTTTTTTCCACGATGCTTCTGCCGTAGTACGCATCACTCAGGCTGAGTACGATGCTATCGGCAATGACTTCAAGGGAGTATGGCACGACTACTATGGGGACAGCCCAGAGTGGGAAGGGCGCAGAACCGCCATGATTACAGAATACGGGACAAAGCTGTTTATAGAGGGGATATCCCTTGAGATCGTGTAAAAAATTATTACATCAGTTTTGAGTAACAGATTGGAGCGTTGAAAATGGAAAACAGCAAATTGATGACTCCGCTCTTTTATGACGGCATGTTCAACCGGGAGGGCCGTAGAATGCGGGCGGTACTGGAAAAGGAAATCTCTGACGGCACACAGACCTACCGGCTTTGGCGTGCTGCCGGAAAACCGGATCTGGATTATCCCCGCGCCGAGAATGACAAGTACGTACTTCACATAGAGATCAACGGCTACCTCGCCCCCCTCGGGATGACTGATTTTAGCCTGATCGACATCTGTGGATTTGAGCCTGCTGCAAAAAAGCTGTACGGAGGCAAGGATCAACGCGGGAAGTGGATTGATAGTCTCCGGGAATCCGGTGGCTATGATGCAGTCAGCGCCGCCTTGACGGAAGAGAAAAAAGAGATTGAGCGATGCGGAAGTGACCCCACTCGCCAGACGGAGTATATCCGGGACCTGTTAGATGGTCATGTCAGCACCTACCTCAAATCGAAGGAGAACGGCGGTCAGACCTTCCCGGATTTTACCGGGGCGCTGGTGGTGAACGAGCTTGCCAGATGCGTGGAACTCTCCGCGGTATATCGGGCAAAACAACAGGCAGAGGAGACTGCGCGCCGAACCCGTATTGCGGAAGAGGAAAAGGCATACTGTGAGGCCCAAAACAAAGAGGCTGAAAAGGCTGTTTCGGCAGCTATTCAAATCATCCGCGAGGGTGGTATTTTGAAAAATGAGACGGTAAAGTTTTATCGAAGCCGATGTGATTCCAGCGTCTATTCCATCGTCAACTATCTAATGCGGCTCTATCATATAGATGTCCCGCTCCGCACTCAGGGATGGATCAATGAAAAATTGTGCAGTACCACCATCAAGGACGGAAAATGTGAGTATCTGCAATATTACCGTGCCAGAAACGGCCGTGTATCCCAAAAGTTTTTCGATTGCATGAGGGAATTGATTCGGGCTGTTGCGGAGCAGACGTCGGCAGGTGAGCCAACAAACGCCGCATAAATTACAATGCTAGAGTTGGGAGGAGGAACCAGCATGAACGAGCAGAACTACTCCGCTCCTGCCAAGCTGCACTGGTACCCGGACATCTCCTGTCCCGTCTGCGGCGGGGAGGTGAACTCCTGGGACAAGCGGTGCAGTCGGGCGCTGGGTTACAAGGCGATTGTCTGTGAGGCGTGTATCGCAAAGGAATATGGTCTGACGGTGGAGGAGCTTCGGGACACCATGAAGAACCACTTCGGCCTGATCCCGTGTCCGGGGATATGAAGGAGGTCAACGAGCTTACCCGCCGGCTGTTGGCGAAGGGCTGGACTCCGGAGGATACCCCGCCGGGGACACACCCCTATGCCGACCACGAAGGTGGCTGGACCTACACGGGCGAGTCAATTCGCTCCATTGTATGGGAAACGCCCTGCGGTCTGCTGGCTGACGGCAGGCACTTTATGAACGGTTATATGTCCTACCAGGGCGTTGACTGGCGGCCGGAGAATGGGAATCCAGTGCTTTGCTGTCCTGTGTTTCCCTCCGCCCCCTGCCCGCTGCGTGACCCGCTTTTGCGTACCCAAGGGTACACCTTACACTCGGATGATGTGTCCTATCAATGCGCCTGCCATCAGACAGACCGCCCATACACCTATGAGGGCAGCGTTGATGAAGTCCACGACCGTGTGTGGAAAGAAGCCGATAAACTCTGGGAAGTGTTTAAGGCCCAGCATAAGGGTCGGGTATGCCGCCAACAGAGCCATTATGGCCGTACAGCAAAAACCTGGAGAGCGTATTACGACCCGATGGACTGCGCCAATTTTGGCTGCTGCTCTTACTGCGACGTTCTGGCAAAGGAGCTTGATTTGCGCAAGGGGAATGTGTTCTACGACCTGCGGAGATCCTGGACTGTAAAAGGCGAGGGTCTGTTCCCGGATCAGCGGAAAACTATAGTGGAAAAGGGCCGCAAGCTGCTGAGCAGCACAGTGTCGCTAACAATCTGTGAGGCCATTGTCAAATATGGCCGCCACCGGGTCGAAGAACGAATCAGGTCCGAGTTCCACCGCGATCTGTTTTTTGACAAATCGCTGGAAATCGAGGTCATCAACCTACGGGCGGCCAGAGTGGATAAGCGGGACATTTTGCAGGATCTCCAGGATGTCGCCAACGGCATCGAGGTCATTCATGCGGCCGACAGCCTGAAAGCAGCCAAGGCCCAGAAGCGGGCAAGGCGCGAGGCGGCAAAAGCTCAGAGAATCCGGAAAGTTGAAAAGATGATCCTGACCTATGGTTGGGATCACCTGGAGGACATTTGGAAACGCCGGGCGGAAAAGCTGCTGGATGATGATCAGATTTATGCGCTTGTTCAGCAGCGTGAAACATCAAGAGCGAAAGGACCGCCTGAAGAGGCGCAGATTAGCTTATTTTAGGAAAGAACACTGTTGTACTAAACACGGGGACGGCTGGCAGTATGCAGCCGTCCCCCCAGATTACAAGGAGCGATTTGAAATGAATATCAATAATTTGCTGCTTTTTTAGCGGAGGGGACTATGGGCTTAATAGAGAAATTTGCCGCTGTTGAGATCAAGGTGGACACCCGTATCTCTGAGCAGGACAAGCAATTCTGTGAACGGCAGCAGGCGGCCTACACCGCCGCTCTCCACGGTTTTCAAGAACTGACTTTTTTCTGGGAAGATATGTTATCTGCGCAAAAGGCGCTGCTGGGGGAACCGGACAGTCCGCCCCGGGCCTATAATCAGTATCTGGTTCCTGACGGCGATGACGGGCCGAAAATTACCATCCAACGGCTCAGGGTACAGATAGATACCCTGCACCAAAAGTTTATTCAAAAGCTGACAGGCTATTTTCGGTCGGTCTACAATATTACAGTTGAGGAGAAGAAAATAATTTCTGAGCTTCTTTTGCCGAAGCCTCCGAAAAGCAAGAAGCAGGCCCTAAAAGAATATCTTCTCTGGGCCAGTTCCATCCAACTGCATTATGAAGACATTGTTACCCAAATCCTCAGCTGCTTTGACGGGCGGACGCCTTCCGAGCAAAGTCTGCAAGAACTCTGCCGTCGGTGCAATGAGGCGGTATGGTGCAATTCCAGGCACAAGGCAAAATTTGAACGCAAATATGCGGTGATCTCATTCCTGGGAACTTTCTGCTCGTTCCAAAATGACAGGCAGCATTGGACTTTTACCAGTAATATGGGACCCGTCCTGCTGTGCGCTGCCCACTTTGAAACGGGCGATCTCAACAAATACCCCGCATGTTTCCCAAGCCCACCGTTCGATGAAACCTACGAATGCAATCAGATGGATTTTGGGGGATGTGAGAAGCTGGCCCAACTGCGGCTGTTCAAGAACGGAAGAGTAGACCTCCGCTTCACCAGCGAGGACTATGCCAATCAGTTCATCGACGCTTATCTTGGCAGAGGTTATCAGGAATCGGATGGGGAGGCGGTAGTATGAAGTACCAGCCTCAGAATCTCCGGTTCAGCTTGGAGCAGCGACGGATGCTCAACGAAAAAGTGCTCTATCTGATTGACAGCCATAGCTGTGCTCAATATGACATTACTGGAGACGACATTTTTAATGCTTACACCGGGATTGGCGGCCTCCACGGGTTGAACCAGGAGGACTTCGACAACTACCACGAATACAGCGAACAGAAAAAGACGTTTGAAAGCGGGCAGTTTTTTACCCCGCCCAAACTTTGTGAGTTGGTGGTGGCCTGTCTGCACCTCTCGGAATATGATCTGGTGGCCGACCTGACCTGTGGTATGGGAAATTTTTTCAACCACGCGCCGGTGGAAACCAATGTGTACGGATGTGAACTGGATTTGAACGCCTATAAGGTGGCCCACTACCTGTATCCACAGGCTAATCTGGTACATGGCGACATCCGCTCCTATCAGCCGGGAGTCCGCTTCGACTACGTGGTGGGCAATCCGCCCTTCCATCTGCGTTGGTGGCTGGAGGACGGAAGCGAAATGGCCTCACAGCTCTACTACTGCGTAAAAGCGGCGGAACTGCTGAAGCCCATGGGTATCCTGGCATTGATCGTACCGCAGTCCTTTTTAGCAGACCTGTTCATGGATGGCAGTATGATCCGAACCATGGAAAAACAGTTCCGGTTTTTGGGACAGGTCATCCTGCCAGACAATGCCTTCTCTGCCATGGGCGTCAACAGTATGCCGACCAAACTGCAATTCTGGCAGGCACGCAGCGGCGGCAATGCCTCTGAAAGCAGCCGCTACACCACGGAGACTGTCTGCACCCTCTCTGCCAACTTTAATGTGGAGCGGGCGGCACAGCAGATTTATGAGCGTGTTTTGATGCTGCCGAAGGCTGACCTGGAGCGGAACAAGGCTCGTATCCTGTTGGAGCTGTCCCATAGCCGAGCTGCCTCGAAAAATTTTGCCTATGAGAGTCAAAAGCTCCTGTATCAGATCAAGGCCCATCCCGTGACCAGATCCCGATATGCCCGTTGCTGCGAGTATCTGCACCGGTTTTACACAGAAGAGAAGCCACCAAACATGAAATATGAGGAATGGGTCAAGAGACGGCTGACGGAAAAGCAGGTGCTGTCCTATCTGCGACGGACGCTCCGAAAGCAAAACCGGAAGCCGGAACGGGATGTAGTGGCCCTTGTCAAACAGAAAGGCCAGTTCGTCTACAAGGCATATAGCACCAAGGCCCGCCATCGTCTTGCTGAAGAGAAACGGCCCTCCGTTCCTATTTATCAGGCGGTGCTGAACAATGAGCCGGGCCAATATCCCGGATTTGAGGCGCTGCTACGAAGGAAGTGCCGGGAGTACAGCAATCAGAGCCAGGCGTTTCACGATATGCTGGAGGACCCGGAGATTGCCGCCTGGCTGCGTGACTTTACCCTATGGGACGCGGAAAATGAGGAAATCATTCGCCTTAATGACATCCAGCGTCAGGACATAAACCGTATCCTGCAAAAGCGATATGGAATGCTTCAGTGGGAGCAGGGCAGCGGGAAGACGCTGGCTGCCATCGCCGCCGCCATCTACCGTATGAAAAACCAGGGCCTACACTCCGCCTGGGTCGTATCCTCTGCCATCTCTATCCGCAACAACTGGGATGTGGTTCTGCCCAATTACGGCCTGTCCTATGTATTTGTGGAACGTCTGGCTGATTTGGAGCGGATCAGGCCCGGGGATTTTGTGCTGGTTACATTGAACAAGCTCGGGTCGTACCAGAAGCAAATCAAGAAGTGGATCAAGAGGCATAATCAGAAGATATGTCTCACCCTGGATGAAAGCGATGAAATCTCCAACCCTGATTCGCAGAGGGCCAAGGCATCGCTGGACTGCTTTCGCCGCTGCCGGATGAAGCTGCTGACCACAGGCACCAGTACCCGGAACAATATCTCTGAGTTTGCTCCGCAGCTGGAACTGCTTTACAACAACTCCATCAACATGATTACGTGGTGCAGGACAACCTACTATTGTGACCGGGAGGATAACAGCATAAACAGCGAGAACAATGCGTACTATGGCTGTCCTATCCCCGCCTATAAAACCGGTTACGCCCTGTTTTCTGCCTGCCATCTGCCTGAAAAGACGACGGTTTTCGGTATGACAGAGCGAACACAGGACATCTATAATGCCGATGAACTCAATAGGCTCCTGGCTAAAACAGTCATTACACGTACATTTGAGGAAATTACCGGCAAGGAGATCCGGCGTATCCATCAGGTACCGCTGCAATTTTTGCCTGAAGAGAAAGCGGTGTATCGTATGGTGATGGAGGAGTTTTACAAAGTGCAGCGGGAGTATTTCGCTTCCACTGGCAATCACCGTAAAGACGCTATGCTTCGCCTTGTTCAGCAGATCACACTGCTGCTCCGGGTGGCGGCCGCTCCCAACACGCTGAAGGAATACAACGGCGGTACGCCTTTGAAAATTATGACGGCGGTGGAGATGGCGGCAGGATGGGAAAATGAGATCGTCGCTATCGGCGTCCGGCACCAGAATGTTTTAAACGCTTATGCCGAGGCATTTCGTGAGTACCTTCCCAACCGGCCGCTGTTTATTGTCACTGGCTCAACCAAGACCTTCGCACAGCGGCGGGCACTGCGGAAGACCCTGCGGGACAGCGGAAACGGGATACTGCTCTGCACCCAGCAGAGCCTTCCGTCCAGCGTCAATTTCGAGTATGTCAACAAAATTCTCATACCGGAGATGCACTTTAACAACTCTGGCATGAGCCAGTTCTACATGCGATTTATCCGCTATACCTCCACAGAGTACAAGGACATCTATTTCCTCAACTACATCGGCAGCCTGGAGTCCAACCTGCTGCAAATGGTGGTTGCAAAGGAAAAAATCAATTTGTTCATGAAGGGTCAGGATACCGACTTGGATCAGATTTATGATAAATTCGGTATCGACTATAATCTTCTGGCCCTCCTGATGCAAAAGGGGGTGGATGAAGAAGGTAATCTCCAGATTCGCTGGGGAGAACAGCAGATTGCGTGAGTTTTGGCGGCTGGTGGATTCCACTTGCCGCAGCATATCAGAGGGGACGGCTGTTGTAATGCAGCCGTCTCCTGCATTTTATGACCGGCGCAGATGCCTCAATCAAAAATCACAAATCGGAAGGAGCATATCGTGATGGAATTTTATCAAACCCAAATGGGGCGTATCTTTTTTGAGCGCCAGATCCCGCAGCTGATCGAAGCGGTGAACGGACTCACCGCCGCACTGTCTAAACCCGCGTCGGCGGCGGTTCTGCCGGTATCCGCTGACCCGAGTTTTCTGCGCAACCTCTTTTTTGGCGATTACGAACCGGAGATTTTCAAGGTATCGCCAGAGTTTCAGCGGCTTGGTCAGACTGTAAGCCAGGACTATAAGGCACTGACGGCAACACTGTCCGAAGACAGTATGAAGCTGTTGGAGGAGTATGAAACTGCGGTGTCGGAGCGAAATATCGCTGTGACAGAACGGGCGTATGAGGCTGGTGTCCGCGCCGCCGTGCAGATGATCATGGCCGGATTGTCCCGCCCCGCTTTCAGCGAGGAGGTGGACTGAGATGGCAAAAATTTCAATTCACAAGCCCCGCTGTTTAAGCTGTGAATACTATGGGGTTCACAATGAGTCGGTGCCGAAAAAAGTTGCAGGGGCGTTTTTGCGGGTCGGATGCCGTTATTGCTCCGGTGGAAAGAAGATAAGGGTATTCAAGCGTTCTGACCCAAAGGTATATATCCCATCGTGGTGTCCGCGCCGTAAGGAGCCGGCTGAGATGCGCATTTATTGCTATAAAGATGCCAACGCATGGTACCTGAACTTTCTATTTGAGCAGGATGGCGCTCGCCGTTTTCCCTCTGGTCATAACTACGCGGTGCGGCATGAGTGCAGTACGGTATTGACTGCCAAAGGGTTTTATGAGTTGACTGAGCAGCAGTTAATCAGCGATATTCTGGGATTTAGCGTGTGGACAAACGAGGTCATTGAGATCGACGATGGCTTGAAGCCCTATTTCTTCCTTGTTCATGAATACGGCATTGAGGTTTTGGCCTATTTTGACCGGGATATGGCGCGTAAGAACA
Source organism: Lawsonibacter sp. JLR.KK007 (assembly GCF_036941135.1). NCBI lineage: Bacteria > Bacillati > Bacillota > Clostridia > Eubacteriales > Oscillospiraceae > Lawsonibacter > Lawsonibacter sp. JLR.KK007. The sequence continues at coordinate 636,887 of NZ_JAYWSY010000002.1, read as the reverse complement.
AGCTGGACCGGCCTGATTTGGATGACAGGACAAGGGAAGGTATTGTAGACGATGGCGATGATTCGGTCGGTTTAGACACAGATTAGTCTTGCGCAACGCTTATACTTCGGCTATAATAGGACTATAATAAGAATATAGCCGAGAACAGGAGGAGAACACAATGTATATCAGACGCCACATGGAGCAGCTGCTGGAGCAGATCACCGCGCAGTACCCTGTTCTCCTGGTGACCGGCCCCCGGCAGGTGGGCAAGACTACCATGCTGGAGCATCTGGCCCAAAAGGAGGGCCGGGGTCGGGAGACGGTCACGCTGGACGACCTTACGGTTCGGGAGCTGGCAAAGACCGACCCGAAGATGTTCTTCCAGCTCCACAAGCCCCCGCTGCTGATCGACGAGGTGCAGTACGCCCCGGAGCTGTTTCCCTACATCAAAATGATGGTGGACAGCCGCCGTAAACCGGGGGACTTCTGGCTCACCGGCTCCCAGCTCTTTTCCATGATGGAGGGTGTCCAGGAGTCCCTGGCCGGCCGGGTGGCGCTATTACAGCTCTCCCCGCTGTCCTACGGGGAGATCATGGAGGACGACGGTACGCCGCCCTTCCGGGTGGAGCTGTCCGCCCTGACGGAGCGGCAGGACCGCCGGACAGTGCTGGACACCCCCGCTATCTTTCAGCGGATCTTCACCGGAGGAATGCCGGCGCTGGTCAGCGGGCAGTACGCCAACCCTAACATCTTCTATTCCAGCTATATCAGCACCTATCTGGACCGGGATGTGCGGCGGCTCTCTGCCGGCATCGACGATTTGAAGTTTCTGGGCTTCCTCCGGGCCGCCGCCGCCCGGGCCGGCCAGCAGGTCAACTACAAGGGCATTGCGGACGACGCGGAGATCGACCAGGCTACGGCCAAAAACTGGCTCCACATTCTGGAGGCCCTGGGCATTGTGTTTCTGCTCCGGCCCTACTCCAACAATGTATTGAAGCGGACGGTATCCACGCCCAAGCTGTATTTCTATGACACGGGCCTCGTCTGCTATCTCACCCGCTGGAGCAGTCCGGAGACGGCCATGAATGGGGCCATGAACGGGGCGCTGCTGGAGAACTACACGGTGGCGGAGATTGTCAAGACCTACCAGAACGCCGGGCAGGAGCCGTTCCTGTACTACTACCGGGACAAGGACGCCCGGGAGATCGACCTGCTGCTGGAGCAGGACGGGAAACTGTTCCCCATTGAGATCAAGAAGATGGCGGCGCCGCCGAAAAAGCTGACGAAGGTGTTTGAGCTGATCGGCAAGTCCCCCCTGGAGCGGGGGACCGGCGCGGTGCTGTGCATGGCCGACAGGCTGGGGGCCTTTGACCAGGACAATCTGATCGTTCCAATCTCTCTGATATGAGGACAGCATATCACTTATCAAGAATGCCCTGCCTTGGTTGAGGCAGGCGATTTGAAAAAAGAGCTGGCAGACTGCGTAAGTCTGTCAGCTCTGCTTTTATACTACAAAAAGGGGCGTTTTTATGAAAATCAATACATATAGAACCATTTTGGAGCAGATGTGGCAGAAAGATAAAAAGTGCTTTGCTCCCGATGCGGAATTTCCCCCGCTTTGCCTGCGCTGTGGCAAGCCGCTGAACAGGAGACTGGTGGTGAATGCCCTCAGCCGTTATGCGGATGTGCATATCTGCGAGGACTGCGGAATGGATGAGGCTCTGAGAGACGCCTGTGGTCAGGTGCTCCCTATGTGGGAATGGTATGCGCTCTCATGCGGACGGGATATGAACCTCCACAGTGACGGGCCTGCTCTGACAACGATCTGCGGTTTCAGCCACATTTATGATGGCCCCCAAAAGCCGTTTCCGCTTAATCACCTGGAGCATCCGGCCAGTGAGCTGGTCTACTCCCGTTCCGATTATGATGGCTGGAGATGGTGGACAACTTGGCATCACGGCAGCGAAGAACCTACTGAACCAGAGCTGTCAGAGGAGATCGACCAATTCACAGAGGCCCTGCTTCAGCTGCCTGAGTTCAAAACGCTGGATACGATGAATCGCTTTTGCCGGGCCAACGCACAACCCACCAGTGATCGCACAGAGTTCAACTTGTATGCCGCGACGGAACACTTTTATATTTGGCTCCGGATGATTACACGGGCCAGGGACTATAACCTTTACTGTCACTTTTATCTGAAAGAACCAGCAGACGATGTTGGGCAAATGGAATAAAGTAAAAATAATCCGAAGATATCTGTTCCGTCACAGAAATTTTACAAATAATAGATCAGCTTGATGTTGCTCCGATTTTATCCTGATATTCGCCATGTAAACTGCTGTTGTGGCAGTAAACTCCTAAGTTCTACCAGGCTTGACGGATGGAAGGGTGGTGAAGTCAGTGAGCGGGGGCAATCGAATAGTGCTCAACATGGAAAGCGGCCTTTACTCAGACAATGGGTAAAGGCCGCTTCTGCTATTCGACAATCTTCGCTGTCTTTCGAGCCTGAACTGATACAATTCCATATTTCATTTGGCAAGGGCGGCAGCGTTAGCTGCCACAGAATAGAGTAATTTAGGATCATGTTGGCCGCCTGTGTGATGTCCGCATAACTGCGGACAGGGAGCAATGTTATGGATTATATAATCTATAACATTGAGCTGGTCAATCGCTTTTCGGCGTGGCAACACACGGCCTTTAAGACAAAGACTTCTATTCCGATTGCCCTACCAGACAGAGAGCAGGTGCCTGCGAGTGAAGCGGGCGAGCCTCTGCCTGATCAACAGGAGCCTGTTGATCCACTCAATGTTATCACATGGGATGCAGCGGATTTTGTGCTTTGCCACAAAGTCCGCTGCTCTTTTCGTTGTCCCCCAACCCGATGCCGCAGCCCGCCTCCCCGTCTGAATTTTCCAAATTTCAGACGAAACGGAGGTACCGCTATGCGGTATAGAAACAACGGGCAGGGAGAGGACAATATCCTGCAAAATCAGTTTACCACCTACTTAATGACGGCAATCCGCTGGCAGAAAATCGCCTATCTGAAAAAGCGCACGAAGCTGGGGGCGCATGAATTCCCTACTGACTTTGATAGTGCTTTCGCGCAGATGATGGAGGTGCAAGGGAAAAGCGCTGTTTCCGTGGAGCAGCCGGTACTGGAAAGCCTGATGCTAACCCAGGCCCTCGGCCAGATCAGTGACCGGGAGCGGTACATCTTTTTTGCGCGCGCTCTGGAGAAACGCAGCTTTGACGATCTCACCGCAGAACTCGGCATGGGGTATAAAGGAGTCGCCGCAGTCTATTACCGGGCGATCCAGAAATTGAAAAAGGAACTGTGAGGGAATACCATGAATTTTAAGGAACTGCTGTCCCGGGCCAAGGATGATGACCTTCAGGCGAAGGAAGCTCTCCTGGAACGCTATAAGTCTCTGCTGCTGAAGGAAGCTATTATCGACAGCGTGTTTGACGAGGATCTGTATCAGGAACTGTGTGTGACCCTGTTGGACTGCATCCGTAAATTCCGTATCTAAACGGTAAAAGAAAGGGACGAAGGCTCTATAATACCAGGCTTTCGTCCCTTTCACCTTGACTTATCAAGTCCTACACGTAGGTGGTTAATCAGAGTTGTTTGTTGGTAATTGGGCCATCAGACAGCCGCACCGAAATCATCGACGCCGCATTTTTCTCCACCGAGTTAAGGATGAACCCGGCCAGATCACAGGCATAGAAATTCCCCGCAATATCCAAGCCCTGTTTCTGGATATAGCTTTTGAGGGCGGAGTAGCCCTCTGAAATGTCCCAGCGGCCCCGACAGCAGAGATATAAATAGTGCCCGGCGGGCTTCTCCATGTAATAGGGGAAGTCCGCCTTTTCTTTGATTCGGGTGTAGAGGTGGCTGATGGCCCCCGGCCCGCCCCTTTCCCCCGGCTGATGGATGGCTCCCAGTTGAAAATCTGTCTGAATCCCGTACTGCTCACACAACGCTTGGCACCGCTCCAGCACAACGATTAGCATCTCGTCCTCGCTGGCCGCCGGGGTCATCAGGCCCTCCAGCTCCTCCGCCGGCAGAGCCAGCAGATGCTCCGCTTCAAACCACGCGGTCTGCGGAGCCATGTCCGAAACCGGCCCGAACTCCAGATTGTGCAGGGCGCTGGACAGCACGAAGTCCATGTGCTCCAGTTTCCGCCGCTCCGCCTCCAGACGGCCCCGCTGCTCCCGCAGCAGCGCCAAGGTCTGAGCGGCGTCCTGTCCCTGGAGGCAGCGGCGGATCTCATCCAGGGGCGTGCCCGTCTGACGGAAGATGGCGATGGCATAAAAATCGTAGAACTGCTCCACGTCGTAGTAGAAATAGCTGTTGCCCCCCTGGTGGGCCGGGGAGAGGAGGCCGATGTCCTTGTAGTGCCGTAATGTCTCCTTGGTGGTGCCACATAACTTGGCAAATCCCCCGGAGGTCAGCCAGCCCTTTTCACGTTCCATAAAAATTCCCTTCCAAAAGTCCAAAATACCTCTTGACTGCGTGGCGGCCACACGGTTTATGATACCTCCTGCCGGGAAAGATGTCAAACAGCAAAACCGGGGAGCCGCCGTTCCCGGCAGTTCCCCGATAAATCCAAATTTAAAGGTTCATTTCAAGCTCTAAGCATTTCCATTCTTCACCAAGCACGGTATACTTCTCTGTTTCTGCTAAAACAATATCCTCAAATCCTACAGCTTTATAACAGCAATAGGCAGATTCGTTGTTTTCAAAAACACCTAAAGAAACCTTTTTGGCTCCAAAGATTTCTTTCGCAAATTTTATTCCCAACTGCAACATTCTTTTTCCATATCCTTGCCCGCGCTTTTCCGGGTCTACAATTACGAAACCAAATCTCAACTCGTCAAAGTTCTCTGAGGGTCTTCTCATTGTAAAAAATCCTATTACCTCATCATCGTCAATGGCTGTAAACGCCATAAGATCGTTAACAAAGCCGAATTGCTCTTTGCTGATAGGATACTCACCCAAAACACCTGCTGACCACTTATAAAAAGCGCTTTCGCCTTTGCTCCAGGAAAGAATTGTATCTGCATCACTTTCGTTATAAGGTCTTAATCTAAGCGCCATTTTATTTTCTCCTTCAAATTTCAATTGATCGCTCCAATCATAGCACCAGCTCGAAACAAATGCAAGCCGGCTTTGCAGAATAAGAAGCCTTTTCCGTCAGAAACACGAAAGGAGAACCTCATGGAAACCAAACTGGATTCTTACCACCTGCCCGTCATGGGCAAAAACATCCTGCGCTTTGCCTTCCCTACCATTGTGATGACGGTGTTCAACACCTTCTATACCATGGTGGACGGGCTGTTCGTCTCCAACCTGATCGGCATGGAGGCCCTGTCCGCCATCAACCTGACCGTCCCGGCCATTGCCCTGATTACGGCGGTGTCCGGGATGCTGGCCACCGGCGGCAGCGCCGTGGTGATGAAGAAGATGGGGGAGGGCAAAGAGCAGGAGGCCCGGCAGGATTTTACTCTGCTGATCCTCACCAACGCCATGGTGGGCGCGGTGATGATGGCACTGGGCTACACGCTCATGGACACCCTGCTGGGAACTATGGGCCTCTCCCCGGCGGTGTTCGGCTACTGCCACACCTATCTGAGCAATTACCTGCTGTTCACCATCCCCATTCTGCTGATGTATAACTTCTCCCTGTACCTGATTGCCGCCGACAGGTCCAAGCTGTCCCTGATCTGCACCGTGGCGGGGGGCGTGACCAACATCGTCCTGGACTACGCGCTGATCTCCCTCTTCGACCTGGGCATCCAGGGCGCGGCCATCGCCACCGGCCTGGGGTATTCCCTCACCGCCGTGGTGGGCTTCCTGGTGTTCCGCAAGAAGGACAGCCTGCTCCACTTTGAAAAGCCGGTGTTCCGGGGCGGGGTGCTGTTCCACGCTTCCACCAACGGCATGTCAGAGCTGGCGACCTCCCTGGTATCCGGCATCACCACCCTGCTGTTCAACCTGGCCATGCTGAAATATGTGGGGGAGGACGGCGTGGCGGCTATCACCATCATCATGTATGTACTTATGTTTGTCAGCGCCCTGTTCATCGGCTACTCCTACGGCGTGGCCCCCATGATCTCCTACTACCACGGGGAGCAAAACCACGACAAGCTGAAAAAACTGGTGGGGTTCAGCGTCCGGTTCATCGTCGGGGCCTCCGTTCTCTGCACGGTGGTCTCCATTCTGGCGACCGTCCCCCTGGTGGGCATTTTCACCCGGCCGGACAGCCCGGTGTATGACCTGGCCGTGACGGGAAACCGGCTGTGCTCCATCGCTCTGCTGTTCGTGGGGCTGAATGTCTTTGCCAGCGGCATGTTCACCGCGCTTTCCAATGGTGTCGTGTCCGCCGTGCTGGCCTTCTCCCGGTCGTTCCTGTTCACCGTCGCCAGCATTCAAATCATGCCTGTCCTGCTGGGGGGCGTCACCGGCGTGTGGCTGGCGACGCCGGTGGCCGAGCTGCTGGGGACGGTCATGGCGGCGGCGCTGCTGCTGAGATACCGGAAGCGGTATGGATATTGAGGGGATCATTTCATAGCACGCAGGGGAGATTTCACCACAAGGGTATTTCCAACCATTTCAGGATGTGCTATCATGGTCAAAACTGATTGAGGAGGCCGTCCCATGCCCCACATCCTGATTGTGGAAGATGATACCGATATTAACAACTCCACCGCCGAATATCTGAGACGGAAGGGCTGCCTGTGCAGCCAGGCGTTTTCCGGCACGGAGGGGCGGCTGCTCTGGCAGGCGGGCGGCGTTGATCTGCTGCTGGTAGACCTGATGCTCCCGGGACTGTCCGGCAGTGAACTGATCCGAGAGATACGCCGGTCCAGCCGTGCGCCAGTGATCGTCCTGTCGGCCAAAACGGAACTGTCCGACAAGGTGGATCTGCTGGGCCTGGGGGCGGATGACTATCTGACCAAGCCCTACCAGCTGGAGGAGCTGTGGGCAAGAATCCTGGTGCAGCTGCGCCATGCCAGCGCCGTCCCCGGAGGAGAGCTCCTGCGCTACCGGGACTGGGTGCTGAATCTGGAGGAGATGACCCTCACCGCCGCCGGCCAGCCGGTCAACCTCACCGCCCACGAGTTCAAGATCGTGGAGCTGCTGGTGGGCCGTCCCAAGCGGGTTTTTACCAAACAGCAGATCTACGAGGCGGTCTGGCAGGAGGCATACGCGGTGGAGGACAAGACCATCACCGTCCATATCAGCAACATCCGCGCCAAGCTGCGGCCCAGCGGCACAGACGGCTACATCCAGACCGTGTGGGGCATCGGATTTAAGCTGGCGGAGTAAACTTTGCACTTTTTTTACCTTTCCTTTGCGATGTTTGGGCACCCGTCTGCTAGACTGAGCCTGCAAACAAAAAAGGAGGCTTTTGTATGGCAGTGATACAGACGATGGGCCTGTCCAAACGCTATAAGGACAACTGGGCGGTAGACCACCTGGATCTGCGGGTGGAGCAGGGGGACATCTACGGCTTCATTGGCCGGAACGGCGCGGGCAAGTCTACTACGTTGAAGCTCCTGTGCGGCCTGGCCCGGCCCACACAAGGGGAGGCCCTGATCTTCGGCAAGCCCATCCGGGACTCCGTGGCCCGCCGCCGGGTGGGAGCTCTCATTGAACAGCCGGGCCTTTACCCAGACCTGAGCGGTCGGGAGAATCTGTGGCTGTATGCCACGCTGCTGGGGCTGGACAGCCCGACGCGGCAGGTGGACGAGATTCTGGAGACAGTAGGCCTGTCCCCGAAGGAGAAAAAGCCGATCAAACACTACTCCATGGGCATGAAGCAGCGGCTGGGGGTGGGCCTGGCTCTGCTGGGCGGGCCGGACCTGCTGCTCCTGGATGAGCCCATCAACGGCCTGGACCCGGAGGGCATCCGGGAGATGCGGGAGCTGCTGCTGCGGCTGAACCGGGAGCGGGGGCTGACCCTGCTCATCAGCTCTCACATTCTGGGGGAGCTGAGTAAGATCGCCACCCGGTACGGCATCATCCAGGCGGGGCGGCTGATGGAGCAGATCACCGCCGGGGAGCTTGCGCAGAAATGCACCGACTACCTGCACCTGCAGGCGGACCAGCCGCAGAAAGCGGCGGCCCTGCTGGAGCGGGAGCTCCATCTGAGCCGCTGGGAAATGCGCCCCGAGGGTGAGATCCGAATTTACGAGGCTGTGGACACGAAAGCCGTGGGGCAGGTTCTCACCCAGGCGGGCATCGCGGTGGAGGAGATGGGCCTGCATAAGCAGGATTTGGAGAGCTATTTCCTGGAGCGTATGGGAGGTGCGGATCATGTTTAATATGCTGCGTATGGACCTGCGGCGGCTGTTCAAAAGCCGGAGCTTCTATATTATTCTGAGTGTGACGGCTGTTTTGCTGATTATGGTGACTGTCATGGCTTACGCCGTCGCGGACCCGGAAACCATGGACGCGATGGAGGCGCAGGGAGCGGAAATCACAGAGTCTGACCGCATGATGAGCGAGTACATCCAAAATATGTCACAGCTGGACCTCATGCACGAAACCCTGGGCAGCGGCTTTTTACTGGTCATGACCGGGATTGGAATGACCTTGTTTGTAAACGGTGATTTTTCCAACGGATTTATCAAGAATATCTGCTGCATCGTCCCTCGCCGGCGGGACTATGTATGTTCAAAAATTGTCCTGGCGGGTATTTACAGTGGAATCATTACCGTTTTATCCGTCCTGCTGATGCTGTTGTCCCCCGTGCTGATCCACATGTACCCGGTGCCGGATTCCAGTTCTCAGATTTTGTGGTATGTCCTTTGGATGTGGCTGCCCCACTGGGCGTTTGCCCTCATGGCTCTGGCTCTGGTTCTGCTGACCAGAAACACCACCCTGGGGATCATTCTGTCCCTGGTGGCCGGGAGCGGGCTGACCGCCGTTCTGGTGTCGGCCCTGGGAAGGCTCCTGCGCTGGCCGCCTTTGGAGCAGGTCTTTCTCGCCGCCGTGGTGAAGGGCCTCTATACACCTGGGGGCGGGATCGCGCCGACTGGATTTGTTTTGACCTGCTCCCTTGTATGGGCGGCTGTCTACGGAATCGGAAGTCTGCTGTCCATGGAGAAGCGGGACATTTAAGGAGGAGTTTTCATGCTGCCTGCCCTGATTCTGGCCCTTGCCGCCCTGGGAATCGTCCTTTTGCGCCTTTGGGCCTACCGTGCCCAGCTGCTGGAGATGGCCCGGGTGCTGGAGGAGACCCCAACCGAGAGCAATCTGCGCCTGACGGTGCGGATGTCCGGCACCGCCCCCCGGCGGCTGTGCCAGGCGGTCAATGCCCGGCTGGAGGAGGGGCGGCGGCTTCGTTTGGAGACGTCGAGGCGGGAACAGGAGCTGAAGTACACCATGGCCTGCATCTCCCACGACATCCGCACCCCTCTGGCCGGGGCCATGGGCTATTTGCAGCTGCTGGAGGGGGAACCGGAGCGTCAGGCGGAGTACCAGGGCATCATACGCAAGCGGCTGGAGGAGTTGGAGGAGCTTTTGGAGGAGCTGTTCCTGTATACCCGGCTGCAAGGCGGCTCCCTGCCGCTGGACTGCGGAGTGATCGCGGCCCTGCCGCCTCTGTGGGACGCCCTGGCGGAGTTTTATCCGCAGTTTGAGGCGGCGGATGTGACGCCGGAGCTGCGGTTTGACCGGGAGGACATGACAGTCTGGGCCAGTCCCGAGGCCCTGGGCCGGGTGTACCGGAACCTGATCGCCAACGCTCTGCGCCACAGCGGCGGCGGTTTGACCATATCCGGCCGGGCTGGGGCGATTTGCTTTTCCAACCCGCTGCCTCCCGGCTCCAGGCCTGATCCTGAGCATCTGTTTGACCGATTCTATCAGAGCAATCCCGCACGGGCAAAGGGCGGGGCCGGCCTGGGCCTGTCCATCGTGCGGGAGCTGATGGAGCGGATGGGCGGGCAGGTGTCCGCGCAGATCACGGGAGACATACTGGAAATCAAGCTGTCTTTTCGAGGTGCATGATACAGAGAGGGACATAAGGCAAGCCAGCCTTATGTCCCTCCCTTTTTGAAAATACCTCTTGACAACCGTTGCAATCTGTTCTATACTGTACTTGTTACTACAATACAGTAAAAGACGGATAGGCGGTGGGAATTTGGAGATCGTAGTCAGCAACAAAACGAGCCGTCCCCTGTATGAACAGATCTCAACCCAGGTCAAGGCGCAGATCATGAGCGGGGAGCTGAAGGCGGGAGAACCGCTCCCCTCTATCCGCTCCCTTGCAAAGTCCCTGCAAATCAGTGTTTTGACCGTGCAGAAAGCATACGACCTTCTGCAAACGGACGGGTTTATCGAGACGACGGCGGGAAAGGGCTGCTTTGTTTCCGCGCAGAATCAGGACTTTTATCTGGAGGAGCAGCAAAAGAAAATCGAAGAGCATTTCAGCGAAGCGATTGAGATTGCCCGCACCAGCGGGATACCTCTTGATAAAATGCTGAATCTGCTGACGCTTCTGTATGAGGAGGATTGACCATGACAAATGCTTTGACTGTTTCAGGACTGACCAAAACGTATCAGGATTTTGTGTTGGATCAGGTCTCTTTTTCCGTCCCCAGCGGCTCCATCGTGGGGCTGATCGGGGAAAACGGCGCCGGAAAAAGTACGACGATCAACGCGGCCCTGGGCCTGATCCAAAAGGAGGCCGGCCAGGTCTCTGTTTTGGGCAAAGACGGGCTGGACGGCGAGACCAAGGAAGAGATCGGCGTAGTCTTTGACGGCAGCAACTACCCTGAGATCCTCTCTCCGAAGAAACTCAACGGGGTCATGAAGAACATCTACCGCTCCTGGGATGAAACGGCCTACTTTCGCCTTTTGAAGCAGTTTTCTCTGCCTCCTGAGAAGCGGATCAAGCAGTTCTCCAAGGGGATGAAGATGAAGCTGGCGATCTCCGTCGCCCTTTCCCATCACTCCAAGCTGCTGATCCTGGACGAGGCCACCAGCGGGCTGGACCCGGTGATCCGGGACGACATCCTGGATATGCTGCTGGACTTCGTGCAGGAGGAGGACCACTCCATTCTGGTGTCCTCCCACATCACCAGCGACCTGGAGAAGATTGCGGACTATATCGTGTTTATCCATGAGGGAAAAGTGGTTTTCTCCAAGCCCAAGGACGAACTGGTGGAGCAGTACGGCATCATCAAATGCGGAGCGGCACAGTTTGACGCGCTGGATAAAACTGATATGATCGTGTACCGAAAAATGGACTATGAATGGCAGGTTCTGGTGGCCGACCGGGAGAAGATGCAGAAAAAGTATCCCAAGGCCATGGTTGTCCCGGCCACCATTGACGAAATCATGCTGCTCTATGTAAAGGGGGAAAAATAATGAAGGGCGTTCTGTTAAAAGACCTCTATATTGCCAGGAGCAATATTCTGGTCACCGTAGTCAGCCTGGTTGTTCTGGGTTTTGGGCTGTCGTTTCTTCTTGAAACAAGCGCCTTGCTGGTTCTGGCGCCGGTCGCCTCCACCACCGCAGTTTTTATCAGCATCACCAGCGATGCCGCCTCAAAGTGGAATAAAAACGTGATTACAATGCCGGTGTCGAGAGGGCAGATCATCGGGGAAAAATTTGTGTTTTACATTCTGCTCGCCGTTTTGGGACTGATCACTGCACTGCTTCCCTGTCTCGCTCTCGGATTTTTCGGCGCTGATATTACCCTCCATTCCTTGTGCTTATATGGGGCGATTGGTATAAGCGCCACGCTGCTGGCCGGCGGCATCAGCTTACCCTGCGCCTATCTGTTTGACCCGGAAAAATCCCAGATCGTGTTTATGATGTCCTTCATGGCGTCCACGGGGATCATTGTGGGGATCGTTCTTCTTACCAATTTGTTCATTCCTGTGAAAGAGAATATCCTGTTGGCTTTTAACATTGTGCTTGCGATTTCCGCTGTCTGGTTCTTTATCTCCTATCGGATCGCGGTAAAGGTATATCAGAAACGAGATATTACCTGACTGTAACTCCATCTCCCCTCCAGGCCAGCGGGGCGGCTGAGGCTGCTCCGCTGGCCTTTTTAAGAGGGGCGAAAACATTTCATGACATACCTGCGACATTCCATTACATCGGGGGTTGTAACCCCGTCCTGCTTTTGTTAATCTGATAGACTGATAGAAAAACGTGGTGGTGAACATGATAACATTTGCGATCTGCGACGACGAGCCGCTGATGGCCCGGGAACTTGCCGGTCATCTCGCGGGCTATATGAAAGAAAAGTCAACGACTGATTATTCCGTCAGCAGCTTTTCCAATGGCTGCGCCCTGTTGGAGAGCGGCGGCAGCTTTGATGTGATCTTTCTGGACATTCAGATGGAACAGCCGGATGGAATGGAGACGGCCAAGCTGCTGCGCCAGCGGGGAGATCATAGCCTGTTAATTTTTGTGACGGTGCTGAAGGAATGCGTGTTTGACTCCTTCCAGGTGGAAGCCTTCGACTATCTGCTCAAGCCCCTGGACAGCGTCCGCTTCAAACAGACGATGAACCGGGTGCTCCGCTCCCTGGAACAGAGGGCAGCTGAGGACATTGTGATCCAGAGGGGGACCGGTTGCGAGGTGGTTCTCCTGTCAGACATTGTGTACTGTGAGGTATTGGGCCGGAAAATCTACCTCCACAAAAGTGACGGGACAGTGAGCGACTACTATGACAAGCTGGAGGATCTGGAGCGGCGGGTGGATGGACGTTTTTTCAAGTGCCACCGGAGCTACCTGGTCAACCTGGATTATGTTCGCGGGTGTCAGGACGGGCAGGTTCTGCTGTCCCAGGGGGAACGTATCCCCGCCTCCCGACTGCGGGAGCGGGAATTGACCCAGGCCCTTTTGCGCTATATGAAAGAGAGGGGGATTTGACTTGGACTGGTTTAGCTTGTTTATGGATGGCCTCTGCCTCGGTGGGCAGGGGGTGATGCACATAAGCTTTGCTGGGCGCCTCACCAGGAAGAAACAGAAACTGTGGCACTTCGCCGCTTACATTCTCCTCCTGGCTGCACTTCAGCTTATCCCAGCCAAATTTGACGTCGGCGGGGTAGTCTCCGTTGCTGTGGGTGTACTGGAGCTGTATGCCGTCAGCCGCTTCTGGATGGGAAATCAACGATCCGTATCCTGGCTGGCTTCCGTGCTGGCCTTCTACGTCTCCCAGCTCTCTTTCGGGATCATCAACTCCGTGGAGGCGGCGTTCTTTCCTCATTTTATCGGAAGCCCGCTGCTGTATCTGCTGCTTATAGTGGCACAGGTCTTTTTCTTCGGACTTTGCATCTGTTGTTACCATGCTGTATTGAAACTCCTGACGTGGACGGAGGACAGTCAACCCCCCTATATTGGACTTCTGTTGTTTCCCGGGCTGTTTTTCTTTGCCGCAGAGCTCTATATTCTCCATACCGCCTACAGCTTTTTTGCCCCTATCATTTCTCTGGAGGAGGTCGGCAAGCACAGTACGCTGCTGCTCCTGCAAGTCATGGGACTGGCGGCGCTGCTGTGTACCCTGTACGCCTACCGGCAGCTCTGCCAGGGCTTTCAGGCCCGGGCGGAGCTGCAATCGCTGACCCAGGCGGCCCATGAGCAAAAGGTTTATATTGCGGAGGCCCAGGCTCGCTATGAACAGACGAAATCCTTCCGCCACGACATCAAAAACCATTTATCCGTCCTGGACGGCCTGCTCCGGAGCGGAAAGCTGGAGGAGGGACGGGAGTACCTGAAAAAGCTGGAGGCCGTCTCGGAGGCCCTGTCCTTCCCGTATCAGACCGGCAACCCGGTGGTGGACATTCTGCTGGGAGAGAAGCTGGGTCTGGCGAAGGAGATCGCGGCGGAGGTGTCCCTGATCTTGCCCAAGCCCTGCGGAATCGACGATTTTGACCTGTGCGTACTCTTTGCCAACGCCCTGGACAACGCCATCACCGCCTGCCGCGCTAACGATGGAGCCAAGGCGATCCGCATCAGCGGGAAGCAGCAGGGGGATTTCTACATGCTGACCTTCGAGAATACCTGCTCCAGCGAACCTCTACCCCCGGCGGGGACCGGACTTTCCAACATCAAGGCAGTGGCGGAAAAGTACCACGGGGCGATGCTGATAGAGAAAAACGGACGGCAGTATTATCTAAGCGTGCTGCTGAACATTTCGGCCTTACAATAAAGCTATTGTGGGCACCATTAAACTGAAGCAGTAATAAAATGCCGGAGGGCAACGGCTTTTTGCCGCTCCCTTCGGCATTCCCTTTACATCAGGGTAGTATGCGCTGTCCCAATGCTTCTATGACTGTCATTTAATTTTTCAAATTTTTGAGCACTTCGGACATTTCTGTGACATTTGCGCTTTACAATGGCCTCACCAAAGAAAACGAGGTGCGGGTTATGCGAAAGACACTGCTGGTTGATGACAACAAAGTCATCGCACAAGAGCTGGCAAGGCTGTTGAAGCGCAGGGGCTATGAGGTGCAAATTGCAGCTACCTTGGCTGGGGCCAGGGAGATTATCGAAAAGGAGCGGCCACTTTTTATCAGCTCCGACCTTGATCTTCCGGATGGCACCGGCCTGGAGCTGCTGGATATGGTTCGGGCCACAGACGCCGATCTTCCATTCTTCATTGTGTCCTGCCACTCTCCCAGCCACTATGAACCGGAGGCTGTGAGGCGGGGCGTCACACTTTGTCTGGACAAAACGAGAATCCGTTTTGTAGCGGACAAACTGATCGAATACGCCTACCAGCAATCGTGCGGAGAGCCGCAGCCGGACTTTCATAAGCTGCTGTATGTTCATACCGATACCGCTGAGACCAGTAACGGACTGCGATCCGGGGTGTTGAGCGCGGCTATGCTCCAAAGTGGATTTTACATTGTGGCCGCAGAGACGCTGGCCGGTGCAAATGACCTGCTGCTGGAGGATGAAAATATTGAGTTGATCCTGTGCGACACCGCTTTGCCCGATGGGTCAGGGCTTGATTTGCTCCGCGGCCAGCGGTATTTAGCGGAACGGTATGGTGACCTTGTAAAATCCCGGCCACTCTTTATTTTGACGGACAGCAGGGATCTCGCAACAGAATACCAATACCGGCAGGCGGGCGTCAGCGACTATTTGACATCTCCGATCAATATTCCAGAACTGATCCGGCGTATCCGCTATTTTATAGCGTCTCAAGAACAAATACAGGCGGTGGAATGAATCCATCAAACAAAAATAAATATTTGTCTCTTTCTATTTCGGACGCTTTGAAGTGACCATTGCAAAACATTTCGTGACATTCAGAGAGCATTTCATAACAAACAGGCGGATGGCTGCTTGCCAGTGCAGGGCAGCCGTAGTATAATATTCCGTCATAATATAAGGGAGGTGGATCGTTCCATGCTGCGGATTGCCATCTGTGACGATGACAGCGCCACCGTCCAAGCCAACCGAAAAATCGCGGAGGACTGTCTGAAGCAATGCGGAAGCGCCGGCGAGATCGCTACCTACACCAACAGCGACAACCTTCTCTACGACATCACTGAGGACGGATTTTTCTTTGACCTGATCCTGCTGGACATTGAAATGCCCGGCAGCACTGGGATGGAGCTGGCCGGGAAGATTAGGCCGTTCCTGCCCAACGTGAAGATCATCTTCATCACCTCCCATGTGGAGTATGCCATCGACGCCTTTGAACTGTCCATTTTCCGGTATGTTCCCAAAAACGACATTGCCCGGCGGCTCTCCGGGGCAATCTGCGACGCTATCCGGCTGATCGAGTTGGAGGAAGGAAAATACTATACCATCCAGACCAACAGCCGCCTGGAGAAGATCCCTTACAAAGAAATTCTGTTCCTTTCACGGGACGGGAAAAACACCAGCATCACTACCGCCGGCGGTGCGGCCAAGGTCCGCAAGAGCTTACAGCAGGTCTATGAGGAGTTGGCTGCGGAAGAATTTATCTTCATTGACCGGGGCTGCATCGTCAATATGATCCATGTTATGCAGGTGAAGGATGGCTCGGTCATCCTGAAAAACGGCGCGGCCCTCCCCATCAGCCGCTCCCATCTGCAAGAGGTCAAGGCGCAGATCAACGCCTACTGGGGGGTGCATATATGACGGATATTTTTCTTCTGCTCTCCGGCATATTGACTGGGACGATGCGGGTTCTTGTTGGCCTGATTCTCATTTACCGGCTGCTATCGACAAAGAGGCCCAATGTCCGAAGCCTTGGGTTGGGGCTGGCCGGAGCGGTGATTCTCACGGTTTTGCTGTCCCTGCTCCATGCCCCCGACTTTTACCGAATGGCTCTGGAGGCGGTGCTGATCGTCGCCTGTGCCCACTGGCTGCAAGAGGCCGAGGTAAGAATGAGCCTGTTTGTCGGTATCTTTTTTGAGATCGGCGTCTCCTTCTGGTCGTTTCTCCTGTCGGCCGGACTGGGGGTTCTGCTGCGCTCCCAGGATTTCCTAAGCGCCGGAACTCCGGCGGGACAGTCAGCCCTCTGGCTGCTCCACGCTCTGCTGGCGGGCCTGGTGGTCTGGCTCTCCAGAAAACAGGAGATAGACCGAAAATCTGCGTTCCGGGCCGTCTCCGCTATCACGGTGGCCGGTTTTCTCGCGGTCATCACCCTGTCCGAGCAAAGAGTCCTGGACATCCCCGACGACACGCTCTATATGTGGACCATTCTGGCGGTGGTGCTGATGATGTCGGTGCTGGTGTTCAACATCAGCCGGCAGTACGAGGTGGAAAAGGAGCTGGCAAGGCTGAAATCAGAGCAGGCCGAGCTGCTGGAGCGGGACTACACCACCCTCAACCGGGCCTATGAGGTCAACGCCAAGTTGTTCCACGACTTCCACAACCACATCGGGGTTCTACGGCAGCTCCTCACCCACGAAAAATATGGGGAAGCTGTCCGCTACCTGGACGAATTGCAGGCTCCCGTTCAGGACTTGACCGCCACCGTGTGGACAGGTGACGAGACGGCGGACTACCTTATCAACAGCAAAGCGGCTGCGGCGGAGGCGGCCGGCGTCCGGTTCCAGGCCCAGGTGGAGTTTCCCCGGCGCACCAACATCCGCAGCGTGGACCTGTGCGCGATTTTGGGCAATCTCCTGGACAACGCCATCGAGGCCGCCCGGCAGGTGCCGGATCAGTCGGAGCGGACAGTGGCCCTCACCATCCGCCGCATCCACCAGATGCTGGTCATCAAGGTGGAGAACAGCTTTGCCGCCGCGCCTGTCCAGGAGAACGGCCAGCTGAAAACCACCAAGACCGGGGGCGGTCTCCACGGCTGGGGCCTCAAAAGTGCCCAGACTGCTGCGGAAAAATACGACGGTATGGTGCAGGCCAATGTCTCCGGTGAAATTTTCCGGGCGGTAGCTACGTTGTCTTATCAAGGAATGGAGGATATTCATGAGTAAATATGACGCTTTGTGGGCCTATGTGCAAAAAGACGGGAGCCCGACCCTCAAATTGACCTTCGGGCAGATTCAGGAGATCGCGGGGGTTCCCATTGACCACTCGTTCCTGAAATACAAAAAGGAATTGACGGACTATGGGTATCAGGTGGGGAAAATCTCTATGAAGGAGCAGACGGTTATCTTTAGGAGGACATGAGTATGACAGGACTGAAAAGAGGAACTGTGATGCTGGTACCGCATCAGGACGAATGGACGCAAAGTGCGGAGAGGACGATTCAAACATTAAAGCAGCTTTTAGAGCCTGCCGCAGTTGACATTCAGCATATCGGAAGCACCGCCATTCCCTCCATTCATGCAAAACCGATTATTGATCTTGTCGTAGGTGTTCGCAACCTGGACGATATAGCGCCTTATGTCGAATTGCTCAAACAGCATGATATTGTTTTTCGCAAAGAAGATGTTGCGGGACAGCTGCTGTTTGTAATGGGCGATTTTGAAAAGGATACCCGTACACACCACATCCATGTGGTCAGATGGAACGGAGCCGAATGGAATAACTATATCAATTTTCGGGATTATTTGAACCGTTACCCTGATAAGGCGATGCAGTATGATGCCTGTAAGAAAAAGTTGGCGGCGCAATTTGCAGATGACCGAGGGCGCTATACCGCAGGCAAGCAGGAACTGATAGGCTGCTTGCTGAAAGAGGCACATGCGTGGAGATCTGGGACATAGTGTTGCAGACGATACTATAAAACGGAGGAATGATTATGTTCGGAAAGAAAGAAAAAAGATTCAGCGTAAAAGAAATGGAAAGCTATAGTGGAAGTGGGACCATTCGGATCATCGACGATACAAAGACCGGCGTCAATTACATTATGACAGAAGGCGTCGGTGGTTCATCTATCACCCCCTTGCTTGACAGCAATGGGAAAGTGATGATTGAAAAATGATTGTGTTTGGAAGGAAAAATTAAGATGGAGGAACGCTGATGGAAGGTCAATTAAATTTATCGACACAGAAAACATTACAAAACATTGTCCTGTATTTTCTATTATTCTTAGCAGGGGATTTTATTAACAGCTTGGTTTGGGATTTGTTCTTTTCTGTAGTGGAACTTCCATACCGTGAACTTTATAGTATATTAAGAATGACGGGACAATTATTTTTCACCTGCCTTTTCTTTTGGATATACACAGTAAAAGTGCTCCATTTGAAGATGCGTTCTTTTGGAATTTCTTTTGACATCAAACTGTGGGGAGTGCTGTTTTCTGTTTTGCTCCCAGCCTTTGTTGTTTTGGCATTCCTATTGATTGGAAACGGATATGTAAATTCATTTGCAGTGAGTGACACGATTTTGATTGTTATTTCTTCAATCCTTACCGCTCTGAAAGCGGGAATCATAGAAGAAGTGCTATTCAGAGGCTTTATCATGAAGCTGCTGGAAAACCGTTGGAACAAATTTGTTGCCATTTTTGCTCCGTCATTTCTATTTAGCTTATTGCATATTCCTTCGATGGAAACATTTTCGGTTGTGGGAGTTATGCTTCTAATTGTAAGCGGAACACTTGTTGGTATCATGTTTTCACTCGTTGCTCACAAAGGAAATTCCATCTCAAATAGCGCCATCATACATACAGTTTGGAACCTTGTCATGGTAACAAGCATTTTGCATATCACTACGGAACAAGGGTATTATGGAAATCCCATCTTTTCAATTATTATCCCGTTTGATAATGTTTTATTGACAGGAGCGGGATTCGGAGTGGAAGCATCAATTATTGCGATTGTTGGGTATGCGTGCATTTGTGCCGTTGTTCTTTTGTCCAAAAATAGCAAAGGACTATTTATTGAGGGAGAGGCAAAATGAAAATCAGATTGGTAAGACCTACGGAACAGTTAAAGGAACAAGCCATCAATTTCAGGCAAGAATTTTTTGACAATCACCAGATGGTAATTAACGGAAGCGAATTGCTTGATAAGACAGACCAGTACGAGGATTGGCTGAAAGCTGTGACAGCTAACACAAATATTGAAACAGTCAACGTCAACTGGGTGGTCACGGATACTTTTTTTGCTGTGGATGAAAAAGGCAAGATCATTGGAATTATTGATTTGAGGCATACACTGAACGACTTTTTGAAAGATTTAGGGAATTGTGGCTACAGTGTTCGCCCTTCTGAGCGGAAAAAAGGGTATGCAACAGAAATGCTCCGGCTGCTGCTGCCGATTGCGAAAAATGCTGGAATGAAAGAACTGTATTTGTCTGTTGAACGGGATAATGAAGCCTCTATTAAAACAATCGTAAAAAATGGCGGAAAGCATGAACGGAGTTTTGAATTTGAGGGTGAGCAAGCAGACATATACAAGATCATTTTATAAGTTTCGATTCATTGGGCGCTTATCCGCAGAGGGTAAGCGCCCCTTTTCGCGGTCAAAAACCTGCCGTTTGCGGACATTCCCGCACAGTGCCCGGTTTTCTGCTATGATGCAGGTACATCAAGGAAGCACCGCTTCAAGGAGGAAATTGTTATGCGTCATGTTTATATTCGTGGTATCCTGGCTCTGATCTGGCTGGCGGCAGCGGTCGTCAGCGGCGTATCCGCTAACCTGGAATGGGCCGGGCTCTATGTCCTGATGGGGGCGGCTTTCGGATATTCCGCCTACGCCACCTGGAAGAAAAGAGAAAAGTAGTGTCATGAAAAATACGAAACGCTGCCCCAAATGCGGCTCTCAGGCCATTGTCCGCGTGCCTGATGACGCCCACCGCTATCTGGCAAACAGTATCTGCATTACGAATCTCGCGTTTGTAAAAAGAATTCCCGTGGCCCGCTATGTCTGCTGTGAGTGCGGATACGTAGAGAATTGGGTAGAAAACGGGAGAGAACGTGAAAAGCTCCACCACACTTTTAGATAGGGGGATTCGGTCATGAACGGGAACATCCTGGAGCTTCAAAACCTCAGCGCCTGGTACAGTGAGGGAAAGAATGTGCTGTCCGGCTTCTCCCTCCAGCTGCGTCCCCATGAGGTGGTGGGGCTGATCGGCCTGAATGGGGCTGGGAAGACCACCTTTCTGAAAACCCTGTCCGGTCTCCATGAGGGCTTCCGCTGTGACGGCATCCGTCTGAACGGCCAGCCCGCCGCTTTCCGGGACAGGGACTTCAAGCTGAGCCGGTACACCGTCTTTGCCGAGGACAGCTCCTTCCAATACTTCACCTTTCGGGAGTACCTGTCCTATGTGGCGGCGGCGTATAAACAGAAACTGCCTGATGTGTCCGAGCTGGTGCGGGGCTTTCACTTTGAGGAATATGCCGACGCCCTGTTGAAGGACCTGTCCACCGGCAGCAGGAAAAAGGCGTTTCTGATCACAGCTTTCGCCCTGAAGCGGCCGCTGCTCCTGCTGGACGAGCCGGTGAACGGCCTGGACTTCCAGAGCACGGAGTACCTGTACCAGCTGATCGCCGGGTACAAGGAGTACGGAACAGTCCTGTTCTCCTCCCACATCCTGGAGAGCATCACCCTGACCTCCGACCGGGTGCTGGTGCTGGAGGATGGGCAGATTCGGCGGAGCTTTGCGGGCGGCGAGATCAACGCCGCCAACATTCGGGAGGCCCTGCATGATGAAAATGAGCTTTAACGTGACTGCAAAAAAGCTGTTCGGCGTGAAATACGAGCGGCTGGCCCGGACGCTTTTCCTCGATCTGGTGGTCTTCTGGGGGCTGCATATTGCGGATTTTCAGGTACAAATCGCACCTTTCATCTTATATCTGATGTCCGCTATGTTTTCCGCCGGGGTCATGTGGCAGGCCCTCTCCTCTGATGACAACCGGGCCAACCTGGAAAATATGCTTATGCTTCCCTTTGAGAGCCGTACCCTGGTGTTTTCCTATGTGGCCGCCCTGGGGGCCTATACCCTGCTGACCAAAACCGCTGGGCTGCTGGCGGTGGTCTGGGCGGTCGGCCGCTGGAGCTGGGTGGAGATTTTGGGCAGCGTCCTCTGCGCCCTGGCCGCTATTGTGGTGGCGTCCTGCCTCTATCCCCTGCGCCTGGGGCGCACCGACGCCTACGCCTTTTATGTCCAACCCGAGAAACGCAAGGGGACGGTCAGAGTCCACAGCCGCCCCTCCGTGTGGCGCTACCTGTTCCGTTACCTGATGTCCCACAAGAACTATCTGGTCAACACAGCGGCAATGTGGGGCGTGGCCTGCGTCCTGCCGGTGCTGTTGGGTCAGATGGAGGCCCGGTTTATCCTGCCGGTGGGCTTTGCGATTCTATCCTTGAACACCCCCCTCTGCATCCTGCTGTCCTGCGACCCGGCTCTGGAGCAGGCGGTGCGGTTTCTGCCGGGACAGCAAAAGGCGTTCTGCATTCCCTACTGCCTCTTTCTCTTCGGGTGTAACCTGGCCGCAGACATCATTTTCCTGTGCAGCTGGCAACTCCAGATCGGCGGGATTGCTCCGTTCCATCTTTTGACGGCGGTCTCCTTTGCTCTGTTGAGCGCGGCCGGCTCCGTCCTGCTGGAGTGGTACTGCCCCATACGGGGATGGAAAATCGAAAGCGATCTCTGGCATCACCCGCGGAAATACGTTGTGCCCGCTGTCATGCTTCTGCTGGCCGGATTGGTGGGGATGTTTTTATGAATAGATAAAGAGAATCAAAAACTGTAGGAATATCGTTTCCGATAGTGGAAAAGGCAAGCCGCAGATACAACAAACATAATCCCCTCTGCGGCTGGAACAGCCAGCCATACTCCCGCTATTCCCCAAATATGGGGCAGTAACAGGATGCCGCCGGCCAGCAGGCCGAACGTCCGCAAAAAGGAAAGAACCGCAGACACTTTTCCGTTTGACAATGCTGTGAACATCGCGGAGGTAAAATTGTTCAAGCCGCAAAATAAAAAGCTGTATGAAAAAATCGTAAAGCCGTTTGCCGCAATTTGGTAGACTTCCGATGTATTATCCGCAAATAGCCGCACAATGTGGGAGCCGCCGAACATGGAAATCGAAAATATCAGCACCGATGCCAACCCGATGAACCGCATACTGATGGAGAAAACCCGTTTTTGTTGGACATCATTTCTGTTTCCGTAGTTAAACCCGATAATGGGCGCTATTCCCATAGAGTAGCCGATATACAGTGTGTTCAGCAGGAATTGAGAGTAGATAATAATGGTAATCGCCGCAACGCCATTTTCTCCCAGCAGGTTCATCATGGTGCGATTGAACAGGAATGTCGTGACGGCTGTTGCCAGTTGGCTCACCATTTCGGAGGAGCCATTGAAACAGCTCTCCCCAATCACGGCCCATTTCAATTTTGGCCTTGTGAAAGACAGCGTTCCTTTGCTCCGCGCAAAATAGACCAGCCCGGCAACCGTGGGGATCAGATAGCCGAAGCCTGTCCCCAAAGCAGCGCCCCGGATGCCCAGGCCGCAGGGGACAATGAAAATGTAATCCAAAATGATATTTGCCACGCCAGCCAGAACAGACAGCCCAAAACCGAGGCCCGGTTTTCCCGCTGTCACAAACAGGTTTGAAAACAGCGTTTGCAGTATATTGGCCGGAATGAACAGAAACAGCACCATGAGATAGTCCTTGCAATAGGGAAACAGCAGATCGCTGGCCCCAAGAGTATAAACAATGTTGTCAATCCAAATTGTCCCGCCTAAAAGAATGAGAAATCCGATCACTGCGCCTGTGAGTATGAGCAAGGTGAAATCTTCCTTTGCCTCCTGATTTTCACCCGCCCCCATTTTTCGGGAGACAATCGCGTTTCCGCCTGTTGCAATCATTGTCCCCAGCCCCACCGTGATATTGATAATGGGGCAAACAATATTGATAGAGGAAAGCGCATCCGTATTCACAAACTGCGCCACAAAGATCGTGTCCACGATGGTGTATAATCCCATAAAAATCATCATAACGATGGTGGGAAATGCGAAGCGCAGGAGTGACCCTGCGCTCCATTTTTGGTCTAAAATGTTATCATCCATTGTCGCCTTTCTCCTGTTTTGGTGGTAGAATGAGCCGCTGGGTGGGGTAGCCAAACTCCGTGAGAAGCTCCGACTCGGCAAAGCCCAGCCGCTTATATTCCTCTCGCTGGCCTGTATCGGCCTTGTCCCCCTCGCGGAAAGTTGTAATGCTGATTTCGCGGCCCACAAATAGATTGCACATCATAAAATCAAGAAAAGCCTTTGCCACTCCATAATGCCGGTACTGCGGATGTACCGCCAGAAAGTCGATGCTCCCGGTCTGATAGGAAAATGCGGCGGCCCCAATGATCGTGGAGCCATCCCGCATAATCAAAGCCTGTCGCCATTGAACATATTGCTTGACCTGTTCCAAATGTGAGTTTTCATCCAGGCAGGGAAAACCGTCAATGACAAGGGTGATAAAATTCATCCAGTCGGGAATATCCGCCAGCGTAGCATAAGAAATTTCCTGCATCATCGTATTAGGAGCAGTTGGATTTTTGTTCAATGTAAACTCCAGTTGTAGAGGATAAAAGACCTCGTTTTGCCGATATTCCAGCGGCGTTTGCTTATACATCGTCTTGAAGATAGACGAAAAAGCCTGTTGGCTTTCATAGCCAGCAATCAGCGCGATTTCAATAATCGGCTTTTCTGAAAATACCAGCAGTTTTGCCGCCTCAGTCAGTTGGCGTCGTTGTATATAGTCGTGGAGTGTGATACCAACTGTGTCTGTAAACATTCGGTGCAGGTGGTACTTGGAATAGCAAACCGCATTTGCAACAGTGTCTAAATCCAATTTTTCATTGAGATGCGCTTCAATGTAGGAAATCACTGTCGCTATATTCTCAACCTTATGACCGTTCATGGTTTCCCCCCTTTCGGCTTTCATTATAGCAGAATGGAAAAAACTACTTTTCATTATTCTTGCGGTCTTTTCCTATATCATACGCCCCAGGAGCACCTCCCCTGGGGCGTGTGTCAGTTATTGGTTTGTCTCCCTACGCTCTTCGCCAGAGCAGCATATTGTTTTCAAACAGGGCGTTCACCCTGCCGGCGTCCTTCAGCCACGCCAGATAGGAGCGGACGGTGCTGCCCACCAGGACGTATTGCTCAAAGTTCATGGTCAGCCCGTAATCCGTAAACAGCTTTTGCAAAATGGCCTCAAAGCAAAGCGGCTCCCGGCAGATGCCGGTGATCCTGTCCGCAATCTCCAGCACCTTGTCGATGTTGTACTGAGCGAGATCGGCTATATCCTCGGAGGCGGCGGCATGGGATGGGACAAACATCTTCGCTTGCAGGGATTTCACCATTTCCAGCGTGTTCAGATAGGCGGCGACATCATAGATGAAGCCGATCTGATACTTGTCCAGCGTCTCCCGGCTGGACAGGCAGTCCGCCAGATAGACCACATCATCCGGCGTCCGAAAGCCTACCATATCAAAGAAATGTCCCGGCAGGGGGATGATCTCAAAGCCCTCCGGTAAGGATTCTTTGGTCAGCTCCTGGGCATCGCTCTCCTGGGCCATCAGGAATTTGTGCCGCAGTTCCTTACACGGATAGCCCCCGTACAAAAAGGACGGTTCCAGGATGGGGTGGCGGGTAAAGGCGCAGTCGATCCCCGGAGCGTAGATTTTGCACCCGGTCTGGTCCTGCAAATACTTATTGCCGCCGATGTGGTCGGCGTTGGAGTGTGTGTTGTAGATAGCGGTGAGCCGCCAGCCGTTGGCGTCCAGAAGCTGCCGTACCTTGCGCCCTGCGTCTTTATCGTTGCCGCTGTCAATCAGGCAAACATCCTGCTCGTTCAGCTTTACCAACCCGATTTTGGCCGGACTTTGGATGTAATAGCTCTGCTCGGAAATTTGAATCAGTTCATACATAACAAATAACCTCCTGCCGCTGTATCAGTAGTTGACTTCATTATGATATAATAGACCAACCAATTATGATTGTCCAGTCACGCTCTCAAACCGTCCAGTCACGTCAACCGGGTTTATCCTGACGGCCATTTGAACGAATAAACACATAGAGGAAGATCGACATGATAAAAATAGCGATTTGTGATGATGAAGCCCCAACCCGCGCCTACCTCGCATCCCTGATCCGGGCGCAATCCTGCCCCTGTGAGATCGTGGAGTACGCTTCTGCCGGTGACTGCCTTGCAGATCAGCGGGAAATTGATTTGCTCTTTTTGGACATAGAGCTGGCCCCCTCCGGTCTGGACGGTATGGCCCTGGCCCGGAAGATCAGGGAACGGGCGACTGTGACACAGCCGGTCATTATCTTTGTAACCGGCTATGAACGGTATGTATTCGATGCCTTTGACGTAGGGGCGTTCCAATACCTGCTGAAGCCGGTGGACGAAGAAAAGTTTGCCCAGGTCTTTGCACGTGCGGTTGCACAGATCGGAACTGCCAAGGAAAAGCCGGGGCGTGCGCTGACGCTCCAATCCGCCAACACCAGCAAAACCATACCGCTGGACAGCATCTACTACATCGAAAGCAGCAATCATAAGGTTGAGTTGCATTTGAAGGATGGTAAATTTGTCTGCTATGCAAAAATCGGGGATTTGGAGCTGGAACTGCAAGACCAGTTTTTCCGCATCCACAAGGGCTATCTGGTCAATCTCTCCTATGTGGCCGGTTATAGCAAAACGGAGGTAACACTGACAAATGGGAAAAGGCTTTTACTCTCAAAGTATAAGTACCAGGACTTTGTAAAGGCATACCTCCACTTCTTGAAAAGGGGAGCTGGCCTATGAGTGAAACAGGATTCCGCATTTTCAACAGTGTTTTTTCCACTGGGGCAGAATTGACCTACGCCGTCCTGCTCACCGCTTTTTTCCATCCGTTCGTTCCGCAGGACAAACAGCTGCGCAGGCTGCTCCTTGTTTTTTCGGCCTATATTCTGTTTGAGATCGTCTGTAACCGAGCGGCGCTGCCCCAAGGCTCCTTTGGGCTGATCCTGATGGCGATTCTGCTGGTGATATCCAAGTGGATCGGTCTGGAAAAGCCGTCGGTGTTCCTCCTGACGCTGCTCTACTTCAACGCCAGAATTTCCAGCGGCCTGATGGTGCAAAGTCTGTATTTTATCGTGGAGCGGTCAGTCCCCTACCGTCTGGAACCGCCGGAGGCGGTCTTTCTCCGCGCCGCCCTGCTGGTTGTGCTGTTCCTGCTGTCCCACGCCTCCATGCTGGCCGTCATGCTCTATGCCCTCCAACGTCAAATGCGAAAGCAGAGCATGACGCTTCATCGGCGGGAGCTGTGCTATCTTGCCCTGGTGCCAACAGCGGGGATTCTGTTCGGACAGGTGATCTCCCGGTTGCTGGTGGAGTTCAAGGACGGCGTTCTGCTCCAGCTCTACGAGCGCCACCCGGCGTTTTTGGCGGTAGTGCCGGTGCTGGCCTTGCTGTTCTACGCTGGGGCCTATCTAACCATCGCCTTTCAGCAGGGTATGGCGGCGCTGCGGGAGGAACAGGCCGCCCTCTATGCGGAACACCAGCAGACCCAGGCGATCCGGGCGCGCATCCATGAGGCGGAACAGTTCTACACCCGCATCCGTGGTCTGAAACACGAAATGCGGGGCCACCTGACCAACATCAAAGGTCTGGCGCAGAGCGGCGAATATGCCAGCCTGGAGGACTATATCGCCAAAATGGACGAGAGCATGAGCGGCTTTGAGCTGACGCTCCAGACGGGCAACCCGGTCACGGATGTGATTGTCAACGGTATTCGGCGGCGGAGCCTTGACTTGAGCATCCGCTTCCAGGCGGAGTTCCATTACCCCGATCCGGGGGCCTACGATGCCTTTGACGTGGGGATCATCCTGCAAAACCTTATGCAAAATGCGCTGGAGGCTTGCGAGAAGATCAGCGAGGGTGAACGGTTTATTGTTCTGACTGGAAAGAGAAAAGGACGTTTCTTTCTGATAGAGGTCAAAAATTCTTTCGCGGGTGAGGTGGTATTCGGGCAGGACGGTTTGCCTGTCACAACGAAACAGGAGGATGCCCCCATGCACGGGATTGGTCTTGCCAACGTGCGCCGGGAAGCGGAGAAGTATATGGGAGAATTGGAACTGAAAGTGAATCAGCAGACATTTTCCGCAACAGTTTTATTGCAGGAAGGGAGTAGTTTATGAGCGGTATGATTGACAGCAGCTATTTAACCAGAATGTATAGCGCTTTACCCGGAAACCTTACTGTTCGGAGTACAGCGGCGCGGACTTCCAGCTTTTTGGATATGGCAGCAAAGGCCAGCAGAGATACCACGGATGTGCTGGAAACCAGCAGCAGGCTGGAAGCCGCCAAAGACACAGAAACGTCAAATGTGGACGCCTATATGGAGCATTTGAAAAAGAAATATGGGCGGGTGACTATTGAAAGTATAGGTAAAGACCAGGCCAGCTTGGAAAAAGCAGGCAAGCGCATGAGTGGAAACGATGTTGTAATTGCCCCCAACATTTTGAATGAAATGGCAAGTGACCCAAAGAAGGCCGCTTATTACGAACAGAAGATTGATTACTTCTTCACGGATGTCATTCCAAACGGTAAGGCTTTTGCGGCATCTATGGGGCTGACCTTTGAGCCGTGCGGTGTGGTGGTTCATGAGGATGGAACCGTAACCTATATCTGCGGAGGCGGGGATTCCCCGGAGCGCGTGGCCGAGGTAAACAGGATCAATGCGGAAAAGGCCAAGAAAAAAGCGGAACAGCAACGGCAGTATCAGGAGCAGTCTGCGGCGGCGGCAGCACAGCGCAGGGCCATGTGGGAGCGCACCGCAGAAACGGCGGCGCTGGAAAAGACCTTCTCTAATATTGGCGATCTGCTGAAAACGCGGATGGTATCTGCCCCTGCGATCACGCCGGAAGTGTCTTTACCGGCAGGAACAAATATGTTCTTCCTCAATATGTGATGTAAAGGAAAGGGCGATATAATGAGCAATATCATTCAGCCAAGTTTTGGGGCGCGGACATATACCGCTCCCACAAAGTCCCGTGAAACAAAACAGACCGGGACGCAGGGCAGCAGTTTCCTTGATCTGGCGACACGGGCCAGCAGAAGCACAACGGATGTTCTGGAAATTAACAGCACCGAATCCACTCAGCAGAAAACGGTGCTATCCGAAGCAGAGGAAATGCAGCTCTTTAAGAAAGAGTTTTATGAGGACTTATCGAAAATAGTCTGTAATCCGACCGTAAGTAATGCGGCTGTCAATATATCGGATGCAGCATTTCAAGCTATGAAAGATGATCCAGAATATAGGGCACAGGTTCTCTCCTTGCTTCAAAGGGATTTGGGCGCTTCTTTTGCTCCGAGAAACTGTTCTATTCTGATTACCGTTGGAACAGACCTCGATCAATACAGAGCTGATTCATGGCCTGTTGGAAATGATTCTGAATTTCATTTGCGCTCAAAAGACAGTTTTTGGGAGCAACGCATGGAACGCCACAAAAAATATATGGAACTTGCCGAGGAAGCCGCGGCAAAGCGGCGGCTGATGATGAAACTCCGCATGAACGGCGGTTCCGTCAGCGCCGCAGAGCTGTTGATGGGGCTGCTTTAAGGGAGGAAATATTGTGAGCAACACAATTCAGCCAAGTTATGGGACGCAGGCATATAGCGCCCCCACAAAGGCCCGTGAAGCCAAGCAGACCGGGACGCAAGGCAACAGTTTTCTTGATATGGCGGCGCAGGCCAGCCGGGGCAGAACGGACACGCTGACCACCGGCATGAGCGGCCTTATGGGTATGGCGGGTTTGCCTACCAGCCTTATGATGGATTTGTCGGTGCGGGCTACCGGGCAGGTTCAGGCGGGGAGTGTGGAGGCAGCAGAAGCAACAGAGGCTCCTTCATTGGAAACCATGCTGAAAGCCAAATACCCTAACATCTATTATCACGTTTTTGACGCCAGCAGCGGCTATTGGAGAACACGGAACGACTATCCCCATTATCTGTTGTACCAGGACGGGGACAAAGCAAAGGAAACGCTGGAAAATTGGCAACCCACCGGGGCCAATCCCTTCTACGGCTCCATTGATGGCAGATTTACCGCTCCAAAGGAGATTCACGCCCTGGGCAGCGTTCCGCCTGGGAGCAAGGCCGTGGTCATTCATCCCAAGGTGCAGGAGCGTATGGAGCAAGACCCAGCCTATGCCCAGGAGATTTTTGCGAAGATTGACACCTGGTTTGCCTTTGATGTGGCTCGGAACGAGGCCATCATGCCCGGCAGTACATGGGATATGTCCCAGGCCGTTGCCATTGGGGAGGACGGGAACATCTGCAACGCCTGTTCCTCCAGCGCGGGTGGTGAGATCACCTACTCCAAGAGCGGTTCTGACGATGAAGAAAGCTGGTGGGATTTGCGTATGGCCCGCCATGCCGAGTTTATGAAGCTGGCGGCGGAAAAGCAGATTGAGCGCCGCATACAAGCATCTCAACTGGCCGCGTCCGCTGCGGCAAAGTCCCAACTTGCCGCCATGCTGACAGGCGGGAACCTGCGGGAGATTTTCGGCAGCGAGATTGCCGGTATTCCCACCGAAACCGTTCTGGCGATCACACAGTCCCAGGTTTGGGGCGGTGGGGCGATTTTGTGATAATCCCTCTCAAAATAAAGTGGAAGGACAAGTCTCGATGGGCCTTGTCCTTCCACTTATATAAACAGCGTTTTCTTGCAAACCAGGTGTCCATATCCTCCAACATGAACAGCATCAATACTGCCGCCCTGATGCGTGATGTTTACTATGAGCCGAGAAACAGAGCCAAGGTTAAGTCCTTGCTCAAAAACATATTGTGACTGCTGCCTATAGTGCTGAAAAAGATAACAGGCCAGGGCGCAGCTTGATGTGCCGGTGGCGGATTCTTCATTGATTCCATATCGCGGGGCGAAGTTTCTGCATATCGCTGTTGTTTCAGCACCGTCAGTCAGAGCAAAAGCGTGGATGCCAACAACGTCCTGGTCACAGCACAAACTCACCATACTTGTAAAATTTGGGTTCAGTTTCTTCAAGTGTTCTTCGGTATCCACGGGAAGCATAATATCCTTCAATCCTGTGGAAACGATCTGGATGGGCAAAGCGGTATCAATAAATCCGGCTTCCAAGCATCCGACAAAAATATCAGGCGTTAGTGTTTCAAAATAAGTGGGGCGATTCTGTTCCATAAAAATCATCCCATCTTTTTCGATTTGGACATTGAGCATCCCCGCTTTTGTTTCAATCGTATAAGCATCTTTTCCTAACTTACCCAATGAGTTGAGAATAGAAAAAGCTGCTATTGTTGCATGGCCGCACAAGGGAACTTCTTCTGTGGGAGTAAAGTATCTTACTTTGAAATCCGCAACATCGGATTCCATCAAGAACGCAGTTTCAGAATACCCCAGGTCTTTTGCTATTGCCATCATTTTTGCAGGGATCAAATCGTGGCTGTCCAATACTACGCCAGCCCTGTTACCACCCGTACTATCTTTGCTAAAAGCACTTATCACATAGACTTCAACCATTCTAATTTTCCTCTCTGCGGAGTTTTTTCTATTATACTACACAAGGCTCAACAAGTCTCAAAAAATGCAAAAAAGATTTTTTGCAAAATACAGGTTGTCGTAACATTTCGCGGACATTTCTCTGTTATACTACCCTCAGTACGCGGAGGAGGACAAGCCATGAAACGGATACTGATCGTCGAGGACGACGCCCTTTTGAATAAGACACTGGCCTACAACCTGATTTCCGACGGCTGGGAGGTCACACCGGCCCTGAACGCCAAAACCGCCGCCGCTCTGCTGGCCGGAACGGAATATGACCTGGTGCTGCTGGATGTCAACCTGCCGGACGGCAGCGGCTATGACCTGTGCAAATTGATCAAGCCGGAACACCCTGACACGGTGGTGATCTTCCTCACCGCCAACGACCAGGAGAGCGACCAGCTCCGGGGCTATGAAGTGGGAGCCGTGGACTACATCACCAAGCCCTTCTCCATCGGAGCCCTACAGCGGAAGATCCGCGCCATGTTCGCCATGCTGGAGCACCACAAGCCGGCAAGGGACCTCTACGACGATGGCAGACTGTTCCTGGACTTCTCGGAGCAGACCGCCACGCTGAACGGAAAACCCATCACCCTCTCCCCCATGGAGTACAAAATGCTGTTCCTGTTCTGCAAAAATCCACGTCAGGTCCTGACCCGCCAGCGCCTTCTGGAGCGGCTGTGGGACGTGGACGAGAAATTTGTGGATGAGCACACCCTGACCACCTCCATCAGCCGCATTCGGGGTAAGATCGAAGCGGACGGTGATGCCTACATCAAGACCATCTATGGCATCGGCTATCAGTGGACAGGAGGCGAGCGGAAATGAGACGCATTTCGGTCAAGGCAATGTTTTTGCTGGTGGAGACCGGCGCGGCTGTCTCCATGCTGGTACTCACTTTCATCCTTTCTGCTATGACCGGCCAGGGGCGGGTACTGCTGGCCGGCGTGCTGCTGACGGTCTGCGCCTTGGCCTGGCTGTTTCTGCTGACGGTGTTTTTCGCCAGGCGGTTGTCCCGCTTCACCAGCGACCTGTGCCAGACGATGGACAACATGATCAGCGGCGGAGAGGCTCCGGAGCGGGCCGCTGACCAGGATACCATCTTTGCCCGGATCAGTCACTGGCTTTCCCAGCTGTATCGCATCATGCAGGAAAACCGGCGCAAGGTGGACGAGGAGCGGCAGGAACTTCAAATGCTGGTATCGGACATCTCCCATCAGGTAAAAACGCCGGTGAGCAATTTGAAAATGGTGACAGACACACTGCTGGCAAGGTCCGTCACGGAGCAGGAGCGGCGGGACTTTTTACAGGGCGTCCGCAGTCAGACGGACAAGCTGGAATTTCTCTTTCAAGCCCTTGTGAAAACCTCGCGTCTGGAGACCGGAGCCATCCGTCTGGAAAAAAAAGACGGCCTGCTGATCGACACACTGGCCCAGGCTATGAGCGGTATCGTCTACGGGGCGGAGAAAAAGGGCATTGCCGTATCGGTGCAGTGCCCGGAGGATCTGCGGGTGTCCCATGACAGCAAATGGACGGCGGAGGCCCTGTTCAATCTACTGGACAACGCGGTGAAGTACACTCCGGCGGGCGGGCAGATCAGCGTATCGGTGGAGCAGTGGGAGATGTATGTCAAGCTGGATGTGGCCGACACCGGCAAAGGCATCCCGGAGAGCAGTCAGGCCGCCATCTTCCGGCGCTTTTACCGTGAGGAGGAGGTTCACAACCAGCCGGGGGTGGGCATCGGCCTGTATCTGGCCCGTGAGATCATAACCCAGCAGGGCGGCTATATGAAAGTAACTTCGGAGCTTGGCAGAGGCTCTACCTTTTCGGTATTTTTGCCCCGCAGATGAAGTGTTCACAAAAAATTCACAAACAAGCCTCTGATTCGGACATTTCTGAGACATTTGGATTTTACGATCGCTCTGCAACAGGCGAAAAGCCGTGAAAGGAGCAATTTGAACATGAACGTATTACAGACCATTGATTTGAAAAAACAGTATGGCAGCGAACCCAACATCACCCGCGCCCTGGATGGCGTCAATCTCTCGGTGGAGCTGGGGGAGTTTGTG
The DNA here is from genome assembly GCF_036941135.1 of Lawsonibacter sp. JLR.KK007. Classification (NCBI taxonomy): domain Bacteria; kingdom Bacillati; phylum Bacillota; class Clostridia; order Eubacteriales; family Oscillospiraceae; genus Lawsonibacter; species Lawsonibacter sp. JLR.KK007. Next base: position 603,951 of record NZ_JAYWSY010000002.1, on the reverse strand, counting down.
GCGGTGGTGGGGACCTCCGGCAGCGGGAAGTCCACCCTTCTCAATATGATGGGCGGTCTGGACACTCCCACTTCCGGCAGCGTGATCGTCCGTGGGGACGAGCTGGCGAAGAAGAACGACGAGGAGCTGACCATCTTCCGCCGCCGCAACATCGGCTTCATCTTCCAGAATTACAATCTGGTGTCCATTCTGAATGTCTATGAGAACATCGTCCTGCCGGTGGAGCTGGACGGCGACACGGTGGACCAGAAATTCATGGACGAGATCGTGAGGATGCTGGCCCTGGAGGATAAACTGCAAAATATGCCCAACAACCTCTCCGGCGGCCAGCAGCAGCGTGTCGCCATCGCCCGGGCCCTGATTACCAAACCGGCCATCGTCCTGGCCGACGAGCCCACCGGCAACCTGGACAGCAAGACCAGCGCCGACGTGCTGGGCCTGCTCAAGCGCACCAGCACGCAGTTCAACCAGACCATCGTGATGATCACCCACAACAACGAGATCGCACAGCTGGCCGACCGCATCGTGCGGATCGAGGACGGCATAATCGTGGGCTGAGGGGGTGGCGGCGATGACCTGGCCTTTTGAAAACGACACCAGCGCGGTGGAGAAGAAACTGGCAAGCCGCAGCATCAAAGCCGACAAGCGACGGAGCGTTTTTGTTATCCTGACCATCGCCCTGGCCGTCTGCCTCATGGGAACCCTGTGCTTTCTCTACTCCGCCCAGCAGCTGAAGACCCTGGACGGTATCCTGGGACAGTATCAGGCCGGGTGCGGTGGGCTGACCCGGGAGGAGGTCGCCCGGCTGGTGGACGCCGGAAAATTTGAGAAATGGGGCTGTACCGTCGAGGCGGGGACCGCCCGCCATGAGGACGGCGTTTTGCGGATCAGCTTTGTCAGCCCGGAGATGATCGACCTGATGGGCTACGGCGAGATTACCGGGGCCTATCCCCAGAGGGAGAATGAGCTGTGCGTGGAACGCTCCTTTTTCCGCTATTTTGACCTCTCAGGGGAGGTCGGTCAGACGGTGGCCCTGGACCTGGGAGACGGCGAGAAGCCTTACACCGTCACTGGCATTCTGGAAGCGGAGAACGACAGCCGGATTTTCACGGTCTGGATTCCGGAGACTGCGGTGGAAGCGGACGGCCGCAATGCTCCCTATGAGCTGCGGTTCCGCTTTGCCGGGGGTATGGAACCGGATCAGCTCCGGTCGGATATTGAACAGTTCTTTACGGAAATGGGTATCCCGGAGGACCGTACTTTTTACAGCTCCAGCTACTTCGGCATGGTGGACCTGTACCTGGGGAACGGGATGGAGGTCTATGCCGCGGCGGCCCTGATTGCCGTCGTCTGCGCTATCGTGATCTATAACATTTTCTACATCTCTGTCATGGGCAAGCTGCGGGAATACGGCCGCCTGAAGGTGCTGGGGACCACGCCAAAACAGTTGAAGCGGGTGGTCAAGCGGGAGCGGCGCTTCCTGACCGCCATTGCCGTCCCCCTTGGGCTGATCTGTCCCGCTGTTATCGCGTTGATTGCAGTCCCCGGCTACTGGTCTTGGGGAGACAATATTCGCTCTGCGGTGGTGGTTTCCCTCCTGACCTATGGGACCGTCCTGATCGCCACCAGAAAACCCATGGCGATGGCGGGAAAGGTCTCCGCCATTGAGGCCATCCGCGCCACCGCCTATTCCCAGCAGCAGGGTCCCAGCGTTTCCAAGCAGCTCCACCGCCGCCTGACCATGCCCCGTCTGGCCCTGATGAACTTTTCCCGGAACCGGAAAAAGGCGTTTGTTACCACCCTCTCCCTGGGCCTGACCGGTATCCTTCTTCTCTGCGTTTCCGCCTACGCAAATTCAGTGGACGTCAAAGAAATGGCCCAGTCTCAATTCGGAGACCGGAGCCAGTATCTGCTGCAATATGAGGATTACGCGGGCCGGGAATTTGTGGAGATACAGAAGGAGAATCCTCTGGGCCAAACTCTGCGGGAGGAGCTGGCCGCACTTCCCGGCGTGGATTACGTCACGGCCTACAGCCTGACCTGCGTGGAGATTCCCGCCATCAGCGCCATTCCAGGCAACAGTGAGCATGAGCCGTTTGTTGTCAGGGGCATTTCCCAGGAGGATATGGCGGAGATGTACGAGGGCGGCGGGGTCCTGGAGGGAACCGCGGACTACCGGCAGCTGCTGGACGGGGACGGCATTCTGGTCTGTCCCGCCGGCAGTGCGCTGAAGGAGATATATCGGACCGGCTATCAGGTGGGGGATAGCATTACCGTTTCCTGCTACAACGGGCAGACGAAAACCTATACGGTGATGGGCATTGTGCAGGATGTTCAGATCGGCAGCTCGTCCCATTTCTTCATTCTGCCCGAGGAGGAGCTGTCCACCCTCTATCCGGAAATTTTGGATTTTACCGGCTATGTCAACCTCCACACAGAGCAAGACAGCGATCAACTGCGCCGGGCAGTGTTCAGCGCCGTGTCCGACCAGCGGGTGGCGGTCTCCGGACTGGAGGACCTGTCCGCCGAGCTGGAGCGTGGCCTGCGGGGGGAGCTGGCAAGAGACTACGGCATTCTGGCTTTTATCTTCGTCTTTTCCCTGATCAACCTCGCCAATACGCTCATTACCAATCTGCTCACCCGCCAGCAGGAGTTCGGCGTGTTCCAATCTGTGGGCATGAGCAACCGGCAGCTGTCCAGGATGCTGTCTTTCGAGTGCCTGTACTATGTGGGGATCACGCTGCTGGTCACCCTGACCCTGGGAACGGCGTGCAGTCTGGCCGTGTGCCGGGTGTTCGACCGGATCGGTATGTTCGGGACGCTCACCTATCATTTCCCGGTGCTCCAGGTGCTGTTGTTCGGAGCCGCGCTGCTCTTCGTGCAGTCGGTATTCTCGGTCTGCGCGGTTCGCTATACCAGAAGGCTTTCTCTCGTAGAGCGGATCAAGGCGACGGACTGAAGGAGGTATTTTGCAATGACATGGCCCTTTGAAAATGATACCAGCGCAGTAATCCAGAAGCTCGCTTCTGCCAAACTGAAACATAACAAACTCCAAAAAAGAGTAGCTGCCTTTGCTATCATGCTGGCCGCCGCGCTCATGTCCGCGGTGCTGCTGCTAACCTCCGGGATCGCGGCGGTCAACCGGGACGGCGGAAACAGCGTGACCGGCTCTTACCACGCTTTGATTTCCGGTATCGGTCAAACCGAGTTTGAAAGACTCCAGGCGGACGGGCAGACGGTACTGACTGGCCTGACAGTCTCGTTGGGGAGCAGCAAAACTGGAGACAGCAGATTAAACCTCTCCTACTCCAACGCGGACGCCCTCGCACTGAACGGCCTGACGGTATCCGATGGCCGTATGCCGGAGTCGGAGCAGGAAATACTCATTGAAAAGGAGTATCTGGACCATCGGAAGCTGGACGCTGGGATTGGAGACAGAATTTCCATCCTCATGCCCAATACCCAGGAAGAAAAGGAATTTACGATTTCTGGCTATCTGAAAACAGCGGCCTCCGGGACTGGCCGATCTTTATACGCAGCGATTGTCTCGGAGCAGTATTTTGCCGCCCACGGCGGCTGGGACGGCTTCTCTCCAGCCGCTATGATCCGGGTGAACGCCGGCGGCGCCTCCTCCAAAGCTGAAATTGAAACGCTGGTCACGGAAGTGTTGGCCCGAGCGGGGATCATGAAAATCCCCTCCTTCAATGAGACATATATCAATCTGTCAAGGCCGTCTGTTCTCCTGATCGGGGCGGCAGCCGCCGGATTGGCGGTCATCATCGCGGCCTGTATTCTGGTAATTTACAACATTTTTTACATTGCCATCCTCAACTCCATCCAGGAGTATGGGCAGCTGCGGACCCTCGGCATGACGGGCCGGCAAATCAAACGGCTGGTGTTCCGCGAGGGGCTTGCCCTGTCTGTGAGGTCTATCCCTGCCGGATTGGGAGCGGGAACCGTCTTGTCCTGCCTGCTGATCCCCCAGGGGTTCCGGCCCGTCAGCCTGTTGTGGGTGTGGCCCGTGGTGACGGTTTTGGTCTATCTCACGGTGCGGCTCTCCCTCCGAAAGCCCGCCCTGCTGGCGGCATCCATATCCCCCATTGCCGCCTCCCGTTATACAGGACAGCAGATCCGTAAAAATCGGCTGGCAAGGCGGCCCGAGAAAATCTCGCCGGTCATGCTGGCGAAAAAGTACCTTGTCACCAACCGAAAAAAGAATGTGCTCACCGTCCTGTCTCTGATTCTGACCGGCGTTCTGCTTATGGGGTTTTCCTCTGTTCTCTCCTCCATCAACGCCAGGGATATGTCCTTGTCCGGCTTCCCCCGGGGGCAGTTTATCATCAACATCAGCGACGACCGGCTGCGGAACGCTCCACTGGAGCAGATCCAGACTTCCAGCCCATTTACCGACAGCCTGAAAAATTCTCTGAACATGGTATCCGGGCTGGAGGACATAACCGAATATCACTATCTTCCGGCGGCGTTTCCGGCGGATGCAGTGGAATCTGAACTATCGGTGGTCGGTTTTGACCGGGATGATATGGATCTGATCCGCCCCTGCCTGAGCGGCCAAACCGATTTGGACTATGACAGCCTGGCAGAGCAGGGCCTGCTGATCGTCGGGCGTCCCAACTCCTTGGAACGGGAGTATGGGATTCAGCCAGAGATTGGGCAGACGCTTACCCTAAAGATTTTTGACGGAACTTCCACAAATTACAGGGATTTCACGGTGGGAGCCGTACTGGATCAGAGCAAAATCGGCAGCAGCGGAGATAAAATTGATATGCTGATGCTGCCCATGGACGTGATGGAACAGCTGAGCTCCGCCAACACTCTGTATCAGCTTACCGTCCGTATCTCCGACGGGATGGAGACCCAGGCAGAAGCTGAGATCGACCAGATTCTCAATGCGGCCTCTGGACTGGAGATGACGTCGCTGTCCGCCGCTATTGCACAGAATGAAAACTTTATCCAGGGGATGAAGCTGGTTCTGGCCGCAGCTGTGGCCTTGATCGGCTGCTTTGCGATTATGAATCTGATCCACACCATCCTCACCGGCGTCATCGTCCGGCAGAAAGAACATACCCTGATGCGCTGTGTGGGGATGGGGCAAAATCAGCTCTGTTCCATGGTCCGCTGGGAAAGCTTGATGACTTCGGGAATTGGGCTGGTTTTCTCTCTGCTGATTGGCGGCGGTGTGGGAGCCGCCCTGTGTTCCCACTTGAAAAACGGGCTTATGACGTACCTGCACTATCGCTTCCCGGTTGGGATTGCCCTAGTTTACGGTGCGGTTGTAGTCCTGTCTGCGCTGACGGTAACCTGGGCGGCGCTGAAGCATCAAAATAAGCTGTCTCTGATAGAGCAGCTGCGAGTATCATCTGGAGGTGGAGCATGACCTGGCCCTTTGAAAACGACACCAGCGCCATTGTGAAGAAGCTGGCGAAAAGAAATCTGGCGGCAGATAAGACAAGAAATATCCTGATCGTGATGACCATTGCCTTTGCCGCCTGCCTGATCATGGCGACGGCATTGTACGCCATTGGCACACAGAGGGCTTCCCGCAGTCACGCGGCCGGAATGTACCAGGCCAATATAAGCGGTCTTAATGATGAAACGGCCCGCGCCATTCAAAATGACGACCGGGTTTTAGCGGGATTTAGCTATTTAATGGGTATGCTTGACCATGGAGAATACAAGGTTACTGTGCGCTCTATAGACGAAAACCTGATCCGATTGGCGAAATATCCAGCTTTGAACGGCAGATTGCCGGAAACAGAGAATGAGGTAGCCATCACGCAGGCTCTTCTGGATCGGGAAGGCATGGACGCTCAGGTAGGCGACACGATTCTATTGGCGCTGACCGGCGCCCCGCAGCACTATACGGTATGCGGTATCTTACCTGTTACAGATTCGAACTATTCCATCTTTGTAACCCCCGCATTTGTGAAAGGAAATGCGGAAAACCCTGTATACAGCGCATACATCAATGTGCAGGGGACCGACGGCCTGCCGGAAGAAAGTATCAAAGCCTGTATTCAGAGTTTAGCTGGAGAATGGGGCGTTGAGACGAAAGATGTTGACTTTTCCGGCTACTACTTTTCCCTGATTCGGCAGCGAAGCCTGGAATATATGACGGCGGTTTTATTTGTGATCCTCATTGTGATACTGGCCTGTGTACTCGTAATATACAGTCTGTTCTTTGTCTCCGTTATCAAGAAAACAAACGAGTATGGCAAGCTGCGGACGATTGGTACAACAGCGCGCCAGGTCAAGTGGATCGTGATGAAAGAAGGGCGCAGTTTATCCAAGATAGGGATTCCCATAGGTCTGATCGTTGGAGCAGCCGCGGGATATATTCTTGTCCCAAGCGGATGGGCTATCCATGTGGTGCTGGTCGTGGGGACACTGGTGGCGGTGCTTATGTATCTGTGTATCATGCTTGCCGTCCGGCATCCCGCCAAGCTGGCGTCAAAGGTGACGCCGATTGAGGCTATTCGATATTCCGCCGGAAAGGACGAGGTGACTGTCAAAAGCACAAAAAGATTGCGCCGCTCCTTGTCCGGCGGCAGATTGGCTCTGATCAATTTCTCCCGCAGCAAAAAGAAAACCATCCTGACAGTCGCCTCTTTGGGGATATGCGGCATTCTGCTCATGGCGAGCTCCGCCTATTTTAACTTCATTGACCCGGTAAATGTGGCCCGCGGCGTGTTCCCATACGGCCAGGTCCGGATCGAACTGGGCGACTATGGCTCACAATCCCACAGCAGCGAGGAATTTGTTGAGCTTCAAGGAGAGAATCCGCTGTCGCCTGATCTCATGGAGCGGCTTGCGGAGATGGATGGGGTAAAGGATATGCGGGTATATCGCGGGACTGTCCTGAATGTTACCACTCCGACAGGATATGAGAATCCTTTTCTGACGGATGCCTTTTCAGCGGACCGGCAGGCTCTTTTAGAAGAATACCTGATTGCGGGAACGGCTGATTTGCGGGAGCTTACCGCAAATAACGGCGTTGTCATCAAGCAATTAAGTCAATTAGCGGAGCTGTTTGACTGGGAAGTGTCCATCGGGGATAAACTTACGATTCAAGCCGGGTCTGGGGAGCGTAAAGAAGTCACCGTGATGGGAATTGTCGATGAAAGTATTCCGTATGGCGGCTATGAGTTGATCTATATGCCTTTGGAAGCGCTGTCCGAGCTGATGCCAACTGAAAATCTGAATTATCAGGTTCTCCTTGATACGGCAGACAGTGATTGGGAGCAGGTGCGCGAGGGGGTCAGAAAACTTCTTCCGGAAAATGCGCGGCTGTATGTCACTACGCTGAATGATTGGGCGGAAAACTATAAGGGCTTATTAGCGAATTACCGCACTCCGGTCTATCTGTTCGTTCTATTCATCGGTGTGTTCGGCGCACTCAACCTGTTGAACACCCTGATCACAAATGTACTGACCCGCAAACGGGAATTAGGCGTATTGCAGGCCGTGGGCATGGGCCGCCGTCAGGTCTCAAAGATGCTGCTGACGGAGGGCCTGCTCTATACGGCAGGCGCGTTTGTCCTCTCCATCTCTTTCGGAACGCTCTTCGGCGTGCTTTTATGCAGAGTATTCAGCGCAATGAGCGTTTTTGGCGAGGTGCGTTACCACTTCCCGATCTGGGAAATGACGGGCTTTTTCGCCCTGATGCTTGTTGTTCAGATTGGTTTTTCATTTGCAACGATCAAGCAGCTGCGCAGTCAGTCGCTGGTAGAGCAGATCCGGGAATTGTCGTAGATGCAAGGGAGTGAACAGGATGACCTGGCCTTTTGAGAACGACACCGGCGCCATTGTAAAGAAGCTGGCAAAGAGGAGCCTCGCCAGTGAGAAGCGCCGGAACCTGATGGTGGTGATCGCCGTTGCCCTGGCAGCGTTCCTGATCTCCTTTGCGGCAATTCTGTCCGTTTCCGTGGCACAGATCCAGCGTAATCAGGTGGCCGACACCTACGAAGCGGTCTTCACCAGCGTTGACGCATCCGACGTGGCAGCGCTGAAAGCCCTGCCGGAGTTTGCACGGGTGGGCGAATACTACCTGCTGGGGCAGGAGCATTCGGAGCAGGGCTACAACGCCTCCTATGTGTACTGCGACAGCGATATGATCCATATTGCCCGCAGCCAGATGGAGCTGGTAAAAGGAGAACTCCCGGAGCGGGAGAATGAGGTCGCTGTCAGCGAATATTTTCTTTCCACTTATGGTTTAGGTGCCAAAATCGGTGAAACGGTCCGATTGGACACTGAGAGCTTTCAGGGCGGCTATACCGTAACCGGCATCCTGTCCAATGTGGGGGAAAAGGAAGGAAACACCTGCGCCATTGCCGTTTCCAAGACGGCCTTGACCCGGTGGGCCGGATTTGACCCCGCCGGGTATCGCGCCTATGTGCATTTCCAGAACGACAGGCAGTTGAGCCAGGAGGTCATGACCGCCTACTGCCAGGAAATTGCCGCCCGGTATGGCCTCCCCCATGTGGGCATGAACAATAGCTACTTTGCCTATACTTCCAAGTCCATTGACTTCGCCACCACCGGCGGCATCGCGGCCCTGGTGCTGATCGGCGGGTATGTGGTCATCCAGAGTATTTTCCGAATTTCTATCCAGGATAAGATCCAGAGCTATGGGCAGCTCCGCACCATCGGGGCGACGCCCAAACAGATTCGTCGCATCGTAAAAAGGGAGAGCCGGCGGCTGGGCGGCATTGGCATTTCCCTGGGTGTCCTGCTGGGCGTTCTCGGTGGTTTCCTCCTGTTCCCCAAGGGTTTCCACGGGGCCTATTATGGGCTGGCTGTGCTCCTGACTGTCCTGGTTTGCTGGTTCATGGTATCCGTCTCCATCCACAAGCCGGTGAAAATCGCCGCCGGTATCTCGCCGCTGGAGGCGGTGCGCTTTTCCGTCGGGCAGGAGCGGATACGCAGCCGGAAGAAACGCATCAGGCTCAACCCCGTATCTATGGGACTGGCGAACTTCCAACGTGACCGGAAAAAGGCAGTAAGCATCGCGGCTTCTCTCAGTCTGGGCGGTATCCTGCTTTTGATCGTGTCCTCCGTGGTTTTGACCCGCTCCCCGGAGCAGGCCGCAAGGCTGTTCTTCCCGGATGGGGACTATAAGATCTACCTGTCCTCGGAGCAGCCGGAGGAAGAGATCATGGCTGCGGGCAATCCGCTGAATGACGGGCTACGGCAGGAAATCCTTTCCGTAGACGGCGTGACAGATGTGCTGGTCACCCGCCAGTCCCTGCACGCAAAGTTCGGGACCTCCGCAAGCACCGAGGCCGGTATGTGCGATGCTCTGACGGGCGCGAACCGTCCGGACGTGGAGGCCGCGCTGGTATCCGGCGCCATGCCGGCGGACGCCCACAGCGTCCTTCTGAGCGCAAGCTATCAAAAGCACCATTCTGAAATGGATGTCGGGGCCGCCATGGAGCTGTCTCTGGGTCGGGAGACCGTGACTGTTACCATATCCGGCCTGTTTGACCCGTTGAGGGTGGCAAACGGACACGGCGCGCTTGCCATGGATTCGGTGGCTTTGTTCGCGCCGGAGGCGTTGTTCCGGGAGCTCCATCCTGAAATTGAGCGTTTTGACTACTCCTGGAGCGTCGTCAGCAACCCGAAAAAAGCGGAGTGTGTGGAAAGCGGACTGGAAGAAGTTCTGTCCAGCCGCAGCAACCTCGGTCTGGATACCATCGGGGTTCACATTGCGTATGAGAAAATGCAGAGCGGTCTTATTTTCGGTGGGCTTCGGGCGCTCTCCTGGCTGATCTTCCTCTTTGGCGTTGTCAATCTGATCAATACGACCCTTTCCAACCAGATGTCCCGCAGGCGGGAAAACAGCGTCCTGCGCTCCGTTGGCCTGACCGGGAAGCAGCTGTGCCGGATGAACATCTGCGAGGGGCTTTGCTATGGGTTCTCCGCCGCCCTGGCGGCCCTGCTGGTCGGGCTGCCAATCGCGGTCGTGGTATGCCGGGAGGTCAGCAAACGATCCTTCGCCGGTGAGATTGTCCCATATCAGTTCCCGGCCCTGGAAATGGGCCTGTTTCTCCTGGTGCTGTTCGGTTTGGAATTTCTCCTGTCAGCCTGGACGGCCAGCAGGCAAAGAAAGCAGTCCTTGGTCGAGCAGATGCGGGCGGTGGAATAGTGTTCCCGCAGAACATTTCATGACATCCAGGGAGCATTTCATTACAAGAGTCTTGAAACGGTGTCCCTTGCTCTATAGACTGATAAAAGCAAAGAACTTTTTGCAAAATTAGCCTTAGAAAGGGGATGCAAGCATGAACGTACAGATGATGGAAGGACTTCTGGGCGCCAGCTCCAATATCAAGCTGTCGGGTACGCCTATGAGCGTGTACCGGCAGGCCAGCGCCGAGGGCGACACGGAGAAGATGAAGCGGGCGCTGGGCTACACCGGCGAGTGTACCGAGAAAGCGGTCAAGTACCAGGAGAAGCTGGACAAGGGCATGAAGGCCGAGGCGAAGGCAGAAAAGGAAAAAGCGAAGCTGGAGCAGGAGGCCGCCATCGAAAAGCGCCGGGAGGAGCGCAAGCGGGCTGAGGAAGGCACAGAATCGGGCCGTCCCCAGGGAACCGATCTGGTGCAGATCAGCGAGGCGGCGAAAGCGGCGCTGAAGAACAACAAGCCCGTCGAGGCGGCGGAGCCCATTGACAGGGAGCCGGTCACCTATACGCCGGCAGGCGAAATTGCCGCCACGCCGGCGGAAACCGAACCGACCGTTTCGTTTACTGCGTAAAATTTCAGGAGGAATGAGTTATGATGCCGATTTCTGGTGTAAATACCGGCGCAGTCCAGCCGTTGATAACAGCTGAGAAGGTGCTGGGAGCGTCCAAGGTCCAGAAGCCCGAGGAGGAGGCCCAGGGCCGCCAGCTGAAGCCTGTGATGGACGAATACATCCCGGAAGAGCCCCAGGAGCCGTCCGGCCGCTATTGGATGGGCAAGGACGAGGACGGCCAGCCCAAGATTTATTTTGATGATCCGGAGCGGGCAGCGGATGCGCCGAAACAGCCGGAGGGCGCTCCTGAGAAGCCCGATGCGGACGCCCCCGAGGAACCCGATCCGGCGGGCCAGGGCGCGAAGGGCCCGGAGGGGAAAAAGGACGAGACCTGGGAGTGTAATACCGACAAGGTAGACCGCGAGATCGAAAAACTGAAAAAGAAGCAGCAGGATCTGGAGCAGCGGCTGGGTACCGAGACCGACGAGGCCAAGATCAAGGATCTGGAGCGCCAGCTGTCCCAGGTGGAGCAGGAGCTGAAACAGAAGGACAGCGATACCTACCGGAAGCAGAACGCTGCATACACACAGCTCTCTTAATTTCTGGAAAGCGGCGGTTTGCGGAAACCGCCGCTTTCCTCCGCTTTGACAAACTATTTTAAGGAGATTTCGAACATGGAAGATTTGAAAATCTTATTTGCGTATTTCAAGGAACACAAAAAAGGTGTCATTGTTATCCTTGCTGCAACTGTCATAGGGGCCGTATTGGGGGTGGCAGCTTTTTATAACGGCTGGCTTGGCTGAAAATTGGCCGTAGGAAAAATTTAAGAAATTCCATAAAGAAAAAGAGGGAAAAGCAAACAGAATCTTGATATAATGTCTGTAAGCCACATCATCCGCAATCTCAAAATGAAGGGACAACGCTATGGGAACTCATATTTTAGTGGTAGATGATGAAAAAGAACTGGCCGACGTGCTGGAGCTTTATCTCACCAATGACGGGTATACAGTTCACAAGTGCTATACCGGCGCGGAGGCCCTGGACTGCATTGCACACACCGAACTGGATCTGGCGCTCCTGGACGTGATGCTCCCCGACGGGACGGCTTCCAGCTCTGCAAGAAGCTGCGGGAGAAGTCCTATTGCCCCATCATCATGCTCACGGCCCGGACGGCGGACGGGGACAAGATCATGGGCCTGACCATCGGGGCCGACGACTATATCACCAAGCCCTTCAATCCCCTGGAGGTCGTTGCCAGAGTCAAGACCCAGCTGCGGCGGTACAGGCTCTACAACAGCTCCGCTCCAGAGCCGGAGAAAGCAGTCCGTGAATACGACATTCGGGGGCTGGTCATTAACCGGGACAACCACAAGTGTTTCCTGTTCGGGAAGGAAGTGCAGCTGACGCCCCTGGAGTTCTCTGTCCTCTGGTATCTCTGTGAGCGGCAGGGGGTCGTCGTCCCCTCCGAGGAGCTGTTTGAGGCGGTATGGGGCGAAAAGTACCTGAAGAACAACAACACCGTCATGGCCCACATCGGACGGCTGCGGGAAAAGCTGGACGAGCCTGCCCGAAGCCCCAGATTCATTAAAACGGTATGGGGGGTTGGCTATACCATTGAAAAGTAAGAATGATTTCGCTCCGTTCCGCAGGAAGATATTCCTTCGCACCATAGCTGTGCTGGCGGCGGCGGCCGCTGTAATCTATCTCACTTACGCCGTCCTGCTGCGGGGCCGCTTTGCCAACGGAATGGTGGCCCTGTTTCAAAACACCTTGGGCATGGATTACGACGCCGCCCTCCGGTTCTACGAGCGCACCTTCCGCAGTCACATGGACGCCATCATTCTGCTGTCCCTCCTGCTGGTGGCCGCTGGCCTGTTCTACTGTTACCTCCGCTGGCTGACCCGGTATTTTGAGGACGTCAGCCGCGGGATGGACGCTCTGCTCCAGGACGTGGCGGGAGAAATTTCTCTGCCCCCGGAGCTGCTTCCCATTGAGCGCAAAATGAATCTGGCGAAGCACACCATTGACCGGCAGAAAAGCGATATGCTCCTGGCCGAGCAGAAAAAGAACGACCTGGTGATGTACCTGGCCCACGACCTGAAAACGCCCCTGGCCTCCTCCATCAGCTATCTGAACCTGCTGCGGGATGAAAAACAGCTCTCCGAGGAGCTGCGGGAAAAGTATCTCTCCATCGCCCTGGCCAAGTCGGAGCGGCTGGAGGATCTGATCAACGAGTTTCTGGAAATCGCACGGTACAGCCTGTCCACTATCACGCTGCAAACCAGTGAAATCAACCTGACTCGCCTGCTGGAGCAGCTGGTGTATGAATTTCAGCCGGTTCTGGATCAAAAGGGCCTGACCTGCTGCCTTGTGTCCGGGGATGACATTCTGCTGAGCTGTGACGCCGACAAGATGCAGCGGGTCTTTGACAACCTTTTGCGGAACGCGGTGAATTACAGCTACGACGGGACTGAGATCACTATTGAGGCGGAACAGAGCGAGGACAGCGTAACGCTGAAATTTTCCAACTGCGGCGGGACGATCCCCCGAGAGAAGCTGGAACGAATTTTTGAGCAGTTTTACCGGCTGGACACCGGGCGCGGCTCCAGCGGGGCCGGGCTGGGCCTCGCCATCGCCAAGCAGATCGTCACGCTCCACAAGGGGACAATCACAGCGGAGAGCGGGGACGGGGTGACGGTCTTTACGGTGATGCTTCCCACGGTGAAGTGACGAGATTGGAGGAAATGTAAATGGATGCACAAGCCTTTTGGGTGGTAATTGGCGCATACAACCAACATACGATAGCCGCACAAGCCGTGTTGCTGGTGTTCCTCGCTTTTTCGGTCATACTGTCCTATCAGCGAAAAAATCCATGGATGGCAAAATTCGCGCTGGGCATCGCAAATCTGTTTATTGGCATCGTATTTTTTGCCTGGTATGGGACAGAGCCGATTCAAAAATACTTTGCCCTTCCGCTGTATTTGCTCTGCGGCGGCCTGTTTTTATATGAAAGCTGGTGCAACAGGGAGGATTTTCTGGAAAAACCAGACACTATACAGGCACTTTTGCTGCTATTTTATGTATGCTACCCGCTGGTTTCTGTCATGCTGGGCAATCGCTTCCCGCAGATGGTAACTTATATCATGCCCTGCCCTGTCGTCAGTCTTAGTATCGCGGTCTACGCAGGCTGTCAAAAGAAGAATAAACTGCTGCTGGCTCTGCTGACCGTTTGGGGCTTGACCGGCATCAAGTCTGTTATTTTCAGCGCCTATGAGGATCTGATCCTTTTGGCCTGCGGCTTATATGGTGTGATGCTGCTTGTCCATGAGGTAAGGCGTAAAATCTGATAAAGCATAGGGGTGACACATATGGGAAGCAAGAAACTGCTGTTGTATTTGATTGGTACAGAGGCAATGCTGATCCTCTGCATCGCATTGGCGAACCTTAACCCGACGCCAATCCTCTATTTTGTTTTCTATAATCTCCTATATGGGCTGGTATTCAGTCTGTTGATTCCGCTGTACTGCCTGCGGAAAGAAAAGGAATCACTTACTTCGTTCGGCGTAAAAAGGCTGGGAACACGGCAATTTGCCGTTTTGTGTGCCTTTGTGATATTTTCAGTTGGCGGGCAGTTGATTCCCCAAATGGCTGCGGGAGAACAAATACCGTGGCGCCTGCTGCCGTTGGGAATTGCGCCGCTTATCATGACCACGTTTTTTGAGGAGTTCCTATTTCGAGGCTTTGTGCAGAGCAGGGCCGAGCAGCAATTTGGCTGCTTGCCCGCAATTTTGATTTCCGGGGCGATGTTCTCCCTATATCATCTGGGCTATCCCGGTTTTCGCGCTTGGGAGGATTTACTCCTGCTCTTTGCGGTAGGACTTGGATTCGCAGCTGCCTACAGGCTTTCTGGTAATAATCTGATCGTGTCGTACTTCGTAAACCTGCCGAACGCTTTTGTAACCTACATACTCAAATATGAACAATTCCCCGTTATGAGTGTCAGCTCCACCATAGCGGCAGCTATCACACTGGTACTGATTGGATTCATCATTTTGATGTTCAGAAATACAAATCGAACTATGTGGAGGTAATAATAGTGAAAATTTCAGCACATATGATGGAATACCAAGGAGGACGCATTGTATCACATTTGCAGTTAAGAAATTACTCGGCTTTGGATTATAATGAGTATAAGAGGATCTATGAAGAATGCTTCCACGATATGAGAATTGCTTTACAGCGATTTCCGATAGAGTGTTGTGGAAGCCAAGAAGAATTGGAACGCAAAAAAGGGGAAATTCATATTCTCGAAATTGACGAAAAAATAATTGGTTCAGTTGCCATATACGGCAATGAAATCGACGATCTGGTTGTGGAAAAAAGCTTTCAAAGGATGGGGTACGGAACAGCGTTATTGCGGTTTGCCGTTTCCTACCTGCAAAGCAATCATACCTCTCCCATCATTCTTCATGTCGCAGATTGGAATCAAAGCGCACTCAAGATATATTTGAAAAATAGTTTTTCTATCGTGAAAACAGAAGAAGTTTGAATCCATAAATCGAATGATACGGAGGTAATCCATCATGGAGCTAATCAAACTGACCCACGACAACATTGACCAGGAGCACATCTGCTGTGCCATATCCAGCAACAAGGATGTGCAGGTCATGTCCAAAAAGTCTTGGCTGAAGGAGCGGCTGGACGAGGGGCTTGTCTTCCTGAAAGGCAATGTCCGGGGGAAATGCTTTATTGAGTACATCCCCGCCGAGTACGCCTGGGCGCCCATCGAGGCGGAGAGGTATATGGTGATCGACTGCCTATGGGTGTCCGGACAGTTCAAGGGGCATGGGTACTCAAACCTTCTGCTGGACGCCTGTATCAAGGACAGCAAGGAGAAGGGAAAAAAGGGGCTTGTGATCCTGTCCTCAAAAAAGAAACTGGGCTTCCTCTCTGACCCCGGATACATGAGGCACAAGGGCTTTGTGACAGCGGACACAGCGGAGCCTTACTTTGAACTGCTGTATCTGCCCTTTGAGGAGGGGGCGAAGCGGCCCCGCTTCCGGGATACCGTGCGGGAGCATGGAGATATGCCCCAGGGATTTGTGCTCTATTACACAAACCAGTGCCCCTTTACGGCAAAGTATGTGCCGGTGCTGGAGAACATGGCGAAGGAGCGGAACGCCGTGTTCCAGACTGTCCACATTCAGACCAGGGAGGACGCGCAAAGCGCCCCGTCGCCCTTTACCACCTTTTCTCTGTTCTATGACGGCCAGCTTGTGACCCACGAGATCCTGTCGGAGAAAAAATTTGGCAAAATCCTGACAGAAAAGGGGGTGTAGGAAAATCGTTAGAAAATCCGTAGGAAAAACGCAGAACAAACGCCGGCGGTTTTGGTATGATAGAGCCAAAACCGCCGGTGCTTGTTGTTGGAGGAATATCTATGTTCGTGATTCGAGAAATCCTGGGCTATTGTATCATCAGCGCTATCTGCCTCTTGGGTATGTCCGTACTCTATGCGCCTATTTGCTTTTTGCTCCGAAAGCGCGTGCCGCCGGCAAAACAGCTTGCCTATTTCCTGTTTGGGGCCTGTGTCATGATCGTCCTGGCGGCGACGGTCGTAGTCGGCGCATCCAAAACAGCTGCGGCAGACCGTTCACTGAACCTCGTTCCCTTCAAGGTTTTTCAAGAGACCTGGGGGATGCCGGAGCCGAAGAAGGTCGCCCAAACCGCCGCGAATGTCGTAATGTTTGTCCCTCTGGGCTTTATGATGCTGGTGGCCTTTCGGGGAATGCGCGGCTTTGGGAAAACTGCTCTTTCCCTGGCGCTGTTCTCATTCGCCATTGAGTTTACACAATATTTCACCGGCAGGTCGGCGGACATTGACGATCTCATGCTCAATACCTTGGGCGGCATATTGGGGTATCTGGTTTTCTTTGCGGTGTCAAAGCTGTTCTGGAGAAAGCCTCCGCGCAGAGCAAACCTCCCCTATCATCGGCCTGTGAGAAAATCGTAAGAAAGTCTGTATAAAAATAGTGGAATCCTGTGTGAGAGAACACGAAAACGGTGCTCTTGCTTTTGGTACAATGACAGTGCCAAGGCGAGAGCGCCTTTATTTTTCATACGGAAGGAGTTTCCACATGGAATTGCTGATCGACCATGTTTCCAAACGGTTCAGGGACAAAAGGGCCGTCAACGACATCAGCCTGGAGCTGACGCCGGGGGTCTGGGGTCTGCTGGGGGCCAACGGCGCAGGCAAAACCACCCTCATGCGGATGATTGCCGGGATCATGCAGCCCACCTCCGGCCAGGTGGTGTATGACGGTGTTCCCATTCAGGAGTTAGGGGAACAGTATCGGAGCATTTTCGGGTTTTTGCCCCAGGACTTCGGCTTCCACCCGGAGTTCACCGTCAAGGACTACCTGGCCTACGTCGCCGCCCTGAAGGGGCTTCCGGAACGGCAGAGCTGGCGGAGGATACACGAGCTGCTGGAGCGGGTCTCCCTGATGGATGTCTACAGCAAGAAGATTTCCAAGCTCTCCGGCGGAATGCGGCGCCGGGTGGGCATCGCCCAGGCCCTGCTCAACGATCCGGAGGTGTTGATCCTGGACGAACCCACCGGGGGCCTGGACCCCGGCGAGCGGGTGCGCTTCCGCAATCTGCTGTCAGAGTTCGCCCATGACCGGATCGTGCTGATCTCCACCCACATCGTCCCAGACGTGGAGTACATCGCCACCTGCCACGCCATTATCAAGGGCGGCAAGCTGCTGGCGACAGGGACAACGGAGGAACTTGTCAAGCTGGTGGAGGGCAAGGTTTGGAGCTGCACCATCCCGGCAGACTTGGTACCGGAGTATGAGAGCAAGCTGCAAATCACCAATCTGCGCAACGAAACCGACGGCAGCGTGTCCATCCGTTATCTGTCGGACCGGCCCCGCAACAATGTTTCTACTGCCGCGGCACCTCGTCTGGAGGATCTGTATTTGTGGATGTTTCCGGAGAGCAGTGGAGAAAGTGACAGGAGGTATCAGTAAATGAGAATCTTTCGTTTGGAACTGAAACGGGTCTTGAAGGCAAGGCTCACCTGGATTTTACTGGCGCTGGCGCTGATCCTCTCCGTCCTGCTGGCCTATCTCCCGACCACCTACTGCTACAGCAACTATACGGACGAGGCCGGGAACGAGGTCAACCTGACCGGGCTGGCTTCTATCGCCTACGAGAAAGAGCGGCAGGCGGACGCCAGCGGCATCGTCACCCCGGAGCGGGTGCGGGAGGCCGTGGAGATCTATCAAGCATGTCTCACATCCTACGGCGTCACGGAGTCCTACGATCTGCCGGAGGGCGTCTATGAGAAGGAGATCCTCCCCATCGCCCCGCTGCTCCACGGCGTCAAGGAGGCGTTTGCCGACCCGGATACCGGCATGGCCCCCACCATCATGGAGATCGACCCAGAGAAAATTGACGACTACTATTCCGTCTGCGAAGCCCGGATCGCCTCCCTGATGGCCATGGAGCAGCCGGACAGCCCCGCCGTTCAGCACAAGGCCGTTGAGATGTACCAGAAGGTGGAAAAGCCCTTTGAGGTCTATCCCGGCATGAGTTCCACCATTCTGGACTACCAGAATATCATGGGCTTCCTGGTGCTGCTGTTCTGCGTGGTAATTGCGGCCCCGGTGTTCTCCGCCGATTATCAGTCGGGCGCAGACGATATTCTGCGCTGTACCCGGAATGGCCGGGCCAGGCTGGGCACCGCCAAAGTGCTGACCGCCCTTTTCGTCAGCGCGGCCGCCTTTGTGGTTTGTGCCGTGGTGCATATCCTGGTGGTCAACAGTCTGTTCGGCTGGGAGTGTACTAAGACCTCCATCCAGATGCTCTACTCCATCGTGACCCTGACCGATATGAACATCGGGGAGCTCCAGCGCCTGTTTGCCGTGGCCGGCCTGCTCTCAGTGCTGGCCTCCGTCAGCTTCACCCTGTTCCTTTCCTCCAGGTGCAAAACCACTGTGGCGTCCCTGGCCTCCGGGCTGGTGTTCTGCATCGCGCCGGTGGTGCTCTCCATGACGGTGCCGGGGGCGCTGTCCACCTGGCTGTGCAGCATCCTCCCCGCCAGCGGCACCAGCATCCAGGCCAGTATCCTCTACGCCATCACCGACTTCAAGTTTCTGAGTTTGGGCGGGTTGGCGGTATGGACGCCCTACGCCATGATTGGGGCCTGCATCATTGAGATCCCGTTGTTCGCGCTCCTGGCGGTGCGCTCTTATTGTGGGCATACCGTAAACTGACCTCTGACTAGCACATACCCTATAAGGCAGCGAAATATCCCTGACTTGCTGAAGGTCAGGGATATTTGTCATCAGTCTCACCGTGAGACGCATTTCTAATGATTTTGAGGTGGATAAAATTTTGTTGTAGCGTGTAGTATTTTCCGAAAAATCCATAGTAGATAGTTGAGGGACAGAAAGGGGGGATACACCGATGGATGACAGCGCCATCATAGAACTGTTCTTCGCCCGGTCAGAGCAAGCAATCCGGGAATTGGATGACAAGTACGGCAAAGTCTGTTACAGCTTGTCCTACAACATTCTCAACAGCCGTCAGGACGCGGAGGAGTGCGTGAACGACGCCTACCTGGGCACCTGGGACGCCATCCCACCGGCGCGGCCCAATCCGCTGCTGGCGTTCCTCTGCCGGATTGTCCGTAATCTTTCCCTCATGCGGTATCACGCAGATAGGGCGGCCAAGCGCGGCGGCGGTAGCTATACCGTGGCGCTGGAGGAGCTGGAGGGCTGTCTGGCCACGCCCTGCACAGTAGAGGGGAGCATAGAGGAACAGGAGCTTGTCCGGCTGATCGAGGACTTTCTGGATACTCTATCCCCAGAGAATCGCGTTCTGCTTATGCGGCGGTACTGGTTTTCTGACAGCTATGGGGAGATTGCGGCGCGGACAGGCTTATCGGAAAAGAATGTATCCGTCCGGCTGACCCGTATCCGAAAACAACTGCGGCACTATTTTGAAGAAAGAGGGGTTGTACGATGAACGCAGAACAGTTTTCCAGCGCACTGGGAAAAGTCAACGACAAGTACATCATGGAAGCAATCACCTATGAGCGCAAAAAGAAAAGCGGCTGGCTGAAATGGGGTGCTATGGCGGCGTGTTTTGGCCTGATTGTCACAGTAGCTATGGCAGCATTACCGGGCCTTTTGAAAGGGCCGGGTGGAGTTATGCCACCGCCCAATCCCGGCCCTGGGCCTGTGGTCAGCGATAACGATAATCACCCCAGTGATGAACCAATACAGCCTCCCGACGAGAGAAAAATTACCATAAACTGGGACAATGTGGCGGTGAACGAGTCGGCAGAGCTGGCCCCCGAAGCCGTCCTGCCATATCCTGATCCCGCCCTCTATGAGAAGGAGATTTGGGGCCAGAAGGAGATTGCAGACTACTATGGCTGGGAGCTGAATGTGCCCTATGTCCCCGATGGGTTGACCAGCGGGGGAAATGCGGTGACCGCCGTTGTCTTTCGGGATAGGGCGACAGGAAAGGTAATTGATGATGAGGTGGGCCGGGGATTCTGGGTGGATTTCTGGGAAGATGGAAGCCCGAAGTCCGACGACGATATTGTGATTCCAAAGGGTTTTGCCATCACAGTCTCCAAACTGGGCATCCTCCACTGCGGCATTCTTCCAGTAGACGAGGAGTGCGTCACCGATTTTGGTGGAGTACCAGTTACCCTCCGCCACTGCTCCGTGAAACATGGCCCCTTCGATCCCACGAAAAAGGCACCTGACGGTCTTTCCAATATGCCCGCCGGATATTATGATGTCTATACAGCCTCGTTTACCCTGGATGGGGTGGAGTATGAAATTGAGGCACAGCGGTTGGAATTGGAGGAAGTCATTAAAATCACGGCCTCCATCATCAATGTGCCATACAGCGAGGATTTTGTTGTGGGGAGCACACAGGCCCTTCCTGACAAGGGCAGCGCCCCTACCGAATACCCCGACACCATCATTGTCCCAGGCTTTGACCTGGACGAACCCGGCGAACCAGGCACGCCGTAGGTGCGCATACTCCCCCTGACCCCTGCAAATCTTAACTTTTCACCCTATTTGCCGATAATAGATAAAAGGGTATATACCTGACACCACGCCCGCCCTGGGAGCAGGAGGTACAACCGATGCTGGTCTATTATCTGCAAATGCTCGACACACCAGAGGAAAAGATACGGTTTGAGCAAATTTATCTGAAATATCGCGGCCTCATGTACCATGTGGCGGACAGCATTCTGCATGACCGTCAGGAGGCAGAGGATGCGGTTCATAACGCTTTTTTGCGGATCCTCAAGAAGTTTTCCAAGTTCCAGAACACCCCCGCCAAAGACCTGGCGCCGCAGATCGTGGTCATTGCCAGGAATGAGGCGATCTCCCTCCTGCGGAAAAGGAAGGACACAGACCCGCTGGAAGATTGGGGAGGCTTTGCCGAAACAGCGGAGGAAGTCAGCGACTACCACGCGCTGGTGGATACCTTCACCCGTCTGCCCCAGACGTACCGGGCCGCTATGGAAATGAAACTGCTGTTGGGCTATTCCGATGGGGAGATTGCTGCCAAGCTGGGCCTGTCTAAAAAGGCGGTCAGTGTTCGGATCAGCCGGGGCCGTCAGCTTCTACGGGACATCGTGGAGCGGGAAGGCTTCTTGATGGACGCATAAATGTCCCCTGGAAAGAGCTGAAATAAACTTTCAGATACTTTTGTTTTTTGTGAGAATCCGTTTCTTCGCTGTGTTGATTACAGGGAGAGGCGGATTTTTGCTTTTTATCTCATTTTCATAGCCGCATAGCTATTAGGAAAACGCGGCCAAAAAAATTTTTCAAAAAATTTTTGAAAATCCTGTAGGAATCCGGCTCCTCGCTGCGTTAATTACAATAGAGGGTGTTTTATTCGCAGAACATACAGTAGGAAAGCGCATCAAAAGGAGCGAACATAGCAAATATGCAGAATCAATCAAGAAAAATTGGCTATTACGGCACTTATGGGGTGCAGTCCACAGTGGCACTAACAGAGGACATGGCCCGCACTTTGGCGCAAAAGTATGATGTCACGCATATGAGCCGAAATGAGTATAGCCTCCTTTTGTCCGACCTGCGGAGTACGGGTATAATCACTACGCAGGAGTTCAGCGCTGGTTATGGCGGAACGCTCCCCCATACGAGTATTCCTGTGGAAAAATCTCCAGAAACGCTGCCTCTTGGAGACAGTAAGGCGGATTTTACGGAGCTGCTGAAGCAGTATGTGGGATACTGCGGCGAATTTCTCAAAGTATCCGCTGGAAACGGTTTGGAACAGGAGCATTCAAGGTCCCTGCTGTCCACCTATTCCCACCTGCACATGCTGTTCAGGCAGATACATTCCTCCAGATCAGAAACTTCTACAGAGAGGGGGACCCCGGATTGACAGACCAGGCATTAGACAGTATGCTCCGCCGGGTGTTGTTGGATGCGGACTGTCAACAGTATGGCGAAGCGATAGACGAGCTCCCGGAGTGTGACTTTTCCCCGGCATTTGAGAAAAAGATGCAGAAATTGATTCGCCGGGCCGACCACCCTATTCGGTATCGGGTGGCCCAGGTTGCGGCCTGCCTCCTGCTGGTGGCGTTGCTCAGCGGCTGCACTGTCCTGGCAGTCAGTCCGGAGGCGAGGGCGGCGTTTGTGGGATGGATACGAGAAACGTATGAATCGTGGTTTGTTTACCGCTACACCGGCGAGGAACAGCCTATTCCAGAGGATGCGGTATATGCGCCAACTTGGGTGCCAGAGGGCTATGAGGAGATCGTTACACCGCAGGTGGGAACCTACGTCCGCTCCCAATACGAGAATGACAATAGTGAATTGTTGACTGTCTCATATTTGAAAGGCACAGAAAAATCATCGCTGAATGTGGAATGGGAGGGCGCAATCGTTCAAGAATCTTCTGTAGGGAATTTGCCTGCGGATTTATACCTGAATCCGAACGATGGTCCCAGCATTTTGGTGTGGACGGATTATGAACGTGATGCTGCTTTTTGGATTACCGCCCCATTGTCGGGGGGCGAATTAGTAAAAGTTGCCGAGAGCATCCAGCAATCGGAGTCCATGCCCAGGCGGTACAGCGTGACTTGGCTGCCCTTGGAGTATGGCGGGTATTATTTGGAGTCGGAGAACGAGGAGGCGGGAAGCGGCGAGGTTGTGTACGGCAACGATCAGGGCTTCTCCATTACATTCGGGTATTCCAATGACGATGCCCAGGCGCCCAGGCCCGGGACAAGCGGCGGCAAGGCTGTCTCTGTGACCGGTAGGGCCGCAGAGCTGTACCCAAGCGGCACCAAGGGCGGGGACAGTATTTTGGTGTGGCCCGCCGCCGAGAGCAGAAGCACCCTATGGGTGTGCGCACCGTTGCCGGAAGAGGAACTGATCCAGATTGCGGAAAACGTGATCGTACAGCTCAACAGGTTCTCAGACCTGATCGAGATTCAGACTGCCGACGAAGGGGAAGCTCCGCTGTTGGAGGCAGTGGAACAGGCGTTGACGGAAACCTATGTGGCCCAGGTGGAGGACTGCGCCAAACGGGCTGCGGAAACCGGCAATTATGCGTCGGAGGAGTATGACCAGCTACAGAATGACCAGATGGCCCGGTATATCTCCCCGGAACGGGAGGAAGCGCTGGCTCGTGTCTCCGCCCTAACCGATGCGCTCCGGAAGGAGGGTCGGTCTGGCGAGAACATTGTGAGCCTGTTCGGCCCGTTCTACACAGCCACCATCTGTGTAAGCGATGATGTTGATTACGCGCTGCTTGCCGAATACGGTATGTTGGATACGTTGGAATACTATTTCGATACCACTGCCAATATTGTGGACGAGCGAGGCGTATTGATTGCCAGCTACCAAATTCACTATCTCAGTGGCCGTGGAGAAACCATCACGGTGCCCACCGCCGAGGAAATGCAGTTTATGTATGAGAGTAGGCAAATTTATCTAAAGGCATATCGCGCAGCACAGGCGGAAACAACCCAGGAATGAAATGGAGGAACAAAATATGCGTTTTAGCGGTATTCCAAGGAGTTACCGTACCAGCATGAGGCGAACATCGGGGATGTTGTCTATGCGGAGCAGGACAACTTCATCGCTTTTTAGTTCGCTGAAAAGCGGGGGACGGTTCAAGCTCAAATCCGGCAGTTTGCTTAACAATTCATCAATCCGCCGTAAGTCCATTAAAACTTCTCTCTCCAAAATTATTCGCTCGGATATCGTGAATGTCAGCACTGTCAGCAGCAAGGTTAGCAGCGGTCTGACCAAGGAATATGTGAGTGCGCTTGAAACCCAAGCCAAGAAGGATGCCCAAGCCGGAGCCTATGGCAAGGATGGCAAAATGTCAGAGCCTCGAGCTGAACAGATGAAGAAATATATCTCCCCGGATCGGGATTCAGCTATTGCCCAGGTGTCAAAGCTCCTATCGGCCAGTTCGTTTCAAAAGGCCGGGGCAAGCACAGTGAAGTTATCTGGCTTGCCCTATACGGCCACCGTAACAAAAGGGCGGAATGGGACGACAGCAGAAATTTTTGACGAGTATGGAGAGAAGTTTGCCAGCTATGACGGTAAAACTGGTGAATGGAAAAAGATAGCTACCAAGGCTGAAGCACAGTTCCAGACAGCATCGAGTTCAATCTATGATGAAGCCTACCGTGCGGCACAATCTGGAGTACGCGGCAATAGCAGTAACAAAACACATTCCAGTTTAGATTTTCGCGCATAACAAGGAGGAGCGATTATGACAATCAACGGTATTCCCGGCGCTTTCAATTCTTATGGCTCTTATAGAGCTACCGGCAGAACTGCCAACTGCCCAGCATCCAAAATATCCGTCAGCGAGGACGGCCTATTTGAGCCAATCAGCAAGAAAGTCAGCGGCGCCTTGTCTGACGAGTATGTTGAGCAGATCAAAGCGCAGGCCCGCGCTGATCCCGCAAAAGGCCGTTACATGGACGGGTATGATAGCAAGCAGCGTACCGGCTTTTCGGCCATGCGGGATGCTCACATGAAGCAGTTTGTTTCCCCGGATCGGGCAAAACCCACTTCCCAAGTGTCCGCCGCAATCAACGATCCTAAACGTGTCTGGCATACTGGAGCAAATCTCTTGGATTTGTTAGACAGTCTCTGTACTGCCAAAGTATTCCACGGGCCTATGTTTGGGACTACGGCTGAAATCTATGATAGAAATGGAGAAATGATCGCGGGCTATCGTGACTCTTGCGGTTGGTTTGATGTTCCCACAAAAGACGAAACTCGATTTCAGTATGAATCTAATCATATTTACCGCGAGGCGTACAAGGCGGCTGAGGCGGAAATAGCCGCCGCCAAGCAGACAGCAGCTCCGGCGGTGAGCGGGGATGCGTCTGCAAGTTTTGATGTAAAGGCGTAGGGCAGAAACGAGGCGTATAAAATGAATGTAACAAACTTTGCAAATCTTTTTCACCAAAACAGCATCTTCCAGCAGAATAAACCGCTGGGGCAGAAACTTGTTCAGCCGCCGATCAATGACACGCTGCACCGGCTGTCCGAAAATCTGCTGAACGCGAAAAATCAGGCAAAGGATATGAAAACCCGGTTTGATACGTTGGAGCTGTCGGCGGAGGCCACGGAGGGCAAGAAAAATTCCCCTCTGGAGGAAATGCCGGAGGGCCTGCTGCACTTCTACTTAAACCAGTGTAAAGTGGGCGCATATTTGAGCCAGCAGCATGAAGCGTCTTTGATGGAATACCGGGATCAGCTCTCCGCCTTCGACCAAACCATTCAAGAATATCAGGATATGCTGGACGGCAACAAGGCTTTGCCGGAGCAGATGAAGCTGGAGGACGTTTCCAAGCTGCTGGACGCAACCAGGGCGGCGCGTGAACAGTTTATGCAGCAGGGCGCGGCGGAGCTGAACCGGGTATCGGATCACAACCCCACCCAGGAGGGCTACATGGGCAAGGCTTACAGCATGGCCGCAGAGTGGGCGGGGAACGGCGAGAATGATACCCATTGGCAGATCGACACCTCCACAGACGATATTTACGGTGAAATTGACCGCGCTCTTTCCTCCGCCCATGGCATAACGTCCACGTTCCAAAAGGGGGCCTCCAGCATCCTGGCCGAGTTGAAGCGGCGGGACTGCGTAGAGGAGGGGGAAGAAATTCACTTTGAAGATTGGGAGACAGCGGACACCGGCGCTGTTCAACGAGAATCGTTGTTCCAGTCCATTTATGACGATATTTGGAACACGTTCAAAAAGAGCATTGGCAGCGCGGAATAGAAAGGAGATCGTATAGTATGCAAATTGGCGGAGTAAATAGTCTTCGGGAGGCCGCCAGGTGGGGAGAAACACCTATCATCAAGAAAAAGGCGGTTGAAGCGTCTAAAAATGCAATGACGGATGATTTTGTTAAGAAACTCCAGGAGTTAGCGCGGCGAGATGCTCAAAAAGGTGGTGGCATGAGCCAAGAGGCAATAGACCTCCGTTTTGCACAGATGGGCAAGTATGTTTCTCCTGACCGTTCTGCTCCGATTGCACAGATGACGCAGGAACTGCAAAAGGCGGAGAAAGCGCACAAAGGAGAAGACCCCACTTTGGAATTTCTCGACAGGATGTTAGCACACCTCAAAGGCAAAGGAAGACCAGAGCGTATTGTGAAATCTTTCAGCGGGCTGGCTGGCGGCTGTTCCGGGGACCTTCATAGTACCCCCGAAAACCAGGTTGCTACGGTATATTCGCCCGATGGGGAAGAAATTGCGCACTATAATACCAGCAACGGTGGTTGGATGAATTTACCTACCAGGGCGGAAAATCAGTTTCTTAGGGATTCTACTGATGTTTATATGCAAGCTTGGAATGCGGCGCGTGCGGAGATTAAGAATGGAGCGCAGAAACCACCAGTGGCTTGCGAAGGGGAAACTGCGACTTTCGATGTTCGTGCCTGAGAGTATAACCATTACAGGATGAGGTGGAATTATGATTACGGGTTTTCAAAGGGTAAGTTCTCAGAATATAAATTTGGCGATGACGGGGCTGCAAAATGCGAAGTCAAATTATCCAGCCGCACGCTATGGGCGGAGTGCAGACACTTACATTTCGGGTGATGGAAAATACAAGGTAAAGCCGGAAACGACAAAATTGACGGATGAAATGGCGACTTCTCTGGCAAAGAAATATGATGTCAAGAACATGACCCGCGACGAATACGGAAATTTACTTAAAGATTTACGGGATTCTGGCGTTATTTCTTCCCAAGATTTTAGCGTTGGCTTTGGCGGCGCGGTTCCATATAATGGACCCTCCGGGTTGACGATTGGAGCATCCGAAGACCCCGGACTGGAGGCGTGGCCTTTTGGCAAGGAAAAAGGCGACTTTACAAAACTTCTCCGGGCTTGCGCTCAGTATTGCAAAGATTTTTCGTATTCGCAAGACAAAGATGGAAAAGGAAAAGAAATTTGCGATTCTATGTCTGGCTCATATCAACGTCTCCTGGAGGCTTTTGAACAGATAGGTAAGTGCCGGGACAAGGGAGAATAAAATTCTCTCAACAAGGAGGGCAGTATCATGAACATTTCCGGCATATCAGCGGCAACGAATTATGCTGTGGCCGTCAAAGGAGAAAAAAGCTCTAAAAGCCAGGGAACCGAAAAAGCCGCAAAGGGTGCTATGTCCGACAGTTTTATTGAGCGGATAAAAGCATACGCAAAAGAAGATGCCAAGAAGGGCGTTTATATGTCGGAGGGCTTTACCCAAATGCGGCTTGCACACATGAAGCAATATGTTTCCCCTGACCGCTCCGGGCCGAAAAACCAGGTAATGTCTGCTATCCAGGCAGCATTGAAAGAACCGCACCCGATGTTGCAGGCATTGGAAAAGATGCTGGAAAAACTGTCGGGAGGCTGCTCCGCAAATCTGAAAATCAGTTCAGTCCAGCAGGCTGCGGAAATTTTCGCTCCTAACGGTGAGAATATCGCAAGCTACAACAGCCTCGGCGGAGGCTGGACGGATATACAGACCAAGGCAGAGCATGAATTTTTTGGCGAGTCGGCCTCGGTGTACTTACAGGCGTATCGAGAGGCCCGCGTAGAAATGCAATCTTCTCAACCGGCCCCGTCTGTTGCAACATCGGTAAATATTCGCGCTTAATACAAGGCTGTGTAATAGGATTTGGATTACATCAAACAGAGTGTTGGCAACGGTGCGGAGTAAACTCCGTTTTCAATCAATTCATAGGAGGACGGTATGATGAACATTTCCGGCGTATCAGCGGCAACGAACTATGCCGCAGTACAATCGTCCCGGCTGACCCAGCTATCTTCAGGATCAACTGCTGCGAAGCAGGAGGGGACAGATTTCTATTCCATTCAGAAAAATCTACTCAAGAGGTCCCTGTGTGCGTCCGACAACGATTATACCAAAGAGGACGCTATTATGAAGCAGTGGAACAAGCAAGGCTCTTTCAATCTCTACGACTATATGAACGGCGGTAAAGTAAAGCTGCAAGACCCGAACCCCAGCGCCGAGGTTTTGAGAGAATTTGAAAAGCAGCTCCAAACCAGCGGCATCCAAAAAGAGGTTGACTGGAGCGGGCTGACATCTGATTTAAGGGGTATCGGCTTTGACGCTGATGCTGCCGCCTATACCATCGGAGCAGACGATTTCAGCCGGAAGGTGGACTATCTGGCCTCCCGGTATGTGGCTGTTGAGGACAAGATCAAAAGCACCACCACCGGCGACACACAGGCGGAACAGTTAAAGAAGCTGGACGAATTGTATCAGAGCGCCCTGGGTGAGATTGCAGACGGCTATTCAGGCATTGTTGGCTCGTTTTTGGAAGAAAACGGCGTAAACGGGGAAAGGGAAAAAATCTATGCCTCCATAGTCAGCGGCGTGGGATCAAAAATTGAGGAATACCGCAAGGGGCTGGCCGACAATTCCACCTTGGAGGGCCTAAGGGGGACGCAGGATCAATGGCTGCTGAATGACGATGCTTATGTGGCCTCCGTCCTGCGTGGGAGCGCAAGCACCCCTGTAAATTCCCCGGCTAAATCTGCGGATGCTCCATATACGCTGAATGATGTAAACGCTTTGGGGCAGTATGTGTCCGCTCTTTCTGCGATGGAAAAGCCCAACAACACCAACGTCTATACGATGGACGAGGCGCGGATCGGTTTGGACTTCTCCATGATTGCCATGAAAGCTGACACGCTGCGGAACAGCAGCAGTATCAGCGGTACAATGGCTGATTTACTGCAAAAGACCGCGGACGGATTTATGAAATCATTCCTTGATCGGCTGGACAGTCAGTTGAGCGCAAGCCGCAAGGTGGGAGTTGGTGTGGGAGATCAGGCCGGTTTTGCGGCACTTGACCGCAACATGGTATGGAATGTATATAACCAAACCATGCAGCACTACCGTGACAGCGGCGATGCGATGCAGGCGCTTATCAAGGGAGCGGAATACGGTGCGGCGAAAGCGTCCGCCCAGTCTGCTGGGGCTTATCGGCATCAGAACAGCGTTTCCTACTGGACAAACTTCTTTGGCAAGGGTGCCAGCCATTTTGGGGCCTATGAAAGCTCCGATAGTACATTCCAGAAATATCTGAAAGACTGGGCGGACTTCCAGAGCGGCTTAATCGGCGGCGAGGTCGCCGGTGTTGATGTAAAAGCATAGCAGACTGGTTATCTGGCCCCCTATGCCATGATCGGAGCCTGCATCATTGAGATCCCGCTGTTCGCGCTCCTGGCGGTGCGCTCTTATTGTGGGCATACCGCAAACTGAGCTGTTCCCTATTGAGCAGAATCGGATCGGTATTTAGACAGATACCTCGCCCATTTTCTGACAAGATTTTGAAATGTCCGTCCATTGTAACAATTCAGCCGATTTTTATGTCGAATTTTGGGAGTGCTCGGACATTTCTGTGACATTTGAGTTTTACAATACGCTCACCAGTAAAGCAATGGATAACATACTACGGGGGTACAAAATATGCGCATCCTAATACTTGAAATGGGCGAGTCAGAAGAACCTATTTTGCAAGACATTTTCAGTCTGCTATCAGGGAAAGCAAATTTTCAGTTCACAGAACTATCTGGGATTACAGAGTACGACGGCAATAGGGGGTCCTCTGTGATGACCTTCGGTGACATGGAAATTCACCTGCAGGAGCAGGCAGTCTATAAGGCCGGAGTTCTCATTCCAATGAGTCACTACGAATTTTTTACCCTCTGCTACTTGGCGAGGCATCCAGGTTGGGTATTCAGCAAGCAGCAAATCTATGAGGCGGTCTGGCAGGAAGCAGAGGGGGATAGCGATGCTGCTGTAACCAATGTGATTAGTCAAATTCGGAAGAAACTGAACCCTGATGACCCTACACATGGTCACATCAGAACGGTAGTGAACAGTGGCTATAAGTTTGTTGCTTGACTTATTTGGGCAGATTTAGACAAACGTGCAATAGAAAGACTGAGCGCCTTCTATCAGGTCGCTCAGTCTTTCACTTTTGTATGCACAAATATAAATTTTCCTTTACTTTAGCACGTCATTTACCTCAGCTGTATCTGGATTGATATAGATAATCTCCAGCCCATTCTCCCGTGCATACGCCGTTACCTGGAATGACCCGGTTTTCTGCTCCTCGTGTTCCTCGCTCACAGCAACAAGATACTGTGCATGATCCACCAGATAGCGGTTCTGGTTGATATAGCTCTCCCGGCAGTCACCTGTGCCGACGGTCAGATGCTCCGTGCTGTGCCGGAGCAGGTATTCCAGCCGTTTTCGGCTTCGGATGTCCCACTTGGCGTCATGGTTCGGGAAAGGTAGCACCACGACCAGCTCCAGATCCTCATATCCAGGCTCCTCTTTCAGCTTCAGCAGTAACTCACCAGCCCAAAGATTGACACCAATGGCACCACCGATATAAAATCGTTGGACTCCCTTTTTTCGATACAATCTCCGGAACTGCCGCAGCATAGCTTTTTTGATTTTCCGACACAATGAGTTCTCTTCTTTGTATCCAAATTTGAATCTGGTCGGTTTTGGCCCGACGACAGCGCATGACTCCATAATCAATCCTCCTTTGAAACAGCTCTATTGTAATACTAAAGTTTATAGTATTCAACTTTGTTCTGTTAATAATTTGCAACAAAGTTGATATGATAGAACTAAAGTAGGGAGAGGAGGAGGCGAATGGACACAAAGCTGTTAGAAATAGGTCATCGGCTCTGCGCCCAGCGAAAGAAAAAGGGCCTGACACAAGACGCCCTGGCTGAAAAGGCCAATGTCTCCGCACAGACAATTTCACATGCCGAATTGGGGAAAAAGGCTATGCGGGCAGATACGATTATTGGTGTCTGCGGCGTGTTGGAAATCAGTGCGGACTATTTGTTGTTTGGAAATACGCCCCCTGTTGATTTTTCCGCCTTGAACGCAAAAATATCCCAGCTGTCCCCAGAGCAGCATCGCTGCCTGGAGGATATTATCAACAGTTTCCTGACTGCGGTTGCACCCGGCGAAAAGTGAGGCATGACCAGCTGTATCTCCAGCTTGCCATGCCTCATTTTATTGTTTTCGGAAGGCGTCCAGGGTTTGCAGAATAGCCTCTTTGTCAGCGTCTTCTGTAGAGGCGCCGGTTCCGGGCGGTGAGCCTCCTGGTTCTTCCCAGGGGACGGTCGCTTCTCCTGGTTCCTGTCCGCCCTGCCGCAAGGCCGGAGGAGCGGCTGTCTGCTGCTGGGCAAGGACATGGCGGACGATGCGCTCAATCTCTGTGCTATCCACCGCCGCCGCGCTCCGTATATCCGGCGTTTCAGAACAATGGACATAGTGCAGGATTGCGCTGGTAAGAAATTGTGCCTTATAGCGTCCCTGCTGGTTTAGAAGGTCGATCACGGCCTTCTGCTGGGGGTCTGCCATGTTGAACCGTACTGTAAATTTGCCGGGGTCTTTTTTCTCGAAGGCCGACATCACGATCACCTGCCATTTACCGTGTACTGATACAGCTTCTCAAAGCCCTTGGCATTGGCCTGGATGTCATCAACGAACAGAGCCTTTCCAACCTTGCCGGATGCCTCGATCTGACGGCGCAGCCGGATGGAGCCGCCGCCGACAAAGACCACAACGCCGGATTTCAGCTCCAATCCCCGCTCCCGAAGCGTACTGAACAGGTCGTTGATGAAGTCCTGTGCCTGCTGTTCTACGGCATCTGCCACGGCGGGCGGAACATGGCCCACCTTTCCTTCCAGGATGGCGTCAATCTCATTTTCCTCCAGAAGAATATTCTGGTCAGAGTTTATCCTGGAAATGACCTTGTTGTAAAAAGAAATAATGCCATTCTCCAGAGAATCGCAGACGGACAGATCTCCGGCTCCGTTTTGTATCCGCAGATAGTCCGCCGTAAAGCCCCCCAGATCCAGGATAAGGGCCTTGGGAATCGTGCGGATGGAGCTGAGAATTGTCGAGGCGGCGGCATAGGACTGAGGGAAGCACAGCGCCTTTTCGATATAGATGGAATAGGTCCGGCCCTTGAACTCAAATTTGACAGCGCCCCGGTTGGTAAAATACGTGGTAAACGCCTCGCATTGTGCGCCGTAGTGGGCCGGGGGCAGTCCTACCGCCAACTGGATGCGGATGATGTTTTGAGAGTAGCCGCCCACAGCCTCAATTTCATAGGCTATGGCAAACAGCGTCAAAATCCAGAATCGGTCATCCTCTGTTTTGTCCCGGTGGTAGGGGATACGTTTCTCCGAGAGAGTGTAGTATTTCCCCTGGTATTTCAGCGTCTCGCCTCCGAAGGGCGGTGTATCACTCTCCTGCAAGCCGGATGTAAACGGAGCGTGATGCAGGACTTTGATCAGCTTATTCCCATGATCCACGGATATTAACATAGACTTTCGCCTCCTTATACTACTCTTATACGATTCGGATGCGTATAACTTCAACAGCTTTTATAGGGTTTCCCAAAATAAAATCAGGTATCCGCCGCCGATTAAGCGATAGATACCTGATTGATGATAGACCTGCTGCTTTTGGTGCTTAACTGTCGCCCTCATTAAGAATATCAATCATCTGTCTTGGAGTGACCACAAACGGCCTGATTGGGAAATGCTTCTGATTGCCGGTAACGAGATATGCTTCTTCATCGCTTTCATTTCGCTTTTCCATGGTCACTGCATAAAATACAACATCCTTGGGGTCGGGAATATACGCATCCACTGGCCCGGCATCAACGAACAGCGCCCGTCGAACCAGCCCATCAATCGCAACACGGATGTCACGATGGTCAAATTTGAATTTCCGGCGGCTCAAAACTTCTTCGTATTCATCCAGGATTTCGCCGTTCAGGAGCGGCATGATCCTTCCGCTCAGCGCCTCTTCCAAAATAACTCCCGGAATAGATTCCGGTTTCATCAGCGCGGATACGAGTACGTTGGTATCTATGACGACGTAATATTTCATCCGTGCTCCTCGCTGGCGGCTGCCCTTTCGGCCCTTGCGGCGGAAATCTCGGCGTTGATCTCTTCCAGTGTCATATCAGCGGTTCCGTTCTCTTTGGCCGCTTCACCAAGGCTATACATGGCTCTTACGGCCCTGTCCGCCTTATAATCCCTCCTTGGGAGGGTCATGCTGAACGGGATACCATTCTGGATCACAGTCCGCTTCAAAAACATTCTGATCGCCGTGGAGAGGTCAATGCCCAAGTCCTCATAGATAGCGGCAGCCTGAGCCTTCAATTCATCGTCCACTCTGACCTGCATAACAGATGTCGCCATATCAGTTCCTCCTTCATCAATTCAGACCTCATCTGTACTACAATTATACTACGTTGTCTTTTAAATGTCAACAAAAAAGGGAGCCGCCACAAAAGTGACGGCCCCCGATGCTATTTTATCCGGCGCGAAGCAGTTCCATTGCCTCATCATACTCCATGATACGGGTGTCCTGAGCGAGCCTGCTGTCAAAGGACAGCGGCTCCCCAGTGTCGGAATATGCGCAGGCGCCGTCGATCAGCACCGCAGCACCCAGTTCGTGCAAATAGAGGTACAC
Organism: Lawsonibacter sp. JLR.KK007; assembly: GCF_036941135.1. NCBI lineage: Bacteria > Bacillati > Bacillota > Clostridia > Eubacteriales > Oscillospiraceae > Lawsonibacter > Lawsonibacter sp. JLR.KK007. The sequence goes on along the minus strand of NZ_JAYWSY010000002.1, from coordinate 570,121 downwards.
ATTCCCCTTTCTGTCGATATAGTGGGATCTTCCGCCGCCCATCTCATGGCTTCCCATCATCAGGCGGGCGTTATCCGACAGTTCCATCAGCGGCTTCGGTTCCTTCCGGGAGCTGAACCGCATATTCCATAAGGTCAGCTCCTCGCCCCAAAAGCCTCCGGTCGAGGGACTGGAGTACAACCCCCTGTAAGCAAAACGCTCCGTGCTGGTCAGAACGATTTCCCGAACCCGGGAGATATTTTCTTCCATCTGATCCAACCGCACATACTCATGCTGGCGGTGTTCGTTGTAGTAACCAGCACTGATATTGACTGCGGCGACATCCAGGTGCGGGGCAACAACGGAGATGTCGCTGAAACTTCCCCGGGCTTCCTCAAAACCGAAACCGCAGATAAATTTGATAAACTCCCGGTTGTTGCAGCCGTAGAATACTGCGTCATTCCCACCATGCCGGTCCAGTTCAATCAGGTAATTGACCTCCGGGCGGATACTGGAGCGTTCAAATTTCCGGGCGCCCTGGCCGCCAATTTCCTCGTCCTCACAGAACAGGACGTGGCATTTGGCCCCCTGCAAAATCCGCAGGATCATGTAGACCCCGGCCCTGTCATCCCCGCCGATGCCCTCCGGAGACATCATCACACGGCCATCCTCGGTGTAGCAGATATGCTGCACCAGCTGGCGGTGAACGGTGTCCATGTGGGCGATCAGCATGACCGGCAGCTCGCCGGAGGCATAGAGATACCCCTTTCGGGATTTAGGCTTATAACCCAGCGCCTTCAGCTCACCTACCAGGGCTTCTTTCAAATTGCCCTGGGAAAGCTGAAAGATCTGCTCAAACTCCAAGGTATGGAGCCGACCCTGTAAAACCTGTTGACCCATTTCTGTACCTCCCATCACGCGGCGGCTGCCGCGGCGTATTCCACATGCGGGCAAAAGCGCCCGGCGTTAATGATCTGGCAGATTTCCCGGCTGCTGCACAGGCCGCAGCTTCCAGTTGCGGACGTATGGCAGTGTTCGCAAAGGCGGACGATGCGCCCGTTCCTGCTGATGGCCTGATGGATATCAGCACCTCGTATCCAGGAGCCGCACATCTCACATCGCGTTACGCAGTCCCGGCAGAAAAAGGCTTCTTCCATGTAGTGAGCCTCGTCAGTCGGAACAACACGCCCGCACTCCTTACAGACCACCACAGAAGAACACTCCCTGCATCTCAGGGAATTGCGATTCGAATGAACGTTGCCGCAGATAACGCAGCGCGATTGGGAGCCAATCACCAGCTGTCCATAGTTTTCTGTCCCTCCCAAAAAGGACAGAGCCGCATAACCGTTATTGTAGTCGCGGTAGTGCATGGATTCTTCCGGCGTTATCCAATACGGCTGGATCTCACCCAACTCCATCTTGGTTTTCCAAAGATTAGGCGCCCCGATACATTGGGAGATCGCCCGCTGCACAAGTTCGCGGTACAGCTTCCGAATATTATCTTCGTTCCCAGGGTACAGCCTGGACTGAAGCAGCAGGCCGTTTTTATAGCAGAAAATCTGCCTTGTCAGGCGGGGAGCGCGATAGAAATTGCCTCTGATGTCATTATCTACAGTGAAGAAAATCATACTGACTCCATCACCCATATAGGACTGACAGCCAGCGCGCCAACCGCCGTCCGAGAGGCAATGGCAGGAGTGCCAGCTGTTTTTCTGGCTGGACATCTCCAAAAAGTCGCAGGGATGGACGGACAAAATACCGGTCTTGGGAATCTGGACAGGATTCAAGGAATCCGCCAGCCGGGCAAAAATCGCATTGTAGGGCTTGACCATCACAGTGGTGGGGTTGTCCCCATGCTCTCCCTGCACCCGCTCAACCTGATATTGGTCCAGGCCAAACTTGCAGCAGAGCCGGTTGATGATTCGGCTGGCCTTTTGGCCCTCGGCGCACTTGATATGGCCCCGTGTCCGAATGGTTTCCAAACGGCTCACATCCGGAACCGTAGCGTAATCCGCTGTGGCCGCATCCAGCGCAGCTTGGAAATCGGACAGATTGATGTCGTCCAGGCCGGCATCATGGGCGAGCATCATCATCTCAAATTTGTTCTCGTCCACGGAGTTGTGGTCGATCTCCCGGCTCTCCGCGAAGTCAAAGACAATAGCCAGCTCCTGCTCATTCCAGTTAGGGTGCTGGCGCAATAATTCCACCAGAGGCGTTTTATTCTCCCGCCATGCGGTCAAATTGGCCGCCACGCCCTCCGGGCTGAAGGGGAGACGGTACTGGTACATCACGTCATAAAAAGCAGCTGTCAAAGAATCCATTTTGAGTATCCTTTCTATTTTAAGTATTTAGTCCTTGCTTCCGCTTTTTGCTGTCAGCAGAGCAAGCATTTCCTTCTCATAATTCAAAATCTGCTCCATAGTCAGCCATTCGGGCTTTCCGTCCGCCAGGAAGCTCTCCCACAGGGCCTTCATGTATCCGATCTGGTCTGCCACGTTTCCGGCCCACAGATGATTACCGTAGATTTGCCCGTTCCCAAGAAAATAGTCGCAGTCGCTGCGCATCCGATCCAGCAGCATATACCGGAACCGGTCATCCCAGCCTTTTTTATGGATGTACTGTTCGTACTGATTTATGGTCATCACACCTCCATCTGATAAAATATTATTGCTGGAGAAGCGGGAGGGAACCATACCATTCCCTCCCGCTCCATACTCACCTATACCCCGGCCATCTCGAAGAACTGCGCCGGCGTCAGCACAGTCACACCGAGGGAACGGGCCTTCTCCAGCTTGCTCCCGGCGTTCTCGCCGCAGACCAGGTAGTGGGTTTTGCTGCTCACCGAACTGCCCGCATGAGCGCCCAGAGCTTCGATCTTCGCATTGATTTCTCCCCGGGTGTAAGGCTCCACCTTGCCGGTGACCACAACGGTCTTTCCCACAAAGGGATTGTCCTTCACCGCTGCATCCTCCGGAGCAGCAGGCGGCGCAATTTGCACCAACTCCCGCAGGCCCAGCCAAATATCCCAATTTTGTTCCTCCTGGAACCACTGATAGATATTCTGATGCAGCGCCTCACCGAAGTCCGGCAGCTGTTTGAAGTCAAACTGACCGTAAACGGCTTCCTCGAACTCCTCTAAGCTGCTGTGGAACTGCCGGGCCAACGTGCGGCTGGCGGTGTTGCCGATCATGGGAATGTCCATAGCGATCAGATACCGCTCAAAGGTTGTCTCCCGGCTGCGCTCAATGGCTTCCCACAGGCGCTGCCAGGATTTCTCACCAAAGCCGTCCATCTTCACAATGTCTGCCTGATGCTCATTCAGACGGTAAATATCCATCGGACTGTGGAGCCATCCCTTGCCAACCAGCCGCTCCAGCGTCGCCTCGGACAGTCCTTCAATGTCCATTGCCTTTTGACTAGCGAAGTGGACGAACTGCCGCAGGCGGCGGGTCTCACAGGCGGGATTGTCGCAGAACAGCGTCTTGGTATCATTGTTCTCATGGATACGGGTGGGCTGGCCGCAGCAGGGGCACTGACCGGGAATGGCCTGCTCCATACAGAAGCCGCCCCGGTCCAGATTTTCCTCCACATGAGGAATAATCATGTTTCGCTTGGACACCAGCACCCGGTTTCCCGGCATCAGCTCCAGGCCCTCAATAAAGGAGAGGTTATGCAGACTGGCCCGGGAAACGGTACAGCCGTCGATTTCCACCGGTTCAAAGACCGCTACCGGGGCGATCTCCCCCGTGCGGCTGGGCGTCCACTCGATGTACTGGAGCTTGGTTTCAAACAGGTCATCCTCAAATTTGAAGGCAAGGCCATCCTTGTAGTGGTGGCCGGTACGCCCGCAGGTCTTGGAGTAGGCGATGTCGTTATAGGTCATCACGATCCCATCAATCGGAATATCATTGTCCTCGGCATACTTCCTCAACAACTGAATGCCATCGTCAATCTCTTTCTGCTTCAGCGGCCGGTTGGCGACCATGAATTTACAGAGATTGAACCCAAGCGCCGGCAGATAGTACAGCTTGTCCGATTTGCGCTCCTTCCCCGGGAAGCCCTCCAGTACATTGAAGGGCATAAACGTGACACGGCGTTCCCTACAGTCGGCGGCATCCAGCAGCCGGACGGAGCCAGCGGCAAGATTGCGCCCGTTTTTATACGGCTTGCCTGTGCTGTCCAGCAGGGTTGCTTTCAACGCCTCGAAATCGCTGGGGCGGATAAAGGCCTCGCCCGTAACCACCAACCGGCTTTTGTAAGGGATCTGCGTGGGGATGCCTGTGATGCCGCGGGCATTATGTGTAATGATCTCACCCTCGTTGCCATCGCCACGAGTGGCCGCCTCCACCAGAACACCGCCCTCATAGGTCAGCTTGACTGTCAGGCCGTCCAGTTTCAGCATCAGCATAATCAGCTGGTCACCCATGAACGATACCAATTCCGCGCTGCTTTTTGTTTTGTCCAACGAGAGCAGGGGAACGATGTGGATGGTCTTCTCCAGCTTGCTGACCGCCGGCCAGCCCACCGTCTGGGTGGGGGAGTTTGCCATCTGCACCCCGGTAGTCTGCTCCAGCTCTCTCAGTTTGTCAAAGAGCCGGTCATATACTTCGTCGCTCAAGGTGGGCGCGTTCAGGTTGTAATACTCATGCCGGTACTGATTGAGCAGGGCGTTCAGCTCCTGCTGCTGTGCGATTTTAGATTGCTCCATTATGATGCCTCCCATCAATAGTTCCTGTATTTCCCAAAGTTCAACTCGCGGATAACTTCCTCAATTTTCTTATCATCATCCCAGCGCAGGTAGAAGCTGGGGCTTCCCGGGGCCTTGCGGATGGTGACACGCACTTCGCCGCTCTCCACCATAAACAGGATGGAGCGCCGCTGAACGCAGACAAGCGCCAAATTACCAAGTTGCTTCATTTGCATAGCCTCCTTCTGATTTAAGCCGCAATCCGCATTTCCCAATACGGATCAGCTTCTTCCAACGCTTCCATAGACACCACCGCGTTCGGGAGGAAATAGGGGGCCTCCCGGAAGCCATACCGTGCCTGAGAGCCGCCGCAGGTGCGAAGCGCATAGCGCAGGCTCATAAAGATGTAGTTCTTCAAGGTCTTACCGGCCTGGTTATTGGGGTCGTACAGCTCCACAGCCCGGATCAGCCGCACGGCGAGGGACTGGTACACATCGTCCCTGTCCAGACGGGCCGCCTGAATCAAGGAATAGTTCTGTTTGATCACACTGTCGATGCACCAGAGATACTCCTGCACCAAAGAATTGCGCTGAGGAATTGTTATGGTCATTGTACTCAAATCCTTTCTTTGTAAGGCAGGGTGCGCCTCATGTGAAGCACACCCTGTCATTTCATCATTATGCGGCATCGTCCAAGTGTTTTTTCTTCTTCCACTTGTCCAAAAATGCGCTGACCTCTGGTACAGGTTTGCGATTGTTAGAACCCCGTACCTGATAGATTTTGTCTCCCTGCACCTCAACGGTGAAAAACGGCTTGTTCCGTTTAGCTTCCTGCCGGATGAACAGAATGACAGTTCTTTTTTCGGCCATACTCCGGGCGTAGCCGCCGACACAGTGATGGAGCTTTTGTCCCTCCACAACGATTTCCCGTGCGGAATGGGGCGGCAGCACGATAAGGCCGTCAGACCTAAACTGGTACCGATCTTTCAGTTCCTTCTGCATAGCTGCGATTTGCGGATCATACTGCTCCACTCGATGCTGTTTTATCAAGTCATTAGCTTGGTCATGTGCTCTCTTGAAATTTTTAGGAAACAGTATAAACTCATTTTTCAGATCGTATTGAAGTTGCTCACAAAATCCCAGGTAGTCGCTGTAGTCGGACAAAACTCCTGCACAGCCCCGATAAGTGCTCTTTTTTAATTTAGAAAAGAGTTGGTCGAGGTAGCGCATCAGTTTGTGTGGCGTAGTATGGTTCAGAGCAAGGGCAAGCTGATTCACTTCCACAAGTTCATTCGCATTCACCCATGAGAAAAATTCCTCGCTGGGCTGGTGGCCTGCCGCCCGCAGGATACGGAGCAACCGCAGGTTACGGATATCCGCCCCCGGTTTTTGGAGGAGAGGCAGGTCGGAGGGGTCGATTTGAAGCACCTCTCGCAAGTTTTTGCCATCAAGATTGATATCCTTTGTCCCGTCCTGCCTATAAACTACGTGGGTTGCCAGCCAAAACAGTTTCAGCTTGACAAAAAACTCTATGGCAGGGATTTTACGATAGGAAATCAGGTAAGGCCCTACCTCCATTTGGTCGTGGACACCTTCATAAAACTCCCGCAGCTGGCAATATTGCCACGGAGTCCCTTTCAACGCTCTGCTCAGATTTTTGTAATAGAGGAAGCCACAGGTCTCCGCATTGAAATTTCGCTGGAAGAGATATGACACAGGGGGATACCCCTTTTTCCAGCGAGTAATACCAACGGAGTCCCCAGAGTTGTGATAGACTTCTTCATCAAGAGCACCATTTTTCCGCGGGTCAATGATGATCCGGGTTTCCTCATAGCAGTTCATTTCCACCGGCCTATTTTTAGGAAAGTCGTGATACGCCTTGACAATTCGGATAATCAGGCTGTCGCCGTGAAAACGCTGAACCACCGTTGCGGTAACACGATCCCATATATACCCACGCTTCTTGTTCGACTTCATTGTGAGTTCCCGACCACAGTGAGGGCAGATGCCAGCGGCGTTGTGCCGCACCCCGGTCAGCTTGATTTCCTGACCGCAGGCACTGCATAAACCATGAACAGACTTTTTCCCCTTCTTATAATCATAAAAGAAGTAGGATGGCAATACTTTGCGACGCAGCCAATCCTCCAGATCACAGGGCAGAGGGTTCAGCCCACTCAATCGAGACCGGATCCTCCGTTCCCGATTCTTCTGCCGCTGCAGCGTTTCCTTATCACGAAGTTGCTGCTGCATATGAGAAATAGCGGAAAAACCAGTGTCGCAAAGCTGCACGGCCACATGAGGTTTGCAGAAGTTGATCACTCGCACTTCGTCCGGCCTGGAATAAAAAGCACATTTCTCCGTCAGAAATTGGTAGTCCCGCTCCAGATTCTCCAGCATGGCCGTCCGCCATACGGTTTTCGTGTCCGGCTGATGGTCGTAGGTAATGAAGCTGTCGCTGGCTTGAAATGCGGTGTAGGTCAACCTCGGCCTGTCGCCAGGGGTATCCCCCCTGGCATACAGGCACAAAATCAACAGGCGCCGATGACCGACAATTTTTACCGCCGTGCGGATAATGTACTTCAACTTGGGAACAAGGAACAGGCCGCAGTCAGAATTAGGTGCCAAACCAGGCTCCAAAAACTGACGGCAGGCTTTCTTATCGATTCCGCTCATTATGCCACCCCCAGCAGACTGAGCTGGCTGTCATCTTCAGCCGGCTTCTTCGGGGATTCTTTCGCAGCAGCTTTCTTCTGAGCAGCAGCTTTCTTATCTCCCTTCTTACCCTTGGCCTGCTTGCTGCTCTTGACCTTGGATGCAGTGCCGCCAGCATAAGGCTTGGGCACAAACTTCTCTTCCGCTTCCTGATCTTCCTTGGCATCAGGATCGTTGAAGTAATCCATCGCCCACTGGTAGCAGAGATCGTCCGGAACATCGCTGCCATAGACGCCATTCTCAGGCTTAATGTCGTTATCCTTCATCTCCTGTTCAATGAACTCCTTTGCCTTCCGATTGATGTACCAGATGCAGTGGATCATGCTCTTGCGGGGGTGCATGACCCGGCGGGCAAAATCGGGATCTTCCAAGCATTTCGTCTGGATATATTCCGATACACAGTCCTTCATATTGCGGCGGGTGAGCTTTTCGGTATCGGCGCTCACCCGTTTCATAGAGGCCATCATCACATCATCGTCGCTCATAGCGGCCAGGCGATCCAATTCTGCCTGCATAGCGGCTTTTTTCTGCTGCTGTTTTGCATCCCAATCGGCTTTGCGCTTGGCCTCGGCAGCTTCATGGGCCTTCCGCTTGTCATCTTCATCTACTGTGTCATCGCTGGTTTCAGACGCAGCAGAACCTTGGGGCACAGTCTGCTCACCATCCGGCGCGCCATTGACCTGAATCAAGGTGTCGGGGGCAGTCTCCGGCTCCGTCTGCTGGTGCGGCTCCTCCTCGAAAGCGGGAAATACAGTCTCTGCCGGTTCATCCCAGGCGGGTGCCTCCGGCTCCGCAGGAACGGAAGGAACGATGTTCACAGAAGCCGGGTTGTCGCCATACTCCTGCTCCATGCTCATTTCAGAAAAAACTCCCATGGTAAAAATCCTCCTGTTTGGTTTTAATAGCAAAGGGACACAGACCAGCCATAAGCCGGTACTGTGTCCCTTTGCTCATTTTGCTCAAATCGCATAGATCAGGGTGCTGAACGGATCAAAGCAATAGCACACCAAATCCGGGTATTGAGCAGTCTTTCGTTGGATTTGCTGTTGGACGGCGAGAGCGGGGCCTTCCTTGTAGGCCAGCTCCCATCCATCCCAGAACATTGCGGTGAAATAGCGGTGCAGCGGATGGTATTGAACCTCCGCGCCCAGCGCATGGCAAAACGAACTCATTTCTTCCAGCTGCTCCACTTTGCTTCTATGCGTCATGATCCCCTTCTGGCATTGGTTTTGCCAGCTCAGAGGAAAACTGTACGGGGGCAAAGCCTGACTGGTCACAATAGAAATAGCTCCTGTTTTTTTCGTCATACAGTTCCACCACGTCGGACATAGACAAACTGTGTCCCCGATAGCCCTCGGGGAAGGTATCGTTGCAGCGAATGAAAATACGTTCCAGTACATCCTTGGGCTCCGCATCCTTAGCACAGGGAATACCCCCGTCATAGACCAGCCGGTAATCTTCCGCCGGCGGCTGCTGATAACCGGCCTTCCGCATTACCTCAATGCTTCGGAACGCAAAAGGATAGGTTTTGATCCCCTCCAGATCCAACTGATAGACCCGGAACAACTGTAGCTGCTGTTCCATATTTATGGTCACATCCTCCTTCCGTATCTCATTTTTCCTGTGCAGCGCCAACTGCCAATCATCAATCCCCTTGTAATTGGGATTCCAGACCAGCCGCCGGCATGTCATACCGTGTTTGACCGCCAGCTGGCAGACTTTCGACGCACCCTTGCTGACCATATCGTTGCTGTACTTGTCCATATCCTCGGCTTCAATGATTTCCTCGGTGCCGTTCTTCCTTAAAAATGCGAACAGTTCATCCAGCCCGGCGGTATTGTTTGCCCCGATCATAGCGGCAAAGGAGCGGCCAGTCAGGGCGTGAACAATATCCGCCTTCAAAGCGCCCTCGGTCACGTAGACAACGCGGGAGCAGGGATCGCCCACAAAATGGACTGGGCATTTCGATGTAGTTCCCATGTTCTTACCTGTTGAGGACAGCGTGAGGTATTTTATCCCGGACTTTTCCGGTGGATCATCTTTATCCCGAATGGGCTTGTCCAGACGGGTCTGGAGACCGCAGAGCAGTCCCTCCACGCTGCGGACAGGAATGAGAATCCCAGAGGTCCGCCGGTGGAACTTGACTGTCCATTTTCCATAGTCGTCTATGTAGAAGCCCGGGACCCCCTGAATCCGGTATCCAAGCTCCGCTAACTGCCTTGCCAATGTGCGGCAGTATTGCGGGGGAGGGGTGCTCTTGAAGCCATACTGGTCGATCTGAGCGTCTGTCAGTCCCCGCTTGCTGCGCAAATGTTCCCGATGGGCCGGCGTCAAGGACAGAGCGGACATCATAGCGGTAAAGGTGCGGTGAATTTCCTGCTCACTGGCACGCTCCGCCTGGGGCACCTCTTTTTTAGGCCCGACCAGACTGGGAGTGCTGTACGCTGAGGCAGCATTCCCGGTCTGCAAGGCATCGCAGATCTCCTTGTAGGCATCTGAATTGCTGATCCTGTAGACCTTTGCGTACAAAGCCAGCATCCCGCCGCCCTCACCGCAGTAGTTGCAGCGCCAGACATTTTTCGTCAGATTAAGGTTCATCTTCCCACGGCGGTCACCGCAGATGGGGCAGTCCACATAGATATGGCCGGCCCCTCTCCGCCTGATGTTCAGGCGGAGAAGGGAAGCAACGTCCATAATGGTAAAGGGAAAATCTGTCGCTTTGTAGTCCATAGGAATTAGCTCCTTCCATCAGTCCGGTGGGCCGGATATGAGTTAGCCGGCCTTCTGCATCTGACGGTAGTTCCAGAGCAGAGTCGCCCCGGCCTTCAAAATGTTGCTGGCATCCTGGCAGCCGATCATATACCATCTCAGGCTGGTCGGGCGGCGGTCAAGCACCTGGCCCAGCGTCCAGCCCTTACAGGTACCCAGCGGAACCAGAATGTCCCGGGCCTCGTCCATCGTCATGCGCTCACAGATTTCCTCCACGGTCATATCATCCGTGTAGCCGCCCTGGGCATCTGCCTCCGGCACGTGATCGGCATTTTCGCCGTTTTCAGCCTCGGCATCCAGTTCGGCGTGGGAAGTCATAGGCAGCACGGTCACATTCTCCGGAGCGGAGGGCGTACCGATTGCGGGAACCTCTTCCCGGGAAGCAGGCGCTTCCTCAACGGGGGCTGCCTCCGCGGCTTCCTCGGCCGGCAGTTCAGCGGCAGATTCCTGATTCAAGGCCGGAACCACAGCCTCCTCCGGCGCGGTCTGCACAGGGGCGGCGGGTTTATCTGCCGCATTCGCTTCGGACGTCTCTGCGGGTTTCGGCTCTTCCTCAGCCTTTTCCACGGGCACAGCAGCCGGTTCAGAGGCTTTCACAGGTTCCGCTTCCAACACCGGAGTCCCGGCAGAGGTCGTGGTCTGCGAATATGCCTCTACCTGAGACAGCGGGATTTCGGAGCCAAAGCCGCTGCCATCGGACACCTGGGCCACGTCACACAGCTGGATGCCAAAACCGGCGTTATCCAGCGCCTCATTCAGCGCCTCGTCCTGGGCCGCCCGGATATACAGGCCGCCGGGGACGTTCTGGGCCATCTGCGTGGAGGTGAAGCTGGCAAGGAGGGAGGCGTTGTCCTCCCGGTTGGCGTAGAGCCTGGCCTCGAAGATCGCCATCTGATCCGTGATCCGCAAGGGGTTGAGGCACATCCGCCCGTTGGGGCAGGCCAGCCGGAACCACACCTTCTTGTAGCAGAGGTCCAGCTTCAGCACCTTTTCCCCATTCCGGGAAATCGTGCGCAGGTACTTCAGCGGGTCGAACCCCGGCACCTTCCGCAGTTCCCTGGCAGCGGGGACGGTGGTGAGCAGCGATTTTTTCTTCTCGTTCATTTTTGCAAACTCCTCTCATTAAAATAAACAAGAGATACCCATGCCTTTTTCTGCATAGTGCATCCCTTTTTAACCGGCATTTTTCAGTTCACGCTCCGGCGCAGGCAAACGAGTCCGCGCACAGTGGTACAAGGTAATGCGCTCTCCCAACAGGGTGTTGCGCTTCCCGTTTCTGCTTTTGCGGATCGCCATATACAGCGCCTTTTTGTGTCCTACCAGGATCACCCTGCGTTTGGCACGGGTAATGGCCGTATAGAACAAGTTCCTTGACAGCAGGATTTTGTGGGCCGGGAGCATCGGGATGATGACCGCCTCATGCTCACTGCCCTGGGCCTTGTGGATCGTGGAGGCGTAAGAAAGCTCCAGTTCTCCCAGGCTCTCCAGCGGGTAATCGGCAAAGCGGCCATCAAAATTGACAACAACCGTGCCGGACCGGATCGCGTACACCACCCCAATCTCACCGTTGAATACACCCATGGAGATAGGCTCATTGGCCAGGTCATGCAGAATAATGTCGTAGTTGTTTTTTATCTGCATCACCCGGTCGTGCAGCCGGAACAGTTTTCCGCCAAATGTAACCTCGGGTTTTCCCGGCGCTGCCGGGTTGACCTCCTCCCGGATAGCCTCGTTCAGCCCGTTGGCCGAAGCGGCGCCCTCTGAACGGAAGGGGGAGAGGATCTGTACCTGTTCCATACTGGTTTGCCCCAACTCGTTCCGGTAGACCTCGCGGATCAGCTCCGCAACCTCTTCCTGGGAGTCAGCTTGGATAAAGGCGAAGTCTCGCCCATAATACAGGTCGCACTTGCCCTCCTTGACAAACTTGGCATTGTAGGCGATCAGGCTGTCCTTGGCCTGACGGAAAATCTGGTCAAGCACCGTCACCGGCACCAGACCGCACTCAATCAGTTCCCGGAATACACTGCCTGCGCCCACGCTTTCCAGCTGGTCGGCATCGCCTACCAACAGCACCTTTGTCCCGGGCTTCAGCCGGGAGAACAACTGGTAGGCCAGCCACATATCCATCATGGAACACTCGTCCACGATCAGGAGGTCAGCTTCCAGCTCCTGCTTCTTCTGCCATCCGGCGTCCTCACCGTGGAGGCCCAGGAGGCTGTGCAGGGTCTGTGCGCTGTCCATTCCAGTGGTTTCCGCCATGCGGCGGCTGGCCTTGCCGGTGGGTGCGCCCAGCTTGATGATGTTCTTGGGATAGAGCCGCTGGTACGCCTCGATCACAGCCTTCAAAATGGTGCTCTTGCCGGTACCGGGTCCTCCGGTGATGATGGACAGGTTGTGCTGAAACACCATCTCCACACCCTCGTACTGCCTGAGCGACAGCTGGATACCCAACCGGCCCCTGATCTGCTCCATGACGGGGGCAAGTCTGACCGGTTCCGGCACCTCCAGGAGCATCTGGACCACCTTGCAGGCAGTCTCGCTCTCCTGGGTGAACACATGGGGCAGATAGATGTTTCCCTTGTTGGCAACTACCACATTGTCCATAATCATCGCCTTCACCTCCTGCTCCACCTGCTGCCGGTTCAGGCGCAGGTCAAGCTGGGGGATTTTTTCATTCAGCAGTAAAAGAGCGTCTTTAACCAGCGCATCCGCTTCCAGGTAGAGGTGGCCCTTCTCCGTGCGGGATTTCTCCAGCGTGTAGAACAGCGCCCCCTGGACACGCATGGGGTCATGGAGGTCGCCGCCGGATTTCTGCACGATGGCGTCAACCCTCTTGAACCCGAAGCCTGGAATCTGGCACAGCCGGAACGGGCTTTTCCGCAGCAGTTCCACACCGTCCGGGCCGAAATGCTCATAGATTTTCATGGCCGTGGTGGGTGTCACCTTGAAGGGGGCCAGAAGGGTCATAATGTCACGCATGGCCTTGCTTTCCGCATAGCCAGCCTTGATTTCATCCAGCCGCTCCTCGGTGATACCCCGGATTTCCAGCAGCTTATCCGGCTGGTGCTCCAGAACATAGAGGGACTGAACGCCGAACCGCTGGATAATGGCATCGGCCGTTTTCTCACCGATGCCTTTCAGCAGCCCGGAGGACAGATAGCCACGGATGCCCTCGATGGTGGGGGGCACGATCTCATGCCACCTGTCCACCTGAAGCTGGCAGCCATATTTGCCCTTTGTCCACGTTCCCTCCAGCTCCATCTTAATGGAATCCGTCTGGGGCAGGTCATACCCGACAGCGGTAAACCGAATCAAATGGTCGCCAAAGGTATAGGGACTTCGGGCATCCTCCGGGATCATCATGTCTGCGGTTTTCAGCCGCAGGACGCAGTATTTACTGGCAGGGTTGCAGAAAAGCACCCTGTCAAATGCCGCGACAATGCTCATAGTCATACCTCCTGGGGCTTACGCCGCTTTCGGCTCGGCCCGTTTCACATTGAACCGCCTGCTCTCGGAGATTGAGACATATTCCGTGTAGATCTCCGGGTGACGCTCTTTCAGCCGCAGCAGACTGTCTTTCAAAATGCTTTCTTTGTAGCTGGGATTGAATGTCACGGTATAGCTGCCGCTGGCGTCCTCATAGACGGCGGTACAGCTGCTTCCCATGTCGGCCACAATCAGCGCCTTCATGCGGTCCATCTCGGCTTTGAGCCGGTTTGATTCCGCATCCAGCCGTTTTTTCTCTGCTTGCAGCTCTAGGAACCGGAACATCTTCGCGGATTGGGGCGGCGTCAGCAGAACAGGCGGAGTATCCTTTGAGGATGGCCCCATCAGCCGGCGCAGGCTCTCCAGGATCAATTCGCCATCGTCCTCAAAATAGGGCGGCGGCACTTGGGCCTGGACATTGTTGAGCCAGAAGTCCTCCTCCAGAGAAATCAGTTCCGATTCATAGTCCATGTCCCGGTCAATATGCCGGATGATGACCTCTTCCTCGTTGTTTCCATAGAGGCAGCAGTAATAGACCCGGTTCAGGTTCATCACCGCCATGTAGTGCCGTCCCTGGGACTCGTAGTACACAGGAACAATCGGTTTTCCGTCGTACTCCCACTTGTCGCGGGCATTGTAGTTGGTGGTCTTGCACTCCAGAATTGCGGTGCTGCCGTCCGGCATTTCCACAAGAAAATCCAGATCGGCCAGCATCCAGGGGTGAGCCGGGTGCTGGAACATACACTTGCGCCGGTAGATTTTCAGCCCGGTCTTCTTCGCAAAGATGCGGGCCACCAAATCCTCCAGCAGAGTTCCGACTTCCATAGCGACCCAGTTCCCTTCATCGTCCTCGATAGGAAGGTTCCGCTTGTCGTAGTAGAGGTCCACCGCTGTCCGAAAAGGGGAGATCCCCAGGACAGCCGCCGCGTCGCTGCCGCCAAGTCCCTGGCGGCGGTACGCAAGCCATTCTTCCCTTGACAGGTCAGCCGTTTCCACCAGCACCAACGGCTGATATTCAACGGCCTGTGCCAAGTGCAGCGACCTCCTTTCCGGGAACGGCAATTTTCGATACTCTCTGCTGGTTCTTCCTGCGGTTGAGCCTCATGGAGCCTACCGCGTGTCTGGGATGGCCTCCCGGTTTCCAGGGCCTTTTACGTTTCATAGTCTGTCTCCTTCCATAATTTGATATATCCTCAAAGCCTTTCGGCATTTGGGCAGAAAAAAGCGAGAATGACCTGAAACTGAACATCAGTTTTGTCCGTCGGGTGACGGGCATTGGTCATTCTCGCATAGGTGGGAAAATCCCCCGGAAAAAGCAAAAAGCCAGCAGCTACCGGCCATTTAGGCGCAGTAATACCACTGGCAACACATACAAACTTAACAACGTGTGCAATTCGGATCGCTCCGATCACCAGGCAAAGCCCAGCTATCCCCGAAGGGAGGCGCACAAAAATCAATTACCTAGTTAGCATACCACAAGATATAGAGATTGTCAACGAAAATCTTCTATATCTTGTTTTTCCTTTTCTTTGCAGAAAACCGCATACTCGCATCTGTTTATTTTTAGACGGGAAAAACCCCGGTTCATGCTCTGCCGTTCCCCAACGGCAGGCTGCGCACCTTGAAAAAGCCTGCCATGTTGAAGCATTGGCCGGGCCTCATACCCTGTCCCGGAGGTTATACAGGAGTGGCGGACAGTGTGCATTCCGCGCACCCGCCGCTGAAATGCCGCACAGCGGCTGCCTGACGATACGCGGTCTGGAATGAGGGCGCAGGAAATGGGCCGGGAACAGGTTGTCACATAAACACAGTCATGCAATCGGCCGAAGATGTCATGGCGATTTGCCGTGACATCGTATATTTGACAATATGCTGGGAAATAATTGAAATGGAAGGAGTGAGAAATATGGATATGCGTTCGGGGATTGATAGGAAAGGTATTGATAAGTCTTCCCTTCGTGATATTAGCGGTGTGAGTATTGATATGACGTTGCCGCAGCAAGAGCGTATCAAGAGCTATGTGGAACAGATCGGGAATCCATACTGTTACCTTGACGGCGATATTGTGGTCACAATCGGATACGCCGATACCGATGTCAGTTTACAGGATCGTTTGAAGTCCTATATTTCTAACTTAAAGTGAATATGGGAAAAAGCACCATCCCTTTTTCGATTGACAAATTGCCCTGAATATAGGATAATAACAGAGTCAATGGAGGTGGCTTGGTCAGCCGCCAGGGATAGGTACCGGAAACGAATTTCCTGATGATTCCATTAGGAGGTTTGACGATGGCACTATATCCAGAGAAAATATATCGTTCCATGGCATATTATCGGCTCTCAAAGAATGATTATGCTACTCATGAGAGCGATAGTATTTCTAACCAGCGAAAGTTAATACAGAATTATGCCGCTACTCATGCTGATATTGAACTTGTGGGAGAGGCATATGATGATGGCTACACCGGGACGAACTATAATCGCCCCGGCTTTTGTGCTGTCATGGAGGCAATCGAATCTGGCAAAGCTGATTGTGTCATAGTGAAGGATCTCTCCAGATTGGGCAGAGAGTATATTGAGACTGGAAAGTATTTGGAGATGGTGTTTCCGGACAAGGGCGTGCGGTTTATCGCAATCAATGATGATGTGGACAGTGACCACCGCAGTCAAGGAGACGACATTTTGATTCCCGTCAAAAATATCATAAATGAATCTCAATGCCGGGAATTATCCAAAAAGCTCCGGGAGCAATTTCGACTGCAAAGAAGCCAGGGCGAGTTCTTGGGTGCATTTGCAAGCTATGGATACCTTAAATCTGCTGAGGATCGGCACAAGTTGGTCATTGATGACTATGCCGCCGAGATTGTTCGTAACATTTTTACACTGAAAATGCAAGGCTATAGTCAACAGGCCATTGCCGACAATTTGAATCGCATGGGCGTTTTGCCGCCTTCTGAGTACAAAAAGCAGTTGGGTCTGCGGTATCAAAGCGGTTTCAAATCGTCAAAGAGGGCAGAATGGACAGCTATGACTGTGCGAAAAATCCTTACAAATACGGTTTATGTTGGAGAGCTGGTACAGGGAAAGCGCGGCACACCAAATTACAAAGTTAAGAAGATGCGGGAGAGAAAGCCGGAGGATTGGGTTGTAGTGGAGCACAACCATGAGCCTATTATTGATGAACTGCTGTTTTCGGCCGTTCAGAAAATGATGCAGAGGGATACCCGGACTTCACCGGATCACAAGACAGTTCAAGTGCTTGCGGGACTGCTGTTTTGCCCTGACTGTAACCGTGCCATGTGCCGACGTGTTGTTACGCGAGGTCAAAAAAAGTTTTACTACTATGTATGCTCCACCAACAAAAAGGGATGCGGATGCTCCAGCCACAGCATTTCTCAGGAAAAGTTGGAAATAGCGGTACTGCACGCCATTCAGGGGCAAATACAGAGCATCGTAGAGATGGATACGCTTTTGAAGCAGATTTCCTGCAATGAGTTATTGGCCGTAAAGCTGAAACGGTTGGATATACTGATTGCCCAGGCAGCGCAGGAATTAGAACGCTACGAGACATTTCGGATGAAACTGTACGAGGCTATGACAGACGGCCTTGTGGATCGTGAAGAATATCATCAGATGCGGAAGCGGTATACCCAGCAAATCGAGGTTTCAGAGCAGGCTCTGCATGAATTGGAGCAGCGTCGCAAAGAGACTGAGGAAGAAGCGGCTCCGGACCGTACCTGGATGGAGCAGTTTTTACAGTATCAAAATATCACTGCGTTGGATCGTGAGGTCGTTGTTACACTGATTGATAGAATCTATGTCTACGAAAACAGGGAGGTGCATATTGACTTTAACTTCCGGGATGAAATGGCGGAAATCTATGACCTGCTGAACACGGCGAAGAAGGAGGCGGTATAAATGGCACGGAAGAGCAGATATACAGGCTCTGTCCAGGAAATCCCGGAAATCCGCCCTCATTGCATTGCCGCCATTTATCTTCGGCTTTCCGTGGAAGATGGGGACAGCCTTGAAAGCAACTCGATTGGGAATCAAAGGAAAATCTGCCTGGCCTTCCTGGAAAAGCACAGCGATTTTGAAATCGGCGCATTTTATGTGGATGATGGCTGCACAGGTATGAATTACAAGCGCCCCGGCTTCCAGTCCATGTTTGCCGATTTGAGAGCAAAAAAGGTCAACTGCATTATCGTTAAGGACATTTCACGTCTGGGGCGCCACTATATTATGACCAGCGAATATGTGGAAAAGATATTCCCGGAGATGGGTGTCCGCCTAATCTGTATCAACGATGACTATGATAGTGAAGATACTTATTCCGACCGGGATGGCCTTTTGATGCCGTTCAAGCTCGTTATGAACGATACCTATGTAAAAGATACTGCACGAAGGATTCAAAGCAGCATCCATGCGAAAATGGACAGCGGAGAATACCTGCCATCGTCAGGAAGCGTTCCCTATGGGTATCGAAGGGTACCGGAAAAAGGTACATTTGAGATTGACGGAGAAACGGCCCCAGTTGTCCAGCGCATATTTGAAATGCGTGCGGAAGGTATGATGTTCAATACGATTGCAAAAACGCTGAACGAGGAGGGCGTTCCTAGTCCGGGAAAAATCCGGTATGATCGTGGTCTGATGAAGTCCGAGAGATACAAAAATGCTCTGTGGCTTCGAGGGGCTGTCCGGAAGCTCACAGGGGACGCTGTTTATACCGGAAGCCGAATCCACGGGAAAGTGACCCGTGAGCGCTTGGGAGGTGATAAAAAAGCCCGTCCCAAAGAACTGTGGCAGGTGATTCCCGATGCGCACCCGCCCATCGTAACCCAAGAGCTGTTTGACCAGGTACAGGAAATCAATCGCAGGGAGTTGGAGCGCCGGTCTGCGTATGATACATTGGATAATCCAGATCCGGACTTCCGTGATATTTTTCGTGGAAAAGTGTTTTGCGGAGAATGCGGAGCGAAAATGACTGCTGGAATCTTGGCTGGCAGGAAAACAACTCCGGTTTCAGTCTATTTTAATTGCAATCAGTATCGGTACTCGAACCATCGCAGGTGCAGCAATCATTACATCCGGCAGGAAACCCTGATGGATACCCTGAGACATTTCCTCGACAAACAAGTGGAGATTGCAGTTGATGTCGAACGATTGGCTACAGAGATACACAAAATGGAAAGTACGCCTGACAGCGTGCAGAACCGTTTAGCAAGTTTCCGCAGTCAGCGTATGAACCTGGAGGCCAAGCAGGACCGGCTTTTAGAGGATGTGGCGATGGGTGTTCTTGACCGGGAGGAGTATATCCGAATCAAGGCACGATACCGCAGCGAACATTCCCTTTTGGAACAACAGGAACAGGAGGCTATCCAAGAGTGCGAAAGAATAAAAGCCGCACTTGGAACGGCAGAGACCTGGCTGGCTGCAATCCGGTGTTATCGGGAGATACCGAAAATCGACCGAGAAATTGTAGATGTACTAGTGGATCGGATACTTGTATTCGAGGACAGAAGCATCCGGATTTCTACAACTTATGGCAATCCGTATGCGTTACTTGAAACGTGCCTGGACAGCAACGCTGGAGGTGCTGGCTATGCTGGATAGCGGGAAACTGAAGCTCATGTATCTTCGGCTCTCGAAAGAAGATGACGACATTGACGGAAAAGGGCAGGAGAGTTTTAGTATCGGCTCCCAAAGGCTTTTGATCCAGCAATATGTCGAATCGCATTCAGAGCTTGGGAAATACAGTGACTTTGAAGAGATCATTGATGACGGTTATTCTGGAACCAATTTTAACCGTCCCGGGGCGGCGCACCTTTTGAAACTGGTAGAGACAGAACAAGTTGAAACGATTATTGTCAAAGATCTCTCCCGGTTTGCCAGAAACTATCTTGAAGCAGGACATTTTCTGGAGTTTGTCTTCCCTGCGTATGATGTTCGGTTTATTTCTATCAACGACAACTATGACAGCCGTGCATACGGGGAATCCACCGGGGGCCTGCAACTGGCAGTCCGCAATTTAATCAATCAACTTTACAGCAAGGATATATCGAGGAAAATCAAAAGCACTGTCGATATGAAAAAGCTGAATGGAGAATACGTCTACGGAGCGGTCCCCTATGGGTACAGGAAAGGGGAGAAGAAAAACACAATTATAGTAGACTCCGAAGCGGCCGGGGTGGTGCAGAAAATTTTCCAATGGGCATCCGAGGGCATTACAGTGTCGCAAATTGCCCGACGTCTGAACACAGACGGGATTCAAACTCCATCCATGTACCTGAAGAATGTTCGGGGTAAGTATCGGGTCAGTACGTACTGGTCGTTTGATTCTGTGAAGAACATTTTGATCAACCGAATTTATACAGGTGATACAGTTCCCTTCAAATCCCATGTAGTGAGAGTTGGAAGTGACCAAGTAAAGCTGCTGCCGGAGGATGAACAGCTTGTGATTCCTGATACACATGAGGCTATCATAAGCCGGGAAATGTTTTTCCAGTCCAGGAAAGTCATCAAGAGCAACGTGAAATCAAAGTCACAAGGCCCCTCCAGCCTGTTCTCCACTTATTTGAAATGCGGCTGCTGCGGAAACAAACTACACAAAGGGCGCAAAAGCAATCAGACATTCCGATGCGCTACCGCGAGATATGCACCGGATTCGGATTGTGCAAATGTGCATATACAGGAGAAACGACTGGCAGAGGTTATACTTCGGGCAATTCAAAATCAATGTGATGTAGTGGATGCAAAGGTGCAGACCGCAAGGGCTGCGCGAAAAGGGGCCCTCTCGGAACAAACATCCCTTCAAAATGAACTGCAGAAGCAGAAACGGAGAGTTGAAAAAAGCCAGACACAGGTGATGCGCGATTATGAAGCGTATATCAGCGGCAATCTGACAAAGGAAGCGTTTCTGCAAAGAAAGTCGGCAGCCAAAGAAGTTGAAGCAGAGGCCGGCATACAGGTAGTACTGCTGACAAAGCAGCTGGAACAGTTAAGTGCTGAGGCGAAGTCCATTGAGTCAATGCTTCAGGCGGCCGATCCGTTATGCAGGCACATCCATGTTCGGGAGTTGACGCCGGAGTTGTTAAAGGAATTTGTCCAGAGCATCACGGTATACCCGGGGGGTGTCATCAACATCATGTGGAATTACAGAGATTCGTACAGCATCCCGAATATGACGTGTGAGTAATAATAGGGACAACACAGTAAATGTGCGATAAGTCCTGGTGGCGAAAACCATTGAAAACACACGGTTTTGGGGAGTAATGCTTGATGTTGTCCCTATTATAAATCACTCGTTTTGCTCAAACAAATTTCTGTAAAATCCCTGAAACCCTTGCAAATACACGGATTCAGAAAATTTCAAAAAATTTGTTGTCCCATATTGACATCACTCGTGAGCGGCTCTCCCATCCTGCAGAATGGACGGTTGGTAGGGGCGGTGACCCACGTGTTGGTCAACGACCCCACCCGAGGCTATGGGATCCTGGCGGAGAATATGCTCCGGCAGGCCACCGGAGAGTCCTAGCGAAGGCTGGAACGCATGTGAGTCCAGGCCGTCGGCCTGGGCTCACATGCTCCGCGATTCCCTCTGCGGCAGGAAATCCGGCCTTGGGGGTACATGCTGGAGGGCGGCGATGGCCGCCTGTTTGAGGGCATACCGGTCCGGGCGGGCGGCTGGGGCCCGCTTTTTTAAGAATAAGTTTTATTTGAGTGTAAAAAAGGTCGAATATGCTGATAAAAAGTGCTGGAAAATATGAAGAAATGACTTGCATATTGTGCCATAATGTGATAAATTGTAAGCGGCCGGTCGAAACAAACCGTGAATAGTCGGGACCTTTTGCCGGTCATCATAGATTTTTAATGAAAGGAAGAAGAAACGAATGGAAAGCACGAAACGAATCGTGGTGGCCGATACAGGGATAGAGTTTAGAAAAAACCTGATCCGGGCGCTGTCAGAAGAACCAGATTTTCAGATCGTAGGTGAAACGGAAGACGGATCTGAGCTGATGCGCATGATCCAGCGGGACCAGCCTGATGCGGTGGTCATGGATATGGTGCTCACAGGCGGGATGGACGGTATGGACGTGCTGGACGCGATCTCCCGGCTGCGGGAACGGCCGAAGGTGCTGATCCTGTCCAGCTATATCAAGGGCAGCGTGGTGGACGCGGCGGCGGCCAAGGGCGCGGACTTCTTTGTCACCAAGCCCTGCCGGATTACCGTTGTGGGCGAGCGGCTGCGGCAGGTGATGGCCTCCGGAGGCGCAGAGCCGGAGCTGGACAGCAGCGCCAGCCTGGAGAGTCAGGTGACCGCAATCATTCATGAGGTGGGCGTCCCTGCGCACATCAAGGGGTACCAGTACCTGCGGGAGGCGATCATCATCGCGGTCAACGACATGGATGTGATCAACGCGGTGACCAAGGTGCTCTATCCCGAGGTGGCCAAGCGGTTTAATACCACGCCCAGCCGGGTGGAGCGGGCCATCCGCCACGCCATCGAGGTTGCCTGGGACCGGGGCGATCTGGAGACCCTTCAGAAATACTTTGGCTACACGGTCTCCAATGCCAAGGGCAAGCCCACCAACAGTGAGTTTATCGCCATGATCGCGGACCGGATCCGTCTGTCCCGGCGGAAGGTGCTGTAAGCCTTGCCTTTGCCGCCAGGATCTGATATAATTCCCATTATACCGCCAAAGCGGCAGCGAAGCCTGTCGGGATTTGTCGAAGGGCGGTGAATTTTAGAAGGAAAGGCGGCGGCGCTATGACCATCGAATATGCTCCTCAGGGCACCTGTTCCCGGCTGTTCCGGATCGAGGTGGAGGAGGGGATGATCCAGTCGGTCCAGGTGGTGGGCGGCTGTGACGGCAACCTGAAGGGAATCTCTTCCCTGCTGAAGGGAATGAAGGTGGAGGACGCCATCCAGCGCATGGAGGGCATTCGCTGCGGCCCCAGGGCGACCTCCTGCCCCGACCAGCTGGCCCAGGCGCTGAAGACGGCGCTGTAACGGCGCTGTAACAGAACGGACAGACCCGGAGCGTTACGCTCCGGGTCCTTTTTTTGCTGCTTTTGCTGGCGGTTGCATTCAGGTCAGGCGGGGGCCGATGCCGGGGATCAGGGAGATCAGCCAGGCGAAGGGGAGGGACAGCAGGAAGAACACCAGCGCGAACACCGGCACCGAGCATACCGGCGGGAAGGACAGCAGGCCCACCCCGCACCAGCGGAAGATCAGGTACCAGAGCTGGTGGATGAGATAGGCACCGAAGGCATAGGTCCCGATGCGGTTCACCGCCCGGCGGCGGGAGCGTTCCTCGCTGATGCCCAGCACGTAGCGGAACAGGACGCAGAAGGCCGCCGCAGTGAGCGCCACATTGGGAGCGCTGTATTGACGCCACAGCTCCCGGCTCCCGCCGGTGAGTCCGTCCCCAATCAGCGTGAGGACCAAACCCAGAATGCCCAGGATGTACAGGATGAATTCCGCCGCCCGGCTGATTTCGAAGTGCCGCAAATACCACCCGGCCACGTAGCACCCCGCCCAGCCCAGCGCCAGATGGACCCCGAAACGCATCAGCAGGAGTGCGATGGCGCCGTTGGGCCGGAAGGCGGTCCACAGGGGCAGGATGGAGGCGAACAGAACGCACAGGCCCAGAAAATAGTGCAGTTCTCCCCGGCTGGCCGCGGAGGTGAAGCGGTGGAGCACCGGATGGACCAGGTAAAGACCGATGAGAGGATAGAGCACCCACAGGTGAAAATAGGTGTCCCCCTTTATCACCGCCGTCAGAATGGCCCACAGTCCGGCGGCGGTGGAGTCGAGGCCCCCCTCCAGCAGGGCGGAGACAACGGCGTATACCACCCCCCAGAACACCAGCAGGCAAAAGGCGGGCAGGGCCAGCCCCAGCAGGCTGGCGGAGACCTGGGGCTTTCCTCCCTCCAGGGCAGACATGCCCCACAGCATGAACAGGGCGGGAATGGACCAGCAGGTCAGGCCCTCGTAGACGGAGAGGACCTGCCACGTTCCCGAGCCGGTCTGGACCAGCCCCTGACCGCTCTGGGCAAGGAGCTGGATGATGGCGCACAGCACGGTAAAGACCCGGAAAAAGCCGGGCCAGCCAAGATCGCGGTCTCCCTTGGCCATTATTTTGTCTCCGGGACAATCTCGATCCAGTAGCCGTCGGGATCGGTGATGAAGTAGATGCCCATGGCAGGATTTTCAAAGCAAATGCAGCCCATGGCCTTGTGCTTGGCGTACAGGGCGTCATACTCCCCGGTGTGGAACGCCAGATGGAACTCGCACTCTCCCAGGTTGTAGGGCTCGGTCCGGTCCCGGAGCCAGGTCAGCTCCAGCTGGAAGGGACTGCCCGCCTCATCCGCCAGATAGACCAGCTTGAAGGAGCCGTCCTGGGCATCCTTCTCCCGGGCGGGGGACAGGTTCAGCGCCTCCTTGTAGAAGGCCAGGGATCGGTCCAGATCCAGGACGTTGAAGTTGAAGTGGTTGAATGTGATCATGATGATTCTCCTTTATTTTGCTTTTTTGTCGATCCATTGGGGCTTGAACTTGGAATAGATGATCTTCTGCTCGCTGTACAGGCCGTAGTAGCCGGACAGCATGTAGGATACCCCGCAGCACAGGGCGTACAGGGGCAGGCTGGTGCCTCCGAACAGCTCGTAGGCCAGCAGGATGGAGCTGAGGGGGCAATTGGTGGCCCCGCAGAACACCGCCGCCATGCCCAGCGCCCCGGAGAAGCCGTGGGGCAGGCCCAGGAGCGGTCCCACCCAGGTGCCGAAGGCGCAGCCGGTGAACAGCACCGGGACGATCTCGCCTCCCCGGAACCCGGCTCCCAGGGTGAGGGCGGTGAACAGCAGCTTCAGCGCGAAGGCTTCCGGGATGGTCTCGCCGGCCAGCAGGCGGCGGATGACCGGGTCGCCTGCGCCGTTGTAGGTCTGTTCGCCCGCCAGCAGGGTGAGGCCCAGTACCAGCGCCCCGCCCACAGCGGCCCGAACCACAGGATTGGGGAGGCATTTGGCGTACAGCTTGGGGGCGGTGTGCATCGTCACGCAGAAGAGGATGGACACCAGGGCGCACAGCACCCCCAGCACGGCCACCTGGACCAGGGGGAGGGGGGAGATCCCCACCGCGTCGTGGACCGGGTAGCCCCCGTCCAGGTGGAGGCCGAAGGTCTGGGCCACCAGCAGCGCGGTGGAGGAGGAGAGCAGGCAGGGCACCAGAGCGGCGTAGTACATCCGGCCCACCGTGACCACCTCCATGGCGAAGAGGGAGGCGGTGAGGGGGGTGCCGAACAGGGCGGCGAAGGCGGCGGCCATGCCGCTCATGACCATGATGCGCTCGTCCTGGTCGTCCAGATGGAGCCGCTTTCCGGTGAAGGCGGCCAGCGACCCGCCCAGCTGAAGGGCCGCGCCCTCCCGCCCGGCGGAGCCGCCCACCAGATGGGTGAGGATGGTGGACAGAAAAATCAGCGGGGCGGTGCGCAGCTTCAGCCGCTCTGCGTCCCGGACCGCCACCAGTACCAGATTGGTGCCCCGGTCCTTCTCCATGCCGCACACGCGGTACAGCAGCACGATGGCCGCGCCGCCCAGGGGCAGCAGCCAGATGATCTGGGGGTACTCCCCCCGCAGCTCGGAGGCGGCGTCGATGCCAAGGTGGAAGGCCACCCCCACCAATCCCACAATGACGCCGGTGAGGCAAGCATAGACAAGCCACTTGGCAAAGGCTCCGCAGGTTTCCAGGGTGGCCCGCACCCGGGCCGGCAGCTGAGGCATCGCCGCATCCGCTCCTCTCATTCAGGATGGTAAAAAGTATACCATATACGGGGAAAAATTCCAGCCCCAAAATCTCTTTTCCCCGAAAAGACGTCTGACCCCTTGCAATCACTGGAGGATTATGCTATGATGCAGGCGTATTCAACTTGTCTGCCTGTTGAAGGAGGTTATCCCTGTGGACGACGGCCAATTATGGCTGATACTTTTTTTGGTAAGCCTGTGTGTGAATTTGCTCCAACTGCTTTGGCGGCCCATCCTGCGGGTCCTGCACCGGAAGGACCAGGTTTCGGAGGACAACATTATGGCTATGGTGGAGGAGGGCGAGGAGTCCGGAGCGATCCAGAGCAACGAGAAAGAGCTGATTGAAAACGTATTCCAGTTTGACAGCACCACCGCCAAGGACGTGATGGTCCACCGCACCGACATGGTGTCCCTCCCCGCCGGCGCGGAGGAGGACGCCATCCTGGACGCCATCCGCCAGTCGGGCCTGTCCCGCTTCCCGGTGTACGGGGAGGACGCGGACGATATCCTGGGGGTGCTGTCCACCCGGGACTATCTGCTCAACTTCCACCAGCCCGACCCCCTGCCCTGGAAGGACCTGCTCCGTCCGGCCTACTTTGTGCCCGAGACGGTGTCCGCCGACGTGCTCTTCCGGGACATGCAGGGCAAAAAGACCCATATGGCCCTGGTAGTGGACGAGTACGGCGGTACCAGCGGCCTGGTCACTCTGGAGGACCTGCTGGAGGAGCTGGTGGGCAATATTTACGACGAGTTCGACCCCCAGGAGGAGCAGGAGATTATCCCGCTGGAGGGGGGGCGCTGGCGGGTGTCCGGCTCTGCCGACCTGGAGGAACTGGCCGAGGCCATGGACTTTTCCCTGCCGGAGGACGAGGAGCGGGACTATGACACGTTGGGCGGTCTGATCTTTTCCCAGCTGTCCGTCATCCCTGAGGACGGCAGCCGTCCGGTGGTCGAGGCCCTGGGCCTGCGCATCCAGGTGGAGGAGCTGTGCGACCGCCGGGTGGAGTGGGCGCTGGTGGAACAGCTGGAGCCCGATCCGGAAAAGGAGAGCGAATAAGTACATAAAAAGCTCCCGTCAGCCTGAGCTGACGGGAGCTTTTTTCTGCATTACCGCGCCTCGATGGCACTCACCGGACATCCGTCCGCCGCGGCCTGGACCTGGCCGGCCAGGTCGTCGCCCACCTCCGGGGAGAAGGCGGCGGCGGTGCCGCCGTCGGTCATGAAGAACTCGTTGGGGCAGACGCTGGCGCACATGCCGCAGCCGATGCAGTTGCCGTTGACATGGACTTGCATATGGGATACCTCCTTTAAATATTGGTCCCCATACTATGCCCATACCGGTGAAATTTATTCATAGGTCCCCAAAAACAGGGGCACGCCGGTGTACAGGTCCACAATGCCGTAGAGGAAGGGCCGGTCCAGAATCAGGGTGATCCCCTCCTGGGGGGGCGCCGCTGCCCCAGATTCTGCTGCCACCACCGTGGCGGCAGCGGCCTCGGTGCCCTTCTCGTTGACCTCAATTTTTGTGGCGTGAATCACCTGGGAGATGTAGTAGCCCTCCGGACTGTCCCCCAGGTTGGAGAAATCGGCCCTTGCCGCATCAAAAGCGTCCTCCAGGCCCAGTTCCGACAGGATGTCCGTGAGACTGCCGCTCCACTCCGCCGTGAATTTCGGCATGGCAAAGCTCACAAACAGGGCGTCCTCTCTGTTGATAATCAGCTGGGATAAGCTGTTTCCTTCCAGATTGTTCAGCCACTGACCCAAATCGGGGGAGTCCGGGTACAAATCGGGCAAAATTGCCACAAAGGCCAGCCGCCCGTCGTCGTAGGGCAGGACCACCCCCTGGGCCCCCTTGCCCTGAAGATAGGACAGCTGAGTGTCAAACTTCCGCAGGTATTCCACCTGGCTGTCGGGTCCGCCGGCGTGGTGGAAGTCCATCGTATGGGTGGACAGGGGGTCGAACTCGCTGAGCCAGCTGTTTTTCAGATAGAGGGCGTTCACCAGCAGGCATGCGGTCTCCTCCGGGAAGGGCTGGTCGATGATCTGGGGGATCATTTTGTTGGTCTTATCCGAAACCCAGCCATTCAGATCGTCTACGATGCGGGGCTCGGACAGCTCCGCCTCATATACCTGGGCGCTGTAGTACCCCCGGCATTTGGACACAAAGTCCTCATAAATCCCGCCGCTGTGGTCCTTCCACAAGCTGTTGGCGATGCGGCACTGGCTGGAGCCAAGCAGCCCCTGGTAGTCGGACAGGTACTGGGCGCAGGCGGCGTTGAGCTCTTCCAGGTCCACACCGCCGCCCAGGACCTCCTGGAATTGAGCCAAGGTGTTTCCATCCGCGCCGTTGGCGGTCATGGACAGGGCCAGGGCTACAGACAGGGGAGAGACCAGGGGGGACTGTTTGTCCGCCTCCCGGGTCTTTTGCAGCAGCTTCAAGCCGAAGGAGGCAAGAGCCTCGTTGACCGCCTCGCTGCCCTTCGGGCTGACAGACAGCTTTTCCGCGTTGGACCAGGGCTGGGAGGGGGGTGCGGCGGGGAAACCGTCGCAGCCCGGCCCCAACGACTCATCCGTTCCAGTGGAGCACCCGGCCAGCAGGCCGAGGCCCAGGGCGCAGACCAGGAGCAGGGCAAGGGTTCGTTTCATGGAAAATCCTCCTTTTTAATGTGGTTACCATTATAGACGAAAACCGGACCGTCCGGTTGCGCTTTTTTTGAAGGTTTTTTGAAAACTTTCCACGGAAATGTCCTTGACGCAAGGACAGCGAAATGGTATAATACCATTTCGTGGCGGTAGGGGCTTCATGCCCTTTTACCCGATGAAATTCCCCGAACGGGGAGGGAGGGAGCGCCGAAATGATGCAGGAATTATCCGGTCCAAACAAGGTCGTGGGAGCCAAGCAGGTCAAGCGGGCTCTGCGGGACGGCCGGGCCGCCCGGCTGTATATCGCCGTGGACGCCGACCCCCGTCTGCTCCAGCCCCTGGTCCAGGAGGCGGTGAACCGGCAGGTTCCGGTGACCCAGGCGCCCTCCATGAAGGAGCTGGGCGCCTCCTGCGGCATCGCCGTGGGGGCCGCCGTGGCGGTTTTGCTGAAATAATTTCCACTTTTTTCGGTTTTAGCAGAATAAGGCTTCCTTATTTTGTTAAAATATATATCACGCCCCACAGGGGCAGAAATCAGGAAAGGAGGAAACCCATTCATGCCTACTTTTAACCAGCTGGTGCGCAAGGGCCGCACTCAGGCGGCGTACAAGTCCACCTCTCCCGCTCTTCAGCACGGTCTGAACACCCTGAAGAACAAGAGCACCGACCTGCCGTCTCCCCAGAAGAGAGGTGTCTGCACCGCCGTGCGTACTTCCACCCCCAAGAAGCCCAACTCGGCCCTTCGTAAGATCGCCCGTGTGAAGCTGACCAACGGGATGGAGGTCACCGCCTATATCCCCGGCGTGGGCCACAACCTGCAGGAGCACTCCGTGGTGATGATCCGCGGCGGCCGTGTCAAGGACCTGCCCGGCGTGCGTTACCACATCATCCGCGGCACTCTGGACACCCAGGGCGTCTCCGGACGGATGCAGGCCCGCTCCAAGTACGGCGCCAAGCGTCCCAAGGCCGGCAAGAAGTGATCCCCGCCGGTCCGATGAATTTGCATTGTGCGTTTGCGCAAGGCAGACAAGCCTTGCCGGGCGTTTACCATATATGGGTAGACCTCGGACAGGCATTACACGCAGTCCAAACGGTGTGCCGTTTGGGGTACGAGTACCTATGATTTCTATTATTTAAGAAGGAGGGAAGCAAAGTGCCCAGAAGAGGAAATGTACCCAAGCGGGAAATTTTACCCGACCCGCTTTACAACTCCGTCCTGGTTACCAAGCTCACCAACAGCATCATGCTGGATGGCAAAAAGGGCGTGGCTCAGAAGGTCGTCTACGGCGCCTTCGAGATCATCAAAGACAAGACTGGCAAGGAACCCATGGAGGTCTACACCCAGGCTCTTGAGAACATCATGCCTTCCCTGGAGGTCAAGGCCCGCCGCGTGGGCGGCGCCACCTACCAGGTGCCCATCGAGGTCCGGCCCGAGCGCCGGCAGACCCTGGGTCTGCGCTGGCTGACCACCTATGCCCGTAACCGGGGCGAGAAAACCATGAAAGAGCGGCTGGCCGGCGAGATCATAGACGCCGCCAACAACACCGGCTCCGCTGTGAAGAAGCGCGAGGACACCCACAAGATGGCGGAGTCCAACAAGGCGTTTGCTCACTACCGCTGGTAACAAAGGAGAATCTCAAGTATGCCTAGAAAAGTTTCTCTGGAGAATACGCGCAACATCGGCATCATGGCCCACATTGACGCGGGCAAGACGACCACCACCGAGCGTATCCTCTACTACACCGGCGTCAATTACAAGATCGGCGAGACCCACGAGGGTACCGCCACCATGGACTGGATGGCTCAGGAGCAGGAGCGCGGCATCACCATCACCTCCGCTGCCACCACCTGCTACTGGCAGGGCACCAAGGCCCAGTTTCCCCAGACCCGGATCAACATCATCGACACCCCGGGCCACGTGGACTTCACCGTTGAGGTGGAGCGCTCCCTGCGCGTGCTGGACGGCTCTGTGACCGTTATGTGCGCCAAGGGCGGCGTGGAGCCCCAGTCCGAGACCGTCTGGCGCCAGGCCGACCACTACAAGGTCCCCCGCATGATCTACGTCAACAAGATGGACATCATGGGCGCCGACTTCTACCACGTGCTGGACATGATCCACGACCGGCTCAAGTGCAATGCGGTCCCCATCCAGCTGCCCATCGGCTCGGAGGAGACCTTCAAGGGGATCATCGACCTGGTGGAAATGAAGGCCGACATCTACTACGACGACTTGGGCAAGGACATGCGGGTGGAGGAGATCCCCGCCGACATGCTGGACCAGGCCCAGGAGTACCACTCCAAGCTGTTGGACGCCTGCGCCGACATCGACGAGGAGATCATGATGCTGGTGCTGGACGAGCAGCCCGTGCCTGAGGACATGATCCGCAAGGCCCTGCGCAAGGGCACCATTGAGAACCTGCTGGTTCCCGTGGTGTGCGGCACGTCCTACAAGAACAAGGGTGTGCAGAAGCTGCTGGACGCCATCGTGGACTTCATGCCCTCCCCTGTGGACATCCCCGCCATTCAGGGCGTCAACCCCGACACTGACGAGGAGGACGAGCGTCCTGCCGACGACAACGCCCCCTTCTCCGCCCTGGCCTTTAAGATCGCCACCGACCCCTATGTGGGCCGTCTGTCCTTCGTCCGGGTGTACTCCGGCATGCTGAACACCGGCACCTCTGTGCTGAACAGCACCAAAAAGCAGAAGGAGCGTATCGGCCGCATCCTCCAGATGCACGCCAACCACCGGGAGGACATCGAGACCGTCTACTCCGGCGACATCGCCGCCGTCATCGGCCTGAAGAACTCCACCACCGGCGACACCCTCTGCGATGAGAAGCACCCCATCATCCTGGAGTCCATGGAGTTCCCGGAGCCCGTCATCCGGGTGGCCATCGAGCCCAAGACCAAGGCCGGTCAGGAGAAAATGGGCATCGCCCTGATGAAGCTGGCCGAGGAGGACCCCACCTTCAAGACCTACACCGACGAGGAGACCGGCCAGACCATCATCGCCGGTATGGGCGAGCTCCATCTGGAGATTATCGTGGACCGTCTGCTCCGCGAGTACAAGGTGGAGGCCAACGTAGGCGCCCCCCAGGTGGCCTACAAGGAGACCATCACCAAGCAGGTGGAGCAGGACACCAAGTACGCCCGCCAGTCGGGCGGCAAGGGCCAGTACGGCCACGTCAAGATCCGTGTGGAACCCAACGAGTCGGGGGCAGGCTATGTCTTCGAAAACGCCATCGTGGGCGGCGCAATCCCCAAGGAGTATATCCCCGCCGTGGACGCGGGCATCCAGGGGGCCATGCAGGCCGGTGTTCTGGCCGGCTACCCCGTGGTGGACGTGAAGGTCACCCTGTACGATGGGTCCTTCCACGAGGTGGACTCCTCGGAAATGGCCTTTAAGATTGCCGGTTCCATGGCCTTCAAGGAGGCCTGCCGCAAGGCCGGTCCCGTGCTGCTGGAACCCATCATGAAGGTGGATGTCATCGTTCCCGACGACTACCTGGGCAACGTCATCGGCGACCTGAACAGCCGCCGCGGCCAGATCCAGGGCCAGGAGAACCGCACCGGCGCCACCCAGGTGGACAGTCTGGTGCCGCTGGCCAACATGTTCGGCTACGCCACCGACCTCCGGTCCTCCACCCAGGGCCGCGGCCAGTACTCTATGGAGCCCCACAGCTACGTGCAGATCCCGAAAAATATCGCTGAGAAGATCGTGGCCGAGCGCGGCCGCAATCAGGACTGACGTCCCTTAAAAAATAGGGTTGCAATTATGGACAAAATAGGATAGAATATCCACAATACGTCCGCAACCCGGACCCCCAGAAACGCATAACTGAAATATAAGGAGGAAAATTCCAATGGCTAAGGCAAAATTCGAGCGTACCAAGCCCCATGTTAACATCGGCACCATCGGTCACGTTGACCACGGCAAGACCACTCTGACCGCCGCCATCACCAAGTATCTGGCTCTGAAGGGCCAGGCCCAGTACGAGGACTACTCCAGCATCGACAAGGCTCCCGAGGAGCGCGAGCGCGGCATCACCATCAACACCGCCCACGTGGAGTATGAGACCGACGCCCGGCACTATGCCCACGTGGACTGCCCGGGCCACGCCGACTATATCAAGAACATGATTACCGGCGCTGCTCAGATGGATGGCGCGATCCTGGTCATTGCCGCCACCGACGGCGTTATGGCTCAGACCAAGGAGCACGTGCTGCTGGCCCGTCAGGTTGGCGTGCCCGCCATCGTGGTCTTCCTGAACAAGTGCGACCAGATGGACGATCCCGACCTGCTGGAGCTGGTGGAGATGGAGGTCCGCGAGACCCTGTCCAACTACGAGTTCCCCGGCGACGACATCCCCATCATCAAGGGTTCCGCCCTGAACGCCCTGACCTGCGAGAGCGGCGACGTGAACGACGCTGACTTCGCCTGCATCAAGGAGCTGATGGACGCCGTTGACAGCTATATCCCCACTCCTCCCCGCGACGACTCCCTGCCCTTCCTCATGCCTGTTGAGGACGTGTTCACCATCTCCGGCCGCGGCACCGTGGCCACCGGCCGTGTGGAGCGCGGCCAGCTGAAGGCCGGCGAGACCGTCGATATCGTGGGCCTGTCCGACGAGAAGAAGAGCACCGTGGTCACCTCCATGGAGATGTTCCGCAAGACTCTGGACTTCATCGAGGCTGGTGACAACGCCGGCTGCCTGCTGCGCGGCATTGCCAAGACCGACATCGAGCGCGGCCAGGTTCTGTGCAAGCCCGGCTCCATCCACCCCCACACCAAGTTCAAGGGCCAGGTTTACGTCCTGTCCAAGGACGAGGGCGGCCGTCACACCCCCTTCTTCAACAACTATCGTCCCCAGTTCTATTTCCGGACCACCGACGTGACCGGCATCATCACTCTGCCCGAGGGCACTGAGATGTGCATGCCCGGCGACAACGTGGATATGGACGTGGAGCTGATCACCCCCATCGCCATCGAGAACGGCCTGCGTTTCGCCATCCGTGAGGGCGGCCGTACCGTCGGTTCCGGTGTTGTCATCGGCATCAACGAGTAATTTTGCGCATACAAAAGGACGGGCCAAAGCCCGTCCTTTTTTGTCCGGAAATGATTGGTGAAAATTGACAAGAAAATCTGGACAAAGGACTGGAAATGTGGTATATTTAGAGAGAACCCGATCAGTCACATTGAGGAAAAGGAGGTATGACGATGGAACCCAGGTTTTTTAAGATACCCGTTTGTGTAGGTGACGTGTCACTTTATGTGGCCAAGGGCCATTTCGCCACCCGAAATAGCCATACCAACTACTTTGTGGACGTGACCCGCCAGCAGTCCTGCCTGCGGGACGCGGACGCCGTGGCCCAGCAGCTGGTCCAGCGCAATCTGACCAACCATATACTGGTGGATACGATCCTGTGTATGGACGGCACCCGTGTGATCGGCACCTGTCTGGCCCAGAGGCTGACCCAGGGCGGCTTCCGGTCCATCAACGCGGGCAAAGAGATCTACGTTCTGCGGGAGAACGTGGGTACCAATGGCAAGCTCATTTTCCGTGACAACGCCCGGCCCATGCTGGAGGGGAAGAACGTTCTGCTCCTGCTGGCCTCAGTGACCACCGGCGGCACGGTGCGCAAGGGGATTGAGTGCGTCCAGTATTATCAGGGAAAGGTGGCTGGGATCGCCGCGATCTACAGCCATCAGAAGGAGATCGACGGAATTCCGGTGGTCTCGCTCTTCGATACCAACGATCTGCCCGGATATGCCAGTCATCTGCCGGACGAGTGCCCCATGTGCCGGGAAAAGCAGGAACTGGACGCGGTTGTGGATAAATTTGGATACTCTGCCTTGTGAGCGGCGGGGGGCGCACGCCAGTGCGCCCCCCAAATTTTCTTTAGCGAATTAAAAATTGGGGGTTGACAAAGGGGAGGGAAGCGGATATAATGACTACACAATCAAACAGCAACCAAACCTGTGAGAAAGAGTAGTAACCGGTGCAGCAAACCTTAAGAGAGTCCTGGGTGGTGGGATCAGGACGGGGCGCGGCTGAGTGAATGGACTTTCGAGGGCGGCTTGAACGGGGCGACCCAAGTAGATGCCGACGGGGACCCACCCGTTATCCATCGGGCACGCGTGATGGCGCGTGAAGCGAGTGGACGTTTTTTGCAACGTCAATTTGGGTGGTATCGCAGGAGTGCAGCTCTTGTCCCATGTGGGATGAGGGGCTGTTTTTTTATTGCTCCAAATAAAAATGCAGCCTCGGCTGACCACTCCAACAAGCCCGGGCCAACGGCAAGGCCCCACATCTGCCGCCCGAATATTTTAAATTGGAGGAACTCAAAATGAAAAAGACCAATCTGATGAAAAAGACCCTGACTCTGGCGTTGTCTCTGGCCATGACCCTCTCCCTGGCCGCCTGCGGCGGCGGGAGCGACAGCCCCGGCAAATCCAATCCCTCCAACAGCGGCTCTGCCGGCAGTGTCCAGCATAATTCCACCACCAGCGATACCACCTACAAGGTGGGCATCATCAAGTTTATGGACCACGCCTCCCTGAACCAGATCGAGGAAAGCCTCCAGGCCGAGCTGGACCGGCTGGGCGGAGAGCTGGGCGTCACCTTTGACTACGCCGGTTACACCTCCTGCGGCCAGGGGGACGGCTCCACCCTCCAGGCCATCGCTGCTCAGATGATTGCCGACGATGTGGATGTGATCGTCCCCATTGCCACTCCCGCTGTCCAGACTGCCATGGCTACCACGGAGGACACAGAGATCCCCATCATCTTCTCCGCCGTCTCTGACCCCATCACCGACGGAATCGTGGCCGACATGAACGCCCCGGGCGGCAAGGTCACGGGTACCAGCGACGCCCTGAACACCAAGATGGTGATTGACCTGATGCTGGCCGCCGACCCTGACCTCCAGAAGGTGGGGCTGCTGTACTCCAAGTCGGAGAGCTCCTCCACCAAGCCTATCCAGGAGGCCAAGGAGTATCTGACCTCCAAGGGCATCGCCTTTGAGGAGAAGACGGGCACCAACACCAACGAGATCACCTCTGCGGTAGACGCCCTGGCCGCCGCCAAGGTGGACGCCGTCTTCACCCCCACCGACAACACCGTGCAGAGCGCCGAGCTGGCCATCTTTGAGAAGCTCCAGGACGCCAAGATTCCCCACTACGGCGGCGCCGACTCCTTCGCCCTCAACGGCGCCTTCTGCGGCTACGGCGTGGACTATGTCCAGCTGGGCCAGGAGACCGCCCAGATGGTGGCCGGCCTGCTGGTCAACGGCGCCGACCCCGCCTCCACCCCGGTGCGGATCATGACCGGCGAGACCGCCGTGATCAATACCGAGACCTGCGCGGCCATCGGTATGGACCTGGAGCAGATCAAGTCCGCCTTCTCCGCCCTGGGCATTGAGGTGATTGAGACCGCGACCCAGCAGAACTTTTCTTAACATCCAACAGGGGCGGCCACAGGCCGCCCCTACAAAAGTGTAGGAGGCATAAACATGCTGTTATCCGTTGTCACCCTGCGAACAGCTCTGGAGATGGGGGCCATCTACTCCCTGGTGGCCCTGGCCCTGTTCATCAGCTTTTCCATCCTGAACATCGCAGACCTGTCCACCGACGGCTGCTACACCCTGGGCTTTGCCGTGGGGGCCACCGTCACCCTGGCGGGCCACCCCTTCCTGGCGCTCCCCGCCGCTATGCTGGCGGGGGTGCTGTCCGGCTTTGTGACCGCCTTTCTTCAGACCAAGCTGGGGGTGGAGAGCATTTTGGCCGGGATCATTGTCAACACTGGGCTGTACACCGTCAATCTGGCGGTCATGGGGTGGTCGTCCAACTTGTCTATCTTCGGCAGCGACACCCTCCTCTCCCTGGCCAAGGGGCTGAACGGAAGTGAGCTGTGGACGGGATGGAGCACTCTGATTGTGCTGGCTGCGATCCTGATGGCGGCGGCGGTGCTGGTGGGGCTGTTCTTCCGCACCCGGCTGGGCCTGTCCATCCGGGCCACCGGGGACAACGCCGACATGGTCCGGGCCTCCTCCATCAACCCCGCCTTCACCATCACGGTGGGGCTGTGCGTGGCCAACTCCCTCACCGGGCTGGCCGGCTGCCTCACCGGACTGGTGAACAAGAGCTGCGACATCAACCTGGGCACCGGTATGGTGACCGTGGCCCTGGCCTCTCTCATCATTGGAGAGACCATGTTCGGCCGGTTTTCCATTGGAATGCGGATCTTTGGGGTCATCGTAGGCTCCTGTATCTACCGCATCATCATCGCCATAGCCCTGGCGGCCAACGTGCCTACCGAGTGCTTCAAGCTGGTGTCCGCCCTCATTGTGGCGGCTGCCATCGCCATGCCTCAGGGCCGGAAGC
This sequence comes from Lawsonibacter sp. JLR.KK007, assembly GCF_036941135.1. Taxonomy (NCBI): domain Bacteria; kingdom Bacillati; phylum Bacillota; class Clostridia; order Eubacteriales; family Oscillospiraceae; genus Lawsonibacter; species Lawsonibacter sp. JLR.KK007. The sequence goes on along the minus strand of NZ_JAYWSY010000002.1, from coordinate 533,661 downwards.
TGATCGCCATCCAGCGGCAGAAGCTGCTCCGAAGAAAGGAGGGCGCCCCATGCTGAAGCTGAACAGCATCGCAAAAACCTTCAACCCTGGCACTGTCAATGAGAAGCGGGCGCTGGACGGAGTGAACCTCCACCTGGAGCCTGGGGACTTTGTTACGGTGGTGGGTTCCAACGGGGCGGGCAAGTCCACCCTGTTCCACGCCATCGCCGGGGTGTTCGTCCCGGACCGGGGCTCCATCGTGCTGGACGGGGAGGACATCACCTTTAAGCCGGAGTACAGGCGCAGCCGGGAGCTGGGCCGGCTGTTCCAGGACCCCATGAAGGGCACCGCTCCCCACATGACCATTGAGGAAAACCTGGCCCTGGCCTATCTGCGCACCGCCAAGCACCAGCATGCCTACTTCAGCCGTACCGGGAAGGGCGACCGGGCCTTCTTCCGGGACCAGCTGGCCAAGCTGGACATGGGGCTGGAGGACCGGATGAAGCAGCCGGTGGGTCTGCTGTCCGGCGGACAGCGGCAGGCGCTCACCCTGCTTATGTCCACTATGGTGCCGCCGAAGATCCTCCTGCTGGACGAGCACACCGCCGCCCTGGACCCGGGCACGGCGGAGAAGGTGCTGAAGATCACCCGGGAGGTGGTGGCGGAGCACAAGATCACCACCATGATGGTCACCCACAACATGCACCAGGCTCTGGAGCTGGGAAACCGCACCCTGATGATGGACAGCGGTCGGATCGTGCTGGACGTTCAGGGGGAGGAGCGGAAGAACATGACCGTCAACGACCTGCTGGAGAGGTTCAAGGCCAAGGTGGGCGAGGATTTGGACAATGACCGGATTCTGCTGTCGTAACTCTGTGATAAAGGTAAAAGCCCCCCTTTGACAAGGGGGGCTTTATGTTTCAAAAGGTCACTTTTCAATTTTACCAACAAATCGAAAATAAATGTCTACTACCTGATACCGGACACCGTTTTCCTTGTAGCTCTCCCCGATTTCGATACGGTCAATCAGGCGGTGTATAAGGTCCTGGTCCAGCTCGGTTATATCGGCGTACTGCTCCGCAAGCTCTACAAACTGCGTTGCGTTGTCCGTCTCCCGTTGTAGCTCTGTGACCTGCATTGTAACAGATTCCAGGTGAGCGGTCAAGTCGGCCCGTTCCCTGGTGTAGCCGTCTGTCAGGCTCTTATACACATCATCGGGCATATCCCCCAGGACATTCTTTTCAAACGCTTTCCGTATCAGTTCCCCAATATCGGCAAGCCGTTTTTCCGTCTTGGCCTGGTCCTTCCTGGCGGCGGCAAGGGCGGCTTGCTGTTTCCTCTGGCCCACACCAGACAGCCGGGCAATCAGGCCGTCACGGTCCCGCCTTGCCTCCTCCGTCACTTCCCGGATACTTGCCAGCACAGAGGCATAGAGCACCTTGTACGGTATCCGGTGGCTGGTACAGCCGTTTTCGCTGTCCTTGCCATACTGACGGTATCGGCGGCAGACATAGCCGTCCTTGGTCTGCGTGATGGACGTGCCGCAGTCGGCGCAGTACAGAAGCCCGGAGAAGATATTGACCCGTCCCGTGGTACTGGTTTTCTTGTGGCGGCTGGCGACCTCGTTAGCAAGGTCCCACATGGCTTGGCTGACGATCGCCTCGTGTGTGCCCTCGGTGACGATGTACTGCTCCTCGCTGGTGGCAACTACTTTCTTGCTCTTGTAGCTGACCTTGCGGCTCCTGCCATATACCAGCTTGCCCAGGTATACCGGATTTCGGACAATGTTGGTCAGCGTGGCGGCGTTCCAGTCCGTGGGCCGGGAGGTTGCTGTCCGGGGTGTACGTTGTCTCACCGCTGACGGGGTCAATACTCCCTCGCTTGCCAGTATCCGGGTAATGGCCCGGAAGCTCATTCCGCTAGCGGTCATGGAGAAGATACGGCGGACAATGGGCGCTGTCTCGGGGTCCGGTATCAGCTTGTTTTTGTCGTGGGGGTCTTTGGCGTAGCCATATACACCGGAGGAAAGATACTTCCCCGCCCTGGCTCGGGCGGCTAGGGCTGAACGGGTCTTGTTCGATATATCTTTAACGTAATAATCGTTAAAAACATTCTTGAAAACTGCGCAATCTGTACCCGCTCCCGTGGCGCTGTCGTAGCCATCATTGACGGCTATCAATCTTGTGCCCAGCTCCGGGAAAACTATTTCCTGATACCGTCCGCTCTCGATGTAGTCACGGCCCAGCCGGGATAAATCTTTGACAATCACGGTATCAATGCTCCCCGCTTCAATGTCCGCCAACATCTCCATAAATTGCGGACGGGCGAACGTGGTCCCGCTGATATTGTCGTCGTAGTATTCCCGGCAGTTGGTGAAGCCCTGGCCCTCGGCGTACTGATGGAGTAATAACAGTTGGCTTTCTATGCTGTCTGAAACTCCGTCACCACGGAATTGGTTCTGACGGTTCGCCCGGTCCTCGGGGCTCCTCCTGGCATATATGGCGGCTTTGGCTTGGTTCTGCAACATGTTTCTGCACTCCTTCCATCTTCCTTGCAGAACCGAAGCACCTTTAAGATACTATTATTGTATCACAAAACCGCCTATATTGCAAGGATTATCTTACTTTTCGCCCGTTTTCTCCTCTAAATACGCATTGAAGATTTCTTCAACGTCTCCCGTCTTTGCGTAGTGATGGCGGACCAGTACAACACTTTTTCCTGTCACCACTACTTTGGCGTACCCATGCGGCGTTGGTGGTGTTTCCATGCTTTGGCCGCTGTCCTTCGCCTTTGCAGGTTTTTTCTGGCCTTGCATCGTCTTTCACCCTTCTTTTTTTATTTTTTTGAAAAAGGTGTGCCCTGCGGGGCACTCGTGGGATTAAAAGGGGCCCCCTCTGGTCCTGCCTGCTTCTCCTTTTACTCTATCTCTAGCTGTTTCGCTTCCGCCGCTTCCTTGACCCACTCAGGCTCTGGTGGAGGCGGTGGGAAAATGTAGTCCAAGGCTGGCCCGTGGTCGATGGGCTCCCCCTCTGTCCGATACTCTATCACCCGATGTATCCGCCGCAAAAATGCACGCCATGTCGCTGGCTCTATGCCTTGGATATTCGGGTATTGCTCCTTCAGGTCTATGTTGCTGATGATATACACCGTCTCATAACACGCCTGTCGGTTGGCGTACCTCGCCGGGAGCGCTAATGGATAGCAGTCAAGGTAGTCCAGCATATCCCCGATTAAAAGGCTACTTCTGAACTCGTCAAAACACATCACTGGCTCTTGTGCGTACCTGTCGAATGGATGGTTGTAGTCCGTCACTCGGTACACACTTCCAAATCCGTGTTGCTCCATCACTCCACGGGTCTTGCCTGTCTCCGTGGGGCCAAATATGTACGTTACCTCCAGCTCCCGCCGTTGCTCTCGGTAGCGGGCTTCCAGAACATCTTGACGTATCTTGTCCATCTTCCCGATATGGGCGGCTAGCTCCGGGTTCTGCTCCATTACTTCGGCGTTGCTCATTCCCTCCTCCGCTATCAGGCGGTACAACTCTGCTATATCCGTCCTCGCTCCCTGGCCCGGTTCCTCCGGTGGCTCGCCGCTTTCCTCAAATGTGCCGGGGACGCTGGTATCTGCCTTGGGGTCATCCGCCCACTTGCCCGATTTCTGGACGTAGGCCCGGTTCTCCTGGATGGTCCCCTTGGCCGCTTCGATATGCGCTTCTGGAAATCGCTTCTTCACCGTGTAAAATTTAGCGGGGCTCTTTAGGCAGAAGAACAGGTGTGTGTGGTGTGTGTGAGTATCTAGCCCTATCTCGTCAGCCAAGCACCAGTACACGCAGGACTTGAACTGCTCCAGGGTTTTCTTGATTGCGTCGTGGTCAAGGCCCTTGTCCTGGGGATTGTTGATGGTCAGTTGCCATTTACGGCTCTGCTTGTCTGCCATACCCTTTTACCTCCTTCCGGGTATCTATTTTTTTCTTGGGCAACTTCGTTGCCGGCTTTGGTATTTTATGGAATTTTTGGCTACAGATGTAGTCTAGAGGGGTAACACTTCCCTCTAGACTACCAGCGGGGCCCCTGGCCCCGCCCCGGGCCGGGCTTGCGGCTTTGTGGCAAAGCCACCGCCGCCGCCCGGCCCTGGGGTTTACCTGGTTACCAAGTCAGCGATTGCCTCTTTCACCAAGTCCATTCGCCGTATACGGGGTGCCACGACCTCGTATAGCCCCTTCCCGTCTATGTAGGCCATCCCGTGGCCCACCCCGCCGCTGTAATCCTCCGGGATTTGCTTATACATATCCCCAAGGGTCATTTTTCGGGCATCGTCCGACGAAAAACGGCCCCACCAGACCCTGCCCCCCAGCTGATCTCTGGCTCCCCCGCTGGGCATGATACTCTGGTCCGGGCGTTGGGTGCATAGCCAGGTATAGCCCCCCACCCCTCTGGACATGAATAAAGCGTTCATCAGCCACATCTGGCACTGGGAAGCTAATTTCTTATCCGCTATGGTGGTGTATGATATAAAACTACTGTACTCGTCAAAGACGGCGAACAGGGGGGACCTGTCCGGGTTATCCTGCAAGCGGCTTTCGATTTCCTCGCTAAATGCCCGGAGGCCGTCAGCGCACTTGTCATGTGCATAATACCGGGCGTTTGGTATGCCCCGCAAATATCGGAAGTCATCTGACCCCTTAAAATCCATGAGATACAGCCGGGTGGAGCGAGGCATATACTTTTGCACTTTAGCAAGGCAAAGCATAAGATGGGTGGACTTCCCGGACCCGCTATTTCCAGAAATTAGGAAGTGGTGCTGGGTGCTGCTCCCGGCTTCCCACCCTATGTAGGATGGGGAGCCGGAACGCACTGACCTTGCGTCCAGAAACAGCGGGATGGTTGGCAAGGTCTCAAAAGTCTCGGTCATATGTATCGGCCTCATTTAAGGGTCTAGTAGTGGACCTCGCTCGCATAATCTTGTCGCATGTGCTTTGATAGGCGGAATACTCCGCATCAAACTCGCAATAGTACAGACGTATTACAATGCGGTTTCTCTCGACATATGGAAAGGCTTGGAATTGAAAGTTAAGACCATAAGCGTCCATGTAGCTCTGAAATGCCCCCCTCATGGCCCATACAATCTCAGCAATAACGTCGTCTGTGATAGTACCCTTATTATAATAGAGGGAGACCCAGATATAAGATGGTATAGGGATATAAAAGAACCGTATCACGGGAACGAGATACTTGTATGTGTAGTTGTTGGCGATAGTTTGCAGAGCGCAGTATAATTCATCGGTAAAGGTGTGCTTTACCGGCTCCGGGTCTGGATGGAAAAACTTAACGATTTTTTCAATGGTTTTGGGGGCCTTTTTCTTGGCATACTCCCAAATTTTGCCTAAAATTGTCTTCGTAACAGGGATGAAGTTTTTCCGAAGTTCTTTGAAGCCGTCTACAAAACACTCTCGCCATATCATAATCAGCGTATCCTTAAGCGTGGTATTGTTCTTCTTTGAATACCTCAACGCCCCGACAAGGATAAGTAAAATGCTGAATATGAGCGAAAAAATCAATGTACGTTCATCTGATGTCATAATAACCTCGCTTTCTATCGCCGGGGCCGTAAGGCCCCGGCTGTGTTCAAATTACTTGCTCTTGCTGACGAACGAAATACTGCTTGCGGTAATGGTTGCCATAACCTTCCCGTACTCAATTTTTACTGGCTTCACCAGAGCGTCGTCACTAAACTGCACTTCGGGTCTTGGACTCATCTTTTCCAGGTCCTTAGGGTCGACTATCGGACCAGGACCGGAAACCCGAACAGTATACTCGTCCAAGGTAGCCATGTCCACGACGGTATAATCATATCCGTCTATCTTGTCTGTGCGTTTGCCGTCCTCGAATTGGTACTTCTTTTCTACGTCCTTCAATACGGTTGAGCCCACAAGAAGCTCCACCAGAGGTCGGGCAAATTTTGTGCTTTTTAATGTTGTCATAGTTTCACTTCCTCTTAATGGTGGGCTCTCCACCTGGGCGTCCCCAGGCGGATGGCAAAAGTGAATAGGTACTATATTTAAACAAGGGCCCTTGTTGTCTTTATATTACTATGAACATTTTTTAATGTCAAATTGCCGTTTTTACGCAAAATTATAAGTAATTCATAACTTTTTAACATTCTTTCAACTGCTCTAGGGTACTGCATAAGTCAGCATCTAAAATTTAAGCTGACGCTGAAAATTGCTCATATGATTTCTGTTCATCTTTTGTTCATCTTTTTCACACGTTGAACAGTGTTGATTTTGGTAATTTTTCAGAGGGGTTTGGTGCTCTCTTTCTTTTTTTAAAATCTAATTTCGGCAAAATAACGAAGAAAAGATGATATTTACTTGTCATGCCCATTATGGTGGATGTATTCGAACAACTGATTGACAGCGACGACTTTTTTAAAAGTGCACTTTTAAGTTTCGCTCATTACAGCATAAGCAAACACTATCCCCACGGACGCAAAGAGTACTGCGATATCAATGTTCCAGAAATCATTCTGACAAAACGGATAATCGCAGATGATATAGTTGAAAGACGTTAAGACGCAGACTAGCTACTCTGTCCCAAAAGGCGGCTAACTTCTGCGTTACAGACAGTTTCAGGGGTTCAGAGACAGACAGCCCCAAAAACAAGGCCAATTCGCATATTTGGGAGTATTTTGAGATTGCTGTGTAAACAAACACTTCTGGCCGACGCAGAGAGTACAGCGATATCCATGTTTCGAAAATCATTTCCCAAAATTGAAAATCGCAGAGGCATACAAGGTGCAAGACAGCTAACACGCTAACAGTCCACAGGACAACGGACATAGCACAGGCGAGCAGAAATAAAAAAAACCGCTTGCACAATCAAGCGGTTTAGTGTAATATAAGGATTAAGAGACAGCAGAAGCAATAAGGCAGGACGTGGAGAGCACCACCTCCCCACGCCCCTATGCAGGAGACCTAACCTCCCACACAGCAGATTTCTGCGCCGTCCCCATTTTATCAAATATCCATAGGTTTATCAAGCGTGAAAAATGGGAATGTGTGTTTAGCTTTCGGCGGTGTAGGGATTATTCTCCCTGCGCCGCTTTTGTTGTCTCGGCGGCCCCGAGCAAAGCCCGAGGGGGATGGGAGAACCCTACCCCCCAAGGGCCGGACCGTTGAGACAAAACCTTTATAAAAGGAGAGGACAGCATGAAAAAGTTAATATCGTTGATGGTCGCAATGGTGATGTGTCTGTCGTTGGTGCCGAGTGCGTTTGCGGCGGAGGGTGCTTCGGTGGACAAGTTCACTGATGTTCCGGCGGATGCGTGGTACAGGGACGAGTTGGCCTACGCATTGCACAACGGCTATATCAGCGGGACGAGCGAGACGACATTCGCCCCTGACGCGCTGGTGACTCGTGGGCAGTTTGTCACCATCTTAGGCAGAATGGTCAACGCTGATGTAAGTCAGTTTAAGACCACTCAGTTCGAGGATGTGAACATCACGAGTTGGTACGGCCCCTACGTGGAGTGGGCAAGGTCTACTGGAATTGTGAACGGCATCAGTTCCACGCAGTTCGCTCCCACCAACAACATCACGGTTGAGCAGATGGGCGTTATGGTGAGTAACTGTATCAATAAGCTGGGCTTGTCTCCGGCGGCTGATTCTGTGGTATACAATGATATGGCGACAGTTTCCACATGGGCGACATTTAGTATGTGGGAAGTTGCGGGGTACAATCTTCTTCCTGTAGATGCCGCTGGTAATGTTAATCCTCACAAGCAGGCCACAAGAGCGGATTGTGCTGTATCGCTGGTTCGTTTGGCCAAGTCCAGTGGCTATGGGGTAGTTCCTCCGACCGTCATTGAAAATCAGACTTTGCCTAATGAGTATGAGAAGGCTGTTGTGGCGAAGGTCAAAGCCATTCATGATGAAATGTGGGCTTCTGGCAAGGTTACTTCCAGTATGACTGAGAAGGAGAAGGCCATTGCATATTATATGTGGTTCACTTCTAATTGCCAGTATGGTGACGAGACTAACTATGATATGGAAGCGTGGATGGCTCATAACGAGTATGGCCCGTTAGTTATTGGTCATGGTGTATGCGAAGGCTTGTCTAAGGCGTACAAGAGACTGTTGGATTATGAGGGTATCTACTGCGAGTTTATTCCGGTACTTGAGCGTAATCATGCGTATAATGCAGTTACTCTGGATGGGGTGTATTATAAGGAAGTTGATGTGACAAGTATTGCTGGTACGCAGTGGGGTGGAAAAGGCCCTGATATGTCGGTTTATATAAATGAAAGAATTAAGCAGTATTTTTATCCAGATGAGTATCGCAAGGAGCAGGAGAGTGGTAAGGGCTTTGGTGAGCCACTCACCGAGGAGGAAATTCAGCAGTTAATCGACAGCCTTAATTAATTCATGTTACTGTTAGCATTTGTGGCGACCTCAGTACGGAGTGCTGGGGTCGCCTATTCTTGGTATATGCATGGTAGTGTTTAGCACTATTCTTGAGAAGTGTATAGAGAGTTCTGTGTTAGAATTGCAGTTTAGGTTGTTAGCTACTTATCATAATGTTTGTCGAGGTGAGTTCGTTGAGTGATGATATTATATTCTTGCAAAACAGTTGTTTCATGGCATATATGGAGAAGCATAAACTCGATAATGTTAGTGCGGCACAGGTATTTCAGGCGTACAGTCTTTTTAGCTATATACGGGAGCATTATGAGTATCTACACCTGATGGGGGTAGATTATATAGTTAAGCATTTGGACGGTATAGTAGGCGGGAGTTAGTGTTTAAGAGTGTAGTCTCCTTGAGTAGAATTAAATTTATGAGGAGTGAGAAAATATGGCTGTAGATAAGGCCGGAAAGCAATATTGCATAAGTAACTTAGTTTCTATGGTGGTCACGATTTTATCGGAAGATTATAATACAGCATGTGATATAGTGTTAGGCAAGTTCGTGCAGTCAAGAACATACGCTTTGCTGTGTGATACAGAGACAGGTCTATGGACACAGGGGCCTGACTATATAATATCGATTTATAAGAAGGAGCCTGGGGTACGGTAGACTTTAGTATATTGCATAAGGTCGTGACACTGGAAACGGTGTCACTTTCTTTATTAAGGCATATATTGCATTTCATAATGTTGTCATATGTTATCTGCCACGGAGAATTGTGGCGGAAAGGCGTGTTATGTATGTCGCTAAAAGACAAGATTTTGTATTGAACGTGGCGTTGCTGGGGTGACGGCGGCTGGGTGGCCCGCCACGGCTGGCGGCTGGGCGGTTGTCGGCGGCTGGGAGCAAGGCGGGGTCAAAGGTTGGTTCCGCTCCATGGCAATTCCCCGCCGATAGGCTGGCGGTATGGGGGAGGCTGGCACCCGTGGGAATTGCCGTCGCTCTGATGCGATCCGCTGACGCTCTCGCATTTCCTTGCGGGAAGTGGTGCGGCCTATCGGGAACATGAAAAAACAGGGGGCCGGGGTCGGCCTCCCTGTTTAATCAATCTTAAAAGTGCCGCAGTTCTGCGGTTTTTGTAAGTGTCCTTTTGTAATGCAAAGGGGGCTTTTGGCGCAATCCTGAAAAATTTTTCAGTCCTCTGAGATTTTATCCCACGCTCATGGATATTACTTTATGAAAGGCCTTTCCAGAACAGATTTCCAAGGAGGTGAGCGGCAGTGACCGACGAGGCGTTTGCCCAGGCGGCGCGGACCTATGGGGACACCATCTACCGGGTGGCGTATCATGCGTTGGACAATCCCCAGGACGCCGAGGATGTGATGCAGACGGTGCTTTTACGGCTGTACGAGTGCAAAAAGGACTTTGAGAGCGAGGAGCATGTGAAGCACTGGATTTTGCGGGTGGCGGTGAACGAGAGCCGCAGGTTGCTGCGTTCGTTCTGGCGGCGGACCTCGGTCCCCATGGAGGAGTGGCAGGAGACCGCCGTCCTGGAGGACCCGGCCAAGGCCGAGGTGCTGGAGGCGGTGATGGCGCTGGAGCCCAAATACCGTCTGGCCGTCTACCTGTACTACTACGAGGGGCTGAGCGTGGCCGAGACCGCCGCCGCCATGCGGGCCAACGTGTCCACCGTCCAGACCTGGCTGCTCCGGGCGAGGGCCAGGCTCCGGAAGGAGCTGTCCCAGGAGGAAGAAAGGGAGGAATCTGTCTATGTTCGACCCAAAACTGTACCGTGAAGCGTGCCGGGAGCTGAGCGCTCCCGAGGATAAAATTGAGGAGATTATCGCCATGACTGAGAAGACCAATAAGAAGCATTTCCGTCCCCTGCGCACCGCCCTGATTGCTGCCGCCGCTGTGGCTATGATGGTGATGGGGGTGTCCGCCGCTAACCCGGAAGCCGCCCAGGAGTTTTGGCTCACCCTTCGGAACGCCGTTCAGGTGGACCAGTACCGGATGGATTTGACCACGGAGGAAGGGGAAAAGGTGTCTGTGATTTCCGTCCCCGAAGCACGGCTGGAGAACCGGGACGGCCGGGCTGTCCTGATGGTGAACGGCAAAGATGTGGCCGATATCACCGACGCGCTGGCCCAGGACCAACACTATGTCTATGAGGACGCGGCCGAGGGCAGCAAGATCAGCGTGACCGTGGACGGGACCATCGACAATTGGACGATGACGGCAGACGTGGGCAAGCTGGAGGAGGACGGCACCTACAACTGGTTCGGCGGCGTGACCACCACCAGCGAGGACCAGGATGACAGCTTGGGCGCCCAGATATTCGAGGGCGGCGCGTTTAGCGAGGTTTTTACGAGCGTGAATGTCAACGAAAACACCGACCCGGACGCGGAGGTGACCGTGGGTATTTACGCGGTGACGGGAAACGATTGAACACAGCCTTATACACAGCGGGCCGGGAAACCGGCCCGCTTCCGCTATTTATCCAACCAAATGCCAACCATTTTGAACCTGCTTCCCCTTGTATTTTCCAGGCGGCTGTTTTATAATGAAAGGCAGCAAAACCAAGAAATTTTTCTGATAGAAGGAGAGCATTATGACAGCCAGTGAGAAAAAGCAGCTGATGGCCACGGCCTGCAAGGTGCGCATGGGCGTCATCGAGGGGACCCATGGGGCCAAGGCCGGACATCCCGGCGGCAGCCTGTCCGCCGCCGACGTGTTTACCTACCTCTACTTCAAGGAGATGAATGTCGACCCCAAGGCCCCCAAAAAGGAGGACCGGGACCGCTTCGTTCTGTCCAAGGGCCACACCGCGCCGGGGCTGTACGCCGCTCTGGCGGAGCGGGGCTTCTTCCCCGTGGACGATCTGCCCACCCTGCGCCACATCGACAGCTACCTCCAGGGCCACCCCAACATGAACACCGTCCCCGGCGTGGACATGTCCACCGGCTCCCTGGGCCAGGGCATCTCTGTGGCCGCCGGTATGGCGCTGGCCGCCAAGCACCAGGGAAAAACCTGCCGGATCTACGCCCTGCTGGGCGACGGCGAGATCCAGGAGGGTCAGGTGTGGGAGGCCTTCATGCTGGCCCACCACTATGGGCTGGACAACCTGTGCGCCGTCATCGACAACAACGGACTGCAAATCGACGGCCCCATCGACAAGGTCATGAGCCCCTATCCCATCCCTGAAAAGCTGAAAGCCTTCGGCTGGAATGTGGTGGAGATCGACGGCCACGACTTCGACCAGATCGAGTCCGCCTTCGCCCAGGCTCGGGAGACGAAGGGCGCTCCCACCGCCATCGTGATGAAGACCACCAAGGGCAAGGGCGTCAGCTATATGGAGAACCAGGCCGGCTGGCACGGCAAGGCCCCCAACGACGAGGAATATGAGAAGGCCATGGCTGAGCTGAAGGCTCAGCTGGCGGAAGTGGAGGCGATGTAAGATGGAACTGAAAAAGATCGCGACCCGGGACAGCTACGGCGCGGCTCTGACTGAGCTGGGCAAGGAGCACGACGACCTGATCGTCTTCGACGCCGATCTGGCGGGAGCCACCAAGACGGGTACCTTCAAAAAAGCCTTCCCCGAGCGGCACTTCAACTGCGGCATCGCCGAGGGCAACATGATCGCCGTGGCCGCCGGAGCCGCCGCCATGGGGATGGTGCCCTTCGCCTCCAGCTTTGCCATGTTTGCCGCCGGGCGGGCCTTTGAGCAGGTGCGCAACTCCATCGGCTACCCCCATCTCAATGTGAAGATCGGGGCCACCCACGGCGGCATCTCCGTGGGCGAGGACGGAGCCTCCCACCAGTGCTGCGAGGATTTTGCCCTGATGCGCTCCATCCCCGGCATGGTGGTCATGTCCCCCGCTGACGACGTGGAGGCCCGGGCCGCAGTGAAAGCCGCCTATGAGTATAAAGGCCCCGTCTACCTGCGCTTTGGCCGTCTGGCCGTGCCCGTGTTCCACGACGAGGCCAACTTTCAGTTTGAAATCGGCAAGGGCGAGGTCCTCCAGGAGGGCAGCGACGTGGCCATCATCGCCAACGGCCTGATGGTCAGCGAGGCAATCGAAGCGGGCAAGACCCTGGCTGAGGCTGGCATCTCCGCCCGGGTGATTAACCTGTGTACCATCAAGCCCCTGGACGAGGAGCTGGTGCTGAAGGCCGCTCAGGAGTGCGGCAAGGTGATCACCTGCGAGGAGCACTCGGTCATCGGCGGTTTGGGCGAGGCGGTTTGCGCCCTGCTGGCCGAGAAGTGCCCCACCCCCGTGCGCCGCATCGGCGTCAACGACGAGTTCGGCCACTCCGGACCCGCCGCCGCCCTGCTCAAGCAGTTCGGGCTGTCCGCAGAGCACATCGTCGAGGTCGCGAAGGATTTTTGCGGGAAGTAACAGAAAAAACGCTCCGCTTGTCGCACAGACAGGCGGGGCGGTTTTCTTCCAAAAGGTCCTATTGAATTTCCTGCTCTAGGCTGTCAAAAGCCGGGGTGGAAAAGAACTCTCCCAGGGTGATGTCCAGACCGTCACAGAGCTTTTTGATGGTAACAATAGACACATCTCTCCGTCTGCTGTCCAGCATACTATAGACCGTTGACGGTGTGACACCGGATAATGTGGCGAGCTCGTTTGCTTTGATGCTACGCATTTTGCACAAATCCATGAAACGGGCCGCAACTGCATCCTTGACAGACAAATTGACCACCTCAAGGATATAGTATTCAAATTATCGCATTTGCGTATACGCACTTGCGTAATACACAAAAATATGATATACTGCTGCATTGAGGTGATCGAGATGAAAAAAATTACCATCAGTTTGGATGACGCGGTGTATCAGTTTTATCAGAGTGTAGGCAAGAATGCAGGAGGTCTTTCTGTAGAACAGGTTGCCGCAGATGCTTTGTTCAAATTGGCTGGAGAGCTTTCTCTTAACGCGCTTCATAAAAAGAATATACAAGGTTAGGAAAAGCAGGCCATCCCATAGATGGCCTGCTTTTTGCATGGAATGCTCATGCCCGCAGCAGCAGAGGCTGGAGCTGACAGCCCTCCAGGGCCGCCTGGGCGGCGTCGGCCACCTGGGAGAAGTCGGCCACCAGGGAGGTGGGCTTTTTCTCAAAGTCGTCCTGCCCGAAGGGGACGAAGTAGATGTACTTCCGGGGCAGCAGCGCGCCGATGCTGGCTGCCGAGGCGGACAGGCCGTCGTTGGTGGAGGGGGCGATGAGCAGGGGGCGGCAGTTGCGCAGGTGGGCCTTGGCCGCCATGGTGACGCTGGTGTCGGTCACCCCTGCCGCCAGCTTGCCCAGGGTGTTGCCCGTGCAGGGGGCGATGATCAGCAGATCCAGCAGCTTCTGGGGACCGATGGGCTCCGCCCCCTTCACGGTGCGGATGACCCGGTGGTCGCAGATGCGCTCCATCTCCCGCATCAGGTCGTGGGTTGTGCCAAAGCGGGTGTCGGTGTCCGCCGCCGTCTCAGAGACGATGGGCACCACCCGCTGAAACCGGGCCTTGACCTGCTCCAGCGCCTCCATCGCTTTGGCGTGAGTGCAAAAGGACCCGCATACCGCAAATCCGATGGTTTTGTCTTCCAATGATGATCTTCCTTTCGTTTTTTGACGCATCCGCCGGTTGAGGCCCGGCTGCGCCGTTAGCATCCAATTTCCCGCAGCATGTTGTAGATGGTGCTCCGGATGGCGGCCCCGGCGGTGACCGGCGCGGTCTTCCCCGGCAGGGCCAGAGCCCAGATGACGGTGAGTCCCAGGCTGCCGGCGGCGGCCAGATCCACCCCGCCGGGCTTGGAGGCCAGATCCAGGATCAGGCAGTCGGGCTTCAGGTCTTCCAGCTCCTCCCGGCCCAGGACCTGGGCGGGGACCGTGTTGACAATCAGGTCGTAGCCGCACAGCCACCCCTGGAGCTGGGCGAGGTGCTCGGCTCCAAAGCCCATGGCCTGGGCCCAGGCCAGCTGGTCGTATTTCCGGGCGGCCACGCTCACCCGGGCGCCCAGGGCCTGAAAACGCTGGGCGGTGAGCCGTCCCACCCGGCCAAAGCCGATGACCAGCACCTTGGAGCCGTGGATGGTGATGGGCAGATGCTCCATAGCCAGCTGAACGGCCCCCTCTGCTGTGGGGACAGCGTTTGCCACAGCCAGCTCCTCCCGGGCGAAGTAGTCGTGGATGGTGAGGCCCCGTTCCCGGGCCAGCTCCTGGGTCTCCGGGTCGATCCGGCCGCCGCAGAGGAACTGGCGGGGGGAGAGCTGGTCGAGGATGGGGGCGAGCGGGTAGTCTGGCTGGGCGAGGGGGGCGTTGAGCAGTCCGCTCCCGGTGGAGACGGTGAGGGGAAGGATGACGCAGTCCGCCTTGTCCGCCCCGCGCAGGGTGGGCTCGGCTGTGAGGCTGGGGACCGCCTCCTGGGGCTCCCCCAGGGCGTAGGTGTGGACTGTGTGGCCGTCCTCAGCCAGCAGCTGGGCCAGCTTTTCCTGACGCAGGTCACCGCCCACCACCCAAATGTTCAGTTCGTGTTTCATAGATGTACCTCCAGGACCGCCAGCCGCAGGGCGGTGGGTTTCTACTTCCATTGTATGGCCCAGGGGGAGCGGAGGTGAAAAAAGAGCGCCTGTCCCAAATGGGACAGGCGCTCTTGCCTTGTGAAAAAACCTTACTTGGCAGCCTTCGCGGCCTTGATGGCCTCGATGAGCAGCGGGGTGACCTTGAACAGGTCGCCGCAGATGCCGTAGTCAGCGATCTCGAAGATGGGGGCGGTGTCGTTCTTGTTGACAGCGATGATGCACTCGGAGTCCTGCATACCGGCCTTGTGCTGGATGGCGCCGGAGATGCCCAGCGCGACATAGATCTTGGGGTGGACGGTCTTGCCAGTCTGACCCACCTGATGGTCGGCGGACAGCCAGCCGGAGTCGATGGTGGCACGGGAGCCGCCCACCACGCCGCCGAGGACCTCAGCCAGCTCCTCAGCCAGCTTGATGCCGCCCTCCACGTCCTTGGAGATGCCGCGGCCCACGGAGACGACCACGTCGGCGCCGATCAGGTCCACCAGCTTCTTGGCGGCCTTGACCACCTCGACGACCTCAGTCTGCATGTCGGCCTCGGTCAGCTCGAAGCTGGGCTTGATGATCTCGCAGGCATCGGCCTTGGCCTGATCAAAGGCGGCCTTCTTCATGACGCCGGGACGGACGGTGGCCATGGCGGGACGGAACCGGGGGCAGATGATGGAAGCCATCAGATGGCCGCCGAAGGCGGGACGGGTCATCTTCAGGTCCCGGGAGACGTCATGCTTCTGGCCCAGCACCACGGCGTGGCTGGTGGCGTCGATGCGCTCGGGAGCCAGGGTGGAGTTGGCCTTCAGGAAGTCCTTGTAGATGCCCATGTCCACATCCAGGTGGGTGCAGTCAGCACACAGGCCGGTGTGCAGGCGTGCGGCGCAGCGGGGACCCAGGTCGCGGCCGATGTTGGTCGCGCCGATGAGCATGATCTCGGGCTTGTACTCCTCGATCACGTCGCAGATGACCTTGGTGTAGCCGTCGGTGGTGTAGTTCTTCAGCAGGGGGTGGTCGCAGACGTACACGCCGTCGGCGCCGTAGCCGCCCAGCTCCTTGGCAATGCCCTCGATGCCCTCGCCCAGAAGGATGCCGTACAGCTTGGTGCCCAGCTCGTCGGCCAGCTTGCGGCCCTCGGAGATCAGCTCGTAAGAGGTGGGCATCATGCTGCCCTGACGCTGCTCACAGAATACCCAGACGCCACCCTTGAATTCCTGGATGGCGGAGCTATCAAAATTAGACATAATTTATACTCTCCCTTCTCAGATCATGTGCTTGGCGGCCAGGATGCCGGCCAGCTTCTCGCAGGTGGCCTTGTCGGCGCCCTCCAGCATCATGCCAGCGCCCTTCTGGGGGGGAGTAAAGGAGGTCAGGATGTTGGTGGGGGAGCCGCTCAGACCGATGGTGGCCGGATCGATCAGGGGATCGTCCTTCAGGGTGTTGTAGTCAAAGATCTCGTAGGGCTTGTCGTAGCACTCGAAGATGCCGCTCACGCTCATGTAACGGGGAGTGTTCAGCTCCTTGATGCAGGTGATCAGGCAGGGGGTCTTGACCTTGATGGTCATGTAGCCGTCCTCCAGCATCCGCTTGACGGTGATGGTGTCGCCCTCCTTGGTGATCTCGGCGGCGTAGGAGACCTGGGGCAGGCCCAGCTTCTCAGCGATCTGGGGACCCACCTGGGCGGTGTCGCCGTCGATGGCCTGACGGCCGCACATGACAACGTCGTCCTTGTCCACGCCGATCTTGTTGATGGCGGCGGCCAGGATCTGGGAGGTGGCGTAGGTATCGGAGCCGCCGAACTCACGGGCGGACACCAGCACGGCGCGGTCCACGCCCCGGGCCATGACCTCGCGGAGCATACCCTCGGCGGGCGGGGGGCCCATGGAGACGACGATGACCTCGGCGCCGGTCTGCTCCTTCAGCACCAGAGCGGCCTCAACGGCGTTCAGGTCGTCGGGGTTGGTGATGGCGGCCATGGAGGCGCGGTTCAGGGTGCCGTCAGGGTTGACGGCCACCTTACCGGAGGTATCGGGGACCTGCTTGACACAAACAATGATTTTCATTTCAATCTGCCTCCTATCTTACTTTACGCCCATATACTTGGCGATGACCATGCGCTGGACCTCGGAAGTGCCCTCGTAGATCTCGGTGATCTTGGCGTCGCGCATCATGCGCTCCACGGGGTACTCACGGGTGTAGCCGTAGCCGCCGAACAGCTGAACGGCGCGGCGGGTCACGTCGGAGGCGGTCTCAGCGGCGAACAGCTTGGCCATGGAGGCCTCCTTGCTGTAGTCGCCGTGCTCCTGCTTCTTCATGGCGGCGGCGTAGACCAGGTGCTGGGCGGCCTGGGTGCGGCACTCCATGTCGGCCAGCTGGAACTGGGTGTTCTGCATCTGGCTCAGGCGCATCTTGAACTGCACGCGCTCCTGGGTGTACTTGACGGCCTCCTGAATGGCGCCCTCCGCCAGGCCCAGGGCCTGGGAGGCGATGCCGATGCGGCCGCCGTCCAGGGTCTGCATGGCGATCTTGAAGCCGCCGCCCTCTTTGCCCAGCAGATTCTCCTTGGGGACGATGCAGTCCTCAAAGATCAGGTCGCAGGTGGAGGAGCCGCGGATGCCCATCTTCTTCTCGTGCTTGCCGGTGGAGAAGCCGGGGAAGGATTTTTCCACGATGAAGGCGGAGATGCCCCGGTTGCCCTTGGACTTGTCGGTCATGGCGAAGACCACGAAGGTGTCGGCCACGTTGCCGTTGGTGATGAAGCACTTGGTGCCGTTGAGGACATAGTGGTCGCCCTCCAGCACGGCGGTGGTCTGCTGGCCGGAGGCGTCGGTGCCGGCGCCGGGCTCGGTCAGGCCAAAGGCGCCGATCTTCTTGCCGGAGCACAGGTCGGGCAGGTACTTCTTCTTCTGCTCCTCGGTGCCGTGCTCAAAGATGGGGGCGCAGCACAGGGAGGTGTGGGCGGAGACGATGACGGCGGTGGTGCCGCACACCTTGGCCAGCTCCTCCACGCACATGGCGTAGGACAGCACGTCGCCGCCGGCGCCGCCGTACTCCTTGGGGAAGTAGATGCCCATCATGCCCAGCTTGGCCATCTTCTCCACGGTCTCCATGGGGAAGCGCTCCTCCTCGTCGATCTCCTCGGCCAAAGGCTTGACCTCGGTCTCGGCGAACTCGCGGTACATTTTGCGGACCATCTCTTGCTCTTTAGACAGGTGAAAATCCATTTTGCAGTCCTCCTAGTTTAAATTCTTGGCACTATCGTGAGCGCCCCCTCTGCTCCCGCTCCTCTCTCGACCGGGAGCAGGGGTGCAAAACGATACATGACAGCACGCCAAACCTGCCCCTCATCTTTGTTAGAATTTTAACAAAGTTGAAGCGAAAAAAGAGCAACACGGGTCCATCCCGCCGTTGCGGCGCTTATCAGGTTTGGCATATGTAGTGTCTAACCATTGAAATTATATCGGGTTTTCGGATCGAAAGCAAGTAGGACAGCCCTGGCAATTTAGACAGTTTTTTGAGGTTGATTTTGTACAAAAGATAAAATCTGATCCATATTCTTCTAAACCATTGGGGAACCTGCATAGCCAGGCCCTGTGGGAGGGGGAATCGGGCCAAAAAGTGCAAAATATCTTTGGTTATTTTTGACACAGGTATTGACTGTAAAGCCGCTTGATGGTATATACTGGTCCTGAATCAAAGGATGGGAGGCTGATTTTGATGACCATCAAGGACGTGGAGCTTCAGACCGGATTGGCTCGGGCCAACATCCGCTACTACGAGGACCAGGGCTTTTTCTCCGCTGCCCGGGGGGAGAACGGCTACCGGAACTACTCCGACGAAAATGTAGACATTTTATTAAGGGTGAAGCTGCTGCGCCAGCTGGGCTTCTCTCTGGAGGAGATCCACGCGCTGCAGAAGGGGGAGCAGTCCCTGGACCGGGCGCTGGCGGAGCGGGAGAGCGGCCTGGAGGCGGAGCGCCGGGCGCTGGACCAGGCGCTGGAGCTGTGCCGCGCCATGCGGCAGGAGGGCGCGGACTTCTACACCCTGGACGCCCGGCGCTATCTGAACCGTCTGGCCCAGGAGCGAGTTCTGGAGCAGGACCGGGACCCGGTGTGTATCTTCCCCTGGCGGCGGCTGTTCGCCCGGGAGATCGACAGCCTGCTCTGCCTCACGGCGCTGGTGGTGCTCCTCCAGCTGTCTGCCCGGATCAACCTGATTCGGGTTTCGGAGGACGCGGGCAGTCTGTTTCTCCTGCACCTGGGGGCCATGGTACTGCTGCTGGGGATGGAAACCCTGTCCCTCGCCCTCACCGGGACCACCCCGGGCAAACTCTTGTTTGGGCTGAAAATCCTGCGGGAGGACGGCAGCAAGCTGGATTTTGCGGAGGCGGGTCAGCGGACGGTCTACGTGGTGCTGTTTTATGGCTTTGCCCAAACGCTGATCGGCAGCCGCATCCCGCTGCTTTCCATCGCCGGGATCGGGATGCTGGTCTGGGCCTGCTGGCAGGTGTACCACGAAAAAACCCTGTTCTGGGAGGCGGACCAGCTTTACCTGGACGGCAGCACCAAAGAGCGGGCCTTTTGGAACAACCGCTGGAATTACCTCCGGGTGGCGGGCTATCTGGCGGCGTGGGCCCTGTGCCTGGGGCTGATGGCGGGGGGCAGCTATCTGGCCGCCCGTCCGCCCCACCGGGGGGCAAGCCTGACGGCGGAGGAGTTTGTGGACAACTACAACCAGTGCATGGCCTTTGCCTACGGGGAGGAACACGTACCCCGCCGCCTCACTCTGGCGGGAACCTTTGAGGAGGAGCCCTCCCAAGGGGTGGTCATCTATATGTGGGGGGAGCCTCCCGTGCCGGAAGGGTACTTTATCTTCGACCAGGAGGGGGATAGACTGCGCAAGGTGGTCTTTACCCGGACATATGAGGGCGGCGGCCCGCTGGAGGGGGAGAAAACCTACAGTGTGGGCATCCCTTACGACGAAATTTACGTGGCCATGCGCTCCTTCCTCTGGGGGAGGCTGGGCGATCAGGGGGTCAGAGCCCTCTATGAAGCGTTGACGGAGGGGGAGGGCAACTACCACGCCAGCCTGAAGGGCGTTCAGGTGGACAGCGCGATGCGCTTTTCCGGATACAGCTTCTTTGGTGAGCGCGTCCTCTTTGCCCAGGAGGGTGAGACGCAGAGTTACTTTGTGGAGTTTGCCATGGAATGGACGGAATAGTGAAAAAATTCCCGCCCCGGAAGGGGCGGGAATCCATATTCGGCTTACTTGCTGTAGTCGTAGAAGCCCTTGCCGGTCTTGCGGCCCAGCAGGCCGCCCCGGACCATCTTCCGCAGCAGCAGGGAGGCGCGGTACTTGGAGTCGCCGGTCTCGTTGTACAGGGTGTCCATAATGGCCAGGCAGACGTCCAGGCCCACCAGGTCGCCCAGAGCCAGGGGGCCCATGGGATGGTTGGCGCCCAGCTTCATGGCGGTGTCGATGCCCTCGGCGGAGGCCACGCCGGTGTACAGCAGGTCGGCGGCCTCGTTGATCATGGGAATCAGGATCTTGTTGACCACAAAGCCGGGGGCCTCGGCCACCTCGACGGGCTCCTTGCCGATCTCCTTGGACAGGTTCCAGATTACGTCGAAGGTCTCCTGGGTGGTATTGGCGCCCCGGATGACCTCCACCAGCTTCATGTTGGGCACAGGGTTGAAGAAGTGCATGCCGATGACGGGGTGCTTCAGGCCAAGAGCCATCTCGGTGATGGACAGGGAGGAGGTGTTGGAGGCGAAGATAGCGCCCTCCTTGCACATGGCGTCCAGCTCGTTGAGCAGCTCCTTCTTGGTGGCCATGTCCTCCTTGACGCACTCGATGATCAGGTCGGCGTCGGCGGCGGCGGACTTCTCCTCCACCAGCACGTTGGCCATCAGGGCGTCCTTGGCGGCCTGGTCCATCTTGCCCTTGTCCACCCGCTTCTGCAGGGACTTGTCCAGGTTGTCCTTGTGCCGCTGGGCGGAAGCCACGCTGCTGGCGTACATCAGGGCGGTGTGTCCCTTGGCCGCGAAGACCTGGGCGATGCCGCTGCCCATGGTGCCGGCGCCGAAGATTGCTACTTTCATAACTTTGTTCCTCCTAAAAAATAGTAGAATAATGCCGGACGCTCCGGCGGAAATGACCGGAAGATCCGGCCCCGCTCTCTGGTTCACCAGTATAACCTGTTTTTTCCCGAAAGGCAAGAGGAAAATCGCGTCCCCGCCTCCGTCCGCCGGGGATGTTCTTGACTTTTTTTCCCGGCAAGTATATGATAAGGAAAGCTTTACAGATGCAGGAGGCCGCTGTACCGATGGATGTTTCACTGGTGATCCCCGCCTATAACGAGAGCGCGATCGTGCTGGATACGATCCGCGCAGTGTCCGCCCGGCTGGCGGAGCTGGCGCAGGACTATGAGGTGCTGATCGTGGACGACGGCAGCACCGACGGCATGGCGGAGCTGGTGCGCGGCTGCGGCGACCCCCGCGTCCGGCTGGAGGGCTATGCCTCCAACCGGGGCAAGGGCTGTGCCGTCCGGACGGGGATGCTGGCGGCCAAGGGGGACGTTATCCTGTGTACCGACGCCGACCTGGCCTACGGGGTGGACGTGTTCGCCGTGATACTGGACCGCTTCCGGGCGGGGGACGCCGGTCTGGTCATCGGCTCCCGGCGCATAGGGGGCGAGGGCTACAAAAACTACCCCCCGCTGCGGATTTTGATGTCCAAGTGCTTCGGCCTGCTGTCCCACATGATCTCCGGCCTGCCCTACGACACCCAGTGCGGCATCAAGGGCTACCGCCGCAAGGCGGCGGAGCAGATCTTTTCCCGCTGCACCACCGACGGCTTCTCCTTCGACTTCGAGGTCCTCATGCGGGCGGACCGGCTGGGGCTGAAGGTGGAACAGATTCCCGTGTCGGTCATCAACTTCCGGGAATCCAAGGTGAACGTCATCCGGGACAGCGCCCGGATGTTCCGGGATGTGTTCCGCATCCGTAAAAAAGTCAGGAGCGGGAAATGAGAGAGAAAATCGTATTTCTGATCCAGCTGTTCGACCTGAAAAAGTTTATCAAGTTCGGCCTGATCGGGGTGCTCAATACCCTGGTGGACTTCGCGGTGTTTTACGTGATGGACCGCTGGGTGATCCGGGAGGGTCCCACCCTGGCGCTGCTGGGGATGACCGTTGTGGCCGGTCCTTATCTCTCCAACGCCATCGCCTATGTGGTGGCCAATATCCACTCCTTCGTGTGGAACAAGCTGTGGACCTTCGAGCGGCGGGACCGGGTTACCAGAGGAGAGGCGGTGCGCTACCTGCTCACCAGCGCGGGGTATGTACTCATCTCCACGGTGAGCCTGGCGGTGTGCATCCGCATCCTGTCCCTGCCCTTTGTGGCCCCCCTGGTGCCCCAGGGCTGGACCAACCTGCTGGCCAAGCTGCCCACCGCCTGCGTCACCATTTTTTACAACTACCTGATGAATAAGTTTTGGGTGTTCAAAGCGTAAAAATCCCGGCCCGGAGGTTGTTTCCTCCGGGCCGGTTTTGTCAGTTGAACAGATCGACCATCTGGATCATATAGACCACGTCGTTGACAAAGTAGAAGTACAGGTGCGGACCAATGCCGTCTTCATTGGCGCAGTACCACAGGTAGTCGTCCGGGTAGGCCCAGGTCCAGTCTTTCTCGTCGGAGAGGAGTCCGGGATAGGCGGCCAGCACCTCCTCCCGGGTGGCCCCCACCCGGATACCTCGGGGGGTGACCATGTCGGTACGGCCTGTTTCCAGGCGGTTGAGGAAGAAACTTCCCGACTCGGCGCTGTAGTACCGCAGGGCGGAGACCCCGCCCGCGTCGCCGCCGCCGTCTACGGACCAATTCTCCCAGTAGTCCCCAGGCCAGTAAATGGGGTCGCCTTCCTCAAACACTGACGTCTCCGGTTCAAAGTCCGGGAACATGGAATCTATCCAGCTGCCCAGACCGATGGGGGTGGAGAAGCCGTCCCGGAACAGGCAGACCTCCAGGTCCATCAGCCGCCAGACTGCCTGACGGATGGCATCCCCCGAGGCCATCCCTTCCCGATAGTAGTCAAAGTGGACCAGGAACTCCGCCGGGCTGCCGTCCTCGTACATGCGGGCCACCAGGTAAGCGGGGGACCATGCCGACCACTCCAGCGCGCCCGAGCTTTGCGCAGAGACGCCGCTGTAGTTGATTTGATAGAGCCCCAGGAGCTCTCCCTCCAAAGTATCCGTTCCAAGCAAATTAACGGAGTCCAGGCGGAAGTTCCTGTCCTGGGGTGTGTCCGGGGCGTCCGCCGCCAGGTAGACTGTGGCGTCGTACGCCGCCCGGAGGTATTCCAGGGCCATCTCGTTGAGCCGCGTGTCGAAGTTGAGGGCATCCGGCGACGACCTGTCCACAAAGCCCCCCACCGGCTCCTCCCCGGCGAAGTACCACTGATTCCACAGCGGCGGGTCCAGCCTGTCGGTCTCCTCGGCGGGGACCAGGGGAGCGTTCAGGCTGTACTGGTCATAGACGGTGACGGCCCGATCCTCCCAGATAAACAGCTGGTCCGCCCCGCTGACGGCGTCCAGCACCGCGTCGTCCACATCGTCCATCCGTCCGGTGAGATAAAATACGGGCTGGCCGTCCGCTTTGACGCGGAAGCCCTCCAGGGTCAGGTTGTGGAGGGCGATTTGGTACCCTTGCCCCTCCGGGTTCATTTCCGGCTCCATCTGTTCCGCCACCTGGTCCAGCAGCCCCTTCTCATTCAGCCCCGCCAGGGCCAGCGCGTCCCCGGTAGACACCAGCGTCCCCTCCCTTTTGTCGTAGACCAGGGAGAACACATGCCCGGTGTTCAAATCGGTGGTGAACTGCGACCGGAAAAACAGCAGATTCAGATACCGGTCGGTGGTGGAGGGGTAGAACAGGCACTGATTTTCCCAGGCGTCCGTTCCCGTCCGGGAATCGAGTTGAGCGTACTCCCCCCGCAGGTGGTTGAGGGCTTCGTTGATGGCGTCCACCGCCTCGTTCTCCTGTCCGGAAGGGAGGGCCAGAGCGGGGAGTTCCACATAGTTGCCATAGCTGTCATAGTACTGGGTCTCCATCACAAGGGAGGGCTCCGGCGGCCGCTGGCGGCAGGACACCAGATTGCCGCAGAAGATGGCGATGGCGAACATCAGAATCAGAAAGGGCAGCGGCGGCCGCTTCTTGGGCCCGGAGAAGATGTTGCGCAGTCGAATTTCCGTCTCTCTGGCCGACCCGGACAAGGGCAGGGAAAAGGGCGTGCGGGGCATTTTGTTGTTCATGGGGTGCTCCTTTCATCGTCAGAGGATGTTGCCCATCCACGTGGCCGGGCCCAATTTATACCCGCCGCCCTCATAGACCACGGGAAAATGGACACTGGCCAGACATTCCAGGCTCATGCAGGATAAGTCCAGGGTCAGGTCGCAGACAAGCCGGTCGTCTTCCTGTTTAAAGCGCACCTGATCGCCCACCTGCGCAACCCCCTTGAAAGGCTCATACAGTTTACCCAGGTCCACCTCCCACTCCCGCTCCCCGCTGGACATACGGGCAGTGGTCTCGCCGGGGCTGGCGGTGATCTCCAGGGGGATGTCGGAGAAGTCCGGGACGGTGTAGGTCATGGTATCCAGGTCGAAGATGTACAGGCTTTCCGTGTGGACCCCGGTGCCCCAGCCGTCAGTCAGGACCAGGGCCGCTTCGGGCTGGCCATCGCCGTCCAGGTCGTCCGCCAGCAGCGTGGGATTGCTGGCAAAGTGCCCATTGCCGCCCCAGTAGAGGTGGAAATAGGCCGTCCGCTCCCCGTGACGCAGGACGATGCCCCGCTGCTGTTCCAGGTCTCCTCCCCACAATATAGGACTGACCAGGGGCTCCACGTTGGGCATACTGTCCGGGTTCACTACGAAGTAGATGGTGACATCCTCCCCCTCGTCGTAGGCCACCGGCAGGAGAGTGTCCCGCCAGTAGTCCCGCCGCATGGCGTAATATACCTCTACCGCCTCCCAGGGCAGCTCCGCCCCGGGGAGGTTGTCCAAAACCGCCATCTCCTTCTCAGAAGGGCTGTAATTCTCATAGAACCAGTCACTGGTCTGCCCGATATATTGGAGCATCCCGGTTTTTAGCTCCACCGGGACCCACGGCTGTTCCTCGGAGGTGTCCGGGGGCGCGGAGACCGACGCGGAGGAATCCTGGGCGGCGGGTGTGTCCGTCTCCGCCACCTGGCAGGAGACGATATTGCCGCAGAAGATGCACAGAGAGAACGCCAGAATCAAAAAGGGCAGCGGCGGCCGCTTTTTGGGCCCGGACATGATGCTGCGGATACGGATTTCCGTCTCCCTGGCCGACCCGGACAGGTGGGTGGAGAAAGGGGTGCGGGGCATTTTCTCATATATCATCAGCGATCCTCCTGACATGCGTTCTGCGCTTCAACCATAGTGTCCCAGGTGCTCTCCAAAATGAGCCAGCCCCGGTTATTGAAGCTGTAGATGTTATAGAGCTTGTTCTCCCAGTCCTCGGTCCAGCACGCCTCGATCAGGTGCTGACCCTGGGGGACAACCTCCACCTCCCCGGCCAGGGAGAAGGCATATTCAAACCGTCCCTGCCCCTCATTCCAGCGGAACCAGCGGCAGCCCTGATTTCTGGTGCTGTCGCAGAGGACGGCAAAGTCCTCCGCGCCGTCGAAGTTGATATCCTGAATCCAGACGTGGGAGGGGTTGTCGGCCACGAAAATCTGATCTGGGAAGCGGTCGTCCCCCGGGATGTCCTCCGGAAGGATGGTCTGGATCAGCATATTCGGGTTGAACATCATATCCCCGTCGAACACCTGAATCTGGTCGTAGATCAGGTGGGGACCGAACTCTTCGCCGGAGACCCGCCCCCGCAGCGCCAGGGTCAGCACCCGCCCACCGGTGACAGTGACCGTCTCGGCGTCGGTAAAGTAGCCGTCCCCCACAAAATCCCAGCCGGTCCCGTTCCAGCTCAGGGTGTAATACTCCGGGTCGTGCCACTTGTCCACCAGGAGGGGAATGCGGACGTCGCAGAGGGGGGAATCCTCCCGGCCTGTGAGGTAAGCGCCGGATATGGTGGATGCATTCTCGGTACGGTAACGCTCGGTCAGGCTGCCGTCGGTAAGCTCAAAAATATACATTTCGGCGGCGCCGTAGGTGCTGGTGGGATAGTACAGCTCCAGGACCAAGGCGTCCCGGTCCGGGCTGGTGAGGAATCCGGCCATCAAGTCCCCGATACCCAGCCAGCCCTCCTCCGTCCATTGGCGCTCCACCGTTTCGCCCCGGCCCAGGGCGGCGGTGAGGGTGATGATCGTGCTGCCGCTCTCATCCTGTGGGTCAAACCGGGTGGTGGCCGTGACGGTGTCCGCCAGGCCGTCCCCGTCCAGATCGGCATCTTCATCTTGCAGCACCACCTGGTGCTCTTGAATCTCCATCTCTAGCTTCTGCTCCGGCGGGTCGGGGAGGTCCGCCAGGGATCTGCTGGCCCCGGGCTCCGGGGCCTCCGTCTCGGACATCTGGCAGGACACCAGATTCCCGCAGAAGATACACACGGAGAACATCAAAATCAAAAAGGGCAGGGGCGGCCGCTTTTTGGGTCCGGAGAAGATGTTGCGCAGTCGAATTTCCGTCTCCCTGGCCGATCCGGACAGGGGAGTGGAGAAGGGTGTGCGGGGCATGTTATTCTTCATGGGTGTTTTCCTTTCTATTTTGTAATCTGGCCACAGCGGCCAAAATGGTCTGGCCGTAGCCGGAGTAGTCCTGGGGGGACAGCCGGCGCAGGGCGTCCTCGTCGCAGGCCAGCTCGGTGTCCCGCTCCACCAGGCGGATCATATACCACATCAGGGGATTAAACCAGTACAGGGCGTTGACCCACATAGCCAGAGATTTCAGCCAGATGTCGCCCCGGCGGTAGTGGGTCAGCTCGTGGAGCAGGGAGAAGGCCAGCTCCTCCCCGGTGATTTTCCCCTGGGGCAGAAGGATCGCCGGGCGCAGCGCTCCGGCCAGCATGGGCACCTTCAGGCCCTGACACACCAGCAGGCGGGGCCGCCGGAGGAGCTTCAGCTGGTCGCCCAGGTGGTTGAAGGCGGCCACCGCGTCCCAGTCGGTGACCGGGGCGGACCACCGGCGCAGGTAGGACAAAAAGCGGAGGTGGGTCCCGGCGTTCCACACCAGCATCCCCGCAGCTCCGGCCAGCCAGACGGTGAACAGCAGCCGGGGGAGGCCGGCGGACGTCTGCTCAACCGGCGCGGCGGGGGTGAGGATCGGTCCGGGGGCGGCGGCGGAGCCGTCCCCGGAGGCGCTGGGCGGCTGGGGCTGGCTCTGGGAGGGAATCGGGAGGGTGGGGGCGGGATTGTTCTCCGGCTCGTCTCCGCCGGGGGTGAAGGGATGCTGGACTGCAGGCGGGTTGGGGATGTCCATTTGGATGGGGGCATGAGCCTCTCCCCGGAAGACGAGGGGCAGGGGAACGGCCAGCCGCAGGCACAGCAGCAGCCAGGCCCAGCACCGCCACTTGGCCCCGTAACGGCCCCGGGTGGACTGGCCTGCCCAGGCCAGCAGCAGCACAGCAGCGGAACCCCCGAGGGTGAGGGCTCCTAAGGTGAGCAGAATTTGATTCATCGCAGCTGCCCTCTGTTCAGCTGGTCCAGCAGGGCCTGGAGCTCCTCCAGCTCGTCCTGGCGCATCCCCTCCCGGGCCAGGGCGGCCACAAAGTTCCGGGGAGAGCCGTAGAGCCGGTCCAGCACCGCCCGGCTGTCGAAGGACTGATACTCCTCCTGACCCACCAGAGGGGTGTACCGGTTGCCCTTTCCCACCCGGCGGACGGCCACAAAGCCCTTGTCCGCCAGACGGGAGAGGTATGTATTAATGGTGTTGGCCGCCCAGCCGAAGGGGGCCAGCTTGTCCTCCAGAACGGCCCGAGGGGTGTCGGGACCGGTGGCCCACAGGGCCTTCATCACTTCAAGCTCGGTATCGGGGAGCCGCTTCATAGAATCACATCCACTTCAAATGTAGTTGATTTTATACTACGCTTGAAGTAGATGATGGTCAAGTTACAAAGTAGTTACAAACGCAGAGGGCGGCTGGAGGATCTTAAAAAAACCTTCACGGAAATTTCATAGACTTTTCCAGCGGACCATGGTAGAATAACAAAGAGTATAAGGAAAGGTGTATCCGTCCCTGTTTGAGCGACTGTCCAACCGGGAATCATCACCCTGATGGGCAAAACAGGAGCGGGAGGCGCAAACCGCGCATGGAGGTACGTTTGAAAAAAGAAGTTTTAGGCGTCAGCTTTGACGACCTCACCCGGGAGGAGGCCGCCCAGGCGGGGGCCGCCCTGCTGGCGGAGGATAAGTTTCACTATGTAGTCACCCCCAACCCGGAGTTTATCCTGGCGGCGGAGAAGGACAGCGCCTTCCGTCAGGTGCTCAACGAGGCGGACCTGGTGCTGGCCGACGGCATCGGAGTGGTCTACTCGGCAAAGATCCAAGGCACCCCCCTGAAGGGCCGGGTTACCGGCATCGGCTTTGCGGAGGACATGCTGGCCGCGCTCCAGGAGCGGGGCGGGCGGCTCTATCTGCTGGGGGCCAAGCCCGGCGTGGCGGAGGAGGCCGGCCGCCGCATTGTGGAGCGGTACCCCGGCGTCACCCTGTGCGGCACCCAGGACGGCTACTTCAAGGACGAGGAGGCGGCGCTGCTGAAGGTGGCCGCCGCCCGGCCAGACCTGCTGTTCGTCTGTCTGGGGGCCCCCAAGCAGGAGAAGTGGATGGCCCGGTGGGGCAGGCACACCGGGGCCCGGATGGCCATCGGCCTGGGAGGGGCGCTGGACGTGTTCGCCGGCAAGGTGGAGCGGGCCCCGGAATCCTGGCAGAAATTGGGCCTGGAGTGGGCCTACCGGCTGAAAAAGGAACCCCAGCGGGCGGGCCGTATGGCAAAGCTGCCCCTGGTGCTGGTGAAGGCCGCAGGACGGCGGCTGAAAAAATAGGAGGAATGGATTATGGTATACGTTCTGTTAGCCCCCGGCTTTGAAGAGGCGGAGGCCCTGGTCCCCGTGGACCTGCTGCGCCGGGCCAATGTGGAAACGGCGACGGTGTCGCTCACCGGCGAACCCGTCCCCGGCAGCCACGGCATCACCGTGACCGCCGACCTTGCCATGGACCAGGTGGACCTGGACCGGGCGGAGATGGTCGTCCTGCCCGGCGGCGGTCCGGGGTACAAGAACCTGGGGGCCGATCCCCGGGTGGAGCAGCTGGTCCGGGAGGCGGTGAAGCGGGATATCTGGGTGGCCGCCATCTGCGCCGCCCCCACCCTGCTGGGAAAGTGGGGCCTGCTGGAGGGCAAACAGGCGGTCTGCTACCCCGGCATGGAGGAGGGCCTTGTCGGCGCTCGGGCCTGGAGGGACCGGGCCGTGAACGTGGTGACAGACGGCAAAATCATCACCGGGCGGGCCGCCGGCGCCGCCTTTGAGTTTGGGCTGTCCCTGATTGAGGCTCTGGCGGATGAGGAGAAGGCCGGTGACATCCGGGACAGTGTCTGCTACTGACCTGGAGAAGGGGGAGCTGCGCCGGGCCGTCCGGGCGCGGCTGTCCGCCCTGACCCCGGAGGAGCTTGTCCAAAGTGACGAGGCCCTGTTTACCCGGTTTCTGGCCCTGCCCCAGGTGGAGGAAGCGGACACCATCTTCGCCTTCTGGGGCATCCCGGGAAAGGAGCCGGATACCTCCCGCCTGATTGGGGAGCTGGTCCGCCGGGGCAAGACCGTGGGCCTGCCCCGGATGCTGCCCGACCGCCGGATGGAGGTGCGCCGGTACGACCCGGACAAGCCTCTGGTGACGGTATCCTTCGGCATCTCTGAGCCGGGGGAGGACTGCCCGCTGCTGGCGCGGGAGGAGATCGGGCTGGCGCTGGCGCCCGCCGTGTGCTACGACCGGCGGGGCTTCCGTTTGGGCTTTGGCGGCGGCTACTACGACCGCTGGCTGGAGGGTTTTTCCGGCGTGACCGTGGGCCTGTGCCGGGAGGCGGTGCTCCAGGACCGGGTCCCCACCCAGGCCCACGACGCCCGGGTGGACATCCTGCTCACCGAGGGGGAGAGCCTGTCCCTTTAAGGGACGGGAAAAGAGGGGGAGCACCCTCCCCCCGCCTTTTCCGCTGTGTAGGCGGCTCAGCCGCAGCAGTCGCAGTCGTTGTCGCAGCCGCAGTTGTTGTTGCAGCCACAGCCGTTGTTGCAGCCGCAGCCGCTGCCGCCCCAGCCCCAGCCGAACAGGATGATGATCAGGATGATGATCCACAGCGCGCTGCTGCCGCCCCAACCGTTGTTTCCACACATGATAGTTCACCTCTCTTAAAATCGCGCCGGGACGCTGTCCCCGCGTTCTGTATCATTCTATGGCTCCCTCTTGTCCCTGGTGACAGGAGGCGGGAAAATTTTGTTAGGAGCTGACCCTATGCCTCAGGATTATTACGACCCCAGGGACCGGTACGAGGAGCGGGACGCCTACGCCCCGTCCCAGCGGGAGCGCAGCGGCGCCTCCCGCAGCCGCGACCGGGAGTATGATGCTCCCCGCCGCCCGAAAAAGAAGAAGCGCCGTTCCGCCGCCCGGACCGCGTGCCTGGTGCTGCTGTACGTGGCGGCGGTGATCGGCTCATCCGTCCTTCTGGCCTGCATCGGCTGGACGGCTGCCGGCGACGTGCTGGCCCTGAACAAGCCGGAGAAGACGATCATCTTCACCGTCACGGCGGACGAGGACTTTGACAGCGTGACCAGCCGGCTGAAGGAGGAGGGGATGATTGAGTATGAGTTCCTCTTCAAGCTGTTCGCCTCCATCACCCACAAGAAGGACGCCATCGCGGCCGGAAGCTACACGCTGAATACGGATATGGACTACCGGGCCCTGCTGGCCGGTATGAGCGCCACCTCCGCCAACCGGGCAGAGGTGACGGTGGTGATCCCGGAGGGCTACAATATCGACCAGATCTTCGCCCTGTTGGAGGAGAAGGGGGTCTCCACCGTGGAGAAGCTGCGGGAGGCCGCAGCCACCCATGACTACGCCTTCTCCTTCCTCCAGGAGATTCCTCTGGGGGACTACAAGCGCCTGGAGGGCTACCTGATGCCCGCCACCTACGATTTCTACACCAACCACGACCCCGTCTATGCCATCAACAAGCTACTGGTCCACTTCGACAGCCAGGTGCGGGATGATTTCCGGGGGAAGGTGGCGGAGAGCGATTACACGCTGCGGGAGATTTTGACCATCGCCTCCCTCATCGAGCGGGAGACGACCGGCAACGACCGGACGGATATCTCCGCCGTGATCCACAACCGCCTGAAGAATCCGGACAGCGGCACCCAGGGCTACCTCCAGATCGACGCCACCCTGTTCTATATCAACGGCGGCAAGGAGCCCACCGAGGCGGACAAGTCCATCGACTCCCCATACAACACCTATATGTACAAGGGTCTGCCCCCCACCCCCATCGCCAATCCGGGCATGGAGTCCATTGTGGCCGCCATGAACCCCTCCGACAGTAAGGCCTTCTACTACGCCCTGGGCGATGACAACACCCACCACTTCTTCCGGACCTACGACCAGCAGCAAACGTTTATTAACAGCCAGGAACGGTACAAAAGCAGTTAAAAGCGGAAAGCGTCCACCGGCCATGTCCGGTGGACGCTTGTTGAGGAGAGATACTATGAACAGGATCGAGCTGCTCGCTCCGGCGGGCGATATGGAGCGCCTGCAGATGGCGGCGGCCTATGGGGCGGACGCCGTCTATCTGGCGGGGAACACCTTTGGGATGCGCTCGTTTGCCGGGAACTTTTCCCCAGAGGAGCTGAAAACGGCGGTGGCGCTGTGCCGCAGCCGGGGGGTGCGGGTCCATGTCACCTGCAACACCATGCCCCGGAACGATGAGACCGCCCGGCTGCCCCAGTGGCTGGAGTACCTGGAGGAGTTGGGGGTGGATGCGGTGATCCTGGCGGACGTGGGGGTGCTGGCCCTGGCCAAGCGTCACGCCCCCCATGTCCAGTGCCACATCTCCACCCAGGCCAGCATTGTCAACTACCAGTCCGCCCGGGCCTGGCACGATCTGGGGGCCAGCCGGGTGATCCTGGCCCGGGAGCTGTCCCTGGATGAGATCCGGGAGATCCGCGCCAAAACGCCCCCCGAGCTGGAGATCGAGGTCTTCGCCCACGGGGCCATGTGCGTCAGCTACTCGGGGCGGTGTCTGCTGTCCAACTACATGACGGGCCGGGACTCCAACCGGGGGGCCTGCGCCCAGCCCTGCCGCTACCAGTACGCCCTGATGGAGGAGAAGCGTCCCGGGGAGTATTTTCCCGTATATGAGGAGAATGGGGAAACTTACATCATGAACTCCCGGGACATGTGTATGATCGATCACGTGGCCGAGCTGATGGAGGCCGGAGTGGACTCCCTGAAGCTGGAGGGGCGGGCCAAATCGGCCTACTACGCCGCCATTGTCACCGGGGCCTACCGCCACGCCATCGACGCGGCGGCGGCTGGGGCGCCCCTGGACCCGGTCTGGCGGGACGAGGTGGAGCACATCAGCCACCGGCACTACTCCACCGGCTTCTTCTACGGCCCGCCGGGGCAGTTTACCGAAAACGCCCGGTACGTCCGGGACTGGCAGATTGTGGCCAAGGTGACGTCCTGCGACGGGGAGGGCAATGCCATTCTCACCTTGAACAACAAATTTTCAGTGGGCGATGAGCTGGAGCTGGTAGGGCCTGACGTCCGGCCCCAGGCCCTGACCGTGGAGGCCCTGTGGGACGGGGACGGCCTCCCCCTGGAGGAGGTCCGCCGCCCCCAGATGGTCTTTTGCATGAAGCTGCCCTGTCAGGTTCCGCCTCTGTCCCTGCTGAGAAGAAAGGCGGACCTGTCTCCCTGAACATGAAACGCGCGCCCCATATGGGGCGCGCGTTTTGGTTCAGTACCGCCGTACCACGGCCACCACCCTGCCGATGATCTCGGCGTAGGTGCCGTCGATGGGTTCGTAGTCCGGGTTTTCCGGGAGCAGCCAGACCTGGCCGTCCCTGCGCTGGTAGGTCTTAACGGTGGCCTCGTCCTCAAAAAGGGCCACCACGATCTCGCCGTTGCGGGCCTCCTGCTGGCGGTGGACTACCACCAGATCGCCGGGCAGGATGCCGGCGTTGAGCATGGACTCCCCCCGGACCTTCAAGGCGAAGTGCTCGCCGGACAGGCCCTGGGTGTCAAAGGTGAGGTAGTCCTCCACGCACTCCTGGGCCAGGATGGGGGAGCCGGCGGCCACATTGCCCACGATGGGCACCTGGTTGGCGCGGGGATCGGTCTCCTCCGGGACCAGGCCCACGGAGACGCCGGGCAGAGAGATGGCCCTGGTCTTGCCCTCCGCCTTGATGATGACGCCGGCCTCCTCCAGCCCCTTCATGTGAAAGTGGACGGTGGAGGGGGATTTTAAGCTCACAGCGGCTCCGATCTCCCGCACGGAGGGGGGGTAGCCGTGTTCGTTGGTGAAGGAGAGGATAAAATCGTAGATCTCCTGCTGCTTCCGGGTCAATTTGGCCATAATAACGGCTCCTTTCGGTTGGGGCGTCCCCCATTGAAGACCATAAAGAGGATAATGTGATTATAGCACAAATTTTCCGGCCTGTCAAACAAATGTTTCATAGAATTTTGGACAAACAACACTCCATCGCGGAGCATTCCGGCCGTCAGTCCAGCAGCGTGGTCCAGTGTTCGGCGTGGTGGGCCTCGAAGCACAGCCGGATCTGTTCCTCGGTGGTTTTTCCGGTGGCCAGAGGAGGCAGCTCGTCCAGGGAAAAGTAGCGGCTGTCCAGCGTTTCCAGGTTGGGCTGGAAGGAGCCGCCGGTCCGGTCGCACAGCACCAGTACCTTGCAGACTCCATAGGGACTCATAGGCCGGTTGCGCCTGTGCTGGTCCTGGAGGGCGATCACCCGCCTGACCGTGACGTCCAGTCCGGCCTCCTCCTTGACCTCCTTCACGGCGTTCTCCCCCACGGTGATATCCACATCCGACCACCCTCCGGGGAGGGCCCAGAGGCCGTCGCTCTCCTGGACCAGGAGGATCTTCTCCCCCTGGAAGACGGCGGCCCTGGTATCCAGCTTGGGAGTCTGGTAGCCGGACTCGCCGCAGAACAGGTCCTTCACCTCCTCCAGGGGGAGGCCGGTGTGCTGTGCCATAATTTCCGCAGAAATCTCCCGGATGCGTGCGTAACGCTCCAGGTCGAATTTGTCATGGCCGTATTCCAGTCCGGCCTGGGCCAGGGCCTGAAGCTCCACCGCCCAGTCCAGCCACTGCGGTCTCGATTCCATAGGCGTTCCTCCTTACAGCGGCGGCATATCGGGCTGGTCCATCGCGTCGGAGGCGGCCAGGAGCCGGGCGTCGTAAAAGCCGGCCCGGGCGGTCTCCCGGTAGGGAATCAGCCACAGAGACACCGGGACCGTCACCAGGGTGCTTAAAATGACCACGGGCGCGGAGTAGATGAGGTCGATGGCCTGGTTCAGCAGGGCGTCGTCCAGGAACAGGTTGGTGGTGAGCAGTCCGGCCTGGCTGAGGAAGAGGAGGATGACGCCCTTGGACAGCACGAAGTTGATGGCTTCCCAGCCCAGGAAGGAGAACTCCAGCTTGAACAGCTCCCACTTCCAGCCCCGCATCAGAGAGGAGCTGCGAAAGATGGGGGCGGTGGGGCCGTCGTCCGGGCGGTCGGCCAGCAGGTAAGGGGCCAGGGCAAAGCGCAGGTTGAAGAAGATGATGGTGGCGATCAGCCCCACGGCCAGGATCAGGAGGCTCAGCATTCCGATCCCGGACCCGGCGTCCATCAGGAGCAGAAAAAATACCGGGATAGATAGGACAAAGGCCACCACAAAGTACCAGCCCAGCACCCGGACGTAGATGCCCAGCTCCATCAGGATGACCCGTCCGGCGACGGAAAAGCCCTGCATCAGGGAGTTGACGTCAGGGTCCAGCTGGCGGTAGGTCCACAGCGCCCACAAGCACAGGCCAAAGCGCACCACGGTGGTGTAAAAGGTGAGCAGCAGCTGGAAGAAGAGGCTGAGGTCAAAGACCAGCCCCGCTCCTCCGCTGGGGACAGGGATGAGGCTGACCAGCCAGGACACGCCGGTCGTCATGGCCAGATAGGCCAGGGCCACGATCCAGAATTTGGGGTCGGTGAGGGCGATGCGCTCCCGGGACTGGCGCTTGAGTTCAACGCGGTCTATTCCCATAGAAGTGTCTCCAATCTTGGTGATGTCAGGGGATGGAACCATTATATGCTAAAAAAACGGCGGGGGCAAGCCCCCGCCGCGGAAAATACGAAATTACTCCCATTTCTCCATAAGCTGCCGGATCTGGTCGGCCAGCTTGGCCAGGTCCTTGTTGGACCGGCCCCGGCTGCGGCTGACCAGCTCGGCCAGGTCGTGGGACACGTTCTGCAGCCGCAGATAGGCGGAGGAGGGGGCGGCGGCGGAGCCCACCGTCTTCTTGACCTCCAGAACCACGCCCTTGGCCAGCATGCAGTTTGTGGTCAGGTCGTAGACCTCCTCGTAGAGGGGGGCGTGGGCGGGGATGCCCCGCTGGTTCAGGTCGTTGGCGAACAGCTCGGTGACCTCCCGGTCCCCGTGGACCACGAAGACCTGCTGGGGCCGGGGGGAGAAGTGCTCCACCCATTCCAAAAGGTGGTCCCGGTCGGCGTGGGAGGACAGGCCCTTGAAGTTGACGATCTTGGCCCGGACGGAGATGTCCTCACCGAAGAGCTTTACCGAGCGGGCGCCCTCCAGCAGATGGCGGCCCAGGGTGCCCTCCCCCTGATAGCCCACGAAGACCACGGCGCACTCAGGCCGCCACAGGTTGTGCTTCAGGTGGTGGCGGATGCGGCCCGCGTCGCACATGCCGGAGGCGGAGATGATGATTTTTGGAGTCTTGTCGTCGTTCAGCGCCCGGGACTCCTCGGTGGAATGGGTGAGGGTCAGGCCGGGGAAGGTGAACAGGTTCTCGCCCCCCTGGACCACGGCGATGGCGTCGTCGTCCAGGTAGCCGTTCAGATTGCCGGAGTAGATTTTGGTGGCCTCAGTGGCCAGAGGGGAGTCCACATAGACCTTGAAGGAGGGCAGAGACTGGACCAGGCCGTCCCGCTTGATTTCTCGGAGGTAGTACAGGAGCTCCTGGGTGCGGCCCACGGCGAAGGAGGGGATGACGATGTTGCCCCCCTTGGAGAAGACCTCGTCGATCAGCGCGGCCAGCGCGCCGGTGTAGCTCTCCGGCGGCTCGTGGTTCCGGTCGCCGTAGGTGGACTCCATAATCACGTAGTCGGCGCTGTCCACGAAGGAGGGGTCTCGAATGATGGGCTGGGCCTCGTTGCCCAGGTCGCCGGAGAAGACGATCTTTTTGGTGACGCCGTTCTCGGTGGCCCAGACCTCCAGAATGGAGGAACCCAGCAGGTGGCCCGCGTCGCTGAAGCGGACCTTAACCCCTTCGCACAGGTCGAACAGCCAGCC
This sequence comes from Lawsonibacter sp. JLR.KK007, assembly GCF_036941135.1. Lineage (NCBI taxonomy): Bacteria > Bacillati > Bacillota > Clostridia > Eubacteriales > Oscillospiraceae > Lawsonibacter > Lawsonibacter sp. JLR.KK007. The sequence goes on along the minus strand of NZ_JAYWSY010000002.1, from coordinate 497,199 downwards.
GTACTCCACCGTCTCCAGCATGTGGATGGCCTCCTCGGCGTCCATCAGGGTGTACAGCGGCTCCACCGGGGGCAGGCCGGCGCGCTTGCCCTTCTGGTTCTGCCAGTTGGCGTCCCCCTCCTGAATGTGGGCGGAGTCCCGCAGCATGACGGACAGCAGCTGAGCCGTCAGGCCAGTGGTGAGGATGCGGCCGTTGAAGCCCTCCTTGACCAGAAGGGGCAGACGGCCCGAGTGGTCGATATGGGCGTGGGTGACCAGGACATAGTCGATGTAATTGGGGGAGAAGTCCAGAATGTTGCCGTCGTGCTCGTCCTTGCCCTGCTGCAGGCCGCAGTCGACGAGGATCTTTTTGCCGTTGACCTCCAGGCAGTGGCAGCTGCCGGTGACCGCGTGGGCGGCGCCGAAAAATGTCAGTTTCATGAAACAGCCTCCTTATGTATGTGGACACCTTGTTTTTCTTGTCTCTATTGTACACCATCATCCCGGGAAATGCTATAGGAAATTGTGATTTTTTACAAAATAGTCATAAAGCCCATCCCCCGTCCCATAGGATAGAGGGAAAGGGGGAAGCGCTATGGCATTTGTGGACGACCGGGCCCGTCCCGAGATGGCCCACCACATCATCCTGGAGGAGCGGGAGCAGCTGTCTATCTCCGGCGTGGAGGAGGTGGAGAGCTTTGACGAGAACACCATCCTTCTCATCACCGCCCAGGGGGCGCTGGAGATCCAGGGGGAGGGGCTGCACATCGAAAAGCTTTCGCTGGACGGGGGCGACCTGCGGGTGGAGGGCCGGGTGAACGCTCTGCTCTATGAGATGGACGGCGGCCGCCGGGGCGGCGGGCTGCTCGCCCGGCTGCTGGGCGGATGACCGTTGATGTGGCCCAGCAGGGCCGGGCGCTGTGCCAGGCTCTGTTGCTGGGGGGCGCCATGGGGGTGGTGTACGACCTGTTCCGCATCCTGCGGGTGCGGGTGAAGGTCAGGCTTCTGGGGCCGCTGCTGGACCTGCTGTTCTGGCTGGCGGCCACCGCCGCTCTGTTCGTCTGGTCCCAGAGCGCCTGGGGCGGGCAGGTCCGGCTGTACGGCGCGGCCTTCTGCCTGGCGGGCGGAGCCCTCTATTTCTGGGCGCTGAGCCCGTTTTTCCTGCGGCTGGGGTACCTGGGAGCCGATTTGGCGGCCGCTCTTTTGGGCATTTTGACCTTTCCGCTGGGGGCGGCAGAGGCGCTTCTGAAAAAAATCAGAAAAATTGTAAAAAATGTCTTCCTTTCCTGGACGAAATGGTATAGAATAAGGGCCACAACAGAGCGGTTGGATGCTGCGGCCCGCCGCCGCACCCTTCGGGAGAGAGGAGAGAACGTCCATGACCTTCAAACGAGCCGGTTTTCTGACCAAGATCGTCGTGCTGGCACTGCTGATCTACATGGCCATCTCTCTGCTGGATCTGAGGAAAAAGATCCAGGACGTTCAGCTTCTGCGGGACGATCTGTCCCGGCAGGTGACCGACCAGCGTTTGGAAAACAAAAAGCTGGAAGACGCCATCGCAAACAGCGACGACCCTGAGATGCTGGAGCAGGTGGCCCGGGACCGGGGCTATGTGGAGGAGAACGAAACTCTGTTTATCGACGTGGCCAACTGACTGGCCGCGCCATACCCAGCGCGTGTGTTGTAAATTTTACAAGGGAGGATCTGGCCTTCAATGGAGTTAGCGGTAGGGGCCATCGTGGATGGCAAGGTGACAGGCATCACAAAGTTCGGAGCCTTTGTGGCTCTGCCGGAGGGGAAATCCGGTCTGGTCCATATTTCGGAGATTGCCTATTCCTATGTGAATGAGGTGAGCGACCACCTGCACGAGGGGCAGGAGGTCAAGGTGAAGATCATTGGCATCGACCAGGTCAAACGGATCAATCTGTCCATCAAGCAGGTGGAGCCCCCGCCCCAGCGCGCTCCCCGGCAGGGCGGCGGGTCCCGGCAGGGCGGCGGAGGCCGTCCCCCCCGTCAAGGCGGAGGGGGTTCCCGTCCCATGGGCTTTGTTCACCAGGCCCCCAAGGAGCCCACCGACTTTGAGGACCGGCTGAAGCAGTTTATGCAGTCCTCCGACAGCAAGCTGTCCGAATTGCGCTATATCGAGAAGAAGGGCGGCAACCGCCGGGGCGGCGGGCGCCGGTAAGCATTGATAAGGGGGGCCGTCTGCGGACGGCCCCTGTTTGATTTTTTGTGTGAGGTGACCGACATGGATTGCATGATTCGCAAGTGGAGGATTTCGGACCGGGAGCGTCTGGCCGAGATGCTCAACAACCCCAAGGTGCTGGACAACCTGCGGGACGGCCTGCCCTATCCCTACACCCCAGCGGACGGGGAGGAGTACATCCGCTCCATGCTGGCGGCGGACGAAACAAAGACCTTCGCCTTCGCCATCACCGTGGACGACGCGGTGATCGGCAGCATCGGCGTGTTCCGAGGGGAAAATATCCACTCCCGTACTGCCGAGCTGGGCTACTACATCGGCGAGCCCTACTGGGGGAAGGGATACGCTGCCAGCGCGGTGAAGCAGGTCTGTCAGTATGTGTTTGCGAATACCGACATCCTCCGGATCTTTGCCGAGCCCTTCGCTTATAACGCAGCTTCCCGCCGGGTGCTGGAGAAGGCGGGCTTTCAGCTGGAGGGGACCCTGCGCAGCAATGCGGTGAAACATGGGACGGTGCTGGACATGACCATGTACGCCCTGGTGCGGGAATAAAAAAGACGCCCCGTTCGGGGCGCCCATGTGCGGGGAGAGACTCGCACAAAGCATATTGGTCGAGCTGGGACGAGTCTACCATAATTTACCAGACAAGTCAATGGGAAGTTTTGTCGTTTTTTGGGAAGGAGCAAAGCATGCCAACTTGGAGCGGTACAAGAAAAAAGCTGGAAACGGACTATCTCTGTCCCGCCCTGCGGGGGAGGGTGCGGTACTTCGCTACCACCTACAGCAAGTGCCCCGACCATGAGGGCCGGGCGGCTATCCTGGTGGACGGGGTGGAGGTGCTGAAGAGCAGCTACTACGAATTTGCCCCCGCCTATTGGAAGCTCCAGAGCGAGCTGAGAAAGTTGGAAGAGACCGACTGGCGGGAGGCCGCTTTCAAGGCCGGCCAGACCATCTTGGAGGATGGTCTGTTCGACCAGCGGGACTTCTACGCCGCCTTTCAGGAGTTCGACAACCAGAGCATGGAGACCAGCCTATCCAGTGAAAACCCCATCGTCCGAATCTTTGCCCTGCTGGACCGCCGGCTGGGCAAACGGCGTCTGGCCGCCCTGGAAGAGACCATGGAGAACGAGCTGGACTGGGTGCGCCCCTTCTACCTCCTGCGCATAGAGGCGGAGGGGCTGAACTTGCAGAAGGAGAAAGAGGTATGCTGATTATCAACGGCACCGTCCACACCATGGACGGCCCGGTTATGGAACACGGCTACGTAGCGGTTGCGGGAAGCAAAATTGCGGGGGTTGGCCCCATGTCGGAGCGCCCCGCAAATTGGGAAGGGGAGGTCATCGATGCGGAAGGGGGGCATATTTGTCCCGGCTTCATCGACGCCCACTGCCACCTGGGGATGTTTGGCGACGCGGTCGGCTTTGAGAGCGACGACGGCAACGAGGAAACCGACCCCTGTACGCCTCAGCTGAGGGCCATCGACGCCATCAATCCCCTGGACCGCTGCTTTTCCGAGGCCCGTGCGGCAGGGGTGACCACCGTCCTCACCGGCCCCGGCTCGGCCAACCCCATTGCCGGGCAGTTCGCCGCCGTCAAAACCGACGGCCGCTGGGTGGACGGCATGATCGTCTGCGCTCCCGTGTCCATGAAGCTGGCCCTGGGGGAGAACCCCAAGCAGGTCTACCATCACCGGGACGAGACCCCGGTCACCCGCATGGCCACCGCCGCCATCATCCGGGAGAACCTGCGCAAGGCGGTGGAGTACGGCGAAAAGCTGGACAAGGCTGCCCGGGACGAGGAGACCGATCCGCCCGATTACGACGCCAAGCTGGAGGCGCTCCTTCCCGTGGTCCGCGGGGAGCTGCCTGTCCACATCCACGCCCACCGGGCGGACGATATTGCCACTGGGGTGCGCATCGCGAAGGAATTTGACTTGAAGTGCGTCATCGTCCACGGCACCGAGAGCCATCTCATCCCGGAGCTGCTGGCGCAGGAAGACATCCCGGTCATCACTGGTCCCGCCCTGGGGGATCGCTGCAAGCCGGAGCTGGCCAACATGAGCCTGGAAACCCCCGCCGTCCTCTGCCGGACGGGGGTGCCCTTCGCCATCTGCACCGACCACCCGGAGGTGCCCGTCCAGTATTTGCCCCTGTGCGCCGCCCTGGCCGTGAAGGGCGGACTGGACGGGGAGACCGCCCTGGCCGCCATCACCATCAACGCCGCCCGGATCGCCGGGCTGGACGGGGCGCTGGGCTCCCTCACCCCCGGCAAAGAGGCCGACCTGGTGGTCACCAGCCGCCATCCCCTGGAGCTGCTGGGCCGGGTGAAGGCGGTCTTCATCGGCGGGGGAAGAGTTTAGAAAAATTTAACAAAAACCATTGGACTTTCTGCCGTTCTGTGGTATAATAAGGCCAACCGGAGGGAGGGAGCCTCCAGCCGGCGTATACCAGCCCTCTGGGCGAAAGGAGCGACTGCAATGAAATTTGTATTTACGGACAAAAAGGTGACCCTGCCCGACTCCGTGCATAAGTACGCGGAGAAAAAGGTGGGCAAGCTGGACCGTTTCTTTAAGGAGGACGCCACCGCCGCCATCACATTCAGTGTGGAGAAGGAGCGGAACAACAAGGTGGAGATCACCATCCGCTCCAGCGGCACCATCTTCCGGGTGTCGGAGAGCACCTCTGATATGCACGCCTCCATCGACGCCGCCGTCACCACCCTGGAGCGGCAGATCCGGAAAAACAAGACCCGCCTGGAGAAGCGGCTGCGCCAGGGCGCCTTCGAGCGGGCGGTGGAGGCCGAGGTGTCCACCTTCGCCCCCGAGGAGCCGGAGGAGGGCGAGTACCGCATCGTCCGCAGCAAGACCTTCCCCCTCAAGCCCATGACCAGGGACGAGGCCATTTTGCAGATGAACCTGGTGGGCCACGGCTTCTTCGCCTTCCGGGATGAGGAGGCCGGCGGAGCCTTCGCTGTGGTCTACCGCCGCAACGACGGGGACTACGGTCTGATCGAGGATGAGCAGTAAATGACATGATTGGCCCGCCCCCTGGGCGGGCCATTTTTCAGGAAAACAAGGAGGCGGACGCGATGAGTCGGGAACGCGTGTTATCCCTGCTGCGGGAGCGGCAGGGGGAGTATCTGTCCGGGGAGGCCATGAGCAGGACCCTGGGCATCAGCCGGGCCGGGGTGTGGAAGGCCATCGAGGGCCTGCGGCAGGAGGGTTACACCATCGCCTCCGCCCCCAACCGGGGCTACTGTCTGGAGGACGCCCCCGACCGCCTGCGGGTAGGGGAGCTGTTCGGCCTGCTGTCTGATGCGAAGATCGGCTCCCAGCTGGCCTGCCTGGACGAGATCGATTCCACCAACACCGAGTGCAAGCGCCGGGCCATGGACGGGGCCCCCGAGGGCCTTGTGGTCACCGCAGAGGAGCAGACCGGGGGCCGGGGCCGCCGGGGCCGGAGGTTCCAGTCCCCCCGGGGGAAGGGGCTGTATCTGTCCGCCCTGTTCCGCCCGGACCTGGAGCCCGCCCGGGTCACCGATTTCACCGCCTGGGTGGCGGTGGCGGTGTGCGACGGCATTGAGGCTTGCTGCGGCGTCCGCCCCCAGATCAAGTGGACCAACGATATCGTGATGGGCGGCAAAAAGCTGGTGGGTATCCTGACCGAGCTGGGCATCGAGAGCGAGACAAACGCCCTGGACTATCTGGTGACCGGCATTGGCGTCAACGTCAACCAGGAGCGGGAGGACTTTCTGCCTGAGATTCAGGATATGGCCGTCTCCCTGTCACAGATCCTGGGCCGGCCGGTGCGCCGGGCGGAGCTGGCCGCTCAGATCATTCTGGCTCTGGACCGGATGTATGCCGCCTACCCGGAGGACCGGGCGGAGTATTTGGAAAAATACCGGGCGGACTGCGTCACCACCGGCCATCAGGTCCAGCTCATCACCCCCACCGCCCGCCGTCAGGCCTTTGCCCTGGAGATCGACAGCGACTTCAACCTGGTGGTGGAGCTGTACAACGGGAAGCGGGAGACCGTCTCCGCCGGGGAGGTGTCGGTGCGGGGGATGTATGGGTATGTGTGATGGAAGGGGTTCCGGTTTTGCCGGTCCCGTTTTATCCCGGTTCTGTTTTATCCCCGAAGGGGATAGGCAAGGGTAGAACCCTTGCCCTACAGGCGGCTGTGGCAGCATTCAACCGCTGTGGGTTGATCTGGCACGGCCTCATCCGTCAGCGGCTTCGCCGCTGCCACCTTCCCCTGAAGGGGAAGGCTTGCCCTGCGGGGGAGGGCTTACCCTGCGGGGGAGGGCTTACCCTGTGGGGGAGGGCTTGCCCTGCGGGGGAGGGCTTACCTTGCGGGGGAGGGCTTACCTTGCGGGGGAGGGCTTACCCTGCGGGGGAGGGCTTACCCTGTGGGGGAGGGCGGGAGAGCTATTCAGGGAAGAACAAGGAGAGGGGGCGACCCTCTCCTTGTATCATGTCAGTTTGCTTTCCAGCCAGGCCAGCAGGTCCTGGAAGACCTCCTGGCGGTTGGTCTCGTTGAACATTTCGTGGCGGCCGCCGGGGTAGAGCTTTACGGTGACGTCCCTGCACCCCGCGGCACGGAACATCCCCGCCACCTTCCGCACTCCCCTGCCCATGGAGCCCACCGGGTCGTGGTCGCCGGAGAGGAAATAGACCGGGGTCCCCTTTGCCATTTTGGACAGGTTGTTCCGGTCGGCGATGAATTGCAGGCCGCCCATCATGTCCCGGAACATGGCCGCTGTGATCAGAAAGCCGCACAGCGGGTCAGCCAGGTAGGCGTCCACCGCCGCCTCGTCCCGGCTGAGCCAGTCGGAGGTGGTGCGGTTGGGCTTGAAGGCCCGGTTGTAGCTGCCAAAGGGCAGGTCGTTTAACCGCTTGCTCACATGGTCGGGGCCCCGGAGCTTGCAGAGGACTTCGGCCAGGGCCTTGCCGGAGGCCACGGCGGCGGCGAACTCCTGGCCCGTGCCCGACAGGACGGCGGCGTCCACCGTGCCCGGCCAGCGGATCAGATAGGTGCGGGTGAGGAAGGAGCCCATGGAGTGGCCCAGGATCACATAGGGCAGGGAGGGGTGTTTTTCCCCCTCCAGCTCCCGCAGGCGGCGGACATCCCGGGCCACCAGGTCCCAGCCGTTTTTGGGGCCGAAATAGCCGAACTTGCCCCCGGCGGTGAGACCGTGGCCGAGGTGGTCCTCGCCGCACACCACGTAGCCGTGGGCGGCCAGGAAGCGGGCCGCCTGGTCGTAGCGGCCGATGTGTTCCGCTACGCCGTGGACAAGCTGCACCACCCCGCGGGGGGCGCCCTCGGGCACCCACTCCCGGGCGTGGACGGAATGGATTCCGTCGGAGGAAGGATAGGAAAGGTCGAAGGTCTGGATCATAGCGCACCTCGTTTTCTTGTGTGAGTTTGGGTAGGGACGCATCGTGATGCGTCCCTGCATGATGCGTGCCCTGTACAAGTACAGTTTACCCCGTGTGGTAGGGGAAAGTCAAGCCATCTGCTCCAGCAGGGAGCGGATGGTCCCGGCGTGGAACGCCCCCTCCTGGGCCAGCTCCTGGTAGAGCTCCTTCAGGCAGGGGTCGGCGGTGGACTGGGCGGCCTGGCGGTTGGCCTGCTCCCACCGCTGCTCCCAGAGGAACTGCTGGCGCAGGGCCAGGGGCAGGGAGGCGGGCTGCTTGACCGCCTCGCATTTGGGGGTATACCGCTGGCCGGTGATGAGGAAGTAGGCGGCGGACAGGCGCTTGAAGGCGGAGCGGTGGTCGCAGGCCAGGGCGGACAGGGTCTTGGCGCAGGTCCCGCTGGCCCGGCGGGCCATGGCCCGTCCGGCGGCGGCCCCGGACCGGGCCAGGACCATCAGCTCCTGCAGCCGCTGGCTGTCCCCCTGGGAGGCCTCCCCCAGACAGAAGGCGGGGGCTTCAGGGGTGGACGGCGTGCCGGGGACGCTGGGACACTCGGGACAGGAGGGGCACTCCGGGCACTCGGGACATTGGCTCTCCTGGGGGCAGTCGGGCACCGGGGACAGATCGGGAGCGGGAGGCTGTTCCTCCGCGGGAGGCTGTTCGGTGACCGGGGGGATTTCCTCCGGCGGCTGGGTGGGCTCGGCGGGGACGGCGGTATCAGGGATGGATGTATTTTCCCGGGCGGCGGCCTGCTCCGGCATCACCCGGTCCCACACCCGCTGAAAGGCGGCAGGGTCGATGTTCTGTCCGGCCAGGGCGGGCTGGTCAACTTTCAGTTCCATGGTCAAAACTCCTTTGCTTGAGAAAATGGGGAACCGTCCCATCCTATGCCGCCGGAGCCGGTTTGGCCTTGACGGGGCGGAAAAATATGGCGCAATGTCCGGGAGCGGGAGAGGGAAAGAATTGATTTTCCGTCGTTTTTCCGGCGATTTGGGCTTGACATCCCTGCAAGTCCATGGTAGGATAATTGCAATTTCATAGCGGATAGAGGCGCGGCGCTCATGCGTACCGGGGGACAAGGCCAGGCAGCCGTCCCAGGGGAGAGGGTGCGCCGCCGAAGGTCAAACGGCCTGCCTGAGCTGTTTTTCCTGGGCCGCGGGAGAATATCTTGCGGACTGTCACGAGAGTGGAGCGCTATCCAGAGGTCCCTTGGCTCATGCCGGGGACGTCCGGTTTTGCCGTGGGGCGCGTTCTGCGCACCCGCGGTTTTGTTTTGCGCGGACGGGGGAATGTGTGCCCCCAAATCAAATCAGGAGGGAATTTTTTATGAGAACCAGAAGAAACTGGGCTATGCGGAGCGTCGTGCTTGTGATGCTGCTCCTGACCATGGTCTGCACCGCCTTCGCGGCGTCGGAGGACCCCACCGAGCTGGCCGGCACCAAATACATTGAGTGCCCCGACTGCGGGACCCTGGGCATCGTCCTGTCCGAGGACGGCGAGGCCGTCCCCTGCGGCGCCTGCGCCGACAGCGGGTATGTGGGCTATATCCAGTCCCCCAGCAAGTTTTATAACACCCCCGTCTCCCTGCTGCCCCCCATCATCGCCATCGCCCTGGCCCTGATCACCAAGGAGGTCTACTCCTCCCTGTTCATCGGCATCCTGATGGGCGGCCTGCTCTACTCCAACTTCTCCTTTGAGGGCACTGTGCTCCACGCCTTTAACGACGGCATCGTGGCTTCCCTGTCCGACGCATACAACGTGGGCATCCTGATCTTCCTGGTCATCCTGGGCACCATGGTCTGCCTGATGAACAAGGCGGGAGGCTCCGCCGCCTTCGGCCGTTGGGCCAAGCAGAACATCAAGTCTCGGGCCGGGGTCCAGCTGGCCACCGTTCTGCTGGGCTGCCTGATCTTTATTGATGACTATTTCAACTGTCTCACCGTGGGCAGCGTTATGCGCCCCGTTACGGACAAGCAGAATGTGTCCCGGGCTAAGCTGGCCTACCTCATCGACGCCACTGCCGCTCCCATCTGCATCATCGCTCCCATCTCCTCCTGGGCTGCCGCCGTGGCCTCCTTCGCTGAGGACGGCCAGGGCCTGAACCTGTTCATTCGGGCCATCCCCTACAACTTCTACGCCCTTCTCACCGTTGTTATGATGGTGGGCATGGTGGTGCTGAACGTGGAGTTCGGCCCCATGGCCCGCTACGAGAAGAACGCCATCGAGAACGGCGATCTCTTCTCCGGCTCCAACCCCTACGCTATGCTGGACGACGAGGTGGACGAGTCTAAGGGCACCGTGCTGGATCTGGTGCTGCCCATCCTTGTGCTGGTGGTGGCCTGCGTCATCGGCATGATTTACTCCGGCGGCTTCTTCGACGGGGCCGACTTCGTCACCGCTTTCTCCGACTCCGACGCCTCGGTGGGCCTGATGCTGGGCTCCGCCTTCGGCCTGCTGTTCGCCTTTGTCTACTACTTCATCCGCCGGGCCATGACCTTCAAGGAGATGATGGGCTGTATCCCCGAGGGCTTTAAGGCTATGGTCCCTGCCATCCTGATCCTCACCTTTGCCTGGTCCCTGAAGGGCATGACCGATTCCCTGGGCGCCAAGTTCTTTGTCCGGGACTTCGTCCGCTCCGCCTCCGGCATTCAGGTGCTGCTGCCGGTCATCGTGTTTGTGGTGGGCTGCCTGCTGGCCTTCGCCACCGGCACCAGCTGGGGCACCTTCGGCATCCTGATTCCCATTGTCCAGAGCGTGTTCGACATGAGCAACCCCATGGCCATCATCTGCATCTCTGCCTGTATGGCCGGCGCCGTCTGCGGCGACCACTGCTCCCCCATTTCCGACACCACCATCATGGCCTCCGCCGGAGCCCAGTGCGACCACGTGAACCACGTGTCCACCCAGCTGCCCTACGCCATCTCCTGTGCGGTAATCTCGGGGATCACCTACCTGACCGCCGGTCTGCTGGTGACGGCGGGCCTGCCCGGCATCGTCTCTCTGCCCATCGGTATTGTGCTGATGCTTGTGTTCCTGTTTGTGGCAAAGGGCCGGAAGGCTGCCTGAATCAAACAACGCGGCCGTCCCGGATGGGACGGCCGCGTTTCCTTATTCCTGCGGCTTCACATAGCCGAGTTTGACCTCCGGATTTCGGGCGGCAATGTGGTCCAGACAGGTCTGGCCTTCGGCCTTGTCAGGGATATGCCACCGGCGCTCCCGGCCGTCGGTGCAGTCCATCACCAGGTAAAACTGGTCAAAGTTGGCGGCGCCGCAGCACATTCGGGCCTTGACCTCCTCCTGCCGCAGCCAGGCCCGGACAATCTGGCGGTAGGGAAGATAGGCAGTCCCGGAGAATTTGCGATAGAAGACGCACTGCTCCCCCAGCCGCACCTGGCCGAGGGCTTGCGCCTGGGCGCAGTCCTGCTCCAGCTCCTCGTCGGACAGCAAAGCGTCAAAAACTTCCGGCTTGAATTTCATGGGGACCGCCTCCTCTGTGTTCCCCATTGTAGCACGAAGGGAGCGCTGATGCAAGCAATTCCTGTTAAGAAAAGGGCCGGAAAAAAGCGGACAGCCCCCTTGACAAAGCCGGGAAGGGCTGATATACTACTAGGGCCGCATTGAGTGGGTACACAAGCGGGGCAGCCCCGCCCACAAGAGCGAGTCCGTCATAAAGGAGTTGAATACTATGCAGGCAATCATCGTGACCGGCGGTAAGCAGTACAAGGTGGCGGAGGGCGACACTCTGTTCATCGAGAAGCTGGAGGCCGAGGCTGGTCAGGCTATCACCTTCGACCAGGTTCTGGCTGTGCTGGACGGCGACAAGGCCACCTTCGGCGCTCCCACCGTGGAGGGCGCTTCTGTGGCCGCCACCGTGGTCAAGAACGGCAAGGGCAAGAAGATCCGCATCTTCAAGTACACCCCCAAGAAGGGCTATCGCAAGCGCCAGGGCCACCGTCAGCCCTACACCAAGGTGGAGATCGGCGCCATCAAAGCCTGATGACTACCGTGACCTTTCATTCCGAGGGCAGCCGCCTTACCGGCTTTGACATACAGGGCCACAGCGGCTACGCCCCCCAGGGGGAGGACATCGTCTGCGCCGCCCTCACCAGCGCCGTTCGGCTCACCGAGTGCGCCGTCAACGACGTGCTGGGGCTGGAGGCTTCGGTGAAGGTGCGGGACAAGGACACGTCCATCTCCCTAAAGCTCCCCAAGGCCCTGGACCCGGACAGCGAGAGCGTCTGCCAGACCCTTCTGGCCGCCCTGCTGGTCCACTGCGTTCAGCTGGCCGAGGAGTACCCTGAAAATATTACCGTCTTGGAGGTGTAAGAGATGCTGAATATCGGTTTACAGTTTTTCGCCCATAAAAAGGGCGTGGGCTCCACCCGCAACGGCCGCGATTCCAAGGCCAAGCGGCTGGGCGTGAAGCGGGGCGACGGTCAGTTCGTGCTGGCCGGCAACATCCTGGTCCGCCAGCGGGGCACCCATATCCACCCCGGCGTCAACGTGGGCAAGGGCAGCGACGATACTCTGTTCGCTATGAAGTCCGGCCGCGTGAAGTTCGAGCGCCTGGGCAAGGACCGCAAGCAGGTCTCCATTGTGGAAGAGGCCGCCGCGGAGTAACAGCTAAAAGCCGCAAACGGGTGCCGTTTGCGGCTTTTTCTTAAAGTTCCGGTTTACTTTGGCGTCATTGTTCTCTCTGTAAATGGCATAAAAACAGCGGCATGGAAGGTTATAAATATTTAACACTCTGTAATTGACAAGCCATATATGAAGTGATATATTTATAACGCCCGCGAAGTTAAAAATATGTCACATGGAGGAATGAGACATGAAGTCCAAAGTTACCTTAAAGGAAATGGTAGGAACAAAAATCATTTACGCAACGCTTCTGGTCTGCTACTACTGGATGTGGGCCAGGCGGGACTGGCATCATTACTATGAGACCATTCAAAATACAGTTGTCATATTTACCATTGTATTTTTTGCGCTGCGGGCTAACCGTATTTATAAGTACAGCAAGGAAGAAAAGGACGAGCTGGCAATTCAAAATTTGCGCAGAACGGACGCGGTCGGACTGAAGATCATGATAGCCGCCGCCGTTGTCATTGCCTTTGCCTGCGCCGTCAGAGCCATAGATGGGCCGGCGGCGGGCTATGCGCTGGTTGGGATGATATTGGTATTGGCTGTGGTACGGTTTATCATATTTTGTGTGATGGACAGCAGGGGAGTTTGATGTGATCCCCGGGCCGTGATCCGATGCATCCTGTTCTGCGTGCCGGACAGTAAGGGAGTCTGACATGGCCCTGAAAACGAAGGTCAAGGAATATCGGGAGAAAGCGGGCTTAAAACAAAGCGAATTGGCAGAATTGGTGCACGCAAGGCGTGAAACCATAGTTCATTTGGAAAACGGAAGGTATAACCCGTCGCTGAAGCTGGCCATGGATATTGCCAAGGTGTTTCATGTGACGGTGGAGGAGCTGTTTGCATTTACAGAGGACTGAGGAGGAAGGTGTTTCTGTGGATATCCGTGAAAAGCAGCACAGCGGGATGCTCTATCTTCCCGGGGACCCGGAACTCCAGCGGGAGCAGCTCCAGTGTCTGGACAGGTTGTTTGAATACAATCAGGTCAAGCCGTCGGAGCTGGAGCGGAAAGCCGCCCTGCTCAAGGAGATGTTCGCCGAGGTGGGGGAGAACTGCTGCATCGAGCTTCCCTTCCACGCCAATTGGGGCGGAAAGCACGTCCATTTCGGGAAGAATATCTACGCCAACTTCAACCTCACCCTGGTGGACGACACCCACATCTATGTGGGGGATTACACCCAGTTTGGTCCCAACGTGGTGCTGGCCACAGCGGGCCACCCCATCGACCCGGAGCTGCGGGAGCAGATGTACCAGTACAACGCCCCCATCCGCATCGGACGCAACTGCTGGCTGGGGGCCAACGTAGTGGTGGTCCCTGGCGTGACCATCGGGGATAACGTGGTGGTGGGCGCGGGGAGCGTGGTCACCCGCGACTTGCCCGACAATGTGGTGGCTGTGGGCAACCCCTGCCGGATCTTGCGGGAGGTAAACGACCACGACCGGGCATACTACTTCAAGAACCAGAGAATCGAGGACTGCGAGCTATGAAAACGGCCATTGTTTACTACTCCGCCCACCATGGCAACACCAAAAAGCTGGTGGAGGCCGTCGCCCAGGGACGGGATGTCACCCTCATCGACGCCCTAGCCGTCAAAACGGCTGACCTGAGCGGCTATGAGCTGATCGGCTTCGCTTCGGGCATCTATTTCGGCAAGTTCCACCAGAGCGTGCTGGAGTTCGCCAAAAACAACCTGCCGGAGGACAAAAAGGTGTTTTTCCTGTCCACCTACGGCGGGAGCAGCAATACCAGGGCCATTGAGGAGGCAGTCAAGGCCAAATCGGCCCAGATTGTGGGCCGGTTCGGCTGTAAGGGCTACGACACCTTCGGCCCCTTCAAGCTGGTGGGCGGCATCGCCAAGGGCCGCCCGGACGAGGCCGACCTGAAAAATGCCTGTGACTTTTTTGATGGACTGCAATAAAAGGGAGGAGCAAATGGAAAACTGGCTGTATGTCATGTTCATTGAGAAAACCAAATCCTACAACAAGCTGACCAAGGCCGCTGTGGAGCGGCATGTGGCCAACCTGAAGCGTCTGGACGAGCAGGGGCATATCGAGCTGGCCGGCGTGTTCAAGGGCTACCCCGGTGTGGCCGGAATGTATATCCTCAAGGCGGAGAGTTACGAGGCGGCGGAGGAGTTGTGCAAACAGGAACCTCTGGTTACAGAGGGCTTTGCCACCTACAAACTGAAAGCCCTCCAGCCTGCAAATAAGGAAAATAACTATCTGCTCTAACAGGAAAAGTTTCTTTTCGGTTCCTTTTCTTTTCAAAGAAAAGGAACAAAGAGGAAAGGAGGTGCCCGGGATGGCAGCGCCCTTTGTAGATACCGCGAAAATCACCGTCCGCTCCGGGAACGGGGGAAACGGCGTGGTGTCCTTCCACCGGGAGAAGTATGTGGCCAACGGCGGCCCCGACGGAGGCGACGGAGGCCGGGGCGGGGACATCGTGGTGGAGATCAACGACCACCTGTCCACCCTGATGGATTTTCGCTACAAGCGCAAGTACACGGCGGGCAGCGGAGCCGACGGCGCGGGCAAGAAGTGCACCGGCCGGGACGGGGAGGACCTGGTCATCCGGGTGCCCCGGGGCACCGTCATCCGGGACGCGGAAACCGGAGAGATCATCCAGGACATGTCCCAGACCGACCGGTTTGTGCTGTGCCGGGGGGGCCGGGGAGGCTGGGGCAACCAGCACTTCGCCACCCCTACCCGTCAGGTGCCCCGGTTCGCCAAGGCGGGCCTGCCGGGCGAGAGCCGGGACGTGGTCCTGGAGCTGAAGCTGCTGGCCGATGTGGGGCTGGTGGGCTTCCCCAACGTGGGCAAGTCCACCCTGCTCTCCGTGGTCAGCCGGGCCCAGCCCAAGATTGCCAACTACCACTTTACCACCCTTTTCCCCAACCTGGGGGTCGTCTATGTAGACGAGGGCGTCTCCTTCGTCATGGCGGACATCCCCGGCATCATCGAAGGGGCGGCGGAAGGGGCCGGTCTGGGCCACGACTTTCTGCGGCACATCGACCGCTGCCGCCTGCTCATCCATGTGGTGGACGTGTCCGGCTCGGAGGGGCGGGACCCGGTGGCCGATTTTGAGGCCATCAACGCCGAGCTGGCCCAGTACTCCCCGGAGCTGGCCTCCCGGAGGATGATCGTGGCGGCCAACAAGGTGGACATCATGGAGGACCCCGCTCTGCTGGACAAGCTGCGGGCCCATGTGGAGGGCCTGGGGCTGGAGCTGTTTGAGCTGTCCGCCGCCGCCCACCAGGGCACCCGGGAGCTGGTGCAGAGGGCCGCGGCTGAGCTGGCCCAGCTGCCTCCGGTGGCGGTCTACGAGCCCACCTATGTGGAGCGTCCCCCCGAGGTGGACACCAGCGGGGAGGTCCAGATTGAGGAGTTCGACGGCACCTGGGTCATCGACGCTCCCTGGCTCCAGCGGCTCATCGCCAACGTCAATTTTGGCGACTACGAGTCCCGGAACTGGTTTGACCAGAAGCTGCGCCAGTCGGGGCTGTTCGACAAGCTGGAGGCTATGGGCATCAAGGACGGGGATATCGTCTCCCTGTACGATTTGGAGTTTGAATATCAGAGGTAAAAGAGGGCCGGCGGCCCTCTTTTTTTTATGGTTCGATGGTCAGGCCCGGCCCTCCCTGCTTTACCGCCTCCACCAGCAGGAGGGAGGGAGGACGCCCCGGCCCGTGGGCGGCCAGCTTGAGGCGTTTGGGCTCCAGTCCGTGGGCCCGGAGGGAGCAGATCACATCGGCCAGCCGTTCCGGACGGTGGCATAGGGCGAAGCGGCCCCCGTTTTTCACCAGCCGTCCGGCGGCGGAGCACAGCTCGTCCAGAGTGCAGTGCTCCTCACTGCGGGCGGGGCCGCCGCTCCTGCCGCTGCCCACCGGAAAGTAGGGCGGGTTGGAGACGGCCAGATCAAAGCCTCCGGCGGGCAGAGGGGCGGTGCGCAGATCGCCGCAGATCACGGTTCCGGCCAGCCCGTTTGCGTCCAGGTTTTCCCGGGCAATGGCGGCGGACGGCGGGTGGAGGTCAATGCCGGTCAGGTCCAGCCCCTCCGCCCGCCGGGCGAGCAGCAGGAGCAGCGCCCCGCTGCCCGTCCCCAGATCACACACCCGCCAGCCCGGCTTGACACTGGAAAACGCCCCCAGCGCCAGGGCGTCGCCCCCCAGAGGGAAGACCCCCTCGGGCCAGGACAGGGTGTAAGGGCCGAGCCGCTCCCGTTTGACCATATTGCGCCACCTCTCCTATGTGTTAGCTTGGTGAAAGAAATCGTTAAGAAAAGGATACCACATTTTCTCCATCTGTGGTATAATAAAATACAGAACGATTGGAGAGATGCGATATGTCCGGCACCCTGTATCTGGTCCCCACCCCCATCGGGAACCTGGGGGATATCTCCCGGCGCATGGCGGACACCCTGGAGCAGGCGGACTTTATTGCCGCCGAGGACACCCGGGTGACGGTGAAACTGCTCAACCACCTGGGGATCAAAAAGCCCATGGCTATCTACCACCGGCACAACACCGAGACCGGGGGCCGGGCCATTCTGAACCGCCTGCAGGATGGCGAGAGCTGCGCCCTGGTCACCGACGCGGGCACGCCCGCCATCTCTGATCCGGGGGAGGAGCTGGTGGCCCAGTGCGCCGCCCTAGGCATCCCCGTCTGCGCCATCCCCGGACCCTGCGCCCTGGTGACCGCGCTGGCCGTCTCCGGCCAGCCCACCGGCCGCTTCACCTTTGAGGGCTTTTTGGCCATGAACAAGAAGAACCGCCGGGCCCATCTGGAGTCCCTCCGGGGGGAGGAGCGGACCATGCTCTTCTACGAGGCCCCCCACAAGCTGGCCGCCACCCTCCAGGACCTGTCGGACGCCTTCGGACCGGACCGGCCGGTGACCCTGTGCCGGGAGCTGACCAAGCTCCACGAGGAGGTCCGCCGCACCACCCTGGGGGAGGCCGCCGGATACTATCGGGAGAACGTCCCCAAGGGGGAGTTTGTGCTGGTGGTCCGGGGCGCGGAACATCAGGAGGAGCAGGAGGCCACCTTGGAGGACGGCCTGCTCCTGGTGGCCAGGCTGCAGGGGGAGGGCATCTCCCTGCGGGACGCGGTGAAGCGCGCGGCCAGGGAGCTGGGGCTGTCCCGAAACCAGCTTTACAGCCTGGCGGTGGAAAAATGATAGCATCTGCACCCATTTTCTGAAAAATGGATAGAATAGAGAGATAGATCATGAAAAGAGGTGCTGTCCAGTGAACTGGAAGATCGAGGACTATATCCGGCCGGGCGGCCGCGCCCATCTGGTTGGGGTGGGCGGGGTGTCGATGGCCCCCCTGGCCGAGGTGCTGAAGGGAAAGGGAATGGAGATTACCGGCTCCGACATGAAGGAGAGCGCCGTTGTGGATCATCTGCGCTCCCTTGGCATCCCGGTGACCATCGGCCATCTGCCTGAGAGCGTAAGGGGGGCGGAATGCGTGATCCGCACCGCCGCGGTCCATGACGATAACCCGGAGATTGCCGCCGCGCTGAAAGCGGGCATCCCCGTCTTCGAGCGGGCGCAGGCTTGGGGCGCCCTCATGAGGCGCTATCAAAACGCCCTGTGCGTGGCGGGCACCCACGGAAAGACGACGACGACCTCCATGTGTACCCACATCTTCCTGGCCGCTGGCCGGGACCCCTCCGTGATGCTGGGGGGCGCCCTGCCGGTGCTGGGCTGCGGCCATCGGGTGGGCCATGGGGATACCATTATTGCGGAGTCCTGCGAATACTGCAACTCCTTCCTGTCCTTTGCCCCCACGGTGGCGGTGATCCTCAACGTGGAGGCCGATCACCTGGACTTTTTCAAGGACCTGGACGATATCAAACGCTCCTTCCGACGCTTTGCCGGACTGGTCCCGGAGGACGGCTGGGTGGTGGTCAACCAGGATGATCCGGGGGCTGTGGACGCTCTGGCTGGGCTGGAACGCCCCCTCCTCACCTTCGGTGTGGAGCAGGGGGATGTCCATGCGGCTGGTCTCACCTGGAACGCGGGGTGCGCCTCCTTCCATCTGTGCATCAAGGCGGAGAGCCCTGTCCGCATCACCCTGGCCGTTCCGGGGATGCATAATGTGTCCAACGCGCTGGCCGCCTGCGCCGCCGCCTATTGCCTGGGGGTGGACCCGGCGGATATGGCCCGCGGTCTGGCGCAGTTCACCGGCGCGGGGCGGCGCTTTGAGAGGAAGGGCGTATACCACGGGGCGGACGTCTACGACGACTACGCCCACCACCCGGACGAGCTGCACGCTCTGCTGACCATGGCCGCTTCCCTGGGCTATCAGCGGGTGATCTGTGCCTTTCAACCCCACACCTATTCCCGCACCGCCGCCTTCTTCGACCGGTTTGCGGCGGAGCTGAAGCTGGCCGGTCTGGTTGTTCTGGCCCCCATCTATGCCGCCCGTGAGACTGACGATCTGGGGGTGTCCTCCCAGAAGCTGGCGGATCAGATCCCAGGCGCGGTGTATTGTGCCAGCCTGCAGGAGACGACAGACCGTCTGGCAGAACTGGCCCGGCCTGGCGACCTGATCCTCACCGTAGGCGCAGGGGATATCTATCTGGCGGGGGAAGCCCTGGTGGGAGCCGGGTGACCTGGGACATTTCCTTGTTCTGCCGCTTGCCCTTACAACAGGGCTCATCTGGAGATACAATAAATAAACAGCCTGTATAGGCCGAGAGGAGGAGTGCGCATGGCCGCCCCTGAAAAGAAAAATATGACCCGGTTGGCCGTTTTGTTTACTCTGTGCGGCGTGCTTCTTTTGATCCTGGCGGTGGGGGGACTGATCGTCCGCTGCCGCACCCTGGAACACCGGTTGGACGAGATCTTTATGGAGAGCATGATGTCCCACACCGAGGAGAGCGGAAAGGACGCTCAGCAGCTCATTGACGACACCCAGATCCTGCTGGAGGACACGGTCCAGCTTCTGGAGACAGATGGCCGTCCGCTGGAGAAGCAGTGGGTGGACCCGCTGCTGCGGTCGGTAAACCTGGGCGGGCGCCGGCTGGAGGTCAGCTATCTGGATTGGGAGGACCTGGTTTCCGCCGAGCTGGGGAGCGAGGAGCAGCGGGTGTTTCAGCAGCTCCATGCGGGGACCAGCGTTGTGGGCAGCCTGATTTCCGCGCAGGATGAGTTCTACTTCCTGGTGGTGCAGCCGGTGGAGCGGAACCGTGAGATGGTGGGAGCGGTGCAGGCCAAGGTGAGTGCGGATCTGCTGTCTCAGCAGGGACACGACTCGGTGCTGTTCCACAATGTGCAGAGGGTGATCGCCGGAGACGATGGCCGCGTGGTCTGCGGCAGCCAGGCGGAGACCAGCGGACTCAGCATGGCGGAGATGGGCCGGCAGGACGGACTGGAGGAGAAGGACGTGGAGGGCTTTACCGCGGCCTATCTGTCCAGCGAGAGCGGCTCCTACCGCTATGAGACGGAGCTGGGGGAGGGCTATGCCGCCTGGGCCCCGATCTCCTACAACGGGTGGCGTATTGTGCAGTTCTCCCAGTCCCCCGACCTGCGCGTGGAGCGGTCCACTATGGTGCAGACGGTGGTTATGGCGATTAGCCTGCTGGTGTGCGCGGCGATGGCCGCCCTGATCTGGTGGCAGCGGGCCAGAATGGCGGCGGATAAGCTGCGCTACAGCGCTCTGTCTGAGTTCAAGGATACGCTGATCTTTGAGTATGACTGCCAGAAGGACAGTATGGAATTTACATCCAACGCGCTGGAGACTCTGGACCTGGAAAACGTCCGCCTGGAGGACGTCACCGATATGAAGAACACCTTCCCGGTCTTTCACCCGGACGACCTGGAGACGGTGCGGCGGGTCCTGTGGAATGCGGAGACCATGGCCCAGGAGCAGGTGGAGCACGACCGCCTCCGCCTGAAGCGGCGGGACGGAGGGTACAGCTGGTACCGCAGCCAGTATAAGGCGGTCTTCGGCTCTGATGGCAAGGTGATCCGTCTGATCGGCACCCTGACCGACATCAGCGCCCAGATCGACCGGGAGATCGAGCTGCGCAATCAGGCCCAGCAAGACCCCCTTACCGGGGTGTATAACCGGGCGGGAGTCAAGCTGATCAACGCCCGGCTGGAGCAGATTTCCCGAGGAATCCTGTTCATGCTGGATCTGGATGATTTTAAATCGGTCAACGATACCTACGGCCACATGGCCGGCGACCGGCTGCTGACCGCCATTGGCGGGGTGTTGCGGGAGACCTTCCGCACCGACGACATCGTGGCCCGGGTGGGCGGCGACGAGTTTGTGGCCTTCATGTCCGGCTCGGACAGCCGGGTCACGGCGGAGCAGAAGGGCCAGGAGCTGCTGGAGCGGGTGCGGGCGCTGCGGGTGGACGGCGTGGACCGGAGAGTCACGGTCAGCGTCGGCGCGGCCAGCGCTCCCGCCCTGGGCCGGAGCTACGAGGCGCTCAGTTTGGCTGCTGATGAAGCGATGTACCAGGTGAAGCACAGCGGAAAGGGCGGGTTTATCCTGCGATAAGAAAAAATCACCCCCGGATGGGGGTGATTTTTTTACAGATTCTGCTCCAAAGTCTGGACAAAGGCGTTGGGCGGCATGACGCCCACCTTGCGGTCGATTTCCTGGCCGTCCTTGAAGAAAATAACGGTGGGGATGCTGGTCACAGAGTACCGCATGGCCAGCTCGCCCTCCTGGTCGGTGTTCACCTTGCCGATGACGGCTCTGCCCTCGTACTCTTCCGCCAGGCTCTCAATGACGGGACCCAGCATCTGACAGGGGCCGCACCACTCGGCCCAGAAGTCCACCAGCATCAGCCCGCCCTCGTTCAGGGCCTCGTCAAAGGTCTTTTGGTCAAAATGGATCATAATTGCGGTTCCTTTCTTTTGTTATTTTGCGCGTCTGCGTATTCGCAGGCGGACAGCGCGGCCACATGGCCCTCTCCCACCGCCTTGGAAACCTGAAGCGGCCCGCCGGTGCAGTCTCCGGCGGCGAATACGCCGGGCAGGTTGGTGGCCATGCTCCGGTCGACCCGGATGACACCCTCCTCGGTTTCCAGCTCGGGAAGCAGATCGGTGGGTGCCACCGTCCGGCGGAGGATAAAGATCCCGGCACAGGGGAG
Organism: Lawsonibacter sp. JLR.KK007; assembly: GCF_036941135.1. NCBI lineage: Bacteria > Bacillati > Bacillota > Clostridia > Eubacteriales > Oscillospiraceae > Lawsonibacter > Lawsonibacter sp. JLR.KK007. The sequence goes on along the minus strand of NZ_JAYWSY010000002.1, from coordinate 475,852 downwards.
GAGGGCTCCGTCCGCCTCCAGTCCGGTGACGGTCTGCTCCCCCTTGACGGCCAGCCTGCTGGCCTTCACATAGGGGATGTCCTGGTCCAAGCCCTCCGGCTGGCGGGGGGAGACGTAAACCACCTGACAGCCCAGGCTTTTCAGGTATTTGGCCTCTGCGGGCGCATCGGGGGCCAGGCCCGCCACCACGACGGCCTTGTTCCGGTAGAGCATCCCGTCGCAGGTGGCGCAGTAGCTGACTCCCCGGCCTAAATACTCCGCTTCGCCGGGGTATTTGGCCGCCCGGACCACTCCGGGGGCCAGGATCAGCGCCTTCCCGGAAAAAACCTGACTGCCCACGGTGACGGAAAAGCCGTTCCAGGCCAGCAGAGACAGTGCCTTGCCGGTTACAAATTCTGCCCCCAAGCTGGAGGCGTGGCGGAAAAGCTCCTCCAGCAGCTCCAGACCGGTCCGGCCGGGGAGGCCAGGGTAGTTGTCCACCCGCTCCGCCTTGGCCAGCGGACTGTCCTGCCAGCGCCTGCCGATGACCAGCACGCTCTTGTCCCGGCTCCGGGCGGCCACCGCCGCCGCCAGTCCCGCAGGACCGGAGCCTAACACGATGATATCATAGACCATATCGTTCCCCCCTGCATCATAGTATTATACTCTGTTTTTCATGTTGGAACAAGGGTTTTCAGGAAATACTTGCAAGGACGGGTATTCTGGTGTAAAATAGCCCCATTGACAAAGGAGGAGAGAAGCCCATGTCTGACGAGATCAAAACCGCCGCCGGGGAGGAGACCCCGGAGAGCCAGAACTTTATTCATCAGTTTATCACCGAGGATATCGCCGAAGGAGGCCGCTGCGCCGGGATGCAGGTCCATACCCGGTTCCCGCCCGAGCCCAACGGCTATCTGCATATCGGCCACTGCAAGGCCCTGATCATCGACTTCGGCTCCGCAGAGAAGTTCGGCGGCATCTGCAACCTGCGCATGGACGACACCAACCCCGCCAAGGAGGACACCGAGTTTGTGGACGCCATCAAGGAGGACATCCACTGGCTGGGCTTCGACTGGGGGGACCGGTTCTTCTACGGCAGCGACTACTTTGAAAAAACCTACGAGCTGGCCGTGGGCCTGATCAAAAAGGGGCTGGCCTACGTCTGTGAGTTGACCCCGGACCAGTTCCGGGAGTACCGGGGGGACGTGAACACCCCCGCCCGCTCCCCCTGGCGGGACCGGCCTGTGGAGGAGAGCCTGGACCTGTTCCAGCGCATGAGAAACGGGGAGTTCCCCGAGGGAAAATATACCCTCCGGGCCAAGATCGACCTGGCCAGCGGCAACTTCAATATGCGGGACCCGGTTCTCTACCGCATCCGCTATATCGAGCACCACCGCCAGGGCACCAAGTGGTGCATCTTCCCCATGTACGACTTTGCCCACCCCATTCAGGACGCCCTGGAGGGCATCACCCACTCCCTCTGCTCCCTGGAGTATGAGGACCACCGTCCCCTTTACGACTGGGTCATCCATCACACCGACGTGCCCTCCAAACCCCGGCAGATCGAGTTTGCCCGGCTGGGCATCAACTATACCGTCATGTCCAAGCGGAAGCTGCGCAAGCTGGTGGAGGAGAGCTATGTCTCTGGCTGGGACGACCCCCGCATGCCCACTCTGTGCGGCCTGCGCCGCCGGGGCTACACCCCCGCCTCCATCCGGAACTTCTGCGACCGCATCGGGGTGGCAAAAAACACCTCCACCGTGGAGTACGGCTTTTTGGAGCACTGCCTCCGGGAGGACCTGAACGACCACGCACAGCGGGTGATGGCTGTTCTGCGGCCCATCAAGCTGACCATCACCAACTACCCCGAGGGGCAGTCCGAGACCTTCCAGGTGGAGAACAACCCCAACGACCCCGCTGCCGGCACCCGCCCGGTCACCTTCTCCCGGAGCCTGTACGTGGAGGGGGAGGATTTTCTGGAGACCCCCATTCCAAAGTACAAGCGGCTGTATCCCAACGGCCCCGAGTGCCGCCTGAAGGGGGCCTATCTCATTCAATGTACCGGCTGCGTCAAGGACGAGGCGGGCAATGTGGTGGAAATCTTGGCCACCTACGACCCCGACTCCAAGGGGGGTAATCCCGCCGACGGCCGGAAGGTGAAGGGGGCCACCATCCACTGGGTGGATGCGGCCACCGCCGTGGACGCCCAGGTGCGGCTGTACGATAACCTCTTTGCCGACGAGAACCCCGACGGCGGCGACAAGGACTTTTTGGACTGCCTGAACCCCGCCTCCCTGGAGGTGCTGGAGGGCTGCAAGCTGGAGGCGTCCTTGGCCTCCGCCCAGCCGGCGGACCGGTTCCAGTTCCTCCGCCTGGGCTACTTCTGCGCCGACAGCAAAGATTCCAAGCCTGGAGCCTTGGTCTTTAACCGGGCCGTCAGTCTGAAGGACAGCTTTAAACCAGGAAAGTAAACCGAGATCCCGGAACCGTATGGTTCCGGGATCTGTTTATCCCCGGTGGGACAGGATCTTTTTCAGTCCGCTGACGCCGAAGCTCTTGTGCTCCGAGATGGGCAGCCACAGCACCTTGTCAATGAAGGGGCTGTCCTCCAAGAGGATGGAGAAGAGCTGGTACATAAATTCGTCGGACACCAGCGCCGCCGTGCGGCAGGTGGGCCAGAAATGCTTGCAGTAGTATTCCAGCGACTGGCGCACACCGCCCAAGATCACCCCTTCGCCGTAGGAGAAGCGCTGGGCCGGGGTGCCCTCACCGAAGGTGCGCATGGCGTGGCAGATATACAGTGCCCGGTTGAAGCCAAAGCGTTCCAGATTCTCGTACCCCTTCAGCACCATGTCCCGGTCGGGCGGGGCGCCGTCCCACTGGAGGACAGGGGAGAGGATGGTGTCCTTCTGAATGGCGTGGAACAGCTCGCCGGTGAAGTTGGAGATGATGCCGGTGATCTGCTCCCCCTGCAGGTAGGTGACGTGAGTGTGGGAGCCGGGCAGGATCATGGCCAGATCGTGGGGGGCGTTGGCCGCCTGCAGCTCGTCCAGCGCGCCGACGATTTCGATCTCCTCCCCCCGCATATTGTTGACATAGGTGAAGTCGCCGCTGACGGTCTTCAGCCCTGGAACCAGCGCGATCTCCCGATGGAAGAGGGTGTCCTCGAAAAAGGGGACCAGGCTGTCCGCCAGCTCCTTCACCGTGAGGGGCAGGACCAGATGGGGGACCTCCTTCAGGCCGTAGGGAGAGGTGATCATCCCCGAGGCGTAGAGGGCGGTGATGTCCTCCTCCTTCAGACCGTTGGCGGACAGAACGCGGTCGTACAGCGCCCGCATGCCCTGAATCAGGACAGCATTGCTCCCGCTGATGGCGGAGTCCTTGGAACCCACCGCCGTTTTCGCGGTGTATTGGACCTGAAAGTCCCGGTCCAGCAGGTAGGCCCGGGTATTGGAGGTGCCAGAGTCATAATACAGAATATAGCCGCTCATTTCAGCTTCTCCCTGTAGGCCCGGGCGGTGGCGGTGATCTGGCTGAAGCAGCCCTCATTTACCAGCAGGGCGCTGACCAGATTGCCGCCCACTCCCACGCCGACGGCTCCGGCTTGGATGAAGTCGGCGCAGTTCTCAATGGTGATGTTGCCCACCGCGCTGACCGGGATGTGCTTCAGGGGGGCTTTGACCGCCTTGATGTAGGCGGGTCCCAGCAATCCAGCGGGGAAGAGCTTGACGATATCCGCCCCGCACTGATAGGCGAAGGCGGTCTCGGTGGGGGTCATGGCCCCAGGGATGGACACCTTGCCCAGGGCCTTGGTGGCCCGGATGACCGCCTCGTCCACGTTGGGGGAGATCATATACTCCGCTCCCGCCTGGGCGGCCTGTTCCACCTGCTCCACCGTCATAACGGTACCGGCCCCCAGACAGATCCGGTCACCCAGCTCCGACTTGATGGTCCGGAGGGAGGTCAGTGTCTCCTCCGGGTTGGTCTGGTCGAAGGTGACCTCAATGCAGCTTACGCCGCCCTCCGCCAGAGCCTGGGCCAGGGCGGCGATTTTGCCGCTGGGGATGCCCCGGACAATGGCGATGATTTTTTCCTCATAGATGCGTTCCAGAACGGACTGCGCCATGGTAGATTCCTCCTTATTAAACGATGGGCGGAGCGCGTTTGGAGGCGCTCCGCCGCAGTATGGGGGATCGGGGGATCAAGCCGCCTTCTTCTTGAAGAGCAGAGCCTTGATCTTGCCGCCGAAGAGACTGACGATGATCAGGAAGATGAAGAACCAGCAGATTACGGAGTTGAAGAACACGGAGGGGTCGCCGCCGGACTTCAGCAGGGCGGTGCGGAAATTCTTCTCGGCCATGGGACCCAGGATCAGGCCCAGGATGGCGGGGCTGGTGGGCACCTTGACCTTGGCCAGGAAGTAGCCCACGATACCGGCGATGAGCATGACCCACACGTCGAAGAGGCTGTTTTTCATGGCGTAGGAGCCGATGACGCACAGCACAAAAATGGCGGGGGTGAGGATCACCTTGGGCACGCTGAGCACCTTGGTGAACAGGCGGATGCCGGCGAAGCCGAACAGGCACATTAGGGTGTTGGCGATGAACATGCCCAGGAAGATGGTGTACACCAGCACCTTGTTGGTGCTGAACAGCATAGGGCCGGGGGTGAGGCCCTGGATGGTCAGCGCGCCGATCATGATGGCGGTGACCGCGTCGCCGGGGACGCCCAGAGTGAGCATGGGGATCATGGCGCCGCCGGTGACGCCGTTGTTGCCGCCCTCGGGGCCGGAGATGGCCTCCACCGAACCCTTGCCGAAGAGCTCAGGCTCCTTGGCGATGGAGCGGGCCACGTTGTAGCCCACAAAGGAGCCGATGTCCGCCCCCGCGCCGGGGATGATGCCGATAAAGGTGCCGATCAGGCCGGTGAGGGGGGCGATGCGGACGATCTTTTTCAGGTCCTCCTTCTTGGGGAGGATGTTGGTCAGCTTTGCCTGGACCTCCTCCTCGCTGAAAATGTCCTCCACATTTTCGAAGGCCTGGCTCATGGCAAACAGACCGATCATGATGGGAATATAGTTGATGCCGCCCATGAAGTTGAAGTTGCCCTCGGGGGCGAAGCGGATGTAGCTGGTCACGCTGTCGATACCGATGCAGGCCACCAGAATGCCCAGACAGCCGCAGATCAGGCCCTTTTCGATGTCGTCGCCGGAGATGTTGCCGATGATGCACAGGCCGAAGACAGCCAGCAGGAAGAACTCGGCGGAGCTGAATTTCAGGGCCAGCTTGGCCAGCAGGGGGCTGATGAGCCACAGGCAGGCCACAGACACCAGGCCGCCCAGATAGCTGGACAGGGTGGCGGCGCCAAGAGCCCGTCCGGCCTCGCCCTTCTGGGCCAGGGTGTAGCCGTCAATGGCGGTGGCGGCGGAGGCGGGAGTGCCGGGGGTGTGCAGCAGCACGGCGGAGATGGAGCCGCCGTAGATGGCGCCGCAGTAGATGCCCAGCAGCATCAGGATGCCCTGAGCGGCGTCCATGCCGAAGGTCATGGGCAGCAGCAGAGCCACGCCCATGGTGGCGGTCAGACCGGGCAGCGCGCCGATGCAGATACCGGCCAGCACGCCGACAGCCATATACAGAAAGACCATAGGGGTCAGACTGGTCGTAAAAATCTCAACGAATAAACTCATTTCTGTCCCTCCTTTTTAAATGGTGAAGATGCCGAAGGTATGCACCGGCACATTCAGCAGGAAACGGAAGGCGCAGTATATCACCATGGTGATGGCGGCGGAGATGACCACAGTGATGATGGGGTTCTTTTTGGCGAACCACTGAATGAAGATGACTTCCAGAACAAAGGTAGCGATGATAAAGCCCAGAATGGGCAGCAGGAACAGATAGACCGCCAGGATCGCCATGGTGAGGTACACCCGGCGGGTGCCGGTGGTCCACAGCTCGATTTTGGTGTTCTTTTCCGGGTCCATTTTCAGGGTGCGGAAGAGCAGGATGGCCGTACAGGCCAGCAGAACGATGGAAATGACGATGGGCCACAGACCCGGACCGGGAACGCCGGTGCCGTAGTCGGCCGCTTTGGGATACCCGGAGGCCATGACGATCACGCCTACGCCCAGAACCGCGCAGATGGCGGCTAAGACCAGGTTGCCTTTTTTCATACGTTTTCTCCCTCTAAATCATCAAAATAGCAGGCCGGGGAGCGGAAGCCTTAGCCCGCTCCCCGGCCGTTCCGTGCCAATGGCGCTATGGACTCAGATTTTAGCCGATCTTCAGGCCCAGATCCTCCACCAGGCCGGTGTACAGTTCCAGCTGCTCACCGATCATGGTGTTAAAGGAGTCGCCGTCCATGATCTCGATCACGTTGTTGGTGTTGGCCATGAACTCCTTGAAGGCGTCGGAGTCGGCGGCCTCAGAGAAGATGCGGTACAGCTCGTCCACCACCTCGTCGGGGGTGCTAGCGGGGACGCCCAGGCCGCGCCAGGTGCCCAGCACGCAGTCATAGCCGCACTCCTTGCAGGTGGGGACGTCGGGGATGGCTTCCAGACGGTCGTTGGACATCACGGCCAGGACCTTCAGGTCGCCGGACTGAACGAAGCTGTTGACCTCGGCGTAGGACACGGCCACGGCGTCGATGTGGCCGCCCAGCAGGTCGGTGATGGCGCCGTTGGCGCCGTCATAGCCCACGTGGTTGAACTCGGTGCCGGCGGTCTTGGCCAGACCGGCGGCGGCCAGATGCCAGATGGCGCCGATGCCGGAGTTGCCCACCTGGACCTTGTTGGACTTGGAGTACTCGATGAAGTCCTCCAGGGAGTTGAACCGGTCGTCGTCCGCCTTCACGGTGATGGCGGAGGCGGCGGAGTTGACCATGAGGATGGGTTTGAACATGGTGTAGGTCAGGCCGGCGTTGTTGCCCATGGCCTCCAGGGTGGCCAGCTCCACGGTGATCATGGTGACGATGGAGCCGTCGTTGGCGGCCTGAGCGCCGTACAGCATGCCGGTGGCGCCGCCCGCGCCGGAGCGGTTCTCGACGGAGATATTCTTAAAGCTGCCCTTGGCCGCGTCGGCCAGGCCGCGCATGACGGCGTCGGTGCCGCCGCCCGCGTCGTAGGGCACCACGCAGGTGACGCTCAGGTTGGACAGGTCCGCGCCGCCGGTGGAGCCGCCGCCGCTGCTGCTGGGAGTGGGATTGCTGGTGCTGGGGGTGCTGCTGCCGCCGCCGCCGCAGGCCGTCAGAGACAGGGCCATAGCCAGCGCCAGAGCAAGTGCAGTGATCTTCTTCATACGATTACCTCTTTTCAATTCAGTTTGGGATCTATTTGAACATCCGCCGGATGATCAAACCGTGCTGCCTCCCCCGAGGGGAGGGGGTTCCCTGTTCATGGTGATTCCTGTGCTATAATACTACGATTGACCAAAATAGTCAACTGCCGCAGGAAAGCTTTTGGTTGTTTTTACCGGTCCCGCCGCCATCCTTACCGCTGGATGCGGCCGGAGCCGTCGCCGCCGGCCAGCTTCTCCACCTCGGCCAGGGTGACCATATTGTAGTCGCCCTCGATGGTGTGCTTCAGGGCGGAGGCCGCCACGGCGAACTCCACCGCCTCCTGGGTGGACTTGCCGTTCATCAGGGAGTAGATCAGGCCGCCGCCGAAGCTGTCGCCGCCGCCCACGCGGTCGATGATGCGCAGCTCATACTTCTTGGAGAAGCAATACTCGCCGGAGGCCGCGTCATACAGCATGGCGGACCAGCCGTTGTCCGAGGCGGAGTGGCTCTCCCGCAGGGTGATGGCCACCTTCTCGAAGCCGAATTTGCCGGCCAGCTGCTTGGCCACAGACTTGTAGCCCTCGTGGTTCAGGGAACCGGCGTAGATGTCGGTGGCCTCGGCCTCGATGCCGAACACGTCCTTGGCGTCCTCCTCGTTGGAGATGCACACGTCCACATACTGGCACAGGTCGGTCATAGCCTCCCGGGCTTGGTCCCGGGTCCACAGCTTGCCCCGGTAGTTCAGGTCGCAGCTGATCTTGATGCCCTTGGCCTTGGCGGCCTTGCAGGCATCCCGGCAGATGTCCACCACATTGGGCCCCAGGGCCGGGGTGATGCCGGTGAAGTGGAACCACTCCACGCCCTCGAAAATCTTGTCCCAGTCGAAGTCGGCGGTGGAAGCCTCCTGGATGGCGGAGTGGGCCCGGTCGTAGATGCAGACGGAACCCCGCTGGGAGGCGCCCTTCTCATTGAAGTAGATGCCAACGCGGTCGCCGCCCCGGACGATTTTGCTGGTATCCACGCCGTAGCGGCGCAGGGAGTTGACAGCGGCCTGGCCGATGGCGTGGGCGGGCAGCTTGGTGACGTAGGCCACATCCATGCCGTAATTGGCCAGGGAGACGGCCACGTTGGCCTCGCCGCCGCCGAAGGTGAATTCCAGGTGGTCGGCCTGGATGAAGCGCTCGTAGTTGTAGGGCTGGAGGCGAATCATCAGTTCGCCAAAGGTTACGATTTTAGCCATAATTTCCTTCCTCCTGCGTGATAAATTAGATTATTTCTGCACCAGATGCAGGGCAAAGCCCCCAACCTCGCCCTTGAGGTAGATGGCCTTGGGCTTGCGGGTGGACGCGTCGAATTCCACCCCCTGGCGGCTCAGATGATAGACGGCCCGGTCGATGCTGTTGGTGGCGATGGCGATGTGGCCGTTGGCACCCAGGTAGGGGGTCTTCATGCACTCCACGGCGCTGCCGGCGAAGATGGAGCTGTTGCCCGGCTTGTACTCAAAGCCGAAAAAGGCGCACAAGGTCTTGGCGGCCCGCTGGGCCTCAACCTCGTTCTCACAGTTGATGCCCACGTGGGCCAGGGAGAAGCCCAGCATGGTCTTCACAGCCTCCTTGCTGATGGCGGTGATCTCCTCCCACTTTTCCTCCTCGATCAGGTCCTTTTTGCACATCCAGGTGCCGCCCACGGCCACAATCTGGCTGTAGCCCAGGTAGTCGTTCACGTTCTTGGAGTTGACGCCGCCGGTGCACATCCACCTGCAGCCCTTCAGGGCTGCGCCGATGTTCTTCAGCATGGCTACCCCCCCGTTGGCCTCGGCAGGGAAGAACTTCACCACCTCGCAGCCCTGGTTCATGGCCTGCTGCATCTCGCCGGCGGTGGAGGTACCGGGCACCATGATGCCCCCCTTGCTGATGACGTGCTGGGTGACGTTGGGGTCGTAACCAGGGGCCACGATGAAGGTGGCTCCGGCGGCCATCGCCCGGTCGGCCTGTTCCACAGTGAGGACGGTGCCGGCGCCCAGCACCATATCCGGGACCTCCTTGGCGATGGCGCGGATGGCGTCCTCGGCGGCGGCGGTGCGGAAGGTGACCTCGGCGGCAGGCAGACCACCGGCGGCCAGCGCCTTGGCCAGAGGAACCGCCTTGGCAGCATCGTCAATGGCGATGACCGGAACGATGCCGATATTGGAAAGGGTCTGCAGAACTTCGTTCATGACATTTTTCCTCCAAATATAGTTTGGGTTTGCTCTGGGGTGATTACGGGTACTATTATACAACTTGCATACTAGAATACAATCGGTGGAATAGCAGAAAAAAGGAAATTAATTTTGTGCAAACCGTCAAAGAAAGGGGCGGGAACCTGTCTCCTCGCTAAAATAACCAAAAAATGAAGGAGATTTTCTCTGGTATACTAGTGGACAAAATGACGCTGCTATGTTAAAGTAAAAAACACTGCATGTCATCAAACGGTCTGGAAAGGCAGGAGAACGGATGAGGCTGTCGGAACGTATGCCCCGGGAGAGCGGCCGGGATTATGCCCTGCGCAATATCAAAGCGAATATCGTCAACCTGGAGCTGGTCCCCGGCAGTCAGATCAGTGAAAATGAGCTGGCCGTTGAAATGGGCCTGTCCCGCACGCCGGTGCGGGAGGCCCTCATCGAGCTGTCGAAGGTGGAGATCATTGAGAGCCATCCCCAGCGCAAAAGCACCGTCTCCCTCATTGACTACGACCTGGTGGAGGAGTCCCGCTTCATGCGCAATCTGCTGGAGTGCGCCGTGGTGGAGCTGGTGTGTGAGATGGCCGGTCCCATGGATGTGGAGCGGCTCAACGCCAACATCCGCCTCCAGAGTTTTTACCTGGACGGGACCTACACCAATGAGCTGATGGCCCTGGACAATCAGTTTCACGGGATGCTCTTTGAGATCGCAAAAAAATCCAGGATCTTTGAGCTGATCCAGAATATTGCCATCCACTTCGACCGGGTGCGGGGGATGGCGCTGTCCTCGGTGAAGGACCTGAAGGTGGTTCAGGACCACCAGGAGCTGGTGGAGTTCATCCGCCAGAGGGACGCCAAAGCCGCCCGGGAGCTGATGGAGGTCCACCTGAACCGGTATAAGATCGACGCCGCTGAGATCCGGGAGACCTATCCGCAATATTTTAAATGAAAGGTGTTTTGTATGGAGATCCGTTATTCTGCCAATCCCAAGGACGTTAAACGCTTCACGACCCAGGAGCTCCGGGAGGAGTTTCTCATCGAAAACCTGTACCGGCCCGATGAGGTAACGGCTGTATACAGCCACGTGGACCGGATGGTCACCCTGGGCTGCATGCCGGTCAAGGAGACCGTGTCCATCGACAAGGGGATCGATGTGTGGGCCAGCTTTGGCACACAGTATTTTCTGGAGCGCCGGGAGATCGGGATTTTTAACATCGGCGGAGTCGGGAACATCACGGTGGACGGAACGGACTATACCCTGGGGTACAAGGACTGCCTCTATATTACCCGGGGAGCCCGGGAGGTGCTCTTTTCCAGCCTCGCCGCCGCTCCCGCCAAGTTCTATATGGTATCCGCTCCCGCCCACCGCAGCTATGAGACGAAGCTGCTCCGGCTGGAGGACGCGGCCAAGCGCCCCTGCGGCGATCCGGCGGCGGCCAATCAGCGCGTCATCAATCAGTTTATCCATCCCGACGTGCTGAAAACCTGCCAGCTGTCCATGGGCATGACGGTGCTGGAGCAGGGCAGCGTGTGGAACACCATGCCCGCCCACACCCACGAGCGGCGGATGGAGGTGTATATGTACTTTGAGGTCCCGGAGAACGAGGTGGTCTTCCACATGATGGGCCAGCCTCAGGAGACCAGACATCTGGTCATGAAAAATGAGCAGGCGGTGATCTCTCCCTCCTGGTCCATCCATGCCGGAGCGGGCACGGCCAGCTACACGTTTATCTGGGCCATGGGCGGCGAGAATCAGGCATTTGATGATATGGATACCATCCCCACAACACAACTGAAATGAGGTAGAATGTATGGATATGCGGAAGCAGTTTTCCCTGGAGGGCAGGACGGCTCTTGTGACCGGCGGGGCCTATGGCATCGGCTTTGCCATTGCTGAGGCGCTGGCCGGCGCCGGTGCGAGGGTGGCCTTCAACTGCCGCAGCCAGTCCAATCTGGATCGGGCTATGGCGGACTATCAGGCCAAGGGCATCGACGCCCGCGGCTACATCGCGGACGTGACGGACGAGGAACAGGTCACGGAGCTGGTGGCCAAGATCGGGACCGATCTGGGTGGGGTGGATATTTTAGTCAATAACGCCGGGATCATCAAGCGCATTCCCATGACAGAGATGTCCGCGGAGGATTTTCGCCAGGTGGTGGATATTGACCTCGTGGGACCCTTTATCTGCGCTAAGGCGGTGATTCCCGGCATGCTGGAAAAGGGCCATGGCAAGATCATCAACATCTGCTCCATGATGAGCGAGCTGGGCCGGGAGACCGTTTCCGCCTACGCCGCCGCAAAGGGCGGGCTGAAGATGCTGACCCGGAACATCTGCTCGGAGTATGGCGGGGCTAATATCCAGTGCAACGGCATTGGTCCGGGCTATATCGCCACCTCGCAGACCGCTCCCCTCCGGGAGCGCCAGCCGGACGGCAGCCGCCATCCCTTTGACCAATTTATCGTGTCCAAGACCCCGGCCGGCCGCTGGGGCGACCCTGAGGATCTGATGGGGCCGGCGGTGTTCCTGGCCTCGGATGCCTCCAACTTTGTCAACGGACATATCCTCTATGTCGATGGCGGTATTTTGGCTTATATCGGAAAACAGCCCTGAGCGTGAGGAAGCGCCATGCCGCTGGCATGGCGCTTCCTCTCCTTGGGATTTGACTGAGATTGAAAAAAGTTATCCTTGCCAAGCGGAAGGATATCGTGTATAATGTCATACGTACCTGCCGGTGTGATGGAATTGGTAGACGTAGCGGATTCAAAATCCGCCGATGGCGACATCGTGGGGGTTCGAGTCCCCCCACCGGCACCACTTGGAATGACTGGATTCCTCAACTTTGAGGGACCCGGTTTTTCTTTGCGTTCGGCCAGTTCTCCCCCCTCATAGAGCGGCCCCGGCATTGATTTTTTTGCATTAGCTAGCGGGACCCGCGTAGTGTTTGCGGCCCCAGCAGGTTTAGCAGGTCTGGAATTAAAATTTCTCTGCCAGAGCAGCTGCTTGGGCGCAGCCGTCTGTCTTTTCGATATCGCCGGTGTTGAGGACCCCGGGTACCAGCACTTCGCCCACCATCTTCCACTTCATCAGCGCGGCGGAGCGTTCCAGGGGAATCCGGACTCCGTCCATCACATCCATCGCCTCCTCCTCACAACAGACGATCATGGCGCACTCCTTGCCCGCAATGTCCTTGCCGCCCACTACAAAGGCGAACAGCCGGTCGATGACGCCTTTGATCTGAGCGGGAATGGAGTACCAGTAGACGGGCATAGTGAAAACTACGGCGTCGGCCTCCAGAATGGCGGGGGCGATGGTGTTGAAATCGTCGTCGAAGGAGCAGGCCTTGCCGGTTTTGTAGCAGGTCTCGCAGGCGCGGCAGCCCCCGATCTTCATCATGGCGGCGTCAAACCGGGTGACGGTATGTCCCTTGGCCTGGGCTGCCTGGATAAATGCGTCAGTCATGGCAAAGCTGTTGCCGTTTTTCCGGGGACTTCCTGTAATGACTACGATGTTCTTGCTCATATAGATTGCCTCCTCAATTTTTGCCGCAGGCTGCGGCGTTTTTATGGTACTATTATATGAGCAGGCGCCGTTCTAAAGCAAATACGAATTACTTAATAACATTATATCGTTTTTCATATAAGAAGAAGGCCCCCTCCTGAAAGGCGGTTTGCAGATCAAGGATCAACTCGCGTCTGCGTGCAAAATACCTTGCCCAACCGGAAATTGATTCTGGTTGGGCACAGTGTATATGGATCCAATTAGTTCAGGTAGTCACTCAAACTGCCATTGAGTAGCTCATCATAGCTGGGAATACCAACAATGGACAACGTCTCGCCATAGAGCGTACCATATTCCTCGCAGAGGTAATGAATGCCAGTCAAATGGCGTGCAACACGTTCTTCAATGGACACACCGCTCTCATCATATGGCACCCAAACGTATCCATTTGCCGCCGCCTTCAGATAGTAGGGGTCCTTTCCGGTCAGGACCAGTTCCTCATTGGTTGCGCCGCGCAGACGTCCGTGGGAAGGATTTGCGGTCTCCATCAGGACGGGGAGGGTATCGGTAAAATCACCCAGTTCCCGGTGGGTCAAGCCGTGGAGGGTAGGGGGCGAGGGTTCCAGGCTGATCAGCACGCCGTCCAGCATCATATCCAGCAGCGCGTTGGAGGCCAGCTCCATGGCGCTTTCATGGGCCACCATGGCGTTGATGGTGGGGTATTCCGGGGAGGATTCATGCAGGTCCACAGTAATGTCAATCCCCTTGTCCTGAATCAACTCGGTAATGGCGTAGCAGGCCCGCTCAGTCATGTTTCCGTCCGCCACGCCGGGATAGCCTCGGTTCAAGTTTCGGGTCTCGCTGCCGGAAAGACTCTGTCCCGAGGGCTGATGAGTATAGACATCGGGGTCAGGCCACTGATCCAGAGGGTTGGTGGCGCGGGACCCAAACACGAAGGCCCGGTTGCCGCTGGCCGTCTGGATATGGTAGAAGTGGGGGGACGCTTCCTGTGCGTCATTGTGAGTAAACGCGCTGTTGTTGGCGCGAGGAATTACATAGAGAGTCCCTGCATCCACCGTGCAGTGCTCCACCAAGGCAATCGCGGCCATGTGTCCAGCGGGTTCGTTTGGGTGAGTTCCACCCAGCACCAGCATACTAGGGCCATCTGTCTTGCCCTCCATCACATAGACCGTGGTGTCGCCATAGGTGCCCTCTAAGGCGGGGAGGTATTCACTGAGCATAAAGCTGCCGGTCACGCCCTCCCCCGGGAGAATGAGTTCCTGATAGTTGCGGAACTGGTAAAAGTCCATGCCAGCTGCTATGGTAACCGCAAGCGTCACAATGAGACATAAAGCGGTAATCAGCGTCTTTTGCGCTCTGATTTTTTCCAGCATAATGGGTCTCCTTTCATTTGATCATCAGCACACGCAGTACCAAAGGAGCCATCACCATACATGCGTTGATTTTCCGCGACGGCGCCTCCTCTTTCATAAAGTCGCGGCCCACAAAAATCAATAGGAGCAGGGCAATCAGCCGGTATAGTAGTGTCATCATCGTTGTCGTCCTCCTATCCAATCAGACCAGCGATTCGGCTGGAGAATATTACAAAAACCAGGCCCCATACCATAACAGCGGCCATTGGAACCATGCAGCGTTTCAATACGGAGGTATAATTGTCCACTCCGGGTGTAACCTTGGCCGCAAAGATACCAGCCAGGGCGGTGGGAGGCATCATGTCGCCCAGCGAGGCAATCAGGGACAGACCGGCAATGGTCACAATGGTATTGCCATTCAGGAACGCGAGGGTGAACGGCACCCCCAACACACTTGCTGCACCGAAGGAGGAAACTGCGCCAAAGAGAGGGATGGAGACGGCAGCCGCCAGATACAGCAGCTGGGCTGGCAGCCCCAGGCAGACCGAAACAATGAATCCGCGTACGCCGGTCAGTGTCATGATCTGGATAAACATACCTACCCCCATCAAAATACCCATGACAGGCAGAGCGGTATGGACGGCCTCCTGCACTGCATCCAGCACCTTGACCTTCTTTCCGGTAAACAAGCCTAAGGCGGCGCTGACCAGGAACATGACAGGCATACCTACGTCAGGGATGACCTTTGCAATTTTGGTCAGGCACATCAAAATGACCAGCAGCAAGATGGGAAGATAGATGCGGAAGCCGTACTGGCTGGACAACTCCTGGTTCAAGGTCGGGGCCACTTTTTCATAGTCCATCTGGCGTACTGATTTCAGGCCCAGGAACAGAACAGAAAAGATAGCGACCGGGAAAGCCAGCAGTACCAGCGGAAGACCAAAGCCGGCAAAGGGGGTGTCGATCCCGCCGCCGATGATCATGGCGGGCAGATTGACCGGCGGGGCTACCATGCCCATCAGTCCACCCACGGCGATAATTGCGGCGGTGCTGACAGGATCAATTCCCATAGTGAGCAGAACAGGCGCCATGATGGAGCCGCCAGAGAGAACTGCGGCGGTCGATGAGCCGGTAATCATGCCAGGAAACATAATGACAAACATAATGAAGATCAGCAACAAGGCTGGGTATTTGTGAAATTTCCGAATAATCAAAGAACAAAGGGCATCCAGTGCGCCGGAGTCCTCAATGACTTTCATAAAGATCATGGCGCTGCAAATGATAAGGATGGTATCGATGTAAGAGAACGTGCCCTCTACAAAGTGGCGGATGGGGCCCCCCTCGCTGGCTGCCAAAGCTCCACCTATGGAGGACAGCATCAGAGATACGCTGACCGGCAGCTTGAACAAGAAACATCCCAGCATGAATATGGCCACCATAACCAGAAAAGTAATCAGTTGAAGGTTCATGGAACGACCTCGCTTTCGTGTTATTTTCGTTGGCGTCTTTTGGAGCGGACAACACTCATTCTATGTCCTCCGGCATAGAAGGGCCCCGCAGCCATCGGAATCGCCATTCTAGCATTTCAAATGGCTGCGGGGCCTTTTTGCCGGAAGAGCGGGCTAAGGTCAGCTGAACAGGGTGGTCAAGCAGCCGATACAGTCGGCTTGACTGTCCACATAGGCGGTGGGGACGCGGTTGGCGGCAAGCAGACTGCGAATCACACAGTCAGTATCGCCGCCAGAAACTACCACCGCAGCATCAGCCGCATTGAAGGGGTCAGGCAGGAACTTGTCGGACAGGTCGCCCCGGCGGGGAGCACCGCCTACGTGCATGGCAATGATTTTAATGTCAGCGTCCTGAGCAGCCTGAATCAGGTCTTGGACCCGGGCAATTTCCTGGTCAGCGTCGATTCCGGCTGCACCCAGCCCTTTGGAGGAACCGCCAACCGAGATCAACAGGGTTTTCACGCCGTCCAGATGATCAGCGGTGGCTTGGTTTTCCAGATCTACCGTGATATTAGCCTTGGTGCAAAGGGTCTTGATAATATCGGAATCGGCACTCTGGCCAGCGGAGGTGAGCAGGATAGGAGTCTCAAAGCCGCCGGTCAGCTCGGGCAGCTCCGCGTCAACTGTGCTGCCGCTGGACGGATTCGCGGAATTGTTGGCCTTGCTGCTGCCGGCGTTGCCGCCGCCTCCACAGGAGGCGAGCAGGGAAAGCGTCAGCACAGCGCAAAGCAGAGCAGTAATCAGGTTTTTCATGGGATTTGTTCTCCTTTCAACATATTGTCATTAGAAACCGACAGCAGCGCCGTCAGGATTGGCCTCGTTTACAATGCCCTCCAGCTTGCCGTCTGCATAGCGGATGCCGCTGGGGGACGGGAAGGTGTTTTCCAGAATGTTCTCATGGCCCAGGGCCTTCAGCTCCTCCACGGTTTCCTTGCTCAGCTTGTCGTAAGTAAACTCAAAGCCATTGCAGATGACACGGGGAGCCAGGAACGCCTCCTCCAGAGACATATCGTAATCGGTCATGTTCAGGATGAGCTGCGCGATGCAGGGGTAGATGGCAGAGCCGCCAGGGGAGGCCAGCACAGCGAAAGGCTTGCCTTCAGCGTCCAGAACTACAGTGGGGGAGATGGAGGACAGGGGGGCTTTGCCAGGTTCCACAGAGTTAGCGGACTGTTTGCCGGTGACAAAGTCGTCCATCTGATCATTCATAAAGAAGCCATAGTCCTCCACATAGACCTCGGAGCCCCACCAGTAATTCAGAGTCTTGGTGACGGCCACCATATTGCCCTCCTTGTCCGCCACCTCGTAGCCAGTGGTGTTGTAGTGGTCGTCCACATAGGGCCAGGGATCGTCATACAGGAAGGTCTGCGCCTGGCTCATATCCAGCTTGCCTGCCAGCTTGGCGGCGTAGTCCTTGTTGGTAATGCCGGAGATGGGAACCTCCACAAACCGGGTGTCCGCCATGTACTGGCCCCGGTCGGTAAATACCTGCATCTGCACGTTGGCCATTTGGTCCAGCTGCTCCAAACTGCCTGCTGGCTGGACCGGAAGTATTTCCAGTAAGTTTAACGCCTCAATCAGGCAGCTTCCTCCGTAAGGAGACGATATGATTTGATAGCCGCGATACGTTCCCTTGGCTGGTTCCTCCGCAAAGGGTTGGTAGCTCAATAAATCATCAGCGGTTAAATATCCGCCGGATAACCGGACCGCTGTTTCCATATCCGGGGCAATGTCCTGATAAAAAGCGGAAGGGCCGCTGTGTGCAATCGCCTCCAGAGTTTGGGCCAATGGTTCATTTTGAATTACATCCCCGACCTGGGGCGGAAGTCCATCTCTCAGATAAATTTCTGACAGCTCTGGTTGGTCCGCGATGTCTCCATAGATCAGTTCAATCGCACCCAACATATTAGGCGTTACTTCATAACCCTGCCGCGCAAGTTGAATTGCAGGCTGGAGCAGCTGTTCCCAAGGCATGGAGCCATACTGCTCCCACAGCGTATAGATGCCGGCCACTTGACCGGGTACTCCGATCTGGAGTGATTGATGTTCCAGACCATCACCGTCCACAAGAGACGTTTGGGCCGCTGGGGTCGTTTCACGGAAGTTCAGAAAGCTGCTCTGTCCGGTTTCTGCACAATAGTAGGTCGCCATACCTCCACCGCCCAGACCGGAATCATAAGGCTCACAGACACCCAGCGCAAAGGACACCGCCACAGCTGCATCGACTGCGTTGCCGCCTTGGGTCAGAATGTCAAGTCCAATACGCGCCCCTTCGTATTTCAGGGCGACAACTGCGCCGCCTTCGCCCTGAGCAGTGCGCAGGTGATCCTGATTCGCCCCGTCTTCATTCCAGGCCCGATATTGTGCCGGGACTTCGATGTATGCTCCTGCCGCTGCGGTATCAACCGCAGAAGGAGCCGCTGCACATCCGCACAGCAAACAGCAAAGACCGCTGGATAGCATTCGCTTCAGTTTCATACGTCCACCTCATCAAACCATTTTGTTGTACGACGGTCTGATTATATATGGGTACAAAGCGGGAAAGATAGTTAATCTCATTTTTCTCAGCATTTTTGTCTGACTTTTTATATGCGGAAGAAAAAAGCTGTGCTATACTGAACAAGAATCGGAGGTGTTTCTATGTTTTGGCCGCTGCTGATCACGACAAGTTTGATGATGACAGCATGGATGTTAGAAAAAGTAATTCATGACCGACAGCAAAAGGATTTTCTGGCTGTGATTCATGTCAACGGGATTCGAGGCAAGACCTCCACCTGCCGTTTGCTGGATGCTGCCCTGCGGACAAAGTACCAGGTTTTTACCAAAACAACTGGGACAGACCCGGTTTGGATTGGAATTGACGGTACAGAACACCCAATCCGCCGGTGGGGGCCTGCCAATGTCCATGAGCAGCTGAAGATGCTGCGGAAAGCGCATCAACAACGGGCGCAAATCGTGATTTTAGAGTGTATGGCGGTTCAACCGGAGCTTCAACGGATCTGCCAGGAGCAAATTGTTCAAAGCGAAATTACCGTGATCACCAATGTTCGCCGGGATCATATGTTTGAACTGGGAGAAACACTTGAGGAGGTTGCGCAATCCTTCTCGGTCACAGTTCCGCGAAATGGGACCGTCTATACAGCGGACGAAAGAACCGCCCAACTTATGCAGCCATATTGTGAGGCGAATGGAGCCCGGCTGATTCTGTGCGGGACAAATGGAACAGCCCGGGAAAATGTTCAAACCGCCCTTTTGGTCGCAGAACAATTGGGTGTATCCAAAGAACAGGCTGAGCGGGGAATTCAAACGTACTATAAGCAGGACTTTGGCTCACAGTGGAGCTATTGCCTGCCAGGGGGCGGCCATTTTCTGAATCTGTTCAGTGTGAATGACCCAGACTCCACACGTTTGATTTTGGAAGAATGGAACTCAGACCGTCCTTTGGCCTTCCTGTTTCATCACCGCTATGACCGGCCGGACCGTCTTCTGCTGTTTTGCCGTCACTTTTTCCCGCTATACCCAAACGCAGCCATTTACTGTACTGGAAAGGGAGCGCATTTGCTTCGAAGGTTTCTAAAAGGAAGAACAGCGCCCATTATCTCCCTGCGGTCCTGGCGGGAATGTATTGAGAAGGTACCATCCAATTCATTGCTGGTTGGAGTGGGCAGCATCAAAGGAGAGGGCTATCAAATGATCCAGGCGCTGGAGAAGGGGAGGGCTGTTCGATGAACGAAATTGTTTTTGGCGGAATTATTGCCGCAGTCCTGTTTACAGAGCTGACCGATCTGTCTCCGGGAGGTCTGATCGTTCCAGCATACCTGGCTCTTTACATCTACGATCCGGAACGGATCGCGGCTACCGTCCTTCTGGCGTTTTTCTGTATGGGTATTGTACGTCTGTGCTCCCGATGGATGATCCTGTATGGACGCCGGCGGTACTTTGTATTTATAGCCACAGGTATGCTTGCAAAAATGGCGCTGGGTATGTCAGGCGTTGGAATGATTGGAACGATTGGATACTTGGTACCGGGTCTGCTTGGCCGGGATATGGAGCGGCAAGGCGTTTTAAAAACGTTGGCCGCCGCTGTTATTGTTACCGTGTTTATCGTACTGGCTGGCATGGCCTTGGGGGTGGCATGGCTGTGAACGAGTACAGACGAAGCACGGGGCTGATTGCTGCGGCAGTGGTGATGGTTTTAGGACTCGTCCTGATATTATGTTCCCGGAGCTGGCGGCCTAGGACTGAGTATGACAACATGCTGGCCGCCGCTGATCGGGCACAGGCTGCCTTTGCAGCAGTCAAGGCGGAAAAAATAAGCCGGGGTCTGTCCATCCACAATGCGGATGATCCTAACGAAACGGGACTGATTGGCGATTACCTTACCTCCATCACCACTACATTGGGTGATTTGGAGGCAAAGCGCACCTCAGTCAACCCGAATGCAGCGGCCTTGGTTGTGCGCCTGCTGTATGATGCCGGGGTCAGGCCGGGAGATCGGATCGCAGTAAACTGTTCCGCTTCCTTTCCTGCTCTGAACCTGGCGGTTTTATGTGCTATGGACGCCATGGAGCTGGAGGGCACGGTGTTCAGCAGCGTAGGTGCGTCTGCCTATGGGGCAAATTTGGAGGAGTTCACCTATTCCGATATGGAATCTGTCCTCTTTGCAGAGGGGTATATCCACCGCAGAAGCGATTTTATTTCCTTCGGAGGCGCTAACGACCAGGGGCTGGAATTTTCGGAGGAAGTGAAGACGGCGATTCGCACCCGCTTGGCCAGGATGGGCTATTCATGTTGGGAAATGGACGATCTGGAGGAAAATATACAAGCTCGTTTGGATTGTTATGGAACGGTTGCCTGCTTTGTTAATGTGGGTGGTAATTTGGTCTCCACAGGGGGCAGCACCGCTTATGATGGCGGCAGCGGGCTGCTTAGGAGCGGCTCTGATGGACAGGGACTGATTGGCCGGTATCTGGATCAGGGTATTCCTGTGATTCATTTGTTGAACTTGAAAAAGCTGTTTCCACAATATGGTCTGCCGGTAGACCCGATTCCAATGCCGCAGCCTGGAGAGGGAATGGTGTACTATGACCAGACCGTATCCCTTCCGCTGGTATGGATGACACTTGCGGCAGGGACGTTTGTGCTCGTATGGGCAGTTAAGGGAACCGTAAAGCGGATGCCGCTTTGAACAGGAATAAACGACGCTCAGACCGGAGACTGTCTGAGCGCCGCTGCTATGTCCGCCACTTGTGTTGGACGCTGGGTCTTCCTTTTCCGCCGTAAATCGCCCGTGTTTCCACCAGATTTTTGTCAATCAGGTACTGCAGATAACGATATGCGGTTTTCTTTTTCAACTGTGTCCCGTCTACGATCTGGTCAATGGACACAAAATCAGATTGTGCCTTTAAGTAGTCCTCAATAATGTTCAAGGTATTGGGGGCTATGTTTTTCTCATAGTCGGTATAGAACCTGGACTTCTGATGAAACTGGAGATATACATTGATTCTGGAAATCAGGTCCAGCGCCCGAATGGGTTTGAGCGCATAGTCGTTAGCGCCAGCGGCAATAAAACGTTCCATAACGGATGCCTTTTCATCGCCAGTCAACACAAGGATGGGTGTTTTCGGCAGTTTCTTGCGTATCCTGGCAACGGCAGAAAGTCCATCTACACTGGGCATGTGGTAGTCCACCAGGATTAAAAAAGGCACAGTGTCGCTCAGGACTGCATCCGCCTCTGGATAAGAACGAGCTAAGAGAGGCTTCCAGTTCTGATATTGGCATATCTGGCCCAGTGTGTATAAGGTGCCTGGATCATCGTCAATTGCCAGAATTGAGATATTATGGGGCATCACACATTGCCTCCTTTAAACGAATCACTGCGCGGGTTCCTTGGCCTGGCGTGCTTTCCAGGCGGATTGTCCCGTTTTGCCGTTCCACTTCCTGCCTGACATAGCCCAGCCCCATTCCTGTAGAGCCAGTACCGGACCAACCGATCTCAAACGCACATGTTAGCTGTTCCGGTTCCATACCAATCCCGTTGTCTTCTACGCAGATTTGGACATGTCCCTCGGAGGATTCCGCGCTGAGGCGGATGACTCCGGTCTTTGCGTCTACAGCTTTCTGTGCGTTTCCCAATAGATTGACCACCGCCCGGACCATCCGTATCTGATTGACCGCAATCACTGCATTAGGGCAGTTTAAATGGACGTTCAGAATATCATCGGGCAAAAAGCTGCTGCTGTTCATCAAAATGGAGTGAAACAGGTCCTCCATAGAAACATGACTCCGGTTGTCCTCGTTCAGAATGTCGGAAACCATGGTGGATATGTGCTCCGACGCATGGGAAATGCGGGAGAGATACTCCGAAATCTGTGGATTAGCTTCCATCATTTGGGACAAATCTGTTAAGCCCTGGATCGTGTTCAGCTGTATTGAATACCGTACAGCGGTTCAACCAGAAAATAGATGGAGGGTATGATGCATAACGGGATCAAATTGGAGAGGAAGGAACGTTTTTTTCCGTTATAAAAGAGATCAAGGGACTCTGTCAGGAGGAAGCTCCCCAAATAATTGGGGATCGACCGCAGACAATTCAGAACAACTACTTTAAGCACACAGAGGAACAGAAGATGGATTTTGTCTTCATCCAGCGCCTGTCGAAAGGTGCTGTAAATCCTGAGCGTGTGTTCGGTCAAAAACAACGGACATAAGAGCGCATACAGAAGCAGAAGCACGCCTAAAATCAGCGTCTTTTTGTGATACGTGATTTCGATCATAATAGTGAGATAAAGTAATCGAATATCTTCTTAGCGTCCACTGTACCAGGACTGGGGGAAGCTATCATATATTCCGGGTGCCACTGAAGGCCGAGGATCGGTTTGTTCCGATGTACAATGGCCTCCACCATACACTGATCCGTGCCATCTGCATGTTTGTTGTTTTGGATGTGAGATAAAAAGCGCTTCGCTTTCTGTTTGGAAATACCGAGAGCAAACCAAAGTTGGGCAATTTGGAAGGGTTTTGCCACTTTTTTAACCGCCTGGTGATGCTTGGTATTAATGACTCCTCCGGCTCCGTAGAGCTGGTAAAGCGGTGTGCCTGGAACGCAGACGGAATCGTGCAGCGTCTCTGCATCCGGAACAAAGCGGTGTACTT
This sequence comes from Lawsonibacter sp. JLR.KK007, assembly GCF_036941135.1. Lineage (NCBI taxonomy): Bacteria > Bacillati > Bacillota > Clostridia > Eubacteriales > Oscillospiraceae > Lawsonibacter > Lawsonibacter sp. JLR.KK007. Next base: position 452,847 of record NZ_JAYWSY010000002.1, on the reverse strand, counting down.
CCAGCTCCGCTATATCCTGAATCAACGTGCCTCCAAAATAGACGTTGATGAGCTGATGCCCCCGGCATATTCCAAGAATGGGCTTGTTTAAGGCCACTGCAGTATCCAGCATTCTGAATTGTGCAATGTCAAGCTCCGGTTCTATCGTATGACAGGAAACATTTCGTTCCCCGTAGTTGGCGGGGGCAATATCGGGCAATCCGCCGGGAAGAATCAATCCGTCACAAGCCGTAAGATCGGATGGGTCCAAGCTGAAAAATGTCTGTCCCCCGCTGTTCTCAACAGCAGCTTTTGTAATTTGCGGTATATGGAATGGGTCCTCTGCAGGACCAGCAATTAAAATGTTCTTCACACGATGTCCCTCCTTATTGTGGCTGCTGTTGATCATATTAAGACGCTTTGGCCAAAACATCAAAGACGAATCACTTAATAAGGTTATATCTATTTTCGTATAATCTTTATAGAAACTCCACAAAACCCGCTGCGCCAAACCGATTGATCTGTTTGGCACAACGGGTTCCAATCAAACAATATTGTCTTTCATAAAATCAATTAAGTGCTGTTTCACTGGATTTGCATCGCGTTGGGTGTAGGAAAGATAGATGCTTCGCACGGCCAAAGAATCGTTCAGCTGATAAAAAACCACCTTGTCGGTTGGGATTACATGCGCCGGAATGGTGGAGCGGAGAAATGTGATCCCCTGCCCTTCCAGCACCAGATAGTAGGCTGTCATCATTTGAGCCAGATACAGTGATACATGAGGAGTAAACCCGGCATTTTTGCACAGCTGAAGGCTGCGCTGATGAATATCGTTTCCTTCTTTCAAAAGGAGAAAGTCTTCCTGCGCAAATGCCTCCAGGGGGACTGGCGGACGGCGGCGGCCGGTCTGTATGCGATCCAGAAACGCTTCAAAGGAATAGCGATATGGATCCAATTCTTTGTTGACGGGGTTCCTGGCGGGGACAGCCAGCACAATTTCTTCCGAGGCCCAGGGGATGGAGTGAATCCGGCTATTGGCAGGCCGTTCTGCCTCCAGGAGAAAATCCAGACGTCCGTTCAGAAGCTTTTCCAAAAGCGTCTTGTTTCCACCCTCAGTAAAAGTCAATGTCACTTGAGGGTATTGCAAACGAAAATCCTCCATCAAAGCAGGCAGGACGTAGGTGCAGAAAAACATGGAGCTGCCGATGTGAAGCTCTGTGCGCCCCACATCCCTCATTTGCTTGAAATGCTCGCTCATCTCCGCCTCAATTGCCGCAATTTCTTCCAATTTCTCGATGTAATACCGTCCCGCTTCGGTCGGTGAAATCGGATTGGTGCTGCGGTCAAACAGGGCCAGGCCCAGCTCCTGCTCCGCCTTTTTGATGGTGGCGCTCAGCCAGGGCTGGGAGACATATAGTTTTTTCGCTGCCTTGGAGAAACTTTTTTCCTGATAGACTGCATAAATGTATTCTCTATAATTCGTCATTTTGCTGTCCTCCTATACGAAAACAGATATAACGTCTTTAAGTTTTTCGTATTTTACTTTTTCGCAGCTTTGTGGCTAAATAATATCAGAGGGAAAACCAAAACGCAAGACATTTTGAAAGGAGTGCAACCCAAATGGGAGTCTATGTGATTACCGGAGGCACCACTCGTAGACGGAGGCATCGACGCGCTGATGCACTCCGAGCGGTTTTAAGGAGGCGCCGGCATGACGTTATTGGAACAGTATATTGATTGTATGCGCAAAGGTGACGAATGCGCTCTGGCTGACCTGTTTTCCAAGGATGGTATCCTTCACGATTCCTCCTGGACGCAGGTGGGAGAGGACACCCTGCACCTGTCGGGGAAGATGGCGGTGGAGATGATGTTCCACCACAAATTCGGGTACAACGGCGGTCCCTTCCCCATCAGCGGGGTGAAATTTATGGAGGAGAATGTGGCCTGGTATTTTATCGTGTACCACGAAAGAGTGGTGCCGGTGGTGGCATATCTCTCCTCGGTGACAGAGGACGGGAAGATTGACCGATTGAACATTCTTCCGATGTAAGCAATTCCATCAACCGATTGAGGAGGTATTATTATGGATCTCGGCTTGAGTGGTAAGGTAGTTTTGTGCATGGCGTCCGCCGCCGGTCTGGGCAAGGGGATCGCCGCGGAGCTGGCCCGGGAGGGCGCCAGAGTTATGCTCAGCGGCCACAACGCGGAGCGGCTGGCCGCCGCCCAGGCGGACATTGAGCGGGAGACGGGCAATCGTCCCGAGACATTTGTGTGCGACGTGAACAAGGCGGAGGATATCCAGGCGTTGGTGGACCACACCGTTCAGATACTGGGGGATATCTACGCCCTGGTCAACATGGGCCCCGGCCCCAAGCCCGGTCCCTTTGACAGTTTTGACGATGCGGACTGGACAAGCGCCTTCGAGATGTGTCTGCTGTCCTACATCCGCGCGATCCGGGCCGTGCTGCCCTCCATGCGCCGCCTGGGCGGGGGCCGGATTGTCAACTCCACCAGCTCCTCGGTCCGGGACTGCCTGGACAACCTGATCCTGTCCAACACCATGCGGATGGGCGTGGTGGGCATGAGCAAGACGCTGGCCAAGGAAGTGGGCAAGGACAACATCCTGGTCAATGTGATTGGCCCCGGCCGAATCGGTACCAACCGTATTGCCAGTCTGAACGCCATGCGGGCCGAGAAGGCTGGAATTTCCGCGGCGGAATATGAAAAGGAGGACTTGAAGTCCTTCCCCATGGGCCGGTATGGGACTGTGGACGAATATGGCCGTATGGCCGCCTTCCTGTGCTCCGAGGCCAACACCTATATTTCCGGCCAGACCATTCTGGTGGACGGCGCGATGACCGGGGCCTATTGAGTTTATAGAAAATGTGCCAAATGAGAGGAGACAGAACGATGGCAAAAATTGCGGCGCGGATGAACCGGATGGCGCCGTCCGGCATCCGCAAGGTCAACGAGAAGGCGTTGGAAATGGAGCGGGCAGGGGAGAAGGTCCTCCACTTTGAGATCGGACGGCCCGACTTCGACACCCCGGAGTACATCAAACGGGCGGCGGAGCGGGCCCTGGCCGAGGGGAAGGTCCACTACACCTCCAACTTCGGCCTGATGGAGCTGCGCCAGGCCATTGCGGACAAGCTGAAGCGGGAGAACCATGTTGACTATAAGGCGTCCGAGGTGCTGGTCACTGTAGGTCTGTCCGAGGCGGTGTTCGCCGTCCTGGCCACCATTCTGGAGGAGGGGGACGAGATCCTGGTCCCGGACCCGGTGTGGCTCAACTACATCAATGTTCCCAACCTGCTTGGAGCCAAGGCCGTTGCGTACGGGCTGACTGAGGAGACCGGCTTCCAGATGGACCTGGAGGAGGTCAAGGCCAAGATCACCCCGAAAACCCGGGCCATTGTCATCATCACCCCCAATAACCCTACCGGGGGCGTGCTGTCTGAGGACGTACTCAGGGAGCTGTCTGAGATTGCGGTGCAAAACGACCTGATGGTCATCTCCGACGAGGTCTACGAGCGGCTGGTCTACGACGGGGCCAAGCACATCAGCATCGCCTCTCTGCCTGGGATGAAGGAGCGCACCTTCACCATGAACGGCATGTCTAAGGCCTACGCCATGGACGGCTGGCGGCTGGGCTATGTGGCCGCTCCTGAGGAATATATCTTGGCCATGAACAAGTTCCATCAGCACAACACCACCTGCGCCCCCAGCTTCGTTCAGGCGGCGGCCATCGCCGCCCTCAACGAGGAGGGGGACGAGGTGAAGGAGATGGTGAAGGAGTACCAGCGCCGCCGGGACTACGCCGTCAAGGCCATCAATGAGATCCCCGGCCTGCACTGTGAATGCCCCAAGGGCGCGTTCTATATCTTCATCAACTGCAAGTCCTTGAATATGAAATCCTCTGATCTGTCCGCTTTCCTGTTGGAGAAGGCCAAAATCGCCCTGGTGCCCGGCGACGTGTTTGGCCCCGGCGGCGAGGGCTATCTGCGGATGTCCTTTGCCAACAGCTATGAAAATGTGGCCGCGGGCTGTGAACAGCTCCGCAAAGCAGTAGAAGCACTGAACTCATAAATTTTAGGAGGTTTTATTATGCGTCTGGCTACCATAAAAAAGAACGGCGGGGAAATCGCCGGAATCGTCACGCCCAAAGGAGTGTTCCCCATCGCCGCCCTCAACGCCGCCAAGGGCGCCGCCTGGAGCACCGATATGCTGTCCCTCATCCAGGCCGGTGAGGTCCCCGGCCTCACCGCCTGGTACAACAACGGCGGCAAGGCTGAGCTGGACAATCTGCCTGGCCTGGTTCCCCAGGAGGAGGTGGTCTACGCCCCCCTCTATCGCAATCCCAAGCGCATCTTCGGAATCGGCCTGAACTACGTGGACCACGCCGGGGACATCGGTTCTGCCGCTCCCACCGGTTTCCCCGGCAGCTTCTTTAAAATGGCCGATACCCTCATCGGTCCCGGCGATGAGATTAAGCTGCCCGCCCTGAAGGAGGCCCAGAAGACCACCGCCGAGGCGGAGCTGGGCGTCATTATGGGCAAGGACTGCCGGGACGTGTCTGAGGAGAACTGGCAGGACGCCATTGTGGGCTACACCACCATTCTGGATATGACCGAGGAGTCCATCCTCAAGGGCAACGACTTCGTAAGCGGCAACCCCCGGTATCTGTGTATCGTGAAAAACTTCCCAACATTCTTCTCCTTCGGCCCTGAGCTGGTCACCCCCGACGAGGTGCCCGACGTGCTGAAGCTGGAGGTCCAGTCGGTTCACAACGGCCAGATCTATGCCAGGAACGTGGTGGCCAACATGACCCACCGTCCCGCCCGGCTGGTCTCCCTCCACAGCAGCATCCAGGGCTGGTACGCAGGGGATATCCTGTCCACCGGCACCCCCCGGGCCTTCCACATCCAGGACTGCGACATGGCCGAGTGCCGCATTGTCGGCCCCGACGGCTTTGAGATGCGGCCTCTGCTCAACCCCGTGGTTGACTTGAAGAAGCACCCTGAGAAGGAGTAACACAGATTCCCGCCCCAGCGGGGCGGGAATGACAAAAAAGTTTAGAATGGAGCGATTATCATGAAAGCTACCTTTGTTTTGACCCCGCTGAGGCCCGCCGCCTGATCGCCAAGGCGGTCATTCAGACCCCTGAGTTCCAAAGGGCCTGGAAGGACGCCTACGTGCTGCTGGCCGGCGGCACTACCAACGCCTTCATCGCCCAGGAGCTGGGCTATGAGGTGGAGCCCGGCCTGTGTACCGTGGGCAGCAGCACCGACGGCCTGCTGTGCGTCACCGAGCCCTCCAGCCGCAAGAGCTTCCCCAATGTGTTCTACAAGGGCCAGCCGGTGGACAAGAAGATCGACGAGGCCCTCCAGGACTACCACGCCGACACCGTCATCATCAAGGGCGCCAACTGCCGCTACCCCGGCTGCAAGTACAACGGCAAAGAACTGCCTGCATGGATGAAGAAAAAGGGCATTGAAAAGTAAGCCTCTGAGGCAACAAAAATCCCCCTGCATGTGTGAAATACACCTGCAGGGGGGATGACAATCTATGTAAGCGGCAATCGACAAGGTCAAGGATGCGCGGCGGACTCCAAAACGCTGGGCTGGTTCGCAATAGCCGAGCGTTTCGTTTTGCATTGTTTCTGCCACCAGTTTCTTGAATTCTGGCGTGTATTTCTTGTTTGAACCCCCGTTCGGCGTAAAAATCAGCTCACGTTTGATTCAGCATACCCTGCTGTCAACCAATGGGGTGCAGCTCACCGCGCAAGCCCTGCATTTTCTCCTGGAACGAAATGGCCGGAAACCGTTGACAACTGGGGTGCTTCCCTCATATAATGGTACTTAACCGCAGAGGGCGAGCGCTGTGGTTGAGTTATCGATTGAGGTGGAAGAGATGAAGAGCATCCGGAAAAAGATCACAGTCTGTTTAATGGCGACAGTGCTGATCGCGCTGGTCCTGGTAGGGAGCGTCAGCATCACCCTGAATTACAGAAGCACCATCGCTACAGTGGATCAGCTGATGAGCGAAACTGCGGTTTTGGCGGCGGAGCGCATCGAGCAGGAGCTGACCGCCTACAAGAATGTGGCCATGGACACCGGCCGGATCACCCAGCTGGCGAACACCTTTACGCCGCTGGAGGACAAGCGGGCCATTATCGACGAGCGCATCCAGCTCCACGGCTTCCAGCGGGGGAACGTCATCGGCGCGGACGGCATCAGCATCTTCGACGGCAATGACTACTCCGACCGGGAGTATGTCCAGCAGGCGATGCAGGGGAATGTCTATGTCTCCGAGCCGCTGGTCAGCAAGATTACCGGCGAGCTGTCCATCATGGTGGCCGCCCCCCTCTATTCCGGCCAGGGCAAGATCGCAGGGGTGGTCTACTTTGTGCCGCCGGAGACCTTCCTCAACAATATCGTCTCCTCCATCAAGCTGGGGGAGAACAGCCGGGCCTACATGATCAACAAAAACGGCGATACCATTGCCGATATCACCCTGGATACCATCACGACCCAGAACATTGAGCAGGAGGCCCAGAGCGACAAGTCCCTGAAGAGCCGGGCCGCCCTGCATGAGGCCATGCGCAGAGGGGAGAACGGCTTCGGCACGATCCAGGCGGAGGACGGCCCCCGTTTCTTGGCCTATGCCCCGGTGGGCGGCACCGACGGCTGGAGCGTGGCCGTCGCCTCGCCGAAGATCAACTTTTTGGCGGATACATATGTGGGCATCGCCATCAACATCGCGGTGATCGTCGCCTCCATCCTGGCCTCCATCGTGGTGGCGGTTAAGCTGTCCGGCAACATCAGCATCCCCATGCGGGCCTGCGCGGAGCGGATGAAGCTGCTGGTGGAGGGAGACCTGGAGTCCCCCGTGCCCCAGGCTACCGGTGAGGACGAGACGGCGGAGCTGACCCGTTCCACCGCGGAGATGGTGAAGGGCCTAAACCTGATCATCAACGATATCGGCTATCTCCTCAGCGAGATGGCCAACCAGAACTTTGACATCCAGTCCCCCCACCGGGATGCCTATGTGGGCCGGTATCAGAAGATCCTGCAGTCCATGCGTACCCTGAAGGTGTCGCTGAGCAATACCATCCGGCAGATCGACTCCTCCGCCGGACAGGTGTCCTCCGCCAGCAGCCAGGTCTCCGTGGGGGCGCAGACCCTGAGCCAGGGTTCCATGGAGCAGGCCAGCGCCGTGGAGGAGCTGGCGGCCACCATTACGGACATCTCCGCCAGTGCCCAGAAGACGGTGACCGCCGTGGAGGAGGCGGGGCAGTATGTCAACCAGGCCGGGGGCCAGCTGGGGGTCAGCATGGAGTATGTGAAGGACCTGAACACTGCCATGGAGAAGATCTCCGTATCCTCCCAGGAAATTTCGAAGATCATTGCCGCCATTGAGGACATCGCGTTCCAGACCAACATCCTGGCCCTGAACGCCGCAGTGGAGGCCGCCCGGGTGGGAGCCGCGGGCAAGGGCTTTGCGGTGGTGGCCGACGAGGTGCGCAATCTGGCCTCCAAGTCGGATGAGGCGGCCAAGGCCACCAAGGGGCTGATCGAGAACTCAATCGCCGCCGTCAACGAGGGCACTCAGGCCGCCGCGCAGGTCACCGAGGCGCTGGAGCAGACCAGTATCAGCGCCGGCCATGTGACCTCGAAGATGTCCGAGATGGTGGAGGCGGTGGAGAGCCAGACCGCCGCCATCGCCCAGGTGACCGAGGGGGTGGACCAGATCTCCGCCGTGGTGCAGACCAACAGCGCCACCGCCCAGGAGAGTGCCGCCGCCAGCGAGGAGCTCTCCGCAGAGGCCTCCAGCCTGAAGCAGCTGGTGGGTCGCTTTACCCTGGCCCGAGACTGAACCAATGAGAAAAGAGATCCGCCCTCGGGCGCATCTCTTTTTTCTTGCGATTCGCCGGGCACTCTGCTAAAATGGACGCAGCAGCATAACGCCGCCAGAGGGCGGCGCGCAGGGAGGGACATGGTATGGAATGGAAGCGTTCGTTTTTATCCCGGCTGTTTGGGGCCGGGCAGGAGGAGACGGAGGAGATGGAGGAGGCCCTCGCTCCGCCGCCGGAGGCGGCCCTACCTCCGGAGCAGCTCCGGCACAGGCTGGAGCTGCCGGAGAGCCACGCCATCTATAAGCTGTGGACCATCTACAGCGGACAGATGGAGGAGCCGCCGCCCCTGCCGGAGCTGGCTCTGGAGGGGCCGATGGACCCGCTGTTGCCGGACAGCACCGGGAAAGCGGAGCTGGTGCGGCTGCAGATGGCGGTCAACTCCACGGCCAACGGGCGCATGGAGCGGGTCCGCTCCGGAACGAAGCAGGCGAAGGGGGAGGAGCTCCCCGTCCTGCCCGATCTGGACGCCCAGGTGACCGTTTTCCTGTCCAAGGACTGCCTGACCGCTTGGGTGCTGGTCTATCCGCCGGTGAGCGGGGGCCGGGAACTGGAGCGGAAGGACCTGGACCGGGCTTTGGAGGAGCAGCAGGTCTCCTTCGGCGTGGATACGGCCCGGCTGGACGCCCTGGTGCAGGACCGGGAGCGGTATTTCAAGCTGGTCCCTGTGGCCAGAGGGGCCGATACGGTGGCCGGTGTGGACGGCTGCATCGTAGACATGTTCCCTCGGACCCAGGAGCATAAGCTGACGGTGGACGAATACAACCGGGTGGATTACACCAACCTGGGCTTTATCCACAGCGTGGAGAAGGGCGGCGTGATCTGCCGCATCGTCCCGCCCACCGATGGGAGACCGGGCCGGACGGTCCGAGATCAGGAGATTTCTGCGACAAACGGCAAGCCGGCGTCCGCGCCCAAGGGGCGGAACACAGAGCTGTCCGAGGACGGGCAGGCGCTGGTGGCCTCCATCACCGGCCATGTGGAGTTCAGCGGCCGCAGCTTTCAGGTGAAGCCTGTACTGGATGTGCCGGGGAATGTGGACTTCTCCGTCGGGGACATCAACTTTTTGGGGGACGTTTGCATCCACGGAGACGTGTGCGGCGGCTTTACGGTCCGGGCCACGGGGAACATCACCGTGGAGGGCGTGGTGGAGGCGTGCACGCTGGAGGCGGGCCGGGACCTGGTGGTGGCCCGCGGAGTCCAGGGGGACAGCCAGGCGGTGATCCGGGCCCAGCGGAGCATTTTTGCAAAATATCTGGAGAACAGCTGCGTCTACGCCAAGCAGGACCTGGAGACCGAGTGCATCATCAACTGCGACGTCTACTGCGGCGGCAATGTGACCGTGCGGTCGGGCCACAGCAAGATCATCGGCGGAAAGGTCCATGCCGCCCACGAGGTCAGCGCAGGCATCGTGGGCTCCCGAGTGGGCAACCGGACCGATGTGGTGCTGGGGGGGCAGCCCTGTGAGGAGTTTGACTGCCAGCTGCTGACCAAGGAGATCCGGGAGCTGGAGGAGACCATGGAACGCACCAGCCGTCAGCCGGAAAGCCCCAGTAAGGCCAGCCGCCTGGGCAGGCTGCGGGTGCAGCTTGTGGTCAGCCGGGGCAAGCTGGACGCGATCCAGAAGGAGCAGGAGGCCCTGGTCCTGGAGCCCCAGGATCCGGGTGTGCGGCGCATGAAGTGCGACACAGTGTTCCCCGGGACCGTGCTGACCATTGATGAGGCGGTGTGCCACATCGACGACGTGCTGCGCCCCTGCTCGGCCTCGCTGGTGGACGGGGAGATACAGCTGATTTAGGAGGACTGTTATGGATACTGCAATGACGCAGGAGGAGCTGGAGGAGATGCTGGACCGGGCCGTCCGGGAGGTGACGGAGCAGACCGCAGGGGTCCGGCTCCAGCCCGGCGGGGAGCTGCTGGGCAAGGACCTGTGTACCGTGCACATCTCCTTTCGGCGGGGGTTCCGTACCAGCCTGACCCTGTGCGCGGACACCGCCCTGCTGGCTCGTATGGCCCGGAACGCCCTGGGGGAGGAGGCCCTGACCGACCAGGATCTGGAGGACTTTGGTAAGGAATATTTCAACATCCTGTGCGGAAAAATCGCCGCCGTCCTGTTCCAGAATACCAAGGTGCCTGCCCGGTTCAGCGTGCCCGCCTTTTACCGGGGGCGCTACGCGCCGGAGAACCATCAGGCGCAGTTTATGCTCACCTATGCCAACGAGCATCAGGAGGGCGCTCAGCTGACCCATCACGTGCCCCGGTCTGGGGAGGACGGGGCGGATCGAAATGAAATTTGACAGAAAGAGGCGTGAAAAATGGCAAAACGGATTATGGTGGTAGACGATTCACGGATGATCTGGGTGCAGATGAAGAACCTGCTGGAGGGCACCGAATACGAGGTGGCGGCCTGCTGCCGGGACGGCGAGGAGGCCATCGAGCAGTACGGAGAGGTCATGCCCGATTTGGTCACCATGGACATCATTATGCCGGGGATGGACGGGCTGGAGACGGCTCAGGCCATTCTGGAGGAGCACCCGGAGGCCAGGATCGTGATGGTGTCCTCTCTGGCCTATGACGACACCTTTGAGGAGGCCAAGGCGATCGGCGCCAAGGGGTTCATCGACAAGCCCTTTGAGAAGGAGCGCCTGCTGGAGGTCTTTGCGAAGGCGATGGGTGAGGCATGAGACGGCTGGGCGGCGGCTGGGCGGCGGCAGCGGTCTGTCTGCTGCTGGCCCTTCTGCCGGTCCGGGCAGGCTTTGCCACGGCTCCGCCAGCTGGTCCGGCGACGTGAAGCCCTATGCCCAGCGGATCATTCCGGTGATCCGGGCCCGCTCCCCCAAGGCGGTGATCCTGGTGGGGAGCAGCACCTGGAGTCAGGACCTCCATCTGGCCGCCGGCGATCCGCTGGAGGGGGAAAATCTGATGTACACCCTCCACTTTTATGCGGGGACTCACGGAGCGGAGCTGCGCAGCCGGATTGACAGCGCCTTGTCCCAGGGGCTGGCGGTGTTTGTGTCCGAGTGGGGGACCAGCCGGGCGGATGGCAGCGGCGGTGTGTTTTTAGAGGAGTCCGCCGTGTGGCTGGACTTTCTGGACGCCCGGGGGATCAGCTGGTGCGCCTGGTCGCTGTGCGACAAGGACGAGACCTCTGCGGTTCTGCGTCCCGGCGCGCCTGCCGGCGGCCCTTGGAGCGGGGAGGACCTGAGCCCGTCCGGACAGTTTGTCTTTTCCAGATTTGCCCATAACGGCCTTTGAAACCAGAAACACGGAGAGGAAACCGGTTCCTCTCCGTGTTTTGCGCTGTGGGGACGTTGGGTCACAGGTCCGCGCCCTCGTGGCGGAGCAGCCAGAGCTTCCGCTCCAGCCCTCCGGCGTAGCCGGTGAGGGAGCCGTCCGCCCCCAGCAGCCGGTGGCAGGGGATGATGATGGAGATGGGGTTGTGTCCCGCCGCACTGCCCACCGCCTGGGCGGACATGGAGGGCCGCCCCAGGGCCTCCGCCGTCCGCCAGGCCAGCTGGCCATAGGTCATGACCTGGCCGGAGGGGATCTGCAGCAGGAGACGCCACACCGTCTGCCGGAAGGGGGTGCCCGCAGGGGCCAGGGGGAGTTCGTCCGGATCGGGCTGCTTTCCGGCAAAATAGCGGTCCAGCCACTCCCGGGCCTGGGCCAGGACGGGGGACTCGCCGGGGACCATTTCCCCGGCAATGGAGGCGCCGAAATACTTCTGATCCTTCAGCCACAGGCCGGCCAGCCTGTCCTCCTGACTGCACAGGGTCAGTTCCCCCACGGGGGAGGCATATTGGGACGTCAGGTACATAACCATCCTCCTTCAATCGGTTCGTCCGGAAGGGAGAGCAGGGATTCGATCTCGGGCCGTCTGTTCAGCTCCCGGTCCAGGCAGGCGAGGAAGGCGCGGGTCAGCGCCTCCTTCCGCCGGGGGCCCAGCAGGTAGGATACCAGACTGCCCACCGAGGCCACCCGCAGGGTCTGGGCGCGGTCCTGGCCGGCTACCTCCCGGGTCTCCTGCCACAGCAGCCGCCACTTCTCCGCCACCTGGACAAAGTCCCGGCCCTGGTCGGTCAGCTCCACCCGCCGCTGGCCCCGGCCCCGGACCACCAGAGAACAGCCCAGCGCGTCCTCCAGGGACTTCAGGTGGCGGCTCACCGCTGGCTGGGTGATGTACAGCGCCTGGGCCGCGGCAGAGATGCTGCCCAGCCGGGCCACCGCCAGAAAAACCTCGATTCCCTGCTGTGTCATGGGATCACCTCCGGATTGGGAGAATTGTCCCTATTATAGCGGAGAAGGGCCCCTTTGGCAAGGCTGGAAAATCAGGATTTGCCTTGCAACCGGTTTTTCCTTGTGGTAAAATGATTGCTGGGAAAAAGGGTCGAATTGCTGAAAAGGGAGTGAGATCATGGCGGAACAACAGACCACAGAGGCCCGGCTGAGTCCGGAGCTGATGGCGGAGGTATGCAAAGCTCTGAACTTTGACCCCGCCGCCTTTGCCAAGCGCCACGGGGACGAGTTTGTCCGCATGTACCTGCGGACGGACGGGATGCTGGCCTACGTGGGGGAGGAGATCGTGGCCTATCTGGCCTACCGGGTGAACGAGTGCCTGTCCAAGGCGGAGTACGCTCTGCTGTCCTATATCGAGTACGCCGGCCGGGAGGTGAAGCATGCGGAGTCGGACGGCTTTGGCTACGCGGTGACCAACTATCTGAAGGCCCGGCGGAAGGCGGGCAGCGACTGGGTCTACGCCTTTGAGAAGGAGTCCAAGGCCCGGTGCCTGGAGGGGTACCCCCAGATGTACGCCATCGCCCAGGCCATGTATGCCTTCGCGCAGGAGAGCGGAGAGTTCAAGGAGGTTGCAAAGACCGACGGCCCGGAGGCTTGGCCGGACCCGAAAAAGCTGAACCTGTGACAGTGCGGCGGCGCGGAGGAATCTGCGCCGTCGTTTTGTCAAAAAATGACGTATTTCCTGCAAAATTCCCTTGCAAATTGACGGGCCTTATGATAGAATCGTGTCCAGCATGACTTTAGGGAAATTTTCGAGAAAGAGAGGAGAACACAAGCCATGTCCAATGGAATTTCCATGGAGCGGGTGGATGGGATCATCGACGGTTACGGCTGCGAGATGCACCACCTCATCGCGATCATGCAGGATATCCAGGCGGAGTACAAGTACCTCAGCCCCGCGGTGCTGGAGCGCATTGCGGAGAAGCTGGACGTGGGAGTGGCCAAGGTATACAGCGTGGCCACCTTCTACGAGAACTTCTCCCTGGAGGCCAAGGGCAAGTACATCATCAAGGTGTGTGACGGCACCGCCTGCCATGTGCGCAAGTCCCAACCCATCTACAACGCGATCCGGGAGTACCTGGAGCTGGAGGGCAAGCAGAAGACCTCCGCCGACGGACTGTTTACCCTGGAGACGGTAGCCTGCCTGGGGGCCTGCGGACTGGCCCCTGTGGTGACGGTGAACGACCAGGTCCACTCCAAGATGAGTCCCGAGCTGGCCATCGGCCTGCTGGAGGAGCTGCGAAAGGAGGATGCCGCCCATGGCTGATATGAATCGAGAACGGCTGGAGGTCCGCCGGGTGAAGGCCAAGCGGGCGCTGTCCTATCAGAAGCGGCAGATCCTGCTGTGCGCCGGCACCGGCTGTATCGCCGGCGGCTCGCTGAAGCTGTATGACTACATCAAGGAGGAGTGCGCCCGCCGGGGACTGGACGTCTACGTGGGCCTGACCCAGGAGGGCGAGACCGAGGACGTCACCGAGCCCAAGGGGGACGGCGTCTATCTGAAAAAGAGCGGCTGCCACGGCTTCTGCGAGATGGGTCCCCTGGTCCAGATCGAGCCGGAGGGCATCCTCTATACCCATGTCCAGCTGGAGGACTGCGACGAGATCATCGAAAAGACCATCCTGAAGGGGGAGGTGGTGGAGCGCCTGCTCTACGAGCTGGACGGGGTGAAGTACAGCCGGCACGACGAGATCCCCTTCTACCACAAGCAGCACCGCATCGTGCTGGAGAACTGCGGCACTACCGACGCCGAGGACATTGACGAGTACCTGGCCAAGGACGGCTATGTGGCCTTTGAGAAGGCCCTTTTTGAGATGACCGGCGAGGCCATCTGCAAGGAGATTCTGGACTCCGGCCTGCGGGGCCGGGGGGGCGGCGGCTTCCCCGCCGGGCGGAAGTGGGACAGCGTCCGCAGGCAGCCCAAGGGGAAGAAGTACGTGGTCTGCAACGGCGACGAGGGCGACCCCGGCGCCTTTATGGACCGCTCCATCATGGAGGGCAATCCCCACTCCATTATTGAGGGGATGCTCATCGCCGCCCTGGGGGCGGGGAGCGACGAGGGCTACATCTACGTCCGTGCCGAGTACCCCCTGGCGGTGAACCGGCTGAAGACCGCCATCGCCAAGGCGGAGGAGATGAATCTGCTGGGCGACCACATCCTGGGTACCGAGTTCTCCTTCCACCTGAACGTGAACCGGGGCGCGGGGGCCTTTGTCTGCGGCGAGGGCTCCGCCCTCACCGCCTCCATCGAGGGCAACCGGGGCATGCCCCGTGTGAAGCCGCCCCGTACCGTGGAAAAGGGCCTGTGGGCCAGTCCCACGGTGCTCAACAACGTGGAGACCTTCTCTGCCATCCCCCTGATCATCCGGAAGGGGGCCCCGTGGTTTAAGTCCATCGGCACCGAGAAGTCCCCCGGCACCAAGGCCTTTGCCCTGACGGGCAACGTGGTGAACACCGGCCTCATCGAGGTGCCCATGGGGGCCACTCTGCGGGAGATCATCTTCGACATCGGCGGCGGCATCAAGGATGGCAAAAAGTTCAAGGCCGTTCAGATCGGCGGCCCCTCCGGCGGCTGTCTCACCGAGGAGCACCTGGATATGCCCCTGGACTTCGACTCCCTGAAAAAGCTGGGAGCTATGATCGGCTCCGGCGGCCTGGTGGTCATGGACGAGGACACCTGCATGGTGGAGGTGGCCCGGTTCTTCATGAACTTTACCCAGAACGAATCCTGCGGCAAGTGCGTCCCCTGCCGGGAGGGCACCCGCCGGATGCTGGAGATTTTGACCCGCATCGTCAACAACGAGGGCTCTCTGGAGGACCTGGACCTGCTGGAGGAGCTGTCCGCCACCATCAGCGAGACGGCCCTGTGCGGCCTGGGCCAGTCGGCCTGCAAGCCGGTGCAGAGCACCCTGAAATACTTCAGGGACGAGTATCTGGCCCACGTGGTGGACAAGCACTGTCCCCACTGCAACGGCCGCAAGAAGGTGCTCCAGATCGATCCGGAGCTGTGTAAGGGCTGCGGCAAGTGCATGAAGCAGTGTCCCATGGAGGCCATCACCGGCCAGATCCGGATGCCCCATGTCATCGACACGGAAAAATGTATCAAGTGCGGCGCGTGCTGGGGCTGCTGTCCCTTCGGCGCCATTCGGGAGGAGTGAGCGGTATGGCAAAGGGAATTATGTATATCGACGGCCAGCGGGTCCCCTTCGATGGGGAACCCAACGTTCTGTCCGTCATCCGGAAGGCCGGCATCGAGATGCCCACCTTCTGCTACTACTCCGACCTGTCGGTCTACGGCGCCTGCCGCATGTGCGTGGTGGAGGACGACCGGGGGAAGCTTGAGACCTCCTGCTCCATGCAGCCCCGGGACGGCATGTCCATCAAAACCAACACCGCCCGTCTGCTCAAGCACCGGCGGATGATTCTGGAACTGATGCTGGCCTCCCACAACTGCTCCTGCACCACCTGCGAAAAGAGCGGCGACTGCCACCTTCAGGAGCTGGCCATGCGCTTCGGCGTGCGGAAGGTCCGCTTTGGCGACAGCCGGGAGGAGTCGCAGCTGGACGATTCCAGCCCCGCCATTGTCCGGGACCCCAGCAAGTGCATCCTGTGCGGCGACTGCGTCCGGGTGTGCGGCGAGGGCATCGGTATGGGCATCATCGACTTCGTCAACCGGGGCTACAACATGCGGGTGTCCCCCGCCTTCGACCGGAAGCTGTCCGAAACCAACTGCATCAGCTGCGGCCAGTGCTCCGCCGTCTGCCCCACCGGCGCCATCACCATCTACAACGAGATCGGCCGGGCCTGGCGGGCCATTCACAACCCCAACAAGCGGGTGGTGGTCCAGATCGCCCCCGCCGTCCGGGTGGCCATCGGTGAGGCCTTCGGCCTGGCTCCGGGCCAGAACGCCCTGGACCAGCTGGTCACCGCCCTGAAGCTGATGGGGGTGGACGAGGTCTACGACACCACCTTCGGCGCCGACTTCACCACCATTGAGGAGGGCACCGAGTTCCTCCAGCGGCTGGAGAAGGGGGGGCCCTTCCCTATGTTCACCAGCTGCTGCCCCGCCTGGGTGAAGTACCTGGAGAAGGAGAACCCCAAGTACCTGAAGCACATCTCCACCTGCAAGTCCCCCATGGAGATGTTTGCCTCGATTCTGAAGACCCGCTACGCCAAAAAGGACGCGGAGGACGGCCGCACCACCTACCACATCGCCATCATGCCCTGCACTGCAAAAAAGATGGAGGCCGCCCGGGAGGAGTTCACCCATGACGGCAAGCGGGATGTGGACCTGGTGCTGACCACCCAGGAGGTGGTCAACATGATCAAGGAGTCGGGCATCCAGCTGCCCCAGATCGAGCTGGAGTCCCCCGAGCTGCCCTTCGGCCTGGGCTCCGGCGCGGGCGTGATCTACGGTACCACCGGCGGCGTGGCCGAGGCGGTGGTCCGGTTCTGCCTGCCGGACAAGTCGAAGAACGTGCTGCGGGAGCTGCGCTTCTCCCCCCTCCGGGACAACAAGGCCATCCGTGTGGCCGTCATCAAGGTGGGGGAGCGGGACGTGCATCTGGCCATCGTCCACGGCCTGGCCAACGCTCAGAAGCTCCTCAAGGAGATCGAGGCGGGCAATGCCTACTTCGACCTGGTGGAGGTCATGACCTGCCAGGGCGGCTGTGTGGGCGGCGCGGGCCAGCCCCACGGCGTGCGGCAGGACAAGGCCGCCCGGGCCGAGGGCCTGTACAATCTGGACCGCTCCGCTCCGTTCAAGCGGGCCGAGCGCAATCCGGTGGTGAGCGCCTTCTTGGAGCGCCTCACCGAGGAGGAACGCCATGCGCTGTTCCATGTGAATTATGTGAAGGAATAACAAGAAGTAACACTCTCCTGACGCGGGCAGCCGCGTCAGGAGAGTGTTTTTGGCTGCAGGCGGCCGGTCAGGGCCTGCTCCAGCAGCTCGGGCAGCCGTTCCGGGGCGCAGGCGAAGCAGGGGATGTCCAGGGCGGCGACCCGCTGGGCGGTCTGCGCGTCGTAGTAGGGCTTGCCCCCGTCCGCGATGGCCAGCAGGACCACCACCGTAACCCCGGAGCCCTTCAGCTCCTCCAGCCGCCGGAGGAGGGCCGCCCGGTTGCCCCCCTCCTCCAGATCGGAGATCAGGAAGAGCAGGGTTCTGGCCGGAGCCTCCACCAGCCCCTGGCAGTAGGCGATGGACTTGGCGATGTCGGTGCCGCCGCCCATCTGAAAGCCGAAGAGCAGGTCCACCGGATCGGCGCACAGGGGAGTCAGGTCCATGATCTGGGTGTCGAAGGCCACCACGCTGGTCCGCACAGCGGACATGGAGGCCAGGATGCAGGCCATTACCGAGGAGTAGAGGATAGACTGGCCCATGGAGCCGCTCTGGTCAATGTCCAGGATCACGTGCCACCGGTTCATTCGGCTGGAGCGATCGAAAAACCACACTCGCTCGGGGATGACGGCCTTCAACTCCGGGTTATAGTTGCGCAGATTGCGCCGGATGGTATAGGGAAAGTCCAGCGCCGCAGCGGAGGGCAGAGGGGAGTGGGCCCGCCGGTTCAGCGCCGCCGTCACCGCCCGGCGGAGGTCGTTCTCCAGCATTTTGTTGATTTCCTCCACGATCCTTTGGATGAACCGGCGGGCGGACTCCTTGGACTTTTGGGGGATCTGGTCCTTGAGCATCAGCAGGGTGGAGGCCAGATTCAGGTCAGGCTCCAGGCTGTCCAGCAGCTCAGGCTCCAGGAGAAGCTGCTTAAGGCCCTTGCGCTCGATGGCGTCGTTCTGCACCACGGCCACCGTTTCCGGGTCAAAAAGGGAGCGCAGGTCCCCCAGCCACTTGGAGAGCAGAGGGGAGGAGGGGCCCTTTCCGGCCCCCTTGCCAGAGTCGCCAAAGGCTTCCTCCGGCCCGCCATAGATGGCTCCCAAAGCGGCGTCCATGAGGAGCTCCTCCTGTGAGAGGGCTCCTCCCCCCATACCGGAGAAGGACTCCTGGGTCTCCGAGCCCAGGATCAGCCGCCAGCGGGCGAGCTGTTCTTGCTGTGCCATAACTGCACCCCCTAAAGGTCGTCGAAGTCGAAGTCGGACAGGCTGTCCAGCATCGCCTGCTCGGCTTCGGTTGTCTCGTTCATCAGCGCCTCGGCCGTCTGCTGAGGGCTGACCCCCCAGATCTCCCCCAGATTTTCCGCAATGTCGTTCTTTTCCGACGGGGAAAAGTCCGCAAAGGCCCGGCGGAGGAAGACCAGCGCCCGGCGGAAGGCGTCCTCCTCCAGGCTGGCGAGGTAGCAGTCCAGGTGCCGCCACAGGGAGAGCCGGACGATAAGCGCCCGGCGGTTTTTAGCCGCCAGCCCCTCAAACCAGCCCGCCCCCAGGTCCGCAGGGATGCCGGGGGACAGCCGCCGGGCCACCTCCCGGGCCAGCAGCTCCTCGTCCGCCTTGCCCCGCTCCAGCAGGATGGCCATGGCGAAGCCGGAGCAGCGGGTGTTCAGATCGTCCCGGTCGGAGACCCCGGCCAGCAGGGTGAGCCAGCGGTCCTCCTCCAGAAAATCATGGCTGAGCTGTAAAGTGTTTAACCTGTCCATAGCCAGTGTCACATCGGATGCGGACTTCGCGTCACAGACGCAGGACTGCTCCAGCGTCAGACAGGCCCGCAAGTATAACTGCTTTACGAGGGGGATCACCGGCTGGGGGTCAAACCGCCGCAGGCCGCCGTACCGCACCACCAGGCTGAGCCGCATGGCGGTCTCCGCCACATCGGCCAGGGCGGCAGCGTCCACACTCAGCCCCTGCAGGACGGTCAAAGCGTGCTGGGCAGCGGCGGGCATGCCGCACAGGAAGGCGTCCTCAAAGATGGCGGCGGCTTGGGCGATGGAGCCGGCCTCCTCCGCCCGCTCCTTCAGGGCGTAGGCGGCGGCGCCCTCGATGGTGTCGCCCAGCAGGGCGGACTCGGCCACCTCGATCTCTACCTCCGGGGTCCAGCGCAGCTGCCAGTATTCGCCCCAGCTGGCCCCCTCCTGCCGGGAGGGAAGCGCCTGGCAGAAGTGGATGTTCAGCACCCTCAGCCGGTGGAGAAAGAAGGACCGGTGCAGGTCGGTCAGGGCCGCCTGCTGGGACTTCACGTTCAGCCGCTCCCGCAGGTCCAGGTCCAGCTGGCTCAAACCGGCGGTGCGGTATTTCTCCAGGCGCAGCTCCTTGAGCTGACGGTAAAAGTCCTCCTGCACGCTGGTGCGGCTCACCCCCTCGGGAAGAAAGCCGATTTGTTTGCCGATCTCCGTCTCCGCCGCCGCCAGAGCCAGCTCCGAAAAATTCCCGTGGCCCATGACGGCGACAGAGGCGTCCCGCAGGTCTGACAAGGTAGGGACCTTGCTCCCCCGCATGCCGCAGAGGGCCTGAGCCAACCGGACCGCCTCGATGACCTCGGCGGAGGACACCAGATTGCCTGCCCCCCGGTGCGCGCCGGCCAGGGCGGTGAGGTAGCGGTAAGGGACCTGTTCCAGACCGGGGCCGTTGAGGGCGTTCCACAGCAGTTCAAAGTAGGCGGGGGCCTTATTCCCCGCCCCATAGCCGGACCGGGAGGACAGCCGGTAGTAGGAATAGGGCATGAGGGTGGCGGCGCTGTCCGCGCAGGGGAGCGCGGCGGCTTCCTCATCGGTCATCTGGGCGGTCTCCATCAGGCCATCCACGTGGAACGCGCCGCAGACACAAAAGATCCGCTCCTGCGGGACGCCGCTGGCAATGGCCTGCTGAATGACCCGCTTCATGTACGCCTCCCGGACCAGGGTCTCGGCGGCGCGGCGGCGGCCCTCCTGAGACGCCTCCCGCAGCTGACTACCAAATGTATTGCAGGCCAGCCGGTATTCCTCTCCGTGTTCCAGCTGCTCAAAGTGCCGCTCCCAGAAGGCGTCGTGGTCCTCCCCGGTGAGCAGCTCCAGCTGGCGGTAAACCGACTCGGTGGCGTGCTCCAGCTCCTCCTCCGGGGCATTGGGATCGGGCGCATCCGGGCCGAGGGCAAGAAAGACGGAGGAGGGCAGGTCCATAAAGCGGCACTCCACCCCGTGTTCGCGGGCCCATTGGATGGCCTGGATTTCTGGGGAGTAGACGGCAAAGGGGTACAGGATGGTCCGCACCGGCGGAGTTCTGGTGTAGGCCAGGATGGCGGCGGGGAATTGGGTCTTGGGATGGCAGAACCACTGCATCTGATCGTTCAGATCGCTGGGGCCCTCCACCAGCACCAGCTGGGGCTGGGCCTGGTCCAGCGCCCGCCGCAGGTGGAAGGCCGCCGCCGGGGACAGATGGCGTACCCCGAAGAGGATCGGGCCGCCCATCACCCGTTCAGCTCCCGGCAGGCCCGGTACAGGGGGAGCCAGGCGCTGCCCCGCTTCTTCATGACGTTTTCCAGATACTCCTTCCAGGAGAGCTTATCCTTGTCCTCGTCCTTTACCACCGCGCCCTGGAGGGCGGCGGCCAGGTCGGACGCCGAGATGGAACCATCCCCGAAGCTGACGGCCAGGGCCATGGAGTTGGCCAGCAGGGAGATGGCCTCCGCCGTGGACAGCACCCCGGAGGTGGGCTTCAGCTTCTGCTTGCCATCCAGAGTGGCTCCGGCGCGCAGCTCCCGGAAGATGGTGACGATCTGCTCCACCGTGTCCCCGCCGGGCTGGCTGGCGTTCAGGTCCAGCCCGGCGGACAGCTCGGCCACCCGAGTCTGGACGATCTCCATCTCGGTGGCGATGTCGGCGGGGGTGGGCAGGACGATCATGTTGAACCGTCGCTTCAGGGCGGCAGACATGTCGTTGACCCCCTTGTCCCGGGTGTTGGCGGTGGCGATGAGGGAAAAGCCCTTTTGGGCTGGGACCTCCAGCCCCAGCTCGGGGACGGAGAGCCGCTTCTCCGACAGGATGGAGATCAGGGCGTCCTGCACCTCGCTGGCGCAGCGGGAGATCTCCTCCACCCGGGCGATGGAACCGGTCTCCATAGCCCGGTACACCGGGCTTTTCACCATGGCCTCGGGGCAGGGACCCTTGGCGATGAGCATGGCGTAGTTCCAGGAGTAGCGGATCTGCTCCTCGGTGGTGCCCGCCGTGCCCTGGACCACCTTGGTGGAGTCGCCGGTGATGGCGGCGGCCAGGTGCTCGGACAGCCAGCTCTTGGCGGTGCCCGGCTCACCGATGAGCAGCAGGGCCCGGTCGGTGAGCAGGGTGGCGATGGAAATTTCCACCAGCCGCCGGTCGCCGATGTACTTGGCGGTGATGGGGACCCCTTCGGCGGTACACTCCCCGGTGATGTAGCGGAGCACCGCCTTGGGGGACATCCTCCAGCCGGGTGGGACGGGATCGTGGTCGGTGGCGATCAGGGCGTCGATCTCCCGCTGATAGAGCTCCTCCGCCGGGAGGCGCTGTACGTTTTTGTCAGACATGTCAAGTTCCTCCGTTGCTCACAGTTTCGACCAGCTGATGTTGGACGGGAACTCCTGTCCCGCCCGGAGCTGCTCGATGGTCCAGGGGATGGCTTTTTGGATATGGGGCGTGGCCTGCTTCTGGAACGCCCCCTCGGCCAGGACCTCCTCCAACAGGGCGATGGTTTCCTCCACGCTCAGGGCCTGCCAGGCATCATACATCAACTGCCACACCGCGTAGCCGCGGTTATTGTTGGGCCTCTTTGCCAAAGCCCGCCCCAGCATCCCCCTGGGACTGCCCCCCAGCTGAAACAGCCAGCGGCTGTAGGTGTAGGGCTGGCTGGTCTCCTCCAGCCGCCTCCGGAGGTAGGGGATCAGCAGTCTCCGGCTCGTCTCGTCCTCCGGGTTGACCAGCCGCATCAGGGTCAGGTCAAATTCCGCGATCGTTTCCCAGTAGCAGGCAAAGGGAGAAGCGCCGCTTCCTCTTTTTGGCACGTCGGTGTAAACCGCCTGGGTGAGCCGCTCAATCCACCGGACGTCCAGCGGCTCCGCAGTAGGCTGGCCGCCGAAGACGACATACTTCTTCTCATGGTGGTGCCACCACACGTCACCCAAGGCCCGGAGCAAAACGGTATTGAGGGTCTTTTTGCGCTCCGCGTCCACAGCGGGCGCTTCCGTCAGAAGATAGGGGGCGAATTTCTCATAGACCTCCGCCGCCGGCAGGGAGAGAAGCGCGGCCAGAACGCTGATGTACAGATACCGGGTCATCTCGGGCCGGCGGTCGAACAGTTTTAGGCAGAAGTCCCGCAGCGGGCCGGGGCCGGTGAGGCGCATGATGTCCAGCAGGTGGTCGGTGAGCTTTACCCCAAAGAAAAACGAGCGGTTCTTCTCATCCTTGATCCGGTCGATTTCCTCCATATGACTGTCTGCCCAGCGCCAGAAGTCCAGCATCACGGGGGAATCCTTTTTCCCCAGGGTCCAGCACCAGGACGTGATATCCGTGCCCTCCTCATAGGTGGGGCGCTTCTCACCGTCCAGAAGTTTCTCCAGCCGCTCCCGCAGGCCAGTGGTCACCAGCTCGATGGCCCAGTCCATGTTGGTGGGTTCCAGAAACTTGATCGACTGGCTGTGCTCCGCCAGCTCCCCCCTCCAGAAGGTAGCGATCTCTGCTCCATCCTGTTTCGCCAGGGCTTTCAGGACGGCGTCCCGGTTGGCCCCCCGCTCGGTCTGGGCCAGCTCCAGCAGGAGCGGGACGCTGTCCGCATCCCTGCCCAAGGCGGTGATGACCGCCGCCCGCACGTCCTTTTTGGCGCTGGGCAGTATCTCCCGCAGCCAGAGCGAGGCTCCCGCCCCCTCAATGGCGGCGATGACCTCCACCCGGCGAGCCATCTCCTTCTTACCGGCGGGGTCGAAGCCCTCCTTCAGCAGGGGCAGGAGAGGGGGCCCCAGCTTCTTGGCGATCTCTGCGTTCAGTTCCGCAATCTCGCCGTAGCTGTCCCCCAGTCCGGCCGCCAGGGCGGGCAGGACCCGGAAATCGGAGAACCAGTCCGGGTGGTCCTCCCAGACGGAGCGGATGATCTCCTGCCGTCCGCCGCCGGTGCTGGTGAGGGCCGAGAGGAGGGGCTGGAGCTGTCCGTAGGAGATCGGGCAGTAGGCGCCGCCTCCGGCGGGGAGGGGCTCCAGCTCGCCCTCCATTCCGGAGCGGCCCTGGGTGTAGGCCACGGCGTCTGCCAGGGCCAGCAGATCCAGCAGGAGCCCGCCCTGCTGGGCGGCGGGGGCGGACAGCAGGGCCTGGAGGCCGGCGTCGATTTTGGCGAACACCGGGCTGGCGGCGGCCAGCGGCTTTAGGCTCTCTGCCGCCCGCTGGAGGCGGAAGTCCTCCCCCAGCAGGCCGGTCCCGGCGATGGCGGCCTGCTCCAGGCGCTCCTTCACGTCGTAAAGAGGCTGTAATTTCATGGCGGACACCTCCTTAATAGAGCAGCCGGATGATCTCCGGCTGGGTCACGATGCTGTAGGGATGCAGGCAGATGGAGTGGTCCGCCTCGTCGTAAAACATCAGCCCGAACAGGGCGCTGCCCGCCGGGACCTCTTCTGGCAGAAAGGCCAGCCGTCCGGTGGAGGCGTGGCTGGGACCGTCCTCGGGCCGGTCCCGGAGGACGATCCGGTCCCCGGCGGGGTCCTCCAGCAGGAAGATATCCCCGATTCTGCCCAGCCTCCCGATGGTGACCAGGACCGCCAGATATTTGGGCAGAAGGGTGTTTTTGAACTGGTTTTTGGCGGCCTTCACCGCCGCTGCCAGACCGGGCTGGGCCAGCCTGGGGAGGGCGGCCTGCTCCTCCGGAGTCAGGGGGCGGCTGGAGGCCCCGTCCCACCGGATGCGGCGGTTGCCCTCGCCAGGGTAGAGGCACAGCATGGGCGCCTCCAGCAGGCCGAACCGGCTGTCCTCCCCCTTGACGTATTTCAGCGCCTTGGCGGGGCGCAGGTTCAGGCTCTGGCCGATGCGGCCCGTGTCCAGGTCGATCCACCAGCCCCGCTCGATATACTCCCGCTTGGCCTCGTCGTAGGAGACGTCAAAGGACAGCTGGACCAGCCGGGCGTTCGCCTGGACGGAGCCGATGGCCTGCAGGTCCTCCAGCCGCCACACCCCGCCCAGGGCCTCGAAGAGGACGGTGTCCTCGGCGGAGTAGTTTTCCCCGGCCAGCTTGTTCTGCAAAAAATCCCGGGACTTCTTGACGGCGGAGCGGAGAAAGATCAGCTGGCGCAGGGCCTCGCTGTAAGCGGCGTCCGCCTGGGCGGGGTCCGTTTGGACGCGGCGCACCGCCAGGGCGATGCGGGTGAAGGCGGTCTGCAGGCCGGTGAGGTAGCAGCTGCCCAGGTCCTTGGCCAGCTTGTCGTAGGACTGGGCGGAGCTGCCCGCCAGAGTGCCCACTCCGGCGGTGAGCAGGTCGGCGGCCATCCGCTCGGCCATGTCCAGCCCCTCCAGCTGGCGGGCCAGCTTTTTCTTCTGGGCGGCGGTATTGGTCCGCTTGGGTTTGGCGGCCTCCGCAGCCTTTTTCTCCGTCCGGGCCGCCTGCCTGGCCCGTTTGTCCGCAATGTCCTGGGGGAGCTCCGCCACCTCAAAGGTCTTTTCGGACAGCTGCTCGAATAAGAGCCCCAGGGCGTGTTTGCAGGGAAACTGCCGGCTGGGGCAGGAGCACCGGCACACCGGCGCGTCCGGGACGGTCCAGTCCACCGACACCCGGTAGGGCTGTTTGCCGCTGCCGGCGCACTCCCCCCAGTACAGGGTGCGGTCCCCGGTCCGGCGGAGGGCGGAGAAGCGCCCCGTTTGGGACAGCTTCCGTCCATTCGCCGCGGCGGCGGGGCTGGGAGCCTGGAGAAGGATGAATTGTTCGGTTAGTTCCATGGGTATACACTCCTTTTCAGCCGCTGGTGGTTGATCGCCTGTATTGTACCATACCCCTTGGAGGATTTCAACAAAACAAAACCCAGGCGGCGGAGGGGCGCTGCCTGGGCTGTTGTTCGCTTGTTGGAGCAGGGACGCGGGGACAGAGCCGCCCTCAGTGGGAGCAGCAGTCCCCGCACGCCCCGCAGTCGGGGAAC
The DNA here is from genome assembly GCF_036941135.1 of Lawsonibacter sp. JLR.KK007. NCBI lineage: Bacteria > Bacillati > Bacillota > Clostridia > Eubacteriales > Oscillospiraceae > Lawsonibacter > Lawsonibacter sp. JLR.KK007. Next base: position 427,663 of record NZ_JAYWSY010000002.1, on the reverse strand, counting down.
TGGCTGGGGTCGTAGGCGATGCCGTGCCGGTCGTAGTAGTCCTTCACGGCTGCGCGGATGGCCTCCTCGGCCAGGACCGAGCAGTGCAGCTTGTGGGCAGGCAGGCCGTCCAGGGCCTCGGTGACCGCCTGGTTGGTCAGCTGCAGGGCCTGGGACAGGGGCTTGCCCTTGATCAGCTCGGTGGCCATGGAGCTGGAGGCGATGGCGGAGCCGCAGCCGAAGGTCTCAAACCTCACGTCGGCCACCATGCCGTCCTGGATTTTCAGATAAATCTTCATAATGTCGCCGCAGACGGCGTTGCCCACCTCACCAACGCCGTCCGCGTCCTCGATCACCCCCACGTTCCGGGGATTGCGGAAGTGGTCCATCACGGTTTCGCTGTAGAGTGCCATCGTTGACACGCTCCTTTCTCAGAGTACGAACGCTTTTTTTCCGCTCACCTTGTCCTTCCACAGGGGGGACATGCTCCGCAGGCGGTCCACAACCTCCGGGACGGCTTGGAGAATGGCGTCCACATCGGCGTCTGTGTTCTGGCCGCACAGGGACAGGCGCAGGGAGCCGTGAGCTACCTCGTGGGGACGTCCAATGGCCAGCAGCACATGGCTGGGGTCCAGGGAGCCGGAGGTGCAGGCCGAGCCGGAGGAGGCGCAGATCTCCCGGTCGTCCAGGAGCAGAAGGAGGCTCTCCCCTTCCACCCCCTCAAAGCAGAAGTTTACATTGCCGGGCAGGCGGTGGACCGGGTCGCCGTTGAGCGTACTGTGGGGAATCTGGGACAGTCCGGCGATCAGCCGGTCCCGGAGGGCGGCCACCCGGGCGGCGGTTTCCTCCATATGGGCGCAGGACTCCTCCAACGCGGCGGCCAGGCCCGCGATGCCGGGGACGTTTTCCGTCCCGGCCCGTTTGCCCCGCTCCTGAGCGCCGCCTTCGATCACGTTGGCCAGCGGGACCCCCTGGCGGGCGTAGAGCGCCCCGACACCCTTGGGACCGTGGAATTTGTGGGCGGACAGGGAGAGCAGGTCGATGTTCTGGGCCTTCACGTCGATGGGCAGGTGGCCGGCCGCCTGGACGGCGTCGGTGTGAAAGAGGACGCCTTTCTCCCGGCACACCGCCCCGATCTCCCCGACGGGGAGGATGGAGCCGATTTCGTTGTTGGCGTACATAATGGTGACCAGACAGGTGTCCTCCCGGATGGCTTGGGCCACCTGGTCCGCCGTGACCGTCCCTAGCGGGCCGACTGGAAGAAGCTCCACCTGGAAGCCTTCCTGCTCCAGCCTGCTCAGGGTGTGGAGGACGGCGTGGTGCTCGAAGGCGGTGGAAATGATGTGCCGCCGGCCCTGCCGCGCTCCGATGGCGGCGGCGGAGCGGATGGCCTGGTTGTCCGCCTCGCTGCCTCCGGAGGTAAAGGTGATCTCCTTGGGGGAGGCCCCGATGCAGGCGGCCACCCGCTCCCGGGCGGTCTGGAGAGCCTCCGCCGCCCGCTGGCCCAGAGCGTACAGGCTGGAGGGATTGCCGAAGCTTTCTTCCAGATAGGGGAGCATGGCGTCAATTGCGGTGCGGCTCATTTTGGTGGTGGCCGCGTTGTCAGCGTAAATCATGTTCGTGCCTCCTGTATGGCGTCAGTCTGTGAAGAGGGGGGTGGAGAGGTAGCGGTCTCCGGTGTCGGGGAGGAGGACCACAATGGTTTTTCCCTTGTTTTCCGGCCGTTTGGCCAGCTGGATCGCGGCATAGGCGGCGGCCCCCGAGGAGATGCCCACCAGAACGCCCTCCTTGCGGCCGATCCGCCTGCCGGTGGCAAAGGCATCCTCGTTGGATACGGGGAAGACCTCGTCGTAGATTCCGGGGTCCAGCACCTCGGGGACGAAACCCGCGCCGATGCCCTGGATCTTGTGGGGGCCGCCGTGTCCCTCGCTGAGGACGGGAGAGTCCTTGGGTTCCACCGCCACTACCTTCACAGCGGGATTTTGCTCCTTCAGGTACTGGCCTACACCGGTGACCGTGCCGCCGGTGCCCACGCCGGCCACAAAGATGTCCACCTTGCCGTCGGTGTCCGCCCAGATCTCGGGTCCGGTGGACGCCCGGTGGGCGGCGGGGTTGGCGGGATTGACGAACTGGCCGGGGATGAAGCTGTTCGGGATCTCTCTGGCCAGCTCCTCTGCCTTGGCGATGGCGCCCGTCATACCCTTGGCCCCCTCGCTGAGCACCAGCTCGGCGCCGTAGGCCTTCATGAGCTGCCGCCGCTCCACGCTCATGGTCTCCGGCATAACGATGATGATCCGGTATCCCCGGGCCGCCGCGACCGAGGCCAGACCGATGCCCGTGTTGCCGGAGGTGGGTTCGATCATCACGGAGCCGGGCTTCAGCGTTCCGCTGGCCTCGGCGTCGTCGATCATGGCCTTGGCCACCCGGTCCTTCACCGAGCCGGCGGGGTTGAGGTACTCCAGCTTGGCCAGGATGCGGGCTTCCAGCTTCTCCTCCTGTTGGATGTGGGTCAGCTCCAGAAGCGGGGTCGCCCCGATCAGTTCATCTGCGGATGTGAAAATACGGCTCATAAACGGTCCCTCCTCAATATACCTACCTACACTATAGGTTTATGAGATTATAGCTCTGACCCGGTGTTTTGTCAATAGGGGAGGTGAATTTTTTCACAGTTCCAAAAAAATGATGCAGGACCCTCCCCCATTGCACGGAATGGGGGAGGGTCCTTGGAGGGGGATCATGGGGCGTCTCTGCCCGCTTCGGGCCGGCTGGCAGGCCCTGCGATGGGCTTGAACACCGGCTCCGGGTCCATGGCCTCCTTGGTGCCCACACAGCGGTTAATAGGGGTGCCCAGCAGATGGAATTTTTCCTCATAGTCGGTCATGACGCCCTGGACCCCGTTTGCGTGGAGGTCTCGGGTCACCTCCGACAGGGCGAAGCCGGCCTTTGGGAACTGGAACAGGGACCACTCAAACAGGTCGTGGTTGTCGCTCTTGAACTGGATCTGTCCGCCGTCCCGCAGGATGCCGCGGTAGAGGATCAGAAACTGTTCGTGGGTCAGCCGCCGCCGGGCGTGCTTGACTCCAGGCCAGGGGTCGCAGAAATTCAGGTAGATCAGGTCGGTCTCGCCGGGGGCAAAGTAGTCCCGCAGGAGGGCGGCGTCCCCGTCGATGAAGAAGGTGTTGGTCAGTCCCTTGGCCTGACAGCGCTCCATCGCGATGATCATGGCGTCCGGCACCCGCTCCAGGGCAATGTACAGCACGTCGGGGTTCTGCTCCGCCGTCTCGGCGGAAAAACGGCCCTTGCCGCAGCCGATCTCCAGCCGCACCTCCCGGGCGGAGGGGAAGAGCTCCCGCCAGCGGCCCCGCATAGACGCGGGGTCCGTGATCAGCATGGCTGCGCACCGCTCCATCCGGGCGGGCAGATTGGGCTTTTTTCTCATTCTCATGGTCGTGTCACCTCTGCAGCATAGTCACAAAAATATTTTAGCATATTCAAAGGAATACTTGCAATCGTTTTTAAAATATATTATACTAACACAAGCGGCATGAAGGCGGCTCCATAGGGGCCGCAGCGGGAGGCGTTGCTGGTACGGCTGGCGGCGCGCTGCAGCTCCCTTCGTGCTGAGATGACCGCCATGATAGATCCGGGTATAGCGGAGCTGGTACCGCGCCACATTTGGGATGTGGAGATCGTGCGTTCGAGTCGCACTACTCGGACCAATTTTTGATGATCCGGACGCTGTCCTCCAAGCGGGGGACAGCGTTCGGATTTGTCAGTTCTGCCCAAAACGCCCTTCCGCCGCCCATCCCGCAGCGTTTTCGCAGCCATCAAGGAGGGACACAAGGTGATCCATTTACTTCTGGCCGTAATTTATCTGTCGTTTATCAGTCTGGGCCTGCCCGATTCTCTGCTGGGGGCGGCGTGGCCCTCAATGTACCAAGAGTTTGGCGTGCCGGTATCCTGTTCCGGGATTATTTTCTTCATCATCTCAGCCGGGACGGTGATCTCCAGCCTGCAGAGCGGCCGGGTGACCCGCAGGCTGGGCCCGGGAGCTGTGACGGCCATCAGCGTCGGGATGACGGCGGCGGCATTGTTCGGCTTTTCGGTCAGCGGCTCTTTTTGGAGCCTGTGCCTGTGGGCGGTCCCCTACGGCCTTGGGGCGGGAAGCGTGGATGCGGCGCTGAATCACTATGTGGCGCTTCACTTCGCCAGCCGCCACATGAGCTGGCTCCACTGCATGTGGGGCCTCGGGGCCTCAATCGGTCCGTACATCATGGGAGGCGCTCTGTCCTATGGAGCGGGCTGGCCGGCTGGATATCGGATCATCAGCGTGGTGCAGCTGGCTTTGACGGGCATCATCATCATGAGTCAGCCGCTTTGGAACACCGGCGCGGAGGCCGGGGACAAGGCAGCCCCCGTTTCCGAGGGACTTACCTTGGGGCAGACCGTCAGAATCCCTGGCGTAAAGGCGGTGATGGTCACGTTTTTCTGCTACTGCGCCCTGGAACAGACGGCGGGCCTGTGGGCCAGCAGTTACCTGGTGCTCCACAAGGGCGCCGGCCCGGAGACTGCGGCCAGCTTTGCCAGCCTGTTTTTTACCGGTATTGCGATTGGCCGGGCGCTGTGCGGATTTTTGACCTTAAAGCTGAGTGACACGCAGCTGGTGCGCATGGGGCAGGGGATCATTGGCCTCGGCATCGCCGCCCTGCTGCTGCCGCTGGGGGAATATGCCGCCCTGACGGGGCTGGTTTTGATTGGGCTGGGCTGCGCGCCTGTCTACCCCAGCCTGATCCACGCGGCCCCCAGCCACTTCGGCGCGGAGCGGTCCCAATCGGTGATCGGCGTTCAGATGGCCAGCGCCTATCTCGGCAACTGTCTCATGCCGCCGCTGTTCGGCCTGATTGCCGGTCGTCTCACGATATCCCTGCTTCCGGTTTATCTGCTGGCGCTTTTGGTCCTGATGGTGGTCATGCACGAAGGGCTGCTGCGTACGGCAGAGCCAGCGGCGGGCTAGGTGGCCCCCGCCGTCCGGCACCATTCGGAGGCGCGGCGGGTGAAGGTTTTGCGGGAAATGCCCAGCCGGCTGCCCGCCTCTGTGGCGGTGATGATCCCGTTGCGCCAATCCTCCGCCAGGCCGTCGAACTCGTCCGGCATCGGGATGCGGGAGGGGCCGAAGCGGACCCCTCTGGCCTTGGCCGCCGCGATCCCCTCCGCCTGACGCTGGCGGGTGAACTCCCGTTCCATCTGGGCCACGTAGCTCAGCAGCTGGAGGACGATGTCCGCCACCAGCGTGCCGGTGAGGTCCCGGCCGGCGCGGGTGTCCAGAAGGGGCATGTCCAGCACGACGATGGCGGCCTGACAGGTCTTGGTGATACGGGTCCACTGCTCCAGAATCTCGGAGTAGTTCCGGCCCAGGCGGTCGATGCTTTTGACCACCAGAACGTCCCCCGGCTGGAGGGCCTGGATCAGCTGCTGGTACAGCGGACGCGCAAAATTTTTCCCGGATTGCTTTTCCACGATGATGTGCGCGGACGCAACGCCGAACTCCTGCAGAGCGATCAGCTGGCGGTCCTCCTTTTGACTGCGCGTGGACACTCGGGCGTAGCCGTACATGTTTGTTGCCATTCCAAAATTCCTCTTTCTTTCTAGAATGACACTATTATAAAGATAAAAGACGGTCTGTGGACCGTTTTTTTCTTTTGCCGGATAAAATATCAGTTTTTGCCATTTTCTGGCTGTTTTCGTCAGAATTGCCGAAAAACCGCGGACAAGTTCTATGCAATTTGGTCAGACAGGATGGAGAACTCCCGCCCGGAAAATTTTTGATAAATTTTTCTGGTTTGGAGCTAAAGTATTGCAAAACGCAGCCGATAATAAAGATGGATGAAGCAGAAAAAACCGCGGACAGGTTCTATACAACCTGTCCGCCGCGCGGAAAGGAGACCGCATATGGCGCTGAAGGAAGAAGAGCTGCAGGCCAAGCTGAAGGAACTGACGGCGGAGATTGTCTCCGACCTGTCCGCGCTGGACGCCGCTCACAGCAAGGAGCTGCTGGGCGACTTCGTCTCCGATCTGTTCGTTGCCCTGGCGGAGCAGCGGCGCAGGGAAGAGCGCCGCCAGAAACAGGCGGAGGGCATCGCCGCCGCCAAAGCCAAGGGCGTCCGCTTCGGCCGGACCGCCAAGCCCCTGCCCGAAAACTTTGACCAGCTCCACCGGGCCTGGCGCAGCGGCGAGATGACCCTCTCCCAGGCGGCGGAGGCCTGCGGCCTGGTGCGGGGGACCTTCTACAACATCGCCGTCCGCAGGGAGCAGACCGGCGACCGCGCAGGCTGAACCATCCCCACCCCGGTTTCACCCGGTTTCGCGAACCGGTTGAAATAGAGTCCCGCGCCACCCGACGGCAGTCTGGCCAGATACCGGAGGGAGGCGCTCCACCCAACGTGCCGGAGCATGGATGTACCGGCATGAGTTTGATCCGTTTGGACAAACATTTTATTGAAAGGAAGCTTTAAAATGCGTATTCAACACAACATCGCGGCGATGAACGCCTACCGCAACTACAACCTGAACACTTCCGCCGTCACCAAGAACCTGGAGAAGCTGTCCTCCGGCTACAAGATCAACCGCGCCGGCGACGACGCCGCCGGTCTGGCCATCTCCGAGAAGATGCGCGCCCAGATCTCCGGTCTGGAAGCCGCTTCCAAGAACGTCAAGGACGGCATCTCCCTCGTTAAGACCGCTGAGGGCGCGATGCAGGAGGTCCAGGACATGCTCAACCGCATGGTCACCCTGGCCACCCAGTCCGCCAACGGCACCTACGACAACGAGACCGACCGTGCCGCCCTCCAGCAGGAGGTCGATCAGCTGAACTCCGAAATCGACCGTATCGCGGACTCCGCCAACTTCAACGGCATCAAGCTGCTGGACGGCTCCCTGGACGCTAACGGCCGCCGCGCTGTCACTGAGACTGTGTTTGCTGGCATGAAGATTGGTAACAACGTCAACGGTACTGCAATTGGCGATGCTACGAAGAATGACAGCACTAATAAAATTGGCGGCGACAACGACAAGGGCGGCATTCTGCTTACCGGTGCGTATTCCGCTGCCACTACTGGCAAGCCCCACGAGAGCGACGACAGCGTCCGTTATCACAAAGACGCTGCTACCGCCGGTAAGACCTCCTTCACTGTGGACCTGGACGGTCTGGGCTATGATGCTGCCGCGGGTACCTCTGTTAAGGGCCTGCAGTTCGCCCTTCAGGGTGGCGATGCAAAAGCGATGGGCACCGGCAACCATCTGTCCTTGGACAAGGCCGGCGCTGCTGGCAAGGAGTTGACCTATGACATCGTTGCAGATGGCAGTGGTAAGGTTACCTCTGAAGCCATTGCCAGCGCCATTATGGAGAAGATTGCGAATAATGGCGGCAAGGTCTATATCCAGACTGGTACGCTCAAGGGCGACGGCACTGCTGGTACTCCTGCCTGGGTTGAGTACACCGTTACCCAGGACGGCGACAAGCTGAAGTTTGAGATGACTGATGACGGCTATGCCACTGCCTGTAACGCTGCTCAAACAGCTACTGCTGCGAACCCTGCCACCAACGAGAACTACTTCCAGGGCAACTTCAACTTCTCCCTGGCCTATAAGCAGGGCACTGGCGGAGCCAATCTGGATGCTGCTGATGCCGATAATGCAAAGCTCCAGGCCGCATTTAGTTCCGCCATCAATGACAAGCTGGTGGGCAACGCCGCTACCTGCGAAATCAACGAGGGCACCACTCCCATGGACACCATCTACGCTCAGGCTTATATCCGCTTCAATACGGATAATGCCGCCAGCGCCAACGGCGTGAACAAGACCACCGACTATATTGCCGATGGCAAGGGCTTCAAGCTGGGCGATGAGTATTATATCTTCGCCGGAAGCGATGCCACCTACAACACGGAGTACGCCGACAACGTAAAGGTGGTTGACATCCGTGACCTGACCAACCTGACCGATGCTAAGAAGGGCACTCAGGAGTTCCAGGACGACCTGCGCAAGGCTCTGGACCGCCTGTCTGTGGCCGCCAAGGACAACGAGATGTTCGACGTCCAGGTGGAGGAGCGCGGCACCATGCTGGTCATCAACGAGCGCACCACCTACGAGGGCGACGCCAACCTGACCGAGACGGACTGGGGCCTTGAGAACCAGATTCAGGTCTTCGACAGTGCTACCTCCAAGACCGAGGTGCTGAAGGAGGCCGGTAAGGCTCTGACCCTGCAGATTGGCGACACCTCCGAGGAGTTCAACCAGCTGAAGGTCAACATTGGCGACGTCCATGCAGAGGCTCTGGGCGTTTCCGGCCTCAGCATTGCCGACCAGGAGAGCGCCGGTAACGCGATCAACACCATCCGGAGTGCGATCAACCAGGTTTCCTCCATCCGCGGCACTCTGGGCGCGACCCAGAACCGTCTGGAGCACACCAGCAACAACCTGTCCGTCATGACCGAGAACATCCAGGACGCCGAGTCCACCATCCGCGACACCGACATCGCGGAGGAGATGATGTCCTACACCAAGAACAACATTCTGGTGCAGTCCGCTCAGGCCATGCTGGCTCAGGCCAACCAGATCCCCCAGGGCGTTCTGCAGCTGCTGGGCTAATTCGAACCATCAAAATACGCGCAGTAAGGGACCGGGCATTTTGGCCCGGTCCCTTTCTGTTCAGCCATAGGACCTTGTAATTTTCTCCAAAATATCGTATGATAGAAGCAGCAGTGCGGGGGCCCGGCGCTCCCGCGTCCCAGCGGAGGGATCATGATATATAAAGGAGGTCATCCAATGGAAGAGAAGAGAATGGCGACGGTTGTGGTAGACGGTGTGGAGCGCACCTATCCCTGCGGCACGCCCTACCGGGCCATTGCGGCAGAGGTCCAGGACCGCTATCCCTGCGACATCCTGCTGGTCAACCGGGGCGGCAAGCTCTGCGAGCTCCACAAGACGGTGGACCGGGACTGTACCCTGAAGATGGTCACCGCCCAGGACAAGCCCGGCATCCAGACTTATGAGCGCAGCGCGGTGTTCCTGCTGCTGAAGGCGTTCTGCGACGTGGTGGGCCGGGAGCACGCAGGGCAGATTTCGGTGGAGTATTCCCTGAGCAGCGCGCTGTTCCTGCTGGTCCAGGGCGGCTTCACCCTGGATCAGGCCCTGCTGGACCGGGTGGAGGCGCGGATGCGGGAGCTGTCCGCCGCGGCCCTGCCCATCGAGAAACGGTCCATCAGCACCGAGGATGCCATGGAGCTGTTCCAGAATGCGGGCCTGGTCCATAAGGCCCAGCTGCTCAGCTTCCGGATCAACTCCCGGGTCAACGTCTACTCCCTGGACGGCTTCGTGGACTATTTTTACGGCTATATGGCGCCGGATACCAGCTACATCCGCTGCTTCGCCCTGGAGCTGTTTGAAAACGGCTTTGTCCTGCGCCTGCCCACCCAGAAGGACCCCAGCCAGCTGGGCGAGTTCCGTCCCTCCATCAAGGTGTTCCGGGAGCTGTACCAGTCCACCCTGCGCTCCCAGGCGCTGAACGCCTCCAACGTGGCGGAGCTGAACACGGCCATCTCCCAGGGGGGAGCCACGCCGCTGATCCTGGCCCACGAGGCTATGATGGAGAAGAAGATCGGGGACATTGCCGCCGAAATCGCCGGGCGGAAGGAGGTCCGCTTTGTGATGATCGCGGGGCCGTCCTCCTCGGGGAAGACCACCTTCTCCCACCGGCTGTCCACCCAGCTGCGGGCCTGCGGCCTGCGGCCCCACGCCATCGCCACCGACAACTACTTCAAAAACCGGGAGGACACCCCTCGGGACGAGAAGGGCAACTACGACTTTGAGGGCCTGGGCGCCATGGACGTGGAGCAGTTCAACCAGGACATGGTCCGTCTACTGAAGGGGGAGACGGTGGAGATCCCCAGCTACAACTTCAAGAAGGGCGCCCGGGAGTACAACGGCAATTACCTCACCCTGGAGGAGGGGGACGTGCTGGTGATCGAGGGCATCCACTGCCTCAACGACCAGTTTACCCACTCCCTGCCCAAGGAGAGCAAGTACCGGATCTACATCAGCTGCCTGACCACCCTGAACATTGACGGCCACAACCGCATCCCCACCACCGACGTGCGTCTTCTGCGCCGCATCGAGCGGGACGCCCGCACCCGGGGCTACAGTGCCCAGGCTACCATCAAGATGTGGCCCTCGGTCCGCCGTGGGGAGGAGGAGAATATCTTCCCCTTCCAGGACAGTGCGGACGTGATCTTCAATTCGGCTCTGATCTATGAGACCGCACTGCTCAAGCCCTATGTGCAGCCGCTGCTCTTCGGCGTCCCCCGGGACAGCGAGGAGTATATCGAGGCCAAGCGCCTTCTGAAGTTCCTGAACTACTTCCTGCCCATCCCTGCAGACAATGTGCCCAAGACCTCCCTTATGCGGGAATTCGTCGGCGGAGGCATCTACCACGCCTGACAGAGCGGTATCATGCTGATCACCGGCGCGGCCTCCCGGTTCTCCTGCGTCTGCACGGTTTCGCATTTCCAAGGCGGCCTGCTGCGCAGCGTTCGCGGATGAGCTGACGCCCGAGCGGATCGCCGCCTTCACCGGCTGAGCGCCTGCAGGACTGCAATAAAATAGGACGCCGGCAAGGATGACCTTGCCGGCGTCTTTCTGCCCGGCGCCGTTGGCCTGGTCGGTCTCGGTCCAGCGCGTTCCGTTGCTCCGCTGCGTGTGCGCGATCTTCCACAGAGAGTCATTCTTTTCCACTGTGCAGCTGGAGGCAAACCCTGGACTGGCCAGACTGGCGCGGAGGCAGCAGAATTGCGGGTTGACATCCAGTTCCTACAGGTGTAGTATAATATAGAAGTCTACAGTTGTAGGAGGTGTTCCCATGACAAAATTGTCCGACCGTGAGTGGACGGTCCTGGGGGTCCTGTGGGACCTGGACGGGGCGGCGCTGGGCGAGGTGACGCAGGCCCTGAAAAGCTCCACCGGCTGGAGCCGGAACACGGTGCTGACCTATCTGACCCGGATGGAGGCCAAGGGACTGGTGTTCATTGAGAAGGAGGGCTATCCCAGGCTGTACCGGGCGGCGCTGAGCCGGGAGGACTGCCAGGCCCAGGCCCGGGATGGCTTTCTGCGGAATGTGTACCGGGGCGCCGCAGGGGATCTGGTGACGGCGTTTTTGAAGGAGCGGCCCATCTCGTCCAAGGAACGGGACCAGCTCCGCCGCCTGCTGGATGAGATGGAGGTGTAGCCGGTGAACGATATCTGGTCTGTTCTGCTGCAAACACTGACCGCCTCCGGCGTGGCGGCGCTGCTGCTGGCGCTCAAGGCCATGTTCCGGGACAAGCTGTCCCCCCAGTGGCAGTTCGCCGCCTGGGGTGTGCTGGCTATGGTCCTGCTGCGCCCGGCGGGCTGGCGGGGGCGGTATGTTCTGTTTAACTGGCCCTTCTATGTGGAGCTGCTCCGCTCCGCCCTCACCGGGGAGTATGGAGCGCTGGCCCATGTGACCGTTCCGGTCCCGCTTCCACCGCTGACCGCGCCCCGGACCGCGGCGGACTGGCTGTTTGCCGTCTACGCGCTGGGGACGGCGGTTTTCCTGCTTCGGTATGTGTACTCCTATGTCCGCCTGCGGCTGGTGCTGCGGAGGGGCCGTCCGGTGGAGGACGGGCGGGTCCGGGCGGTGGCGGAGACCTGGAATCTGCCCGCCTGTCCCGCTGTGGAGGTGGACGGCCTGCCGTCGGCCTTCATTTGCGGGGTGTTCCGGCCTGTGCTGGCCCTGCCGGCGGGGGCGGAGACGGACGAGAAGGTCCTGCTCCATGAGCTGCTCCACCTGAAATACCACGACGCCGCCTGGGGGCTGGTGATCTGTCTCTTCCGGTGCCTCCACTGGTGCAACCCCCTGCTGTGGCACTGCGCCGATCAGGCGGGAAACGACCTGGAGTCCCTGTGCGACCAGCGGGTGCTGGAGCGGCTGGAGGGGGAGGACCGGCGGGACTATGGCCGCATCCTCCTCAGCATGGCGGACGAGAGGCATGCCCGTGCGCCGGGGACCTCCTCCATGGCCAATGGCGGAAAAAACATCCGGCGGCGGATTGAGGCCATCGCCCGGTTCAAGAAGTACCCGGCGGGGATGGGACTGGTTTCGGTGTGCGTTCTCCTGCTGCTGGCCGTGCCGCTGGCGGTGGGGGCAAAGGCCCCGGTGAGTAACCTGGGGCTGGGCGGCTTTGCCGCCGCCGACTTTGTCTACGCCCGGACGGTCTACTGCACCACCTGCGCCGGAGCCTTCGATACCTATGCCAAGGCCGTGATCACCGGGCGCATCAAATACCTGGTCATGTGCGCTCCTCTGGCAGAGCAGAATAATCTGGCGGAGACATATGGCCGTCCCGGCTCCGGCGGCTGGATGGAGGAGAAGCTGGATGAGCTGCCAAACGGGATTGACCGCTCCTGCGGCTACCAGATTTGTAACCTGGTCCAGGTGGGGGAAAACACCTACGAGGGGCTGCTGGCAGTGGCGTTGCATGATATGCCGGAAGGAGTAGAATGGAATGGAACTGCGGCGACGCGCTGGATAGCGGTCCAGCCCCTCCGGGCGGAGAAGGAGGGAAATCGCTGGGTGGTGATTCCCCAGGGGGACCTGGAAGCGGTTCAGGGGGACATGCAGCAGCTCGGCTATAACCGGACTCTGCCCTGCCTGACCTACGAGGCCCAGTGGGAGGACCTCCTCGTCCGGGAGCGGTGGCGGACCACCTCCAGAGTGGACAGCTATGAGCAGGTCAGCAGCGGCTTCCGGTCCACGACCACCTTCAGCACCACCCCTCAGCCCGACGGTGAGTTTACCAGCTGGTTCGACCAGGAGTTGTCCGTTAGCCGCGCCGGCGGCCCGGAGGAGCGGATGTATGGTACTGTCGGCCTGTCCTGCATGCCGCTGTGGGGAGACGAGGAGCATCGGCCCGCACTGCAGGACCCAGAGCCAGTGAACAGCGTCGGCAGCAGCTCCACTGGCGAGGATTGGGGAAGCGCCTATCTGTCCGAGAGCGGTGAGACCATAATCACCGGCGGCGGCAGCATGCGGGAGGGCATCATCGACCCGCCCGCCGCCTATGCGGCGGACCTGTATTGCGGCGGCAAAAAAGCGGCGGAGCTGATCCTGTACCCTGTGAAAGGAGGGCTGGACCTTGACTGACCGGGAGAAGCTGTACAGCGGGCTGTCCAATGCGGCCTGGGGGTATGTGTTCCTGACCTTCGACTTCAACCTGAACAATGTCAGCGTCCTGCCCCGGTTCGTGGGCTTTTATCTGCTGTTTTCCGCCATCGGAAAGCTGTCCGGGGAGCGGCAGAACCTGAACCTGCTCCGCCCCCTGTGCATCCTGCTGACCGGCTGGAGCGGACTGGACTGGCTGCTGTCCTGGTTGGGAGGGGATGTGGAGGGGCACATTCTCTTTCTGGATTTGCTGGTGACGGTGGTGACGCTGTACTTCCACTTTCAGTTCCTCACCGACATGGCGGCGCTGTCCGAGTGCTGCCAGCCGGAGGACGACAACCTGGCCAGCCGCATCCGCGGACACCGTACGGCGTTCACCCTGCTCATTACCGTGTTCGGGCTGATGGCCGATCTGACGCCAGTCCTTCCCTGGGAATGGTGGGCGGGGATGATCGGATTCGGGGCCCTGATCACCTGTATTGTGGCTCTGATGATTATGTTGGATCTCTTCCATCTGCGGAAGCTGATTCGATCAGAAGAGGAAGGCCCGCGGCTGTGATAATCCTTGCACTGGAGTCCCTCCTGTGGTAAAATAGGGCGAAACTTGTATGTACAGGAGGAAGCGCCAATGAAACAGGATATGATCGTTGTACTGGACCTGGGCAGCGAGGAAAATCCCAAAATTGCCCGTGAGATCCGCGCCCTGGGGGTATATTCCGAGATCCATCCCCACGATATCACGCTGGCTGAGCTGAAGGCCCTGCCCAATGTAAAGGGCATCATCCTCAACGGCGGCCCCAACCGGGTGGTGGACGGTGTGGAGATTGACGTCAGCCAGGAGATTTACGACTGCGACATCCCCGCCCTGCTGGTGGACCACCGGGGGGACGACCCCTGGCCCGCCGGTGACGCGGAGCGGGAGACCGCCCTGAAAAACTTCATCTTCACCATCTGCGGCGCGGAGGCCAACTGGAACATGGACAACTTCATTGCCGACCAGGTGGAGCTGATCCGCCGTCAGGTGGGGGATAAGAAGGTGCTGCTGGCCCTGTCCGGCGGGGTGGATTCCTCCGTAGTGGCCGCCCTGCTGATTAAAGCCATCGGCAAGCAGCTCACCTGTGTTCATGTCAACCACGGCCTGCTGCGCAAGGGGGAGCCCGAGCAGGTGGTGCAGGTCTTCCGGGACGAGATGGACGCTAACCTGGTCTATGTGGATGCGGTGGACCGCTTTTTGGACAAGCTGGCCGGGGTGGCCGACCCGGAGCGGAAGCGAAAGATCATCGGCGGGGAGTTTATCCGGGTGTTTGAGGAGGAGGCCCGCAAGCTGGACGGCATCCAGTTCCTGGGCCAGGGCACCATCTACCCCGACATCATCGAGAGCGGCACCAAGACGGTGAAGGCGGTGAAGAGCCACCACAACGTGGGCGGTCTGCCCGAGGACCTGGATTTTGAGCTGGTGGAGCCGCTGAAGATGCTCTTCAAGGACGAGGTCCGGGCCTGCGGCAAGGCCCTGGGCCTGCCCGACTCCATGGTCTACCGTCAGCCCTTCCCCGGCCCCGGCCTGGGGGTGCGCTGCCTGGGCGCCATCACTCGGGATAGGCTGGAGGCCGTCCGGGAAAGCGACGCCATCCTCCGGGAGGAGTTCGCCAGGAACGGTCTGGAGGGCCAAGTGTGGCAGTACTTTACCGCTATTCCGGACCTGCGGTCGGTGGGCGTCCGGGATAACCGGCGTACCGATGAGTGGTGCGTCATCATCCGGGCGGTGAACACAGTGGACGCCATGACCGCTACCGTGGAGAATGTCCCCTTCGAATTGCTCCAGCATATCACCCAGAGAATCACCAGCGAGGTCAAGGGCGTCAACCGCGTACTCTTCGACCTGACCCCTAAGCCAACCGGGACGATTGAGTGGGAATGATTTCACGGAACTGGAAAGCCTTGATATGACTGGATTTTTCAAGGATTAGACCCCTCTGTGGCAACGATTTGGCAACATTTTTTCATTATTTATAGGAAAAGAGCTAACTGGTTTTGATTGGGCCAGTTAGCTCTTTTTGTTTTTATTCTTCGGACTGCTCTTTGAGGGCATCCACCAGCATATCGCTCAGGCCCTGGGAGATTGGCTTGACCCGGCCAGGTGTGTTGGAGAACTCAGGGTAGCGGTAGCGCCAGCGGTCGTAATCCTCCTGGATAATCTCACCAGCTTTCAGCATGTCAGCGGCCTGACGCCAAGCGCAGAGCATTTCATGCAGTCGGGCGGCGTCCTTGCTGTGGCGCACATTGACCCGTAGGCAGACCTCCCCATCCAGTTCGTCAATGGTAAGGCCATACCTATCTTCCAAAGTAAATAGGGTGTGCATCAGGCCCAAGTATGAATCAATGTCCGGCACGGACAGTGCCAGTGGCGATACGCCCAGGGCATTAGCCAGTGAAGCGGTCAGATCAGCCTTTGGCGTCCTCGCCCCGGTTTCGTACTGTGCCAGCCGAACATCGGCGGACTTCTCCGGGAAACCTAGCAGCATACCGAGATATTTCTGTGTCATACCCCGCATTGTGCGGAAAAAGTGGATTCTCTCACCAATTGCCATAGCTGCCAACTCCATTTCGACTATCATTGCATTCAATATAGCAGATATGTTTAAGATAGTCAAGAGGAAGCTAAATAATTTTGCTTAATATTTTTCTGGAAACCGCTTGACATTAACAAAGTTGTTTAGTATAATGTGAGAGAACTAAGCGATTCTGCTTAATAAAATCTAAAACAGGAGGTACACTATTTGAACGAGAACAGCTTCATGCGGGTGGAAGATGTGGCAAAGGAATTGGGGATTTCCAAGTCCTACGCCTACAAGATCGTCCAGAAACTCAACGCCGAACTGAGGGAAAAGGGATACCTGACAATCTCAGGCCGGGTCAACCGGCGGTACTTTATGGAAAAGCTCTGCTATGGTGGGGCGGAAAGGAAGGAGTCGTAATGGCGGTCTACAAAGAAGAAAAGACCGGCACCTGGCGGGTGATCTACCGCTACACTGACTGGACCGGCGAACGGAAGCAGACGCAGAAGCGGGGATTCAAGACCAAGCGGGACGCACAGGCGTGGGAGCGGGAGCAGCATAACAAGGCCACCTCTAATCTGGATATGACCTTTGCCAGCTTCGTGGAGCAGTACACGGCGGATATGAAAACCCGTCTCAAAGAAAACACCTGGGCTACCAAGGAACACATTATTCGTTCCAAGCTGCTGCCCTACTTCGGCAAGCTGAAGATGTGCAACATTACCGCCCAGCAGATCATCACCTGGCAGAACGAGATGTTGAACTACAAAGACGATAAGGGCAAGCCGTACTCTCCGGTCTATCTGAAAACGGTCCACAATCAACTGAGTGCTATTTTTAACCATGCTGTCCGCTATTACAATCTCCAAGACAATCCCTGCAAAAAGGCTGGGAGCATGGGGAAGAAGAAAAACCGGGAGATGTTGTTCTGGACAAAAGCCGAGTATCTGAAATTTGCCGAGGCCATGATGGACAAGCCTCTCTCCTACTATGCTTTCGAGATGCTCTATTGGTGTGGTATCCGGGAGGGGGAACTGCTGGCCCTCACTCCAGCGGACTTCGATTTTGAGAAATGTACCGTTTCCATCAGCAAGTCTTACCAGCGGCTGAACGGTCAAGACCTGATTACGACACCGAAAACCGAAAAAAGCAACCGGGTCATCACTATGCCTCAATTCCTGGCGGATGAAATTCAGGACTACCTCAAAATGCTCTATGACATTGGCGAAAACGACCGGATGTTCACCGTCACCAAAAGCTACCTGCACCGGGAAATGGATAGGGGGGCGAAAGAGGCTGGGGTGAAGCGTATCAGAATCCACGATATTCGTCACAGCGCAGTTTCGCTCCTGATTGATATGGGTTTCTCCGCAACAGCAATCGCAGACCGGGTAGGCCATGAGAGCATCGATATTACTTACAACTATGCGCACTTGTTTCCGTCCAAACAGGCGGAAATGGCGGATAAATTAAACATGGAAAGGAGTGTTTAACTATGTCAGCAAAGAATCTGGACAGCCACAACCGCTGGCGAAACAAAACCGTGGCATTCCGGGTATCACCGGAGGAGGACGCGCAGATCGAAACCGCCGTCCGGCTCACCGGCCTCACCAAACAGGACTACATCACCCGGCGGTTGCTGAACCGGGATGTGGTGGTGCAGGGCAATCCCAGAGTGTATAAGGCCCTGCGCGATCAGCTCGCCGCCGTTTTGGACGATCTGCGTCGCATTGAGGCTGGGGCCAATATCAGTTACGAACTGCTGGATACCATCAACATGATCGCAGCCATCATGGATGGCATGAAGGAGGATTGATAGATTGGATGATCTGAAAGCGAAAGCGGCTGTTCCAATTCCGCCTGTTGGCGCAGACGGGGAACAGCCAGTTCATAAAACCACTGACCTTACTATAACAGAAGATTCGAGTGAAAACAATCCCCTGGAACAATCTTATGAGGAAAAATTGCGTCAGATGCAACGGATGAGTGACCCGGCGTATTTGCATACCGTATCCATGAGCGAGTTGTACGAAACGGTTTACCAGAGCAGGCCGCCCGTAATCGACGGCCTACTCTACTCCGGCACTTACCTCTTTGTAGGAGCACCGAAGGTGGGAAAGTCGTTCTTCATGGCACAGTTTGCCTACCATGTCAGCACCGGCGTCCCCCTGTGGGGCTACACAGTACATAAAGGAACTGTTCTCTATCTGGCATTGGAAGATGACTACCGGCGGTTGCAAGAGCGGTTATATCGAATGTTCGGGACGGACAGTACGGAACATCTGCACTTTGCCATCTGCGCCAAACAGCTTGGCTCCGGTCTGGATGAACAGCTTCAAAAGTTTGTGCGGGAACATCCCAATACAAAGCTGATTATTATTGACACCCTTCAGAAAGTCCGGGAGGCTGGTGGGGAGAAGTTCAGCTACGCCAATGATTATGAGATCGTAGGACGGCTGAAGCGGTTTGCGGATAATCAAAAAATTTGTCTCCTGCTGGTACATCACACCAGAAAGCAGCAGGCCGATGATAAGTTTGATATGATCTCCGGCACAAATGGCCTGCTGGGTGCGGCAGACGGAGCATTCATGCTCCAGAAGGAGAAGCGGACAGACAGCACGGCCATTTTGGAAGTTTCCGGGCGTGACCAGCAAGATCAGC
Source organism: Lawsonibacter sp. JLR.KK007 (assembly GCF_036941135.1). Taxonomy (NCBI): domain Bacteria; kingdom Bacillati; phylum Bacillota; class Clostridia; order Eubacteriales; family Oscillospiraceae; genus Lawsonibacter; species Lawsonibacter sp. JLR.KK007. Next base: position 409,237 of record NZ_JAYWSY010000002.1, on the reverse strand, counting down.
GGCTCTATCTGGCCAGGGATATGGAGCGGCTGATATGGCAGTTGGAGCGAACAGAAACGGAGTTGTGGAAACCGCCCTCAGACCCGGTACTTGAAGCGGTAGCAGCATTGGTAGCGAGGGATACGTCATGGAGCGGCACTGCAACTGAATTGGTGACCGCCCTGGGTGTAGATTTGAAGCCCAACACGCTTGCAATGCGCCTGAATGTGAACGCTGGCCGGTTGCTGAATGAGCATGGCATCCAGTATGAGAACGGCCGCAGCCACTCCGGACGAAAGATTAATTTGGCACTGGCTCCAGCCCAGGCGTGACGATGGTGACGGTCGTGACGATGATTGGAACAGCGGTCAAAAGACCGTCACCATCGTCACGACCGTCACGGAGCCGCATAATCGACAGTTCTCAACAAAAGGTGATGGTACAATCATGTCGAAGAATTAAATAAAGGAGATGCAAAATGGTAGAATATAAAAGCCTTCTGACCGAGGAAGAACGTTTTAACTTGGTGGCAGAGGAATACTTTGAGGCCGTTGAATACGAAGATTGGGAAAAAGTTGCCAGCTTGATTAAACTGAATCCCAACATTATGGCAGAAGGACTGGAACTGGTTTACCGCCGTCTGCCCGATCAATACAAGTATAGCATACCTACAAGCTGCTATACGCACAATGGAGATCGTATGCCAATCGTCAGAAAATATGTCCGGCAGGCGAGGAAATACGCCTCAATCGAAGAACGTATCCCCGCTGAAATGATCGGATTGCCAGAGATTGAAATATACCGCGCTGGGGCGGAACCTCTGGACAAAGCGGCATACCGAATCTCATGGACCACCAGCCTTGATGTTGCGAAATGGTTCCATGATCGAGCAGTAGCCAGGTTGCAGCCGCAACGGCATATCTACAAGGGTGTCATCAAGCCAGAGAAGATTATCTGGTACACCGATGACCGACAGGAGAAAGAGGTCATGCAGTACAACAGTGTCAAGAACATTGCTAAGCTTGAGCGGTAAGGTGCCACTATGATTGTGGGGCTATGGCGATGGGGTAGTGCATCATCATAGCCCCACAGCAAAGTTTGGGCGGGGTGCAGGGTGACCTTTTCAAAGGGCAGTCCTGCTGGGGGAGCAATCCGCAGATTGCGGGGGCAAAGCCCCCACACCCCCTCGGAGAGCCCACGGCACTTTGCAGCCCGGAGGGATGAAAGTGTCATAGTGGGTTATTACACTTCCCGCAGGAAGTGTCCCCCGTCCCCCAAAGGGTACCCAAACTGCAAATTCTGGAAAGGAGTACAATGGCAAGAAACGACGGGATCGACCGTACCAGCGTCAGAAACGCAAATCTGACGAGAACACAGATCAGCAATACACAGAGGCACAATGAACGGGAAAAGGATTCCTACACCAATCCAGACATTGTGCCGGAAAGGACTGCACTGAATATCCACTTCAAGAAACCGTCAGGCGATTATGCTGAGATGTTCGCTCAGATGGAGGCGGACAAGGTAATCTCCACCAGAGGGCTGAAAGCTGATGCCTGCTTGTATGGCGAACTGATCTTTGATGTGAACTCGGCCTACTTCGATAACCACGGCGGCTATGATTTCGCAAGACAATTCTACACCGACGCATACAGAAGTGCAATAGAAATTGTGGGCGGGGAGCAGTTTATTTTATCAGCGGTCATGCACGCTGATGAACGTAACCGGGCTATGTCGGAAGCCCTAGGGCGGGATGTGTACCACTACCATCTTCATGTTGTCTACATACCTGTGGTAGAGAAGCAAATCCTATGGTCCAAGCGGTGCAAGAACAAATCCCTGGTTGGCACAGTTAAGGAAACAATCACGCAGGTAAGCAGCAGCAAAAAGTGGAAGTCCCTCCCGGCAGTGGATGAGCAAGGAAAGCCAATTCTCCAGAAGAATGGTAAGCCGGTTTTACGGAAGTCGTACAGTGTCCTCCAGGATGATTTCTTCAATGCTATGCGGGCCGCTGGTTATACTAACGTGGAACGGGGCGAGCGCGGCAGCTCCGAGGAACATCTAACGGTCACACAGTTTAAGGCAGAACGTGAACAGAAGCGCCTGGCGGTTTTGGAGCGTCAGGTTGAGAAAAAAGAGAAGGCTCTCCAGAAGGTCGAGCAGAAAATCGAAGTCCAAAAAGGAACAGCGGCAACCTTTGCAGAGATCGACAATATGGGCCGTAGGACGCTGATGGGCAAGGTGGAGTTTTCCCAGCAGGAAACAGAGGACTTGAAGCAGCTTGCTAAAAAGGGGATTGCTGCGGATACCACTATCAAGGACTTGCAGCGTGACCTAAAATCCGCCCGGCGTGATGCGCAGATATGGAAACGGCGGTATGAGGAATTGAAGGAACAGGCGAAGGATTTTCTCGTTGCCATCAAGAAAGCACCAGAACGAGTGATAGCGTTTATTTCCAAGGTTCTCCATACGGAGCAGGCAGAGGCACCTGGGGTCCAACGGCAGCGGGAGAGTACCGTTGAACGGTAATCAGTCAAGAGTCAGGAAAGTTTGAAAAAATCGAATGGGAGCATTTCAAATGAATGGAGCCTCGTTGGGGTGCTCTCCATCAAAAAATCATCTTTCTTTTTCGGCTCAAGAAGCGGAGAAATATTTCAAAAATCAGGAGGTTTCATGCGAACAGGGCTTACAAAGCAGCAAAAGACAACGGGCATCTTTTTTGATGAGCAGAGCAGTATCATTGAGGTGCAGACCCACAACACAGACTTGAAAAAGCGGTTGGGAGCATATGCTCAGCAGTACCCAGACCAGTGTAAGCCGACCGATGATGATGGGCAGGGCGGGCTGACGTTCGAGATTGCGAAGGGGCGGCTGAGTTTCCGGCTGACAGCTCCGTACAGCGAGGAGCGGCGAAAGGCATCCGGTAAACTGGCGAAGAAGAACATTAAGAACTTGCAACAGGTCAAAAAGTAACAATATGTCGCCTGTGGGGGATTGATTCCCCTGTGGACGGAAACACTTTTTGATCTAAGCTAGATATTTGAACTTCCCTGTGTACAACTTTACACGATGTTCGCTGAACAAAGCCAACGAAGGCAAAGGTATTATTTATACGTGGTTATCCCTTTAGTTCAGGTTATCGAATACCGGCCAAAGCCCCCTCGAAAAAGGGGGGGGCGCGAAGCGCCGGGGGGGTTATAAGTGGTAAACGCCCCTTTTAAAACCCCCGTTACCGCCTACGGCGGTTACGCCCCCCTTTTCAAGGGGGCCGTAAAGGTACCTAAGCAAAAGGGATAACCACATTATTTATATTGCCACTTTCGAATCGTACGAGGGGACATTCCATCTTTACCCTTAGGCAAAAGCGGAGCATCCGTACTGTACTCCTCTGCATCAAAGCCAAATACTGCAAACGGTACTTTGTCAAGCAGAAGGAAATACGGCTCTAATTCCTCATAATTTGAAACCCTATCAGTCAAATAGAAGGACATCTTTTTTATAGGCATCATTAGCATGGCTAGATCCAACTCGCCCTTTTCTATGCCTACACATAACTTATTCATAGAACGATGCGCCGACGAAATATTACCTGTCTCAAATTCCAACCCCGCTCTGAAAACAGATTGTTCTGCAACAAACTCCTTGTAAACGTCTATAGGGCCACCCTTTTGAGCATCCTCGCGAAAATATGTAAGAGGTTTCTCTCTATACCACCCAAATTCTTCTTCCAGAATTTGATAACATTTTTCTTTAACAGGAACTACGCCGTTACAGTTTTTACGAGTGCAATTAAGAATAAAATGATCAGAGCCGAACGTGATATTATTTAGTATGGATGAGCGAACTTCTTCAAATGCTTGGGCTGCAAACACATCAGTTTTAATCAGGTATTCTGCTACCGCAGAAACATATTGCTTAGCTATCTTCATCTAATTTCTTCCTTTCCCTTAATAAATCAGAGGCAGTTATATGTAGGGCATTTGCAATCCTTTCAATATTGTCAATAGAGACATTCCTGTTGCAACGTTCTATATCCGATATATAGGTACGGTGGAGTCCACACAGCTCTGCTAATTCTTCTTGTGAAATATGTGTTGCTAATCTCAAAACTCGAAGGTTCTCCGCCATAATCTGACGCAACACTTTTTTCTGTCGATTAGGCATATGCGGTTTCCTCCTATTGACTAAATTATTTTTACATGATACAATAAAAGCATACTATGCGTCTACAGACGATGAGTTACATGGGGTGACAAGGTACTATGCGTTTTTTTTCAATTTATGATTTAATTATTAGCAAAACTCATGATAAAAATATAACAATCAATGAAATGCTTTCCTTCTTCAGCGCACGCAAAATTTCTAAGGCAACTCTTATCAGCTTGCAACAAACATCCTTTCTTCCTGATAAGCCTGCATTCAAAAATGCTGTTATAGACTTTCTGGGAATGAACGAACTTGAAATTGAGTTAGCAATGGGACATATCCCTGCAGAGTATCGGGAGTCATATTACGAAAATATTTCACATATAGCAGCACTGCTGCAAAAATCCACTGGCGACAATGTATTAAAAGATCTTGAACCTTTATTTGAGACTGATCTTGGGAAGTTGTATAAGGGTGATTGCATTGAGATCATGAAAGGACTACCCAACAGTTGTATGGACTTAATATTTGCTGACCCCCCGTTTAACTTGGGAAAAACATATGATTTCGGTATTAATGATAATATGACAATGTCGAAATATATTAATTGGACATATGAATGGTTAGATCAATGTATCAGAATACTGAAACCAGGTGGAAGAATTTTTATTTATAATCTTCCCAAATGGGGTACTTATATCGCTACTTATCTTGGAGAACAGTTGACTTTTTGGGACTGGATTGCCGTTGATATGAAGTTTAACTTACCAATTCAAAACAGGCTTTACCCTGCTCATTATGCCCTTGTTTCGTTTATAAAAGGTGTAAAGGCTCAAACTTATCACAATCAACGTATGCCCTTGCAAACATGTAGACATTGTGGTGGGGAGATTAAGGATTATGGCGGCTATAAGGCTAAAATGAATCCCTTGGGGGTTAATGTTTCAGATGTATGGTCCGATATTTATCCGGTAAGGCACAAAAACAGTAAAAACCGGAAGTACAACGAACTCTCAGTTAAGCTGCTTGACAGAATAATTTCCATGTCAACGAATGAGGGAGACATCGTATTCGATCCATTTGGAGGAAGTGGCACAACTTTTGCAGTTGCTCAGATGCTAAATAGACGATGGATTGGATGCGAGCTTGGAGACTGTGATGTCATTGTGAAACGACTTAAAAATCCTGCACGCGACAAAAAACAATTGGACAAGGTGCGGGAAGAATCTGGATGCTTGTTTACACAGAAGGTTGAAGAATTACGCAAAAAGAATGGCTTCTGGATTTGTTCTGACTATGAAGAAAATTAAACATGAATAAAAGGAATACAAACAAGTTTTTTACTGACAAATGATCCACAAAGGAAGTAATCGCTTGAATTATATCAAATCGCTATATATTGAAGGTTTTAAGAAATTTACATCCCTGTATGTGCAATTCAATGAACACATGAATATTCTTGTCGGTGAGAACGAAGTTGGAAAAAGTACGATTTTGGATGCGATCAAAACTGTGTTGAACCAGCAGTATCGAAACGCTGACAAATCCGTGTTGCGAGATCTGTTCAACACACAGATGGTCGCTATGTTTCAGGCAGCTCCAAGCGTCAAAACTCTACCTCAAATCTTCATCGAGATAGAACTAGTGCTTGATCCACAACAGAAAAGTGCTGATTACTTCTACGGAGAAGTATATGGTCAAAGAAAACAGCAGGTTGAAAAGTTTGGCATCCGTTTTGAATGTAAGTATGATGAGGAATTAGGAGCCGGTATGGAGCAATCTATTCTGGAGGGCAAAATCCCTTATGAATACTATTCCCTAACCTGGATGACCTTTGCAAACCGTCCTTATCAGATGATTAAGCGACCACTAAACTTTCTGTCAATCGACACAACCAATAGTGCTTCGGCTCCATCGTTTAATTACTACAACAGGACTCTGTTTACGAGTAGATATGACGAAGCAACCAGAGCAAAGGCCAAAAACGAATTTCGCGCCAAATTGGAGGATGCTCTCGAAGCCGCCAACCTGCCACCGATAAGCGAAAACAGGAGGTTCGGCGTAGACAGCAAGAAAGTTGTTTTGGAAGCAATCTTGTCTGTGTATGAGGATTCTGTTGCCCTCGAAAATCGTGGTAGTGGTATCGAGAGCCTTATTAAGACACAGATTGCGTTAGATAGAGCAAACGGCTTAGACGTCATTTTGATGGAAGAGCCAGAAAACCATCTTAGTTTTTCAACTTTACAAAAGATGCTTCAAGAAATATCAGTTCAGCAGGACAATTCACAGATTATTGTTGCTACTCATAACAACATGATTGCCAGCAGATTGAATCTGAACAATGTTCTATGGATTACAGAGGAAGGCGTTAAAACTTTGGCAAGTGTGGATAAGGAGGTAGCGGATTTTTTCGTTTGTGCCGATGATAATGCTTTTTTGCAACTGGTATTATCCAAGAAGGTATTTTTAGTTGAGGGAGCAACAGAGTTCCTCCTTTTGCCTAAGTTTTACGAGCAAATTACGGGTCACACAATCGAGGAAGATGGTATTTCTGTGATTTCCTGTAACGGTATTTCTTATAAGAGATACCTTGAGATTGCGAAAGCAACAGACAAACGTATTGCTGTTGTTACAGATAATGATGCTAAATCTGAAAGGATTACAGAAGCAGATAGCTTTAATAGCTCCCATGATTTGCAACATATTTTTATGGGTGCAACGACCGATGATTGGACATGGGAAATTTGCGTATATAATGTCAATAAGACGGTATTAGATGGGATGATAGAAGTTCAGACAGGTGCGAAATATCTATTCCATGAAAAGGACTACGGTGCAGTACCGGGAAAAATGCTGAATAATAAAGTGGATGTTGCCTATCAAATGCTGACTTCCGGTATTACATTTGAAGCACCACAGTACATAAAGGATGCGATTGGATGGCTAAGAAAGTAATCCTTGCTGTAGCCGGTGCAGGAAAAACCTATTATATCTGCCATAAGATAGACCCAAACAAGCGAAACCTTATACTGGCTTTTACCCATGAGAATATCTACAATATTCAAAAAGAGCTATGTGACGCACATGGAGGTGTACCAAAACTGACTATGGTATCGACGTTTGATTCATTTGTATACCATAATTTTGTGCTTCCTTATGAGCCGAGTATTGTTGAACACTTTGGAATTCCTGGTTTCGTCGGTAGTGGAATCTGTATAAAAGATCCGCCGCCGATGAGGATTCCAGGAAGGGGTAGAAGTATGATTCCAAACCCATACTATTTCAAAAAAGACAGATTGGAACACTATGTAACGAGAATACGCCAGTATTACTGTGCAACTTTGTCAGAGTTGGTATTGCAAGTAAAGAAAAATCGAGAATCTCTTGTAAAAAGAGCGGTAGCACGGCTGAATTTGTTCTATGATGTTGTATTGATAGATGAATTCCAAGACTTCCGAGAATACGACTATGAACTGATTATGGCATTAGCAAAACAATTTAATGATGTTGTGCTTGTCGGAGATTATCATCAACATTCCGTTTCAGCAATCAACAACTCTGGTAAGCCATTCAAGAAAAGGGCTTCTGATGTTGGGTATGATGAATTTGTTGCTGAACTACAAAGCGCTGGTTTTGAGGTTGACACAACTACTTTGGACAAATCCAGACGTTGCTCTACAGAGGTGTGTGAATTTGTGAGTAGAAAGCTCGGTATAAATATCTCTTCTTGCGGAGAGAATGCAGGATCTGTAATCTGGACAGATGCAAATGCTGCGGAGATCCTTGAAAATCAACAGATTGTAAAGCTAGTATTCAAGGACGCAGCCAGTTATTCATTTCAAGCAATGAACTGGTCGTATTCCAAAGGAGATACTGTGGATGCGGCTTGTGTGATTCTGACAGATAGGTTTGATCGGCTTGACGATGATGGTTTCTCAGCTAAAGGAATACCTGTTTCTACTCTTAACAAATTATACGTTGCTATGACCCGCAGCCGTGGCGACTTGTACCTGATGCGTCCCTCCACATTTAAAGAATTACGAGATTCGTATATCAAAACATAAGTGTTTTCGCTATTATAGAATGTGAGGCTTTGCTAGCTTGTATGGCAACACAATGGCAACAAAAAAGCAGATAGCCCAAACCATCTGGATAATGGAAACAATGTAGATAATCAGAGCCAAATCCCATAAGCAAAACTGTTTAGAATAAGCTTGACAGGAGCGAGCGGGAATAACCGCCATTGCCCTACGACATATCAAAAGCCTTGCAACTGTTGTACTACAATGGTTGCAAGGCTTCTTTTTTGAGCGAGCAAAGCGGGCTTTCGGCCCGGAGGAAGTAGAGCGGGCCGTGGAGGACGCAAAGCGCCGGGAGGCGCAAGAGCGAGAACAGAGGAATGTAAAGCGGAAGTTTAGCCGAGGGGCGAGGTAACGGACAGCGGGAGGGCGCTCCAATGGGTGCCCTCCTAATTTATACTTGTCAGCGGGTGTTTTCACTGCTATAATAAAAATAACAAGGCAAACCTTATGGAGGAAACATATGTTTATTGAAATTTATAATTTTTTAAGAATGGAAATGAACTCAAGTTCAATTCTGGGTTATTTTTTGCAAGCTGTTCCGATTACTATTGTTGTAGGAATTGTATATTTGATTCTCAGATTAGTTTTTTTGAAGCGAAAGAACCGACGTATAGTATGGTTATCGGAGATTATGCGACTGCTGTTTGTATGCTATTTGACGGGATTATGCAGTCTTGTAATACTGCCAGCAAACTTTTGGCTACACGTTTATGATGGTATTTTCTTCGGCTGGTGGGAGTACATGGGCACATTTTTCAAGTTTGGTGAAATCAACCTAATTCCTACCATTGTGAAGTGTCTAAGCGGCGATTACTCGCTTGGAAGTTGGGTAAAAGAGATGATTGTTGGCAATATTATAATGTTTATTCCATTTGGATTTTTCCTCCCATTTGTCGTTGAAAAGCTAAATAGAAAAAAAGCTTTAATAATATCTTTAGTAGTTCCGCTTGTTGTAGAGTCTCTCCAATTATTTGTCGGCAGAAGTTTAGATATTGACGACTTGATTTGTAATTTCCTTGGAATTATAATTGGGTTCATTATAGCTGGTATGATAAAAAAGGGTATAGGAACTGCATCAAAACAAAAGCAATAAAAAGGTTATTATTTTTCGTACAGATACCTCAGTGAAAGGTGGGGAATGTAGTTGCATTTCCCCGCCTTTTGTGCTATCATCAAAGTTGTAAACCAGCAGAGCAAATAGTAAGCAACTCCCTCCCGTTATCATGACTGATAACAATTTGATAACAGCCCATCGTATAGGCTGGATAATATGGATATATCAAATAAACAAAAGAACAGGGCATCATATTTCTAAAGCAAAATCCGTTAGAACATGATGCCCAGCAACGAGTGGGAATAACCGCCATTGCCCTACGACATATCAAAAGCCTTGCAACTGTTGTACTACAATGGTTGCAAGGCTTCTTTTTTGAGCGAGCAAAGCGGGCTTTCGGCCCGGAGGAAGTAGAGCGGGCCGTGGAGGACGCAAAGCGCCGGGAGGCACAAGAGCGGGAGCAGAAGAAAGCAAAGCGGAGGTTTAGACGGGGGGCGAGGTAACGGACATCAGGAGGGCACTCCAAGGTGTACCCTCCTGATTTATACTTGTCAGCAGGGAATTTTACTGTTATAATGTAAACGATAAATTCCCATTGGAGGCCGCACATGAAAAACAGAAAACTAATTTTTATTGGACTATTTATCTTTTTAAGTGTGGTAATTGGTTCTTTTATATACTTTCCTAAAAGTATTGATACTGCACTCAACAGAATAAAATATCCGTTTGAAGTAGGCGAAATCTTAACCTCCCAACAAATTGATGAAAATCTTATTGTAGTAATATATACTAACAAAAATAATAATAATGAACTCCAGAACGCTATCATACAAAAAAACAGTATTTTTTATAGCGTTGTTGAAATGAATGGCTCTCTAAATATTGAAATACCTCAAAAGCTCGACAGTGGTGACCTTAGAACGCAAGTATTGGTTTCTTGGTATGATAAAAGTGATAAATATGTTGTGATGGCTGTCGCTTATGACGAAGATGTAGCCGCTATTACCTATCAAAATCAAGAGTTGACACCATTAGATATAAACGGTTATCACTTGTTTTATGGGACTGGAACTGGCAAGTATGAAGTATATGAATTGTTTGACCAAGAGGGGAATCGCTTAGAACATATCAAGGAATAGTATTAAAGAAAAATGAGAAGTGATTTGGAAAAGGCGGGGAATGTGGTTGCATTTCTCCGCCTTTTGTGATACTATTTTGATACTAAGAAATTGAGCGGCCAAAAATAACAGGTGAAACATTAACAAATTTGCGAATAATTTATCCGTGAAAACATAGAAAATACAGTCCCATATAATAGGATTTGTCGAGTGGGAATGAGTTTTTAGGAATAGCGCAAAAACTGGAACCAGAGACGCCTTGCATATCAAGGGTTCCAGGGCCTGAAGCCCTTGATTTTTCTGTATTTTCATGTGTAATAACTTCCGACAAAAGCGGTTTTAGACACACTCGAAATCAGTTTGCAGGCTGTTCTTTTCTCCAACCTCGCTCTGTTTGATGGGCGGTTCCTCTCTTGAAACATCAATGAAGGCTGTGATTGGAAGGAAAACGCGGAGGGAACTGTAGGTTCCCTCCGCGTTTTGTTATACTGTGTCTGCCGCTCGTTTCAGTCCGTCCAAATCGCCGGATTGTATGGCGTCGATGGTCCTGGCGATCTTCTCCTTGGGCCAGTCCCACCAGCGCAGCTCCAGGAGCTGGGCGATGTCCGGGTTGGAGAACCGCTGGCGGATGGGCTTGGCGGGTACGCCGCCCACGATGGCATAGGGCGGAACGTCTCTGGTGACCACCGCCCGGGCGGCGACGATGGCCCCGTCTCCAATGGTGACGCCGGACAGGATCACTGCCTCGTAACCGATCCACACGTCATTGCCGATGATGATATCGCCCCGGTTATCCCAGGCCTCGGGGATGCGCTCCACGTCCAGGCCCCACTCCTCAAAAAGGACAGGAAAGATGTAGGTGGACAGGGAACGCTGGGTGTGATTGGCGCTGTTGAAGAGAAATTTCGCTCCGCAGGCGATGGAGCAGAATTTTCCGATGACCAGCCGCTCCTGGTTGATGGGGTAGTGGTAGAGCACGTTGTTCCGCTGAAAATCCCGGGGGTCGTTGACGAAGTCGTCATAGATGGTGTAGTCCCCCACAGTGATGGAGGGATCGGTCACTACGTTTTGCAGGTAGACGGTGCTGTGCCCCTGGGAACGGGGGTATAGCTTCCATTGCGGGATCATTTCAAAACCTCCTGAACTGTTTTAGTTGTCCATGATCCCGCTGAGGACAATGCATCGCTTCACGCATACCACCCCTTTCACATCCGGGTGCCCTTGTAGTTGCCCCGCCGGGCGGCGGCTCCGGCTTTGGGACGCTTCTTCCGGCGGAAGACGGTGAGCTTGAGCACCACGATGGCGGCCAGGAACAGCACCACCGCCAGGATGATGCGCACTCCCTCGTTCTGGAAGAACTGGAAGAACTGCTGCTTCTTATACAGCAGCTCCGACCGCTCCACCGAGGTGATGGCCACCAGGTCCAGGGTGCCGTACACCTCGTCTCCGTAGTACAGCGTCATGATGCCCATGACCTGTCCGGCCTCTACCGGGGCCTCCACCTCGTCAGCGAAGAGCTTGATGTCCGTCTCAATGTCGTCCACGTCCATGGACTTGGGTAGGGTGCGGGTGATGGAGCCCTGGGCCTTCACGTTCACCTCGTCGGCCTGGCGGGACATGGTGACGGCCACCTTGGCCACCGGCTCGCTGTCCTTGGTGATGGTTACCCGATGGAAGTTGTTGAAGCCGTACTCCAGCAGCCGTTTGCTCTCCCGGAACTGGCCCTGGCGCAGCTCGGTGTCGCCGGGGACCTCCATGGGCCCGGAGCCCAGCACCACGGAGATGAGCAGCTCGTCCCCGTCCTCGGCGGCGGCCGCCAGACAGCGGCCCGCCTCATCCGTGTTGCCCGTCTTGCCGCCGATGCACTTGTCGTAGACGTAACCGGCATAGTACATGTTGGAGATCAGCGCGTTGGTGTTGTAGAAGAAGCGCTCCCCGGACAGGTCGGTGGCGGGCACGGTGTGCTGGGCGGTCTTGATGATGGTGCGGAAGGTGTCGTAGTCCAGGCAGGCCCGCATGATGAGAGCCAGGTCGTAGGCGGTGGAGTAGTGATTTTCGTTGTGGATGCCCACCGGATTGGTGAAGCGGGTGCCCTGACAGCCCAGCTCGGAGGCTTTCCGGTTCATGTGGTCCACAAAGTTCTCAATAGACCCGTCCACCGCCACGGCCAGGATGTTGCAGGCGTCGGCATAGGAGGGCAGAAGGGTCATGTACAGCAGCTCCTCCACGGTGAGCACCTCGCCCAGCTTGATGCTGCCATTGACGTAGGAGTAGGTCACATCCTGCATACGGGTTTCCCCGGCGGTGACGGGGGTGCTCAGGGACAGCTGACCGTACTCGACGGCCTCCAGCACCAACAGGGCGGTCATGATCTTGGTGATGCTGGCGGGGTAGGACTTTTCGTAGGCTTTCATATCATAGAGGACCTCGCCGTGGTTGGCGTCCAGCAGGACGGCGTGGGTACAGAACAGGTCCAGGTCCTCCTGATCAGGAACAGAGGAGGCGGAGGCGGGGGTCAGCGACAGCGCCAGAGTGAACAAAAGGAGCAGGGAAAGAATTCGATATTTTTTCATAGGAAATTCTCCATATGTATGCTATAATACAACCGGAAATTCGGTCCGTGACCAGTGTAGCGCAAAGACGGAAAAAAGGCAATTAAGATCTTCTTAAAAAATCCGTCCTGGATCACATACGTTCCATTATAGCAAAGAGCGGTCTAATCTGCAAGGGGGAGAAACGCATGGAAGGCAAATCCAGATTCGCGGCGGCGGTGCTGGGCCTGTTCACCGTCTTTGTTTTGGTCTGTGGCACCTGGTTCCTGGCCCGGACCAGCTCGCCGGAGCCCTATCAGGTGAACACCGTCCAGCGCCCGGCGGAGGAGGACGTCTCCGCTCCAGAGGAGGCGGAGGAGGACAGCCGTCCGGACAGCCTGCTTCCCGGGGAGACCATCAACGTGAACACGGCGGATGCCTATGACCTTCAGCGCCTGCCCGGCATCGGGGAGAAGCGGGCTCAGGACATCATCGCCTGGCGGGAGGAGCACGGTCCGTTCCAGACGCTGGAGGAGCTGACCGAGGTGTCCGGCATTGGACCGGTGATTTTGGAGAATCTGCGGGCTTACGCGGCCGTGGGAAATGAGTGAGGTGCCAACATGGCGAAGATATTAGTAGTAGACGACGAGCAGGTGCTGGTAAAGGGCATCAAGTTCAACCTGGAGCACGAAGGCTATCAGGTGGAGGTGGGTTATGACGGCGAGCAGGCGGTGGAGCTGGCCCGGGAGGGGGGCTTTGACCTGATCCTGCTGGACCTGATGATGCCCAAGATCGACGGCCTCCAGGCCTGCATGCGCATCCGGGAGTTCTCCAATGTCCCGGTCATCATGCTGACCGCTAAGGGGGAGGACACCGATAAGATCATGGGCTTTGAGTGCGGCGCGGACGACTACATCACCAAGCCCTTCAACCTGCTGGAGCTGAAGGCCCGGGTGCGGGCGCTGCTGCGCCGGTCGGGGGCGGCGGAACACATGCGCAGCGACGGCGTGCTGGCGGCGGGACACATCCGGCTGGACCCCAGCGGCCGGGCGGCTTGGCGGGACGGCGTCCCGGTGGAGCTCACCGCCAAGGAGTTCGACCTGATGGAGCTGCTTTTGCGCAATCCGGGCCGGGTGTACAGCCGGGAGAACCTGCTCAATGTGGTGTGGGGCTATGAGTATATCGGGGATTACCGCACGGTGGACGTCCACGTCCGCCGCCTGCGGGAGAAGCTGGAGCTGGACCCCGCCAACCCGGAGTATATCCGCACCAAGTGGGGCGTGGGCTACTATCTGGCGAAGGTGTAAAAGGCTCCTTTGCCCAAGGGGCCTTTGAGAGGAGGTGCCACCCCACGAACAACAAGAACAAGATCCCCTTTTTCTCCTCGCTCCAGGTGAAGTACGCCCTGAGCTATCTGGTCATCTTCGCCGTGGTACTGGTGCTGCTGAACACCTACCCGGTGCTGGCCTCTCAGGACCTGCTCTTCGCCTCCAAGCGGGATTCCCTGAAAAGTCAGGCGGCGGTGATGGCCTCGGCGCTGATGGAGCTGGAGTCTCTGTCCTCCGAGCAGGTGGCCAGGGTGATGAACATGCTGGACAGCATGGGCCTGAAGCGCATTTTGGTCACCGACCCGGCGGGGCTGATCCTCTATGACAGCACCCGCCAGCCGGAGGAGGAGCCGTCCCCCGGGGAGGAGGCCGGACCGGAGTACCGCTACGCCCTGTATCAGGAGGTGGTGTCCGCCCTGCGGGGGAACGACGTGACCTATTCCCGGTACACGGACCGGGCCTTTGTTTCCACCGCGGCCATGCCCATCGTCTACCGCGGCATGGTGATCGGGTCCATCTATATCCTGGAGGTGGACCGGGTGCAGGGCGCCCTGCTGTACAGCTTGCAGCAAAACCTGCGCACCATCTCCCTGGTGATCGCTCTGGTCACCCTGGTGATGTCGACCTTCTTTTCCAAAATGCTCACCGCCCGCATTGCGGCTTTGCTGGGCGCCATCCGCGTCGTGGGGGAGGGGGAGTATGGCCACCGCCTCCAGCCCGTGGGGCGGGATGAGATGGCCCAGCTGGCCGAGGAGTTCAACAACCTGACCGACCGCCTCCAAACCACCGAGGAGGTCCGCCGCCGCTTTGTCTCCGACGCCAGCCACGAGCTGAAGACGCCGCTGGCCTCCATCCGCCTGCTGGCCGACTCCATTTTGCAGACCGGCGAGATGGACCCGGAGATGGTGCGGGACTTTGTGGGGGACATCGGCTCCGAGGCGGAGCGGCTCACCCGCATCACCGAGCATCTGCTGGCCCTCACCCGGCTGGACAGTCTGCCGGTGGGGGAGGAGCGCGTGGTGGACGCGGCCCAGGTGACCGAGCGGACCATCACGCTGCTCCAGCCGGTGGCCGAGTCCGCCGGGGTGAGCGTGGAGAAGACGCTGAAGACGGGCTGCACCATTCTGTGCACCGGGGACGACCTGTCCCAGATCTGCTTCAATCTGGTGGAAAACGCCATCAAATACAACTACCGGGGGGGGAAGGTTTTCGTCTCTGTGTACCGGGATGGGGACCAGGTGCTGCTGGAGGTGGGGGACACCGGCGTGGGTATCCCCGAGGAGGACCTGCCCAAGGTGTTCAACCGCTTCTACCGGGTGGACAAGGCCCGGTCCCGGGCGGCGGGGGGCACCGGACTGGGGCTGTCCATTGTCCGGGATACGGTGCGCCGCCACGGCGGCTGGGTCACCGCCCGGCCCCGGAGCCCGGAGGGGAGTCTCTTCACCGTAGGCTTCCCCTGGTGTGCCTCCGAGGGCAATGAAAGGGGGGAGGCGCAATGAGGCGAAAACGGCGGCTGCTTCTGCTGGCGCTGCTGCTCCTCCTGACCGCCTGCTCGGTCGGGGAGCGGGAGCAAACGGAGGGGCCTGTCCTCTGGTTCTGCACCGGCGAGGGGGAACACGGCCCCGCCCTGTCTGCTCAGCCCTACGAGGGGGAGCTGGTCCCCGAGCAGCTGCTGTCCGCTCTGCTGGCCGGTCCCGTCCAGGAGGGGCTCAGCTCTCCCTTTCCGCGGGGCGTCACGGTGCGCGGCTGCAGCTGGGACGGGGAGCGGCCCGGCGTCCTGGTGGTGGACCTGTCTGAGCAGTATGGCGCGCTGGCTGACGTATCCCTCAGCCTGGCGGACTACTCCATCGTGCTGACCCTGTCCCAGGTGGAGGGGGTGGAGTCGGTGGAGATCCTGTCCTCGGGCCGTTCCATCAGCTACCGCAGCCACCAGACGCTGTCCGCCGGGGAGGCGGTGCTGTGGGACGAGCTGGCCGGGGAGAAGGAGGAGCCATGAAACACCTGTTTAAAAGCTCACAGCTGCGGAAAACACTTGACATTTTCCCTGGTTCCCGGTACTCTTATCTTTGATTCTAATGAGAGAAGGCGTTCCCAATGAGCGATTACCGCATCAACACCAAATGCGTTCAGGGGGGCTACACCCCCGGCAACGGCGAGCCCCGGCAGATTCCCATTGTTCAATCCACTACCTTTAAATATGCCACCAGCGAGGACATGGGCAAGCTCTTTGACCTGGAGGCCAGCGGCTACTTCTACACCCGGCTGCAAAACCCCACCAACGACATGGTAGCCGCAAAAATCTGCGACATGGAGGGCGGAACCGCCGCGATGCTCACCTCCTCCGGTCAGGCGGCCAACTTCTACGCCATCTTCAACATCGCCAACTGCGGCGATCATGTGGTGGCCTCCTCCACCATCTACGGCGGCACCTACAACCTGTTCCACGTCACCATGCGGAAGATGGGCATCGACTTTACCTTCGTCTCCCCCGACTGCACCGAGGAGGAGCTGAACGCCGCCTTCCAGCCCAACACCAAGGCCGTGTTTGGCGAAACCATCGCCAACCCCGCCCTCACTGTGCTGGACATCGAAAAGTTCGCCAAGGCCGCCCACGCCCACGGCGTGCCCCTGGTCATCGACAACACCTTCGCAACCCCGGTGAACTGCCGGCCCTTCGAGTGGGGCTGTGACATCGTCACCCACTCCACCACCAAGTATATGGACGGCCATGGGGCCGGTGTGGGCGGCTGCATCGTGGACAGCGGCAGGTTCGACTGGATGGCCCACAAGGAAAAATTCCCGGCCTGTGTACCCCCGACGACAGCTACCACGGCATCACCTACGCCGAGAAATTCGGCCAGGGCGGGGCCTTCATCACCAAGGCCACCGCTCAGCTCATGCGGGATTTTGGCTCCATCCAGTCCCCTCAGAACGCCTTTTTGCTGAATCTCGGGCTGGAGAGCCTCCATGTCCGGATGCCCCGCCACTGTGAGAACGGTCTGGCGGTGGCCAAATACCTGAAGGCCCATCCCAAGATCAGCTTCGTCACCTACCCCGGTCTGGAGGGGGACAAGTATTACGAGCTGGCCCAAAAGTATATGCCCAACGGCACCTGCGGCGTGGTGTCCTTCGGCTTCCAGGGCGGGCGGGCCGCTGCGGAGACCTTCATGAAGCACCTGAAGCTGGCCGCCATCGAGACCCATGTGGCCGACGCACGCACCTGTATCCTGCACCCGGCCTCCGCTACCCACCGCCAGATGAACGACCAGGAGCTGGCAGCTGCCGGCATCACCCCCGATCTGGTCCGGCTCTCCTGCGGCATTGAGGACGCGGCCGATCTGATCGCCGACATCGAGCAGGCGCTGGCTCAGGTCTAATGAGGTGTTTGGATGAAAAATGCTGGAACGATTTTGATGTACAACTGCTCCGGGGAAGAGTTTTCCCGGCTGCGGCAGATTTTCGCCATGCTCCGCCTGCGCATGCGGGTGGTGGGGCCTGACCGTTACCATGTCCCGCTGGAGGAGCTGGCCAAGGGAAAGGGGGAACCCGGCGAGACCGCCGAGTCCCTGCCGGAGCCTATGCTGGTGTTCTGTTACATGCCTCAGGCCCTGCTCCATCAGGTGCTGGAGGTGATCCGGGTGGCCAATCTGCCCCCCATTCCGCTGAAGGCTGTGCTCACTGAGACCAACCGGGCCTGGGATACGAAGCAGCTCCACGCAGAGCTGCTGCAGGAGCGGGAGGCGATCGCGGCTCAAAAAGCGGAGCAGGCATAAAATCTCGAAAAAACCGTTGACAAATCCTCCCGTTGACAGTATAATAAGCAAGCGGTCTGAAAAATGACCGCGCTTTGCGGCTGTGCTGGAATTGGTAGACTGGCAAGCTTGAGGTGCTTGTGTCCGGATGGGCGTACGGGTTCGACTCCCGTCAGCCGCACCAATGATAAAATCCCGAAACCCTGGTATTTGCAAGGGCTTCGGGATTTTACTTTTTCTTCTGTCATCTGATTTGGTCGTTGTTTGGTCGTTACACCCTCAAAAATGGGAAATTTGGTCGTTAAAACAGGATAGGAGCGGGAGACTTTCCGGGGGTATCCGGTAGTGTCCCGCTCCTTTTATGCTTCCTGTGGCTATGCCATGGCCTGTACTTTCGGTCGACGTCCAAAATCAAGCTTGGCCGCTATGGACTCTGCGGCTCTGGCCTGTGCTTCTGCAAAAGTGTGGGCATAGATGTTCAAGGTAGTTGTCACCTGAGAGTGTCCAAGTGAAGCGGAAACGGTACGAACGTCTGCTCCACTGTTGATTAGCAGCGATGCGTTCAGGTGGCGAAACTGGTGGACACCTAAAAACCTCTGCCCGGTCTCTTTGCAGAAATTTTTCAGCCAGCTATAGGGGGTGTTGGGGTGCATGGGATCGCCGAACGCATTGACAAAGAGCCGCTGCGAGTCATGCCACTGATCCCCAAGCTGGAGCCGGGCAAGCGATTGCTCTGCCCGGAGCTGCTTCAGCACATCGAATACCTCGACGGGCAGCTTTAGGGACCGCTGGCTCTGGACTGTCTTTGTTGTGTCGGTAAATACGCCTCGCTCCTTCAGGTACTGGCTCGTGCGGCGGATACTGACTACGCAGTGATCAAAGTCCAGGTCAGGCCATTCCAGCCCCAGGATTTCTCCCCGGCGAAAGCCGCCGTAGATTGCAAGGACGAAAAAAGCCCGGTATTTAACGGGGGCGCTCTCCAGACTTACAAGAAAGGCTTGTGCTTCCTCAAGAGAATAGCATTCTTTTTCTTTTCGCTCCGCATGAGGAAGAGTGACATTCTGAGCAGGGTTGTGCTGGAGCATACCCATACGAACGGCATAGCTCAGAACGGAGGACACAAAACCGTGATAATTGCGGATGGTCTTAGGGGATAGGGCGGTTTTGGGGGTGATCGTCTCAAACATAGAAGCGTAGTCCCGGCCCAAGGCTTTTGCTATCTTTTTTGCGTTCGCCTGGGTGATCTCCTCATTACGGCAAGCGGTGGAGATGGTAGAGCGGCCCAGACCGATCAATTCAGCAAGCTGCTTCTGATCCATGTCCCGCTCCTTCAGGATGGTCTTAATGTCCACCTTGGAGCGGGACCGCCCTTCCCTTTGGCTGACACCTGGTTTTCCAAGATCGTTGATAAAGGTCTGTATCTGCCTGGGAGTCAGCTTGTCCAGACGAATGTGGCCCAGGGCCGCATAGGTACGTTCCTCCAGCTGATGGAGCCGGGCTACGCTGCGGGGCCGCAGACTGGGGACAGCGTACTCCTCAAACCATTGTTTGCAGAAGGTTTCAAACTTTACAGAGCCGCCCCAGCCCTGGCCAGAGCACTTTTCATCAAACAGAATCCCCTGCCGCTGGACTTCCTTTTCAATTTGCTTAGGCGTCATACCAGGGGAGGGCTTCCAGGTGGTGGAGCGGATCACCTGTTTCCCGTTGGCATCGTAGCCGCAGTATGAGCGAATGCGGTAGGTGTCGCCTCTTTTTGTGATCGTTGCCATGATAGGGCCTCCTTACTATTATGAGGATTTTAAAAGCGCTCGGTTATATCCAACTTAAACTTTACAGATATTTCTCGAAGTTGGTCATCCTCACCCTCAAAAATCCCTTCAACTTCGTCTGCAATTTTTCTTAAATCATCTGCAAACTGAATAAAGTAGGCTTTTATATCTGTGAACACAGCATCATTAGAAAAGCGAAATAAAAGGACATTTTTCTCTATTACAGAGCCAACTTCTATGTCATATATCCCACAAAGAAGTTGTATTTGGTGTACAGGAATCTCCACTTTTCCGGTTTCGTACCCTCTGATTGTCTTTACAGAAATCCCTAATCGTTCAGCAACTTGCGATTGTGTGAGCTTCTTTTTCGTTCGGGCTTGCTTTAGCTTTTCTGCAATTTCTTTATAGTTGATACTATCGACTGTTCTCTGAAAAGGAATTTCGTAAAGGTTGCAGAGTCGTGCCAATGTTTCATCGTCAATATTGTTTATGCCACGTTCGTAGTTGCTGACAGCCTGGAAAGTTACTCCTAATTTTCTTGCAACCTCAGCTTGCGTAAAGCCATGATTTTTTCGGGCTTCTTTTAGGATTCCGGCCAGTTTTTCCTTTTCGCTCTTAATCATAATGAAATCCTCCTATACACACATTATAGCAGAAAGTGATAAAAAGTCAACGGGCATTGAAAAATTTTCAAAAAGGCCTTGACACTCAATTATAATTGAGCTATAATCGAACCATGGAGCTCAACGACGATTGAATTTGGAGGAAATTTTTATGCAGAACCGAACGAGAATCATCCCGAACAGCGCAGAAATAGCACGTGCCCGTGTGCTGCAAGGACTCACCAAGGTTGACTTAGGAAATAAAGCGAGTGTTCCGCATAGCAGTATTGTTCGGGTTGAACAAGGCTTTGTTGTTAGTCCTAAGACAGCGACAAAGATCAGTGAAGCACTGGGGAAGCCGTTCGACAACTTGTTCACTATCAAGGCACCAGGGGACACCAGCGGAGTTGGACAAGCCCCAGCCAGTGGGAAGGTGGAGGCGGTGTAAATATGGCAAGTTTGCCGCGCATGAGGGACGCCAAGGGCGTTCTGGCTGAGATTCAGACCATTGATCCAGAGACACCAATTACCATTCACTTTGTCTGGGGCCTGATAAAATCGGGTGAAATCCCAGTTGTTGAAGCGGGAAATCGGAGCTTTGTAAACGTAGACATGGTTTTGGACTTCTTGGCAACGCAGAGCACAGTTAAACCCGTCCGGTACAGTCATCGGATCGGGACATGAGGGAGGATGGAGACATGACAGAACTATTGCCGGGCACTGCTGAGGAGTACCGGGAAGCCGTCCGATTTTATAAAACCGTTGGTATGCTGGCCGTCAACCAGCGAGAGGCGGCTTTTGCGGCCCGTGCAGTAGAAGCGCTGAAATATGCAGCGCTCCGCAAGACAAACCAGAGGTTGACGGTTGAACAGCTCAAAGAGTGCCACGGACTGATCGTTTATGGACGGAATCCCTATACTATGAAGATTGGCGCAGGGTTCGTTGATACACACCGGGGCGGCGTGGTCATGCTGGACCATGATGGGACATGGTGCGATACTTGGGACTGGGGGGACCCAACTGTTTACCGTTTCCCTCCGGATGGGGAGGATATTTTCCCGGAAGCGGAGGTCTGCAAGTGCAACAGGTGATCGAAACTCGCAACGGCGAACTATGGGTGTGTTGTCCAGCCTGTAAGCTGGGCTTACATAAGATTTGGTCAAATACAGAGGTAAAACATTTCCCTGTTTTCTGTCGAAAATGCAGGAAAACATTTGGAGAGCTAAACATTTAGCAGCATTGAGCCTGAGAGCCGCTGCCTGTCCGGGTTATTCCCGGATGGGGGCGGCTTTTTACATAGGAGGGGAGAACCACGGCAAGGAGATACAAACGCCTGGAATGTGGCGACTATGTGCGGGAATGTCTCTATAGCTGTCCGGAGCCAAAGGACAGCGCAAGGGTCAGGGCTGATCGCTCCAGAGCTACCAGCAAAGCCCAGGAGAGGGTGAACCAAACCAACTCAAAAATCAAGCTGGCCATGTTGATTGGTGGCAACTTTGGCCCAGACGATCTATTGATTACCCCAACATTCTCCCCGGAGAATTTACCGGCTACCTATGCGGAGTTTCAGAAGAAGGTGCGGAAATTCTATGACCTTCTCCGTGCAGCGAGGAGGAAGCAAGGCGAGGAAACCAGATACATCTACGCACCACACCACACCGATAAAGTGCGCTGGCATATCCACGGACTTATTAACGCAGCGAGTCCGGAGGATTGGGAGACAATCAAAAGCCTCTGGCCGTGGGGCGATGTCCACATAAAACGGATTAAGGATACAGCATATTCAACCCCTGACGCTATGGCTGGCTATTTGATCGGCGGATGGGCTGACCGGCCCAACAGCGCCCGGGCGTGGTGTGCATCCACGAACCTAAAGAAAACCATAGTAACCACGGCCAGGGAACATAATCAGGCCGCAAGGTTGGAGCTGCCCGTAAACTGTAAGCTGTGCGAGGGTGACAATTGGGTCACGACCTATGGGTCCTACGAATATATAGCCTATTTTCGCCATGACAACAATTCAGATAGTGACATAGAAGCGGACGGCCAACAGCCAGATAGCCGGGAGCTAATTGACCGGGGGACGCTATAGCCGCTTATATGGGATTCTGACACTCTGCCTATAGGCAGAGTTGGGGCTTGGTGGAGGTATTAACTTCTCCCCCAGGTGGATGTAGAAATTGCGCAAAGCTCTTGCGCCTGTGGCCCTTCCGGGTGTATCCTGGATTTGCGACAGTGCCACACCCCCGTCCCGAAAAAAACGATTTTCTCCGTTTGGCCCGTATCGGGTGGGTCCAGGACAAGGGAGAAAACCTCGTGTCCGCGCGCTGCCGTGACGCATATGTACGTTGGGGCGGCTTTGTCATGCCCAAAAACAGGTTGCAAAACAGCCCAAAAACATAGCGAAAATGTGTAGAAATGAAAGGCCAACCTGCCGGGATGCTTGGGCGCAGGGGTGTGCGAGCGTATGCGGGCCATATACGCTCGACACGGCTCAGCCGTGCATACCCCTCCCTCCAGGTCAGGAAAGTTTTGGGGCCTTGCCCTGATGACCGCACGTTCCCCTGCGTGGAAGATTTCCCCACGGCAGCTCCGGTGACTGATCCTGCTCCATCCGGGCGGGGATGCCTTCCCCTGGAGCGGGAGTCCCCTGGCGGCTGCAGGACGGCCCTGAGTGCACCTTGCGGCGAGGGCGGGGTCTGTCCCTGCGTCTGGCCAGCAAGCCCCACGGCTGCTCCAGTGGCCTGCCCTGCTCCAGCTGGGCAGGGATACCTCCCCGTGGAGCAGAAAAGCCCCAAGGCGGCCCTAGGACGGCCCTGAGTGCACCTTGCGGCAAGGGCGAGGTCTGTCCCTGCGTCTGGCCAGCAAGCCCCACGGCTGCTCCGGTGGCCGGTCCTGCTCCATTGGGCAGAGGGATGCTCCCCCCGGAGCAGAAAAGCCCCAGGGCGGCCCCAGGGCGGCCCCAGGACGGCCCTGAGTGCGCCTCGCAGCGAGGGTGAGTGTCTGATCCTGCGTCTAGCCAGCGAGCCCTACGGCGGTGGTCCCGCTCCAACTGAGCGGGGATATTCCTCCTGGAGCGGGAAAGGGCCGGGACAGCCTTACAGCCATCCCGGCCCCGTTGCCGGTATTCTGATCTAGTGTGTCAGCTCTGCAAGGAGCCGTGCCGCCTCCAGCAGTTCCGCCGGTGTAGCGTCCGGGTTCTCTGTCACCCGCTGCAGGGCCAGCCGGGCGGCCCGCTTAGACGATACACGTTCCTCGCTCAGGGCCGCCTGTGCGGCTAGATTGCGCTCCCGTGTTGCCTGAGCCTTTTTGTGGGACTCATCCATTAAGCTCTTCCTCCCTTTGCTGCTCCAATAGCTCACCTACAAGGTGGCTGATTTTCTGTTTGTTTTCAGGCGTAAGCAGCGCATACATTTCTTCTGTCGTAAGGTTACCCATCAGCAACTACCCCCTCATTCAGGAAATTTGCGTTGATATAGTCGATGGCCTCCTGATAAGCTGGCTTGCGCTCTGGAGATGTCGTAATGGCACGCTGGAGCGATTGGATTGCTTTCTGGTAGTCTTCAGTGGTGTACCCGTCCAATGAACTGGGACAGTCATGATCCATGTGGAGAAGGACAGAGATAGCAAGAAAACTACCGTCATTCCGAGCCTTGGCCTCTCTTATAAGTTCGATAAACTCCAGCCTGTTCAGTTCCGCTTGTGCTTGTGTCAGTTCCATATGTCTGCACCTCCCCTCAGCACAGCGGCCCGACTGGAGGCCGCCTGATGTTTTGGACCGTATTCCCGGCGGCATTGGATTCCATAAACAAGCTGCTGCCGTCAGGGTATACCAGCCAGAATTTGAGCGAATCGGCGCTAATAGTGGCAAGCATGGTCCCCCCGGCCTCGCCAGGGCACTGTATCTTGCTCTCCTTGACCGGGCCGTCCTTGTGCATGCGGCACAGCTTGCGGCGGGCTGATCGCTTGTGGATCTGCGCCAGGAATGGAAGGAGACATTCCTTCCATTCATCATAGCTTGGTCTTCTGTCCATAAAAATTCCTCCTCAGTGTTGATATTTGGAGGGGGGAGGGATATAATACTCCTGTCCCCCTCCGGGGTGTGTGGGCTCTATATCCAAACGCTTTGGTCGGCTGGTTGGATATGGGGCCCTTCTCATGCCACGCAGAAGCGGCGGGTTGTGGTGGTCCTGGTAAAGGCGGCGGCTACGTCGGGAATGGCCTTGCGCAGGGCCGCTGTGTCCAGCCTGGAGGCGGTCACGGTCTTCCAGGTGACTTTATACTCCCCGGCCCGAAGCTCCTCAGAATCGCCCATGTGGGCTTTCAGAGCGTCCTTGATGGTCTCCATCTCGGACTCGGCCTCATCCACCAGGGCTTGGAGCTGCCGCAGCTCCCGGATTTTGCTCTCGATTTCGCTGATGCTCATAGCTGTTTACCTCCTGATTGTATTTTGCGGGCCTGAGCCTTGGCGGTGGGTGGCATTGCATGCGCCTCACGTGGCCGACTTACCGCATCCATCCCCACTCTTCTGTGGTGTTCTTGCTGTTACCCGTCCACCTTCGCCGGGGCTGTTCCCTCCTAACAATGATATAATAACATATCGAATTCGATATATCAATGGGCGGAGTGAACAATATTGCATTCGATATATTGGCTGTTTTGTGTATTGCATTCGATAGACAAATAAGGTATAATAAGGCCATAATGGAGGAGGTGTCGGAATTGGATTCCGCCCCCCAGGAGGTGAATATATGCCAGCATCAAAAGCACAGCAGAAAGCCGTCAGCAAATACATGAAAGAAAATTACGACGTTTACCAAATCAGGATGAAGAAGGGCCAGAAGGATACCATCAAAGCCCACGCAGAGGCCCGTGGAGAGAGCGTGAACGGCTTTATCAACCGGGCAATCTCTGAGACTATGGAGCGGGACGGCGGGGTTCCTGCGGCCTCTGAGGAGGGATAGCGCATGGATATTACTGATTTGCAGAAGCTATGTGCAGTTGATGCAATCCGCTGGACTGACCATGTGATGAAGCGGCTCCTGTTACGAGGTATCTCTCAGGCCGATGTGCTCCAAGCGATCCATAGCGGAGAGATTATTGAGGACTACCCAAATAATTATCCATATCCCAGTTGTCTGCTGCTGGGAACCGATGCCTCCGGGAATGCCCTTCACGTGTGCTGTGGCCAAGGCCCCGGCGAGATATGGATGATAACTGCATACCATCCGGACCCCGATGAATGGGAAGCTGATTTGAAGACAAGGAGGGTGAGAAAATGACTTGCTTCTATTGTAAAGGTCAGACCATCGAAACGACCACCAAGTTTATCGTGGACCTGGGGGCCTGTGTGGTGATCGTGAAGAATGTCCCGGCCAGAGTGTGCCAGCAGTGTGGGGAAGCATCCTACAGCAGCGAGGTAGCCAAGCAGCTGGAGAAGATCGTAGAGGCCGTGAAGCGAAGCATTATGAGCGAGGTCGCTATCATCGACTATTTACAGGCGGCATAAAGGAGGTCACATTATGGAATTACCGGCAGAGAACAAGCGGTACACCTTCGCCGATGTCCTGACCTGGGATGAAAGCGAACGCATAGAGATCATCAACGGCGAAGCGTTCATGATGGCTCCGCCGTCGAGGGTCCATCAGGAAATCAGTGTAGCAATTGCAGCACAGCTTTACAACTACCTGGAGGGAAAACGCTGCAAGGTATACCCGGCCCCTTTCGGTGTCCGTCTCTTTGAACAGGACGGAGCCAGGCCGGAAGATGTAGATACAATGGTCGAACCCGACATATCTGTGGTCTGCGATTCTGACAAGCTGGACGATCACGGCTGCAAGGGTGCTCCAGACCTGATTATAGAAATCCTGTCACCCTCCACACAGCGGCATGACCGGCTTGTCAAGCTGGGCCTGTATCAGAGGGCCGGGGTCCGGGAATACTGGACAGTAAATCCGGAGGATAAAACAGTACAGGTCATGTTGCGGGATGACTACGGCGTCTTGCAGTTGCACGAAGTATACGGACGGGATGGTGTAGCAAAGGTCAATGTCCTGAATGGTTGCTTTATCGAGTTGGTACGTGTCTTTCCTGAATGACGGTGAGAGGGCCGGGGGAGTGTTCCCTTGGCCCTATATTTTGGTCGTTATTTGGTCGTTATTTTCAGCAAACAGGAGCAAATGGGAGTACGGTCCAAAAAAATCGAAAGTCTGAAAAACGTTGAAATATCAAGGAAAATCGGAAACTGGAAAATGCGAAAAAGCAGAGCTCCTCATTTTCGACTCCCGTCAGCCGCACCAATGATAAAATCCCGAAACCCTGGTATTTGCAAGGGTTTCGGGGCTTTTTTCTTCCATAATCCTATTTGGCCGTTTCTCCCATCCTTAGGATGCGTCCACAGATCGAACCGAGGACAGTTTCCTCTCACGGAGGGGAAACTGTTTTCTTTTTTGACTTTTTGAATGAAATTTTGGGTAGCAGAGCGGCTCTGCTTTGTATATAATAGAAACAATCAAAGATTTGGATTGTTTACTATTTTGATGCTGGGGGAATGATTTATGAGTGTTACCATTTCCATTGAACATGCGGTGAAAAAGTATGGCAGCCTGACTGTGATCCCCGATCTGTCCGTAAAGATCGCCAACGGAGAGTTTTTCACGCTGCTGGGCCCCTCCGGCTGCGGGAAGACGACCCTCCTGCGCATGGTCGCCGGGTTCAACAGCATTGAGGGCGGGTCCTTCCGCTTCAATGACAAGGAGATCAACAGCATGGAGCCCGGCAAGCGGGGCATCGGCATGGTCTTTCAGAACTACGCCATTTTCCCCAACCTGACTGTCCGCAAAAACGTGGAATTTGGCCTGAAGTACCGGAACATGCCGAAGAGCAGGATGCGGGAGGAAGCGGATAAGTTCATGAAGCTGGTCCACGTGGACGAGTACGCCGAGCGGATGCCGGAGCAGCTGTCCGGCGGCCAGCAGCAGCGGATCGCCCTGGCCCGGGCGCTGGTCATTGAGCCGGACGTCCTGCTGATGGACGAACCCCTCTCCAATCTGGACGCCAAGCTGCGGGTGGAGATGCGCACTGTTATCAAGCGCATCCAGCACGAGGTGGGCATCACCACCGTTTACGTGACCCACGACCAGGAGGAGGCAATGGCCATCTCCGACCGGATCGCCGTGATGAAGGACGGAGTGATCCACCACTGCGGCAGGCCGGACAACATCTACCAGCGCCCCGCCGACGTGTTTGTGGCGACCTTTATTGGAAAGACCAACCTGCTCGCCGGCCAGATGAGCGAGGAAAACGGCCAGGCTTACATCACGGTCTGCGGCAGCGGACGCATCCCCTTCCATACCATCCGTCCCGACGCCGTGGGCAGCCGGGAGGTGATCCTGTCCATCCGTCCGGAGGAGTTCAAGGTCTGGCGGGACGGCGAGACGTCGGAGGGGCTGAGGGCAACGATACGGGACAGCGTGTTCCTGGGGCCCAACACCCACTACTTTGCTCAGCTGGAAAACGGAGAAGAGGTGGAGATTATCCAGGAGTCCGAGATCGATTCCATGATCCGGCCCGGCAGCTCCATCCTCCTCACCATCAACGCCGGAAAGGCCAATGTCTTTGACAAGGAGACCTCCCTGAGCCTGATGACCGGCGTGAAGCACAGCGTGGAGCTGCCGGAGGTGGGGGCATGAGTGCGAAAAAGGCGCGGTTCGACATTTGGAGCGCCGTCTCTCTGTGCCTGCTGGCGCTCTTCCTGTTCTTCCTGGTCTACCCCATCGGCCGCCTCCTCATTGAGGCCGTGTACAAAGACGGTGTCTTCTCTCTGGACGCCTTTCAGGAGTTTTTCGGCAAGTCCTACTACTACGCCTCGATTTTCAACAGCGTCAAGATCGCCATTGTGGTCACCGTCCTCTCCCTGCTGATCGGGATTCCCTTTTCCTACTTCTACTCCTTCTTCCGGCTCAAGGGACGGAAGGTCCTGCTGATCCTGTGCCTGTTGTGCACCATGTCCGCCCCTTTCATCGGCGCATATGCATGGATCCTGCTGCTGGGCAACTCCGGCCTGATCACCAAGTTCATCGCCTCCTTGGGACTGCCCACCGTCTCCATCTACGGCTTTGGCGGCATCGTGTTCGTCCAGGTGCTAAAGCTGTTCCCGCTGATTGTGATCTATATGAACGGCGCGTTCCGGGATATTGACAACTCCCTGCTGGAGGCCGCCGAGAGCATGGGCTGCAAGGGGCTGGACCGTTTCCGGCGGGTGACGATGGCCCTGACCATGCCCACCATCCTGGCCGGGGCGCTGCTGGTGTTCATGCGTTCCTTTGCGGACTTCGGTACGCCGGCGCTGATCGGACGGGGGTACAGCACCTTTCCCGTGCTGATCTACAACCAGTTCTTGGGGGAAAACGGCTCCAACTATCACTTCGCCGCCGCCACCAGCGTGATCGCCGTTGTGGTCACCGCCGTGATTTTCATCCTCCAGAAGGTGGCCACCAGCCGCTTTAAGTTCACTATCAACTCCCTCCATCCCATCGACCCCAAGGCCCCTCGGGGGTTCAAGGGGGTTCTGATGCACGGGTTTTGTTATATTCTGGTGGGGGTCGCCATGCTGCCCCAGCTCTACATCGTCAACATGTCCTTCCGCAATTACAACAACACCATTCTTCAGCCCGGCTACTCCCTGAAGAACTACCAGAAGGCCATGCAGAAGCTGCTCGCCCGCTCCATCTGCAACACGCTGCTCATCAGCGTGATCACGCTGGCGGTCATCATCGTCATCGCCGTTCTGATTGCCTACCTGGTGGTCCGCCGGGGGAACGTGCTCAATCACGCCATCGACACCATCTCCATGCTGCCCTACATCATGCCGGGGGCGGTCATTGGCATCTCGCTGATCCTGGCCTTCTCCCGCAAGCCCCTGGCCTTTACCGGCACCATCGGCATCATGGTCATCGCTCTGGCGATCCGGCGAATGCCGTTTACCAGCCGTTCGGCCACGGCGGCCATGATGAAGATCCCAATCTCCATCGAGGAGGCGGCCCTGAGTCTGGGGGCTCCCCGCCTGGCCGCCTTCATCAAGATCACGGTCCCAATGATGGGCAGCGGCATCATCTCCGGCGCGGTGCTGAGCTTCGTGTCCATCATCACCGAGATGTCCTCCGGCGTGATCCTGTACAACAACCGCACCATCACCCTGACGCTGAGCACCTACGCCGCCATCGTCAACGGCACCTACGGCGTAGCCGCGGTGTTCGCCACCATCACCATGGCGCTGACGGTACTGTGTCTGGTCGTCTATCTCCACTTTACCGACCTGGACCATGTCCAGATGTGAACTTTTGCCAATAATGCTTGGGGAAGCATTATGATAAACAAAACAGGAGGAATGAAACATGAAAAAATATGTATCTCTGCTTTTGGCCCTGGCTATGACCCTCTCCCTGGCCGCCTGCGGCGGCGGGAACAGCAGCACTCCCGCCAGCAGCGGCAGCGGCAGCGGAACGCCCTCTCCGTCGTCCACCAATCCCGCAGGAAGCGACGCCGCGGGAAGCGAGCTGCCCTACTACATCAGCGACCCCTCCACCATCACCGGCAAGGTCACCGTCTACACCACCATGGAGGAGACCCAGCAGGAGGTCCTGGTGGACCTGTGGAGCAAGTATTATCCCGACTGTGAGATCGAGATCCAGGCTGACTCGGTCGGCACCCTGGCCACCCGAATCCGGGGCGACGAGCAGTGCGACGCCGACGTGGTCATCGGCGGCATGTTCGCGGCGGACGGCGATACCTACCACGACATCCTGCAGCCCTACACCGCCGCCTGCGACGCGGAGCAGCTCTATCACGACGAGACCGGCTACTACACGTTCTATGACGTCCAGGTCATGTGCCTGATCGTCAACACCGCCCTGGAGGCCCAGCTGGGCGTGGAAATCAAGGGGTATAACGACCTGATCAACGACGCCCTCAACGGGAAGATCATCCTGGCCGCGCCCGACGCTACCTCCTCCGGCTGGCGTCAGGTCCAGACCATCCTGGCTGTTATGGGCGACGAGTTCGACGACGACAAGAGCTGGGACTACATCTCCAAGCTGATGCCGCTGAGCTTCTCCACCACCTCCTCCAAGGACGTCTACAACCTGGTCATCAACGGCGAGTATGTAGCCGGTCTGTCCTATGAGTCCACCGTCGCCGCCCTGATCAATGACGGCGCCTCCGATGTGGAGTGCATCTATATGTCGGAGGGCAACACCGCCATGGCCGGCGGAGCCGCCATCGTGAAGGACGCCCCCAACCTGCCCGCCGCCAAGGCGATGATGGATCTGCTGTCCTCTGCGGAGTTCCAGGACGCCCGCGCCGCCGTGTCCGCCGGCCGCGGCTCCAACGGTCAGTGCGACCTGACCCTCTGCGGCCTGCCTGACGACAGCACCCTGGGTCTCGTGGACCTGGACTTCGACTATCTGGCCGCCAACAAGAGCGCCATCATGGACAAGTGGAACTCCATGTGGGCTGACCTGCACTGAGCTTCAGCCTCCTTCTGCGGCGGCAGCGCCCTTCCCCAGGCAAAGCCGTCCGCAGACCGAACAAAATGGCCTGAGACCCTTATTGGGTCTCAGGCCATTTTGAATGGTTTCTGGCTGCTTCCCGGTACTCCTTTGGCGTACATCCGACGTATTTGCGAAAAACGTCCCTGAAGTACTTGGGGGTGCTGAAGCCGCAGAGATAACCAACCTCGGGGGAGGAGGTGTTCTCGTCGTTTAAAATCTCGACCGCCTTTTGGATGCGGAACCGGTTCAGGTATTCGGTAAAGGTCATGCCGGTCACCTTTTTGAAGCGCTTGTTCAAAAAGGTCTCGCTGTAATTGAGGCGGCCGACAACGTCCTGCATCACGATCTTTTCGCTGAAATGCTGCTGGATGAAGTCCAGCATCTGACGCACCACCTGATCGGTCTCCTCGTCCACCGTCTTGTGGATCAGCTGCAGGCCCAGGAGCTCTCCCTGCTCCTGACGGCGGTCCGCCCAGGCGTGCCGCATCTCCTGGCGCTGTTTGGCGATTTCCACAGCCGCCTGAAGCTCCTCCCGGTTGATGGGCTTGAGCAGGTACTCCGTCACGCCCAGGTGTACGGCGGTCTTTGCGTAGTCAAAGCTGGAGTACCCCGACAGGATGATGGCGGAAAAATGATAGGCTCCGGTGGTCTCCCGCAGCATCTCCAGACCGTCCTTCACCGGCATGTTGATGTCCACGATGACGATATCCGGGTTCAGCTTCCGGATCTGCTCGGCCCCCTCCACGCCGTTGGCGGCCTCCCCAACGACGCAGCAGTCCATGGCGCTCCAGGGGATGGCATATACCAGCCCCTTTCGGATGATCTCCTCGTCCTCTACGATCAAGACTTGGTACACGTTGGATTCCTCCTGTCTTCTATGCGGACCAGCACTTCGAAGCCGCGTCCCTCGTGGTTCACCACCTCCACGCCGCTTTTGCTGCCATACTTCAGGTCGAGCCGCCGGGCCAGGTTCCGCAGGCCGATGGAGGGGGAGTCCCGGTCATGGGAGGCCAGCTGGGCCTGCAGCGCCAGAGCCTGCTCCTCCTCCATCCCGCCGCCGTCGTCGGCCACGCGGAAGAGGAGCGCGCCCTCCTCCAGACGGCCCTCCACGCGGATCTGGAGCTCCATCCTGCGGCGGAAGCCGTACTTGATGCTGTTTTCCAGCAGCGGCTGAAGAAGGAGCTTGGGCACCATGCAGTCCATGCACTCCGGCGCGATGTCCAGCTGGCAGCGGAAGCGGCTGCCAAAGCGGACCTTTTGGATGTTGAGATAGCTTTGTATGTAGAAAATGTCGTCCTGGAGGGGCACCTCGTCCCGCGAAAAATCAATGCTGTACCGCAGGACCTGGGTCAGCTCGGTGATGACCTGCTCCGCCTTTACGCCGTCAAAGAGGGCCAGGGTCCGGATGATCTCCAGTGTATTGTACAGAAAGTGGGGGTTCATCTGGGCGGTGAGCTGCTCCATCTCGATGCGGTTGCTCCGCCGCAGCAGCTCGGTGTTGCGCTCGTTGAGCTCCTTGAGGGCGTCCAGCATATAGTTGGTCTGATGGGCCACCTCGCTGAACTCGTCGCCGCTGTCCATCTCGATTCGGTGCCCGGAGTCGGTGGTGCGGATATACCGGAGCTCCTGCACCAGATGCTCCACGCTGGCGGCGCTGCTGGCGGCCATGCTGGCGAAGACGTTCCGCGCCGTCACATACCAGGCCGCAGCGGCCATGGCCAGGGCGATGAGGCCGGCGATGAGCGCGCCGCTGCGGGGGTAGTAGACGAGCGAGTAGATGATCGCGCCGCCGTCTGGGGTGGTCTCGCTGAGGGCCCAGTACCGCAGGCCGTTGAGCTCCACAGAGCCGTGGCTGGCGCAGCTGAATTTGTTGTCCACCGAGGCAAAGGCATGCTTGCTGCTGTACATAATGTTGCCCCGGAGATCGGTGATCACGCCGTCAAAGTTGGTGTCGGACAGGGAGTAGTTCCACCCGGCCCCGGAGAGATAGAGGGTCAGAAAGCCCAGGAGGGCGGAGTCTTGATAGACCGGCTTGACAAACATGCGGTCGGAGTAGGTGCTGTTGTCGTAATAGACGGAGCGGTAGATCTCGTCCTCCCCGCAGTTCCGCGCATGGTAGCAGATGGCGGCGTTGTAGTTCCATAGATAGGAGGTAAGCGTGCTTCCAGGAAAGGAAGCCGCCAGGACGCTGCCATGCAGATCGCTCAGGATGAACTCGCTGGAGACCGGGCTTTGCAGATTCAATCTGCGCACCAGCTGCTGAAGCCGCGCGGCGCCCTGCTCTCCGGTCAGCACGGCGCGGGCCGCCCGCATCGTCTCCTCGTCCCGCAGGAATTCGGTGTCGATGCGGTCGAGCTGGCGGTAGGACGCCTTCAGCTCCTGAAGATGGCTGCGGACGTTCCCCTCGTTGCCGAGCAGGATGACGGCGTACTGGCCCATGGTGAAGATCAGCGCAGAAAGGAGCAGCAGAAGGACCATCTTTCGGGAAACCGATTTCAGCAGCTTTTGCTTGAACTTACCCATACCTTTGTTCGGCAATTCAAACACCCCCGCTTATTATATCACATGTTTGAGAAAATTCCACCAGTCTTGTCCAATTCTCACAACCACATCTGTCCGCGCCGCCATTTGATTCGGGAGCTGCTGGCGGAACCTGTGCCATACAAAGCGTCGTGATTCTGGCCGGAGCGGTCCGGAGGAGCGGCTCCTTATTTTTTCCGTTTCGGTGCCGATATACAGGGTAGTGGCAGTGACCGGACGGGAGGAGGCACAGATTATGAGTGAATTGACCATACGCAGGGACAACATGACCTTTACACCCCCCAATCTTCAGGGTGTGGTGAAGACGGAGAAGCAGTCTGCCAGCGCCCCGGCGCAGAAGGCGGCGGCGGCCGGTACGGTAAACATCTCCGATACCCTGCAGGACCTGATGACCAGGATCGGCCAGACGGAGGGCCAGCTGCGGGAGAGCCGCAATGCCCTTCAGCTGGGCCAGGCGGTGCTGGACGAGGTGCAGGACAGCCTGGACAAGATCGAGGAGCTGACCAAGGAGTCCATTGACGGCGAGGAGCCCGACCGGGAGGCCCTCCAGACGGAGCTGGAAAAGCTGGTGTCCAAAATCGAACGTATGGTGAACAGTGTGTCCGCCGGGGATAAGCCGCTGTTTATCGACGGAAAGGCGGACCTGATCGAGGGACTCCTGTCCGGCGAGATCGACATGGACGAGATGCTGGACGCGGTGCGCCAGCTGCTGGAGAAGCTGACGGCGGGCATGCCGCCCGAGACGGCTCTGGAGACGTTGGATATGGGATCGCCTCTGCTGTCCCTGCTGATGGGAATCGGGGGAATGAACCTGGATCTGATGATGAGCCTTCTGACCGCGCTGGAGAGCTCCCAGACCACGCTGGAGCCGGAGGCCGGTGTGCCGGACGGCAGGGCGGAGACGGCGGAAGCCTCCGGGCCGGCAACGAACGCCGCGGCGGGGACCGCTCCGGAGACCCTGCGGGCCGGTGCGCTCCAGATCACGGGGACGGACCTGTCCGGCGTGACCTTCAACGAGGCCACGGGGGAGGTCACCATCGCCGGACCGGCGGACGTGGTCATCCAGGGGAACGGCCAGGAGCAGGCGGCAGCCATCCGGCTCACCGGCTCCGGCCAGGTGACGCTCCAGGATGTGAAGGCGGACCGCCTTACTGTGGAGGGTTCCCAGGCCAGAGTGGTCAGTGAGGGGGAGACCCAGCTGGGCGGGCTTCAGATGGAGAAGGGGGCGTCCCTGGAGGTGGGCGGCAGCGGACAGCTGCGCCTGGGCACGCTGAGCGGAGACGGCTCCAACCTACTGCGGCTGACCGGAGAGGTGACGCTGATCGAGGAGGCGGGGGAGCGGCCCTCCAAGGAGTGGACCGTCCCGGTGACGCTGGAGAGCGCGGCTACCCTGCTGGCCCGGGCGGTCGCGGTACGCACTCCGGAGGGCAAGCCTCTGGAGGCGTTCGACCTGGTGTGGAAGGCCCTGATGCCCAGCCTGAGCACCCTCACCAAGCTGGAGGTGGACGGCAAGGCGGCGACCCGGCAGTCCCTGATGAATGGCGACGCTGCCCGGCTCTGGCTGAATAAGGGGGACCCGAGCCACGGCTGCGACATCCACGCCGTTCTGCTGCAGGGAAAGGACAAGTCCGGACAGCTTCAGAGCCGGTACGCCTACGTGCGCTGGGAGCAGCGGCGGCAGCAGTTCCAGGAGGTGGATATGTACCCCAATCCCTTTACCGTCACCGGCGGCGAGGAGGGACAGGACTGGATCTATGAGGAGGAGTCCCACACCCTGCGTATTCTGACCGCTCAGGTGACCGGGATCTCCGGCGGCGCCGGGATGGACGCCAACGAGGAGCCCTTCAGCGGGCGGCTGGTGCTGGCAGATCACATCGCCCTGATCCGGCTGATGCTGAATGGGGTGATGTGCCGGGTGCCGGAGGGGAAAGCCTTTGATCTGGGCCGGGACAATGAGGTCTTCCTGACGCTGGCCAGCGGGTCCAGGAACGTGTTTGAGAGCGGCGGCGGCCTGTGGGGTATCTCCATGGGGGAGGACAGCCACGTAAACATCGGCTACGCCGAGGGTCCGGCCGGCATTCTGGCCGCCACCATTGGAACGGAGGATGAGCCGGAGCCGGAATCCGAGCCTGAGCCCGAGCCCGAGGAAGGAATCCCGCTGCGGATGGGCGGTGGAACGGTGACGCTGCCGCAGTTCCCGCTGTCCACCCGGGCGATGCGGCTGGATATGATGCAGGTGTCCACCCAGGAGTACGCCCAGGCGTCGCTGGCCATCGTGAACGCGGACCGCCAGTGGGTGTCCCAGATCCAGTCGGTATATCAGGCGCTGTACAGCCAGCTGACGCTGGGCTCCAGCGGGTACTCCGGCGGACGGCAGGCCGGCCCGGCGGCGGCCATCGTGCGGGACACGGCGGCGGCGGGCACGCTGATGGAGGACGTGAAGAAGACCATCCTTCTCCAGCCCGAGGTGGCCTGGTACCTCCACAGCCGGAGGGGACGGTCGGAGCTGCAGCGGCTGCTGAAGTGACGCAAATAACACCGGCAGCCCTGACTGGGCTGCCGGTTGTCAGTCTGTGTTCCTGAGAATAATATAGAGCAAGCGTGGAAGAGGGCCTGGTTCCCCGCTTTTCTTCCGGATGATTGTTGACAGAACGGCTTTAGGGGATTAAAATAAATTGAAGTATCTTGCCGCACAGGAGGGACCGAGTTATGTATCGCTGCCATATGGAATTTTATCTCATTCACTGTCCGTCTGAGGTGCTGGAGACGGTCCAAACGCTGACGCCGCTGGATTCCTTCAACCACTCCTTTCTGGACAGTAGTGAGCCCCGGGCGGCGCTGCTGGCCAGAGCAGACGTGATCCTGGCCGTCCCTCTGGCCGGGGAGGGATCGGTACGCGCGCTGGCGGAGGGGAAAAAGGAATCCGCCCAGCTGATCCTCCTGGCGGAGAAGGATCAGATCGCGGCCCTGGGGGACAGCCTGTCTCTGGCCGACGAGCTGTGGACGCTGCCGTTGTCCAGAGAGGAGCTGATCTTTCGCTTTATCCGCTGGCAGGAGAAGCAGAAGCAGCGCATGGATTTATGGCAGGCCAATCAGTACCTGGATGCGCTGATCAACAGCACCCCCAGCCTGGTCTGGTTCAAGGACAAGGACGGCGTCCACGAGAAGGTGAACGACGCCTTCTGCGCCACGGTGAACAAGACCAAGGAGCAGGTGCAGGGCCAGCGGCACGCCTACATTTGGGACGTGGAGCAGGACGATCCCGCCTGCATCGAGTCGGAGCGGGTGGTGATGGAGACCCAGAAGACCTGCATCTCGGAGGAGGTCATCCAGGCCGGCGGCGGGCAGCGGCTGCTCACCACCTACAAGTCCCCCCTGTACGACTGCGACGGCACCGTGATGGGCACCACCGGCCTGGGCATCGATGTGACCCAGGAGCGGGCCTATGAGCAGGAGCTGATCGACAAAAACCGGGAGCTGGAGAACCTGTTCACCACCATGGACTGCGGCGTGATGTGCCACACCCTGGACGGCTCCCACATCATCAGCATTAACCGGGCCGCCCTTCAGGTGCTGGGCTTCGAATCGGAGGAGGCCATGATGGCCGCCGGCTTTGACATGATCGCCTCCTCGGTGATGGAGGAGGATCAGGAGCGGTTGCGCACCGGCATCCAGACCCTGAAAAAAGTGGGGGACAACATCAACATCGAGTACCGGGTCCGCCACACCGACGGGGACATTCGCCACGTGATGGGAAACGTCAAGCTGATGGAGGAGAACGGCGAGCTGTTTTATCAGCGGTTCCTGCTGGACTGTACCACCCAGAAGGAGCGGGAGCAGGAGGAGCGCATGAAGGAGGAGCGCCGCCAGATGGAGCTGGTGCAGGCGCTGTCCATCGACTACAACCTGGTGTGCGTCTTTGACCTGGACGGCGGAACAGGACGGGCCCTGCGGACCCACGAGTGCAGGCCCGGCGTGCTGGACGATTTATTTTCCGGCGAGCTGATCCTGGAGGAGTGCATGGAGCGGTATATCGACTGCTGCGTCCACCCGGAGGATCGGGAACAGATGCTGCGGATCTGCACCCGGGAGCGGCTGCGCATCGAGTTGGGCGCCAAGGGACAGTTTTATGCCAGCTACCGCACCGTGTGTGAGGGTCAGGTGCGCTATTTCCAGATGAAGGCGGTGCACACCGGCGACTGGGGGAGCACCCGGGCGGTGGTGCTGGGCTTCCGCAGCGTGGACGAGGAGACCCGCAAGGAAATGGAGCGGATGGACGTGCTGAAGGACGCCCTGGACCAGGCCAACCGGGCCAACAAGGCCAAGAGCGTCTTCTTGTCCAACATGTCCCACGATATCCGCACGCCTATGAACGCCATCATCGGCTTTACCGCCCTGGCCACGACCCATATCGACCAGCGGGACCAGGTGGAGGGCTATCTGAAAAAGATTATGACCTCGGGCAATCATCTGCTCAGCCTGATCAATGATGTGCTGGATATGAGCCGTATCGAGAGCGGAAAAATGTCCCTGGAGGAGAAGCCCTGCTCCATGCCCAACATCCTCCACGGCCTGCGCAGCATCGTGCAGGCGGACGTCCACGCCAAGCAGCTGGAGCTGTATATGGACGCGGTGGATGTGGTGAATGAGGAGATCTACTGCGACCGGCTGCGGCTGAACCAGATCCTGCTCAATCTGCTGAGCAACTCGGTGAAGTATACCCCCGCAGGCGGGGTGGTCAGCGTTCGGGTGACCGAGAAGCCCGGCGCTCCGGCGGGACACGCCACCTATGAGTTTGTCATCAAGGATACAGGCATCGGGATGAGTGAGGAGTTTGTAGCCCGCATCTTTGAACCCTTCGAGCGGGAGCGCAACTCCACCACCAGCGGCATTCAGGGCACTGGCCTGGGCATGGCCATCACCAAGAACATTGTGGACATGATGAACGGAGACATCTCGGTCAAGAGCAAGCAGGGGGTTGGCACGGAGTTCACCGTGGTCATCACCTTCCGCCTGTGCTCGGAGGAGAAGGAGCCCCAGACCATTCCCGAGTTGAAGGGCTGCCGGGCGCTGGTGGTGGACGACGACTTCAACACCTGCGACAGCGTGTCCTGCATGCTCCAGCAGATCGGCATGCGGGCGGAGTGGACCCTGTCGGGCAAGGAGGCGGTGCTGCGCACCCGTCAGGCTGTGATGCGCAGCGACAACTATAGTGTGTACATCATCGACTGGCTGCTGCCCGACATGAACGGCATCGAGGTGGCCCGGCGCATCCGCAAGGAGGTCGACGAACAGGTCCCCATCATTGTGCTCACCGCCTATGACTGGTCGGATATCGAGGACGAGGCCCGGGAGGCGGGGATCAACGCCTTCTGTTCCAAGCCGCTGTTCCTGTCTGAGCTGCGCAGCTGTCTGAACGACCTGGTGCGGATCGAGGAGGAGGAGGAGCCGGATGAGAAGGGGCCGGAGGAGTCCTCCCACACCGGCCGCATCCTACTGGTGGAGGACAACGAGCTGAATCAGGAGATCGCCACCGCGATCCTGGAGGAGTCCGGGTTCCTGGTGGAGACAGCGGAGGACGGCCAGCAGGCGGTGGATATGGTGACCCAGTCCCAGCCGGGGTGGTATCAGCTGGTGCTGATGGACGTGCAGATGCCCGTGATGAACGGCTATGAGGCCACCCGGCAGATCCGGCAGCTGGAGGACCCCAAGCTGGCGGGTATCCCCATCCTGGCCATGACGGCCAACGCCTTTGAGGAGGATAA
Source organism: Lawsonibacter sp. JLR.KK007 (assembly GCF_036941135.1). Classification (NCBI taxonomy): domain Bacteria; kingdom Bacillati; phylum Bacillota; class Clostridia; order Eubacteriales; family Oscillospiraceae; genus Lawsonibacter; species Lawsonibacter sp. JLR.KK007. The sequence continues at coordinate 370,020 of NZ_JAYWSY010000002.1, read as the reverse complement.
GCAGGAGGCCCTGCGCTCCGGCATGAATGGGCACATCTCCAAGCCCATCAACATTAGCAAGCTGCTGGAAACCCTGACCGCTATGCTGAGCTGAATGAAAGTCCCCTGGCTTAGGCCAGGGGACTTGAATTACAGGGCGTGCAGGCAGTTTTCCACCTGCTGCCGCAGGGTTTGGCCGGTCTGGACCAGATAGCCGCAGACGGCGAAAAAACCGTCGGCATAGGGATCGTCCCTCATGTCCAGTCCCATGGCCATCAGCTCTACGGCGTTGACCATTCTGGAAATCTGATTGGCCGTTGTCTCTAGCTCCAGCAGTTCTTTTTTTAAACTCATAGGTACCTCCTTGATTTTTACCCGGAGTTGTGGCATAATCAGATTTGCCATACCTCCGGGCTTGGTAAATAGAGTGTTGGTGTTCTTGTTGTGGTGTAGCCAGCACTCTATTTTTATTTGCCCAGCTCTTCGTCGATCTTCTCGTTGAGCCAATCGGTCTTGGTGATATTTTTTTCTTTCAGCTTCTCCTCGAATCGCTCCATTTTTTCTTTGCTTAGCTCAACAGTAAATGCTTTGCGCTGTTTTCGACGTTCGCGGAAATACTGGGCTCTGCTTTCACGCGGCAAGATGTCACCTCCTTGATAGCGTGATACAATCATACAATGGTATCGTGATACTGTCAAGAGAAAAATTCGGCCCCGGCATAAGCCGGGGGCCGTTTGCTTAAATCTTGGTGATGTCAATGGGGGTCAGGTCCTCGCTGCGGCTCTGCTGCCGGACGGTGAGCAGGGCCCGGGCGGTATCCACCGAGGTGACGCAGCCCACCCCGTGCTCCACGGCGGAGCGGCGGATGCGGAAGCCGTCGGAGTCGTGCTTGCGGCCCCGGGTGGGAGTGTTGATGATCAGGTCCACGGTGCCGGAGGCGATCATGTCCAGGATGTTGGGATGGGCCTGGGACACCCGGTTGACGCTCTTGCATTCAATGCCCGCATCCAGCAGGGTCTGGCAGGTGCCGGCGGTGGCGTACAGCTCCACGCCCATCTCCTCGAAGCCTCGGGCGATGGCGATGCTCTCCCCCTTGTCCTCGTCCTTCACGGTGATGATGATCCGCCCGCCCTTCTTGGGAGCCCGCATACCCGAACCCTTGAAGGCTTTCAGCAGGGCCTGGGGATAGGTCTCAGCCAGCCCCAGCACCTCGCCAGTGGACTTCATTTCCGGACCCAGGCCGGTGTCTACGTCGGTGAGCTTCTCGAAGGAGAACACCGGGGCCTTGACAGCGAAATACTCCGCCTCCTTGTAGATGCCGGTACCGTATTCCATGTCCTTCAGCTTCTCTCCCAGCATGACCCGGGTCGCCAGATCGATGATGGGCACGCCGGTGACCTTGGAGATATAGGGAATGGTCCGGGAGGACCGGGGGTTGACCTCGATGACATAGATGTCATCGTCATAGAGGATATACTGAGCGTTGATCAGGCCCACCACTCCCAGGTGCATGGCCATGTTCTTGGTGTGCTTGAGGATCAGCTCCCGGTGTTTGTCCTCCAGGTGGAGGGGCGGGTAGACGGCAATGGAGTCCCCGGAGTGGACCCCAGCCCGCTCCACGTGCTCCATGATGCCGGGGATGAGGATGTCCTCCCCGTCGAACACGCCGTCCACCTCCAGCTCCCGGCCCATGAGGTACTTGTCCACCAGGATGGGGTGTTCCTGAACGGTCATGTTGATGATCTTCATAAACTCCTCAATGTTCCGGTCGGAGTAGGCGATCTCCATGCCCTGTCCGCCCAGCACGTAGGAGGGCCGCACCAGCACGGGGTAGCCCAGCTCCCGGGCGGCGGCCAGGGCCTCCTCGGTGGTGAAGACGGTCTTGCCCTTGGCCCGGGGGATGCTGCACTTGGACAGAATTTCGTCAAAACGCTCCCGGTCCTCGGCGGCGTCAACCCCGTCGGAGGAGGTACCCAGGATCTGAACGCCCATATCGGTGAGGGCCTTGGCCAGCTTGATGGCGGTCTGCCCGCCGAACTGGACCACCGCTCCCCAGGGCTTTTCCTGTTCCACGATATTTTGGACATCCTCCGCCGTAAGAGGCTCAAAGTACAGCTTGTCCGCCACGTCGAAGTCGGTGGAGACGGTCTCCGGGTTGTTGTTGACGATGATGGTCTCACAGCCCAGCTTTTTCAGCGCCCACACCGAGTGGACGGAGCAGTAGTCAAATTCGATGCCTTGGCCGATGCGGATGGGGCCGGAGCCCAGCACCAGCACCTTCTTGCGGCCGGACCCGTCGTCTCGGGCCTCGTTCTCCCCGTCGTAGGTGGAGTAGTAGTAGGGGGTCTCGGCGTCGAACTCGGCGGCGCAGGTGTCCACCATCTTGAAGGCGGGGATGATGTGGTACCGCTCCCGCAGAGCCTTCACATCAGCCTGGGTCATGCCGCACAGAGCGCCGATGTAGCTGTCGGCAAAGCACATCTCCTTGGCCCGCTTCAGGGTGTCGATATCCGGCTCCCCCTTGCAGCGCTTCAGCTCCTCCTCCATGTCGATGATCCGCTTGAAGCCGTCCAGGAACCAGATGTCCATCTTGGTGATGGAGTAAATCTTTTGCGGGGAGAAGCCCCGGCGCAGGGCCTCAGCCACCACAAACAGCCGCTCGTCGGTGACGTTTACCAGCAGCTCCTCGATCTCGTCGGTGTACAGCCCCTCCAGCTTGTCCAGCTTCAGGGCCCGGACGTTCAGCTCCAGGGAGCGGATGGCCTTCATGACCGCCCCTTCGAAGGAGTTGGCGATGGCCATGACCTCGCCGGTGGCCTTCATCTGGGTGCCCAGGGTGCGGCTGGCGGTGGTGAACTTGTCGAAGGGCAGGCGGGGGATCTTCAGCACGCAGTAGTCGATGGTGGGCTCAAAGCAGGCGGTGGTTTTGCCGGTGACAGCGTTGGGAATCTCGTCCAGAGTATAGCCCAGGGCCACTTTTGCGGCGACTTTCGCAATGGGGTAGCCCGTCGCTTTGGAGGCCAGGGCGGAGGAACGGGACACCCGGGGGTTGACCTCAATGACGGCGTACTCAAAGGAGTCCGGGTTCAGGGCGAACTGCACGTTGCACCCGCCCTCGATCTCCAGGGCGGAGATGATGTCCAGGGCGGCGGAGCGGAGCATCTGGAACTCCTTGTTGGCCAGGGTCTGGGCGGGGGCCACCACGATGGAGTCGCCGGTGTGGACGCCCACCGGATCGATGTTCTCCATGGAGCAGATGGTGATCACGTTGCCCGCCCCGTCCCGCATGACCTCGAACTCGATCTCCTTCCAGCCGGCGATGCACCGCTCGATGAGCACCTGGCCCACCCGGGACAGGTTGATGCCCCGCTCGGAGATCTCCTCCAGGGAGGCGCGGTCGTAGGCGATGCCGCCGCCGGTGCCGCCCAGGGTGTAGGCGGGGCGGACGATGACGGGGTAGCCGATGCTCTCGGCAAAGTCCACCGCATCCGTTACACTCTCCACCACCAGGGAGGTGACGCAGGGCTGGCCGATGGACTCCATGCAGTCCTTAAAGCCCTGGCGGTCCTCCGCCTTGCGGATGGACTCGGGGGAGGTGCCCAGCAGCCGGACGCCGTACTGCTCCAACACGCCGCTTTCATGGAGGGCCATGGCCAGGTTCAGGCCGGTCTGGCCGCCCAGAGTGGGCAGGATGGAGTCGGGCCGCTCCATCTCGATGACCTGGGTGACCGAGTGGATGTTCAGCGGCTCGATGTAGACGTGGTCGGCAATGTCCTTATCGGTCATGATGGTGGCGGGGTTGGAGTTGACCAGCACCACCTCCAGGCCCTCCTCCTTCAGGGCCCGGCAGGCCTGGGTGCCGGCGTAGTCGAACTCGGCGGCCTGGCCGATGACGATGGGGCCGGAGCCCAGCACCAGGACCTTTTTTACATCTGTATACTTGGGCATTACTGAGCACCTCCCTTTTTGGCGGCCATGTTGTCGATGAAGCGGTTGAACAGATATTCTGTGTCCTTGGGGCCGGCGTTGGCCTCGGGGTGGAACTGGGTGGTGAAGCAGTTGGGCCGCTGGTAGCGCAGGCCCTCGCAGGTGCCGTCGTTCACATTGATGTGGCTCACCTCGGCCACGGCGGGGTCCACCGAATCGGCCAGCACCATATAGCCGTGGTTCTGGCTGGTGATGAACACCCGGCCCTTCTCCACGTCCCGGACGGGGTGGTTGCCCCCCCGGTGGCCGTAGGCCAGCCGTCCGGTTTTCGCGCCGGTGGCCAGGGCCAGCAGCTGGTGGCCCAGGCAGACGCCAAAGAGGGGGATGTCGCTGTTATACAGCTTTTTCAGCTCGGCGATGATCTCCACATTCTCCGCCGGGTCGCCGGGGCCGTTGGACAGCATCACCCCGTCGTAGCCCCCGGCCAGCACGTCGGCGGCGGGGGTGGAGGCGGGCAGGGCGGTGACCCTGCACCCCCGGCGGCGCAGGCACTCGATCATGTGCTGCTTTACGCCGTAGTCCATCATAGCGACGTGGTACTTCTCCTCGCCAAAGGCAGGGAAAACCTCCGGCTCGGCCCGGGTAACCAGCTCCACGGTATGCTCCACCCTGTAAGCCTTCAGCTCCTCCAGCACCTGGGCGATATTAAAATGCTCCGCGCAGGTGAGCATTCCGTTCATGCTCCCCTCGCTGCGGAGTATTTTGGTCAGCGCCCGGGTGTCCACACCCTGGATGCCGGTGATATTGTGTTCCTTCAGGTAGCTGCCCAGGTCGCCCTCGCAGCGGAAGTTGCTCCCCCTGGGGGACAGGTGGCGGACTACAAAGGCTTCCACCCAGGGCCTTCTGGACTCGTTGTCCTCACTGTTCACGCCGTAGTTGCCGATGAGGGGGTAGGACATGACCACGCCCTGCCCGGCGTAGGAGGGGTCCGTGAGGATCTCCTGATAGCCGGCCATGGAGGTGTTGAACACCATCTCGCAGACCCGCGTTTCGGTGGAGCCGATGCTGGTGCCGGAGAAGATGCTCCCGTTGGCTAAGATCAAGGTCGCTTTCATTCGTTCGTTCACTCGCTTTCCGTTCCAGTTCTAAAATGTCCATACTGTAATCAAGTTATTTTAACGGAAAATCCACCGCTTGACAAGATGGCGTTTTCCCTTTTTCTGTATCAATATTCGGTGGATATTTGGGCAATTCGCAGGATAAATTACCGCAGGCCGGGAAAGACTGAAACAAGCCGCCCTTCGACCGGAGCCCCTTGCGAAAATGCCTTTGGAGCGGCTTAAGGAGGCAAGCCCATGTTTACCGGCCTGATTCGGACCATCATCCTATACATTCTCATCATCGCCGGGGTTCGGCTGATGGGCAAGCGGCAGGTGGGGGAGCTGGAACCCTCCGAGCTGGTGCTGTCCCTGATCATCGCTGACCTGGCCTCGGTGCCCATGCAGGATTACGGCATCCCCCTGCTCACCGGCGTGGTGCCCATTCTGACGCTGCTGGCGGTGACCATGATCCTATCGGTGCTCACTATGAAGAGCGTCCGCTTTCGGGCTTTGCTGTGCGGACGGCCCAGCATGGTGATACAGAATGGCACGCTGGTGCAGGGGGAGATGGCAAAGACCCGCCTGACGGTGGACGAGCTGCTGGAGGAGCTGCGCATCAAGGGCTATACAGACATCAGCCAGATCAAATACGCTATCCTGGAGACCAACGGCCAGCTCTCGGTGCTGCCCTGCGCCAACCAGAAGCCCCCCACCGCCCGGGACCTGAAGGTGAGCGTGGAGGAGGCCGGACTGCCCCGGGTGGTGGTCAGCGACGGCCATCTGCTGGAGCGGAACCTGAAGGCCCTGGGCCACGACCGGCCCTGGCTGGACAAGCAGCTGGCCCAGCGGGGCTGCAAGGACCTGTCCACGGTGTTCCTCCTGTTGGTGGATGAGGCGGACGCCGTCTACTTCGCCCGGAAGGAGGGATCATGATGAGACGGCTTTGGATCGCGGCAGGACTGCTGCTGGCGCTGCTGGGAGCCAGCCTGGGAAACGCCCAGTACGCCAAACGTCTCACAGACGGGATGCGGGAGCAGCTGTATCAGGCCCGGGTTCAGGCGGAGCTGGGGGAGTGGGGGCGGGCGGAGGCCCTGACCCGTCAGGTCTACGAGGACTGGCAGAGCCGCCACTTCTACCTCCACACCACCATGCGCCACAGCGACACCGACCAGGTGCTGCGGGGCTTCCGGACCGTGCTGGAGTATGTGCGGCTCCAGGAGCCGGACCAGTACAACGCTGCCAACGCCGACCTGATTGCCCAGCTGGAGCTGCTGGCCGAGATGGAACAGCCGACGCTGACCAATGTACTGTGACGGGCAAGGCAGGCTTTTAGCAAACAGAAAGGACAGCGGTTTATTCTTCCGCTGTCCTTTTTTGCTATTCTACCGTCACGCTTTTTGCCAGATTCCGGGGTTTATCGATGTCACAGCCCCGCATGAGAGCCACGTAGTAGGCAAACAGCTGGAGCGGGACCACCCCCAGGCAGGGGAGGAGCAGCTGGTGTAGGTCCGGGATGGTCATCACCGCGTCGGCGGTCTGGGCCATCTCCTCCCGGCGGCCTTGGGTGGTGAGGGCCAGCACGCTGGCGCCCCGGGCCTTGACCTCCACGATGTTGCTCATGGCCTTGGCGAACAGCGCCTCATAGGTGCCCAGAGCCACCACCAGGGTGCCCTCCTCGATGAGGCTGATGGTGCCGTGCTTCAGCTCCCCGGAGGCGTACGCCTCCGAGTGGATGTAGGAGATCTCCTTCAGCTTCAAGGAGCCCTCCAGCCCCAGGGCGTAGTCCAGGTTGCGGCCGATGAAGAAGATGGAGTCGTGGTTGAAATACTGGGACGCAAGGTACTGGATGCCGTCCCGGCGGGACAGGACCTCTTCCATCTTGCCGGGCAGCTCCAGGAAGGCGGCCGCCGCCCTGCGGTACTCCTCCTGGGAGACGGTCCCCAGCCGGTTTCCCATCCACAGGGCCAGCAGGGAGAGAAGGGCCAGCTGGGTGGTATACGCCTTGGTGGTGGCTACGGCGATCTCAGGTCCCGCCCAGGTGTACAGCACCTGGTCCGACTCCCGGGCGATGGAGGAGCCCACCACATTGACGATGGACAGGATGTGCCCGCCCAGCCGTCTGGCCTCCCGCAGGGCGGCCATGGTGTCCAGGGTCTCGCCGGACTGGCTGATGACAATGACCAGGGTGTGCTCATCCACGATCGGGTCCATGTACCGGAACTCGGAGCCCAGCGCCACCTCCACCGGCTTGCGGGTGAGGCGCTCCAGGTGGTACTTCCCCACCATGCCCACGTGGTAGCTGGAGCCGCAGGCCACGATGTAGATGCGGTTCATAGCGGCCAGGTACTCCTCGCTGAGGGCGAAGTCCTCAAATACCACCTCCCCCTGACGGATGCGGGGGGAGAGGCACCGGCGCAGGGCCTCGGGCTGCTCCATGATCTCCTTGAACATGAAGTGCTCATACCCGCCCTTTTCGGCGGCGTCGATCTCCCAGTCGATGGTGACGGCGTCCTTCCGGACCGGCTGCATCAGATGGTCGTAGCACTGGATGCCCTCCCGGGTTAGAACGGCCAGCTCTCCGTCCTCCATGTAGCCCACCCTCCGGGTGTGGCGCAGGATGGCGGTGACGTCGCTGGCGATGAAGCTGCACCCCTCCCCGTAGCCCAGGATGAGGGGGCTGTCCTTGCGGACCGCCACAATCTGGTCGGGGCAGTCGGCGCACAGGATGCCCAGGGCGTAGGCCCCCTGGATGCGGCGGAGCGCCCGGCCCACGGCGGCCAGCAGGTCCCCCTCGTAGAAATACTCGATGAGCTGGGCTACCACCTCGGTGTCGGTTTCCGAGGTGAAGGGCACCCCCTGGGCCAGGAGAAAGGTCTTCAGCTCGGCGTAGTTTTCGATGATGCCGTTGTGGACCACGGCGATCCGTCCGCTGCGGCTCACCTGGGGGTGGGAGTTGACGTCGCTGGGAGCGCCGTGGGTGGCCCAGCGCGTGTGCCCCACGCCGGCGGTGCTGTTCAGGTCCGCGCCCCCGTGGAGCTGATCCGACAGCACCTGGAGCCGTCCCTTGGCCTTGTGGACAGCCAGCGTGCCCGACATCCCGTCGAACACCGCCACCCCGGCGGAGTCATACCCCCGGTACTCCAGGCGGGACAAGCCCTCCAGCAGGATGGGAGCGGCCTGCTCCTTCCCGATATAGCCTACAATTCCACACATATTCTAGTTTCCTCCTTGTATTGTCAGGAGGACAAACTCGCAGCCATTTGACCTCGTTCCCCGGTCACGGCCGTTTTGTCCCGCGGTTGCCCGTGGGCTTTGTGGACCGTGTGACGCGCCCGGAGCCGGCGCGGAGGGGCATCCGCCGAACACTCGATTCTCCCCTCACCTCGTCGTCCTGCCTGACGGCAGGCGCTGGCGCTTCTGATGGGCCTTGTCCGCCCATGGGCCTCCTTTCTCCTCTGCGATCGATGGGATTCTATGCGGCATGCACGTTGTCCCATACATCTGCTTATTATACGGGCGGAGTCCCAAGATGTAAAGGGCAATTTGCAAATTGCCTTTTTCAGGGCGGTGTGCTATACTGAACGCAGGCATTGTTAGAGAAGGAGGCCAAATCATGAGTAAGGAATTTGGAACGCCCTTTGGCGTCACGAAACACGGGGAGGAGGTCCGGGAGGTGACCCTGGACAACGGGGTGCTGGCCGCAAAGGTCATCACCTTTGGCGGGGCGCTCCGCGCGCTCACCGTCCCCGGCAAGGCGGGACCGGTGGATGTGGTGCTGGGCTACGACAGCCTGGCCCAGTACGAGACGGAGGGGGGCTACCTCGGCGCTCTGGTGGGCCGGTACGCCAACCGCATCGCCAAGGGGCGCTTCGCGCTGAACGGAAGGGAGTATACCCTGGCCGTGAACGACGGCCCCAACCATCTCCACGGCGGGGATGTGGGCTATTCGCACCGGGTCTGGACCGTGGAGGAGGCCGCGCCTGAGCGGGTGGTCCTCACGCTGGACAGCCCCGACGGAGAGGAGGGGTACCCCGGCCATCTCCAGGTGAAGGTGACCTATGCGCTGGAGGGGGATATCCTGTCCATCCGCTATGAGGCGTCCAGCGGCCAGGACACGCTCTGCAGCCTCACCAACCACAGCTACTTCAACCTGTCCGGCCAGGGCAGCGGCGACGTGCTGGATCAGGAGATCCAGCTGTTCTGCTCCTCCTACACCCCCGCCGATGAGACCAGCATCCCCTTTGGCACGGTGGAGCCGGTGGAAGGCACCCCCATGGATCTGCGCCAACCGGTCCCAATCGGCGCGCATATCAATGAGCCCTTCCAGCAGCTGCTGTGGGGCCGGGGCTACGACCACAATTTTGTGGTGGACGGCCAGCCCGGCGAGATGCGTCCGGCGGCGATGGCGCGCAGCCGGGTATCCGGCGTGGTCATGGAGGTGGAGACCGACTGTCCGGGCATCCAGTTCTACACCGGCAACTTTTTGGAGGAGGGCCGGAAGGGGAAGGACGGCGCCGTTTACGGCCACCGCCACGGCTTTTGCCTGGAGACGCAGCACTTCCCGGATGCGCCCAACCAGCCCGGCTTCCCCTCCGCCGTCCTGAAGGCGGGGGAGCGGTACGTCCAGACCACCTGTTTCCGGTTCTCTCTGCTGGAGGGGTGATTTCCCGGCGCCGGGAAAACGCCGGAGAAAAAAGTTGAAAATACCCCTTGACTTTTTTGAAACATTTGCTATAATAGCTATCGTCCCTGCGAGAGCGGGGCCGATAGCCGGATTGTGTAAGGGTAGCACGACAGACTCTGACTCTGTTTGTGAGGGTTCGAATCCTTCTCCGGCTGCCAGGTGTGACCTCTGGAATTGCTGTGATTCCAGAGGTCTTTTTTTGTTATCCTGCCTGAAACAGACCGTATGTCCCGGTGGAGGCATAAATATCCCACAGGAGAACCTCTTTGTCAAGTCCTCCTGTGGGATGTTTTCATGGTTCAGGACGCGTCAGAGCAGCTTGGCGGGACCGCCCGCCGGGGAGGGGGAGTCCAGCATTTCCGGGTAGATCAACTCGATGTCCATGGCGAAAAACCGTTCGATCCACGGGCTGGCGGGCTTTTGGTCTGTGATGACCACATTGACCGCTTCCAGATCCAAGACCTTGGCGAAGGCGGAGCGGTCAAACTTTGTGTGGTCCACCAGCAGGACGACCTTGCGGCATTTTGAGACCATCAGGCGTTTGATCTCTGCCTCCTCGTCGTCACTGTCAAACAGTCCGTCCTCCAGGAGTCCCTTGCAGCTGATGAACACAACGTCCATATTGTAATTTCGGATCGTGTTTCTGGTGATCAGCCCCTGGAAGGAATAGGACTTTCGATTCAGCAGCCCGCCGGCGGCGATGAGGTCAATGGAGGAATCCGCTAACTCCCAAAGGATATTGGCGGAATAGGTCATTAAAAGCAGGTTGTCCCGGGTACTGAGCATCCGGAGCATTTCCATCACCGTTGAGCTGGAGTCCGCTCCGATGACCAGGCGGTGCGTGGGAAGCATCTGCGCCGCGAGGCGGGCGATGGTCTGCTTTTCCTGCACATTTGTCTGGGCCCGGAACCGGTAGTCGATCCTGGTCTCCGGGGTGTCCGTGACCAGAACCGCTCCGCCATGGGTGCGGATGACCATGCCCTTTTTCTCCAGCTTTTCCAGGTCGCGGCGGATCGTTTCCTCCGTCACACCGAACTGCTTGCTCAACTCGGATACAGAAACACGGCGCTCGGTTTGAATCATATTCCAAATGTTGTCCAATCTGCCTTTTTGCGCCATAGTATGTCACCCCTCTGGTTGTTACCATTCTTTATTATACAAGGAAATATGTTGTAGTTCAACAAAAATTTATAAAGAGGGCGTGAAAACCAGGCCGTCTTGACAGCGCTTTGAACACCGGACTGCCGGTTCCCCGGGTCTGGCTGGCGCTGTTACCGGTCCAGCGCCTCGGCCATATCCCGCATCATGGCGGCGTCTTCGGCGCTGAGCTCAATGTCGGCGGAGCGGACATTGGAGCGGATCTGATCCGGAGTGGTGGAGCCGCTCAGCAGGACCACCCGCTCATCCTGGGCCAGAATCCACGCCAGAGCCAGGTCGGCAATGGTGCAGTCATACTTGCTGCAAAGCGGCTTCAGCCCGTCCAGGAGATCGAACACGCGGGGCAGATTTTCCGGCTGGAACCACTTTTTGGGGATCTGAGCGCCCACCGGCTTGTAGTCCCTGGGCAGCGCGCCGCTGAGCAGGCCCATCTCCAGCGGGGAATAGGCCTGCAGAACGATGTTGTGCTCCTTGCACAGAGGGAGCAGGTTCTGCTCCACATCCCGGTCCAGCAGACTGTATTTGGCCTGGACGATGTCCAGATCGCCGTACTTGATGTACTCCTCCACCTGCTCGGGGGAGACGTTGGCCGCGCCGATGGCTCGGATCTTGCCTTGGGCTTTCAGTTCGTTCAGCAGCTCCATGGTCTCGCTGATGGGGGTGTAGTAGGGCTCCACCGCCTGCCAGTGGGACATGTATACGTCGATATAGTCCGTGCCCAGACGCTCCAGACTCTGGTCGATCTCATGGAGGATGGAGTCGCGGGAGAGATTTTTGTACAGCTGAGTATCCCCAACCTTGTTGAACAGAGCACCCTTGCGGTCCCATACGATGCCGAACTTGGTGATGATGCACATGGCCTCCCGGTCCATCTGCTTCAGAGCTTTGCCCACGATGCGCTCGCTGTTGCCGAAGTTATAGCCAGGCGCAGTGTCGATCATATTCACACCTGCGCCGGGGCAGGCGCAGATGGTCTCAATGCTGTTCCGCTCCGCCTCCGCCTGGCTGGCGGGGTCCTGGCCCCAGGCGGGGCCGCCCCCGATGGCCCAGGTGCCCAGGCTGATGCGGGAGACCGGCTTTTTCAGCGTTCCGATTTGAATGGTTTTCATAATGATTCCTCCTCAATCATGTTTCGTACCAGCCCTGAGCCTTACCATTGCTGCCAAACAGCAGGATTTTGTTTTCGGCCCGGGCCTGTACTGCATCGCGGACCTTGATGTTCAGGCCCTGATATTTCTCGTCCGGCGGACAGCTGCAGATGGCGTCCATGGCCGCCTCACACAGCTCGGTGTGGATGTTGATCTTGGTGATGCCCAGGCCGATGGCGTGGCGGATGTCGTCGTCTCCGATCCCGGAGGCGCCATGCAGCACCAGAGGGATGGATACGCTGGCTCGTACCTGCTCCAGAATCTCGAAATTGATCTGAGGCGGAGCGGTGTAGGCGCCGTGCTGGTTGCCGATGGCGATGGCCAGGGAGTCGATGCCGGTGCGGCTGACAAATTCGGCGGCCTGACCGGGATCGGTGTACATGTAGTGGGCCAGGGCCTCCTCGTAGTTGGTTTCGGCTCCTACATGGCCCAGCTCCGCCTCAATGGGGATGCACATGGGATGGAACTTGTCCACAACCTCCTTGGTGCGGCGGATATTCTCCTCAAAGGGGTAAGCGGACCCGTCGATCATCAGGGAGTTGTAGCCGATGTCGATGGCATGGCTGACGATCTCAAAGCTGCGGCCATGATCCCAGTGGATGGAGCAGGGCAGGGAGGTCTGGGTGGCGTAGGACCGCATCATATGAACAAAATGGTTGATATCGGTGTTGACCAGAAAACCGCTTCCAAAGGACAGGATCACAGGGGACTGCAGTTTCTCACAGGCGTTCATAACGCCGGAGAGCATTTCCACATTCCAGATGCAGAAATTAGCCACAGCGTAGTGATCCCGCTGGGCCTTGACCAGCATATCCTTGGTCGATACTAACATATGTAGCGCCTCCGTTTTACGATGATTTTAAGATGAGATATGAAACACAGGATCAGGTCTCAATGTCCCGGGCCAGGATCCGCTCGATCTCCGACTGGGGGATGTCCACAACCGGCCCCAGGCTTCTGGTGATGGAGATCTCCATCGCGAACTTTTCTGCGGCTTCGATCCGCTGGAAGGCTTTCTCCAGGGTGGAGCCCACGGACAGGACGCCGTGATTGCCCAACAGGACCAGGTTGCGGTTTTTCAGGTAGGGAGCGGCGTTGTCGATGATGGCGCGGGTACCCGGCTGGCCGTAGGGGGCCACGGGGATGTCCTTGAAGTGGAAGAGGATCTCGGGGTGGCACTTTTGGTCGATGGGGATGTGGCACATGGCGTGGGCGGTCAGGTAGGGGGAGTGGCAGTGGATCACGGCGCTGACATCGTCCCGCAGCTCATAGGCGGTGCGGTGCATGATGGTCTCGGAGGAGGACTTTTTCGAGCCGTGGATCTGGGTGCCGTCCTCCTCCAGCACGCAGATCAGGTCCTCGGTCAGGGTGCTCTTCCGGGTGCGGGCGGGAGTGATGTACAGCAGGCCGTCCTGCTTGATGGACAGGTTGCCCTCATAGGTGTTGACCAGCTGAGCGCTCTCCATCGCTTTGGATACACGGATGATTTCACGGATGATGTCGTAGTTGATTTCGCGATTCATGTTTGATTTACCTCCATATTCCTCGGATTTTGTCGATGTTGGATAATTGAAGCAGCGCTTTTTCCCACTTGTCCTGATGCTCGGGCCGGGGGTAAAAGACATTGCTTGTCCACGAATTTTGAACCGTGCGCTGAATGGCGCGGTAGTCGGCCAGCTCCCCGGTGGTGTAGAGCTGCATCATCAAATTGCCCAGCGCGCTGGACACCGTGCTGCCGGTGACAACTGGAAGTCCCAGTGCGTCGGACAGCCGCTGGATCAGCAGGGTGTTTTTGATCCCGCCGCCAATGGCTACCAGCTTTTGATAGCTGCAGCGGCCGGTGATTTGCTGGACCTGCCGGAAGGACCAGAGCGCCTGAAGGACGATGCCGTCCAGGATAAAGTTGGCAGTCTCGCCCAAGGACTCTGGCGGACTCTGTCCGGTCTCCTGGCAGTAGTCCCGGATGGCGCTCAGCATGTCCTTTTGCTCGATGCGCAGCATCGGGTCGCACACATTGCAGTAACGGGCTTCCTGCTCCGCTGCGGTGCAGGCGTCCGTGACATGCTGGTAGGTGAGCTGGGGATTTTCCGCGCGCCACCGGGCCATACATTTTTCAAACAGCCACATAGCGTTGAAATCCCGGCACAGCGAGTAAGAGAAGGGACCCTTTACCGTTTTGAAGGCCCCGGCGTACCCTAGCGGGGAGATCATGGGGTAGTTGGTTTTGGTGCCGAAGATCAGCGAGGTGCCAATGCTGGCAAACACGCTGTCGGTGTCCAGGCCGGGGGCGGCCAGCAGAGCGGATTCGGTGTCGTGACTGGCCACGGTGGTTACCCACAGCGGGCCGCCCAATTCCTTCTCCGCCGGCGGGGCGAGGGGACCGGCTGTGGAGCCGCCCTGCACAAGAGGGGGCAGAATGTCGGTCCGGATGCCTAGCCGCTCCATCAGAGGACGGTTCCACTGCTCACCCTGCTTGTCCAGCAGATTGGCGACGGAGGCCATGGAGATCTCGCACTGGAGCCGGCCGGTCAGCTGCATATTCAGCAGGTCGGGGAGCAGCAGCATCCAGCGGCATTGATGAAAGAGACTGCTGCTGTGCCGGCTTTCGTAGTACAGCTGGGACAGTACCCGGATGTCGGTGGGGAAGATCCCGGTGGACTGGTACTGCTCCTGCAGAGGGACCCATTTCGCCATCTTGGCCAGGACGCCCTTGGTACGGCTGTCCTTATAGAAATAGGGCAGCGCCATCAGCTTCAGGTCCTGATCTAGAAGGCCGTAGCCGTTCCCGAAGGTATCAATCCCCATGCTTTGCAGTGCGATCCCCTGCTGGCGCAGCTCCTTGACGCAGCTCTTGATCTGCGCAAGGATGCCTGGAACATCAATATAAACATGCCGGTTTTTGTTCACTGGGGCGACGGAGACGGTCCGCTGGTCCAGGATTTCCATCCGTGTGCCGGTATAACGCCCGGTCACCAGCTTCATGCCGGTCCCGCCCACATCGACCGCGAGGCATATGCGTTCTGCCATACGATCCCTCGTTTCTTCAGCGGTCCTCAACGCCGGCTTGAGCCATCACGCGGTGCAGACATGCGATGGCGTCCTTTGCGGCGTCCAGAGCGGTCATCTTGCTGTAGCGGGTCACGGTGGGATCCATGGGCTCCATGATCATGGGACCGTTATAGCCGGCCCGGTCAAACAGACGGAGGATGCGGGCGCAGTCAATGGTGTCGTTTTCCCCCGGCAGGGCCCGCTGGTGATCATCCTGCTCCTCCCGGCTCCGGGACGAATCGGCGCAGCACAGGTGGAGGTTGACCATTCGGTCCAGGTGGCTGAGGGCGAAGTACAGGTCATCGTCCCGGCTGCCGCTGGTGTACCAATGGATGGTGTCAAACACAAAGCCAATCTCAGGGGAGACGCTGTCCGCCAGGTTGAGAATACCCATCAGGGAGTGGATAAACGGGTACCGGAAGGAGTCACGGACGGTTTTTGCCCCCATGAACTCCAGGCCGTAGAGGATGCCCTCCTCGCGGAGGACATGGTAGATCTTGCTGAGCCGCTCCTGGTGCCAGGCCAGGTTTTCCTCGTAGGGGAACTGGTCGCTTCCAGCCCAAATATGGTTGTACGCCCGGCTGCATCCGGCCAGCTCAGCCCGATGGGCCCACTGGCCGAACTCAGTGACCCGGCTGTCAAACTCGCTGTCCGGGATCTTGTACATATCGGTGGGGGCCATGATCAGCCCGAAGCGCATCCCCAGGTCCTCCATCCTGGTTCGGGCCTGGGCTGCGGCCTCATCCGTGCCAAAGGCGCCGGCCGGGACTTCTATGCCGCGGAAGCCGCTGGCGTGGGCCGCGTCCAGCAGGACAGGGAAGGGGTGGTGGTTCATGCCCATTGTTCTGGGATTCAAATTTGTGTACATATTGATAATACCTCCATTTGGGAAAGCGGTGGGAAAACATACGGGCAAATGGCGGGAATGCCGGTCTGTTTTGTGTTGAATCAAAAACTAAAAAACTTTGATTCGAAGAAAATAAGCGGCCTTTTCACAGATTATAAACCTGTTCACGGAGGAAATACAAGAGTTATTTTAAAAACCGGCAAAATTTTGTAGCATATATACAAAAGAAACAAAAGATATTCATGGAATTAGGAGAAGTTTTCTTTGAATCGAAGAAAACTCTTGTTTTTTTCTGACAAATAAGCTATGATTTATCCAAGCCGATTGCAGAAAATGTCGAAATCGGAACGCAGATCCGGCAAAAACAGCAAAATCAAAGGAGGACAACCAAAAATGAAAAAACTTGTAAGTATGATCCTGTGTTTCGCAATGGTCCTTTCCATAGCCGCCTGCGGCGGCAGCGGCGGCACCGCTGGCAGCGGGACGCCCTCTCCTTCCACCGGAAGCAGTCCCTCTTCGGACGGTACCGAGACCATTAAGATCGGTGTTCTGACCCCTTTGACCGGCGCCAGCGCACAGCTGGGCGGACAGACGGTCGAGGTTTATCAGATGCTTGTCGATATTATTAATGAGGAACATCCGGAGCTGGCCGTCGCCATGGCCGCTTCCGCCGGGATCACCAGCATGAACGGCGCCAAGATCGAGCTGGTCGTGGCGGACCACAAGAGCGACGCCACCACCGCCGTGTCTGAAGCGAAGCGCCTGATCACGGAAAAGAATGTGGTCGCCATCTGCGGCGAGTTTACCAGCGCCCTGGCCAAGGCTGTGGCCGTGGTCACCGAGCAGTATCAGATCCCCCTGATGGTTTCCTGCTCTTCCGTCAGTCTGACCGACGGGACCAACGACTTTGAGTGGCTGATCCGTTATGCGATTAACGACGACACCTATGTGAAGGACACCTTTGATTTCATCAACTACCTCAACGAGACCCAGAATGCGAACATCAAGACCGTCGCCCTCTTCTCGGAGGACAGCGAGTTCGGCGCGAACCTGGTCCCGGTCGAGGAGCGGTATGCCAAGGAGTACGGCTTTGAGCTGGTAGAAAAGATCAATTATTCCTCCAGCGCGACCAACCTGACCTCCGAGGTGCTGAAGCTGAAGAGTGCGGACCCCGACGTTCTGATTATGGCCTCCTTCGTTTCGGACGCCCTGCTGTTTGTCAATACCTGCAAGGAGCAGCAGTATACTCCCAACTTCATCATCGGCCAGCGCGGCGGCTTTATTCAGAGCGACTACCTGGACGCCATGGGCGACAAGAACAACTACATCTGCACCACTGGCAGCTGGGCTGCTGATATCAACACCGAGGTCACCCGTCAGATGAACGAGCTGTGGGCCAACTCCGAGTACAACTCCGGCAAGATTGACCTGCTGGACAGCCATGTGAAGGACGCGATCAACCTGCTCTTCCTGGCCATGGCCCTGGAGAAGGCGGGCACCACCGAGAGCGAAGCCCTGCGGGACGCTCTGCTCCACCCCGATTATGACATGGATACCCTGATCATCCCCTGGGCCGGCATTGAATTCAACGAGTATGGCCAGAACACCCTGTCCAACGGCGTTGTGACCCAGTGGTACGACGGCGCTTACCACACCGTCTATCCCGCCAGCGCGGCTGCCATGGAGGCCGTGTTCCCCCTGCCCGAGTGGGAGTATTAAGCTTCACTTTTCTGGCGCGGCTGCAAAAGTGAAGGCTGAGCCAGAATCCAGTTCCGCCACAAAAGCAGCGGCCGCATCATTCCCAACCGCGCAGGGCTGGACATGATGCGGCTTGCTGCTGCAAGGCCCATAAGGGCCGTTATGACTGAGAGGAGCCTTCTGTTATGTTTTTTTTGCAAGGTTTGTATGAAGGCATTATCAATGGTTCGATCCTGGCCTTGGTTGCTATGGGCATTGCCCTGGTTTGGGGCGTTATGAATATCCTCAGCTTTTCGCAGGGCGAATTTCTGATGTTAGGCATGTTCGTCTCCTATTATGTCAATATGTACTTAGGTCTGGACCCCATTTTGGCGATGCCGATTTCCGCCGCGGTCCTGTTTGTGTTGGGCGTTTTGATCTATAAAACCATTATTGCCCGTGCGTTGAAGGGGCCCATTCTGTCCCAGCGGTTGATCACCTTTGCGTTGAGCATGGTCCTGGTGTACTCCGCGCAGCTCTGCTTCGGCGCGGAGTATAAGACCATCCCCAACCCGCCCATGTTCCAGGGGAGCATCGACCTTGGCGTCATTGTGGTAGCAAAGCAAAAGCTGGTCCCCTTTATTCTGGCGCTGATCATTGCCGGGTTTATGTTCTGGTTCCTGCGCTACACCCGCATGGGTAAGGCCATCCAGGCCACCAGTATGGACCGGTATGCTGCCGGACTGGTGGGTATCAATCCGGACCGGGCCTACACCATCGCCTTCGCGATGGCCAGCGCCGTGGCCGGAGCGGCCGGCTGCGCCCTGACCTACTACTATTACATGTATCCCAACGTGGGCGCTACATTCCAGCTTTGGGGACTGATCGCTGTTGCGATGGGCGGCTTTGGCAGCATTACTGGCGCGTTCCTCAGCGGCCTGATCATGGGCATCGCGGATACGCTGACCGGCCTGTATGTCAATACGGCCATCAAGTATATTGGCGTGTGCGTGGTATTTCTAGTTACTGTCTCCTTCCGGCCGAAAGGCATCTTCGGGAAATAGGAGGAAAGACATGAAAAAAATATCGACAAAGAAGCTTGTGTTCTGTGTGGGGATTGCCGCCCTGCTGATCGTTCTGCCTCTGGTCTTGAACACCGCCTTCTCTCACCATGTGATGACCATGATGTGCATCTGGGCCCTGCTGGGCATGGGCTGGAACATCATCGGCGGCTATGCGGGACAAATTTCCAACGGCCACGCCATTTACTACGCCTTCGGCGCCTATGCCAACGCGATGCTGCTCCAGTGGTTCAGCCTCCCGCCCTGGCTTGCCATCTGGGTGGGGTGCCTCTTCTCCGCCGCGATCGCGTTCCTGATCGGCAAGGGCCTTCTGCGGTTCCACGGACACGTGTTTGCCATCGCCACCATGGCTGTGGCGGAGTGCGCGCGGCTGGTCTTCATCAACACTAAGGCCATCGGCGGCGCGACCGGCGTTTACATCTTTAACTCCAAGCTGGATTCGCTCCTTTACATGCAGTTCTCAAACACCCGGACCTATGTGTATCTGTATGTTGTGATCGTGTTCCTGGTGCTGATGTTTGTCCGCTGGCTGGACAAGACCAAATTCTGCTACTATCTGCGGGCCATCAATGGCAATGAGACCGCCGCCGAGAGCGCCGGCATCAACGCCGCCCACTACAAGCTGCTGGCTTATATGCTCAGCGCCGTGATCGTCAGCTTCGCGGGCGCGCTGTATATGCAGTTCATGCTCTATACAGACCCCTCTATGATCCTGACGTCCAACATCTCCATGATGATTGTGCTGGTCACGGTCATGGGCGGAGTGGGCACCGTCTACGGCCCCATCATCGGCGCCATTGTGCTCACCTTTATTTCGGAGTATACCCGTGTCTACCTCAGCCGCTTTGGCGGTCTGGACATGGTGATCTATGGCCTGCTGGTCATCTTGATTGTACTTTTCATCCCCGATGGGTTGATTTCTGTTCCCCATCGCATCCGGGCCTATATAGCCCGCAAGGGCGGGAAAGGGAAGGAGGCCCCCGCGAAATGAAGTATATTCTGGAAGTCAATGACGCGACCAAGAAATTCAGCGGCCTGATGGCCAACGAGGCCATCACCTTTCAGGTGGAACCGGGGGAGGTCCTGGGCGTCGTGGGTCCCAACGGGGCGGGCAAGACCACTCTGTTCAACTCCCTCAGCGGCGTCCATACGCTGACCCGGGGCTCCATCGTCTTTAACGGGACCGACATCACCAAAATGACCAGCCACCAGGTGTGCAAGCTGGGCATCGGCCGTACCTTTCAGATCCCCCAGGCCATTACCACGCTGACCGTGGAGGAGAACGTTCTCATCGGCTCCCTGCTCCATACCGACAACATGAGGGCGGCCCGGGAGCACGCCGCGCAGGTGGTGGAATTCTGCGGCCTGTCCGCTCTGGCCAAGTACCCCGCCTCCATTTTGAATGTGGCGCAGAAGAAGCGCCTGGAGATCGCCCGGGCTTACGCCACCAGGCCCAAGCTCCTGCTGCTGGACGAGACCATGGCCGGACTGACCGCCACAGAGCGGGCCGATTCGGTGGAGCTGATCCGGGCCATCAATGGGGAGGGCGTCAGTATCCTCACCATTGAGCACAACATGGACGTGGTGATGAATGTGTCCAACCGGGTGCTGGTCCTCAATGCGGGCAAGGTCCTGACCATCGGTACTCCCGAGGAGGTCACATCCAACGAGGCCGTGATCGAGGCCTATCTGGGAGGAGGCAAGAAAGATGCTTAAGCTGGAACATGTCAAAACAGGCTACGGCTCCATGCCGGTGGTCCATGACGCCTCCTTCCATGTGAAGGCGGGGACCATCATGGCACTGCTGGGTTCCAACGGTTCCGGAAAGACCTCCCTTCTGCGGGCAATTTTCGGCACGCTGCCCATTATGGCCGGCGCCATTGAATACAAGGGCCAGTCCATCGTGGGCACCAAGTCCTACCGGATGGTGGAGATGGGCATCTCCATGGTCCCGGAGGGCCGCCATCTGTTCGGAAAGATGTCCGTTCGGGACAACCTGGTCATGGGAGCCTACTCCGTCCGGGACAAAGAGGAGATCGAACGGCGGCTCCAGTCTGTGTTTCAGATGTTCCCCCGGGTGGAGGAACGCCAGCGCCAGCAGGCGGATACCCTCTCCGGCGGCGAGCAGCAGATGGTGGCCATCGCCCGGGGGCTGATGTGCAGCCCGGAGCTCCTCATCCTGGACGAACCCTCTCTGGGCCTGATGCCCAAATTGGTATCAGAAATTTTCTCCTTCATCACCAAGATCAAGGAATCGGGCGTAACGGTCATTATTGTGGAGCAGAATGCTTCCGCGACCCTGGAAATGTGCGATTACGCGTACGTCATGCAGAACGGCGAGACAGTGCTTGAGGGCACGGGAGCCGCGCTGCTGGCCGACGAGCAGGTGAAGAAGGCATACTTAGGAGGTTAAACAATGTTAGTCACGCTAAAGGAACTGCTTGCGCAGTACAAGGACAGCGATAAGGCGGTGGGGGCCTTCAATGTGACCACCTACTGCGATGCTCAGCCCGTTATCACCGCTGCAGAGCGGAAAAACGCGCCGGTGATCGTCCAGGTGGGCGGATTTGCCACCCGCTACATGGACCTGGAACTGTGGGGGAAGCTGTTGGTCACCATGGCGGAGCGGTCCAGCGTTCCGGTGTGCATCCATCTGGATCACTCCAAGAGCGTGGAGGAGATTCAGCGGGCCATTGACGCGGGATTTTCCTCTGTGATGTTTGACGGCTCCCAGCTTCCCTACGAGGAGAACGTGTCCATCAGCAGGGAGGTGGTCCGCCGGGCGGCTCGGAAGGGGATCAGCGTGGAGGCGGAGATCGGCTCTGTGGCCTATTCCGGCACCGACGCTTTCAAGGCCGAGGCCTCGGACCCGGACACCACCGCCCGCTTTGTGGCCGACACCGGCATCGATGCGGTGGCGGTAGCGGTGGGGACCCTTCACCGTATGGAGACTCAGGCGGCCCACCTGAACTTTGCGCTGCTCCAGGCCATTCAGAACAAGGTGGATATCCCTCTGGTCATCCATGGCTCCTCCGGGCTGTGCGACGAGGATTTCCGCCAGATGTGCGCCACCCATGTGGCTAAGGTCAACATCGGCACCGCTCTGCGGCTGGCCTTCGACACCGGTCTGAGGACCGCTCTGGCCAGCCATCCGGAGAGCAACGTGTTCACCGAGATCGCCCACATTCCCATGCAGTATGTGGAGGACAAGGTGGTAGAAAAGCTGGGGCTGCTGGGATTTTAACCGCTGGGGGAGATTGGTATGAGCAAGTTTGACGTGGTATGTGTGGGCAACTCCGCTGTGGATGTCCCCCTCTGTCCGGTGGGGCCGGAGGTGTTTTCCTACGACTCCTACCCCATTGACCGGATCATTCCTCAAGTGGGGGGCAGCGGCACAAATGTTTCCACCATTTTAGCGCGGCTCGGCAAACGGGTCAAGCTGGTCACCCTGCTGGGCCGGGACATGCTGGGGGATTTTCTCATCCGCAATTGCCAGGAGAACGGGGTGGATACCTCCTACATTGTCCGCAGCGGCGTCGTGGACACGCCGCTGAGCGTTGGGCTGGTGCGGTCCGACGGCGAGCGGGGCTTTGTAGTCAGCAAGAGCAGCAGCACCTTCGCCTTCAGCGCGGACCAGGTGGACCCCGCCTGCTTTGCCGGGGCCAGGGCGATGGTGTTCTCCAGCATTTTTATCATGCCCCAGTTTGACGACGCGGGGCTGTCCCGGATCTTTTCCGCCGCTCACAGTGCGGGACTCATCGTCTGTGCCGATATGATGAAGAGCCGGACCGGCCAAAGGCTGGACGCTGTGGCGGGCGCTCTGCGTCATGTGGACTACTTCTTTGCGAACCTGGAGGAGGCGTCATTTCTCACGGGCAGAGAGAAGCTCGAGGAGATCGCCCGCGTTCTGCTGGACGCCGGCGTGAAGCACCTTCTGGTGAAGGATGGCCGGCACGGCTGCTATATTTGGGACGGTTCCGCAGAGGAGCACATCCCGGCCTTCTGCAATGATCATCCAGTGGATACCATCGGGGCGGGAGACAATTTTGCCGCCGGTTTTGTCTCCGCACTGCTGGACGGCTGCTCCTTTCAGGAGGCGGCCCGCTTCGCGAACGCCACCGCCGCCATCTCTGTGGGCGCGCCCGGCTCCACCAACGGGGTGCGCAGCAGGGAGCAGGTGGAGGAGTTTCTGCGGGCACAGAGTTAGAAACAGCAAAAGGTTTGGAGTTTGGCTTTTTGCCAAGCTCCAAACTATTTTCACGGCGGATACAACGGTCTGTTGAGAGAGGAGAGCGGAAGAAAGATGTTCAAGCGTCATCGGATTCATCGAGCCTGGCTGGTCTGTGCGGGAGCCACCCTTTTGCTGTTCACTTCGGTGGGGATCATCTGCAACGTATTCACCATTTTTCAACCCTATATCATTCAGCGATGTCATTTGTCGGAGGGGCAGGGTTCTTTGCTGATCACGACCCGTGTGGCCGTCACCCTGCTGTCCACCATGGTCTGCGTCCGCTATTACCGGGTTGTGGAGGTCCGGAAGGGTATGGCGCTGTCCCTGCTGCCAGGGGCGCTGTCTATGGCGCTGTATGCGGTGAGCACAAGCTTTGCCGGCTGCTGCGGGGCGGCGGCCCTGGCGGGCGTTACCTGCGGGCTGTGCTGTATTATTCCGGCCACAATACTGGTGGACCGCTGGTTTGTCAACTGCCGGGGCCTGGCGCTGGGGATCTGCGCGGCGGGGACCGGGGGAGCGGCTGTGGTCGGGCCGCCGCTGCTCCAAATGCTGATCGCTCGATCTGGTATTTCCTTCGCACTGCTGTGCACGGCGGGCTTTTTTGTCCTTTCTGGAATGACTGCCTATTTGCTGATATTGGACGATCCGGCTGAGGCGGGGCTGAGTCCCTATGGAGATCAGCGGGAGCCGGACGAAACAGGACCGGCCGCGCCGGAGCCGGAGGATGGAAGGATGGTGGTCCTGCTGGCCCCTGCGGCCTTTCTTCTGGCGGCGGCCGGTGGTCCGGCGCTGGGGCACATGGGGGTTTACCTGTCCAGCGAGGGCTATCCGTCGGACCTGGCCGCCTGGCTGGTCTCCGCTCTGGGCCTGACGATGACGCTTGGAAAATGCGTTTTGGGGAGCGCGGCGGACCGGTTTGGTCCCCGTCGGGCGAGCCTGCTGTTTGGCGCTGCTCTGGTGCTGGGACAGATGGTCGAGTGTTTGATCCCGCTTCATGTTTTGGGGGTCACGATGGCCGGACTGCTGATATCGGGCTTGGGGATGTCGATGTGTACGGTGGGACTCCCGATCCTGAACCAGGCGCTGTGCGGCGGCAGCAAAAAAGCGCTGGGACGCATCCAATCGGCTCATATTGCGGGCTCACTGTGCTTGAGCCCCCTCCCGGGCGTCATCGCTGACTGCGCCGGAAGCTATCAGCCGGCGTACATCCTGTTTGCCGGGTTGACCCTGGCCGCGCTGGGGTCGATCCTGGTGTCCTTCCGAATGTATTCCAGACGGTGATCGGATCAGTGTCCAATCCCTCCCGTCTTCCGGCCGCCGCAGGATTCTGCATCGGCTGGAAAAATCCCCTTGACAAAGGGACGCGTTGGCGCTATAATCCAATAAACCAACCGAGATAATAGGTTGATAGACGGAGGGAGGATGACCTGGGATGCTGGAGCTGTTTTTTGATCTGCTGCGCAGCAATTTCCGCTGTGGACGAATGCGGCGCTCCCGGACTGTTCCCGCAGCCGGGCACATTGCCGTGCCCGCCCTCTGCGTCATTCGCTGATCCAGGGGGACGCCGGGACTGTCCGGGAGGGATGGACGCGTTCCGGACTTTTTTGTTTCCCAAACAGATCATAAAAAGGAGTACATCATTATGAGCAGCTATAAATTTGAGACCCTGCAGCTTCACGCAGGCCAGGAGCAGCCCGACCCCGCCACCGATTCCCGTGCGGTCCCCATCTACCAGACCACCAGCTATGTGTTCCGCAATTCCGCCCATGCCGCGGCCCGGTTCGGGCTGGCGGACGAAGGGAACATCTACGGCCGGCTGACCAACTCCACCCAGGCTGTGCTGGAAAAGCGCATCGCGGCCCTGGAGGGGGGAGCGGCGGCTCTGGCTCTGGCCTCCGGCGCGGCGGCCATTACCTATACCATTCAGGCGCTGGCCCAGGCGGGAGACCATATCGTGGCCCAGAAGACAATCTATGGCGGCAGCTACAATCTGCTGGCGCACACGCTGCCCCAGTTCGGGGTGACGGCTTCCTTTGTGGACGCCCACGATCTGGCGGAGCTGGAGGGCGCGATCCAGCCCAACACCAAGGCCGTCTATCTGGAGACCCTGGGCAATCCCAACAGCGATATCCCCGATATCGACGCCATCGCGGCCATTGCGCACCGGCACGGCCTGCCTCTGGTCATTGACAATACCTTCGGTACCCCCTATTTGATCCGGCCCATCGAGCATGGTGCGGATATTGTGGTCCACTCGGCCACCAAGTTCATTGGCGGGCATGGCACCACCCTGGGCGGCATCATCGTGGACGGCGGCAGGTTTGACTGGAAGGCTTCCGGCAAATACGCCCCCATCTCGGAGGCCAATCCCAGCTACCACGGCGTGTCCTTTGTGGACGCGGCAGGCCCGGCCGCCTTTGTCACCTACATCCGGGCGATCCTCCTGCGGGACACTGGAGCCGCAATCTCCCCCTTCAACGCTTTTCTGCTCCTTCAGGGGGTGGAGACTCTGTCCCTGCGGCTGGAGCGCCACGGGGAGAACACCAAAAAGGTGGTGGAATTTCTGGCCCATCACCCCAAGGTGGACAAGGTCAACCACCCCAGCCTGGCGGACCACCCGGACCACGCCCTGTATGCGAAATACTTCCCCAAGGGAGGCGCATCCATCTTTACCTTTGAGATCAAGGGCGGCCAGGAGGAGGCCCACCGGTTTATTGACCATCTGGAGATCTTCTCTCTGCTGGCCAATGTGGCCGATGTAAAGTCGCTGGTCATCCACCCCGCGACTACGACCCACTCTCAGCTCAGCCCCGAGGAACTGCTGGACCAGGGGATCAAGCCCAACACCATCCGCCTGTCCATCGGCACGGAGCACATCGACGATATCATTGCCGACCTGGAAAAGGGCTTCGCCGCAGTGAAATGATACGGTCCGGCGGACGGCGCAAAACCCACCCCTCAGGGGGTGGGTTTTCGTCTGCCGGTCCCGGATCTATCTGTGATGGTGGTGCGCCCGTCCCAGGCCCGCCTCAGGCCGCTGGTCCCAGTGATCGGCCAGCTTGTCCAGCAGAGCCTCCAGCGCGTGCTGCTCCTCCTGGGACAGGCCGGAAAAGAACTCGGTCCGGCGCTGCTGGATCTCCCCGTCGTCCCGCTGGGCCATCCACTCCTGACCGGCCTGGGTGATGGACAGTGTAATCTTTCGTTTATCCGCCTGGTCCCGTCCGCGGACGATCAGCCCTCTGCTCTCCAGCTTGGCGGCAATCTCGCTCATGGAGCCGGACTGGATTCCCAGCATGGTCTGCAGCTCCTTCTGACTGATGGGGCTCTGATCCCGGAGAATTCGGAGGATCTTTCGCTGGCCGTGGCGGCGTCCGGCGAACTGGGCCAGGGCCCGGGCGCAGTATTCCAGCTTGCCGGCCAGATCCTCCCGGCCCCCTCCGTGCCCATGGCTGTGATGCCCATGGCCGTGAGCGCCGGTATGCCCCCGCTTTTTGTCCGCGAAATGGTCTTGATCCCTCATGATATGGGCCTCCTGTCAGCCCGAACAGGCGGATACAGCCGTCTGCCGGTATGTTCAGAGTACCATGGAGGCCGCTGCTTTGTCAAGAGGACGGGCCGGTGGTCCCTGTTAAGGGACGTGCTGCCGGGATATCGCTTCGGCGGTTTCCACAAGGACATGATTGCAATCGTGATCAAGCGAGCTGAATTTGAACTGCGCGCCAGCGGAAGCTCCGCCGGCGCGCAATTATTTTGTGGAAAGTGCTATACTTTTTGACCGGGAGGTGTTACAATAGAGCTGTATTGAATCATGAAGGGGAGGCTGTGTCCTATGCGCAGCGCAAAAGGGACTTGGCAGAACATGTTGTACATATTGATCCTGCTGGCGGCGATCTGCCTGCTGTTTTTGTGGTATTCCACCACAAACAGCCAGCGGATTGAGAACCGCAGCCTGAACTACGCGATGGATTCTGCCCGGCAGACCACCCTGCGGATTGAAAGTGAGCTCACCAACGCCGTGCGGCGGGTCCGCAACTACAGCTATCTTCTGGGCATCACGCTGTCCGAGCCCAATGTCTCTGCGGAGATGCTGGCCCAGCTGGAGATGAACTCGGACTTCGACGCCCTGCGCTTCACCAATGCGGAGGGGGTCAATTTGGCTTCCAGCGGAGCGACCAACGACAGCTCCGACCGGACCTACTTCATCAACGGCATGCGGGGGGAGAGCGGCAACGACATGGTGTTTGACTCCCGGATTACCGGAAAGGCGACCATGGTCTACTACGCCCCCCTGCGCCATCAGGACGAGATCTTCGGGATGCTGCTGGGGCTGTATTTTGCCGAGGACTATCTCCAGGAGATGCTGGAGACCAACTACTTTGGCGAGGCGGCCACCGTCTTTTTGTGTACCCGGGCGGGGCAGGTCATCGCCTCCTCCGACTTCAACAGCGTCGACGACCGCCTCCTGCCGGATATGCTGCTGGAGACCGGGGTCATCGACAGCCAGACCGCCGCCGGAGCCTGGGAGGTCATCCGGAACGGCGCGGGGGAGAAGGGCTTTATCTGCGCTCCGGGCAGCCTGACGGACAATCTGTGCGTGCTCCATGTGCCCAACAGCGAATATGTGCTGGTCCAGACCTATCCCAAGAGCGTGACCCAGGAGATGATCCGGGACGCCAACCACGACGGGATGATCCTTCAAATGATCCTGGTGGGCCTGTTCGCGGTGTATATCCTGGTGCTGCTGATGCGGGCTCAGCAGGAGCGCCGCCTGCTGATGCGGGAGAGCCAGGCCCACATCACCGGCCTGAAGGAGAAGGAGCTGCTGGCCAACCGCAAGGAGCGGCAGTACCGGATCGCCATCACCTCCGCGGCCTTCTCCACCTTTGAGTTCAATCTGACCCGAGATCTGATCGAGCAGGACATTGTGCGCACCATCAACGGGCATCCGGTCTCCCTGCTGGAAAAGGTTGGCCTTCAGGCGCCCTGCCAGGCTTCCGTGTGCTTCAAAACGTGGCGGGCCTTCATTCTGGAGGAATCCCTGGAGGAGTACGACGCGATGGTCAACCTGGACTATCTGAAGCAGCGTTATGAGCAGGGCGAGGCGGAGGTGACCGTCGACTACTGGGGCTGGGGGGCCGCCAAGCAGCAGATGTGCGTGCGCCAGTCGTTCATCATGACCCAGGACGACCGCACCAGGGACATCATGGTGATGGTGGTGTCCAAGGACATCACCGCCCAGGTGCAGAAGCAGCGGGAGCAGACCAGAGCCCTTCAGGAGGCCCTGATGCAGGCCCAGCGGGCCAACAGCGCGAAGACCACCTTCCTGTCCAACATGTCACACGACATCCGCACCCCGATGAACGCCATCATCGGCTTCACCACCCTTGCGGCGAGCCACATCGACAACAAGATGCAGGTGCAGGACTGCCTGCGGAAGGTGCTGTCCTCCAGCAACCACCTGCTGAACCTGATCAACGATATTCTGGACATGAGCCGCATCGAAAGCGGAAAGGTCCAGATCAAGGAGCAGGACTGCAACATCTCCGAGCTGACCCACAATCTGGTCAATATTATCCAGCCCCAGGTGAAGGCCAAGCAGCTGGAGCTGTTCATCGACACCTTTGACGTCAACAACGAGGACGTGATCGCCGACTCGCTGAAGCTGAGCCAGGTGTTTGTGAATCTGCTGTCCAACGCGGTGAAATACACCCCCGCAGGGGGGACGGTGAGCTTCCGCATCCAGCAGGAGACCACCTTCCACCGGGGATACGGGGACTACCTGTTTATTGTGAAGGACAACGGCATCGGTATGTCTCAGGAGTTTGTGGAGCACATCTTCGAGCCCTTTGAACGGGAGGCCAGCACCACCAAGACGGGCATCCAGGGCACCGGGCTGGGCATGGCCATCACCAAGAACATCGTGGATATGATGGGCGGCAAGATCACGGTCCGGAGCGAGAAGGGGAGGGGCAGCGAATTCCGGGTGGAGCTGAGCCTGAAGCTCCAGGACGTGGAAAGGAACGCGGCGCAGATCAAGGAGCTGGAGGGCCTGCGGGCCCTGGTGGTGGACGACGACTGCGACAGCTGCGAGAGCGTGGTCCGCATGCTCAAGCAGATCGGGATGCGGGCGGAGTGGACCACCTCCGGCAAGGAGGCGGTCTACCGGGCCAAGAGCGCCCGCAACGAGGGGGACTCCTACCACACCTACATCCTGGACTGGCAGATGCCCGAGCTGAGCGGCGTTGAGACCTGCCGCCGCATCCGCGCCGCAGTGGGCCAGGAGGCGCCCATCATCATCCTCACCGCCTACGACTGGACGGACATCGAGGACGAGGCCAAGCAGGCGGGTATCACCGCCTTCTGCGCCAAGCCGCTGTTCATGTCCGACCTGAAGTCCGTCCTGCTGGCCGCCAACCATCTGATCGAGAAGGAGGAGGAGAGCGCCTCCTGGACGCAGGCGGACTTCAACGGCAAGCGCATCCTGCTGGTGGAGGATAACGAGCTCAACCGGGAGATTGCCCAGTCCATCCTGGAGGAGACCGGCTTCACCGTGGAGACCGCGCCGGACGGCACCGACGCAGTGGAGATGGTCCGCCAGGCGGAGGAGCACTACTACGACGCCATCCTGATGGACGTGCAGATGCCGGTCATGGACGGGTATGAGGCCACGCGCACCATCCGCGCCATGCCCCGGGGGGACGCCAAAAACCTGCCCATCATTGCCATGACCGCCAACGCCATGGAGGGGGACCGGGAGGCCGCCTTAAAGAACGGCATGAACGCGCACATCGCCAAGCCGCTGAACATCGACCTGTTTTTGGAGGTGCTGAAGAAGTACCTGGGCTGACAGATGGAACAAATCATTCCAGGCGGTCTTGTTGCTCATGCGTCCATCCCAGCAAGACCCTTTTTGTGAAAAAGGAATTTTGCTGATCCATTACATGACGGGAACGAAAAGGGCGGATTCAAACGAAAACGGAAAAGCCGGCTCTGCCGCGCTGGGAGCATCCAGCGGGCGGAGCGGCTTTTTGCGCTTTGGAGGCGCCGGTCGGCGGATCAAAATTAGGGCCGGATCGCCGGTTGCGAAATGGGAGAAACGGTGGTATAATAATCCGGCACTGACTGCGCATTCCATGCGCGGCCGTTCGCTGAGGTTCCCTGCATATGACTGCCAATTGATCAGGAAAGGTATGATGATATGAAAAAAGGGGCTTTTTTTCTGCTTTTATCCATCGGACTGCTTCTCTTGCCGGTCTCCTGCGGGAAGCAGGCTCCCCCTGCGGATGAGACGGTGACACAGCAGGTGGTGGAGCTGACGGTCTGGGCCGCGGAGGAGGACATGGAGCTGCTTCAGGAGATCACCGCCGCCTTCCAGGACCACTACTCGGACCAGGCCAGCTTCCGGATCACCTGCCAGCCGCAGGGCGAGTCCAACTGTAAGGACGTTCTGCTGGGCGACCTGGAAAACGGGGCGGACGTTTTTACCTTCGCGGATGACCAGGTGGCCGCGCTGGCCGCCGCCGGTGCGCTGGACCCCATTGAGGACGCCGCGTCCATTCGGGAAGCCAACCTCTCGGCGGCAGTGGAGGCGGCCAGTGTGGACGGAACGCTGTATGCCTACCCGCTGACTGCGGACAACGGGTATTTTCTCTATTACAACAAGGCGTATTTCAGCCAGGATGACGTGCAAACGCTGGATCGCATCCTGGCCGTGGCGGAGGAGGCGGGACGGCAGGTCTCCATGGACTGGTCGTCCGCATGGTATGTGTACGCCTTCTTTGGCAACACCGGGTTGGAGGTGGGCTTGAACGAGGACGGCCTCACCAATTACTGCACCTGGAATGGCACGGACGGTCCCATTTCCGGGGTGGACGTGGCGGAGTCCATGCTGTCCGTCGCCGCCAGCCCCGGCTTCTCCAGCCGGACCGACGAGGCGTTTTTGCAGGGCGTTCAGGACGGCTCGCTCATCGCCGGTGTCAGCGGCGTCTGGAATACGGTGGCCATTCAGGAGGCCTGGGGGGAAAACGCCGGAGCGGTCAAGCTGCCCACCTTTACCTGCGGCGGACAGCAGGTGCAGATGGCCTCGTTCTCCGGCTGTAAGCTCATTGGCGTCAACGCCTATTCGGAGTACCCGGAATGGGCGGTCAGGCTTGCGGAGTGGATCACCAGCGAGGAGAACCAGCGCCTGCGTTTTGAGCGGAGGGGACAGGGTCCCTCCAACAGCGCCGCCGCAGCCTCGGCGGAAGTCCAGAACTCGACGGCCATGGCGGCCCTGCTGGCCCAGGCGGAATTTTCTCAGGTCCAGCGGGTAGGGGGCAACTTCTGGGCTCCGGTGGAGGAATTTGCCGCCAGCATGGCGGACGGGAACCCCTCGGGCGCCTCCCTTCAGGCCCAGCTGGACCGCATGGTAGAGAATGTGACTGCTCGATGATGGAGGGATTGGTATGAAAGGAAAGCTTACGCTGCAGCAGCGTCTGATCCTGCCGGTGGTTCTGCTGGGGCTGATCATGCTGGCGTCCAACCTGCTGGCGGTGTTCGGCATCAATAATGTCCACGCCAATGCCGGAGTCATTGTGGATGAGTACATGGCCAGCGAATCCAGGCTGGCGGAGATTCGCCGGTCGATGATGGACCTGCACCGGCTGGCGCTGTCCCATATCGTGGCGGCGGATCACAACACCATGATCCGGCTGGTGCAGGAGATCAAGGCGGAGGAGGCGGAGCTGGACGGGCAGCTGGCCAGCTACGCGCCCTTTGTGACCGGGGAGGACGAGGCGGTGTACCGCGGCCTGCTGGAGGACTATGACGCCTTCAAGCATGCGCTGGTCCATCTGGTCTGCGCCAGCGCCGACAGCAAGACCCAGGAGGCGTACGCCATGGCCAACGGGGAGGTGGCAGCGCAGAGCGCCGCCGTGGAGTCCGGCATCGACACCCTTTCCGCCTCGGTCAGCGCCCAGGCGGAGGAGGCGCAGAGCCGTCTCTTCATCGTGTATGTCAGCGCACTGGTCATCAGTGCCGCAGCCCTGGCGGTGGGAGTTTTTCTGGTATGGGCGGCGCTGCGGATCATCCGCAGGCATGTGGTCGCCCCCATCCGGAACGCGATGGATACCCTTCAGGACAGCTCGGAGTCGCTCAACCGGGTGGTGGGCAAGATCCGCGGCCGGACCGAGACCTCCTCCGGCAGTGCCCAAAGGCTCTCCGGGCTGACGGAGCAGCTCTCCGGCGCCCTTGGGGAGATTTCTCGGAATACATCGGCCATCACCACCAGCGCCGGCCGGACCCAGGAGGAGGCCCGGCAGATGACCGACGCCAGTGCCGCGCTCAACCGGTACTCGGTGGAGATGCGGGGCCGCTCTGAGACGATGGAGCAGTCGGCCCGGCAGGAGATGGAGGCGGTACAGGCCCGTACGGAGCAGATTATGTCCGTTCTGAACGAGGCCATTGAGAAGAGCCGGAGCGTGGACCAGATCAGCATTCTGACCCAGGACATCCTCTCAATCTCCTCCTCCACGGACCTCATTGCCATCAACGCCTCCATCGAGGCGGCCCGGGCCGGAGAGGCGGGAAAGGGCTTTGCCATAGTAGCCCAGGAGGTCCGTCATCTGGCGGACGCCTGCGGGGAGGCCGCCGGACACATCAAGGAGGTCAGCGGGATCGTCACCGGTGCGGTCAAGTACCTGGCCTCCAGCGCCCAGGAGCTGGCCGATTACCTGGGGGAGACGATCTCGAAGCAGCTGGCCCAGTCGGTCCAGTCCGGACAGCAGTACCGGGAGGACGCCGCCCACATACAGCGGTCTATGGAGGACTTCCACAGCCAGGCGGACCGGCTCCGGGCCGCAATGGAGGAGATCACCGGCTCTATCTCCGGCATCTCCGGGGCGGTGGACGGCGCGGTGGCGGATGTCACCGGCGTTGCGGACAGCACCCGCATCCTGGTGGAGGATCTGGGCGGCATTGTCAGCGAGATGGACACCAATCAGAAGATTGCGGGCGGACTGCAGCTTCAGGTAGAGGTGTTTGCAAACCTTTAGATGGAACGCCTGCCCGTTTCGCCAGCGTGATCCCCGGAGGTACCCAAACAAAAAACTCCGAACATCCCAGGATGTTCGGAGTTTTTGCGCAGTATTACGGGTATGCACGGAAAAAGCACTGGAGCGCGCCGATGAGGTTGGCGTCGTTTTGGAAGGCGCAGGCGACCACCTCCGCCTGGGGCACTGTGTAGGGGCAGCGCCGGTACAGGGCCTGGAGCTGATCGCGGATGGCCTGGAGGAAGGCGGGCTGGGCGCTGATGCCGCCTCCGATGGCGAAGCGCTCCACATCCAGCACGGTCTGCAGGTTGAAAATCTGGACGGCGATCTCCTTTGTGAACCGCTCCAGGCAGTCCAGGGCGTCCGGGTCCCGGCGGGCGACGGCCTCAAACACCTGAACGCCGTCCACCTCTCTGGGGTCCGCCCCGATCCGCTCCGCGTACAGCCTGCACAGATAGGGCGTGCCGCAGCGGGTACCCCAGATGGTATCGGGCCCGGCCATGCTGTCCCGGTCGGTTACGATGTAGGAGACCTCTCCAGCGGAGCAGTGCCTGCCCCGGTGGAGCTTCCGGTCCTTTATGTAGCCGCCGCCAATCATCGTGCCAAAAATCAGGACAAAGCCGTCGTCCACGTCCTGAAGGCTCCCTGCGGCGGCCTCTGCCAGGGCGGCGCATTTGGCGTCGTTTTCCATGCAGATCCTCACCGGACAGCGGCGGTACAGGGCCTGGCGCAGGAAGAAGCCGTCGTTGTACCGCAGGGCGCCGCCCATGCGGCAGCAGCCCTGCTCCGGGTCGATGATGCCGGGCATGGCGAGGGCGATGCCGTCCAGGGGGAGCAGGCCGTCGTAGATCTGCCCAAGGGCCTCGATCAGGGACTCCCGGCTGTCCTGGGGGGTGGGGATTTTTCCCCGCTCCAGAAAGCGCATGGCCTCGTCCATGCAGGCGTACTTGGTGAACGTACCGCCGATATCGAGGACCAGCACCCTCATTCGCAGTCCGTCATGGCCTGGACGCCGGTGAGCTTCCGGAAGTCGGCGGCAAAGGCGTCCACCGCGGCGTCGATGGCGGGATTTTTCACCAGCGCCCGGATTATGTCCGGCCCTGCCGTGGCGGCCCCTACGCCATATTTGCACAGCTCCAGCACCTGCTGGGAGTTTTTGAAGCTGGCGGCCAGAATGCTGGCGGACATGCAGTTGTTGGAAAAAATATCCTGGATCTCCTTGGCCACGGCAATGCCGTCAAAGCCCATGTTGTCGATGCGGTTGACGTAGGGGGCCACGTACTCCGCCCCGCACTGGGCGGCCAGAAAGGCCTGCATAGGGGTGTAGACGGCGGTCCCGGTGGTCCGGATGCCCAACTCTCGCAGGGCCTTCATGGCCTTAAAGCCCTGGGGGATGCAGGGGATTTTGACCAGGGTGCGCTCCCCCAGCTCTCCGGTGATCCGCTTGGCGTCCTCCACCATACCGGCGGCCTCCGGGGCTGTTGCCTGAACGTGGAGGCTGGCCTCCGGACCAATGAAGCTCCGGATCTCCCGCAGCACCGCAAAGGGCGGGCGGCCGGTCTTGGCCAGGATGGAGGGGTTGGTGGTCACGCCGTCGATGGGGTAGAACTCGTACAGCTCCCGGATAGCCGCGATGTTGGCGTCATCGATCAGTAATTTCACAGAAAACGCTCCTCTCGTTACAGTTCTTGTTCCGTCCGCGCAATGATGTCGTCCTGGGTCTTTCGGGACAGCACGTTGAAGAAGGCGCTGTAGCCTGCCACCCGGACGATCAGGTCCCGGTGATTCTCCGGGTGGACCTGGGCGTCCAGCAGGGTCTCCCGGGACACTACGTTGAACTGGACGTGGTAGCCGTGGAGCCGGTTGAAGAAGGTGCGCAGCAGGGCGATCAGCTTCTGCTTGTTCTCCTCCTTGGAGAGCATTTGGGGGGTGACCTTCTGGTTCAGCAGCACGCCGCCGGTGATCTCCTCGGTGGGCAGCTTGGACACACTCTTGAAGACGGCGGTGGGGCCGTTTTTGTCGGCGTTGTGGCTGGGGGAGCAGCCCTCGGCCAGAGGTTCCCCTGCCTTCCGGCCGTCGGGGGTGGCCAGGGTGCCCGCCCCCTGGGGGACGTTGGCGGAGATGGAGGAGGTGCCGGCGTAGTACACCCCGCCGATGGGTCCCCGGCCGTAGCGGGTGTTGTGGTACTTCTTCATCTCGTCGATGTAGACGTTGTAGGCGTCCACCACCAGCTGGTCCACGTAGTCGTCGTCGTTGCCGTACTTGGGGGCGCGTTCCAGCAGGGCGCGGATGCGGGCGTTTTCCTCCCCCTGGAAGTCGGCCTGCATGGCCTCCCACAGCCGGGCGGGGGTGACCGCCTTGTCCTCAAAGACCACCTTTTTCATGGCGGCCAGGCTGTCGGCCAGGTTGGCGATGCCCACCTGAAGGTCGCTGATGAAGTCGTAAACCGCGCCGCCCTCCTTCATGTTCAGCCCCCGCTCGATGCAGTCGTCGGTGAGGGCGGAGCAGAGGATGTCGGCGGTGTCCTGCTCCAGCACCATGTCGCAGGTGGCGTCGATGATGGTGCACTGGCGGCACATCTCGCGAATGACCTTGTCCCAGCAGGCCAGCACCTGGTCGAAGCTGGTAAACTCCCGGAAGTGGCCGATGCCCTCACACAGCTTGGTGCCGGAAGCGGGGTCCACGCCGTCGTTCATGGCGATGAGCAAGGCCTTTGGGAAGTTGAGGAAGCTCATGCCGGTGCAGCGGTAGCCCCACTTGCCCGGGACGGCGGTCTCCACGCAGCCGATGGCGGAGTAGTTGTAGGCGTCCTCCGGCTTGACCCCCCTGGCAATGAAACTGGGGATGATGACCTCGTCGTCGTTGAAGGCGGGCATGCCGAAGCCGCAGCGGACCACTTCAATGCACTCCTTCATAAAGTCGTCGGGCAGGTTTTTGTGGTAGCGGACGGTGAGGTTGGGCTGGGTCAGGTGGCACTGAGCCACCGACTTGAGGATCAACCAGCTCATGGGGTTGGTGGCGTCTGTTCCGTCCGCGGTCTGGCCGCCCACGGTGACGTTCTGATACAGCGGCGACCCGGCGGAGAACTGAGTGTGGCTCCAGGAGCGGATCTTGTTGATGGTGTAGGTCTTCAGCCACAGGTTGCACATCAGCTCACAGGCGGCCTCCTCGGTGATGCGCCCGGCCTGCCGGTCGGCCTCGTAATAGGGGTTCAGGTACTGGTCCATCCGTCCGTAGGACAGGGAGTGGCCGTTGGATTCGATCTGGAGCACCAGATGGACCAGCCACAGGGCCTGTACCGCCTCCCGGAAGGACCCGGCGGGTTCATAGGGAGCCTTCCGCAGAGCGGCGGCCATGGCCAGCAGCTCCGCTCTGCGCTCCGCCCCGGCGGAGGCGGCCTGCTCCTCCGCCAGGGCGGCGAAGCGGGCGGCGAAGTCCTTGACGGCCTGGACCACAATAAGGATGGCCCGGTAGAAGTAGCTCTTTTGGATATTTTTGTAGTCGGTCAGGTCCAGAGCGTCCAGCTTCTCCTGGGCCCGGCGCTCATAATCCCGCAGGCCCGCCTTCAGCATCCGGCCGTAGTCCACCGCGCAGTGGGCGTCGCCGCTGGTGATGTTGCCCTCCGACTTGATGATGCCCAGGTCGTAATACAGCTTGGAGTGGGGCGGAAAGGCGGCCAGACCCCGGTCCAGCAGGGTGTTGTGCGCCCAGAAGGGGGCGATGTCCCGCAGCTTCTGCTTGTTCTCCTCGGTGATGTGGAATACATCGCCGTCCCGGTGCTCGAACTGGTCCAGCTCGTCGATGACCCACTTCATGGCGTACTCGGGGAAGATGGGGGCGCTGCGGTTGGAGCTGGCCTGGTTGCCGGCGATCAGAGTCTGGGGCTCGATGAAGATGGTCATCTGCTCCAGAACCTCCTTCAGCATCAGCGCCCGCTTGAGGGCCAGGGGCTGGTCCTGATGTTCCTGGTAGACCTTTGTGGTGATCAGCGCCCGTTCCACGCAGACCTGGGGCTGGGCGGCCAGCAGCTCCTCCCGGAACTGCTGCATGCGGGGGGTAAGCGTTCCAAAATAGTTGTTCACAATCGGTTCTCCTTTCGTTTGCAACCTATTCTATTTCGTCCATAACTGGATGATACTACAGCGGCGCTTTTTCGTCAATAGGTTTGCTTGAAAAAGGGAAAAATTTTTGTTCGTAAGTTTTTCCTTTACATATAAAATTCTCTGTGGTATACTTTTTTATCATATGGAAAAAAGGTGGCGTGTCCTATGGAAAACCGGACTGGGATTGTGTTCAACATCCAAAAATTCAGCCTTCACGACGGCCCTGGTATCCGCACGGTGGTCTTTCTGAAGGGCTGTCCGCTGCGGTGCAAATGGTGCGCCAATCCGGAGAGCCAGAGTCCGGCCCCCTGCCAGCTGGAAAACGGGATCACCCTGGCCAAGGACCGGCAGGAGATGACCGTGGAGGAGGCGGCAAAGATCTGCCTCCAGGACCGGGACTTTTACGAGGAGAGCGGCGGCGGCGTGACCCTGTCCGGGGGCGAGGTTCTGGCCCAGCCCGACTTTGCCGCCGGACTGCTCACCAAGCTGGGGGTGCGGCGCATCCATACGGCCGTTGAGACCACCGGCTATGCCCCGCCGGAGGTCTTTGACCGGGTGGCGGACCGGACCAATCTGCTGCTGTTCGACATCAAGCACTGGGACCCGGACCAGCACAGGGCGGGGACCGGTGTGGACAACCGCCTGATTCTGGACAATCTGGCTCGGGCCATCGCCGGAGGAAAGGAGGTCCTGCCCCGCCTGCCGGTGATCCCCGGCTATAACGACAGCCTGGAGGATGCCGCCGGTTTTGTCCGCCTCCTGGGGGAGGCGGGAGCGGACCGGGTCCAGCTGCTGCCCTTCCACCAGTTTGGGGAGAACAAGTATACGCTTTTGAGCCGGGAATACGCATACCGGGACGTCCCCGCCCTCCACGAGGAGGAGCTGGCGTCATTCCGGCAGGTGTTTTTGGATGCGGGGATCGACGCCTTCTTTTAAGGAGAGGAAACGATGAAACAGGACCGGGAAACGATGATTTTGGAGCTGCTCACTGCGGAGCACCGGCTGGAGGTCTCCGCCCTGGCTGGACGGGTGGGGGTGTCCCAGGTCACCATGCGCAAGGACCTGGACGATCTGGAGCGCCGGGGGCTGGTCATCCGGGAGCACGGCTGCGCCCTTCTGCGCAGCTCCGACGACGTCCAGAGCCGGATCGCCTATCACTACGAGGCCAAGCGCAAGATCGCGGAGCGGGCGGCGGAGCTGGTGGACAACGGGGACACCATCATGATCGAGAGCGGCAGCTGCTGCGCCCTGCTGGCCGACGTGCTGGTCCAGCGGCGGAAGGACCTGACCATTCTCACCAACAGCGCCTTCATTGCCTCCTATATCCGGGGCAAGGGGGCGGTCCAGACGATCCTGCTGGGGGGGATCTACCAGCCGGAGGCCCAGGTCATGGTGGGGCCCATGGTGCGGCTGTGCGCGGAGGGATTCTTTGTCAGCCGCTTCTTCATCGGCGTGGACGGCTGGTCCGCCCGCACCGGCTTTACCAATCAGGACCACATGCGGGCCCAGGCGGTGCGGGATATGGCCGGCCAGGCGGAGCGGGTGGTGGTGCTGACCGAGAGCGAAAAATTCACCCGCCGGGGAGTCGTGCCGCTGAATCTGCCCCAAAGGGAGGGCCAGATTGTGGTGACCAGCCGGACAGTCTCCGAAGAGGTGCTGACAGCCTTGAAGGAGCAGGGCATTGAGGTGTGTTTGACCGATTGACCGCAGACGAAACAGCCCGTCCCAGACCGTTTTTACGGTTTGGGACGGGCCTTTTTATATGCTGTCTGAGGAGCGGTGTTCCTCCCCCTGCTCCAGCTGCTCCAGCTGCTCCACCTGGCGGGCCAGCTCCTTCACCTCCATGCGCAGCAGCAGCAGGCGGACGGCTCCCGCCGCGGCGCGGATGGTCAGCGTGATGAGCCAGCAGCACAGGAACCCCAGGAGAAAGCAGAGCTTCGCGGCGGCCTGATAGTCCATAGAATCCTCCTTTGCTACAGAACCTGGTCCACCAGGCCGTAGTCCAGCGCCTCCTGAGCGTCCAGGAAGCAGTCCCGCTCCATGCCGGCGGCCAGCTTTTCCCGGGATTGCCCGGTGCGTTCGGCTAGCAGACCGGTGAGGGTCTCGCGGCACTTTTCCAGGTGGCGGGCGTGGATGAGCACATCGCTGGTCTGACCGCCCTGCCCCCCAAGGGCTGGTGGATCATCACCTCGGCGTGGGGCAGAGCCCTGCGCTTCCCCTTGGCGCCGGCGGCGCTGGACGATCTGGCGGCGGTGATCAAGCTGATCGGGCGGGGATACCATCTATCTTTCTGGGACGTGGGCCAGCCCCTCTCCGCCGGAGAGCCAGATGGCCAGAGAGATTGGTACCAGGAGATCGCCAGATCATTGTATCAGATGGATCTGGATATCGTGTGGATGGAACCCATTGGCTATGTCCATCAGAAGGAGGAGGTATATCCCTACGATATCAGGCGTAACAGTGAGCCGCTGAGTGCGGCCATCTGGTGCGGCGCCATACGCTGCGTGGAACGCCTGCTGCCGGTGAGGGCGGAGGACATCTCCCGGTTTGCCCGCAAGGCCCTGAGCTGGGGGCCTCTGCCGGGGGATGAGGCGCAACGTCAGGCCGTGGAGGAGATCGTGTGCCGCAAGTACGGCATAGAGCTGGCAGAGCTGCTGACCCCCGGTGACTTCGGAAACAGGAACAGTCCCCTGTTTCTGCCCTGCCTGGAGAGGCATCCGGAGTGGTTCAATCTGTCCATTGCCTCCCATTTTGTGCAGGAAGCCGGGCAGACCTGATGGGGACCAGGAGCAGCTTGGGCCTGGAACGCCCTGCCCCTCATCCCCGAGTATCTGATGAGCCAGGTTGTGCTGGATCTGATGAACAGCACCGGCAAAAAAAGCGGTAAGGATGGATCGCTCCAGAGGGTGCTTTCCCATCCGCGGGTCCATCGGTCGGTCGACCGGTGTCAGGTCTTTCCATTGCTATCGTTCAACTGCCTGATGGCCATTCTGGAGCGCATGACGGTGATTGGGGAGGCTCCGGAGGGCGGCTTGAGCGGGCTGGCCATGGCGGTGCTGAGAGCATGGTTCATCTGCCTGCATGCCCGGGGCGACCTGGAGAGCCAGTGCCGCCAGATGCTGGAGAGCCCCAAGGCGGCGGCAATTCTGGCGGCGGAGGACCCGAAGATGGTCCAGGCCTATCTGAAGTGGCGCGCGGAGATGGGTTCGATACGCTGCCTGGAGGCCCTGCTGGAACTGGGCGCCGATCCGAACGGCCTGGACTGCACCACAGGGGGGAACTGGCTGTCGCGGGTGGATGGGATAGGGATGTTTCCCGTCGCCCCTCTGGACTGCGCCCATGTGGCGGAACAGGAGGAGTGCTGCCTTCTGCTGGAGCTGTACGGCGGAGTGACAGTCCAGAGGCTGTGCGGACGGAAAGAATCGAAGATGCCCCGCTCTGATCTGCGGGCGATGATGAATAACGGAGAGGAACTGGTATGATGGGCGGGGTTGCTGTACTCTCTACAGACTCTGAGCAGCTCGGTGAATTGCGGATCGAGCCGGAGAGCTAGATGGACCGGCTGATGCAGGCAGTGGAGTGGGTGTTGAGCCAGGGGAAGGAGGATGCGGATGGCGGTCTGGTGGAGAGGGCCGCCGGCCGGAACCGGGTGGACATTCTGGACATCCTGCTCAGCCGGGGAGGCAATGTCAACCGGCTCGGCTCGGGCAGGTCCCCGCTTGAGGCCGCCATGGAGGGCTGTGCGCACCACAGTGTGGAGCGGCTGCTTCAGGAGCCGGAGCTGGATGTGACATTGACCAAGCGCCTGCTGAACTGCTGGA
This sequence comes from Lawsonibacter sp. JLR.KK007, assembly GCF_036941135.1. Taxonomy (NCBI): domain Bacteria; kingdom Bacillati; phylum Bacillota; class Clostridia; order Eubacteriales; family Oscillospiraceae; genus Lawsonibacter; species Lawsonibacter sp. JLR.KK007. Next base: position 329,187 of record NZ_JAYWSY010000002.1, on the reverse strand, counting down.
GCTTGGCGGACTCGGGACGGGTCGGGCTGGACTTCTGCCTCCAGGCGGCGGCGCTACCGCATGGAACGCCGCCGGGCCAGGCCCGTGTGCCTGATGGGTCCGGCGGGGGTGGGCAAGACGGAGATCGTCCGCCAGGTGGCTCAGGACAAGGGGCTGGCCTTTCTGTCCTACTCCATCACCCACCACACCCGGCAGTCTATCATCGGCCTGCCGAGGCTGATCCAGGGGACCATGGAGGGGCGCACCGTGTCCATGACCGAGTACACCATGAGCGAAATCATCGCCCAGATCTACCGCACCATGGAGGAGACCAGCCTGCAGGAGGGCATCCTCTTCCTGGATGAGTTCAACTGCGCCTCCGAGTCTCTGCGGCCCATCATGCTCCAGCTGCTGCAGGACAAGTCCTTCGGTCCCCACGCCATCCCGGACGGGTGGATGCTGGTGCTGGCGGGCAACCCCACGGAGTACAACCGGGCGGCCTCCGCCCTGGACCCGGTCACCGCCGACCGGATGCGGCTGGTCCACATCGTCCCGGACTACCCCGCCTGGCGGGCCTATGCCAAAACGCGGGACATCCATCCGGTGGTGCTGTCCTACCTGGACAACCACAAGGAGCACTTCTACATCTGCCAGCGGGAGGAGGATGGTACCGCCCTGGTGACCGCCCGGGGCTGGGAGGACCTGTCCATTATGCTGACCCGCCTGGAGGAGTCGGGCCAGCAGCCAGACCTGGCTCTGATGGCCCAGTACATTCAGGCGGGGGAGGCGGCCCGGAGCTTTTTCAGCTACTACACCCAGTACGCCTCGGTCATTGCCTCCGGCGTCATCCAGCTGGTGCTGGAGGGGTCCCCCAAGGCGCTGGCCGCCATCAAGCAGATGAACTTCCAGCGCAGCTGGTCGCTGGTGTCCGCGCTGCTGCGCCGGGTACAGACCATGGCGGAGGAGGCCGTCTGCCTGGATGACACCGCCGGGGTGGTCCACGGGGTGCTGGCCGGCCTGTCCCAGCAGATGAAGGAGGACCCGGCGCTGGCCGGATGCCTGAGCGAGGAGCTGATTGCCCGGAGCGGATCGGTGGAGGACCGCCCCGCTCAGAGCTTCCTGCGGGGGCTGGCGATGGGAGAGGTGAACTCCCTGGCCGGCTGGGAGCAGATCAAGACGCAGTTTCGGGATCAGGTCCGCGCCCCCCGGATGGAGGCATACCAGCGGACCGGGAAGGCCATCACCAACATGCTGGCGGTGTGCCGCAAGGCCCTGGCAGGCCAGCCCCATCTGGAATTTTTGTTCCATTTGATCACCGACAGCACTGCGGTACTGCGTATCCTGGTCAGCGACGATTTTCCCCAGTTTAAGGAGCTGCTGACAGACATCTCCTTTGACCCCCAGCAGACCGAGCGGGGAAGGCAGCGGGAGAAGGAGAGGAGCGAGGACAGCTTTTGGGAGAACACCGGGCTGGAGGGACCTGTCTGAGATGGTCGGGCTGGAGGAGGTCAAGCAGACCCTCCGCCGCCGCCTGGCCGCCGCCGCCCTGGAGGATCACCGCCGCCAGCGGGGGCTGAAGGTGGAGCCGGCGTGCCGGAACATGGCCTTCTCCGGCCCGCCGGGGACGGGCAAGAGCGTCACCGCCCGGCTGGCGGCCCGGATTCTGCGGGAGGAGGGCCGGGGGACTGGACGCTTTGTGGAGGCGGGCCGGGAGCAGCTCATCGGGTCCTATCTGGGCCAGACCTCCCCCATGGTGGCGGAGCTGTTCCAGCGGGCCAAGGGCGGCGTGCTGTTTATCGACGAGGCGGGGGCCCTGCTGGACGACGGGCAGGACATCTACGCCGCGGAGGCGGTGAACGCCCTGGTACGCCACATGGAGCTGGAGCCGGAGACGACCGTTATTTTCGCCACCTATCCGGGGGAGATGGAGCGGCTCCTGGCCTCCAACCCCGGTCTGTCCAGCCGCGTGGCCCAGGTGCTGGACTTTCCAGGCTATGACGACGGCATTCTGTGGGACATTTTCCAGGGCTTTGCCCGCCGGGAGGGCTATGCCCTGCCGGAGGGGACCCGGGAGTTGTGCGATGCCTTCTTTGCGGAGCTGCGCCAGCGGAAGGGCGAACGGTTCGGCAACGGCCGTGAGGCCCGCCGCCTGTATCAGGGCGCAGTGGAGGAGATGGCTCTGCGGGTTCTGGAGGGACAGGAGGAGGCGCTGGTCCTGGCGGACCTGGAGGAGGCGCTGGTCCTGGCGGACCTGGAGGAGGCGCTGGTCCTGGCGGACCTGGAGGAGGCGTCGAAGCGGCTGCTGGCCCAGCCGGGGAAGGAGAGGCGTTCCATTGGGTTTTGACCCTGCCGCCCGGAGCGGTCCCGTCGGGGGGGCTCCGGGCGGTTTTGATTGCCTTTCGCTGGAAATTGTGCTACACTGAAACGGAATTATTGCGCTGCAGGCCGTCAAAACGGCGGGCGGGGGAGGAAGAGCGGTGCTGGCTCAGGACGGCCTGACCCTGGAGGGGGGGAAAAGGCCGCAGAGCGGAACAACTGTCCCCGGCGTTACTACCTGGCTAACGCGCCTGAGTACACGCCCCGGCCCGGACAAATGGTGGAGGCGTCCATGTCGGTGGCTCCGGCGGGGGCGAAGCTGTTTGCCCTGCAGTACATCGGCAGCGTGGAGGTGCTGGAGCCGGAGAGCCTGCGCCAGGAGATCGCCCAGGAGCTGGAGGCGGCGCTGAACACCTACCGCTCGTAAAATTTGCCCGCTCCGGTTTGGTATCCTTCTGTTACGATAAAGCGGCAAGGAGGACACACCAATGAGCGAGAAGCAGAGGAGCTATCATTTTCTTCTGCCTCAGGTCTGAAAGGAACCGGTTGGCAATCAGGGGGAAATCGCTGAGTACATTCCCTACCGGCTGGAGGAGAGCTTAGATCAGGAGAGCATCCTGCAGGAGCTGAAGGCACAGCCCCATATGGCGGAGCTGGTCCACTATCTGGACCCCAACCGGAGGATCTACCTGCTGGAGTGCTCCAGCATGGAGGTGCTGAAGCTGGACGGCCGCCTTCAGATCGTGGACCGCCGGTCCGTCTTCCAGGGCGGGCCGGTGGACCTGGACCGCCTGCTGCTGGACCGGGAGAGGAACGGACATCTTACGGCGCACCCTGTCCGGAGCGGCCCGCCGGAGGATGGCGAGGCGCTGGAGGTGGAGTGGCTGCAGGGAGAGTCGGATTTTTCTTGCGAAAGGCGGGCCGGCGTGATATGATGGGGACAGCGAACTGATCGGGTCCGCTGGACTGTCCGGCGGAAAAGGGAGGATATCATGGAAAAAAAGATCAAGGTGATCGGCCACCGCAATCCGGATACCGACTCCATCTGCGCCGCCATCACCTACAGCAATCTGAAAAATCTGATCGACCCGGAGCACCCCTGCAAGCCCTGCCGGGCCGGACTGCTCAACCGGGAGACCGAGTTTGTCCTGAACTACTTCAAGGTCCCGGTGCCCCAGCTGTATACCGACGTCAGCCCCCACATCCGGGATGTGGACATCCGTCCCGCCGCCGGGGTGGACGGGGAGACCAGCCTGCGCCGGGCCTGGATGACCATGCGGGACCAGGAGCTGGACACGCTGTGCATCGTGGATGAGAATCAGGTTCTGCAGGGGGTCATCACCGTCAAGGACGTGGCCACAGCCAACATGAATGGCGTGGACCCTCACACCCTGGAGCAGGCCGGCACCAGCTATCAGAACCTGCTGGACATTCTGGACGGGACCGTTCTGGTGGGGGACATCACCGGCAAGCGGGTGGAGGGCCGGGTCGTCATCGGCGCCGGCAGCGCCGAGCTGATCGAGCGGTCCATCTCGCCGGGGGATATCGTCATCGTGAGCAACCGGGCGGAGAGCCAGCTGGCCGCGCTGGAGATGGACGCCGCCTGTATGATCGTCGGTTCCAGCAGCAAGCTCTCCCGCACCATGCAGATGCTGGCCGAGGAAAAGGGGTGCATCGTCATCAGCACCCCCAACAACACGTATATTACCGGCCAGATCCTCAGCCAGGCCGCCCCCATCCGCCATTACATGACCTCGGGCAAGCTGCTCACCTTCGGTCTCCACACCCCGGTGGAGGAGGCGACCCGGGTGATGGCCTCGGTCCGCTTCCGTTACTTCCCGGTGCTGGATGACGACGGCCGGTACATCGGCGTGGTCTCCCGCCGGAATCTGCTGAATCTGCACAAGAAGCAGCTGATCCTGGTGGACCACAACGAGAAGAGCCAGGCTGCCGAGGGCATCGACGAGGCCGAGGTGCTGGAGATCATCGACCACCACCGCATTGGCGCTATGGAGACGGACGGTCCGGTCTATTTCCGCAACGTCCCTGTGGGCTGCACGTGTACCATCGTCTACCAGATGTATCTGGAATATGACGTGGAGATCAACCCCACCATGGCGGGCCTGATGCTGTCCGCGATCCTGTCCGACACGCTGATGTTCCGCAGTCCCACCTGCACGCCCGCCGACGAGCGGGCCGCCCGGAAGCTGGCGGAGCTGGCCGGTGTGGATTTAGAGACCTATGCCGACGATATGTTTACCCACGGCGGCGATGTGACGGGCAAGACGGCGGCGGAGGTCTTCAGCGGGGACTATAAGATCTTCACCAGCGGGGATGTCCGCTTTGGCGTGGGCCAGGGGAGCTATATGATGGAGAAGAACCGGAAAGCGGCCCAGGGCCTGGTGGGACCCTACCTGCCCCAGGCGCTGGAGAAGCAGGGACTGGACTACATTTTCTATATGTTCACAGATGTGCGCAATTCCAGCACCGAGCTGCTCATGGCTGGGGCCGGCGCGGAGGAGCTGATCACCAAGACCTTCGACGTGGAGATTGTGGACGGCGTGGCCACCCTGCCCGGCGTGGTCAGCCGGAAGAAGCAGATGATCCCGGCGCTCATCAAGACCATCAAGCTGGATCAGGAATAAAATCAGGGGGTTGTGCCCCCTGATTTTCATTGAAAAAGGAAAGAACGGACTGTAAAAACAGTCCGTTCTTAGTCTCTGGAGCGAGTGACGAGGCTCGAACTCGCTACCTCCACCTTGGCAAGGTGGCGCTCTACCAGATGAGCTACACTCGCAGCGACAAATGGTATTATAGCAGAACTGCGGCCAAAGTCAACCCCTAAATTGGAAAAACGGAAAAAATTTTTCAGGCCGCCGGCTGGGACAAAATGCCCTCCAGCGCCCCCTGGTGGACGGGCCGCAGGCCCTTGACCCGGCAGAAATCCGACGGACGCAGCAGAGTGGGGGGCTTGGGCAGCGCCACTGCGCCGCAGTCCTCCAGCAGGCCGGCCACAAACTGGGAGCAGAAGTAGTGGTGCTGCCGCTGCAGGGACAGGTTGAACCAGCAGGCGAACACGCCCAGCACGCTGTAGTGGTAGATCTCCCGCTGGAGGTACATGGAGCGCAGCCGCTGGCGCAGGCGGAAGTAGGTCTCCTCGCTCACCTTCAGCTCGTACAGGCAGCAGGGGACCGCGCGGCGGTAGACCGTGACCTGCTCCTCCACCAGTCCGGCGGGCAGGGCCAGGTAGCGGTACTTCCGGGCGAAGCTGTAAAAGGGACCGTCGGGACCGTCCAGGCCAATGGAGGCGTGGGTGTAGCGGTCCTGTGTGGCCAGGTGGATCAGCCGGGAAAACCAGGTCCCCGACCGGGTGAGCAAAATATAAATCGTACGTTCCGCCATGGAATATCGCTCCCTTCCGAGATCTGGCGGACGGGTCCGCCGGCGCAAAGCAAATGGCCGCTTTACATGTATTTCGAGTACAAGAAAGATAGTACCATGGTAACTCTAAAATGGTTTGAAGGAAAGATTAAGATTTCCTGAAAATTTTCGGCTGGCGTCGTCAAACGGGAAACGTTTTAGCAATACGGTTGACAAGAGGACCAAAGTATTGTATACTGAATTAAAAATCAGCTTACAATTTTTCGAGGAAGACAGGTGGGACCGATGGAAGCCCGAACAAGAAGCAATGTGTACACGTTGGCGATGACCGCCGTGATGGCGGCGCTGATTGCGGCCGTCAGCCCCTTTGCGATCCCCGTTGGACCGGTTTCCATCACCCTGTGTACGCTGGCGCTGTATTTCTCCCCCTATATCCTGGGGTGGAAGGGGGCCTCTGCAGCTGCGCTGGTCTATATCCTGCTGGGCATGGTGGGCATGCCGGTGTTCAGCAAGTTTCAGGCCGGTCTTGGCGTGCTGATGAGTCCCACGGGGGGCTATATTCTGGGCTACATCCCGATGACGGCGCTGACCGGCCTGGCTATCCGCGTGGCCCCTAAAAACCGTATCGTCCAGCTTCTGGGCATGGCGGGGGCCACTGGGGTGCTCTATGCCTTCGGCACGGCCTGGTACATGTTCCTGTCCGGCAACGGCCTGGCCTTCGCCATGAAATGGTGTGTGCTTCCGTTTATCCCGCTGGACCTGGCTAAAATGGCGGCCGCCGCCCTGCTGGGCCCCCTCCTGCGGGAGCGGCTGGTCATGGCCGGCATCCACCCGGAGGGTTAGAGATCTGCGCTCCCCTGCTGCCGCTGCCTCAGGTGATGAGGCAGCGGATTTTTTTCTTGCTTTCCGAAAAGAAGGGCAATATAATAAATATGAAAAAAATTTTCAGAGCGTGCGATAAAAGGTTTGGTTCGCGCGTTCCTGTTATGACAGGAGAAATGGATCATGCTGGCTGCCTTGAGCGTTCAGATAACGGAAGAAGAGGATGAGCGCCGCCGCCGGGAGCTGGACCAGCTGTTGCTCCGGGTGGGCCAGGGAGACCGGGAGGCCTTTGCCCGCCTGTACAGCCTGACCCGGACTGGGGTGTACGGTTTGGCGCTGTCCCTGCTCCATCATACGCAGGAGGCCCAGGATACGGCCCAGGATGTCTTTGTCCGGGTGTGGGAGAGCGCCCCCGGCTACCGGTCCCAGGGCTCGCCCATGGCCTGGCTGCTCACCATCACCCGGAACCTGGCCCGGACCCGTCTGCGCCAGAGCGGGCGCCAGGTGGGGCTGGACGAGGAGGCGTGGGAGGCGATCCCCGCCGCCCCGCCCGACGTATCCGCCGAGGACCGGGCGCTGCTTCAGCAGGCGCTGTCCAGGCTGAGCGGGGAGGAGCGGCAGATCATCCTGCTCCACGCCGTGTCCGGCCTGAAGCACCGGGAGACCGCCGCCCTGCTGGAGCTGCCGCTGTCCACCGTCCTGTCAAAATACCACCGCGGGCTGAAAAAACTGCACAGCCTGATGAAAGGAGAGAACGGCCAATGACAGACCGGGATCTGGAGCGGAGGCTGGCCGCCGCAATGGAGCGGACTGCCCCTGACGATTTGGACGTGATCCTCTCCCGCTGCGGTGCGCAAAACGGGAGTGTGATGAAATTGAACGCGCTGCAAGAACATTCGAACATCATAGACGTGGACGTTACCGAGGTGAAGCCCAAAAGGCGGCGGTCCCGCTGGCTGGCCGCAGCCTGCGCGGCGCTGGTGCTGCTGGGTGCGGGGGGCGGCGGGCTGGTCTACCACCAGAGCTATGCTGTGGCGTCGGTGGTGTCGCTGGACGTGAACCCCAGCATCGAGCTGAGGGTGAACCGGAACGAGCGGGTGATCTCCTGCACCGCCTTGAACACCGAGGCGGCGGCGGTCCTCTTCGATATGGACGGCGGAGCCGACCTGAAGGGCACCAAGCTGGACGTGGCGGTGAACGCTATCGTAGGGGCGCTGGTGCGGGAGGGCTATCTGGACAGCATCTCCTCCGCCATCCTCATCTCGGTGGAGGACAACGACCAGGACCGGGCGGCCCGGCTCCAGGCGGAGCTGGTGGCCTCGGTGGACGGGGTCCTCAAGACTCAGGCCCCGGGCACCGACGTGTTCAGTCAGGTACTCACAACAGATGCCGGGACGGAGTACTCCAATTTCAACAGCGGTATCTCTGTGGGAAAGGCTGCGTTGGTGCAGAAGGTGATTGAGAGGAATGGCGTGGATGCCGCTGCCTTCGACCAGCTGGCCGCCCTGTCGGTGGAGGAGCTGAACGACCTGCTGAAGGCGGGGGAGAAGCGTATCCCCATCGGCAAGGCTGCCGCCGCTCTGGCTGTGGAGGAGTACGCTGGGACAGTGGCCATCAGTTCAGCGGTCGTAGATGTGGACCCGGAGCTGGACGACATCCCGCCCCACTACGACGTGGAGCTGAAAACCGCTTTCGGCGAGTTCGATTATAAGGTAGACGCCTTTACGGGGGAGGTACTCAGTGGGCCTAAGGATGTGTTGAGCTACGCCTCAAGTGGGGACAGACAGCCATCCAATCCCTCCGGCACAGGAACCGATGCGCCCGCACCGGCGGATACTTCGCCGTCCAATACGCAGCCGTCTTCGCCGTCCGGCGCGCAGCAGCCTTCCCCGGCGGCGTCCTCTGAGGCGGACATAGGTCAGGAGGCCGCCAAGCGGTCCGCCCTGGACAATGCGGGTCTGTCTGAGAGCGACGTGACCAACTGGAAGGTTGAGCGGGAGTGGGACGACGGCCGGCTGGAGTATGAGATGGAGTTCTGGTGCGGCGTCACCGAGTATGATTGTACCGTGGATGGCCACACCGGCGCCGTTTTGAAGTGCGAAATCGACCACCACGGGAACAGCAGCGCCGGCCACCACAGTGACCCTCACCATAACGGGACGGTGACAGGCGGGAATACTGCCCCCTCCGCTGACATCGGCCGGGATGCCGCCAAGGCCGCCGCGCTCAGTCACGCAGGCGTGAGCGAGAGCCAGACCACCAAGATGAAGGTGGAGCAGGACTGGGACGACGGCCGTCTGGAGTATGAGGTGGAGTTTGAGTCGGGCCGCATGGAGTATGAGTACACCATCGACGGGACCACCGGAGCCATTTTGGAGTACGAGTGGGACGACTGACCCTATTGACAAGCAAAGCTCCCTTCCAGTACGGAAGGGAGCTTTTTGTTAGTGGGCCAGCAGGACCAAGTTCTCGTCGGTGGAGAAGTTGGCGAAGGAGTACAGCACAAGGACAGCGTCGATGTTGTGCTCCTCCACATAGCCCTTGATGCTGCTCAGGTTGTCCCGGGGGTCGATGAGGTGGAGTTCGGAACAACGCTCGGTGAGGAAGGGGGTCAGAGAATCGGAGTAGGAGTCCCGGACGAGGAGCACCTTGGGGCCAGCGCTGCCCTCCTTTTCCACCACGCACAGTGGCTGACGGCCGCCCAGGAAATAGGAGTATTTGTCCTTTACCTCCAGATAGCTGTCCATATAGAGGCTGCCCGGCTCCGGCGTTCCCTTGAACCAGGAGGTCACCTTGATCCCCTGGCCGGGGACGTAGGTGTCGATGGAGTCGGGGGGCAGCCAGCGCACCCCGGAGGAGGAAAAGAGGGTGCCGTAGAATTGGTCGGTGACGGTGGTTTTCTGGTAGTCCTCCAGGCGGATGGGTTCCAGGCCCATGGCCCCAAAGATGGCGTTGGCCCCGTAGAAGGCCCCGAGGCTGGTCCAGTGGTGGTCGGTGCGGTAGTAGATGTCCTCGGCGCTGTGGGCCTCCAGCGCGCTGTACAGGTCGATGGTGGAGGCCCCGGTGGAGAAGTAGAGGGCGTCGATGATCCCTTTCTCGTCCGCCGTGGGCGCGCCGGCGGGAAGCCGGCTGGACCAGATCTCCGCCGCCGAGGGGATCAGTCCAAAATACACCGGCACGGACACGTTGCCTACCAGGGCGTCCAGATACCCCATATCCCGGTCCAGCTTGGCCGGGTCTGGGGTGTCCACCCGGTTGATGAGGGTGTCCTGTTTCCCGAAATAGACCCCGTTGTTCTCCTGTTTGCCGCTGAGCCGCTCGCTCCAGGCTTTGGCGGCCACCCAAAAATCCCGGCCCACAATGTGGTCGGAGACGTAGTCCTCCGCATCCTCCATAAACCTGCCGCTGCTCAGGTTTTCCGCCGTCAGCTTGGGGGGCTTTTGAAGGTAGCGGTTTTCCAGAGGGGAAAAGTTCACATCCGGCAGCAGCAGGCTGACCACGGACATGCACCCGATGAAGGCGCAGAACAGGACGGTGAGAAAGATACTGTATTTTTTTGTCATGTCCGCACCTCCTCAGAAGTTGGAATACAGGAAGGGGTTGTAGGTGCCGTCCACCAGATAGGCGGTGCAGACGATCAGTCCCGCCGCGATCAGGACGGTACACAGCGCCTGCTGCTTCCTGAGACTTAGACTGCGGTAGGCGGTCCGTCCCAGGGGGGTGGAGGCCAGCGCCGCCACAAACAGGATGGGCAGATAGCTGGTGAGGTAGTAGAAAAACCTTTGATCCAGCAGGGCCGCGCCGGACAGGCCAAACATGACCTTCAGGTAAGCGCCCAGCTGGGCAAAATCCTCCAGCGCAAAGATGGCCCAGCTGACCATGACGAAGAACATGGTGTACACATGGCCCGCCAGGGCGGGGGCCTTCTCCAGGGGCTTGAGCAGGAAGAACTTTTCCACCATCAGCAGTACGAAGAAGTACAGCCCCCACAGCAGAAAATTCCAGCTGGCCCCGTGCCAGATACCGGTGGCCGCCCACACCACAAGCAGGTTGAACATCCACCGGGGCTTGGAACACCGGTTGCCCCCCAGGGGAATATACAGGTACTCCCGGAACCAGGTGGACAGGGAGATGTGCCACCGCCGCCAGAACTCGGTGATGCTTTTGGAGATATAGGGGTAGTTGAAGTTGGGCAGGAACTCAAAGCCCAGCATCCGTCCCAGGCCGGTGGCCATGTCGGAGTAGCCGGAGAAGTCGAAATAGATCTGGAAGGTGAAGGCCAGCACCCCCAGCCAGGCCCCGGCCACCGTCAGCTCGGATGGGGCCATGGCCTTGCAGCTGTCCCAAAGCATCCCCACGTTGTTGGCGATGAGCAGCTTCTTTCCCAGGCCCACCATGAGAATCTGCACCCCGGAGGCGAACCTTTCAGTGGAGCAGGTTCTTTCGTCAATCTGGTCCCCCAGGTCCTTGTACTTGATGATGGGACCGGCGATGAGCTGGGGGAAGAGGGTGACGAAGGCGCCGAAGTTGAGGATGCTCCGCTGGGCCCGGGCGTCCCCCCGGTAGACGTCGATGGTGTAGCTCATGGTCTGGAAGGTGTAGAAGGAGATGCCGATGGGCAGATGGATGTTCAGCACCGGCATAAAGGTCAGGCCGGCGGACTGGAGGGTTCCGGCGATGAAGTCCCAGTACTTGAAGAAGCACAGCAGGGCCAGGTTGAACACGATGGAGGAGGCCACCGCCATTTTTGCGCCCCGGTCGTTCCCCCTTGCTTTGCACCGCTCCACCAGCAGGCCGTGGGTGTAGTCGATGGCGGTGGACAGGAACATGATCGCAACATAGGCCCGCTCCCCCCACCAGTAGAAGAACAGGGAGGCGCACAGCAGCACCACATTGCGCCCCCCGCGGGGAACGATATAGTACAGGAAAAGGGTGAGGACCAGAAAGTAAAACATGAAAATGGGGGTGGAAAAGACCATAGCGGACACCTCACGGAGTATTTTATGGAAGCCCTTGTGGGGCGGGACGACCTCGGCCCGCCATTCTCAGGGGGCGAACCGGGTTTGACGGCGCGCCGGGGTCGTCGCGCCCTACAGGCGAAAAGGGCCGCCGAGGGCGGCGGCCCTTTTTCAGGATACCTTAAAACAGAGCATTAAATTCATTGACGATATCGTCGCAGTTCTCGTGAACCACCATCATCACATAGTTGCCGTTGGAGACAATACGGGAGTTATTCTCCCACTGGTCCATAGCCATAGGGTACTGCGCGCCACCGGGGCCGTTGCCGTCACCCACCATGTAGTCGATCCGGGACTGGAAGGCGGCCTTGACCGCGTCTACATCCTTGCTGTCCTTCACCTGGACCAGACCGAACTCGCCGTTGTTCATGGAGATCATGCAGACATAGACCAGCATTTGCTCGGCGCTGATGCCGGACAGGCCGGGGTAGACATTGTCCAGAATGGAACTGTCGGCCAGCTCCAGGAAGCCGAATTCATACTTGCCGGTGATGGTGCTGTAGAAGGCGGACAGGTCCACGTTGGTGGAGGGGGTGCTGGAATCGCCGGAGCCGGAGGAGGAACCGCTGCCGCTGCCGTCGGGCTTCTGCTCAGGCTTGGGGTCAGGCTTCTGCTCAGGCTTGGGGTCGGGCTTCTGCTCAGGCTTGGTCTCTTCCTTCCAGTCGCAGGTGACGGCGCAGGTGGCCTTGGCGCCGTCGTATTCCACGGTGATGGTGGCCTTGCCGGGGGCCACGGCCTTGATATTGCCGCTCTCGTCGATGGTGGCCACCTTGGTGTCGCTGGAGGTGAAGGTGGGAATGCCGTCGGTGTCGGGCTCGGCGGTATAGCGCAGGCGGAAGGTGGCCCCGGCCTTATTCAGCTCGATGTTGGTGCGGTTGAGGGTAAGGGTGACCTTCAAGCCCTCCGCCGAGGAGGCGCTGCCGCCGGCGGAGCCGCTGGCGCTGCCGTCGGGGGCGGAGGCGTCGGGCTGGGAGCCGTCCGGGCTGGAAACGTCCGGATTGGAGCCGTCGGGCGCGGAGCCGTCCGGCTGGCTGGAGCTGACGGAAGAGCTTCCGCCGGGGGTGGAGGAGGCGCTGCCGCCGCCGTTTCCGCCGCCGCAGGCGGCAAGGGACAGGGCCAGGGCGCTGGCCAGGGCCATAGCTAGGATGCGTCGTTTCATGATAAGTAAACTCCTTTTCTGTTGGGGTTATGTTTTGACCCGGTTTTGGGTTCTGAGAGCTTTGACGCAGAGCGCGGAAAAAGGTTCCCGGCTGGGAGAAAAAAATTTGCGGCAGGAATATTATACTGTCTTTCTCCCATGCTGGCAAGGGCGCCGAAAAAAATTCCCGGTCCCCCTTGACAAAGGGGGGGGCTGTGTAGTATGATAATGCCAACACATGAACAAGTGCTCATATGTTGAAAGGAGAACGCTATGGAAGGGAAAGCCATCCCTCACTGCGAGGAGGAGTGCGTCCACCTGGACGCCGTGGAGAAGGTCCGCGCCCAGCTGCCCCCCGACGAGCAGCTATACGACCTGGCGGAGCTGTTCAAGATCTTTGGGGACAGTACCCGGGTCAAGATTCTCTACGCCCTGCTGGAGTCGGAGCTGTGCGTGTGCGACATCGCCAAGCTGATGGAGGTCACCCAGTCCGCCGTATCCCACCAGCTGCGGGTGCTGAAAAACAGCAAGCTGGTAAAATTCCGCCGGGAGGGCAAAACAGTGTACTACTCCCTGGCCGACGACCACGTCATTCATATCCTGGCTCAGGGTATGGAACATATTTTAGAGTAACAGAAAGGATGTATTCCCATGAAAAAGACCTTTAAGCTCATCGACCTGGACTGCGCCAACTGCGCCGCCAAAATGGAGACCGCCATCAAAAAGCTGCCCGGCGTGGCGGACGCCTCCGTCTCCTTCATGACCCAGAAAATGACCATCGACGCGGACAGCGCCCAGTTTGACGACATCATGAAGCAGGTGGTGAAGACCTGCAAAAAGGTGGAGCCCGACTGCGAAATCGTGCTGTGAGCACCTTCTGGGACCGGGTGGCCTGGCTGTACGACCTGGTGGAGCGGAGCAACCGGGCGGTCAATACTGCGGCGGCCGCCCGGACGGCCCAGCTGGTTCCAGCCGGGGCCAGGGTTCTGGACTGCGCCGCCGGGACGGGGGAATTCTCCCTGGCGGCGGCAAAACGGGCCGGAACGGTGCTGTGTACCGACCAGTCCCAGGCCATGCTGAAGCAGGCCCGGAAGAAGGCGGCCCGGCGGAAGGTAACCAACATCCGCTTCGCCCAGCGGGACGTGACCGCCCTGTCCGACCCGGACGGCAGCTTCGAAGCGGTGATTGCCGCCAACGTCCTTCACCTGCTCTCTCAGCCAGAGAAGGCGGTGCGGGAGCTGTGGCGGGTCACCGCCCCCGGCGGGCGGCTGATTCTGCCCACCTACCTCCAGGGGCGGGTGGGGACGGCCTACGGGACCATGATTAAAATTTACCAGGGCGCAGGCTTTCACTACGAACACGCCTTCACCCCGGAGACCTACCGGATGCTGCTGGAGAGCCTGAACCTGGTCCCGGTAACTGTGGAGGTCATTCCAGGCCGGGTGCCTGAGGGCATCGGCGTGCTGGAAAAGCCCATATAAAGAGGTGTTTGTAATGACCCGAAAGCAAAAAAAGATGCTTTACCGCATCCTCATTGCCTTTGTATTGTTTGTTGTCTGCCTGCTTTTGCCCACTGTCTGGCTGCCCGGCCCTATTCCGCTGCTTAGTGTGGTTCAGGACCAGAACGGCTGTGGGGCGTATGCCCTGGCAAAGTGGCCGCTGTTCCTGGTCCCCTACCTGGTCATCGGCTGGGATGTGCTTTGGAAGGCCCTCCGCAACATCAAAGGCGGGCAGGTCTTTGACGAGAACTTCCTTATGTGCGTGGCTACCGTCGGGGCGCTGGTCATCGGCGAGTACCCCGAGGCGGTGGCGGTGATGCTGTTCTACCAGGTGGGGGAGCTGTTCCAGAATGTGGCTGTCTCCCGGTCCCGGCAGTCCATCTCGGCCCTGATGGACATCCGCCCCGACTACGCCAACATAGAAAAGGACGGCCAGCTCTGTCAGGTGGACCCTGACGAGGTGGCTGTAGGGGATGTGATTGTCATCAAGGCGGGGGAGCGGGTGCCCCTGGACGGGACCGTCCTGGAGGGGACCTCCGCCCTGGACACCGCCGCCCTCACCGGCGAGTCCCTGCCCCGGGACGTGTCTGCCGGGGACGAGGTGATCTCGGGCTGCGTCAACCTCACCGGCCTGCTCCATGTGCGGGTAAGCAAGCCCTTTGGGGAGTCTACCGTCACCCGAATCCTGGACCTGGTGGAGAATTCCAGCGAGAAAAAGGCCCAGGCGGAGCACTTTATCACCAAATTCGCCCGGTACTACACCCCCATCGTGGTCTTTGCCGCCCTGGCCCTGGCGGTGATCCCCTCGCTGCTGGACGGCCAGTGGGGTACCTGGGTGCCCCGGGCCCTGAACTTCCTGGTGGTGTCCTGCCCCTGCGCCCTGGTGATCTCCATCCCTCTCAGCTTTTTCGGCGGGATCGGCGGGGCCTCCAAGCAGGGCATCCTGGTGAAGGGGAGCAACTACCTGGAGGCCCTGGCCCAGGCGGGCGTGGTGGTCTTTGACAAGACGGGTACCCTCACGCAGGGCCGGTTTGCCGTCACAGCCGTCCACCCGGAGGGGATGGAGGAGAAGGAGCTGCTGGAGCTGGCCGCCTTGGCGGAGCAGAGCTCCACCCACCCCATCTCCCGGTCCATCGTAACCGCTTGGGGCGGAACCCCGGATCAGGGGCGGGCCGTGGATGTGGAGGAGATCGCCGGACACGGCGTCCGGGCGGTGGTGGACGGCCGTCTGGTGCTGGCGGGCAACGGGAAGCTGATGGACCGGGAGAACATTTCCGTCCCCGCCGGCCACGACCATCCCGGCACCATCATCCACGTGGCGGTGGACGGCCAATACGCCGGGCATCTGGTCATTGCCGACCAGCCCAAGGCCACCTCCGCCCAGGCGGTGGCGGAGCTGAAGGCGGCGGGAGTGCGGCAGACCGTCATGCTCACCGGCGACGCTCAGGGCGCGGCCCAGGCCGTGGCTCAGGAGCTGGGGCTGGATCAGTTCTACGCCCAGCTCCTCCCCGCCGGCAAGGTGGAGCGGGTGGAGGATCTGCTGCGGGACAAGGGTCCCAGGGAGAATCTGGTCTTCGTGGGGGACGGCATCAACGACGCGCCCGTCCTCTCCCGGGCGGATATCGGGGTGGCCATGGGGGCGTTGGGCTCCGACGCGGCCATTGAGGCGGCGGACATCGTCCTGATGGACGACGACCTGCTGAAGCTCCCGGTGGCGGTGCGCATCGCACGGAAGACGTTATCCATTGTGCGGCAGAACGTGGTCTTCGCCCTGGGGGTGAAGCTGCTGGTGCTGGTGCTGTCCGCCTTGGGCTACGCCAACATGTGGGCCGCCGTCTTTGCCGACGTGGGAGTGTCTGTGCTGGCCATCCTTAACGCCAGCCGGATGCTGAAAGCCAAATAAATACACGCATCCCCGTCCGGTTAGGCGGGGATGCGCTTATGTTTGATCGGTGCGTTCCAGGATATAGTCCACGCTGACTTGGTAGAAGTCAGCCAGTGCGCACAGGACCCAAGGCGGCACCATCCGCTGTCCGGTTTCGTAGTAGGCATAGGTCCGCTGCGGAACGTTGATTGCGGCGCCAACCTCGGTTTGCGTCAGATCGTGGTCCTCTCGCAAATCCCGTATCCTACGGTATCGTGTCACTGTAATCACCCGGTTACAGCATATGATAGAATGATTTGTTCTATTGACGTTTTGAATAAATTGTTCTAAAATGGGTGAGAGGTGACTTCAATGCCAGACTATAAAACGATGTATCTGACCCTGTTCAAGGCCAGCGAGGAGGCGGTCAATCTGTTGATTGCCGCCCAGCGGAAATGCGAGGAACTGTATATTGCCAGCGAGGAACCCAATATCGTGGTTCTTTCCGATGAGGACGATACAGCCCCCTGACGCATTTATGTCAGGGGGCTGTTGATGTTATGCTCTCTTGGCCCGGTTGATGGCGGCCAGGATGGCCCGGAGGGGGGCCAGGTTGATGTTGTGGCTGAGGCCAACGCCCCAGTACTGCTTTCCGGTGCGCTTGTCCTGGAGGAGGATATAGGCCACGCCCTGGGAATCGGAGCCGTCGGTAATGGCGTGGGAGGAGTAGTCCAGGAAGGAGAAGCGGTCAATCTTCTCCCCCTTGATGGCGTTGAAGAAGGCGTCGATGGGGCCGTTGCCCTGGCCGGAGACCTCAAACACGGTGTCGGTGTGCCGCAAAGTACCCTGGAAGGCCACGTGGGAGTGCCCCTCCCCGTCGATGGTCTCGTGGAAGGAGTGCTTCAGCATCTGGTAGGGCTCCTTCACGTCGATATACTCCTGGTGGAACAGCTGGCTGATCCGCTCCGGGGCGATCTCCTTGCCCACCTTGTCGGTCTCCACCTGGACGATATGTCCAAATTCCGGGTGCATGGCCTTGGGCAGGTCGAAGCCGAAGTCGTGCTCCATGATATAGGCGGCCCCCCCTTTGCCCGACTGGGAGTTGATGCGGATGATGGGCTCGTACTCCCGGCCCACGTCGGCGGGGTCGATGGGCAGGTAGGGGATCTCCCAGTACTCGGTCCCGGAGGACTTCATGTACTGCACGCCCTTGTTGATGGCGTCCTGGTGGCTGCCGGAGAAGGCGGTAAAGACCAGCTTGCCGGCGTAGGGCTGGCGGTCGCCCACCGGCATCTTGGTACACCGCTCAAACATCTCTTTAATTTTGTTGATGTTGGAGAAGTTCAGCTCCGGGTCCACCCCCTGGGTGTACATGTTCATGGCCAGGGTGACCATGTCCACGTTGCCGGTGCGCTCACCGTTGCCGAAGAGGGTGGCCTCCACCCGGTCGGCCCCGGCCAGCAGGCCCATCTCGGTGGTGGCCACGCCGCAGCCCCGGTCGTTGTGGGGGTGGAGGGAGATGATGGCGCTGTCCCGCCCGGGCAGCGTGCGGATGAAGTATTCCAGCATGTCGGCGAACTGGTTGGGCATGCAGTTCTCCACGGTGGTGGGCAGGTTGAGGATGACCTTGTTCTCCGGCGTGGCGTGGAGGTGGTCCAGGACGGCCTGGCAGATCTCCACGGCGTAGTCCATCTCGGTGCCCATAAACGATTCCGGGGAGTATTCAAACCGCAGATTCATACCCGCCTCAATCATGGGCTGGGACATCTCATAGATCAAATCGGCAGCGTCGGTGGCGATTTTGGTGATGCCGTCGGTGTCCATGTGAAAGACCACCTTCCGCTGGAGGGTGGAGGTGGAGTTGTAGAAGTGGAGGATGACGTTCTTAGCCCCCTGGATGGCCTCGAAGGTCTTTTTGATCAGGTGCTCCCGGGCCTGGACCAGCACCTGGATGGTCACGTCGTCGGGGATGTGTCCCCCCTCGATGAGCTCCCGGCAGATCTCATACTCCGTCTCGCTGGCGGAGGGGAAGCCGATCTCGATCTCCTTCACCCCGATGTCCACCAGGGTGTGGAAGTACTCCAGCTTCTCGGCCAGATTCATGGGGTCCACCAGGGCCTGGTTGCCGTCCCGCAGGTCCACGGAGCACCAGACGGGGGCCTTGGTGATGACCCGGTCGGGCCAGGTGCGGCCCTTGATGGGCTGGGGGGTAAAGGGAATATACTTTTCAAATCCGGGTTTCATATTGTGTGTCCTCCTTCAATATTTCAGTCACTTTTTTTGCAGCTCTCTCAGCCGCCTGACCAGCCGCTCCCGATTTTTTGCCGTTTTCATAAAGGCTGGCAGCATGTCGGCCTGAGTTCGCAGGCCGGGGTTGTCCGGCGGCTTTTCCCGCAGGCGGGCGCTTAGGTAACCGATGAGATAGGCCAGGTGCTCCCGGTTCAGGGCCCAAACCGGTTTGCCGTCGAAGCTGGTCAGAAACCACAGGTCAAAGCCGAAAATGGGGTCCTGACCCCTCCAGAGCACGCCGTCCCCGCCGTACCACACCACCTGCCCGGTTTTTTCCACCCTTCCCGGCATCACAAAGCCGCAGTAGGGGCAGGGCACCCGGAGCACAGGGAAGGTCTGCCGGCGCGGGTCCTGGATGGGGACGTTGTAGTACCGGCCGCAGGACTGGCACAGGTTTTGCACCCGGAAGCGGTATCCGCTTAGCTGTTTTGCCCGGGCGTGGCCGCAGGCAGCGCATTGGAAGCGGTACTGCCCCTCCCGGTACGTGACCAGCCCCATCCCGCCGCAGCGGGGGCAGGTGACGCACAGCCCCGTTTTCAGGGCGGAGTAGACGCTGTAGGTCCCATAGGGCTGGTCTACCATTCGATTTTTTAGCATTTCGGCCTCCCTTCCCCCTCGGGGAACAGAAAAACGCCCCCGACTTTCTCAAGTCAGGGGCGCAGAATTCTACGCGGTACCACCCTGGTTCGGCGGACAGTTACCTGTTCGCCCTCACAGCCTCCAACAAGGCTTTGGTCAATAACGAGACCGGCCGTCCCGCCCTACTGCGACCCTTCAGGCGGACTGCTCGGGGGCCAGTTATCCACAGCGCTCCACACACCGGCTCGCACCATCCGCCGGCTCTCTGAGTGGGAGGAAGCTGTCTTTTTCCCCTTCATCGCATTTGCTTGTTGGGTATTTTAGCGGAAAAGGTCCCGTTTGTCAAGAAGAAAATTTGCACAGGGGCGGTTTCTATGCTATAATGGCTCCACTACTTTGGAGATAGGGGGAGACTGTATGAAAACAAAGGAACAGCTGGGGGGCCTCTACTCCGCCAGCATCACGGCTTATGACGCCTCCGGCCGGATCGATGGCGCCGCCCTTCAGAGGGTGATGGAGCGCAACTGGAAGGAGGGGGCCGCCGGCTTCTTCGTAGGCGGCAGCAGCGGGGAGTGCTTCCTGCTCACCGAGGGGGAGCGGGTGGAGGTCTTTGAGGCCGCCTCCGCCTTTGCGGGCCGGACCAATTTGATCGCCCATGTGGGGGCCATCTCCACCGATGAGGCGGTGCGCTACGCCAAAGCGGCCATCAAGCACGCGCTGGCCCGGCAGGGCTGTCCCGTGGGCCAGCCCCGGAGGCCCTTCTCCGCCCTGACGCAGGAGCAGATGGATTATGTAGACGGCGTATTGGACAAAAATATGCTGGCGGGATGAGGGCAGTCCGGCAGAAAAAAATTGAAAAAACGGTTGATTTTCTGCTGGAACTATGCTATGATATCAGTTGCGTTTACAAGAATACCCTCCTGAGGAGAAAGAGGTGAAGATAAAATGAAGGAAGGCCTCCACCCCAACTATCAACAGACCACCATCCGGTGCGCCTGCGGCAATGTGATCGAGACCGGCTCCACCAAGAAGGACATCCGCGTAGAAGTTTGCTCCAAGTGTCACCCCTTCTACACCGGCAAGCAGAAAATGGTGGACACCGGTGGCCGTGTCAGCCGCTTCAACAAGAAGTTCGGCTTCGACAAGTAAGGACCCTGTGTACAAAAGCCGCACCGTGTATCGGTGCGGCTTTTTGCGCATATGCTGTTTTGTGAATTGAGTTTAGGAGGAATACCGCCATGCGCAACATCGACCCCAAAACCCTGGACCAAAACGTCTTTTCCCTCATCGGCGACCGGTGGATGCTCATCACCGCCGGGACGGCGGACCGCTGCAACACCATGACCGCCTCCTGGGGCGGACTGGGCGTGATCTGGGGCGCCCCTGCGGCCACCTGCTACATCCGTCCCCAGCGGTACACCAAGGAGTTTGTGGACCGGGAGGAGTACTTCACCCTGGCCTTCTTCGGGGTGGCAAGCCGAAAGGCTTTACAGCTCTGCGGCTCCAAAAGCGGCCGGGACATCGATAAAGTAAAGGAGTGCGGCTTTACAGTGAAGACCGCCGCCTGCGGCGCTCCCTACTTCGAGGAGGCCGAACTGGTGCTGGTGTGCCGCAAACGGTTCGCCCAGCCCATGGACCCGGCCTGCATTCCCCAGGAAATCAAAACAAAGTGGTATCCCCAGGAGGATTATCACACTTTGTATATCGGGGAGATCATAGAGGTTCTGGCCAAGGACTGACCTACAGATGGGGCAGGGTGGTCCGGTAGGTGCGGAGGCGCTCCTCCGGCTCCCGCCGGATGATCCGGTCCAGGGCGGACAGCAGAGCCTCCCGGTCCTCCGGGAGCCGCCCCTGAAACTGGTAGGCGTTGGAGGCCCCCAGGGCGGCGAAGGTGACGGGGATGTCCAAATGGGCGATGAGGGTGTTCAGCTCCTGATATTTTTCCCGCTCTCCGGCCTCCGTCCAGCGTCCCGCCTGAAGCTCCTGATACAGCTGGGAATCGGGGTAGACGGTGAGCATGGAGGAGCCGATGAGCTGGGGGTGGAGCTGATTGAAGACCTCCGCGCTGGCCAGAGCGGAACGCTCCCCCTGCCCCGCCCCGGCGATGCCGGTGAGGTAGAAGAAGCGGTAGCCGATGCCCGCCTGGTCCAGCCGCCGGCACTGGACGAGAATATCCTCTGGGGTATAGCCCTTGTCCATGAAGGCCAGGGAGGGGCCGTCCCCGGTCTCCACGCCGAGGGTCAGGCCGTCGTACCCGGCGGCCCGGAGCCGGTCCAGCTCTCCATCGGTTTTCAGCCCCACGTCGGTGATCCGGGCGAAGGACCCGATGGTTTGGACGGTGGGGACCGATTGGCGGATGAGCCGGGCGATGTTCAGCAGGCGGTCCGGCTTCAGCACAAAGGGGTTGGCCCCGGTGAGAAAGGCCCGGTCCGGCCCTGGCTGGACGGGCCGGCCCTGAAGGGCGGCGGTCAGCTTCCCCATCGGGGAGTGGAGGGCGGTCTGGACCTCCAGCAGGTCGGCCTCGATCTCCTCCAGCGGGGACATGCGGAAGGGGAAGGGCAGGTCGTTGTAAAGGGTGCAGAATTTACAGCGATGGTGGGTACAGCCCGCCGTCACCTGGATGAGCAGGGAGGCGGCCTCATAGGGCGGCCTCCAGATGGTGCCGGTAAAGTGCATTGCAGACGCTCCTTTCGTGGATGGGACCGGCGGGGGCCCTCCGCCGTCGAAACCACCTTACTACAACGAAACCAGGAGCGCAAGTACGGTCTTTTTTTGGAATGAGTACCTTTTTTGATACCACAGGGGGGAAGGAACTATGGCCGACAACAAATTTACCGCTCCAGAGACGCTGGCCCGGTGCGAAGCGATGGGCCGGCTCCAGTCGGTGCTGGGGGGCAAGTGGAAGATTCTGATCCTGTGGTATGTGGCCGCCTACCGGGTCCAGCGGTTCGGGGAGCTGCGCCGGCGGCTGGAGGGCATCACCCACTCCACCCTGACCCGGCAGCTCCGGGAGCTGGAGGAGGATGGCTTCCTCCACCGGGAGGTCTTTGGCGAGGTGCCGCCCCGGGTGGAGTACACCCTCACCCCCCTGGGGGAGAGCTTCGCCCCGCTCCTCCACACTATGCTGGAGTGGAGCCGGGAGAATTTGACAAAAGAAACGGAGAATTTTTGAACAATATGCCGGATATTCAACGAAACACACAATTTAACCGGGCCGTCCTGGTGGGGCTGAGCGCCTTCAGCCTGAGCCGGGAGGAGAACGCGGACGAGGAGTCTATGGAGGAGCTGTCCGCCCTGCTGGAGACGGCGGGGGGACAGACGGTGGGAGCGGTCACCCAGTCCAAGGACAGCCCCGACCCCCGCACCTTCATCGGCGAGGGCAAGGTGGCCGAGGTGAAGGCGCTGGTGGAGGCCGCCGGCGCCGATATGGTCATCTTTGACAACCCTCTGTCCCCCTCCCAGCAGCGCAACCTGGCCGAGGAGCTGAAGGTGGGCGTGCTGGACCGGTCCGCCCTGATCCTGGACATCTTCGCCCAGCGGGCCAGGACGAAGGAGGGCCGGCTTCAGGTGGAGCTGGCCCAGTACAAGTATCTGCTGCCCCGTCTGCTGGGCATGTGGAAGCATTTGGAGCGTCAGGAGGGAGCCATCGGTACCCGAGGCCCCGGCGAAACTCAGCTGGAATCCGACCGGCGCATTCTGGGCCGTAAGATCGCCAAGCTGGAGAGCGAGCTGAAGGACGTGCGCCGGGTGCGGGCCACCCAGCGGGAGCGGCGGATCAAGAACGAGGTGCCGGTGGTGGCCATCGTGGGCTACACCAACGCGGGGAAATCCACCCTGCTCAACCACCTGACCGGGGCGGAGATCCCCGCCAACGACCGCCTGTTCGACACCCTAGACACCACCACCCGGACGCTGGAAATTTCCGACACCTGCACCGTTCTGCTGTCCGACACGGTGGGCTTCATCCGGAAGCTGCCCCACCACCTGGTGGAGGCCTTCAAGGCCACCCTGGAGGAGCTGGAGTACGCCGACCTCCTGCTCCATGTCATCGATGCCTCCAGCCCTCAGTGGAAGGAGCAGGCGGAGGTGGTGGACCAGCTCATCCGCGAGCTGGGGGCCGAGCAGACCCCCCGCATCGAGGTGTTCAACAAGTGCGACCTGTGGACGGGGGACATCCGCCCCCACGGGGAGGACCGGGTGTCCATCTCCGCCAAAACCGGGGAGGGGGTGCCCGATCTGCTGGCCGCCATCGGCCGGGTGCTGGACAACGGCGCCCGCCGGGTGACCATCCATCTGCCCTACGACAGGGGCGGCCTGCTGGACAAGCTCTATCTGGAGGCCAAGGTGGAGAAGGTGGACTACGGCGAGACCATCGACGTGGAGGCGGTCTGCACCCCCAAGGTCATCGGCCAGCTGGGTCCCCTGGTGGAGGGCTGGAAGCCCCGTAAGGAGTTTTGGGAGGATTGACAGAAACCGGCCGGATATGATAAAATAGGCCCTGGTCCCCTTGGGGACCAGGGCGCTGCATAAACACGGGAAAACGATAGGCGGTCAGCCAAATCCTCCCTAAAGGAGGTGAGGCAAATGCCCCTGACCATTACATTTCATCTTTGCGGGTTTACCGTAACGATAAAGGTAAAATGGGACAGCCGCCACTCGGCCCAGTGACGGCTGTCTAGGTTTTACATCTAGACTCCAGCACAAAGGCTAACCGCTTATCGCAGCGCCTTTTATATATTCAGTTTACCACAACTCTTTGCTTGTGTCAAGGGCCGGATTTCATGGTGAGATCCGGTCCGAACCGTTTTTCCAGGCGGTGGAGCTCCGTGACATGCTGGGACAGATAGTCGCACAGGCGGCAGTATACGAGGAGGGCGCAGTCCAGCTGATCCCCAGGCATGAAATAGTGGTCGTTGGCTATGTACTTGGATACCGCGTCCAGAAGGAACGTGTCTTCCATAATGTCCTGGCAAGTGTCCTTGAACTCCTCCAGCCAGCAGGGTTCTTGCATTTGTGTCACCTCCGTATAGAGCCAATGGCTATTATAGCTTATGGCTCTTGATTTGTCAAGAGCTAAAAGCTCTCATTTTCAAATTAATAGCTGTCAGCTATAATAGGAGTGAAGAAGGTGATGGCGTGGAAAATTACCGGCTGATCCTGAAACGGAAGCGGGAAGCCCTTGGACTGAGCCAGCATAAGCTGGCGGAACAGCTTGGCATTACACAGACGTTCCTGAGCGAAATTGAGCGGGGCAGAAAAAATCCATCGCTGGAGCAGTTTTTCCGCATCTGTGAGGCGCTGCAAATCAAGGTATTTCCGGAGGAGTGATCTCCATGACAGAATATTACATCCCCACCGGCCACAGCGAGACGGAGCTGGTGGAAAAGCGGTCCCGGTTCATCGGCCAGGTGTGGCGGGTGAGCTCGGAGGAGGAGGCCCGGGCGCGGATTGAGGAGACCAAAAAGAAGCGCTACGACGCCCGCCACAACTGCTGGTGCTATCGCATCCGGGCGGGGGGCGTGGAGCGGTACTCCGACGACGGCGAACCCCAGGGCACCGCCGGTCAGCCCATGCTCAACGTCTTCCAGCGGGAGGACGTGACCGACGTGGCCTGCGTGGTCACCCGGTACTTTGGCGGCGTCCTTCTGGGGGCCGGGGGGCTGGTCCGGGCCTACACCCAGTCGGCCAAGGATGCCCTGGATGCCGCCGGCATTTCCGTTGTCCGCCGCTGGGTGGCGATGGAGGTCCCCTGTACCTATGCCCAGTTCGAGTCCATGCGCCGGGAGGTGACCAGCTTTGACGGCGTGGTGGAGCGTGTGGATTACGGCGCGGATGTGCTCCTCTCCGCCCTCCTTCCCGAGGAGAAGGCTCAGACCTTCGCCGCCCGCGTCCTGGATGTGACCGCCGGGGCGGTGGAGGTGCTGGAGGCCGGAGAGCAGCTCAAGGACGTCCCCTGGCAGGAACCGCTGGGAAAAGATTCGGAAACCCCTTGATTTTTTCCCCAATGTCTGGTATCCTAAATAAGCTGTGCAGCGGTATCGAAGTGGTCATAACGGGGCTGACTCGAAATCAGTTTGGGAGCAATCCCACGAGGGTTCGAATCCCTCCCGCTGCGCCAAAAAGATCAGTCTACAAGCGGGTTTGCGCCGTTTGTAGGCTTTTCTTTTTTGCCTGACCTTGGACCGGGCTTGCCATCGACCTGGAGCTGCGGCAGAATGGCATTTCGGGAGAAATCCTGATACTTGGATACACGCATCCTCAGTATACCCCGGCTAACGGAACAATCAGCAGACCGCGGCGGGGAAACAAACAGACGTTATGCCGGGCAACGTGCTGGAAACGCAGGATTTCTACGAGTTTTCTCTTTGTAGCAACACAACCGTCTCCACATGGGCGGTGCGGGGGAACAGATCCACCCCCTGGGCCTTGACCGGCCGGTACCCCAAAGCGCGGAAACGGTCTGTGTCCCGGGCCAGGGTGGCGGGGTCGCAGGAGACATAGACCATCCGGTCGGGGGCCATGCCCGCCAGGATGGCGGGGACCTCCGGGGCCAGCCCCTTCCGGGGCGGGTCCACGCAGACCACCTGGGGGCGGACCCCCTCCTCCGCCAGCCGCCGGGCCACCGCCCCCGCGTCGCCGCAGAAGAACTCTGCGTTTGTGATCCCGTTGCGCCGGGCGTTCTCCCCGGCGTCCTCAATGGCCTGGGGGACGAGCTCCGCCCCGATGACCCGCCCGGCCTGTTTCGCCAGGGCCAGGGAGATGGTACCGATGCCGCAGTACAGGTCCAGCACGGTCTCGCTTCCGGTGAGCTGGGCGAAGTCCAGGGCGGTGCGGTAGAGCCGTTCGGTCTGGTCCCGGTTGATCTGAAAGAAGGAGGGGACGGAGAGACGGAAGGTCAGCTGGCATAAGTCCTCCTCCAGCCAGTCCCGGCCCCAGAGGGTGTCATACCGGTCCCCTAAAATCACGTTGGTATCCCGGGTGTTGGTATTGAGGACCACTCCGGCCAGCCCCGGCTCCGCCTGCCGCAGGGCGTCTGTTAAGGCGCTGCCGTTGGGGAGACTGTCCCCGTTGGCTACGACACACACCAGACTCTCCCCCCGGCTGCTGGCGCGGACATAGAGGTGCCGGATCAGCCCCCTGCCCGTCCCCTCGCTGTAGGGGGGAACGCGGTGCGCCTCCATCCAGCCCTTGAAGGCGGCCCGCAGCCGGGTGACTGCTTCGGGCTGGAGGGGGCAGTCCGGGGCGTCCAGCACGTCGTGGCTCCGGGGGCGGTAGTAGCCCACAGCGAGTCCCTGTTTCCCCTGGGACACCGGAAACTGCACCTTGTTCCGGTAGCGGTCGGGACGCTCCGCCCCCAGGACGGGGGGCAGGTCCAGCTTGACGTGCCCCACCCGCTCCAGCGCATCGGCAATGCGCTGGCCCTTGGCCCGCAGCTCTTCCTCGTAGCGCATGTGGCGGAACTGGCAGCCGCCACATTTGCCGAAGAGAGGGCAGTCGGGCTGGAGGCGCATGGGGGAGGGGAGCAGCAGCTCCACTCCACGGCCCCAGGCCACGTTTTTGTTTACCTTCTCCAGCCGGACCCGCCACCGCTCCCCCTGGATGGTGTACGGGACAAAGACCACCTGCCCCTCCAGTCGGGCCACCCCCATCCCCTCGGCGGTGTAGCCGGTGATGTCCAGGGTGTGAACGGTGTTTTTTCGGATATCTGCCATGGTGCATTCCCCCTTTGAAGTCAGGTTATCATACCATATAAAAAAGCGGCCGTCCAGTGGACAGCCGCTTCAACGGGTTTACTTCTTGGAGCCGAAATAATCCTTGGTGATCTTGGCCACCACCCCGGACAGGGCCAGCAGGGCCACCAGGTTGGGGATGGCCATAGCGCCGTTGAGGGTGTCGGAGATGTCCCACATGAGCTGGCCGGAGCCGGTGGTGCCCACGATGCAGAACAGCACGAAAATCACCTTATAGGCGGCGACAAAGATCTTGTTGTCGTTGGAGATATAGCCCCAGCACCGTTCGCCGTAGTAGCTCCAGCTGAGGATGGTGGACAGGGCGAAGAAGATCAGGCTGATCTGGATGACCAGTCCCCCCAGGGTGCCGGGGAGGATGGAGTTGAAGGCGGCCACTGCCGCGGCGCCCTTGGTGCCGAAGGTATCCAGGCCGCCGGCGGCGTCCAGCACGCCGGAGAGGATAACGGTGAGGGAGGTGATGGTGCAGATGACGATGGTGTCGATAAAGACCTCGAACACGCCCCAAATGGCCTGCTCGGCGGGTTCCTCGGTGGAGGAGGCGGCGTGGGCGATGGGGGCGGAGCCCAAACCGGCCTCGTTGGAGAACACGCCCCGGGCGAAGCCGTTCTTCATGGCCAGCATGATGGCGTAGCCAAAGATGCCGCCGCCCACGGCCTCAAGGCTGAAGGCGCTGGAGAAGATCGCCCCGAAGGCGGCGGGGATGTCGGCGATGCGCAGGACGATGACAAAGATCCCGGCCAGGATATAGAAGATAGCCATAAAGGGCACCAGCAGGGAGGTGACCTGGCCGATGCGCTGCACGCCGCCCAGCACCACGATGCCCACCACTACCGTGAGGACAATGCCGCTGACCAGGGGGTCCAGGCCGAACAGGCCGTTGAGGGAGCCGGCGATCTCGCTGGACTGGGCGATGTTGCCGATGCCGAAGGAGGCCAGTCCGCCCAGGATGGCGAAGATCACCGCCAGCCACTTCCAGCGTTTGCCCAGGCCGTTTTCAATGTAGTACATGGGGCCGCCCTTGTGGACGCCGTTGGCGTCGGTGTTGCGGAACTTCATCGCCAGGGCGATCTCGGCGTACTTGGTGCACATGCCGAAGAAGGCGGATACCCACATCCAGAACACAGCCCCCGGCCCTCCGGCGAAGATGGCTCCGGTGACGCCGGCGATGTTGCCGGTACCCACGGTGCCCGCCAGGGCGGTGGTCACTGCCTGGAAGGGGGTCAGGTTGCTGCCGTCCTTCTTCTGCCTGCTGGTGAACAGGGAGCCCACCGTGTTCTTCATGATGTAGCCGAACCAGCGCACCTGGACCCAGCCGGTGCGGCAGGTGAGGTATACGCCGGTGCCCACCAGCAGCACCAGCATGATGGGGCCCCAGACGAAGTCGTTGATCTTGCCGTTGACCAGCTCAACGATCTCCAGGAATTTTTCCATACATGTTCTCTCCTTTTTCTCGTGACAGACAAAAAACGGGCCGCGGAACTGCCCGCTGCCCAAAGAAAACGCCATCCCGGCAGGGCGCGCCCCGCCGTTCTCCGCTTTCCTCTGTCCTTTTGCCTGAGAGATTCGAGCCGGTCAGATCCTGGCCCGTTGCACCTTCGGCACCCGGTAAACGAGCTTCTCCAGAGTCACATCCACGTGCAGTCCTTATCCCGGGAGGGACGCCTGAGAGTGTTGCTCCTTCGGCAGGCCGTGGGGCCGTTTTCCTGTACGCTTCGTCTGTCTCGATTCAATTACATTCCTACCTTACCACACAATGCAGCGCCTTGTCAACGTCTGGCGGACAATAATGCGCCGGATGTGGAATTTTTGGCTGATTGAACGAAGGAGACGGAATTTTCCCGGAAGAAAGTTTACAATTTGCTCTTTTTTTGGAGGAAAGAGTGTGGTATACTCTGTAAGATACATTAAACTGTATGAGTATGTCCAAAAATATTCCAGATCAAGTACGACCGAGAGGTGTTTCATAACTATGAGCCTGTTTACAAAAATTTTCGGGACCTCCTCCCAGCGGGAGCTGAAGTCCATCTATCCCATCGCGGACAAGGTGGACGCCCTGGAGGAGGAGTTCAAGGCCCTCACCGACGCCCAGCTCCAGGCCAAGACTCCGGAGCTGAAGGAGCGTCTGGCCAAGGGGGAGACCCTGGACGGCATCCTTCCCGAGGCTTTCGCCGCCTGCCGGGAGGCCGCCTGGCGGGTCATCGGCCTGCGGCCCTACCGGGTGCAGGTGGTGGGCGGCATTGTGCTCCACCAGGGCCGCATTGCCGAGATGAAGACCGGCGAAGGCAAGACCCTGGTGGCCACCCTCCCCGCCTACCTCAACGCCTTGGCGGGCAAGGGGGTGCATATCATCACCGTCAACGACTACCTGGCCAAGCGCGACTCGGAGTGGATGGGAAAGGTCTTCCGCTTCATGGGCCTGACGGTGGGCCTGGTGATCCACGGCGTGATGGGGGAGGCCAAGAAGGCCGCCTATCAGGCGGATATCACCTATGGCACCAACAATGAGTTCGGCTTTGACTACCTGCGGGACAACATGGCCATCTACTCCCAGGAGCTGGTCCAGCGGGGCCACGCCTTCGCCATCGTGGACGAGGTGGACTCCATCCTCATTGACGAGGCCCGCACCCCCCTGATCATCTCCGGCCAGGGGGAGAAGTCCACCCAGCTGTACACCATCGTGGATCAGTTCGCAGCCCGGCTGAAGTGCCAGCGGGTGCGGAAGGTGGACGAGAAGGAAGAAGAGGATGTGGACATCGACGCCGACTACATCGTGGATGAGAAGGCCCGCACCGCCACCCTCACCGCCCGGGGCATCAAGAAGGCGGAGGAAGCCTTCCAGGTGGAGAACCTGGCGGATATGGAGAACACCACCCTGTCCCACCACATCAACCAGGCCATCAAGGCCCGGGGCGTGATGAAGCGGGACATCGACTATGTGGTGAAGGACGGCCAGGTCATCATCGTGGACGAGTTCACCGGCCGGCTCATGTTCGGCCGGCGGTACAACGAGGGCCTCCACCAGGCCATCGAGGCCAAGGAGGGGGTGGAGGTGGCCAACGAGTCCAAGACGCTGGCCACCATCACCTTCCAGAACTACTTCCGCCTGTACGACAAGCTGTCCGGCATGACGGGCACCGCCCTCACCGAGGAGGAGGAATTCGGCACCATCTACGAGCTGGACATCGTAGAGATCCCCACCAACAGGCCCCTGGCCCGGATCGACCAGCCCGACGTGGTGTACAAGAACGTGTCCGGCAAGCTGCGGGCCATCGTGGCCCAGATCGAGGAGTGCCACGCCAAGGGCCAGCCGGTGCTGGTGGGCACCGTGTCCATCGAGAAGTCGGAGGAGCTGTCCGCCATCCTTAAGCGGAAGGGCATCAAACACAACGTTCTGAACGCCAAGAACCACGAGAAGGAAGCGGAGATCGTGGCCCAGGCGGGCAAGTTCGGGGCGGTCACCGTGGCCACCAACATGGCGGGCCGCGGCACCGACATCATGCTGGGGGGCAACGCCGAGTTCCTGGCCAAGGCCGACCTGCGCAAGGCGGGGATGAGCGACGAGCTCATCGCCGAGGCGACCGGCTTTGCCGAGACGGACAACCAGGAAATCCTGGATGCCCGGAAGAAATTCTCTGAGGCGGAGGCCAGGTATAAGGGGGAGATCCAGGAGGAGGCGGACAAGGTCCGCGCCGCAGGCGGCCTGTTCATCCTGGGTACCGAGCGCCACGAGTCCCGCCGTATCGACAACCAGCTGCGGGGCCGCGCCGGCCGTCAGGGCGACCCCGGCGAGACCCGGTTCTTCCTCTCCCTGGAGGACGACATCATGCGTCTGTTCGGCTCCGAGCGGGTGTACAACCTGATGGAGAAGCTCGGCGTGGACGAGGACACCCCCATCGATGCAAAAATGCTGTCCGGGGCCATTGAAAACGCCCAGAAGCAGGTGGAGTCCAAAAACTTCCAGACCCGGAAAAACGTCCTCCAGTACGACGACGTGATGAACACCCAGCGGGAGATCATCTACAAGCAGCGCCGCCAGGTGCTGGACGGGGAGGACATTCAGGCTTCCATCCAGAACATGCTGCGCACCATGGTCGCCAACGCCATCCGGGGCCACATGGGCGAGCAGAAGCACATGGACGAGGAGTCCTTCCAGGAGGCCATCGCCCACTTCCGCTCCATGTTCATCCTGCCCGGTGAGCTCCACCCCACCACCGAGGAGCTGGCCCGGTACGACGGGGACGGCCTGATTCAGCTGGTGCTGGACAAGGCTCAGGAGGTCTACGCCCGGAAGGAGCAGGAGATCACCCCGCCCCTGATGCGGGAGCTGGAGCGGGTCATTATGCTGCGGGTGGTGGACGAGTATTGGATGGACAACATCGACGCTATGACCGAGCTGCGCCAGGGCATCGGCTTGCGGGCGCTGGCCCAGAACGACCCTGTGGTGGCCTACAAAGAGGAAGGCTTCGAGATGTTCGAGAACATGGTGGCCGCCATCCAGGAGGAGACGCTGCGGCGGCTGTTCCTGGTCCGCCTGCGGAAGAACGAGGAGGTCAAGCGGGAGCGGGTGGCCAAGGTCACCAGCGAGAGCGGCGCCGGAGACGGCACCGTGAAGAAGCAGCCCGTCAAGAAGGTGGTCAAAATCGGCCGCAACGATCCCTGCCCCTGCGGCTCCGGGCTGAAGTGGAAAAAGTGTACCTGCCCCCAGTATCATCCGGATTTGAAGTAAGCAACCCTCCCCTCTCCCGTCCCTGCGGCGGGGGAGGGGAGGGTTTGACGTGCGGACCGCAGGGGGACGGCATGGGACGATGGGCCTTTTTCCCGGCTGCGGCTGGATTTTGGCCATTACAGCTTCAGAGATCGAACAGGCGGAGCCGGTTTTCGACCAAGCAGTCGAAAACCGGCTCCGCCCTCTGTTTGCTTCCTGAGCGGGCTGGCGTCAAAGGGCGCCCTCTTCCGGCGGTTCGCCGCGGCCTGCGCCCCTTCCGTCCGGCATGCCGTCCGGTCCGCTGTGACCCTGCTGGCCCTCCCAGCCGGTACCGGGGACCCGCTCTCCGCCGCCGGGCCGCTGGTCCGGGGGCATGCCCTCTGTGGGCGGTTCGCCCCAGTCCTCTCTGGGCGTCCCGCCCCTCGGTCCGCCGGGGCGGCCGCCCATGTCCGCGCGGCCATAGGTGGTGATGTAGTCTGAAAGGGTCAGCTCAGCCGCCTCCGTGCCGCCGGAGCAGGTCCCACCGGAGCAGAGGCCGTCCGCCGTCTGGCCGCTGTACTCCCCTCCATAGGAGAGCGTATAGACGGCCCCTCCCTCCAGCTCGGGGGAGGAAATCACAACGTGGCTGGCGTTGGACGGCAGAGCGAAGACCAGGCTCTGCTCCTCCCGCTCCAGGCTGATGAAGGTCCCCGCCGGGAGGACGCTGTCAAAGCCCAGGGAGAGGGTGTACTGGCTGGCCTCGCTGGGGGACTGGGACATGGCCCCGCTGTCCGCCGCCAGCAGAATGCCGCCGGACAGGGTGAAGGAGCCGTCATAGTCCAGTGCGCCGTCCCCCTGGCCGGTGCTGGACACGATCACCGTGCCGCCGGACATGATGGCGTTTCCGTTGGAATCTAGACCGTCGCCCCCTGCCCGGACCACCAGGTAGCCGCCGGAGATGTGGATCAGGGAACCCGAATTGCCGCCGAAGGGAGTTCCCCGGCCAAAGCCGCCAAAGCCGCTGCCGTCCGCGCCCCCGGCCGCGTTCACGCCGTCGTCGGAGGACACAATGTAAATCGTCCCCCCGGATACCGAGACGGAGGTACCCTCCAGCCCCTCGTAGGAGGTCAGGATGTTGATCTCCCCGGCGGATACCGTCAGGGCCTCATCGGCGTGGAGGGCGTCGTCGCCGGTGGAAATGGTGTAGACGCCGCCGGAGACGGTCACGTCGCCGTTGGAGTGGACTGCGTCGTCAGAGCAGTCCAGCGTGAAGGTCCCGCCGTTGAGGGTCAGGGTGGTTCCCGCCTTGAGGCCCTTGGCGCTGATGCTGTCGGAGGGCTGCACGCCGCTGCCGCCGCCGGAGACGGCGGTACAGCTGCCCTCCGATATGGTCAGCGCCGTCTCCGCCTGAACGCCGTCCTCCCCGGCGGTCAGGTCCAGGAGGGAGTTGGAGATACTGACCCAGCCCAGCGTGCCGTCGGTGTCATTGGTGGAGCGGATGGCATCCCCGCCGCAGGTCACGGTGATGGAGGCGCTGTCGATGGTGTTGGAATCCTTGCCGTTGATGCCATTGTTCACCGCCTGGACGGAGAGCACGCCGTCATAAATTTGCAAGGTGTCCTTGCTGGTGACGCCGTTGC
This sequence comes from Lawsonibacter sp. JLR.KK007, assembly GCF_036941135.1. Taxonomy (NCBI): domain Bacteria; kingdom Bacillati; phylum Bacillota; class Clostridia; order Eubacteriales; family Oscillospiraceae; genus Lawsonibacter; species Lawsonibacter sp. JLR.KK007. Next base: position 296,227 of record NZ_JAYWSY010000002.1, on the reverse strand, counting down.
CGCAGTTGGCCGTGACGGTCAGCGTCCCCGCCCCCTCTCTGTTTATACCCGGTCAACCTAAAGAGAAGTTAAAGCCCAAGGCCCCTTCCCCGAGTTTACAAAATATTCACAGGCCCGTCCCCATTCTTTAGCTTCACTTTAGGAACGGCCTCTATGCTGTTCACACCACACATCAAGGAGGTTTCTTCATGGCCGGTACATTACAGTTCTGCTTCAAACGCTATGAGAAAAAGTATATGCTGACCCCCCAGCAGCTTGTGCAGATCACGGCGGGCATCCAGGCGCACATGCGCCCCGACGAGTTTGGATGCTACACCATCTGCAGCCTTTATTACGACACCGACAGCTATCAGCTGATCCGGACTTCGTTGGAAAAGCCCGTCTACAAGGAGAAGCTGCGGATGCGCAGCTACGGCGTTCCGGGCAGTCAGGACAAGGTCTTTGTGGAGCTGAAAAAGAAGTTTGACCGCGTGGTCTACAAGCGCCGCACGGTCATGACGGCCGCCGATGCGGTATCCTACCTCCAGAGCGGGGCCGTCCCGGAGCGGGAGGACCAGATCTGCCATGAGATTGACTGGTTCATGCACACCTACCGCCCCAGCCCCAAGGTGTTCATCGCCTGCGACCGCACCGCCTTCGCCGGGATCGAGGTCCCCGAGCTGCGCCTGACCTTCGACACCAACCTGCGCTGGCGGGACCGGAACCTGGATCTGCGCGCCGGGGACTATGGCGCACCCCTCCTGGACCCCGGCCAGATCCTGATGGAGATCAAGATCCCCGGCGCCGCCCCCGTCTGGCTGGCCCAGCTGCTCAGCCGGACCGGCGCCTTCCCCACCTCCTTCTCCAAATACGGCGCCTGCTATCAGCAAAATCTTCTGGGCCGTCCGCAGCCCGGCTCCATCCGAGAGGAGGTCTGCGCCTGTGCTTGATTCCATCATCATCGGGGCAGAGGTCACCCTGGACGGTTTTCTGATCTGCACCGCCGCCTCTCTGCTGCTGGGGCTGGGCATCGCCCTGCTGTCCATGTACAGAAGCAGCTATACCCAGAGCTTTGTCATCACCCTGGCCATGCTCCCCGCCGTGGTGCAGGTCATCATCCTGCTGGTGAACGGCAACATCGGCGCCGCCGCCCTGGACTACGCCTCAGCGGGGGAGTACGACGCCATCATTCTGGACATCATGATGCCCAAGCTGGACGGCCTGGCGGTGCTGACCCGGCTGCGGGCCGCCGGGGTGGACACCCCCGTTATGCTGCTGACGGCCAGGGGGGAGAAGGACGACCGGGTCACCGGCTTCAACGCCGGCGCGGACGACTACCTGCCCAAGCCCTTCGCTCCCGACGAGCTGCTGGCCCGGGTACGGGCCATGCTGCGGCGGGCGGGGGACTACAAGCCCCCGGTGCTCCGCTTCGGTGACCTGGAGCTGGACTGCGGCAGCAGCACCCTCCGGTGCGGAGAGCAGCTCCAGCGGCTCAGCGGCCGGGAGTTCCAGGTGCTGGAGCTGTTTATGCGCTCCCCCCAGGTGATTCTCTCCGCAGAGCGGATTATGGAGCGGGTGTGGGGCTGGGACACGGAGGCGGAGATCAACGTGGTCTGGGTCCACATCTCCAATCTGCGCAAGAAGCTGAGCGCCGCCGGCTCCACCGTCACCATCCGCGCAAGCCGGGGCCTGGGCTACTCCCTGGAGGACGCCGGATGATCAACCGACTGCGCCGGAAGTTTATCAGGATCGCCATGCTCTCGGTCACCCTGGTGGTGCTCCTGCTGACGGTGTCCATCAATCTGTTCAACTACCTGTCCACCGGCCAGAGTCTGAGCAATACCCTCCACATGATCGGGGAAAACCAGGGCATGATCCCTCAGTTCCCCGGCGGCAGGCCGGAAAAGCCCCCCAGAGGGCAGTTCACCCCGGAGACCCCCTACTCCACCCGGTATTTCGTCCTGTACTACAGCGCGGACGGCTCCCTGGACCGCACCGACATGCGGCATATCGCCGCCGTCCGGGAGGAGGATACCAGCCACTATTTGTCCATCGCGCTGCGCCATGGGGAGGGCATGGGCTACACGGGAAACTACAAATACTCCGTCACCTCTGTCGGGGAGGGCCGGTACATGGCCATTTTCCTGGACTGCCAGCGGGAGCTGCACTCCATCCGGACCTTTGCGTTCATCTCCCTGCTGGTGGCGGTCATCTGTGTGGCGCTGCGGGAGTGACCGGCGCCGCAGAAGGACGGATTCAGCTTCGCGCCACTGAAGCGCGCCGCAGTTGTCGCGATTGCCCAAGACAAACCAGAATAGTCGAGCCAACCTGCCACATTTCTTCGCATCCACGATGGACGTTGCCCCTGGGGCCCGGTATAATAGTCGGAGAGAGGGGAGCGAAATGGGGCCTCAGTTCCGAAGAACTGATGGCCCCATTTCTGGATTGTGATGATTGGCTCGTTACAGCAGATAGTCTCCCACGTTTCCGTTGACCATCTCGTCGTAGCTGGGGATGCCGGAGACCAGAATCTGTTTGTCGCTGTTGTTGTTGAACGCATTGATGTAGGCGCTGATGCCCGCTAAATGGCGGCCCACACGCAGTTCCATGGGGAAGTTGCCGGCGCTGTAGTCCACATACAGCAGATTCAGGTCGTAGGCGATCGCATAGCAGGGGTCCTCGCCGGTCATGATCAGGTCCTCGTCGGTGTAGCCCCGCAGGCGGCCCTGGACCGGGTTGCCCGTCTCCATCAGCAGGGCATAGGTGTTAGTCCAGTCGCCCAGTTCCCGGTGGGTCAGGCCGTGGAGGCTGACGGGGGAGGGTTCCAGAGACATTTTGATGCCCTCCAGCTGGAGGTCCAGCACGCCCTCGGAGGCGATGGTCATGGCCCGCTCGTGGGCCACGGTGGCGTTGTTGACGGCGTACTCCGGGCTGGATTCGTGGAGGTCAATCTCCATGTCGATGCCCAGGGTGTTAATCATGTTGGTCACAGCGTAGCCCACCTGCTCCGAGATGGTGCCATCCTTCACGCCGGGATAGCAGCGGTTCAGGTTCCGGGTCTCGGAGCCGGACAGGGTCTGGCCGGAGGTGTGGGTGTAGATATCCGGGTCGGGCCACTGGTCGATGGGGTTGGTGGCCCGGGAGCCGTACTGGAAGGTGCGGGTTTCGCCGTTTTTGGTGGTGAAGTGCATGTACTGGGGGTTGCCCTCCAGGGGGTCGTTGTGGGTCAGGGCGGAGTTGTTGATGTTGGGGATCACATAGACGGTTCCCTGCTCCACCATGGCGTTCTCCTCCAGGATGATGGCGGCCATGTGGCCGGCGGGCTCGTTGGAGTGGGTGCCGCCCAGCACCAGCAGGGAGCCGCCCTCCTTTTCGCCCTTCATGACATACACGTCCACGTCGGCAATGGTGCCGGCCAGGTTCTCGTTGTACGTGGACAGCTTGAACACCTCGGTGACGCCGGGTCCCCGCTTCACGTCCTCCACAAAATGGCGCTTGGCGTAAAAGCTCATCCCGGCGATTCCCGCGATGATGGCGGCGGCCAGTACAATGGCGGCGCCGGTCATGTAATTCTTTTTCATTTGGCCCGCCCCCTTACTTAATCAGCAGAATCCGCAGCAGCAGCGGAATCAAAATCATGCCGGCGTTGATCTGGTCGGCCAGCTTTTCTTCCTTGAAGATCAGGTTATAGAGGGTGCTGACAAACACGATCAGGGCGATGCCCAAATAGATATATGTAATCATAAATACCCTCCTTTAAAACAGTCCCGCGATCAGCTTGGACTTGGCCAGGAAGAAGCAGGCGTAGACCAGCAGGATCACAATGGGCACCATGCAGCGCTTGAGGATTTTGGTGTAAGGCTTGACGCCGGTGATCTGGGCGGCGAACAGGCCGGCCAGGGCGGTGGGGGGCATCATGTCGCCCACCGCGGCGATCAGGCTGATGGCGGCCAGCACCACCACGGAGTTGCCGCCCAGCAGGGAGGCGTAGATGTAGGCGAAGGGCACGCCCAGCACGGAGCAGGCCCCGTAGGAGGACACCGCGCCGAACAGGGGGATGCTGACGGCGCAGGCCACCAGCCACAGGACCTGGGGCAGGCGCAGGCAGCTGATGACCACCAGGCCGCGGACGCCGGTGGCGGTCATGACCTCGATGAACATGCCTACGCCCATCAGGATGCCCATGACGGGGGCGGCGGTGCGGATGGCGGCGGGGACGGCCTGGAGCACGTTGATCTTCTTGCCGGTAAACAGGCCGGATACCGCGCTGAGCATGAACATGAGGGGCATGCCGATGTCCTCTCCCAGCTTCAGCACCTTGAAGACCACCATCAGGACCACCAGCACCACCAGGGGGATGTAGATCTTGAAGCCGTACTGCTTGCGGACAGCGTCCTGCTCCACCAGGGCGGGCTTGAGCTTCTCATAGTCCAGATGCCGGGCCTGCTTGTAGCCCAGCAGCAGCACGAACAGGATGGCCAGGGGGAAGGTGAGCAGGGCCAGAGGACCCTCAAAGCCCACATAGGGCACGTCGATGCCGGCGCAGATAATCAGCGCGGCGGTGTTTACCGGGGGGGCGATCATGCCCAGCAGGGCGCCCATGGCGATGATGGAGCCGGCGGTTACCGCGTCGATGCCCATAAGGGCCAGCACAGGGGCCATGATGGACCCGGCGGACAGCACGGCGGCGGTGGAGGAGCCGGTGATCATGCCGGGGAACATGATGATGAGCATGATGAGGATGAGCAGCACAGCGGGGACCTTGTGGAACCTCTCAATGATCAGGCTGCTCAGGGCATCCAGCGCGCCGGAGTCCTCAATGACCTTCATAAAGATCATGGCGCAGCCGATGGTAAGGATGGTGTCCACATAGCCGAACTCGCCCTCTACCATCATACGCAGGGTCTCCAGGCCAAGGCCGCCCTGGATCGCGCCGCACAGGGCGGCGATCATCATAGACACGCCCACCGGCAGCTTCAGCGCGAAGCAGCCCGCCATGAACACGCCTACCATGATGACAAATGTGATGACATAAGCGGTCATATGTTTTCCTTCTTCCAGATTTATTTGCTTCCCGCTCCAGTCCGGAGCGGGAAGTTTAGATTCCATTACGCAACGCCGAACAGGGTCTTCAGGGTGGCGATGCAGTCGGCCACCTGCTCCACGTAGGCGCTGGGGGTGCTGTTGCCGGCCAGGATGCCGCTCATCAGGCCGTCGCCGTCACCCTCGGCCACCACAACGGCGACGTCAGCGGCGGCAAAGGAGGGGGTGATGAAGGAATCGGACAGGGTGCCCCGGCGGGCGGAGCCGCCGGTGTGCATGGCCACCACGGTAATGCCCAGCTCATCGGCCTTTTTCAGCAGGGCGTCGGTGCGGGCCAGCTCCTGGTCGGCGTCGATGCCGGCGGCGCCCAGGCCCTTGGAGGAGCCGCCCACCGCCAGAATCAGGGTTTTGCAGTCGGAGGGCAGGTCCTCGGCGTTGATGGTGTTGTCCAGGGTGACCTCAATGCCGGCCTTGCCGCACAGGGTGCCCACGATCTCCACGTCGGCGCTCTGGCCAACGCTGGTGAGGACGGCGGGGGTGGCGCAGGAGCCAGCCTCGATCTCGGGCAGGCTGGAGCTGTCGCCGCCGGCCTGGGAGCCGGAGGCGCTGGAGGTGTTGTTGTTATTGTTGGAGGCGGTGGGGGTCTTGCTGTCGCCGCCACAGGCGGCCAGGGAGAGGGTCATGGCCGCAGCCAGACCCAAGATCAGCAGTTTTTTCATGTTCAAAACTTCCTTTCCATTTTTTGTCTACGCTCAGAAGCCCAGGGCCTTGCCGTCACGTCGGGGATCACCGGCACCGTCCAAGGTGCCGTCCTCCGCGTAGCGGACTGCGTTTACGGAGCCAAAGCTGCGGTTGAATTCATCGCTGGCGTTCATGGTCCAGCCCTTGGCCTCCATCTCAGCAATGGTCTCAGAGGAGAAGCGGCTTTCATAGTTCAGAGTGGTGTCTCTGAAGCCGGAGATACGGGGGGCGTCCACGGCCTCCTGCATGGTCATGCCATGGTCGATCAGGTTGGAGCAGATCTGAGCCACAGTGGCGATGATGGTGGTACCGCCGGGAGAGCCGATAGCGGCGAAGGGCTCGCCGTCCTTCATGATGATGGTGGGAGACATGGAGGACAGGGGGGTCTTGCCGCCGGCGATGGAGTTGGGGTGTCCAGCACCTACGTTGAAGTCGCCCATCTCATTGTTCAGGATAAAGCCGTATCCGTCGGCGGCCACAGCAGCGCCGAAGTAGCCGTTCACGGTAAAGGTAACGGAGACGATATTGCCTTCCTTGTCAGCCACGGAGAAGTGGGTCGTATCCTCATGCTCGTACATCCAGGGATCATCGGGGAGTACATTGGTCATGGCAGTGTCCATGTCAATTTTAGCGGCCAGCTTGGCGGCATAGTCCTTGTTAGCCAGGCCATTCACGGGCACGTCAACATACTTGGTATCGCCCATGTACTCGCCCCGGTCGGCGTAGGCCATGGCGAAGGCGGAGCCAACCAGGTGCTGCTTCTCGGCGGAGTCATGCTCCATAGAGGGGACGTCGAAGTTCTCCAGGATGTTCAGGATCTCCAGGATGATGGTGCCGCCGGAGGAGGGGGAGGGAGAGGAGTAGATGTCATAGCCACGGTAGGTGCCGTGGACAGGCTCCATGACCTCCACTTGGTAGTTAGCCAGGTCCTCCATGGTCAGCAGTCCGCCGTATTTCTGGACGGCCTTCACCATAGCCTCAGCGATCTCGCCCTTGTAGAACACATCGGCGCCGTCCTTGGCGATCAGGCGCAGGGTCTTGGCGTAGTCCTTGTTGACAAAGGTGTCCCCCACATCGTAGGGCAAAAGTATACCGTCAACATCCTTCAGGAAAATCTTGCCGCTCTCAGAGTAAAGCATCAGCTTGTCATAGGTGTTGTTCATGTCAGCAGATAAGGTGGGGGTAACGGTGAAGCCTTTCTCAGCCAGCTCAATGATGGGGGCCACGATCTCATCCCGGGACATAGTGCCGTAGTTCTCCAGGGCGTACAGCATACCGGCCACTGTGCCGGGTACGCCAACGGCCTTGCCACCGGACATATTCTGGCTGCCGATCACCTTGCCCTCGGCGTCCACCTGCCACATATCGGGGGTGGCGGCGGCGGGAGCGCACTCACGGAAGTTGATGAACTTGATCTCGCCGGTCTCGGCGGAGCGCATGGTCATAAAGCCGCCGCCGCCCAGGCCGGTGGCATTGGGTTCGACCAGGCCCAGGGTAAAGGCCACAGCCACGGCTGCGTCCACCGCGTTGCCGCCGTTCTCGATAATAGTGCGGCCGATCTTGGAGGCTTCGTACTTACCGGAGGACACCACGGCGTTCTGGCCGGTGGCGTCACGGCCGGTGGTGGTCAGGGTGCCGTCCTCGTTCCAGAGGATGAAATCGTCCAGAGAGGTATAGCCGTCGTCCGCAGGCTGTGCGGAGCTGTCGCCGGGAGCGTTGCTGCTGGCGGCAGGCGTTCCGCTGCCAGAGCTGGCGGCGGGTGCTTTGGGGCCGCACGCGGTCAGAGAGAGGGCCAGTGCCAGTGTGGTTAGCAGGGCTGTGAGTTTTTTCATCAAAATTCCTCCTTTTACAATTTCACGGTCCAGGACAGTCGCGCGCCTGATCCTGTCGCGCTTTTGACAGAACAATGATATAAAAATAGCTCTGTTTTTGTCTATATTTCTCTCATATCTCTCTTATTTTCTATGTAGAAATTTTCGGCGTCCTCTCTTGGGACAAAAAAGCTCCCGCCGCACGGACGGGAGCCTCATATTCAAATCTGCCGGATGCGGTAGAGGTGTTTAGGCCGGCCCACCTTTCCGTAGACGCTGTCCACATCCACCAGCTTCTGCTGGGTCATGTGCTGGAGGTAGCGGAACACGGTCTGATAGGCCAGGCCGGTCTCCTTGGAGATATCGTTGGCGGTTACGGGGGCGCTGCACTGGCGCATGTAGTTCAGGATCAGCTCCAGGGTCCCATGGCTGATCCCCTTGGTAAAGCTGATGTCGATATTCTGCCGCTCCAGAAGCCGCAGGTGGAGCCTGACGCGGCTGATGATGTCGGGGGCCTTGATGGGCTTCAGCGCAAAGTCGCTGGCCCCGGCGGCTAAAAACTCGTCCGCCACCTTCTGGCACTCGTCAATGGTGAACACGATGATGGGCACGGTGGCCGACAGACAGCGCAGCATCCGCACCCCCTCCACCCCGTTGATCCCAGGCATGTGGTAATCAATGAGTACGATGGTGGGCCGCAGCTGGGTAAACAGCTTGATTCCTGCGTCCACATCGCAGGCCGTGGCAGTGTTCCAGTCCTGGGTGCGGAACAGCGTTTTCAGGGCAAAGCAGATGTCCTCCTCGTCGTCAATGCACAGAATCGTCACGTTTTGTCTCTGGTCCATCCTCTTGCGCCTCCTTTGGAATTTTGATGGTGATTACAGTGCCTTTTCCTACCTCGCTCCACAGATCAATGATACCGTTAAAGCGCTCTACCACGTCCCGAACGAAAAAGAGTCCCAGTCCGCTGGAGCCGCCGCCGGAATACCCCCTGGTCCAAATGTCCTTCAGCTTCTGTATTTCGATTCCCGTTCCGTTGTCGATCACCTGAAAACGGACCCAGGCCCCATCCATGCCTGCGCGAATCGTAATGTTGGGCGCTCGGCTTGTTTCAATGGCATTGGCGGCGTTTTGCACCAGATTGACCAGCACACGGGAAAAGAGAATTCCATTGACACGTATCCTTGCCTTGGTAACATCCATCTCAAGGTGGACGTAGGGGGCGTAATTCTCGATTGATATCTGTGCCAATACCCGGTTCAAGAGTTTTTCCACGGACACAAGGCTTGTCTTATCCTGATAGAGGATCTCAGAGATCATCTGGCTCATGTGGTCCACCGAGTTTTCCACCCGTCCCAGCAGCTCCAGCTGTTCCAGTTCGCCGTTCTGCTCGCATTTCAGCTTGCAGGCCCCCACCAGGGTCTGCACCACCGTCAAGGGAGATTTTAGATCGTGGACAAGATGCTGAATCTCCTGGTAGGTCCGGGTGCGCATCTCGTTCAGATGGGATTTGGCCTGGATGGCGCTGTTTTGCTCTTTGAGGGCGTCGATCTCCCGGAGGTAGTTCTCATCCCGCAGCAGAATGAACAGCAGAACCGCGCAGAAGGCAAAGGAAAATATGCCGATCGTGCCCATGGTGTCCAGGGCGGATTCCCCATCCAGCAGCCGGCCGGCCAGCTTGATGGCGATCGAGATCTCGCCCCTGCCCACGGGCAGGAAGGAGGCTGAAGGCATAATATCTAAAAACTGCCAGGCGGCCAGCTCCATTGTGACAAAAAGCGTTTTTTTGATGGAAGAAATATACCGGTAATTCAATTTGATGAATAAAATGATGAAAAACGCCGCGGTAATGGCAGGAAGGCCAAAGTCGTAGTATATGCCGTAGGCGAGATGAATGCTGCGGTAAGTGGCGTACAGCAGCAGCAGGATCAGCCCGGCGTTGCAGAACCACGCCTCTCGTCCGTTCCACCGGAATTCCAGGGCGTCGGCAACGAGAAAGGCGCCGCAATAGTGCGGGAGGGCGCGCACTGTATTCAATACCACCAGCCGCAGAGCGGCGTTGATCAGGTCCAGCCGTTCCCCGTTGATCAACGCCAGATGGAGAAAGTGACGTACCTGAACGTTTTCCACCGTGAACAGCTGGGGCATACAGAAGCTCAACGCAATCAGCCCAAAGCCCACAAGTAAAATTCTCCGGCTGTGTACAAAAACCGTCAGCCCTCGAATGGTTCCAATCTTTGTCATGACGCCCCCTGTTCTGAACGCATGCCATACCTGGTCAGTGTAAATTCCACGATATCCAGCTGCTGCCGCACCCGGCTGGACAGTGCCTCGTCGCGGCCGGTCTCGATTGTGATGACGGGAATTCCCAGCTGCTCCGTTACGGTGCGGTTCAGACTTCCCTGGGGGGGAGAGCCGTAGAGGGTAAGGGGCCGGCTGTCCGTCCCGAATTCCTCCAGCAGGTCCAGGATCAGGTCCGCCACGGGCCGCATGTCCTGACATATCAGGGAGCTGCGCAGATCGTCCCGGGTCCCCTCCGGGGGTTTGGCCTCGTGGAGGTCTAGGACCAGGTCAGGGTCCTTCTCCTGGATGTCCTGATAGACAGCCCAGGCGATCCGCTCCGCATCGCAGCCCTCCGGATTGCCGGGGAAGTTGCGGTTCAGGTCCCGCTCCTCCCGGGTCTTTCGCTGGTTGTGCTCCGCGCCGTAGGCGTTCAGGGGAGCGGCCACATAGAGCGTTCCGGCCTCCGGTTTTGTCCGGCGCAGCTCAGCAGCCGCCTGCCAGCCTGCCGTCTCATCCCCGTGGGTCCCGCCGACGACATAAACTGTGGGGCCGTCCCGCCCCCCTCTCTGTACATAGACGGGGACCTCCATCTCACTGCCGGGCAGCAGCGTGTACTGCTCCGGCGCTCCGCCGGGGCTGAACCGAAGCGCCAAAAACAGGATCAGTCCTCCCGCCGCAAGCGCCGGAAGCCAGATCCGATTGTGGCTGCCGCTCCTGCCATACATAATATCACTCCCCATTTCGGATGGACTGTCTCTATGAGCGATTCATCAGGCGGGCATCGAGGCAGTCTGCATCAGTTGGCGTTTTTTGGACGAAGATGGCCTGATCACGGTCCCTCCAGAATATCGTTGGCCGGCCGATGTACCTGAGACGATGCGTTTTGATGCGGGCGCAATCACCGGCGCGTGTATCTTGGACGCCGTCCATTTGTGAACCAGACGATGATAACGCTACATTAACATGATAAAGGAGCATATTTTAGTCCGTCAAGAGAGAGATATGAGAAAAATAACACGAACAAGCCGGTCCCTTGAGTTTGCAGGCTTGGATTATCTTCTCTCGGTCCAAACACGTTCATTCAAAATGTTTCGGCAAACATTCCGATGAAAATAAAGAAAAGAACCCGAGTGACAGTGAATCACTCGGGCCCTTTTGTGGGTCAAGATATTAGGGACACTCTGTCGGATGTGAAGTGGACAACGACCGGGGCGTTTACTTGATCATGGAGGCGACCTCGGCGGCGAAGTCGTCCTCGGCCTTCTCAATGCCCTCGCCGGTGGCGAAGCGGGTGAAAGCCTTCACGGCGATCTTGCCGCCCAGCTCCTTGGCCACGGCAGCCACGTGCTTCTCCACGGAGATCTTGTTCTCCTTGACAAAGGCCTGCTGGAGCAGGCAGTTCTCCTCATAGTACTTGCCAAGCTTGCCCATGACGATGCCTTCCTTCACCTTGTCGGGCTTGGAGGCCATCTTGGGGTCGTTGGCCATGGCGGCCAGCTGGATCTCCTTCTCCTTGTCCAGCACCTCCTGGCTCACGTCGGACTTGTCCAGGTAGGTGGGATTCATGGCGCAGATCTGCATGGCCACGTCCTTGCCCAGCTCCACTACCTTGGCGGCGTCGATGCCCTCGACCTCCAGGTTGACCAGCACGCCAACCTTGCCGCCCATGTGGATATAGGGCACGTTCACGCCGCCGGCATAGCGGACGAAGCGGCGGATCTGGATGTTCTCACCGATGGCCAGCACCTTGTCGGCGGTGACGTCGGCGATGGTGCGGTCGGTGCCGGGGTACTTGCAGTTCTTCAGGGCCTCCACATCGGCGGGGTCCTCGGCGGCCACCACAGAGGCCACGTCCTTCACAAAGCCCTGGAACACCTCGTTCTTGGCCACAAAGTCGGTCTGGGAGTTGACCTCAAGGATGACGCCAACGCCGCTGTCGGCCACAAAGGCGCAGGAGGCGCCCTCGGCGGCCACCTTGCCGGCCTTCTTCACCTGAGCGGCCAGGCCCTTCTCCCGCAGCCACTCAATGGCCTTGTCGAAGTCGCCGTCGGCCTCAACCAGGGCCTTTTTGCAATCCATCATGCCTACGCCGGTCATCTCGCGCAGCTTCTGTACGTCTTTTGCGGAAATTGCCATAATAAATTACCTCCAATTTGTTTTGTAAAAGACAGCGCCCGCCCGCCTGGGCGGGCGCTGAAAGATTCCTAGCTTACTCCGCGGCGGCGGGAGCGGCCTCCTCGGCGGGGGCGGCGTCCTGGCCCTGCTTGCCCTCCTGGATGGCGTTGGCCATGACGGAGGAGATCAGCTTGATGGCGCGGATGGCGTCGTCGTTGCCGGGGATGACGTAGTCGATCTCATCGGGGTCGCAGTTGGTGTCCACGATGGCCACGATGGGGATGTGGAGCTTGCGGGCCTCGTTGATGGCGTTGCGCTCCTTGCGGGGGTCCACCACGAACAGGGCGCCGGGGAGCTTACGCATCTCGGTGACGCCGCCCAGGTATTTTTCCAGCTTGGCGATCTCGCCCATGTGCTTGATAACTTCCTTCTTGGGCAGCATGTCGAAGGTGCCGTCCTCCTGCATCTTCTTCAGCTGGGCCAGACGGTCCACACGGCCCCGCATGGTCTTGAAGTTGGTGAGCATGCCGCCCAGCCAGCGGGCGTTCACCCAGTACATGCCTACACGGCTGGCCTCTTCCTTGATGGCCTCCTGGGCCTGCTTCTTGGTGCCCACGAAGAGCAGGGTTTCGCCCTTCTCGCCCAGGGAACGGACGAAGTTATAGGCTTCCTCCAGCTTCTTCACGGTTTTCTGCAGGTCGATGATATAAATGCCGTTGCGCTCCGTGTAGATGTAGGTGGCCATTTTGGGGTTCCACCGGCGGGTCTGGTGGCCGAAGTGTACGCCGGCCTCCAGCAGCTGCTTCATAGATACGACTGCCATAATTTGTTTCCTCCTGTTTTTCAGTTCTTCTTCTGGGGGCATCATGTCCTCCGCCAACCCGGTTTGTTCCGGGCACCGGGCGGATGATCCGCACTCCCACGCATAATGCCTTGGTAGTATACCACACTTGTTTTGCCTTTGCAACAGTTTTTTCCTGATTTTCCGGGAATTATTCCAATCTGATTTTTCCAGCCGAGTCCCGCTCCAAGCCATGGCCTCCCATTCTGTATGATCGCTGCGGTCAGTTCCGAAATGCAGGCTTCCAGGTGGATTTTTCCGTTCCCGCCGCATAGAATGGCGGGAGAGGGGGCGGAGCAAATGGAAGAACGGCTGGCCATGGGGGGCGGCGGAGTGCTGGCGCTGCGGCAGGAGGGTCTGCGGGTGCAGATTACGGCGGAGCGTCCCTCCGACGGCCGGGGGCTGTATAAGGTGTGGCTCCACGGCGATCACGGAGGCAGGTTCCTGCTGGGCACGCTGGTTCCGGAAAACGGTGTGCTGCGGCTGAGCCGCACCCTGTCCGTCGGCGTCCTGGAGCGGGCGGGCTGCTGGCCCCGCTTCCGGGCGGAGGCGGCGCTGGCCTTCGCCTTTGATGCTCCGTCCGGCGGGCGGTGGTACTGCGAACAGCACCCGGAGCGGATGGTGCGGGACCCGCTCCTCCAGGCCAGGCTCCGAGGGGCCATGCTGTGCCGCCGGGAAGAGGGGGCCTTCTCCCTGTCCGCCCCCTTCCGCACCGACCAGCCGGTCCGCCTGCCCGCCCTGTTCTGCTTCTCCCGGGTGGAGCGCCGGGACGGCCAGCTCCATTTGGTCTGGGAGTTTGATTCCCAGGGAAATCCAAAAGTCCCGCATAAAAACAGCTGAGCCAGACACACTAACTGCCAGCACCGGGGATCACCCCGCGTTGAAAGGAGGCAGTTTTCCATGGCCAATCTCACCAGCAAGGAGCTCACCGCCCTGTCCGACCAGCTGGATTTTGAACGGGTGCTCCACTGCAAGTACCTCGCCGCCGTCCAGGAGAGCCAGGACCAGGAGCTGATCAGCAAGTTTCAGTCCTGCGCCAGCCAGCACCGGAATAACTACAACACCCTGCTGAACTATCTGCGTTGACAAAGGAGGAGCACCCATGAACGATCAGGAGCGAATGACCGATTTTATCTGCAGCGAGAAGAAAATGTCGTCCAACTATGACACCTACGCCTCTGAATGCGTCAACCTGGCTCTGCGGGATGACTTTCTCCGCATCCTGAACCAGAGCCATCAGACCCAGAGCGATCTGTTCCGCATGGCCCAGGCCAAGGGCTGGTATCAGGTGGAGCAGGCGCCAAAGGATAAGGTGAGCCTGGCATATACCAAATTTTCCAATCAGCAGCCCACGGCTTAAGCCCGCCGCCATCCACGAACCGTCTGCCCATGTGATTGGCAGTCCAAACGTCCTTATCACACTGTTCTCCAATGAAAAACCGCTGTTTTCACCAGAAAACAGCGGTTTTTTGTAATAAGTGGGTAAAATCGATTTTCTTTTGAGACTGCGCCCAAAACCAAATCGAAGCCCAGCGAAGCGGGTTCGATTTGGAAAGGAGGAGCAGCGCAATGAGCGCGCTCTGACTTTTGAAAAAAAGTCGGAGCAAGCGATATGCAGCTTGCTCCGACGTGATTGGGGGGACAGGACTTGAAAAGTATACCCCGCCTTTTGTGTCGTTGCGTGAGTTGCGCAACCCATTGTGGCACAAGCACTTTCGTGTTGTGGCTTTTGTATCCTGCCTCCATTGGTCGTTACCTTTTGCCAAAATAACGACCAAATAATGACCACATATCACGCCCGTTTCTTCCCGAATTTCACCGGCAGCGCCTTAGCCAAGGCATCACAGGCACGGGCCTGGGCGGTCTCGAAGGTGTGGGCGTAAATATTCAGTGTGGTGGAGGTCTGGCTGTGGCCCAGGGCAGCGGAGACGCTGCGCACATCTTCACCAGTGTAAATCAACAGCGAGGCGTTCAAATGGCGGAATTGATGAATGCCCAGGAAGGGGAGCCTATTTTCTTTGCAAAATCGTTTCAGCCATTTATAGGGCTGTTCGGGGGAGATTGGGGAACCGTCCAGTTTGGTAAATAGACGCCCACACTCATGCCATTGATCCCCCAGGGCGAGCCGTTGCGTGATTTGCTCCGCCCGGAGCTGCTTTACCATGTCGAAGATCCACGCAGGCAGCTTCAAGGTGCGGCGGCTTTTGGCGGTCTTGGTGGGAGCGGTAAAGATACCGTCCTTCTTGGTGTAGAGTGATGCCCGACGGACAGAGACAGTGTGCTGCTCCATGTCGAAGTCGTCAAACTCAAAGCCGCACAGCTCCTCCCTGCGGAAGCCGCCGAACAGGGCCAGGGAAAAGAACACCTGCCACCGGAGCGGGGCACTGGCCAAGGCGTCAAGAAAAGCCTGGGCCTCCTCCAGGGTGTAGCAGGCCTTCTCTTTCCCTGTCTCCAGTGGCGGCAGCGTGACGGCCCGGCATGGATTGTGCTGGACCATCCCCATCCTCACAGCGTAGGTGAAGACGGAGGAGATCAGCGACAGATGATTCTTGATGGTTTTGGGAGACAGCCCATCCATACCGTTGACGAACTTCTGGAGCTGCCTGGGCGTGATCTTGTCCATGTACAGGTGCCCAATGCCCTCATAGATGCGTGGGGCCATCTGCCGGTAGTTGGCCTGCGTTTTCTTGCCCAGGGCCTTTTCCACATACTCCGTGAACCACTGGTTGGCGAAAGCCTCAAACTTGATGTGGCCATCGGTGAGGGACGAGCCGCGGCACTCCTCGTCAAAGAGGACCATCTGTCGGGTAAGCTCCTTCTCAATCTGCCGCTCCGTCATTCCTGGTGTGGGCGTCCAGGTCCGGCTCTTCATCACCTGCTTGCCCTCCGGGGTATAGCCCACAGAGGCACGAATCCGGTAGGAATTGCCGCGTTTTGTATAGGTTGCCATAATTGCTCCTTTCATGTTTGACAACCCTTGCCCCGATATGATATCATAAAAGGGCGCAAAGGTGCCTTGTTTAGTCGATGGGTTATTTTTGTGCATCTCTGACCGCTTCGGTGTTCGCTGCACCGAGGCGGTTTTTTGTGCTCAAATCCGACGGCGCTGTCGGATTTGGTCTTGCTGAGGGAAATCGGCAAGCGCCTGCCGATTCAAGCCCTCTCTCAGCCCTCCTGCGGCCCATCTGAGCCATCCTGGGGCGGGGTGGTAGCTGTACCCTCCGGAGCGGGAAAACGCCGCTATGGGCGCTCCTGGTTACGCCTCTTTGCCCATTCCAGCCGCACCACGTTTTTTATATCGGCCCGACGCTTCCAGGTCCTCGGCGTAATCCACCACCTTCCCCCGGCCCTCCTCATTCATCTGCTCCATGGAGCTTGCCACCCGCTGCACGTCCTCCGGGAGCGGTTCGCCCAGAATGGACGGGCTGGATGTGTCCCTGATCTGCTGCTCAGCCTTTGCCCATGCGCTGTCCGATATGCCCAGCAGATAATCCACCGATACCCCGAAATAGTCCGCCAGCTTCTGGAGAGTATCGCCTTTTGGGATGGAGCCTTTTTTCCAAACAGTGGTGGTTGAGTTACCAAGCCCTAATGCTCGTGCTACAGCGGCTGGAGATGTGCCATTTTTCTGGCATAGAACAAGAAATTGTTCATAGAACATCAAAAAACACCTCCAATCTTGTGCAGATTTCATAAATCTTATTCGAGTAAGAAATGTGGCTTGACATTCTTACTCAAATAAGATATTATCTCATTGTAGTAAGAACTACCCACAACATACCACAAAATCGAAAGGAGTGCAAGAAGAAAGTGCGAATCAGCAAAAGCAAGTTGGCGCTGGCCATGCTGAACGCCGGAGTGGAATCCATCCGGGATTTGGCGGCGGTGTCCGGGGTGAGCATCAACACCATCAGCCGGAGCAACAACGGCGGGACCGTGAAGCTGTCCACCCTGCGGAGACTGGCGGCGGCGCTCAGTGTGGACCCGGCGGCCCTCATTGAGGAGGTGTAGACCATGGCAATCCCAAGAATGCGCACACCCCATGGAGCTGTAGAGTTCCTGCGGGAGCAGGACCCGGACTGCGCCATCACTGAGCACTACATCAGACGTCTTATCAAAACCGGGCAGCTGCCCAGCGTCCGGGCAGGCGTCAAGTACCTGGTCAATGTTGACCTGCTAATCGACTATCTGAAGGGAGAGCAAACAGCATGAAAAACCAGATCATGATTACTGCGCGGGTGTTCCCGCTGGTGGTTCACGACCACAGAACCGGCAAGGAGGAGGCCATCACCGTCCCCGTGACCAAGGAGCAGCTGCGGGCCGCCCAGCTGGTGGGCCAGAGCTCCACGGAGCTGATCGAGCGGATTTGTGACCGGCAGGGCTACACCGTCATCGAGATCGGCCAGCCGGACAAGCTGTCCATGACCATCAACCTGGAGGAGTTGATCCGAAAGTACGCAGAGCACCAGGAGGACAAGGCCAAGTGGGATTACCTGTATGGATGAGGAGGCGGCAGCTTGAGCATCAATGAGTTTCTAAGCCGCCTGGAGGGGGTGGAGACCCACGGGCAGAATCAGTGGAGCGCTGTATGTCCCGCCCATAACGGCCCCGGCCTGACCGTGACCAAGGGGGCGGCGGAGATAGTGCTTGCGTGCGCCCATGGCTGCAAAAGATATCAAATCGTCCAGGCTATGGGGCTGGGGGTCACGGATCTGTTCTTTGCTAAGGAGCGGGCCGGAAGCGACCAGAGCGAGAAGGCACCGAAAAAGGAGATAAAGGGGCTGGAAGTAATATCCGCGCCAGACCTCCAGAAAGCGAATCTGCCCCCAATCAAGTATTTGGTGGACGGCATTCTCCCAGAGGGGACAAGCCTACTGTCCGCCGCCTCCAAGATCGGGAAAAGCTGGATGGTTCTTGATTTGGGCCTCTGTCTCGCTTCTGGCAAGTCCTTCCTGGGACACGACACCCATCAGACTGGTGTGTTGTATCTGGCCTTGGAGGACAGTTTGCAGCGCCTGCAGAGCCGTATGAAAACAGTCTGGGGCAAAGCTCCTGCGCCGCCGTTGTTCGGCTTTACTACAAAGGCGCCCACGTTGGACAGGGGGTTGCTGGACACGCTGGACGACCATTTACAGCGCAAACCGGACACCAAGTTTTTCATCATTGACACGCTCCAGAAAATCAGGGGACAGAGCCTTTCCAGAGAAGCGGCGTACGCCCAGGACTATCGGGAAATGGGGGTTGTCAAGGAGTTTATGGATAAGTACGCTCTATCTGTCCAGTTTCTCCACCACAACCGGAAAATGAGAGACGATGGGGACCCATTCAACATGATTTCCGGGACAAACGGAATTATGGGCGCGGCGGATACCGTATGGACCATCACAAAAGACAGGCGCGACGGTTGCGAGGCCGTGCTGCATATCACGGGGCGGGATGTGCGGCAAAGCGACACGGCGATCCGCTTCGATGAGGAGCGCTGTATGTGGGAGCAGTTGGGGGCGGTAGATTGGCTGGCGGAGCAGCGGGCCCGGCTGGAGTACAATCAGAGCCCCATTGTCAAGACCGTCAAGAAACTGCTGGAGCAGTCCCTGGAGTACCGCTGGGACGGCACCGCATCAGAACTGATGGAGGCCGGGAAGTATATCGCCCAAACTTACCTGTCTCTCAGCACTAAGAAGCTGGGGAGAGAGATCACAGCCCTTGAAAAGCCCCTGTTTGAGTACGACGGAATCGTTCATGCTGCATCCAGTCATGGGACTGCGGGCAAGAAACACAGCTTCTACTATCAGAACTTTGGGCAGTTTGAAGAACTGCCTGATGACGGTCAACAAGAATTGCCGTGGCAGACAGATAGTGAAAAATAACGTTCATTTCGTTCCTGCCATTCCAGTCATAGAACGAAAAGAACGAAATGAACGTTTTATTTTGGGGTATGTCTGCCACACAAAGGAGGAACAAGAGAGTGGAATTGAAAATCATAAGTGATCTGCAAAAGAATGAATTGCGGATTTGAAGGAGGTGAGACCATATGAGAGTTTGCCCGCTGTTCTTTGCAAGTACCGCTGATCTTGAAGATTTCGTGTGCAGACCGGACCGCTGCGCTTTGGCGTATGATGGCACCTGTGCCATTACCTCCATCGCTCATAGCTTGGAGAGCCTGCAAAATAAATTGCGTGATGATGCATGAGCTGCAGTCGCCCAAATCCGTCAACGCTGACGAAATCAGGAAGGAGCAAACCGATGAATAGCAATACCAAGGACGCAGCAGCGCGCCGCAACCCCGAGCCCCAGCCCTATGGCCCTCAGGAAGTCTCCTTCGGGCTGGCTGAGCTGGCGATCTTTGTCACGTGTCTGGAGGCCCGGGATCAGGACGGTGTGCGGACGGTGGTCTACCTCCGGGACCGGGGGGAGGTGGTCAGCCTGGACACCTGCAAAGACCCTGAGCTGCTTACCGCCGCCGTGGCCCATCTGGCCCAGGAGCGGGACGAGCTTGACCGCACACTCGCAAAGGCGAAGAGGGCAAAATCCCAAACGATTGGGATTTTGGAAAAAGAGACCGCCCCCGGTGCAGCGAACACCGAGGACGGCAAGGCGGAAATGGAATAGAGAGAACCGTTTCCGCCTCCTATTCTACAGAAAGACAAGGAGGATTGCAAGTATGAATCCTGAATTACTGGCAACCATCAACCGGAAGTGTGAGGCCAGTGCCACCTATGGCCTCCCGGAGCAGGAGGTCGTGTCCACCGGGTTCCCCCAGCTGGACGATGCCCTGGGCGGCGGTATCCCCCGGGGGCGGATCGTGGAGATCCACGGCCGCGAGGACAGCGGCAAGACCACCCTTGCACTCCACCTGGCCGCCCAACTCCCCGGGCCCACGCTCTACGTTGACGCGGATCACGGCCTCAGCCCGCACATGCTCCGTGGAGCGGGAGAGCTCTACCGGCTGGATGTGGGCACTCTGGAGAAAACCCTGGACGCCTGTTTCCTTGCAGCAGGAAGCGGGGCGTTTGGCTCCATTGTGATAGACACTGTGGCTGCCCTGCCCACTGAGGCGGATCGTGCGTGTGGTATCAATGCTGTGTGCAGCCCAAAAGAAACACATGCAAAGGTCATGTCAAAGGCTCTGCCTATCCTGGCCCGGGCGCTTCACCACTCTGGTTGCACCCTCATTCTGGTAAACCAAATGCGGACCAAACCGGACGTTGTGTATGGGAATCCGGAGCGGCCGACCGGAGGAAAGGCTATCGGCTTCTATGCGGCCCTGCGGCTGGATACATACAAGGTGGAACCCATCAAGAAAAGAACGGACATCATTGGTCACCTTATGCGGGTGAAGGTGACCAAGAATAAACTGGCCCCGCCAGGCAGGGAGGCAAAAGCCCAGCTGATCTATGGAAGGGGACTGTCCGCATGAAGTGGAAATGTACATACCAGCCCGAGGAAAAGGAGGAGGCCGCCGCTGATCTGGCGGCTCTCCTCCAGCGGCACCCTGGGGCGAAGGTGCGGAAAAGTGACCGTCACCCGCCCTTTATGCACATTTATGTGACCGTTCCTGTCCCTGGACCGCCTGCGGCTCTAGGGAAAAGCCTTGACCAGTAGTCCCCCCTGTGGTATAATATTAACAAAGGCACAGGAGTACCGCCGCAAGGTTAGCGTTCAAGCGCATGGGAAAGCAGCTTTATAGCTGTTCTCCTGTGCGCTTTTTATTTAGCCCGACTCAGGGCGTAAAACGGAGGTAATTATGAACAAGGAATTTTTGAAGAACTTCCAGGTGAACGGCCAGCCTCTCCCCAACGAAGTGATCGACGCCATCCTGGCGGAGCATGGCCGGGACCTGGAGGCCGCCAAAGCCGACCCCGGCGCAAAGGGGGAAGGCGGCAAGCTCTTCACACAGGACGATGTAAACCGGATCGTCTCCGAGCGGTTGGCCCGGGATCGGGCTGACAGGGATAAGCCCAGCCCGGAGGACGAGCGAGAGAAGGCCCTGAAGGCCCGCGAGGCCCGGCTGGACTGCCGGGACTACCTGGACAGCAAGAAGCTTCCCGCCGCGCTCCTGGAGGTCCTGGACTGCTCCGACGTGGAGAAGTTCAAGGCGGCTGTGGGCGTAGCTGTGGAGAAGTTCCCGGCCATTGCCCGGGCGGATGAGGTCCCGCCCCCCTATGCAGCGGGGACGGGCACGATGTCCATGCTGGGAGACCCCTTTGCGGCAGCGTTCGGGCCCAAAAGCTGAAAGGATGAGAACGAATGCCTATTGACCTGGCAACCAAATTCCAGCCCTATACTGACGAGCAGTTTTCCACACAGAGCAAAAAGGCCCTCCTGACCAATCAGGACTTTGACTGGACCGGCGCCCACACCATCAAGGTCTACAAGATCACTACCAGCGCCATGAACGACTATGGCCGCAAAGGCCCCGCTGAAGGTCAGTGGAGCCGGTATGGCGCTGTGGCCGCCCTGGACGCCACCACCGAGGAGTTCACGTTGAAGAAGGACCGCTCCTTCACCTTCGCCATTGACAAGCTGGACACCGACGAGACCGCCCGGCAGCTGGCCGCTGCGTCCGCTCTGGCCCGTCAGAACCGTGAAGTCGTGATTCCCGAGGTGGACGCCTACACCTACGCCCTCATGTGCCAGAAGGCCGGTCACAAACCCGCCGCCCTGGCTCTGACCTCCGCCAACCTGTACCCCGAAATTCTGGCCGCTTCTCAGGCCCTGGACGACGCAGAAGTCCCCGAGACGGGCCGGGTGTTGGTGGTCACCCCCGCCACCTATGCGCTGATGAAGAAGTGCAAGGACATCACCATGGAGACCGACGTGGGGAACGAGCTGCGCCTGAAGGGCGTAATCGGCATCCTGGACGGCATGACCGTGCAGAAGATTCCCGCCAACCGCCTGCCTGCTGGGTTCGGCTTCATGGTGGCCCACCCCTGCGCCACCGTGGCCCCCATCAAGCTGGAGGATTACACCATCCATGAGAACCCGCCCGGGATCAGCGGCAGCCTTGTGGAGGGCCGCATCTGCTATGACGCCTTTGTCCTGGACAACAAGGCCAAGGCGATCTACTACCAGGCCCAGCCCGTCACTGACACGCTCAGCGGCACGGAATAGAGCTGATAGAGGGAGGCGTGTGGGCTTTGCTCCATGCGCCCTCCTGCTCTTAATCTAAGATTTCCGAGGCCCTAAAAAGATGGCTATCCGCAGATTTCGCAGGCCCTAAAAATGAGGTGGTTTTGTGTGCAATAATCTGATATTCCCACAACGTCTTCAAGAACTGCGCAAACAACGGCGGCTGAGTGCTCGCGCTCTTAGTGAACTATGCGGTATGGGCAAAAGTAGAATACTTTTATATGAGCGCGGTGAACAGGAACCGACAATCAGCAAATTGGAAGCCATCGCCGATTTCTTTGGGGTCTCCACGGACTATCTTCTGGGACGTGACTGCAAATAATAGGGGGATGTATCATGGGCAACAAGGGATTACGGTCGATGAATCATGCTGCCCGTATGTGTCCAATCTGCGGCGAGGACAGCCAGGTCTACAACACCAGGGAGGCGGCAGACGGTACGATCCATCGCAAGCGCCGCTGCCCTTCCTGCGGGGCCAGGTTCAGCACTGTGGAGAGCTTCGAGTGCATGGTGCCGGTCAAAAGCCTATCCCGATCCAGATCATAGAAAGCCGGGTAGGGGAACAACGACCACACAACGACCACACAACGACCAAACTACCCAAATTCAAGCATAACGAAAGCCCGCTATCCACTGTGCCCCAATGGATAACGGGCTTTCGATTTTGGTTGCGGGGACAGGACTTGAACCTACAGCCTTCAGGCTGTGAGCTGCGCTCCGCAGTTCAGTTTGAGGTGTTCCGGCACGTCCGGGCCTATTCCCAGCAGTCAGCCCTTGAGGGCGTTGCGCGGAACGGATGCATGGCAATCCATCAGTCCTTCATTTCCTGAACGGCCTTGTCAACAATGGCGTCGTCAGCCATATAGGGCAGGGTGATGTGGTCCTGACCCTCGTATAGTTTGTTGTACTCGGCTGCGGTGGACAGAGCGTTCTCGTTCCGGGCCCAGGAACGGCGGGCCACGCCTACCATCACGTCCCAAGGCATGGACATCCGCAGAATCTGATCCACCCGTTCGGAGCCGTCCAGCACCATACCAAAGCCGCCGTTAATGGACTTGCTCACGCCTACGCCGCCGCCATTGTGCAGGGCGATGAGGCTCATGCCGCGAGCGGCGTTGCCTGCGTAGCACTGGGTGGCCATGTCGGCCATAATGTTGGAGCCGTCCTTGATGTTGGAGGTCTCACGGAAGGGGGAGTCGGTTCCGCCGGTGTCGTGGTGGTCGCGGCCCAGCATAACGGGGCCGATCTCGCCGTTGCGGACCATCTCGTTGAACTTCAGGGCGATGTTCATGCGGCCCATGGCGTCAGCGTACAGGATGCGGCACTGAGTGCCCACAACCATCTTGTTCTTCTTTGCGTCCCGCAGCCAGATGTAGTTATCGTTGTCCTGATAGCGGCGGTTGTGGGCCTTGATGTACTCGGCGGCGGCCATGTCGGTCTTATCCAGATCCTCGGGCTTGCGGCTCAGGCAGCACCAGCGGAAGGGGCCATAGCCGTAATCGAAGAGGAAGGGGCCCAGAATATCTTCCACATAGGAGGGGAAGACAAAGCCGTCCAGGTCGTTCTCGCCGTTTTTGCACACGGACACCACACCTGCGTCGTACACAGACTTCAGGAAGGCGTTGCCGTAGTCGAAGAAGTAGGTGCCCTTGTCGTGGAACTTGCAGATCATCTCGTAGTGGTGGCGCAGGGACTGATCCACCAGCTTGGCGAAGCCGTCGGGGTCCTTGTCCAGCATCTCGGTGCGCTGCTGGAAGGTCAGGCCCTGGGGACAGTACCCCCCGTCGTAGGCCATGTGGCAGGAGGTCTGGTCGCTCATCAGGTCTACATGGACGCCTTTCTCATACAGGAACTCCAGCAGATCCACTACATTGCCATGGTAGGCGATGGCAAAGGGACTCTTGCTGGCCAGGTGTTCTTGGGTCATGGCGAGAACCTCGTCCAGGTTGGAGGTCTTGGCGCTGACCCAGCCCTGGGTGTAGCGGGTCATAATACGGGACTCGTCCACCTCGGCGATGATGGATACCGCGCCGGCAATCTCGGCGGCCTTGCCCTGGGCGCCCGACATGCCGCCCAGACCGGCGGACACGAACAGGCGGCCGGCCAGGTTGCCGTCCTCGGGGATACCCAGCTTGGTGCGGCCGGCGCCCAGCAGGGTGTTGAAGGTGCCGTGGACGATGCCCTGGGGGCCGATGTACATCCAGCCGCCGGCGGTCATCTGGCCGTAGTTGGCCACGCCGATGGCGGTGGCACGGTTGAAGTTCTTTTGGTCGTCATACATGCCGATCATCAGGCCGTTGGAGATGATGCACCGGGGGGCCAGCTTGTGGCTGTGGAACAGGCCCAGAGGGTGGCCGGACATGACCACCAGGGTCTGCTCGTCGGTCATGACTTCCAGATACTTCTTGATGAGGCGGTACTGCATCCAGTTCTGGCACACCTGACCGGCTTCGCCGTATGTGACGAGTTCGTAGGGGTAGAGGGCCACCTCGAAGTCCAGATTGTTGTCGATCATCACCTGAAAAGCCTTAGCCTCGGTGCAGCTGCCCTTGTACTCGTCGATGGGCTTGCCGTAGAGCTTGCCGGCGGGGCGGAAGCGGTAGCCGTAGATGCGGCCGTGCTCCTCCAGCTCCTGGGCGAACTCCTTGGCCATCTGGGCGTGATGGTCGGGGTGGATGTACCGCAGGGCGTTCTTGATGGCCAGGGCCTTGTCTGCCTGGGACAGGTGGGACTCCCGGCGGGGGGCCCGGCGGTACTGGGGATCAAAGGAGGGATACTCCGGCAGATCATAGTCCAGTTTAATGGTCATAGCGTCTTGTGTTGTCATAATCGTTACCCCTTTTTTAAATTTTTATGGCGAAACCATCGGCCGCGGTGCAGTTACCGGCTGGCCAGGACCGTCTTGAATTCCTCAATCATCACAGGGATGACCTGATACAGATCTCCCACAATGCCATAGTTGGCAATCTCAAAGATGGGGGCTTCCTCGTCCTTGTTGATTGCTACAATGACGTCGGAGGTTTTCATACCGGCCAAATGCTGCAAGGCGCCGGAGATACCGCAGGCGATGTACAGCTTGGGGCCGACTGTTTTGCCGGTCTGGCCCACCTGGTGCTCATAGGAAATCCAGCCCGCGTCCACGGCGGCCCGGGAAGCGCCCACGGCGGCATTCAAGGCGCCGGCAAACTCACGGATCAGGTCGAAGCCCTGGGGGCCGCCCAGCCCCCGGCCGCCGGATACAATAATCTGGGCGTCGGTCAGGCTGATCTCGCCGCCAGCTTTGGACAGAATCTCGCGGACTTGGGTGCGAATCGGATCTTCTCCGCCGCCGAAGGGCACGGCGACCATCTCGCCGGACCTGCCCGTGTCCGCCTCATCCTTGGAAAAGGCGTTGGGCCGCACGGTACACATGATGGGCCGCTTCTCGGAAAATACGATATCGGCCATAATGTTGCCGCCATACATGGGGCGGGTGGCGACAAACTCGCCGTCCTCCAGCTTTAAGTCCACACAGTCGGCAGCCAGCCCGGTCTCCAGACGGCTGGCCAGACGTGCGGCCAAGTCCCGGCCGTTTGTGGTGGCGGCCATCAGCAGAACCTCAGGCGCGTTCTCCTTCACCAAGGCGTCCAGCACCTGGCAGTAGCTGTCGGTCCGGTAGTCCTTCAGCCGCTCGTCGTCACAGACGTAGACCTTGTCCGCGCCATAGAGGAAGGGCTCCTGCTTCAGATCGTCCAGCTGGCTGCCCAGGAGGACGGCGCAGACCTCGCCGGACAGCGCGCTGGACAGTTTCTTGGCCTGACTGAGCATCTCATAGGAAACGCTGGCGATCTTCCCGTTGGTCTGCTCCAGACAGACCCATATGCTGTTCTTATTAGACATGTTTCCTTCCCCCTTTATCAGATGACCTTCTGGTCAACAAGCTTTTGGACGCCGGTCCTTGCAATTTCATCCGCCTCGCCCTTGAGGATCTCGCCGCTCTGACGGGGGGCGGGAGTATACAGCCGTTTTACGGCGGAGGGGGAGTTCTTGCCGACCTTACCAGCGTCCGCTCCAATGGCTGCGCAGTCCAGAGTGGGGATTTCCACACGGTTGGCCATACGGGTGCGCTTCAGCGTGGGGTAGCGAGGCTCGTTCAGAGACTTCTCGCAGGAGAGCACCACAGGCAGGGAGGCGGTAACCACTTCCTCACCGGCGGGGCAGACCCGCTTGACGATGATGGAACTGGCGGTAACCTCTCTGATTTCATTGACGTAGGTGACCTGGGAGATGCCCAGCTGCTCTGCAATGCCGGCGGCAACCTGACCGGCGTCATCGTCGATGGCCTGCTTGCCGCAGAGGATCACATCGAAGGAGCCGATGGACGCAATGGCTTTGGCCAGGGTGTAGGAAGTGGCCCAGGTGTCGGAGTCCTCCAGAGCGGAATCGCAGACCAGATAAGCTTTCTCCGCTCCCATGGACAGACCGATCCGCAGTGCGGTCTTGCAGGAGTCATCGCCTGCGGTGATTACGCTGACCTCGCCGCCGTGCTCCGAGACCAGGGTCAGACCGGCCTCGATCGCATTGAGATCAAAGGGGCTGACCATGGTTTCCACCCCCTGGGTCATCACCTTCCCGGTGCTGGGGTCCAGCTTGGGAACAACCGCGTTATCAGGTACTTGCTTGACACATACCATGATATTCATACAATTTCCTCCAGTCGGGCGCCCGCCTGGGGCGCGCTGTTTGATAAAATTAGGGAGAGGGCGGTTCTGCCTGTGCGGACACAGGCAGAACTGCCGTTTGAAAGACAGCTCAGCGCAGAAGCTGGCCGGCAATCACGATGCGCTGGACCTGGGAGGTGCCCTCGAACAGCTCGGTGATGCGCTGGTCGCGGTAAATGCGTTCGATGGCATATTCCTTCATGTAGCCGTATCCGCCGTGGACCTGGAGCGCGATATCGACCACCTTGTGGGAAGCCTCAGCGGCGAAAAGCTTGGCCATAGCGGCCTGCTTGGTGAAGGGGACGCCCTGCTCCTTCAGGTCGGCTGCATAGTAGGTAAGCATACGTGCGGCCTCGACTTGAGTGGCCGCATCGGCCAGCATCCACTGGATGCCCTGGAACTTGGCGATGGGCCGCTTAAAGACCTCGCGCTCCTTGGCGTACTTGACAGCCAGATCCAGAGCGGACTGGGCAATGCCCACTGACATGGCGGCGATGCCGATGCGGCCGCGGTCCACCACGTCCAGGGCCAGGCGGTAGCCCTCGTTCAGCTTGCCCACCATGTTGGCCTTGGGCACGCGGCAGTCCTTGAACACGATTTCAGCGGTGCGGGCGCCCCGGATGCCCATCTTGTTGTCCTCGGAAGCAATCTCCATGCCGGGGGTTCCCTTTTCCACCACGAAGCAGGTCATACCGCGGCGGGGGTCCTCTTTGTTGGTGATGGCGAAGCAGCAGAGGTAGTCACAGTGGGCGCCGCCGGTGATGAAGTGCTTCACACCGTTGATGACATAGTCATCCCCATCCTCTGCGGCGGTGGTCTTGTTCGAGGTCATATCGGAACCGCCGGCAGGTTCGGTGAGGCAGAACGCGGCATACTTCTCGCCCTCCAGAGCAGGCCGCAGCCATTTTTCCTTTTGCTCCGGGCTTCCAGCCAGATACAGGGCGTCAAAGCCCAGGTAGTGGCCGGTGATAAT
This sequence comes from Lawsonibacter sp. JLR.KK007, assembly GCF_036941135.1. Classification (NCBI taxonomy): domain Bacteria; kingdom Bacillati; phylum Bacillota; class Clostridia; order Eubacteriales; family Oscillospiraceae; genus Lawsonibacter; species Lawsonibacter sp. JLR.KK007. Next base: position 268,612 of record NZ_JAYWSY010000002.1, on the reverse strand, counting down.
GGACCCGGTGGCCGCACAGGCTGCGGAGATTTCCTCCATAGCGATGGCCTCGGAAATGGCGTCGTATCCGGCGCCGCCCAGCTCCTCGGGATAGGCCAGGCCCATCAGATCCTGCTCGCCCAGGGCCTCGATGGTCTCAGTGGGAAAGCGGTTGTTCACGTCGATCTCCTCGGCCTTGGGGGCCAGGTAGCTCTGGGCCCACTCGCGGACGGCGCGGCGCAGGGCAATTTGGTCCTCCGTGTACTTGAATTCCATAATAATTTCCTCCTCGTATTGATTGGAATGGATTAAATAATCGTTTCCGCTTCCCACTTGGCTACTTGCTCTTGAGAGAAGCCAAACGTCTCCGTCAGCACACTTTTGGTATGCTGACCCAGCAGCGGGGCGGGGTGCTTGGGATCTGGGGGCGTCTCGGACAGTTTGATGGGATTTCCTGTAATCCGCAGCTTGCCGGCGCCGGGCTGGTGGATATCCACCAGCATGTCCCGCTGAAGAATACTGGGGTTCTGGCAAGCCTCGTCCACAGTACACAGGGGGCCGCAGGGAAGGGAACGGGCCTGCATCATCTCCATAGCCTCCGCTGCGGTGTAATTGCTCAGGAACTCCTCCAGAATTTCCTTCAGCGCCACATCGTTGTCCGAACGGTGGGGGTCGGAGTCGAATCTGGGGTCCCGGGCCAGCTCCGGCTGGCCAATCATCTCACACAGCTTGGCAAACTGGGCGTCGCTGGCCACCGCGATGATGACGTGCGCGTCTTTGCACATGTAAATGTCGAAAGGGGCGCTTAGCGGGTGGCGGGCGCCGACCCGAGTGGGGTGGACGCCGCCAATGGTGTGGCGGACCACATTGGTTTCCAGGAACGAGAAAACACTGTCCAACATGGCGATGTCTACATACTGTCCTTCGCCAGTGCGCTCACGGTGATACAGCGCCAGCATGATGCCGGTGACCGCAAACAGGCCGGCACTGACATCGCCCAGAGAACTGCCCACCCGAGCGGGCTTGCCGTCGGGGTAGCCAGTTACACTCATCATGCCGGACATGCCCTGCGCCACAATGTCATAGGCGGGCAGGTCCCGCATGGGGCTGGTCTGGCCAAAGCCGGAGATGGAGCAGTAAACCAGCCTGGGGTTGATCTTGCTCAAATCCTCGTAGGCATAGCCAAGCTTGGCCATTACCCCAGGCTTGAAATTCTCCACCACCACGTCGCAGGATTTGACCATCTCATAGATGAGTTCTTTTCCCTTTTTCAGATCCAGGGCGACCCCCTTCTTGCCCCGGTTGACCAGAATGTAGTAGCCGCTTTGCTCCTCAACAAAGGGGCCGAAGATGCGGCTGCCGTCCCCGGAGCCGGGGCGCTCCACCTTGATGACCTCAGCGCCGAAGTCAGCGAGATTCATCGTGCAGAACGGGCCGGCCAACACCTGGGAAAAGTCCAGAACTCGTATTCCGGAAAGAACTTGTTTCAAACGATGCACCTCCAAAACAATAATATTTCAGGGAAAGCTTGTTTCGATGGTATCCGCTAGAAAAGCAGATGAGCGAAGCCAGCCACAATGGGGATGGCAATCACCGTGCGGATCAGGAAAATAACAACCAGCTGAACAAACGTGAGTCCCAGGTCGGACTGCATCATGGCGTTGGCGCTCTCTGTAAAAAAGATGATCTGTACGGTGGAGAGCACAATCACGAAAAAGATGCTGACAGGAGCGATCGCCTGTCCGGCAATCGTCATAACCGGCAGGGCAATCTCGGCAATGCCCACCAGCGTAGCGGGAGCGACCTCCTGGGCGTTCGGCAGCTGCATCAGCTCCAGGTAGGGAATCACTGGAATCCCGATCCACTGAAACAGCGGGGTGTGAGTGCTGATGAGCAGGGCGATGACCGCAATGGATTGAACAAAAGTTACAATCTTGACCGCAAAGGACAGCACACTGGGAATCGAGGTCAGGAACACGCGATAGGAAGTGCCGGACGCCTTTGTAGTAGCTGCCGCAAGGGCTTTGCGCAGGGTATTGCGGTTATACCGCATGGGCTTTCTCATGTCAGCCGTCTGCTCGCTTCCGTTGATGTACACGTCCCGCTTCCTGGAAAGGGGAGGAATGCGAATCATGATGGCGGCCAGAATGAAGACTACAATCAGCGACGTCAGAACCACCTTGCTGTACATATAGACGGTATCCGTAATCGAAACCAGCAGAGCGAAAAATCCCAGCGAGACAACGCTGAAATTGGTTGCGACGCAGCAGGCTTCCTTTTCCGTGTAGATGCGGTCATGATACAGCCGGTTGGTCATAAACACACCAACGGCGGGAGCGGCAACAAAGGCAGACACAGCCGTTACCGCCGATTGGCCGGGAAGCTTGTATACCCGGCGCATAATGGGCTCCATCAGCGTACCGACAAATTCCAGAATCCCAAACTCAATCAGGAACGTAACCAGGTAGCCGGCAATCGTCACGGTAAAAAGGGTTGACCCAGCCAGACCGATCGCCTGTCCCCCCACCTCTTCATCCAGGATGATGGCGGGGCCCACGCCCGCAGTGACCATGATAGAGAACATGGCGGCCAGGTAGTAGAGGATTCCGGTGCCCCACCCGTCCTTCGCGTGGAACCGGGCGATTGGGCCGGTTTTTGTGATTTTAGCGATGGTAAATGTGACGGACAGAGCGGCGCAGGTAATCAAAACCAGCCCGTTCATTGCCGTTGAGCCCAGACGCGCCTTTACCGCATCGATCAAAAGAACCATGGGAACTCCGCTGGTTTCCCCAACCGAAATTGGAAGAAAGAATATCCATATGCCAATCGCGGAAAAAAGCAGGAATTTCAGGATACTGGGGAGACGCAGCGTTCCGTAGTCAACCGGTACGCCCACCCGGTTGTCCAGGTCCCGCCCTGCCGCCGCATCGTCCGCAGATGTTGACAGTTCTTGAGAAACCTTATTTTCATCCAAACGTAACGCACCGCCTTTCAAAACAGTTGTATGGCTCCCAACAGGCTTATTTCAGAAGGGCTCGGGAGATCACCATCCGCTGAACCTCGCTGGTCCCCTCATAGATCTGGGTGATTTTGGCATCGCGCATCATGCGCTCCACGGGATATTCCCGGGTATAGCCGTAGCCGCCCAGCAGCTGGACGCACTCGGTGGTCACACGCATAGCGGTTTCAGCGGCAAACAGCTTGGCGTGGGCGGACTCCACGGAGTAGGGCAGATGGTTGTCCTTGGCCCAGGCGGCGCGGTAAACCAACAGGCGGGCCGCCTCGATTTGATTGCTCAGATTGGCAATGACAAACTGGGTATTTTGGAATGCGGACAGGGGTTTGCCGAACTGCTCGCGCTGCTTCACATAGGCCACCGCCTCGTTCAGCGCCCCTTGCGCGATGCCCAGAGCCTGGGCTGCGATACCGATGCGGCCGCCGTCCAGGGTGTGCATGGCGATCTTAAAGCCGTCGCCTTCCTTACCCAGCAGGTTTTCCGCAGGGACAACACAATCTTCAAAGATCAGGCTGGCAGTGGCGGAGCCGCGGATTCCCATCTTCTTTTCATGCTTGCCTACCGAGAAGCCCTGAAAGGAGTCTTCCACAATAAAGGCGGAGATGCCATGATTGCCCTTTTCCTTATCGGTCATGGCCATGACAATGTAGATACCGGCCTCGCCGGCATTGGTGATGAAGCACTTGGAGCCGTTGAGCACGTAGTGGTCGCCCTGCTTCACCGCAGTGGTCTTCTGCCGGGAGGCGTCTGTTCCGGCGTTGGGCTCGGTCAGTCCGAACGCGCCCAGACGCTCGCCGCTGGCCAAAGGAACCAGATACTTCTGCTTCTGCTCCTCGGTGCCCCAGTCATAGATGGGAGCGGAACCCAGGGAGGTGTGGGCGGACAAGGTGACGCCGGTAGACGCGCAGACCTTGGACAGTTCCTCTACTGCGATCACATAGGAGAGGTAGTCGCCCTCCTCGCCGCCGTATTCTTCCGGAAAGGGGATGCCGAACATGCCGTTTTCGGCCATCTTCTGGACGCTCTCCTTGGGGAAGCGCTCGTTTTCATCGATCTCCTCCGCAAGAGGCTTGATCTCTTTCTCCGCAAAGTCGCAATACATCTTCTGTATCATTTTGTACTCGTCATTGAACCCGAAATCCATAAACCGTTCCTTCCTTTCGTCGAAAAAATAGTAAGGGAATTGACCTGTTTGCTTTGGAGATGAGTTCAGTATAGGGGTCTCGGGTCTCTAAATCGTCTGTGTGCCGTCCAAATAAGAGACGGGTTCCGCTGAACGGCTTCCTTCCGCCCGGAGATGTCAAAAGGCGTTCCGAGTCAGAATGATGGGGAATCCCTTGACTTTTCCCGGTTCGCAGACGTTTTTAACGTCTAATTTGCGTCTAATGTGTTCAAGACTGAAAATTAACCCGGAAAATTTGCTGTATTTTTGTTGGATTTGACGGTTATTCCCTCGCTCTGCCAGCACTAGGCGGAAAAGACGCCCACTGACTCAAGACGGCAGTTTTTCCAAATATGGTTCATGACAAAACGATTGAAATGCCGGACTGTTTCTGCTACAGTAACAGACAGTGCGGAAGGAACGCTGTTTTGTTTCAAGGAGGTTCAGGTACCGATGAGCAAATATGTATGTAAGCTGTTTGGAGTTCCTCAGATCACAAAAGATGGCCAAATCTGCTTCTTCCCCTATGGAAAAATAAACGCTTTGCTATACTATCTGCTTGTGGTAAAGGTAGCCAGCCGGGATGAGGTCGCAGGACTTCTATGGCCCGACGTGGACGGAGTCACCGCGAAAAAGAATATTCGAAACGCGCTTTATCAGGCCAAAAAGTCTGTGGGGCAGGATATCATCGTGGCATCTCAAAAGTCCATTCTCGTATTGAATGAGGAATTGGAGCTGGAGTTGGATGTGGACGCCTTTGAGGCAGACCCCGGCGCCAATTTGGACCTGTACCGGGGGGACTTTTTACAGGGCTTCTATCTGAAAGACGCCGTCCCCTATGAGTATTGGATCGCTGGCATACGGGATAAATTTGCCAGGATATTTGCCGCGGAGTGCTATAAAAAAGTGGAGGACGGCCTGCGCACACATCAGTGCGGCGGCCTGGAGTCTTTGCTCAGCCAACTGACCGCCATGGATGAGTTTGACGAGCGGAACTACCGGCTTTTGATGCGCTTCTATCTGGAAACCGGACGGAGCAGCAAGGTGATCGAGACCTATTTCGACCTGGTAAAGCGGCTGGAAAGGGAATTGGGCATCGAACCGGAACCGGAAACCACCGAGATTTATGAGAGTCTGCTGAAGCGGATCACCTTTGGGGGACAGTCCAAGGAGCGGAGCGAACAGTCCTCCCATTTATATGGACGTTTCCAGGAATTCGCTGCGGCTGAAAAGCTTCTGCGGGAGTTTGAGCTGGGAGAACAGAGCTTGTCGCTGGTGTTCCAGGGAGAGTTTGGATCGGGTAAAAGCGTGCTGCAGCGCCAGCTGTTGGAAAAAGCGGCGGGCCGGCTGACCGTATTGGAGACAAGCTGCTATCAAGGAGAGTCCGAGCAGCCCCTGCGGCCCTGGAACAGGCTGATCCAGGGGATCAAACCTCTGATCTGCCGGGATGAGCGGATACAGTCCCTGTGGCCCGAGCTGATGCGAGATGTGTTTCCCGATTTCAGCGATGATTTGCCCGGCAAGGGGTATATCTCCCAAACCAACCGTCCGCCCCTGTACAGGCTGGCCCACGTCATCACCGAAGCGCTGATCAATCTCTCACAGGATCGAAAGGTGCTGCTCGCCATGGAAAATCTCCAGTGGATGGACACCGAGAGCCTGCAGGTGCTGACTTCTGTCCTCTTGAATCTGCCCGCCTGCCGGGTTATGATGCTGGCCACGGCGGACGTGCAGCGCATCCGACCGCTGGAGGACATGTTGACAGAGCTGCAGGAGCATGGAAAGCTGACCGTTTTACCCCTGCGGCGGTTCAGCATTGAGACCTGCCATAGCTTTTTGGAAAAATCTCTCTCCGGGCAAAAAATTGAAGGTGATTTGTTGCGGCAAATCTATACGGAGACAGAGGGCAATCCCTTTTTCCTCCATGAGTACATCGGCATGCTGAGCCGGAAGGCCGGCCTTGACACCATGACCCCGGCCATGCTGAAAACCTTGAAGGCCCGTTTCTTATACCTGAGTCCGGAGCAGTTGGAGCTGCTTCAGATCGTCTCTTTTTTTGACGGCGGCGCACCAGTCAGCCTGCTGCCCATCCTCACCGGAAGAGACGAAAAAGAGCTGTTTCAATGCCTGACACTGCTGGAGGACAGAGCCCTTCTGGCAGAGCAGACCTTGGAACAGGACCACATTGTTTTCTTTACCCACATCAAACTCCGGGAATATGCCTACATGACGCAGACGGAGCTGCAGAAAAAGCTGATTCATGAACAGATTGCCCAGCTGCTGGAGCAGTTCTCGTCCCAAAACAATATCAAGCTGAACACCAAACTGATCTATCATTTCTCTCAGGCCGGAAATATCTGCAAGGCGATGAAATACAGAATCGCCACCCTGAAGCATGTCTTGAACTTCAACCACGAGATGTTCCCCACATTGGATGAAATGGAGTCCGACTCCACAGCCAACATCTATATTTCCCGCAATCGCATATGGGAAATATTCGTCTCGCTGGAGGAGGACTTTATACAGATGGGGCAAGCAGCAGACAATCCGGCGGAGCTGGACCGTCTGCTGCTGGAGTTCAACTATATTAAAGGGCGCTATCATATCAGGGATGGAAATTATGACGAGGGCACCGAACATATTGCCTACGTGATTACAAAGAGCAAACAGATGAACGACCTGTGGTATGAGCTGGAAAGCTATAAACAGATGATTTTGCTCTATCTTCAGATACACGATCTGAAAAAGATGGAACGGTATGTAAAACTCGGCCTTGAGGCGGCTCTCAGCTGCAACGCCTATGACCAGATCGGGATTATGTTCCGCCTGAAGGGCCTCTATAATCTGATGGCCGGTAATTTTAAAACGGCTGAGGCGGCCCTGGACAAATCCATCTCCCTTTTGACCATTACGCCGGAAATGGCCCGGAAATACAGCACAAATATCGCTGCGGCCCACAATTATATTGGTGAGATCCGTCAGGCGGAGGGGAACTACCCCGCCGCCATGAGCGCCTTTCAAAAGGCCATTTCGCTGTGTCTCTGGTGTAACGTCTCCTCAAGCCTGTCCTATTTTTATATCAACGCCGGAAAAAACGCCTACATTATGAATCGGTTTGATGAGGCGAAGGAATACTTTGAAAAAGCCTACTCCCTCTATGGTGAATTTGACTCCTTCTGGAGGCGTCCTGTTCTGGACAGCTACATGGCTCTGACGATGATGATAGAGAATGATTTTCCCAAGGTGCTGCACTATCTTGCTTCTGCGCAAAAAAGTGTGGAACATATCAAAGACCCGGGAGAATTAGGAACGGTCTATTTTGCCCAGGCCCTGATTCGGCTGCAGATTGAGCAGAGGCCGGAGCTTCAGGCCATATTTTCCAAGGTTTTGATTTACCCAGCGGATCGATACTGCAAATTATCTCTTGCAAAATTGAATCGGGACTACAACCACTTTGAAATCAGGCTGCTCCATCAAAAATTCAAATGAATTCCCGGCTGCCAGCGGGGAACGGGGTATACCTGACGCAGTAGCTCCATACCTATAAAAGAGACAGCGCCGAGCCGTTCCGCGCAGGAAGGGCTCGGCGCTGTCTCATATTGATTGGCTGCACTACTCAAAGACCGCCTGGGAGATATCCACCTTCTGCCCGCAGCGGTTGTCGATGTCCGTGCCGTTGCGGGAGAAGCGGGCGCCCTCAAAGTACAGCGGCTGATCGCTGGGGACGCTCTCCAGCAGGACGGCGGTGCCGTTGCGCCGGAACAGGTTGCCGCTGTACATGTGGTCGTTTCGGTTGTCGCTGGTGGAGTTGAAGTGGAAGCCTACGGCGTTGTCCTCAAAGACGCTGTCTTTGATGTTCACCCAGGAGCTGCCGTAGCACAGCACGCCGGTGCGCCACCCGGTAAACTGGCAGTGGTTGAAGTTGATCCGGGCGGAGGCGGACACCCCCACCCCCTCGCCGTCTCCTGTGAAGCACAGGTTTTGAAATTGGCAGATGTAGCCCTTCTGGGCGGTGGCCTGAAGGGTGCCGGTGAAGGTGGTGCGTGCCCCGTCCGGGCCCTCGCTGCCGATCAGGTTCATGGACCGCTGTTCCAGCAGCAGACTGCCCTCGTAGGTGACGGCGGGCAGGTGGATGTAGACGATCACGTCGGAGGTGATGGTCTCGTTGACCTGGTCCACCAGGGCCTGGAGGTCATCCATCGTGTCCATGGGCACGTCCTCCGGGTAGAAGTGCCGGGTGGGAACCACCCCCAGCGCCATCCGCTGGTACAGGCGGATGGTGTCGCCGTTTTGCATGCGGATGTTCCAGCGCAGCTCCATGTCGCCGCTGCGGTCGGTGTAGGTCAGGATGCTTCGGGAGGCGGCCTCCAGGTCGTAGTCTGAGGCCTGGGGCTGGGTGTACTGCCAGGGCTCCAGGCTGTCGCCACCCCGCAGGAGCTCCACATTGATGGCCTCCACCTTGCGGAGGAAAGCCTCCTTGGCGTTGACGCCGGTGTCCACGTGGTTGACAAACAGCCGGGAGGGCTTGTTGGAGGTGGTCCCCTCCTCCAACTCCTCCGAGTAGTCAGTCATGGACTGAAAACGGTCCCCGAAGTAATTGAGAAGGAGTTGATAACTCCCGTCGTTGTCGGTGTAGATGATCTCGGCGGTGCCGTTGTCGTAGACCTTGGGCCGGGTGCAGAACCAGGACGTCAGCCCTATGGCCAAAATAAGGAGGGCCATCAGGGCGTTCCGAAGCGCCCGCCCCGGCATAGGCCGGGGCGGCTTGACCTCGGTTCGCGGATGGATGCTTGCGGCGCAGTGGGGGCAGAAAGCGGCCTCGTTCGGGAGCTGTGACCCGCAGTGGGGACAGCGTTTCCAATCGTCCATCACTATCACAGCGCCTCCATCAGATGCAGCACGTTCTTATACCGCTTGGCCGGATTCACCCGGGTGCAGTGCTCAATGATCCGGCCCATCCGGCCCTCGGGCAGATGCTTGGAGGGGTGCTCCCCGGTGAGCATCACGTTCATCAGCACCCCCAGGGAGTAGATGTCTGTCCGGGCGTCGGACTGGCTCAGGCCGTACTGCTCCGGGGCGGCGAAGCCGGTGGTGCCCAGCACCTGGGTGTCCGCCTCCGCCTCCGGCTTGTGGAGGCGGGCGGCGTCAAAGTCGATGAGCACCGCGTCATGGCCCCGCAGAATCACGTTCTCCGGCTTGATGTCCCGGTGGACGGCGGCCATGGAGTGGAGCACCCACAGCCCCTGACACAGATGCTTGACAATCTGCCTGGTCTCCGCCTGGGAAAACAGGGCGTCTTTCAGCAAAAAGTCCAGGGTGTCCCCCTCAATAAACTCCTCAATCACCAGATTTTCCCCATCCTGCTCCGCCATCTCGTAGATCACCGGCAGGTAGCGGCAGGAGCAGTCCAGCAGCTTCCGGTAGACCTCCCCGTTGCCGGTAAAACGGCGGAGAATGAACTGCCGGCCGCTCTCCCGGTGCCGGATGAGCTCCACGCTGCCCCGGGGACTCTTCTTTAAAAGGCGGACCACCTCAAACTTGGTCTGCAGTTGTTCGTTCAGCCAGGCGTACATGACGATCCCCTCCCCGAAAATATCAAACACGATGCAGCTGGCATATTGTATCCAGCTGTAAAGTTCGCTACAATAGCAATTATATTATACCGGCTCTCTATTCGGAAGTAAAGGGGAGGAAGAAAAATAGGGAACGGTATAAGCGTCCATGCGCCCTCCCGGCCTGCGGGTCAGGAGCGGGGTCAAAATAAGGAAGGGAGAATACCATCATGACAACCGGAAAGAAACAGACCAATATTCCAGCGGGTGTGATCTTCACGCTGCTGGCTCTGACACAGCTCACCAAACTGGGCTTTCCAGGCGCAATGTCCATGCTCATCATTCTGACCAGTCTGGCGGCCTTTGGGGTCCTGGCAGCGGTATTCTATACAGGAAATCGAACCAACCTGCCTCTGATCGGCTTCGGACTGCTGGCGGCGGCAGGGCTGCTGGTATGGTGCAACGGCTTCGCCCTCCATGCCTACAGCACTGAAATCTGGGTCTACCGCGGAGACAATGAGTTCCGGTTCAATCTGTTCTGCTTCCTGCCCGGACTGGCAAATTTTGCCTCCAAACTGGGCATTTTGGGCGTAGCGGTGGCTGTGCTGACCGACAAAGCGCCCCAGTACCGGCAAAAGGCGGAGACATTCTGGTTCCTGCCCGCCGTCCTCCAGGGCGGGAGCATCGTTCTGGCGCTGCTGGCTTACCTGTTTACCAACATCCTGGGCGGCTCCTACTGGCCGTTCCTGTCCGCTTTCCTGAACCTGAATACGGTTCTGCTCACCGCCGGTCTGGCGCTGGCGGGCCTGTGGCTCGCCTACCCCGAGGGACTGTCTGAGAGCGAAGCCGGCGGAGACGGCTATATCGGAATGGTCAAGCTCCTTCTGCTCAACTTGTTCACCTTGGGCATCTACCAGTTTTTCTGGATTCACCGCACCACACAGTACCTGAACCGCGTGGAGGGTGAGGCCCGCCAGAAGCCCAGAACCCAGGTGCTGGCCTGCCTGTTCGTGCTGTTTTACACCGTCTATTGGATCTACAAAAACGCCCAGCGGCTGGATATCCTGGCCCACGAGTACAACATCCACCGCAATCTGGCGATTGTGTGCCTGGCGTTCGCCCCATTTCTGCCCATCGTATCCATCATCGTGATGCAGGATCGGATCAATACCATCAGCACCCTGAACACTCAGCCGGTTCCGGTATCGGGAGCCGCAGCGCAGTAAGGAGAGATACCATGTCAACCACCACCCAAACCCTGTGCTACAACTGTTTCCGGCAGGTAGCGGACCCGTTCGTCCCTTGTCCCCACTGCGGCTTTGACCTGGGGGAGAACCAGCAGAAATTCCCGGTGGCCCTCCGGGCGGGGACGGTGCTCAACGACCGCTACATCGTGGGCCGCGTCCTGGGCCAGGGCGGCTTCGGCATCACCTACGTGGCCTTTGACACCCAGCTCCAGGCCAAGGTGGCGGTGAAGGAGTACATGCCCAGCGACATGGCCACCCGCGTGGAGGGGACCAACGTGTCCGTCATGATGGACACCCGGGCGGAGGACTTTACCTACGGCGCGGAGCGCTTCCAGGAGGAGGCCCGGACCCTGGCCAAGTTCATCGGACACCCCAACATCGCCGGTGTGTCCAGCTATTTTGACCAGAACGACACCTCCTACTTCGTCATGGACTACATCGAGGGGGTCAGCTTCAAGTCCTACATCGCCAACAACGGCGGGAAGGTGTCCGTGGACGAGACCCTGAACGTGATGATTCCGGTCCTCCGGGCATTGACCGCCGTCCACGCCGAGGGCTTCATCCACCGGGACGTGACGCCGGACAACATCTACATCTCCAAGGACGGCAACGTGAAGCTGTTGGACTTCGGCTCCGCCCGGTACTCCATCGGGGACAAGAGCAAGAGTCTGGACGTCATCCTGAAGGTGGGCTACGCCCCCAAGGAGCAGTACATAAGACGGGGCCGTCAGGGGCCGTTTACCGACGTGTACTCCTGCGCCGCCTGCTTCTACGCCGCCCTGACGGGCTACCTGCCCCCGGAGTCCCTGGAGCGGCTGGACCACGACGAGCTGGTGCCCGTCTCCCAGGCGGGGGTGGCGGTCCCCGAGTGGCTGGATAAGGCCATTCTCAAGGGGCTGGCCGTCCAGCCGGAGGACCGGTTCCAGTCCGCCGCCGAGTTTCTGGACGCCATTGAGAACCAGCTGGTGGTGGACGTGCCCGCCGCCGGACAGACCGCCCCTGCCCAACCGGTGAAGAAGAAGTTCAACCCCCTGGTCATCGGCGGCATCGCGGCGGCCATTGTGGTGGCCGTTGGCCTGGGAGCTGTCCTGGGCGGCCGGGGCAGCGGCGGAGACGGGGGCGGAGGCGGCGGTGGCGGTGGCATCATGGAGGCCCTGGCCCCCAAGGTGACCATCGCCGGGCAGGAGGTGTCCACGGCCACCGAGTTCCTGGAGCTGGTAGACGGCACCTTCACAGACGCGGATGTGGAGACTTTGAAGCAGCTGGGCAGCTTAAAGCGTATCTATCTGGACGGCGTGACCATCGAGACGGAGGATTTATCCTGGGTGGCCCAGTTCCCCAAGCTGACGGAGTTCAGCTGTGAGGGATACCTTATGGATGAGCTGGACCTGACCCCCTTTGCCGGCCTGACCGAGCTGGAGCGGCTGGGCTTCTACCAGAATGGAAACAGCGTGGGCATGGCGGTTAACGACCTATCCCCCTTGGCGGGCATGACTAAGATGAAGCGGCTGGACCTGAACATCAGCTATGATGTGACCGACCTCAGCCCCCTGGCGGGGATGACCCAGCTGGAGCATATGCAGCTGTTCAGCAGCAACAGCGGCAATTCCAGGTCCGGCATCACCGACCTCAGCCCCCTGGCGGAGCTGACCCGGCTGAACTATCTGCGCCTGGATATCGGGAATGTGGAGGACTTCTCCCCCCTTTCGGGGCTGACCGCCCTGACCGAGCTGCGTTTTTACGGAGATTATATCATCGAGGACCTGTCCTTCCTCCAAGGGTTGACCGAGCTGCATACCCTGCAGATGAGCGGTAGCGGCGGGGAGGGAGCCCCGGTGCTGGACGATCTGACCGCCCTGTCAGGCCTGACCAAGCTCACCGACCTTCAGCTCAGGGTTCCCGTAGCCAGCCTGGACGGGCTGGAGGGCGCCACTGCCCTGCGGACATTGCGGATGTATGGCTCCGGCTCCACCTATACCGACGTGGACGCCCTGGCGGGCCTGACCGGACTGGTGGAGCTGAATCTGCCCTACCGGCGCTATGATTACGAAAATCCCCTTCCCCCCGTTGACATCAGCGGCCTGAAAAACCTGACCAAGCTCCAGACGCTGGTCATCGACAGCGATACGGCCAGCCTGGAGCCTCTGCGGGGCCTCACCGAGCTGCGCTCCCTGTGGATCCAGTCCAACGACTCCGACGCTCCGGCGCTGTCTCTGGAACCCCTGTCCGGCCTGACCAAGCTGACGGATTTGCAATTTTACGGGCGCGTTCAGAATGGGGACTTGTCCGGCCTGTCCGGACTGGCCGAGCTGCGCGCCCTGCAAATCCACCACTACTCTTGGAACGGCGGCAACAGTAATAGCTACACCTATATCCGGGACCTGTCTCCTCTGTCGGGGCTGACCAAACTGAACAGCCTGCAAGTGAACGGCGCGGCGGAGAATATTGATACCTCGCCGGTATCCTTTGTCAGCGACTTGAATATCAGCAACTGATTTGAAAGGAGGAATTTTTCCATGGCGCAGATTGAATGCGGCCGGGGCCACCTCTACGACCCGGACAAAAACCCCACCTGTCCCTACTGCAGCGGCGGGCAGAAGATCACCGTGGCATCGGCGGGACGGACGGCCCCCATTGGCCGCTCGGTGCTCTCGCCCAGCCGCACCGCCCCGGTGGGCGGCACCCCGGTGACGGCGGCCCAGAAGACCGCGCCCCTGTCCGGGGTGTCGGTGACGGCTCCGCAAAAAACCGCCCCCCTGTCGGGCATCTCCGTCACCGCGCCCCAAAAGACCATGCCCCCCAGGGGCTACGGCGCGCCGCCCCCTGAGCCTGTCCAGACCGCGCCCCCATCCCCGCCGGGCTTCGGGGTCAGCGTGGCGGCGGCGGGCAAGACCGTGGGCATGATGCAGTCCCAGATGGGCTTTGACCCGGTGGTGGGCTGGCTGGCCTGCGTGGCCGGCCCCAGCCGGGGCAAGAGCTACACCGTCCGGGGCGGGGTGAATTCCATCGGCCGCAGCGAGCGGATGGACATCGTCATCACCGGCGACCTGAAAATTTCGGCTGAGAACCACGCCAAGATCAGCTACAGCGACAAGCATAACCGCTTCAACCTCCTCCCCGGCGAGGGGCGGAACATCGTCTACCTCAACGACGAGGAGGTCTTCACCCCCATGCCCCTGCATGCCTACGACCTCATCGACTTCGGGGAGACCAAGCTGCTCTTTGTCCCTCTGTGCGGGGAAAAATTCACCTGGGAGGACAAGGATGGGACTGTTTAAGCTGTTTTCCCGGGAGAAACGGGCCGCCCCGCCGCCGGAGCCGCCCCGGGAGGAACTGGTTTTCCGGGCGGAGGGCCCGCTGGCCCTCCGGATCGCCAACGTCCAGGGCCAGGGGGACCGGGAGCGGCAGGAGGACTCCTTCGCCATCGCCAACGCCGCCGATGCGGCGCTCCAGGCAGGCCAGGGACTGCTGGCCCTGGTGGCCGACGGCATGGGGGGCATGGAGGACGGCAAGGGCGCCAGCCAGTGGGCGGCGGAGCGGTTCCTCCAGCTCTTCCAGGAGCGGGAGGGAGAGGACATCCCCGGCTGGTCCTACCGCAGCGCCCACGCCGTCAGCGACGAGGTGTTCCGGCAGTTTGGCGGCCGCAGCGGCACCACGCTGGTGGCGGTCCACATCCAGGGGGAGCGGCTGCACTGGCTCAGCGTGGGGGACAGCGCCATTTTCCTTGCGCGAAACGGCGGGGTCTTCCAGCTCAACCGGGAACACACCTGCCTCAACCGGCTGTTCCTCCAGGAGCTGGAGCGGGAGGTCATCGAGAAGGAGCGGGCTGTTTCTGACCCGGACGCCCCCCGGCTCACCTCTTTTATCGGCATCGACCGGCTCACCGAGGTGGACCTGAGCCTGCGGCCACTGACACTTCAGCGGGGAGACGCCCTGCTGCTGTGCTCCGACGGCATCAGCGGGGTGCTCACCCCACCCGAGCTGCTGGAGTGCATGTCCCCGGACCTGGAGGAGGGGGTCAGGCTGCTGGAGGGGATGGTTTTGGAGAAAAGGATCATCGGGCAGGACAACTACACTGGGATATTGATTTCCTGCCAATAATAAAGATTGGAGAACGGATATGAGACAGATTCGGAACTTTGCCGCGGCGCTGCTGGCGGTCCTGCTGACCGGTGTGCTGGCCGTGCCTGCCCTCGCCGCGTTTGACAGCGACTCCCTCAACGGCATCATCATGATCACCACCGGCGCGCCGGATAAGGACGGAACGATGAATTACTGGCGGGGCACCGGCTTCTTTGTGGGGGAGGCGGGAAAGAACCCCCAGTACATCGTCACCAACTGCCATGTGGTGGAGGAGTTCATCCTGGCGGGCAAGGCCCTGGGGGGCGGAGAGCTCCACGTCCGCTTTGACAAGGACGACGAGGCGGAAGCCTATCTGGTGGACTACGACGCGGAGAAGGACGTGGCCATCCTCCGGCTGGCGGAGGCCACTGATCAGCGGGTGTCCCTCCAGATGCGGGTCCCCCAGGAGGACAGCCTGGGCAGCGAGGTCTACGCCGTGGGCTACCCCGCCGCCGCCGACCTGACCGTTACGGCGGTGAACTCCTTCAGCCAGAAGGACGCCACCGTCACCACCGGCAGCATCAGCCGCTTCCTCACCGAGAGCGGCACCGGCCGCAAGCTGATCCAGACCGACGCCTCTCTGGGGGGCGGCAACTCGGGCGGACCCCTGATCGACAGCTCCGGCGCGGTCATCGGCATCAACACCGCAGGCTCCAAGCTGGACTCCAACCTGTTCTACGCCGTCAGCGTGAGCGAGGTCCTGCCCCTGCTGGACAAGAACAGCATCCCCTATACCCTGGCTCCGGAGACCAAGTCCGGCGGCAGCACCATGCTCTATGTGGGCATCGGCGCGGCGGTAGTGGCGGCCATTGCGATTCTCGTGGTTGTGCTGAGCAAAAAGAAAAAAGCTCCCGCCGCCCCCAAGGGGCAGAAAGCAGAGGGGACCCCCGTCCTGCGCTCCATGGCCCCCCAGCACAGCGGGATGGTGGTCCAGCTCCACGGCCAGCCGGTGCAGATCGGCCGGGACGGGGCGGTGTGCCGCCTGGTCTATCAGGACGGCACCCCCGGGGTGAGCGGCAGGCACTGTCAGGTGTCCTTTGAACAGGGACAGTTTATCCTCACCGACCTGAACTCCACCTACGGTACCTTCCTGGCCAACGGACAGCGGGTGGCCCCCAACAGCCCGGTCAAGCTGTCCCCCAAGAGCTCCTTCTACCTGGGTGAGGCGGACAACACCGTCTATGTTGATCTGGAGTAAGCCATGAGACTATCTGCTTACTGCTATACCAACCAGGGGGGCCGGGACCACAACGAGGACAGCGTGCGCTGCTGTGCCGGACAGGGGGCTTTTGTCCTGGCCGACGGGCTGGGGGGCCACGGGAAGGGGGAGGTGGCCTCCGCTCTGGCGGCGGACGTCCTCTTTGAAGGCTGCGCCGCCCACCCGGACCCCGATGGACTGGCGGAGCTGTTTCAAAAGGCCAACGAGGCTGTGATGGAGGGCCAGAAGGTCCCCGGCCAGGAGGAGATGAAGACCACCGCCGTGGCCCTGTCCGTTGCCGGGGACCGGGCGGTGTGGGGCCACGTTGGGGACTCCCGGCTCTACCGCTTTTCCGCCGGAACGCTGACCCAGGAGACCCGGGACCACTCCGTCACCTACATGAAGTATCTGGGCGGCGAGATCTCCTATATGGATGTCTATCACGACGATGACCGCTCCAGCCTTCTGCGGGCTCTGGGGAAGCTGCCCTGCAAGCCGGAGACGGGCCAGGCCCGTCTCCAGCCGGGGGACGCCCTTCTGCTGTGCTCCGACGGCTTTTGGGAGTATGTCTATCAGGAGGAGATGCTGGCCGACCTGCTGAAAGCGGAGACGCCGGAGCAGTGGGCGGAGGGGATGCTCCTGCGCCACATCCGCCGCACCCCGCCGGGAAACGACAACTTTTCTCTCATCACCGTGTTTGTGGAGGAGGAGCTATGAGACGGCTGACATCCATATTTCTTGCATTGCTGCTGGCGGGGGTCCTGTGTACCAGCGTTCTGGCCGCCGGCAGCGCAGAGATCGTCCGGGCCTTTGTCTGCGACGGCACGCTGTATACCTATATCGCCATGGAGGGGATCGAGAAGCCGGTCACCAAGGCGGAGGCCAGGCTGGGCGGGCAGACGTTCCCATCGTCGGACCGGCTGGAGACCGTGCGTCAGGCGGGGGCTCCAGTGACCTGGCTGCTGCTGGTGGACAACTCCACCTCCATGCCCGCCTTCCGCCAGGAGACGGAGGACTTCGCCCAAAGTCTGGTCCAGTCCGGCGGGGAGAACACCAGATTCATCCTGGCCACCTTCGGAGACGCATTTACGGTCAGGGCGGAGGACGTCTCTCCGGAGGAGCTGTCCGGTGAGGTGGAAAAGATCCCCTTTGACGAGAGGGTGACCCGCCTCCACACTGCCATCGACCAGGGGCTGGACTACTTCGAGGGGCTGCCCCGGCAGCGCAGCGAGCTGCGCTGCATGGTGGTACTGTCTGACGGGGTGCAGTACGACCCCGCAGGCGGCGTACCCTATGAGGAGCTGCTGGAGCGGGTCGGCGCCTCCGATGTGATGCTCCATTCGGTGGGCCTGGGCGGCGACCAGGAGGCCCTGGAGAGCATGGGGCGGCTGGCGGAGGCTTCCGGAGGGATACATCAGGTGATTGGAGGGGTGACAGCGGCGGCGGCCGGCACCGTCCTGGCGGAGGACAGCGGAAAACTGTTTGTCACCGGCTTTGACCTGTCCGGTTTGACCACAGAGGGCGGAACGGAGCGGGTATCCGTGATCTTCGCCGCCGGCAGCGAGCTGGTCTGCCGGGCGGAAGCTCAGGTGGAACTGCCTGAGTTTACCGGGAAGGAAGGAACAGGGGCCGATGTCCAGCCGCCTGATCCGCTGCCGGAGTCCCCGGCGCAGTCCCCCAATGGAACAGGCGGTGGTTCCGTATCCCCGGCCGGTTCTCCGGCCGCGCCGCCGGTGGCGCCGCTGATTGGGGGGATCGCCGCCGTCGTGTTGGTGATGATTGCGGCGGCGGCGCTCCTGACCAGAGGGAAACGGAAAGCCCCGGCGGACTCCGGTTCTATACAGCAGGAGCAGGCGGGCATCTATATGCGCCTGGAGCTGGTGCGGGGAGCGCTGGCCGGTGGACAGAGCCAGCAGGAGCTGGAATTGCGGGATGATCTGATGATCGGTGCAGATCCGGCCTGCGATATTGTGGTACAGGATGGCAGCGCAGCCCCCCGGCAGGCCCGGCTGTTTTCCATGGAAGGTGCGGTGTATGTGGAAGCCCTGGATACCTCCGGCCCGGCACAGGTCAACGGGGAGGAGCTTCAGAGGACCCGGAGATTGCGCAGCGGGGATGAAATTACGGCAGGAGATACCGTGATTCGTCTGAAATTTTAGCAGGGAAGGTGTTTCTTGCATCTGCCAGCTTTGCGAAAAAACGGAAATGGGCGAGGTCATGGACAGGTTAGAACGGAAACGACCGCGCCATTTACCTTAGCTGGCGCTCATCCTCCTGGTTCGGCCTGCCAGACGTATCGTCGTCCACGACTCATCTATGCGCCATTATTTCGCCTCCCTTGCCAGGCGGCTGTCTTTTGAGAGCGCTTCTTTTTCATGGCCCGGTTTGTCCTCCGAGGACATCTGCATTACTGCTGCGCCAAATGTTTTGCAGCCCCGCATTTTTCTCACGGATCACAGCGCCTGCTTGACGGGGCGTTCTGGAAGTCCCAGGGCCAGTGCTTTTGGCTGCGGTTGACAGGAGTGAAGATTTTCGATATACTGTCCATATTAGAATGTCGAATTTTGCGGGAGGAACGATGGCGTACTATGACAAACCAAACAATGATGCAGTTCTTCGAGTGGTATCTGCCGGAGAACGGGCTGCACTGGAAACGTGCCGCGGCGCAAGCCGCTGAGCTTCGGAACATCGGGATCAATATGGTCTGGCTGCCCCCGGCTTACAAGGGCGCCGCCGGAAGGGCCAGCGTCGGCTATGACGTATACGATATGTACGACCTGGGGGAGTTTGATCAGAAGGGCGGCACGGCCACAAAATACGGAAAAAAAGAGGACTATCTCGCCGCGGTGAAAACCCTGCAGCAGGAGGGAATCCAGGTGCTGTGCGACGTGGTGCTCAACCACCGCATGGGGGCCGACGACACGGAACAGGTGTCAGTCATTGAGGGACTGGACGGAGACCGGGGCCAGGACGTCAGCGGCCAGCGGCAGATCACGGCGTGGACCAAGTTCAATTTTCCCGGCCGGGCGGGGGCTTATTCTGATTTTCAGTGGAACGCGTCCCACTTTAGCGGAACGGACTGGGATGCGGCGGCCAAACGAAACGGAATTTTTCGGTTTTTGGGAAAGTCCTGGAATCGGGAGACCGACTCGGAAAAGGGCAACTACGACTATCTGATGGGGGCGGACCTGGATACTGACAACCCGGAGGTGATCCAGGAGACCCGAAACTGGGGCAGATGGTATCAGGAGACGGTACATATGGACGGCTTCCGCATGGACGCAGTGAAGCACATCAGCTTTGCCTTCTGCCGGGATTGGTTGGCGGCTATGCGGGAACAGAAAAAGGACCTCTATGTGGTAGGAGAATACTGGTCACATGAGGTGGGCAAGCTGACCCACTACCTGGAGGCCACCGGGCGGGCGCTCTCCCTGTTTGACGTGCCGCTGCACTTCCGTTTTTTGGAGGCGGCCACCTCAAACGGGAATTTTGATTTGTCCCGGCTGTTCGAGAATACCCTGACAGCGGCGGACCCGGCCTGCTCCGTCACCTTTGTGGACAATCACGACACCCAGCCGGGCCAGGCGTTGTGCTCCTTCATCCCGGCATGGTTCAAGCCCATCGCCTATGCTTTGATTTTGCTCCGGGACCAGGGAACCCCTTGCGTGTTTTATGGGGACTATTACGGGATTCCCCATGACGGCGTCCCTCCGGTCCCCCAGCTGGACAGGCTGATCAAAATACGGGAGCGCTATGCCTACGGCCCGGAGCACCTGTTTTTTGACGACGGTTCCCTGGTGGGCTTTACCCGGGAAGGGGTCGGGGGACGTCCGGACTCCGGGGCGGCGGTCCTCCTGACGGACGGCGCTGGCGGCAGCAAGCGGATGTAT
Organism: Lawsonibacter sp. JLR.KK007; assembly: GCF_036941135.1. Lineage (NCBI taxonomy): Bacteria > Bacillati > Bacillota > Clostridia > Eubacteriales > Oscillospiraceae > Lawsonibacter > Lawsonibacter sp. JLR.KK007. The sequence goes on along the minus strand of NZ_JAYWSY010000002.1, from coordinate 248,446 downwards.
GTGGGCCGGCGGCTGGCGGGCCAGACCATGTTGGATGCTCTGGGCCATGTCGCCGGGACTGCGGTGATCGACGGGGACGGCTGGGGCACATTTTCGGTTCAGGGCGGCTCGGTTTCGGTCTGGCTGACAGAATCGGCCCTGCAGTATCTGTATCTGAATCTTTAACGCAAAACAGCATTGCACGTTGGTGCAATGCTGTTTTTCAGATTTGTTTTTGGCCTCATCCGGACGCAATTGATGGGCTGCCCGCAGAGCGTCCGCGGCTGGATGGGTGACCTCTTTGACCGCCCGAAGCCCGGAACCGTCATGGAAGGAGCATGACCTATGCGCGGCTCGGTTCGCAGTCTGGCCGAAGTTATGCCGTCACCGCTTAGACAATATCAAAAGCTAGGGCCGAAATTTAATCTGCCCTTAATAGATTCCCTGTGCTGCACATGATATAATAAACAATCAAGAGGGAGGAAGCTGACTATGAAATTATGGAGAGGCATCATCAGCGCAGCTCTGATTTTGAGCATGACAGTCCCCGCCTGGGCCGCCCCCGGGGAGCAGCTCACCGTCCAGCAGCGGCGGGAAGATTTGAACGTACTCTATGAGAACCTGAAAAAGGGTCACCCCAACCTGTTCGCCAACACTCCGGAGGAGGAATTTCTCGCCCGGAAGGGGGAAATTGAGGCTGGGCTGGACGCCGCCAGCGACCAGGAGTTTTTCCTGGACCTGATGAGCCTGACAGCGCTGGCGGGAGACTCCCACACCTCCGCCGCCCTGGGGGACCAGACCCAACTGATGCGGGCCTATCCGTTCTCGCTGACTTGGCGGGAGGGCAAATGGTATCTGTCCGCCCTCCTGGCGGAACACCGGGAGCTGCTGGGCCGGGAGGTGATCTCAGCAGCGGGAAAGCCGGTGGCCCAGGCGGCGGAAGCCTTCTGCGGGCTGCTTAGCGCCGATAACCCGGTGAAGCTGCGCCGTCAGTTCCGGCAGGCCTGCAACGTGGCCGACCTCTATGAGTATCTGGGCCTGGTGGAGGCGGGGGAGCCTCTGGTTCTCACCCTGGCGGAGGGGACGGAGCTGTCCCTGGCCCCGGTGTCCATGGAGGAGCTGGGAAACATCGAGATAGCCCAGCTGGGTGAGGGACTGCCCCGGCCTGTCACCGCCGCTCAGGACTGCTATTACTGCGCCTTTCCCCTGAACTCCGACACCTACTACATCCAGTACAACACCTGCGCTGCGGACCCGGAGCTGCCCATGGAGCAGTTTGCCGCCCAGGCTGCGGAGGAGCTGGGAAACTACCGCCGGGTGGTGGTGGACCTGCGGAACAACGGCGGGGGCTCCGACGGGGTGCTCTGGCCCCTGCTGGAGGTACTCCGCCAGGAGATGGACCGGGGCGCGGAGCTGGTGGGCCTCATTGGTGAGACCACCTTCTCCTCCGCCATCATCAACGCGGTAGAGCTCCAGGAGATGGGGGGCGTGCTGGTGGGAGAACCGGCCAGCGGGAGCGTGGACCACTTCGGCTCGGTGGGCTCCTTCCGTCTGCCTAACTCCGGCCTGCGGGTGAGCGTGTCCCAGAAGTACATCGACCTGGACACCCTCTTTGACGCCGGGGCGGGGCGTGGCGTGGAGGCCCTGGAGCCCGATGTGACCGTCCTTCGGACCATGGAGGATACCCTGGCGGGCCGGGACACCGCCGTGGAATGGCTGCTGGCCCACCCCGGTCGGCTGGAGCAGCGGGACTACCCCGACGCCCCTCTCACCAGAGGCCGGTTCGCCGCTTTGCTGTGGCAGAAGGCGGGCAGTCCCCAGGGCACGGAGGCCGGTTTTGCTGACACGTTTGGCATTGAGTGGTTCCTGCCCGCCCTGAGCTGGGCGGCGGAACAGGGGGTTCTCTCCGGTGTAGGCGGCGGGGCGGTGCAGGCCGCCCGGCCCGTTACCCGGCAGGAGGCGGCGGTTATGCTGGCCCGGTATGCCGGCCTGACGGGGGCGGACGCCCAGTCCTGGACCGATTGGGAGGAGATCGCTCCCTGGGCCCGTGAGGCCGTGGCGGCAGTGACGTCCGCAGGACTCATGCATGGGGAGAATGGAGCCTTCCGTCCCCTCGAAACGCTGACCCGGGCGGAGGGGGAAGCCATGATCTCCATGCTGGACGGATGGTAAAGCCAGACAATTTTATTTGGGAAAACGGTGTGGGTTCACACCGTTTTTCTATGTCAGCTGTCAAATGCGCGCAGGTTCTCTCAGAACCTCACCCGTGTACCGGCCTATAGAGGCAAGGGCGTCAAGGCCGTCGCCCCGGTATCTGGAACGCCGGCGGGAGCATATTTATAATACCGTCAGCTATTCCGCTTCAGTTGTGCAGGAAAGTGACTATTTTGCAGCCCCGGGGGCAGATTGTGACCTTCCTGTATCGGGGACTGGCAAAGTAACATTGTACCTTGGAGCAAAGAGGAAAAACCGCCTTTGACAACTGTAAAAGAAATTTGATTCAGCCAGCGCCTGTTCAGTCATGCTGGATGGGCGCTGGCTATTTTGCGCATATTTCTTGACATTACCGGTCAAAAAGTTTTGCTTTTTTCGGTAACTGCTCAACTTGTATGTGGGTTGATCAGGTTCTTGATCCGTACATCCCTTATGGCGCTCTTTTTTATGTCTTCGAGGGCATGGAGGTGGGATCGTCCACCAGACGCCTGCCGGCCAGGTCCACGCGGCTGTAGTAGAGCAGGGTCAGGATGCTGCACACCAGCCACCCGGCGGGGTAGCCCAGGGCGATGGGCAGGATGGTGTTGGAGATAAAGTTGGCCATGATGTAAAGGTAGATCTGCCGGAACACCACAAAGGAGGCCAGCATGATGTAGGTAGGCGGCTGGCTGATGCCAGCCCCCCGCAGGGAGCCGGAGTAGACCTGATTGACGCAGATGAGCACGTAGCAGGGACACATGCGGCGCAGAAAGAGGGCGCCGTAGGCCACCACCTCCGGCTTGTCGTTGAAGAAGGCCACCAGCCAGGGGGCGAAGAGAATGGCGAAGGCGGAGATGACCACCGTAATGCCCACGGACAGGAAGAAGGCGGCGCGGGTGCCCTCTTTAGCCCGCTCTACCTGGCTGGTCCCCAGATTCTGTCCCACAAAGGTGGTGGCGGCCAGCCCCAGAGACTGGACCGGGAGGATAATGAACTGATCCAGCTTGCTGTAGGTGGTCCAGCCGGACATGCAGTCCAGGCCGAAGAAGTTGATGTAGGACTGGACGAATACGTTGGAGAAGGAGGTGATGGCCATCTGCAGGGCGGAGGGGACGCCTATGCGGATGATCTGCCGCAGGATGCGGAGGTCGATCCGCAGATCCCGCAGCCGCAGGCGGATGCACGCCTCGCTGCTGCGGGCCAGGACGGTCAGGATCAGCGCCGCCGAAACCCCCTGAGACAGGATGGTGGCGTAGGCCACCCCCTCCACCCCCATGCGAAAGCCGGCCACAAAGAGCAGATCCAGGGCGATGTTCAGCAGGGCGGACACCACCAGAAAGTAGAAGGGCCGTTTGGAATCGCCCACTGCCCGCAGAATGCCGGACCCCATATTGTACAGCAGCAGGCCCATGGCCCCGGCGAAGTAGATGGTCAGGTAGGTGGTGGCCTCGGGGACGGCCTCGGGAGCGGTCTTCATCAGCCGGAGCATGAAGGGGATGATCAGGATGCCGGCCACAGACAGCACCACCCCCAGCACCAGGGTCATGACGATGGAGGTGTGGACCGTCTGGCGCACCTGGTCCTGCTTTTTGGCCCCGTAGTATTGGGAGATGACCACCCCCGCGCCGCTGGCCAGCCCCATGAAGAAGCCGATGAGCATGATGATGATCGGGGTGACGGTGCCTACGGCGGAGTAGGCCGCGTTGCTGACGTACCGGCCCACCACCCACAGGTCCACCGTGTTGTACAGCTGCTGGAACAGGTTGCCCAGCAGGAGCGGAACGGCGAAGCGGACCAGGTGGCCCACCACGCTGCCCTCCGTCATATCCACGGAGCGGGCGGACCGTGTTACTTGTGCGGACAAGTCGCTCTCCCTCCTAATCAAATTTGAGCGGGACTCCCTCTGTGAGGGAGGTTTTTTAGTCCCCGCAGTCCAGCCCGGACAGATACCGGCGGGCCAGATCGAAGGCGTGGCTGGCGGTCTGGGTGCGCAGCCGCTCCCGCATGGGGCGGGGCCCCAGATTCAGGGCCCGGACGTGGGTGCCCCGGGTGGTGGCGATGGCCACGAACATGGTGCCCACCTCATTGCCCCGGTCGTCCTGATCCGGCCCGGCGACGCCGGTGGAGGACAGGGCGATGTCGCAGTTCAGCGCCTTCCGCGCGCCCTCCGCCATGGCGGCGGCCACCTCCCGGGACACCGCGCCATAGCGGTCCAGCATGTGGGCCGGGACGCCGAGCAGGGTTTCCTTGATCTCATTGGTGTAGGACACGATGCCGCCCTGGAAGGCTTGGGAGGCGCCGGGGATGTCGGTGAGCCGCTTGGCGATGAGGCCGCCGGTGCAGCTCTCGGCGGTCCCCAGGGTAAGGCCCTTTGTGCGCAGCGCCTCCAGCACCACGTACTCCAGGGAGGGGACGTCCACCCCGTAGACCTTGTCGTGAAACAGCTTTTTGACCTGCTCCACGGTGGGCTTGAGCAGAGCCTGGGCCTCCTCGCTGGTGGCGGCCTTGGCGGTGACCCGGAGCTCGCACTCTCCCTCCTTGGCGTAGGGGGCCAGGGTGGGGTTGGACATGGCGTTCATCTGGTCCCGCAGCTGGGCCTCCATGGCCGACTCCCCGATGCCGAACAGCTTAATGGTGTGGGAGGCGATGACCCCCTCGGACAGGGAGAGGAGGTAGGGCTTGGCCCGGTACTGGAACATGGGCCGGCACTCGCTGGGAGGCCCGGGGAGCATGATGACATGGACCCCCTCCGCCTCAAAGGCGCAGCCGGGGGCGGTGCCCCAGTCGTTCTCCAGGATGGTGCAGCCCTCGGGCAGCATGGCCTGCTGAAGGTTGTTGTCCGTCATGGGCCGGCCGGTGCGGGTGAAGTAGGAGCGGATGCGCTCCGCCGACCCCTCGTCAAAGACCAGCTTCTTGCCAAAGGCTTCGGCCAGCACGTTTTTGGTCAAATCGTCGCAGGTGGGCCCCAGGCCGCCGGTGGTGATGATGACGTCCGCCCGCTGCTTGGCCAGCGCCACCGCCTCCCGGGCGCGCTGGGGGTTGTCCCCCACCACCGTGTGCCAGAAGACGTTCAGCCCCAGCTCGCTCAGCCCCTGAGAGAGCATCTGAGCGTCGGTATTGGCGATGTTGCCCAGCAGCAGCTCGGTTCCCACCGAGAGAATTTCAACGGTATGAGACATAAAACAAGACCTCCTGATCCTTCTGAATATGTGGGTGGAGCCATTATAGCATGTATTTCCGGAAAGGGATAGTCATTTCCAGAAAGAGGAATGCTTTTTGTACAATTTTTCTACCCAAAGGAGGATAAAACAGAAATTGGAAGGGAGGGACGCAGTTTTTCTGCTGCTTTGAAGGAATTTGCTTCGGCACTTTGCCTAAAAAAAGAGGAGAAAAAAGTGGTAAATCTCGGAATTGCACAAAAAACGAGGCGAATCATAGATATTTCAATAAATTTATGAAGTTTCTGCAATATTTCGACCATTTTGCAGTTGAAATTTTTCTCGGTTTGGACTACAATGAAAGCCGCAAGAGCAAGGAGGGGCCCGCGTGCTGAACATTGTACTGGTCGAGCCGGAGATTCCGCAGAATACCGGCAATATTGCCCGCACCTGCGCCGCCACCCGCAGCCGTCTCCACCTGGTCAGGCCCCTGGGCTTTGACATCAGCGAGCGAGCGGTGCGCCGGGCGGGACTGGACTATTGGCATATGGTCGACCTGCAGGTATATGACAGTCTGGACCACTTCTTCGCCGTCAACCCCAGGCCGGATCTGTGGCTGGCCACCACCAAGGCTCCCCGGGACTACACCCAGGTCCAGTACCGGGAGGGCTGCTGGCTCATGTTTGGCAAGGAGACCGCCGGACTGCCCGGGGATCTGCGGGCAAAGTGGCGGGACCGGTGCGTCCGCATCCCCATGCGGCCCGACGCCCGGAGCCTGAACCTGGCCAATTCGGTGGCAGTCCTGGCCTATGAGGCGCTGCGCCAGCAGGGCTTTCCCGAGCTGTCCGGGACGGGGGAGATGGCTCAAGAGCGGTAAGTCTATTGTCACCTTTACGAAATGAAAGGAGTCAAGAGTATGAACTATAACAAAAAGACGGTCAAAGACATCGATGTCAAGGGCAAGAAGGTCCTGCTTCGCTGCGACTTCAACGTGCCCATGGCCAAGGACGGCAGCGGCGTCATCACGGACGACAAGCGCATCCGGGCCGCTCTGCCCACCATCCAGTACCTGCTGGACCAGGGCGCAGCGGTGATCGCCTGCTCTCACATGGGCAAGCCCAAGGGGGAGGTCAAGCCCGAGCTGTCCCTGAAGCCGGTGGCCGTCCGCCTGGGGGAGCTGCTGGGCAAGGATATCATCATGGCTGCCGATGTGGTGGGCGAGGACGCCCAGGCCAAGGCCGCCGCCCTCCAGCCCGGCCAGGTTTTGCTGCTGGAGAACACCCGCTTTGAGGCGGGGGAGACCAAAAACGATCCGGCCCTGGCCAAGGCGATGGCCGGTATGGCGGAGGTTTACGTGTCCGATGCCTTCGGCGCGGTCCACCGCGCCCACGCCTCCACCGCCGGCGTGGCCGACTATCTGCCCGCCGTCAGCGGCTTCCTGATCCAGAAGGAGCTGGACTTCATCGGCGGTGCGCTGGCCAACCCCAAGCGGCCCCTGGTGGCCATCCTGGGCGGGTCCAAGGTCTCCTCCAAAATCGGCGTCATCAACAACCTGCTGGAGATTGCCGACACCATCATCATCGGCGGCGGCATGGCCTATACCTTCTCCGCCGCTCAGGGCGGCGCCGTGGGCGACTCCCTGCTGGAGGAGGACTGGAAGGACTACTCCCTGGAGATGATCCAGAAGGCCAAGGACAAGGGCGTGAAGCTGCTGCTGCCCGTGGACACCGTCATCGCTGACGCCTTCGCCCCCGATGCCAGCTCCAAGGTGGTCAAGGCTGGCGAGATCCCCGACGGCTGGCAGGGCCTGGACATCGGCCCTGAGACGGTGAAGCTGTACTGTGACGCCGTGGCCGACGCGGGCACCGTGATCTGGAACGGCCCCATGGGCGTGTTTGAGTTTGATCAGTTTGCCGTTGGCACCAAGGCGGTGGCCGAGGCCCTGTCCAAGACCAACGCCACCACCATCATCGGCGGCGGCGACAGCGCGGCTGCCGTGCAGCAGCTGGGCTACGCCGACAAGATGAGCCACATCTCCACCGGCGGCGGCGCCTCCCTGGAGTTTATGGAGGGCAAGGAGCTGCCCGGCGTGGCCTGCCTGCTGGACGCATAAGTATTTTGTCATCTAAGTGGGGGTCACCCCCCTTTGTAATCAGCTTGGAAAAAACAAATAGGAGTGATTTACCATGAATCGTCGTTACCGTAAGACAATCATCGCCGGAAACTGGAAAATGAACAACACCCTGTCCCAGACCAAAGCCTTTGCGGAGGAGATCAAGCCCATCATGCCCAAGGGCAAGTGGTGCAACGTGGTGCTGTGCGTGCCCGCCACCAACATCCAGTCCGCCGTCCGCCTGTTCAAGGAGTGCCACATCGCCATTGGCGCTGAGACCTGCCATGAGCTGGACCACGGCGCCTACACCGGCGAGATCACCGCCGCCATGATCAAGGAGGCCGGGGCCAAGTATGTCATCATCGGCCACTCCGAGCGCCGTCAGTACTACAACGAGACCGACTTCACCGTGAACAAGAAGGTCCACGCCGCTATCGAGGCCGGCCTGATCCCCATCATCTGCGTAGGCGAGAGCCTGGAGCAGCGGGAGCTGGGCGTGACCATGGAGCTCATCGCCTATCAGGTGAAGTGCGCCCTGGCCAACGTGGCCCCCGAGAAGGTGCGCCACGTGGTCATCGCCTATGAGCCCCTGTGGGCCATCGGCACCGGCAAGACCGCCACCGCCGAGCAGGCCGGCGAGGTCTGCCAGGCCATCCGTACCGTCATCCGCAAGGAGTACGGCGCTCACGTGGCCCGCTCCGTCACCATCCAGTACGGCGGCTCCATGAACGCCAAGAACGCCCAGGAGCTGCTGGCTCAGCCCGACGTGGACGGCGGCCTCATCGGCGGCGCCGCCCTGAAGCCTGCGGACTTTGTCACGATCATCGAGGCCGCCAATCAGGAGTAATGTATGACCCGGCGCAGCCGGGGAATTAAGAAAGGTTTTTTGTATGAAAACACCTACCACGTTGATCATCATGGACGGATTTGGTGTGGAGGCTCCCTCCGCGGGCAACGCGGTGGTCAACGCCCCCACCCCCAATCTGGATAAATTCTTCTCCCAGTGCCCCCACAGCAAGCTGTCCGCCTCCGGTCTGGACGTGGGCCTGCCCGACGGCCAGATGGGCAACAGCGAGGTGGGCCACACCAACATCGGCGCGGGCCGGGTGGTGTTCCAGGACCTGCCTCACATCAGCCGGGACATTGAGAGCGGGGTCTTCTTTGAGAACCCCGCCTACCTGGAGGCCATGGACAACTGCCGGGAGTGGGGCTCCGCCCTGCACCTGATGGGCCTGCTGTCCGACGGCGGCGTCCACAGCCATATCACCCACCTCTTCGCCCTGCTGAAGATGGCCCAGGATCAGGGCCTGAAGAAGGTCTATATTCACTGCTTCCTGGACGGCCGCGATGTGCCCCCCTCCTCGGGCAAGGGCTACGTGGAGCAGCTCCAGGCCAAACTGCAGCAGCTGGGCATCGGCCAGATTGCCACCGTCATGGGCCGCTATTACGCTATGGACCGCGACAAGCGGTGGGACCGCCTCCAGAAGGCATACGACGCCATCGCCTGCGGCCAGGCCCCGTTCGCGGAGGATGCGGCGGATGCCGTCCAAGCCTCCTACGATGCGGGCGTTACCGACGAGTTCATGGTCCCCGTAGTGTGCGCCAAGGACGCCCAGCTCCGGGACAACGATTCGGTGATCTTCTTCAACTTCCGCCCCGACCGGGCCCGGGAGATCACCCGCACCCTGGTGGATGAGGACTTTACCGACGTTGAGCGCAAGACCGGCTTCATCCCCGTAGACTTCATCTGCACCACCGAGTACGACGCCACTATGCCCAACGTGACGGTGGCCTATCCCCGGCAGAAGCTGCAGAACATTTTTGGGGAGTATATCTCCAACCTGGGCCTGACCCAGCTGCGCATCGCTGAGACGGAAAAGTACGCCCACGTGACCTTCTTCTTCAACGGCGGCGTGGAGCAGGTCTTCCCGGGGGAGGACCGGTGCCTGATCAATTCCCCCAAGGTGGCCACCTATGACCTTCAGCCGGAGATGTCCGCCTATGAGGTCACCGAGGAGGCGGTGAAGCGCATCCTCAGCGGCAGCTATGACGTAATTATCCTCAACTTTGCCAACTGCGACATGGTGGGCCACACCGGCGTGTACGAGGCCGCCTGCAAGGCGGTGTCCACAGTGGACGAGTGCGTGGGCAAGGTAGTGGAGGCCACCTCCAAGATGGGCGGCGTGTCCCTGATCACCGCCGACCACGGCAATGCCGAGCGGATGGTGGACACCGACGGCTCTCCCTTTACCGCCCACACCACCAATCTGGTACCCTTCTGCATCGTGGGCGCAAACGTCACCCTGCGGGACGGCCGCCTGTGCGACATCGCCCCCACCATGCTGGACCTGATGGGCCTGGAAAAGCCCGCCGAGATGGACGGACAGACCCTCATCGCCCAGTAAATCTGTTGCCCCGGCGGGGGAGCCCGCCTTACCAAATGATATCCGACGATTTGAAAGGAGATCAAATATCATGAAGCAGATGATCGAAATTGTAGACGTAATCGGCCGCGAGATCCTGGACAGCCGCGGCAACCCCACCGTTGAGGTAGAGGTTTATCTGGAAGACGGCACTATGGGCCGCGCCGCCGTTCCCTCCGGCGCTTCCACTGGAATCTACGAGGCCTGCGAGCTCCGGGACGGCGACAAGAGCCGCTACCTGGGCAAGGGCGTGCTGAAGGCCGTGGAGAGCGTGAACACCGAGATCGCTGAGGCCCTGATCGGCACCAACGTTCTGGACCAGACTGCCATCGACAAGATGCTCATCGAGCTGGACGGCACCGCCAACAAGGACCGCCTGGGCGCCAACGCCATCCTGGGCGCCTCCCTGGCCTGTGCCAAGGCTGCTGCCAACGCTCTGGGCACCAGCCTGTACAACTATATCGGCGGCGTCAACGCCAAGCAGCTGCCCGTCCCCATGATGAACATCCTCAACGGCGGCGCTCACGCCACCAACAACGTGGAGATTCAGGAGTTCATGATCATGCCCGTCTCCGCCCCCTCCTTCCGGGAGGCCCTGCGCCGCTGCGCCGAGGTCTTCCATCAGCTGAAGAAGACCCTGAAGGAGAACGGCACCCCCGCCGCCGGTGTGGGCGACGAGGGCGGCTACGCCCCCAACCTGAAGAAGGATGAGGACGCCCTGAAAGTGATCGTCCAGGCCATCGAGGAGGCCGGCTACAAGCCCGGCGAGGACTTCAAGATCGCCATCGACGCCGCTTCCTCCGAGTGGTGGAACGAGGAGGAGAAGTGCTATATCCAGCCCAAGAGCAACAAGAAGCTGACCCAGCAGCAGCTGGTGAACATGTGGAAGAAGTTCGCTGACACCTACCCCATCATCTCCCTGGAGGACGGCATGGCCGAGACCGACTGGGAAGGCTGGGCCATGCTGACCAAGGCCATTGGCGACAAGGTCCAGCTGGTGGGCGACGACCTGTTTGTCACCAACGTGTCCCGTCTGGCCACCGGCATTGAGAAGAAGGTGGGCAACGCCATCCTCATTAAGGTCAACCAGATCGGCACCCTCACCGAGACCCTGGACGCCATCCAGATGGCCAACCGGGCCGGCTACACCGCCATCGTGTCCCACCGCTCCGGCGAGACCGAGGACGCCACCATTGCTGACATCGCCGTGGCCCTCAACGCCGGCCAGATCAAGACCGGCGCCCCCAGCCGCACCGACCGCGTGGCCAAGTACAATCAGCTGCTCCGCATCGAGGAGGAGCTGGGCGACGTGGCTCAGTACCCCGGCATGAAGGCGTTCTTCAACCTGAAGTAAGTTTCCTGAAGCGCAGCAGGGCCGCCCAAAAGGGCGGCCCTGTTTTTCGGCTTACATATGCTGCCATTGGAAAAGACGCCGCCATGAACGCTGGCGGGCCGGATGCCTGTCTGAACAGGGGATCATAACAAAGGGACTGCCAGTTGGCAGTCCCTTTTCCAGTATTCCGAGGCTCAGACCTCGGCCTCCTGAGCCGCAGGCTCTGCGGAGGCGGGTTCCAGCTCGATGACGCCGGTCTCGAAGAGCTCTTCGCTCTCGTTTTCGCCCTCATCCTCGTCCTCATCTACGCTGAAGTCCAGGTTGATCTCCCGTTCGGGGCGGCGGCGGGACTGGGAGACCAGATTGCCCTCGTCGTCGATGATGTCCTCCTTGCGGTACTGGGCCAGGCCGGAGCCGGCGGGGATCAGCTTGCCGATGATCACGTTCTCCTTCAGGCCCTGGAGGTGGTCCACCTTGCCCTTGATGGCGGCCTCGGTGAGCACCTTGGTGGTCTCCTGGAAGGAGGCGGCGGACAGGAAGGATTCGGTGGCCAGCGACGCCTTGGTGATTCCCATGAGCAGCCGGGTACAGGTGGGCAGGACCAGGTCCTGTCCCAGTTCGTCCTTTTCCCCGGCGTCGATGCGCTCCTGGATTTTATCCTGAATATCCAGGAATTCCACCAGGTCCACTGTGGAGCCGGACAGCAGTTCAGAGCTGCCGGGGTCCTCCACCCGCACCTTGCGCATCATTTGGCTGACGATGACCTCAATGTGCTTGTCGTTGATGTCCACGCCCTGCTGGCGGTAGGGCTTCTGGACCTCGCTGATCAGGTAGTTGTGGCAGTCGGACAGGCCGCGAATGCGCAGCACGTCGTGGGGGGAGAGAACGCCCTCGGTGAGCTCCACGCCCTTCTCGACCATATCGCCCTCCTTCACCTTGATGCCGGAGGAGTAGGGCAGGGCGTAGGTGACCACCTCGCCGTCATTGGCGGTGATGGTGACGTTGCACATGACATTGCGCTTGGTCTCCTCAATGGAGATGCGGCCGGAGATCTCAGCCAGCTGGGCCATTTTCTTGGGCTTGCGGGCCTCGAACAGCTCCTCAACACGGGGAAGACCCTGGGTGATGTCGCCGCCGGCCACGCCGCCAGTGTGGAAGGTACGCATGGTCAGCTGGGTGCCCGGCTCGCCGATGGACTGGGCGGCAATGATGCCCACCGCCTCGCCGGCGCCCACCGGCTCACCGATGGCCAGATTGATGCCGTAGCACTTGGCGCACACGCCGCTGCGGGCCCGGCAGGCCAGGACGGAGCGGATTTTTACCTGATGCAGGCCATGCGCCTCCAGGGTGGTGGCGTCGTCCTTGCGGAGCATGGTATCCTTGGTGAACAGCACCTCGCCGGTCGTGGGGTCCAGGACGTCCTCGGTGGGGTAGCGGCCGTGGATGCGCTCGGCAAAGGTCTCGATCACCTGGCCGTGGGACTCAATCTCGCTGACCAGGATGCCGTCGCTGGTGCCGCAGTCCTCCTCGCGGATGATGACCTGCTGGGAGACGTCCACCAGACGGCGGGTCAGGTAGCCCGAGTCGGCGGTCCGCAGGGCGGTATCGGCCATGCCCTTCCGGGCACCTCGGGAGGAGATGAAGTACTCCAGAACCGACAGCCCCTCACGGAAGTTGGCCTTGATGGGAATCTCGATGGTACGTCCGGCGGTGTCGGCCATCAGGCCGCGCATACCAGCCAGCTGACGAATCTGAGCCATGGAGCCGCGGGCGCCCGAGTCGGCCATCATAAAGATGGGGTTGTACTGGTCCATGGACTCCTGCAGGGCGTTGGTGACGTCCTTGGTGGTCTTTTCCCAGGCCTTGACCACCTCGCGGTAGCGTTCCTCGTTGGTCAGATTGCCCCGACGGTACTGCTTGTCAATCAGGACGATCCTCTGTTCGGTCTCGTTGATGAGCTCATACTTCTTGGAGGGAACCGTCATATCCGCGATGGCCACGGTGAGGGAGCCGGTGGTGGAGTAATGGTAGCCCAGGTCCTTGATGGCGTCCAGCATACCGGCGGAGGTGGTGAAGCCGTGCTTGGCGATGCACTTGTCGATGATCTTCCCCAGCTGCTTCTTGCCCACCACAAAGTTGACCTCGGGGTCGAACATGGTCTCGGGGTTCTCCCGGTCCACAAAGCCCAGGTCCTGGGGGATGGCCTCGTTGTAGATCAGGCGGCCCACGGTGGTCTGCACCAGCTTGTGGCGCATCTCGCCGTCGATCTCCTTATACAGGCGGACCCGGATGGGGGTGTGGAGGGTGACCAACCCGGCGTCGTAGGCCATCATGGCCTCATCCACATCGGCAAAGGCGTGGTTGACGTCCCCCTCGTCCCGGCTGTAGGTCAGATAGTAGGCGCCCAGGATCATATCCTGAGAGGGGATGGTCACCGGTCCGCCGTCCTGGGGACGGAGCAGGTTGTTGGCCGACAGCATCAGTACCCGGGCCTCGGTCTGGGCCTCGGCGGACAGGGGGACATGGACCGCCATCTGGTCGCCGTCAAAGTCGGCGTTGAAGGCGGTACACACCAGAGGGTGCAGCTTGATGGCCCGGCCCTCCACCAGGACGGGCTCGAAGGCTTGAATGCCCAGCCGGTGCAGGGTGGGGGCGCGGTTGAGCATGACGGGGTGGTCCTTGATGACAAACTCCAGGGCGTCCCACACGGCGGCCTCGCCCTTCTCCACCATCTTCTTGGCGGCCTTGATGTTGTTGGCCAGGCCGTCGTCCACCAGCTTCTTCATGACGAAGGGGCGGAACAGCTCGATGGCCATCTCCTTGGGCAGGCCGCACTGGTAGATCTTCAGGGAGGGACCCACCACGATAACGGAACGGCCGGAGTAGTCCACACGTTTGCCCAGCAGGTTCTGGCGGAAGCGGCCCTGCTTGCCCTTGAGCATGTCGCTCAGGGACTTCAGCGCCCGGTTGTTGGCCCCGGTGACCGCCCGGCCCCGGCGGCCGTTGTCAATGAGGGCGTCCACCGCCTCCTGGAGCATCCGCTTCTCGTTGCGGACGATGATGTCAGGGGCGTTGAGCTGAATCAGCCGCTTCAGGCGGTTGTTCCGGTTGATGACCCGGCGGTACAGATCGTTCAGGTCGGAGGAGGCATACCGTCCGCCGTCCAGGGGGACCATGGGCCGGATCTCCGGGGGGATGACAGGAAGCACGTCAATGATCATCCACTCGGGCTTGTTGCCGGACAGGCGGAAGGCGTCCACCACCTCCAGCCGCTTGATGATCTTTACCTTCTTCTGGCCGGAGGCGTCCTTCAGCTCCTTGCGCAGCTGCTCAGACAGCTGGTCCAGGTCGATCTGCTGGAGCAGCTTCTTCACGGCCTCGGCGCCCATACCGGCGTCGAAGTCGTCCTCATACTTCTCCCGCATGTCCCGGTATTCCTTCTCCGACAGGATCTGGTTCTTGGACAGGGGGGAGAAGCCGGGGTCGATGACGATATAGGCGGCAAAGTACAGCACCTTCTCCAGAATCCGGGGGCTGATGTCCAGCAGCAGGCCCATCCGGGAGGGGATGCCCTTAAAATACCAGATGTGGCTCACCGGGGCGGCCAGCTCAATGTGGCCCATCCGCTCCCGGCGGACCTTGGCCTTGGTGATCTCCACGCCGCAGCGGTCGCACACCTTGCCCTTGTAGCGGATCTTTTTATACTTTCCGCAGTTGCACTCCCAGTCCTTGGTGGGGCCGAAGATTTTTTCGCAGAACAGGCCGTCCTTCTCCGGCTTGAGGGTGCGGTAGTTGATGGTCTCCGGCCGCTTCACCTCGCCGAAGGACCACTCGCGGATCTGCTCGGGGGAGGCGATACCGATTCGGATCGCGTCAAACTCAGCGTAACTCATGTGTTGATCTCCTCCCTACCTCAGTTATAGTCTTCGTCGGTGAACAGGGCATCCTCCGCGCTCTCCTCGGTCTGGCCGATGGAGAGGTCGTCGTCGTCGCTGTCCCCCTTGAAGGTAAAGCCGCCGGCGGAGGCAAAGTCGCTGCTGGCCTGATAGCCGAAGCCGTCCTCCCGGTCGTAGTAGTCGTCCCGGACGGGCTGATAGGTGTCCTCGTCCTCTTCCTTCAGCTCGATCTCGTTGCCCTCGGTGTCCAGCACCTTCATGTCCAGACACAGAGACTGCAGCTCCTTGATCAGCACCTTGAAGGACTCGGGCACGCCGGGCTTGGGCACGTTCAGGCCCTTGACGATGGCCTCGTAGGTCTTGACACGGCCGGTGACGTCGTCGGATTTGACGGTCAAAATCTCCTGGAGGGTGTAGGCGGCGCCGTAGGCTTCCAGGGCCCACACCTCCATCTCGCCGAAACGCTGGCCGCCGAACTGGGCCTTGCCGCCCAGCGGCTGCTGGGTGACCAGCGAGTAGGGGCCGGTGGCGCGGGCGTGGATCTTGTCGTCCACCAGGTGGTGGAGCTTCAGGAAGTAGACGTAGCCCACCGTGACGGGGTTGTCGAACCGGCGGCCGGTGCGGCCGTCATACAGCCAGTTTTTGCCGTCTACGATGCGCAGCCGGCCCTCCTGCTGCCACTGGGCCACCTGCTTGGCGTCGGCCATCTCCTCGGGGGTGAGGGGACGCATGGCAGGGCTGCCGCCTTCTCCGATGGGAGGGGCTACGGCGGCTTTTTCCGCCGTCTCGCCCTCGTCGGCCAGGTAGAGAGGCTTGCCGATCAGCGGCTCGTTCCGGCCCACGGTGCGGGCCAGACCGGCCAGCTTCAGGCAGTCCTGGATGTCGGACTCGGTGGCGCCGTTGAAGATGGGGGTGGCCACCTTCCAGCCCAGCGTCTTGGCGGCGTAGCCCAGATGGACCTCCAGCACCTGACCGATGTTCATACGGGAGGGCACGCCCAGGGGGTTCAGCACGATGTCCAGGGGGGTGCCGTCGGGGAGGAAGGGCATATCCTCCTGGGGCAGGATGCGGGAGACCACGCCCTTGTTGCCGTGGCGGCCGGCCATCTTGTCGCCCACGCTGATCTTACGCTTCTGGGCGATGTAGACACGGACCGTCTGGTTAACACCGGGGCCCAGCTCGTCGCCGGCCTCCCGGGTGAAGACCTTCACGTCCACCACGATGCCGGACTCGCCGTGGGGCACCTTCAGGGAGGTGTCGCGGACCTCCCGGGCTTTTTCACCAAAAATGGCCCGGAGCAGCTTTTCCTCGGCGGTGGCCTCGGCCTCGCCCTTGGGGGTGACCTTGCCCACCAGGTAGTCGCCGGCCCGGATCTCCGCGCCCACCCGGATGATGCCGTGCTCGTCCAGGTCCTTCAGGGCGTCGTCGCCTACGTTGGGGATGTCCCGGGTAATGGTTTCGGGCCCCAGCTTGGTGTCCCGGGCCTCGGTCTCGTACTCCTCGATATGGATGGAGGTGAACACATCATCCTTTACCATCCGTTCGTTCAGGAGGATGGCGTCCTCGTAGTTGTAGCCCTCCCAGGTCATGAAGCCCATAAGGATGTTCCGGCCCAGCGCGATCTCGCCCTTGTCGGTGGAGGGGCCGTCGGCCAGCACGTCCTGGAAGTCCACCCGCTGCCCCGCGTCCACGATGGGCCGCTGGTTGATGCAGGTGGTGTGGTTGGAGCGCAGGTACTTGGTCAGACGGTAGTCCTTGGTCTTCCCGTTGTCATAGGCCACGGTGATATACCGGGCGGACACCTTGGTGACGGTCCCCGGCCCCTCGGCCAGGATGGCCACCTCGGAGTCGATGCAGTTTTTGTGCTCCTGGCCGGTGGCCACGATGGGGGCCTCGGGGCGGAGCAGGGGGACGGCCTGCCGCTGCATGTTGGCGCCCATCAGGGCGCGGTTGGCGTCGTCGTTCTGGAGGAAGGGGATCATGGCGGTGGCCACCGACACCATCATCTTGGGGGAGACGTCCACATAGTCCACCCGGTGCTGATCCACGGAGATGGTCTCGTTGCGGTGGCGGCAGGTGACCCGTTCGTTGACCAGACGGCCCTCCTCGTCCACCGGCTCGGTGGCCTGGGCGATGATATACTCGTCCTCCACATCGGCGGTCATATAGGTGATCTCGTCGGTGAGCCGGCCGGTCTCCTTGTCCACCTTCCGGTAGGGGGCCTCGATGAAGCCGTACTTGTTGATCCGGGCGTAGGAGGCCAGATAGGAGATCAGGCCGATGTTGGGACCTTCGGGGGTCTCGATGGGGCACAGCCGGCCGTAGTGGGAGTAGTGAACGTCACGGACGTCGAAGGAGGCCCGGTCCCGGCTCAGACCGCCGGGGCCCAGAGCGGACAGACGGCGCTTGTGGGTCAGCTCGGCCAGGGGGTTGGTCTGGTCCATGAACTGGGACAGGGGGGAGGAGCCAAAAAACTCCTTAATGGCGGCGGTGACCGGCCGGATGTTGATCAGGCTCTGGGGGGTGACCACATCCAGGTCCTGGGTGGTCATCCGCTCCCGGATCACACGCTCCATGCGGCTGAAGCCGATGCGGAACTGGTTCTGGATCAGCTCGCCCACGCAGCGCAGGCGGCGGTTGCCCAGGTGGTCGATGTCGTCCGGGGTGCCGATGTTGTTGGCCAGACAGTTCAGGTAGTTGATGGAGGCCATGATGTCGGCCACGGTGATGTGGTTGGGGATCAGCTCCTCCTTGGAGCGGCAGATCGCTTCCTTCAGCTCGCTGCCCTGGTACTGCTCCAGCAGCTTGCGCAGCACGGGGAAGGAGACCATCTCGTCGATGCCCACCTCAGAGGGGTCGAAGCCGGTGAGGGCGGTGAAGCCCTTCTGGTTCACCATGTCGTTGGAGAATACCACCACCAGCTTGCCGTCCACGTCCACCACAGCCCGGTTCACACCTCTGTTGTCCAGCTCCTGGGCCCGCTCCCGGGAGAGAACCTCGCCAGCCTCGGCGATGACCTCGCCGGTGAGGGGGTCGGGGATGGGCTGGGCCAGCCTGCAGCCGGACAGCCGGGTCCACAGAGCCATCTTTTTGTTGAACTTGTAGCGGCCTACGGTGGACAGGTCGTACCGCCGGTGGTCGAAGAAGGTGGCGTTGATCAGGGTCTCGGCGGAGTCCAGCGTGGGGGGCTCGCCGGGACGCAGCTTGCGGTAGATCTCCAGCATGGCATCCTCGTAGGTCTTGCAGGCGTCCTTCTCCAGGGTGGCCAGGATGCGCTCGTCCTCGCCAAACAGCTCCAAAATCTCCGGATCGGTGCGGGGCCCCATGGCCCGAATGAGGCAGGTGACGGGCAGCTTGCGGTTCTTGTCGATGCGGACGTAGAACACATCGCTCAGGTCGGTCTCATACTCCAGCCAGGCGCCCCGGCCGGGGATGACGGTGGTGGCGTAGGTCTTGTTGTCCGCCTTGTCCACCTCGCGGGTGTAGTACATGCCAGGGGAGCGGACGATCTGAGAGACGATGACACGCTCGGCCCCGTTGATGACGAAGGTGCCCGAGTTGGTCATGATGGGGAAGTCCCCCATAAAGATCTCCTGCTCATTGATCTGGTTGTTCTGGGTGTTGCGCAGCTGTACCCGCACCTTGATGGGGGCGGCGTAGGTGGCGTCCCGGGCCTTGCACTCCTCCACGTCGTACTTGGGCTTTTCGTCCATGGAGAAGTCCACGAAGGACAGCTCCAGGTTGCCGCCGTAGTCCACGATGGAGCCCACATCCCGGAACACCTCTTTCAGGCCGACGTCCAAAAACCACTGGTAAGAGGTTTTCTGTACCTCCAGCAGGTTGGGCATCTCCAGGATCTCCTCGTACCGGGCGAAGCTCTTTCTTGGGGTCTTGCCATACATTACGTCCTTGACGACCATGCTGAAAAATCAACTCGCTTTCTTCAGAATTGACGGTTGGTTGTCACTTTCTTTGGGCGGATCTTGGAAAAACAGGGGAGAAAAGCTGTCAGTTTGCACAAAACCGCGGAGAGAGGGAGGAGCGGCACACACGGGGGCGTGGTTAAAAACGGCTTCTGCGCTCTTGCCAATCCAGCGGGGGTGTGCTACACTGACATTGTGAATATGGGAAAGTGTCCAATCAAAAATTATACGGACACGAAAGCATTTTATTTTACCATAACTGGGATAGGCTGTCAAGGTCTATTCCGTTTTTTTTGCACAAAAAACGCTCCCCGTCTGCATCCAGACGGGGAGCGCGGTGTTTATGTATTTGATCAGACAATGCGGCGGGCTCCCACGAAGCCGGTGGTGTAGTAGGCGTCCGACATGCGGCTGATGATGACGCCCACCTTGGAGGTAGAGGCGTGGATGAACTGGTTGTTGCCAATGTACAGCCCCACGTGGGAGGCGGGCTTTGAGGTGTTCTTCTTGAAGAAGACCAGGTCGCCGGGCTGAAGCTCGTCCCGAGAGATGACAACGCCGTTTTGCAGCTGGTCAGAGGCGGAACGGTAGAGGCTATAGCCGAACTGCTTGTACACATAAGAGGTAAAGCCGGAGCAGTCAAACCCGCTGGGGGAGGCGCCGCCGTAGACGTAGCGGTAGCCCAGGAACTGGAGCGCGTAGTCCGCAACCTCCTGGCCCTTGCTGGAGTTTTGGGCCTCGGTGGCGTCCACTTCCTGCACATAGTCGCCGCAGACGTAGCCGCTCTCGATCTGATACCAGCCGTCCAGAACGTCCAGGACCTCGGCGGTCCGGCCCACAGACAGCTGGCCCACCCGGTCATAGTCGGTGCTGGGGCCGGTGCGGATGTTCAGCGGACCCTGGAGGACCTTGATGTACATCACCTCCGCCAGCTCGTCGGTGGGAGCGGCGGAAGCGGGGATGGGGGCGTCCGCTACGGTGTCGTCCCCCTCCGAGACGATCAGGTAGTCGGCGGAGACATAGCCCTCAGTGCCCTTGTAGGAGACCTGATACCAGCCTTCCACGGACTGGTCCAGCACGTCCACCTGGGTGCCGTGGGGCAGCTTGGTGAGCACAGAGCTTTCGGTGCTGGCCTGGGAGCGCAGCCGCAGGCTGCTGCCCTCTGTATTGACGGTGCCGGTGGCGGCCAGGGTGGGGGAGACCATAACGGCGGCCAGCAGCAGGCTGGCGGTGACACGGGAAGCGATACGCTTGAAGTTCATCTTGACGTCCTCCTATTTTTGTCAGCAGACGGCTTATCGGCAGTGTGGAATCCAGTTTGTAACTTTTGTTACTTTCCGGCCAGCGCCCGGTCCAGCCAGACGGCGGCCACGTCCATCGCGGCGTAGAGACTGTCCTTCTCGCTCTTCTTGACCACCCGGTCCCGGCTCTTCAGGTCGGGGTCGGTGAACTGAAGCTGGACGGATACCTTGTCCGCAACCGTTAAATCGCCCTGTTTTTTGGAGGAAAGGACCTGCAACATGATGATATACTTCTCGGCCATAGTTCCGTAATAGATCAGATTGTCTTTCCGGCGCAGGGGGTGACCCTTATAGGAAAGCGGTGGAGCTTGGTTTGCCATAATACGCCTCCTCAAAAAATTGGTTACGAATTGGGTTCGGAAAACTGTAACCGAATTGTAACATAATTGTTACCGTTTGTCAAACCCTTTCCCGAAAATTCTCCAGGAAATTTTTGACGGAAAAAGGACCGTTTCAAACGGTCCTTTTTTCAAACTGCTTACAGCTCTGGATGGCGTCCCTCGGTGGACAGATAGGCGGGGCCGTCGTTCCGCACCTTGGCGAACGCCCGGCGGCGGACGATCAGCATGAGGAACAGGAAGTGGAACAGGGTGGTGATGATCCAGGTGACCGGGTAGGACATGTACAGGCAGGCGGGGGTGCGGTCAAGGGGGAAGACGGCGGCCACCCACAGCAGCCGCAGGCCGCAGGCCCCCACGATGGAGGTGACCATGGGGATCACCGAGCTGCCCAGCCCCCGCAGCACACCCACCAGGGTGTCCATGATGCCGCAGATGAAGTAGGGGCAGCAGATAAAGCTCATCCGGATCAGGGCCTGAGCCACCACGTCGGGTTCGCCGGGGGCGTAGATGCCCGCCAGAGGGGCGCCCAGCAGGTAGGCCAGGTTGCCAAAGATCAGACCGGCCAGGACCGAGTACAGCACGCACTGCCAGGCCACCTTGTCCACCCGCTCGCACTTGGCGGCGCCGTAATTCTGGCCCACGAAGGAGATGGCCGCCTGGTGGAAGGCGTTCATGGACACATAGACGAAGCTCTCAATGTTGGCCGAGGCGGCGGAGCCGGCGACCAGCACCGGGTCGTCGAAGGAATTGAGGGAGGACTGAATCACTACGTTGGACAGGGAGAACACCACGCCCTGAAAGCCGGCAGGCAGGCCCACCTTTAAAATTTGGAGGACCACCTTTTTTGTCAGGCCCAGCTTTTTCAGCTCCAGGCGGAGGGGCTCCTGTTCGTTCATCAGGCAGCGCACGACCAGTCCGGCAGAGATGTACTGGGCGATGATGGTGGCCAGAGCCACTCCGGCCACGTCCAGCTGGCAGCCGATGACAAAGATCAGGTTGAGGAGGACGTTGACCACCCCGGCGAAGGTGAGGAAGTACAGGGGCCGCTGGGTGTCCCCCTGGGCCCGGAGGATGGCCGCGCCGAAGTTGTACACCAGATTGGCAGGCATGCCCAGAAAGTAGATGCGCAGGTACACGGTGGCCAGATCGATGACGTCGGTGGGGGAGGAGGTCCACTCCAGCAGCTGCCGGACCATCATGGTCCCGAACAGCATCATGCCCACTCCGCTGGCCAGGGCCAGGGTCATGGCGGTGTGGACGCTCTGGCTTACGTTGTCGTGCCGCCCGGCGCCCAGGTCCCGGGACACCACCACGTTGGTGCCCACCGACAGGCCCACGAACAGATTAATCATCAGGTTGATGAGGGAGGTGTTGGACCCCACCGCAGCCAGCGCCTCTTTCCCGGCGAACCGGCCCACCACCACGATATCCGCCGCGTTGAACAGCAGCTGGAGCAGGCTGGAGGCCATCAGGGGCAGGGCAAAGAGCAGGATCTTGTCCGCCAGAGAGCCGCTGCACATGTCAATGCTGTGGCTTTTTTTCACAATGTCTGATTCTCCTTATATGTTCACAGTCAGATAATCATACTACAGGAAAATCGGACGGTCCAGTACTAAAATGTACAAATTATTGGGGATTTTTTTGCTCGAACAGTACCACCGGTTCCACATGCTTGGCAGGCGGACACACAGCGCCGGCCATTTCCGGTCCATGCCGGGGCGTGAGTCGGGAATTGGGGATTTGCTGCTTTGCCTGCTTCCGCGATAGGGCCGGCCATGTGATCTGGAGACCGCGAAACGGCGGTAATCGTTCCCGTTAAGGATTCCACCCAAGTGACATACTGAATGGGAATCGCATAAAGGCCGCCGCCTTGATCGACCCGAAAGAGTAAATTGCGCCGAGCGCGTCCGCCTCATACATGGCCCGTCCCCAGATCGACTGCCCCAAGACCCAGCCCCGCCAGCTTGTCCGCCGCCTCGTCACGGGCCGTCAGAAAGATCACGGGAATATCCGTTCATGCGCGGATCTGCTCCATCAGGGAAAAGCCGTCGCCGTCCGGGAGCATCACATCCAAAATCGCCAGATCAGGCTGTTCCGCCTTGGCGGCGGCAAGACCCTCTTTCCTATTGGCGGCGGTCACAAGGCGCGAAAAGCCCTCGTCCGCTAAAATAGCCGATACCATTGCTGGTGATCCCCGGTATTCTGGCCGCCAACACGCCGCTCTGGATTGCTTATCCCTACTGTTACAGCGGCTATCTGGTGTCCTGTTCCCTCCACGATTTTACGGCGGAAACCTCTGACGCCGCGTTTGCGTTGATGCCCTTCCTGCCCTGTGCGATCGCTGTATTCGCTGCTCTGCTTGCCCTGTCGGTAACACAATTTGGAAAAAAGGAAATGAGGTAATCCTAAATATTAGGAAAATCTTAATCATTTCTGAGTAAAAAAACAAGAAAGCCAGAGAGAATCTGTGATAAAATGTTTTAGGGTTCCTGCATATGGAAGAGGTTGATAAAATGAGTGACAAAATTTTAATCGTGGACGATGAACAGGAAATATCCGATCTTGTGGAGTTGTACTTGAAAAATGAGAATTATCAGGTATTCAAATTTTACTCCGCTAAGGAGGCCCTGGAATGTATTGAATCCACAGAACTTGATCTGGCGATTTTGGACATTATGCTGCCAGAGATGAACGGCTTTTCCCTCTGCCAAACGATCAGGGAGCAGCACACATATCCTGTCATCATGCTGACAGCCAAGGATGGGGAAACCGATAAAATCACCGGCCTGACGTTAGGGGCGGATGACTATATGACGAAGCCCTTCCGTCCGTTGGAGCTGGTGGCACGGGTAAAGGCCCAGCTACGGCGGTACAAGCGGTACAACCCGGCCCGAGCTCCATCACTGGAGGATACTTCCGGTGTGATTTTACACGCTGGGTTGGAGCTGAATACCGGCACTCATACCTGCCTGCTGCATGATAAACCGCTGTCCCTGACCCCTACCGAGTTTTCCATCCTGCGCATTTTATTGGAGCGAAAGGGAAAGGTTGTCAGCTCTGAGGAGTTATTTCACGAAATTTGGAGGGACGAGTATTACAGCAAAAGCAACAATACAATTACGGTCCATATCCGGCATCTGCGGGAGAAGCTGGGGGACACCATAGATAGCCCGAAGTATATCAAAACTATTTGGGGAGTGGGGTATCAAATTGAAAGGTAAATCAGTTAAAATTTTACAACTTATCGCCGTTATTATAATCGGCATTGGGACCTGTGTTGCAGTCTACTTTCTTGTTGACAGGGTATGGAACGGCAGCTTTGTGGATTGGTTTGAATTTAATTTTATGCAGACGTACAATACTTATCTTCCAGAAGCCGGACAAACAACTATCATCCGTGAGCCGATGTGGTGGAAAGTAAAACAGCTGTTGTTAGCCGCTTTTATAGGCGTGGTTGTTGTGAATATCATAACTGCGTTTGTTGCGGCCCACTTCTATGCCAAATCAGTGCGCAGAAAAACAATCACATCAATTAGTAACATGCTTCACAGCTGCATGAGTGAGGAAACAGATGAACTGTTCCCTCGGGAATATGCTGAAATATCGGTAGAAATGGCGGAAATCAGAGCGTCTATGCTTCGCAGCGAACAGGCCCTCCGAAATGAATCCGCACAGAAGAACGATTTAGTCACTTACCTCGCCCACGACTTAAAGACCCCGTTGACTTCGGTAATCGGCTACCTGAGCCTGTTGGACGAGGCCCCCGATATGCCAGCGGAGCAAAAAGCAAAATATACCCACATCGCGCTGGACAAAGCAAACCGGCTGGAGCGGCTGGTCAACGAATTTTTTGAAATCACCCGATACAATTTGCAGGAAATCAGGCTGAACAAAGAGCAAATCGACCTCTACTATATGCTGGTACAGCTGCGGGATGAATTTTATCCGGTTCTGTCCGCAAAAGGAAATACCGCTGTCCTCCGGGCCGACGAATCTCTGACACTTTGGGGCGACCCGGAAAAGCTGGCCCGCGTGTTCAACAATATTCTGAAAAATGCGGCGGCGTACAGCTTTCCCAATTCAGAAATCATCCTTTCCGCTCAGGAACGGAGCGGACAAATGGTGATTGCCTTTGAAAATCGGGGTCCGACCATCCCGGCGGAAAAGCTGTCCATGATTTTTGACCGCTTCTATCGTATGGACGAGGCCCGCAGTACCAATGCAGGAGGAGCCGGGCTGGGACTGGCAATCGCAAAGGAAATTGTCACGCTCCACAACGGCAGTATTTCGGCGGAAAGCCGGGAGAATGTTACAACATTTACTGTCTGCCTGCCTGTTTCCCATTCAGAAAATATCAATCCTACATTAGGAATTTCTTAGGAATTTCACAGTAAAACATTAAAACATGGTCCGTTTGTCCCTGGTATGATAGATATACCAGAGGCAAACGGATTTTTATGTACAGAAAGGATGTCATCATGGACAAGCTCAATATCGCAATTTTGTTTGGCGGCTGCTCCCCGGAGTACAGCGTATCGCTGGAATCGGCCCATGCGGTCATTACCCACCTGGACCAAACAAGGTACGCCCCTGTGCTGATTGGTATTTCCCCCTCCGGGGACTGGTATCACTTCACCGGGGATGTAGAAAAAATCAGGCTGGATACCTGGAATAACCCTACCGACTGCGCTCCGGCCCTGGTATCCCCCGACCGGAGCGCCTGCGCTCTGCTGGTGCCAAGCAGCGGAAAGCGAATCAGGCTGGACGCCGGGTTTCCTGTTCTGCATGGGAAAAACGGGGAGGACGGAACGGTGCAAGGTATCTTTGAGCTGGCGGGTATTCCATTAGTGGGGTGCGGCGTTCTGGCCTCCGCGCTGTGCATGGACAAGGACCGCGCCCACAAGCTGGTTCAAGCCGCGGGGGTGGCCGTTCCCGCCTCCGCCGTCCTGGAGCGGGAAACGGACGCGGGAGAGGCGTTGGCCGCCGCTGAAACGCTGGGGTTTCCGCTGTTTGTCAAGCCTGTCCGGGCTGGCTCCTCCTATGGAATCACAAAGATCATGGAGCGGAACGAGCTGCCCGCCGCCCTCAAACTGGCCTTCCAATATGACAGCCGTGTGGTTTTGGAGGAGGCCGTCTCCGGGTTTGAGGTGGGCTGCGCCGTGTTGGGCGACGATACTTTGACTGTGGGAGAGCTGGACGAAATTGAACTGGCCGGAGGTTTTTTCAATTTTACGGAAAAGTACACGCTAAAGACGTCCGCAATTCATGTCCCGGCCCGAATCTCCCCGGAAAAGACGGCAGAAATCAAGAGAATCGCCCAACACATCTATAAGGTCCTTGGGTGTCAGGGGTTTGCCAGAGTGGACATGTTTCTGGACGAGGACGGCAGGGTGGTCTTGAACGAGGTCAACACCATCCCGGGATTTACCGCCCACAGCCGTTATCCCAGCATGATGAAGGCGGCTGGAATGTCCTTGGAACAGATCATCTCCGCTGTGATTGAATTGGCGGTGAAGCGATGAATCCCCTGATTTTGGTCAACGGCCAGCACGCTTACCCGGCGGACACAGCACAGGACTTGATTCCGGTCCATGCAAATTATCCTGATATCCTGTTGGAACAGGAGGCGGCCCAGGCCCTCACCCGTCTCATGGATCAGCTGGGCGGCTGGCAATTTATGATCCCGGTGAGCGGCTGGCGCTCTCTGGAGGAACAGCGGACGATTTACGAACACTCCCTCCGGGACAACGGCCCGGCGTTCACAGAACAGTTTGTGGCCCGGCCCGGACACAGCGAACACCAGACCGGGCTTGCCATCGACCTGGGGCTGCGCCAACAGTCAATCGACTTTATCCGCCCGGAATTTCCCTATGAGGGTATCTGTCAGCAATTTCGGCAGCAGGCCCCTTCCTTCGGCTTTATTGAGCGCTACCCAAAGGGCAAGGAGCGGATCACAGGAATCGCCCATGAGCCGTGGCATTTCCGATATGTCGGCACACCACACAGCGAGAGGATGGCCGGCCTGGGACTGACTCTGGAGGAATATCTGGCATGAGGGAAAACGTCATTGATTGGTCAAAGGGGGACGGCTTACGGTGCTATTGGCGGCTGTTCCGGTGGCGGGAACGGTGCCCGGTTAAACTGGTCAAGGATATTTTGACCTTCTTTCTCAACCGCATGGCCCACCGGCACGGCGGCTATATCGGGAATGGAGCCCAATTTGACGGTACGCCTATTTTACCTCACGGGCTGCATGGTATCTATATTTCCCGGTACGCGCATGTCGGAGCTGGCTGCTGGGTTTACCAAAATGTCACCATTGGCGAAGTTGACCGGGCCGCTCCCCAAATCGGAGACCACTGTCTCATTGGCGCCGGGGCGGTTATTGTCGGAGCAATCCAAATTGGAAGCGATGTGAAAATTGGGGCTGGAGCGGTGGTCTGCACCGATATTCCAAGCAACGCCACCGTAGTGGCCCAGCCCCCAAGAATTATTGTCAGGGGGACGGGACATGGATGATTTTTACCAGGGCCGTGCCTGGATCGAGCTGAACAGAGCGGCTTTGAGGCGGAATGTGGAACGGTTGTCCGCTCTGCTTCCGCCCGGCTGCATATTGATGCCCGCAGTGAAAGCCAATGCCTATGGACACGGCGCAGTCCTGATTGCCAGAGAACTAAATAAGATGGGAATTGACGCTTTCTGTGTTGCCACTGTCTTTGAGGGGGTGGAACTGCGGCAGAATGGAATTTTGGGAGAAATCCTGATACTTGGATACACACATCCTCAGTATGCCCCGCTGATTGCGCAGTACCATTTAACGCAGACGATTGCAGACCATGTTCACGCCCTGGAACTGAACGCCTGTGGTCTGAGTATCAAGGCCCATATCAAGATTGACACAGGAATGCACCGGCTGGGAGAACGCTATGAAAACCTGTCAAAACTGCGGCAGATATTTAACTGCGGCTATCTCCAAATCACAGGGGCCTATACCCATCTGTATGAGGATGATATGACCAGTCCGGCAGACCGGGCGGCGGCATTGAAGCAGAGCGAAATCCTTTGTCAGACAGTAGACCTCTTAAAAAGCCAGGGCTATGTGATCCCCAAGATTCACATTCTGGCTAGTGAGGGCTTGCTCCATTATCCCGAACTCGGCGGCAACTATGCGCGGGTAGGCATTGCGCTCTATGACCGTGTTCTTTCCCTAAAAGCCCGGATCGCGCAGGTAAAAGATGTATTTCCAGGAGAGGGGGCCGGGTATGGACACCAATTTAAGGCGGAGAGAAGCACAAAGATTGCCGTTGCCACGATTGGCTATGCTGATGGGCTGCCACGCAGTTTGTCTAACGGAGTAGGGGCCGCTTTAGTCCGGGGATATATGGCTCCCATTGCGGGCCGTATCTGCATGGATCAGACCGTGCTTGACGTGACAGATGTTCCAGATGTAACGTCCAAAGATTTTGCGGTGTTTATCGGCAGGTCAGGGAATCAGGAAATAACGCCCCAAAATTTGGCGCAGCAAACAGGGACAATCCCCAACGAACTATTGAGCCGGTTAGGGCCGCGTTTGGAAAGGAGGCTAACTTAAAAAGTAAGCAGACCGCAGTGCGTAAAAAAACGTCGCACCGCAGCCCGCTTTTCATGCGTTTGAAGGCACAGTATCAGCGGATTGCTCAGGCAAATCCGCTGTTTTTTTCATGGAGCAGCGACGGCGTTGATCGGAGTAGATGTTATGCTGTTCCGGAGATATATTCAAGTGTCAGCGCCAATGATAAAATGAAAGAAAACGCCGAGGAAAAAATGTAGTTTTGTGGCGGAGGTGAAGGAAAAAAGATAGACTCCCAATCAGGGCGAAAAAGAGCCCGGAAAGGGAGTCAGGAAATGAAAGGAGCACAGTGGATGGATATCCGAAGCGACAGACAAAAAGGCCTGAGCTATGTGGAGCTGGGCCGGAAGTACCACATGGACCCACGAACAGCAAAGCGGTACGCGGAATCGCCGCAGAAGCCGGAGTACACATTGAGCGAACCCAAGCCAACAAAGATGGACCCGTACAAGCAGATCGTGGACGAGTGGCTGGAGGAGGCGCCGTATTCAGCGCTGCGGATCCTGGAGAAGCTGCGGGAGATGGGATTTGACGGGGGCTACAGCATCGTCAAGGCGTATGTGAGCAGCCGGAAGATGGACTTGAATGAGAAAGCAACAGTGCGGTTTGAGACGATGCCGGGGAAGCAGGGGCAGATGGACTGGGGATTCTTCGAGGATCACCTGGTATACGAGGACGGAAAGTGGAAGAAGCTGTATTGCTTTCTCATGATTCTGGGGTATTCGCGGATGCGGTACATCGAGTTCGTAACGGATATGAGCACAAACACGTTGATACGGTGCCATCAGAACGCATTTCGGTATTTCGGAGGTTACCCGGAGGAGATCCTGTATGACAATATGAAGCAGGTGGTCATCAAGCGATTGCTGAAGCAGGAGGACTCCACGCTGAACCGGCAGTTTGAGGACTTCGCGAGATTCTATGGGTTCAAGCCAATTCTGTGCCGGCCCTACCGGGGTCAGACGAAGGGGAAAGTAGAGCGGACGGTGCAGTTTGTCAGAGATAATTTTATGGTGGGGATCAAGTACAACAGCCTGGCGGACTTGAACGGACAGGCCCTGGCCTGGTGCAACAAAGTGAACGGGAAAGTCCACGCCACCACCAACGAAATTCCCTTTGAGAGGTTGAAAAAAGAGGGACTGAGTCCTCTTACCCGTGAGTACATTATCGACAAAATCAACCTGAGGCGAGTACAAAAAGACTGCCTCATCTCCTACGCCGGGAATCAGTACTCCGTGCCAGCGGAGTACGTCGGCAAAGATGTGGCAGTCGTGGCCCTCGACAGCATGTTAGCAGCATATTACGAGGGAAAGCAGATCGCTCTGCACCGAATATCGTATCAGAGAAAGGACATGGTTGTCAATCCTCAGCACTATAGAAGGCTTACGTTGAAGCAGACGATGGATGCAGAAAATGTTCTGCTGGAACAGGGCAAAGTAATAGATTTCCCCTTGAAGCCCTCCGATTTGTCCAGATATGACGAGGTGCTGTATGACTGAATTTACTATGGACAGGCTGAGGGAAAACCTGGAAGCCCTTAAAATGAAAAACACCCTGGAGATTCTGGACAACTACCTGGAACGGGCGGTGGCGGAGGATCTCAATATTGTGGAGGTTTTGGATCACATTTTCTCAGAAGAAGCCAAATCCAAGCGGAGACGGGCCTATGAGAAGCAGATCCACTGGATAGCTCTTAGCGGCTTTGCCGCTTAGAGCTATCGCGTCCCCCTTGCGGGGAGATGTCCGGCTTCCCCATTAAGAAGACCCTGGACGATTTCGACTTCTCTTTCCAACCCTCCATCGATAAACGCCAGATCGACGAACTGGCCACCATGCGCTTCCTGGAAAACGGGGAGAATGTGGTCTTCCTTGGCCCGCCCGGCGTGGGCAAGACCCATCTGGCCTCCGCTCTGGGCCTTGTGGCGGCACAGCATCGCTTTTCCACCTACTACATCAACTGCCATCAGCTTATTGAGCAGCTCAAGAAGGCCCATTTTGAGAACCGTCTGCCGGACAAGCTCAAGGTTCTCGCCAAGTACAGGATGCTTATCATCGACGAGATCGGCTACCTCCCCATGGACATCCAGGGCGCAAACCTGTTCTTCCAGTTGATTGCCAGGCGATATGAGAAGACGTCCACCGTCTTTACCTCCAACAAGACCTTCTCCCAGTGGAACGAGGTCTTTGCCGACGTCACCATCGCCTCCGCCATCCTGGACCGTGTCCTGCATCACTGCACCGTTATCAACATCAAGGGCGAGTCTTACCGCCTGAAAGAACGCAAGGAATTTATGCGCCAGAAGCAGCAAATCGTGAACACTCTTTTTGAGCAAGGAAACGCTTGATTTTGTCCCCCCCTTACCGCCGAAAAACAACAAAATTTCTTCGGCGTTTTCTTACAATTTCATATCGGCGTTGACAATGTTGTAGCGCAGCATTAACTCGAAAAAGATTTGCAGACTTGGGTGCTGGCCCTTGTTCTCAATGTTGGCAAGATAGCGCGGGATAAGTACATCTCGTCACATACCTTTTTCCGGCTCTCTTTACGTTCCAGCCGCGCCGCTTTGATTGCCGCCCCAAAAGCCTTAAAGTCATATCGTGGTACTGGCCTTTTTGCCATATTCATATCACCCTGTTACATTCTACCGTTCCTCTTTTGCTTTGAATATGTCTATATAGTTCTATTGAGTAGCTAAAATAATTCATATTATTTGTGGACGTAAAAAAGGACTTGACAAAATCTACACTCCCGATTATAATTGAACATAAATTCAATATTGGAGGGCGCTATGGCACAGGTATTGAAAGACGAGATACGGGAGAAAATTCTTGCTGCGGCTTTAGATGAATTTTTTGATAGAGGTTACAAACTGGCTGCTATGCGTAATATTGCGGCCAAGGCGCAAATCCCTACCGGCCTTATCTATTCTTACTACAAGAACAAGACTGATTTGTTTGATGCCATCCTCCGTCCTGTGCTGTATGATTGGGAGCGGGTATTGACCGCTGGCGAAGCAGACGAAAGCAAACACAGCAACACAGAAATCTATGGGTTAAGCAAGGCGGAAACAGAATGCTTGCTAAACCTCTTTGCCCATCGGAAAGAATTTATCATCCTGATCGACAAGAGCGGCGGCACAAAGTATGAATGCGAAAAGGAACGTTTTGTCCAAGATATAGAAGCGCATTTGTTGGAGCATCGGGACGACAACTCCGCCGACACAGTTTTCATCCACATTATTGCAAACAATTTTGTGGATGGCCTCATGCAGATCATGTATCACTACAAGGGAAAGGAATGGGCGATTATGATTTTACACAAATTATCCAAAATGTATTTGTCGGGGATCGGTCTTTAGACCGGTTCCTTTTTTTATTGAACAATAATGAACTATCGTTCAAAATTAAAGGAGGAACAGCCTATGATGGCTCAACTAATCAAGCTGTATTTCAAAGGAAAGCTGAACACATCCAACACCGCAGTAAAAAAAGCGTATGCCTCACTGTCCAGCATCGCAGGCATTATCCTGAATCTGCTCTTGTGTACGGCAAAAATCATGACCGGGTTTTTCAGTCGGTCGGTTGCCATATCTGCGGACGGATTTAACAACCTGTCAGACGCAGGAATTTCACTTATGACACTTTTAGGGTTTCAGATCGCGAGGTATGGCAGGGGAAGTACCCACCCGTTCGGTCATGGACGCTTTGAGTGGATCATGGGGATTTTTGCATCCCTTGCCGTGGTGCTGATGGGCGGAAAACTCGTACAAACCTCTTTCCAGTCCATTGTCAGCCCTCAAAAGCCGCTGTTCAGCGTGGCAACGATCATTGTTCTGGTGTTGTCCATCCTGGTAAAAGGCTATATGTATTTTTACAACCAGCAGTTTGCAAAAGTTACAAATTCTGAAACGCTGAAAGCAACTGCCACGGACTGTATCAGCGATGCCGCCGCTACGGGAGCGGTTTTGCTCTCAACGGTAATCAGCCATGTGACAGGCTGGCGGATTGACGGCTACTGCGGCGTATTGGTATCTGCCTTTATTGTGATTGCGGGGACAAAAAGCCTTTGGGAAGTGCTGGGGCGGGTCATGGGCCAGGCCACCGACCAGAGTATCATTGACGACGTTCTACGGACTGTTGAAGCATACCCGGAAATTGCGGCAGTACGGAATCTGATGGTGCATGATTATGGGTTCGGCTATTTCGTGATCTCCTTGCGAATTGAGGGGTACAGAAAAGACAGCGAACAGCTTTACAACGCAATTCACGAAATATCCTGCGCCTTATACCAGCAGTTTCATTGTGACTGTTTCATCCAAGTGGACTATCTCATAGATGACGATGGGGTGACGGCATATTTGCGGGATAAAGTCGAATTTGTTCTGCAAAAGTACAGCGGTAAGGTAAGCATAGACCATTTCCGGCTGATTGAAAGCGGCTGCTATACCACAATTTCACTTGATCTTCTCTATCCTGCTGAACTGCAAAAAAGCGAGGAAGTCATTTGTCGGGAGATTGAAATGGAATTAGAGAGCGAAAATCCTCAATACCGTACAATCATCAAAAGTATTCTTCGGCGGGAGCGATATGGTTCCCACCGTCGAAATAAATCCAAAAATCAGGAGGACAACAAATGAATCAGCAAAGCAACAACCGAATCAGCATCATGCGGGACGAGCCGGTAGCGGCCTCGTTGATGAAGTTAGGCATACCGACCATGATCGGTATGCTGATCTCCGCACTCTACAACGCTATCGACGCCTATTTTGTGAGCGGCCTGGGCATGAGCCAGATGGGGGCGGTGTCTGTTGTATTTCCCATCGTACAGATCGTTATTGGCTTGGGGATGATGTTTGGGGCCGGAGCATCGTCCTATATCTCCCGGTTACTTGGAAAGGGAGATAACGCAGAAGCCAATCGAACCGCCTCCACCGCTCTTTTTGCCAGCATTTTTGTAGGAGCGGTCATTATCGCAGGGATTATGGTATTCCTCGACCCTGTGCTGATGTCGCTGGGGGCAACTGATACGATTTTGCCTTATGCGAGAGCCTACGCCCAAATCTATGTGACTGGCTCCATCATCAATGTGTTTACCGTCACAATGAACAACCTTCTGACGGCGCAGGGTGCTACCCGGTTCACCATGATCTCTATGCTCACCGGCAGTATCATCAACATCATTTTAGATCCGATTATGATTTACGCCCTGGATTGGGGCATTGAGGGCGCGGCTATCGCCACGGTGATTTCGCTGGGCGTCAACATGGCCCTTTATATTGGGTACATAGCAACAAAGCAAGGGGTTCTACGGCTGTCGCTTCGGAATATCCGTCTTTCACCCCAGCTTTTGGGCGAGATTTTGAAAATCGGTATTCCTGTGCTTCTGTTCCAGCTTCTTGCCAGCGCGTCTATGGGACTTACCAACAGCGCGGCAAAGCCTTATGGGGACTATGCTGTGGCGGCGATGGGGGCTGTAATCCGTATTATGACCGTTGGGACTTACATCGTCTTTGGCTTCTTGAAAGGTTTCCAGCCGTTTGCCGGATATAACTACGGCGCAAAGCAATTTGACCGGCTGAAAAAGGCCATCCGCCTTTGCCTCATTTGGTCTACAACATTCGGCATGATCGCGGCTATCGTACTCTTTGCCTTTGCGGAACCAATTGTATCCATTTTTGGAACCGATGCAGAAATGGTACATCTGGCAGGCAAGGCCCTCCGGCTGAACGCAATACTGTTTGTCACCTTTGGTTTTCAGATGGTATATGCAAGTCTTTATCTCTCCATCGGAAAAAGTCTGGTGGGCGGACTGTTGAGCTTAAGCCGACAAGGGATATTTTTCCTGCCCTTGATTTATGTGTTGCCCCGCCTTTTCCAACTATCCGGGGTAATTTGGGTGCAGCCAGCAGCCGACTTGCTGACAACCGCAGTTACCTTCATTTTTGCAATCAAAATCAATCGTGCTTTAACCGTAGAAACATCTGCATATCCACAAGGGGGTGAACCAACCTGACATTAGGTAAATCCTCGGAGGACTATTTAGAGGCCATTTTGATGCTTCACCAGAAAAGGGGGAGCATCAGATCGGTTGACCTTGCCGGATATATGGGATATTCAAAACCAAGTGTCAGCCATGCGGTAAAGAACCTGCGGACTGGCGGATTTCTGGTCATAGATGAAAACGGCTGTCTTTGTCTAACCGAGAATGGACGAACAGTCGCTGAAAAGATTTATGAACGCCGCCAATTTTTCATGGAGCAGCTAATCGCCGCTGGTGTCGATCAGGAAACAGCGGAGCAAGACGCCCACCAGATAGAACACGCAATCAGCGACCTGTCATTTCAAAAGCTGAAAGAAAAAGCACAGCAGACCGATTAGCGCACATCAGTTTTGCTGTTACAGAACTTGACTGCTCCCAACGGGGAAAGAAAAAAACCGTTGGTCGAGGCAGCTAATTTCCTGCGCCCAATTTACATGATGCCAAATCGGACGGCGGTTTTCGGAGATGAAAGCCGCCGTCCGATTGTTTGTGGAACTGGCGGCTGATAGGAGGTAGCCGCCATGAGGCAGATAACCATTCGACCATACCAGATAGAAGCCGCATCGTCAAAAAAAGCCAAGCCACCGCCGAGGAATATTCCATCCATGAGTATGAACTGTCCAATCATCTAAATAGCTGTTTTAATTCCTATGCACCTGTCTGTGCTTTTCAGACAGGTGCATTTCTATTGCTTGGTCGAGACATCATGCCTCAATGCCGTTCCCCGCCTTCTCCGTTCAGACCAAACCCCAGCCAAAAATCTGAACGGAGGAAGATCAAGATGGAAATTACCATCAAAATCAATGGGCGCATGGTGTCCGTTGAGGTCAGCGATGAAGTGGCCGAGTGCTACGACCAGGGCAGACGGAAAGCCGAGAACCTTTCCCACGAAAAGCGGCGGCACTGGGATGGGCGCGAATTTGACGAGTACATAGCTGCCACCGAGGGCCTGCTCCCTTACCAGCCCACCCCGGAGGACATCGTATGCCAGCAGGAAATCCTGGCACTGCTGCTGTCCATTTTGGATACTTGTACAGAGATTCAGCGGGAACGATTTTTGCTCTATGCGTTGTACGGTTACAGTTACGCCGAGATCGGTATGCTGTGCGGATGCTCCAAGGTTTCAGCTTTTGAGAGCATAGAGACCGTCCGAAAAAATTCTTGAAATACTTTGAAAACCACCCTAACGATTGGCCCCTTTAGTGGCTTACCCAGTGAGGGGCATTTGCTCCATCACCGCCAGAGGACAAGCACTCACTTGTCCTCTGGCAGAAAGGAGGTCTATCCCATCATGGATAAGGAA
Organism: Lawsonibacter sp. JLR.KK007; assembly: GCF_036941135.1. NCBI lineage: Bacteria > Bacillati > Bacillota > Clostridia > Eubacteriales > Oscillospiraceae > Lawsonibacter > Lawsonibacter sp. JLR.KK007. The sequence continues at coordinate 212,834 of NZ_JAYWSY010000002.1, read as the reverse complement.
AAATCCTTGTTGCAGCAGAAAGCCGAAGCAGAAAAGAAAGCCCGCCAATACGAGAACCAGGTAAAGATTTTGCTGAACAAGCAGAGGGACGCGGAGCGCCACGCCCGGAACCACCGCCTAATCGTACACGGCGCAATCATGGAGGGCGTGTTCCCCTTCACCGCCAGCATGGATGGCGAGGCGATCAAGGTGTTCCTGATTGCCCTTTCCCGCCTGCCAGGAGCAACAGAAGCGGCAGAAAAGGCGCAGAACGCTGGGGACGAGGGATAGTCCGTTCGGAGAACGGCGCACTTATACACCGTTCCGGTGTCGTACGCCCTGCCGGGGGCTGTTGCGTCCTTGCGGACGCGATGGGGAAGTACCTTCCCCAAACCCCATGTGTGCCAGCAAAAACGAAACATCCGCCTTGCGTCTGCTTCGTTTCCGCTGGCCTATATCCCCCTGACGGAAGGAGGCCGATCTCATAGCAATCTTTCACTGTCCCATCCAAATTATCAAGCGGAGTGTGGGCCGTTCGGCCGTCGCTGCTGCCGCCTACCGAAGCGGCGAACGGCTGACAAACGAGTGGGACGGGCGAACCCATGACTACACGCACAAGCCCGGTGTTGTCCATACTGAAATCATGCTGCCCGCCCATGCCCCGCCGGAGTTTTCAGACCGCTCCACCCTCTGGAACTCTGTGGAGCAAATTGAGAAGGCCAGCGACGCCCAGCTTGCCCGTGAAATTGAAGTTGCCCTTCCCGTAGAGTTGTCCAGAGCGGAGCAGTTAGCCCTTGTCCGGGCATTTGTCAAAGACAATTTCGTGGACGCTGGAATGTGCGCCGACTTTGCGCTTCATGACAAAGGTGACGGCAATCCCCACGCTCACATTCTGCTGACGATCCGGCCTCTCCGCCCTGATGGAAAGTGGGGGCCGAAGTGTCGGAAGGTCTACGACCTGGACAGCCAGGGCAACCGCATCCCGGACGGCAAAGGTGGATGGAAGAATCACCGGGAGGACACCACCGACTGGAACAATCGTGAGAACGCCGAGAAGTGGCGGGCGGCATGGGCCGCTTACGCTAACCGGGCGTTGGAGGCGGCGGGCCGACCGGAGCGCATAGATCACCGCAGCTATGAGCGGCAGGGCGTTGAAAAAATTCCTTCCATCCACATGGGCGTTGCCGCCTCGCAGATGGAACGAAAGGGCATCCAGACGGAGAAAGGGAACATCAATCGCCAAATTGCCGCAGATAACAAATTGCTGAAGGAACTCAAAGCCCGCATCACCCGGATTTACAACTGGTCAAAAGAACAAGCCCAAGCCGAACAGCCCCAGGGCGGTGGCAGTCTCGTGACCCGGCTTTATGAAGCCCAGGCGGAAGTCAACAGGAACAAAGCCCGCTACCGTTCCGGCAGGATTAAGGCCCTCCAAGAGAACGCGAAGCTACTGGCGTTTTTGCAGGGCAACGGCATCACGTCCATGCAAGAACTTTATGAAAAAGTCTCTGCCATGAATGATGCCTATTACGATTTGCGCGGCAAAATTGTCAAGGCCGAGCGTCGCCTCGCTGTCCTGGATGAACGGCTGGAAATGTGGGCGCAGTATGAGAAGTACAAGCCCATTCGCCAAAAGCTGGATAAGGTGAAACCGGGTAAGCGGGAGAAGTACCAGCAGGAGCATAGGGCCGAGTTAGCCGACTTTGACGCCGCTGCTGATTTTCTCAAACGGCTAAAGGAATCCGGCGAGGCGATCACGCCCAAGGCATGGCGGGCCGAGGTTGCGAAGCTGACCGCGCAGAAGGATTTCGATTATCAGAAAATGAGGGATATGCGAGATGAAATCAAAGCCGTTGAAAATCTCCGCAAGGCCGCTGATCGGCTGGCCCATGAGGGACAGCACCAGCAGAAGGAGACTGAACGATAACACTATAATTTTGAAGAAAGGATTTTGCAGTTATGGATATGAACCCGTGGGAGCGCCGCCAAAAGATTTTGGAGGTCTTATGCCTCCGGCGACATGATACTTACAGAAATCTGGCACATGAGTTTAACGTCAGCACCGGGACAATTCGCCGGGACATTGTGGTACTGACCTGCTCCTATCCGGTCGAAACCGTCAAAGGCCACCATGGCGGCGTCAGAGTTGCCGAATGGTTCCACCTTGACCGCCGTTCTCTGAACTCTGCGGAGGTCAGTTTTCTCCGCAGGCTGGGGGAATCCTTGGACGGCCCCGACCTGGAAATGCTCAACCGGATTATCGCTATCTTTTCACATTGAGGGCAACCACCATGCGAATGAAAATCAGCGAAATCAAAATCAATCCTGGGCGGCGCGACACCCAGCAGAGGAATGTGGAGGAACTGGCCCGGAGCATCGCCGCCGTGGGCCTGATGAACCCGATCACCGTCACCCAGGACAACACGCTTATCGCTGGCCTGCATCGCCTGGAGGCGGTGAAGCTGCTGGGCTGGACGGAGATCGAGTGCGTTGTCAGTGAGGCGGACGGCCTGCAAGCGGAGTTGGCCGAGATTGACGAGAACTTTGTCCGGGCTGGCCTGTCCCACCGTGAGCTGGGCGATCTGCTTCTGCGCCGAAAAGAACTCTATGAGGCCATCCACCCGGAGACACGCCAGGGCCAGCGAAATGGGCAGACGGCTAAAAACGCAAATTCTTCGCTTTTAGAAACAAAGTCCTTTGCCCAGGACACTGCTGACAAGCTGGGTGTCAGCAAACGCACCGTTGAGCAGCTTGTCCAGACAGCCGCCAATCTGACCCCGGAGGCCAAGAAAACCATCCGGGATGCTGGCGATAAAATCACCAAGGGGGCCGCGCTGAAAATTTCCAGACTGCCCCCTGACCAGCAGGAAGAAGCCGCTGCCATTTTGACCATAGCGCCGCCCACACCGAAGCGGCAGGGGATAATGGACAGCGAAGCGGCGTTGAGTGAGTTTAAGGCCCTATGTGCCCGCTATGTTTCCAGCATTGAATCCCTCCATCACCGGGCGGACATTTTCGCCGGAATGACAATTTCCCAATTTGACGCATTGGGCGATAGCGCCTATTCTGTCACGACCGCAATCAAAGAATTTTTCGAGAAAGTGCATGAAATCCGACACGAAATGGAGAAGGAACATGAAAACTGACTACATCACCAGTGGCTCCACTTTGCCGCCCTATCTGGCCTATCCCCGGTTCCTGCTGGGCATGAATATTCGGCTGACCGCCAAGGAAATCTACGCGATCATGCTGGATATGACACTCAATTCGGATATGGTTCAGACTGACCGACGCGGGCGGCGTTATCTGGCGTTCTACAACAAGACCATCGCGGAGATCATCGACCGCACTCCCAGCACCGTGGCACAGTCCTTGCGGGAGTTGGAGGATGTTGGGCTGGTGGAGAAGAAGCTGATAGCCCTCCATACCCCCTATCACATCTACATCAAGTTACCCGCAGGAGAGGACGCACCGTGACCGTTCACATGAACTACCAGCAGTACCGCACCGCCAGGAGGCTGGTACATAGCTGCTGCAACTACGATTGCGGGAACTGTCTGCTCCTGGACAACGGCGAGGAATGTATCTGCCCGCAGAGCATCACCTATTCGCTGATCTGCAAATGGTTCCGTGCCGCCGTCCTGCCCCTGGACGCTGGCTTGTGCGCCGCTCTGCTTCATCGGGCAGATAGAAAGAAATGCGTTCTCTGCGGCGGCTACTATCTGCCGAAATCCAACCGGGCGAAATACTGCCCGGAATGTGCTGTTGCGGCCCGCCGGAAGAAAGAAGCAGAGCGCCAGCGAAAACGCTACTACGATTCTACGCATTTAGGGCTTAAAAAGCCCTGATTTTGCAAGGCTTTCCGGGGGTGGCTCGATAGGGGCCTGATACATTCCCTGTCCAGCCCCCCGGAAGGCCTTCAGACGGCCCGCAACGGCGGGGAGGTGACACCCATATTGCTGACTACATGATGAAAGATACCAAGCTGCCGCCCTATCTGCCATTCCCTCGCTTTCTTTTGGAGGCGGATTTAGCGTTAGCAACCAAACTGGTCTATATGGTTCTGATGGACAGGGCGCGGCTATCCCAGGCTAATGGCTGGGCTGACAGCAACAGCCAGATTTACATTGTGTTTCCCATTGTTGAGATTGCCAACGCCATTGACCGTAGCCCTATGACCGTGAAAAATTCATTGAACGAATTGGAGAGTGCCGGACTGATCGAGCGCAAGCGGCGGGGCCAGTCCTTACCGAACCGCATCTACATCAAGATTCCTAATGGACAGGATATTGTCCGTCTGACGGATAAAAAATTGTCTGTCAGAAGGAAAGAAAATTGTCCTTCTGATGGACAGAAAACTATCCCTTTAACGGACAGAAAATTGTCCACTAATAACCTTACAAGTAAATTGAGAGAATTACCTGAAGGGAGTGAGGGTGCGTGCGCCCACGCGCGAGGCCGCTATCAAAATATTTTCCTTTCGGATACGGAGATAGCCGAACTGCAAGCGGAACTCCCTGATCTCTGGCAGCAGTATGTGGAGAAGCTGTCCGAGTATATGGCCTCCACAGGCAAGACCTACCAGAACCACGCCGCCACTATTCGCCGCTGGGCGGCGGAGGACAGGCGGAAGGGCAAGAGCATACCCAATTACACTTACGAGGAGGGCGAGAGCCTATGAATGATTTTGACAGTATTATCAAGCGCATGACCGTGACCCATGTGAGGCCGGAGGACTACACCGGCGAGGACGGGCTTCTGTACTGCGGCAAGTGCCGCACCCCCAAACAGTTCCGCATGGACGCGCCGCCCATGGAGGGGCGGTTACTCCCTTGCCCCTGCCAGTGCGAACAGGCGAGGCTTGACCAAGAGGCCGCGAAACAGGAAGCCCACCGTCACCGTCAGGCCGTGGCCGATCTGAAACGCCAGGGCTTCACTGACCCCGCTATGCGCGGTTGGACGTTCGCCAACGACAACGGCAAATGCCCACAGATGAAACACGCCCATTTCTACGTTGAGTATTGGGATACCATGCTGGCGGAGAACATCGGCTATCTACTGTGGGGCGGCGTTGGCACTGGGAAAAGCTACTTCGCGGGATGTATCGCAAACGCCCTGATGGAGCAGGAGATTACCGTCCGCATGACCAATTTTGCGCTGATTTTGAACGATCTGACTGCCAGCTTTGAGGGCCGGAATGAGTACATATCTCAGCTTTGCCGCGCTCTGCTGCTTATCATAGACGATTTTGGTATGGAGCGCGGGACGGAGTACGGATTGGAGCAGGTCTACAACGTGATCGACAGCCGGTATCGCAGTAAGAAACCGCTGATTGTAACCACCAACATTCCGCTCCAGGATTTACAGCACCCCAAGGACACCGCCCACGCCCGTATTTATGACCGTCTGCTGGAAATGTGCGCCCCCATTCGATTCTCCGGTGAGAACTTCCGAAAGGCGACGGCGCAGGACAAGCTGGCGCGGCTGAAAAATCTGATGGACTGAAAGGAGCTGCCTATGAGAAAAACGCAACAGGATAAACCCGCTGTACCCAAGACCAGACGCCAGGACAAGCCTCGATTCATCGTGACCCGTGAATATAACGGCAGTCAGAGCATGAGGGCCGCTTTTGAACAGGCCATTGAATCCCAGGCTTGCGGGCAGTTTGAATCCTGGCTTGAAAAGAGGGAGAGCGATAAAAATGCCTGTTGAAAAATTTGTCAAAGCATGGTATCATGACTGTATCGTGTCCCTGTTCATTAAGGAGATCACCAATGAACAGGAAGAATAAACTTACCCCCTCCGTCACCGCGCTGTACTGCCGCCTCTCCATTGAGGACGGGCGGGAGAACGAGAGCATGAGCATCAGCAATCAAAAAGCTCTGCTTCGTGACTTCGCCGAGAAAAATGGCCTGCTGGACTATGAATTTTACGTTGATGACGGCTACACAGGCCGTAATTTCAACCGTCCTTCGTTCCAGAGGATGATTGCCGACATTGAAGCCGGGAAGGTCAAATGCGTCATCACGAAAGACCTCTCCCGGCTGGGCCGTAACTATATTGAGTCTGGCAGCTATATCGAAATCTTCTTCCCGCGTCACAACGTCCGCTATATCGCTGTCACTGACGGAGTGGACAGTCTGAACCGGCAGGAGATGGATATTACCCCGTTCAAAAATATCCTGAACGATATGTATAGCCGGGATATTTCCAAGAAGGTACTGGCGGGCTGGATGGCCCGCTCCCGGCAGGGAAAGTTTTTGGGTGGGCCTACTCCCTACGGCCTTATGCGCGACCCCACAGACCACGGCCACCTGATTATCGACCCGGAGACTGCGCCCACCGTCAAGCTGGTTTTCGATCTGGCGGCAGACGGATACGGAATGATGCGGATCGCCAAATATCTGCTGGAACACAAGATTCCCATTACCCGCGTCAAAGGCCCGATAGAATCAGAGGTGCGCTATTACTCCTGGGGCAGTTCTGTTATCAGTAAGATGCTCCGGAATCCAGTCTACAAGGGCGATCATGTGGTGTGCAAATGCCATCAGAAGGCGATTCGCTCCAACACCATCAACAAAATCCCCCGTAATGAATGGGAGATTGTCGAGAACTGCCATGAGGCGATTGTCAGCCGGGAGCAGTGGGACAGAGTGCAAAAGCTGATCGACCACCGTCCGACCATCATGCAAGGGAATAGCTGCCCCTTTTACAATCTGTTCCACGGTCTTGTTTACTGCGCCACCTGCGGCAAGTCGATGGAGGTGCGATATGAGAAGGTGGGGCGGACGGACATTGACCGCAGCACCAAGAAGAAGCGGGAGCCGATTGACAGGGCATATTACATCTGCCAGACCTATAACCGGCTGGGAAAGAAAGCCTGCACCAGCCATAAGATTGAGGCCCGCGACCTCTATAACCTCGTTCTGGCTGACATTATCGAGCATGGCAAGATGGCTTTGCAGGATGCTGAGGCGTTCTATGGGCGGCTGACCCACCGGCTGGAACAGCGGTACACAATGGACGAAGGGGCCTTGAAGAAAGAGTTGGATGCCCTGGCAAAGTGCAATCAGGAAATTGACGAGATGTTCATGAGCCTGTATGCGGACAAGACCAAAGGTATCCTAACGGAGCAGCGGTTCTTCCGCATGACTGAGACGCTGGAGCAGGAACAGGCGGACAACAAGGCCCGGATACAGGCGATCACGGACAAATTGCGTACCGCCAGCGACACGGAGGACGATGTGCGCCGGTTCATCGGGGAAATCCGGGAATATGCATCCATCACGGAATTGGATGAAACTATTTTGAATCGGCTGATTGATAAAATCATCATTAGTGCAGTCGAAGTCATTGGTGGTGAAAAGATGCAGGAAGTTCGTATTATCTACAATTTTGTTGGGGAGATAACGGTAAAACACGATTAATAAACACCCCCGCTTCTCGTATGGAGAAGCGGGGGTGTTTATTAGATACATTTATGAGTCTATATTACTCCTAAAAGAATAGACAGTATAAATATCTTGAACATTATTTTTCCTTGGGGTCAATATGCCCTCCTGGACTAATCGATGATATTCACCCAATGCATCCTTTAATCTTTCAAAGTTTTCGTCTGCTATAACCACGCCGCATGACAACTGTTGGACTCTCTCAACTATACTCATATAAATAACCTCGTTTGAAAGAAACCACGAAAGTTATGGCTCCTAATATACTCAGATAAAACATCATAATATTCGCCAATTATTTCATTCAATTCGGCATCTTTTTCATAATCGATAATTTTTAAGTGCAGATCTTCTGTTAAAACTTGAATCCCTATCGGACGCCCATGAGATTTCCATACGTTATTATCGCTTAACTTATTGGCAATCTCAAGTGCTCGTGCCTCTTTCTGCTCCAAAGTAACCGGAGTTCCATCTTTTGAATGCGTCGTCCAGTCCTTAAATTTGTATTTTGTTAGCCATTTCTTCAGCATATCCACAGCTAACTCTTTTGCTTGCTCATACGAGCGTAACTCCGCTAGGTCAAAATCCTTTAAGATTAAAAATTCTGCTTGCGATAATTCATTTTTCCTGGCTTTTTCAAGGAGTTCGTTGATTTTGTCAAGATAACCTAAAGCTGCAACTAATTTTCCATCCTTACTCTGCACTTGTGGGTCAATCGGCCCAAGAGAAGAATAATAGTTCATGTAAATATTATCCCCACTCATGCACCAAATTGTACCGGCACTATATGCATAATCTGGGATAATAAAGTTAACTTCGCTATAAAAATGGCGCAAAATATCAACCATCCTTTGAACTGGAGGAAGGCTTCCGCCGGGCGTAGTAAGGAATACATAAATCGCCTGATGTTTATTGGAATCTTTAGCTAAAGCTTCTATCATATCCTTAACATTTCTTTCAACACCGTTGACAATTTCGCCATAGTAAGTAAAAACATCAGCATTTAGTTTAGACTCCAATTTAAGCAGTAAATCAGAAACAGTAGCTTGCCTCAATTTTTCCAACTTATCAACCAACTCTTTCACGCCCCCTTGCAAGCTTTTTCTACATTATACCACACATAGAAAAAAACTTCAAGGCTTAGAATGAACTCATTATATGTGTTCAAGCCCAAATTTATTTACAACAAAATGATCGGATTCTTAAATTCACCACTTGACAATGTTGCAGTGAATTGATGAGCCAGGATGAGCTGGCTGTCATGGACAACGGCAAGTGCATCCTGCAAGTGCAGGGCGTGAGGCCCTTTTTCAGCGACAAGTTTGATATTACCAGGCATCCGCAATATAAAAATCTTCTGGATTTCAGTAAGAAAAACGCTTTTGATGTGAAGAAATACCTGAGCCGCTATCTTACTGTCCAGCCCAACGATTCCTACGAGTGCTGCGAGTTAGACGCGCCGCCTGATCCTGATGATACCGCCTCCTGACCTGTTCAGGGAGCGGTTTTTTCATTCTCAACACAAAGGAGTGATGCCCATGTTGGACAAAACCCGTATGGTGAGAGCGCCCCCCGACACCTGTGCCGCCTCCTGACTTGTCCGGGGGCGGTTCTTCATGCTCAACCACTCAATCAATCTGACAACAAATATGGAGGTAATCTAATGGAATTTTTCACTTCGGCTATCAACACTTTGAAGGTCCTCGTGATTGCCCTCGGCGCTGGTCTGGGCGTTTGGGGCGTCATTAACCTGCTGGAAGGCTACGGCAACGATAACCCTGGCGCGAATGCTCATGTACGGTAAAGAAGCAAGCAACCGAAAACAAGAGATAGACCGCCAGCACCACACTATTCCGAACCAAAGAAACCAAAGACCAAAAGACAAGCATTGTGGAAATGTGCATAACTGGCTATGGAATCATGGATAACTCTATTCACAGCACATGGAAAAGCTAAAGTGCAGCTTTCCCACGTCCTGCAAACAGAGTTACCCACAATTCCATGAGATAGCCAGTTATACACATTCCCACAATGCCGACTACTACGGAAGCCCTTGTCAATTCTTAATATCTTGACATAACTAATTAAATTTGTTAAAATACAAACTAGATTAAGAAAAAAGGAGGAGCTTTATTTTGCCGAAAATAAAAATTGATAAAGAATCGGTTATCAAAGAAGCTGCATATATAGCAAATACGATAGGCATAGAAAACCTATCTTTAAAAACGCTTGCATCGCAATTAGGCGTTAAGTCGCCATCGCTTTATAACCATATAGATGGGCTTGACGACCTAAAACAGCAGCTTATGCTATATGGTTGGAAAGAATTAGAAGACAAAATTATTCAATCTGTAATAGGATTTTCTGGATATGATGCGATTAGAGCTATGTGCTACGCTTTTCATGAATATGCAATAGAGAATCAAGGAGTTTTTAGCACAATGCTTTGGTACAATCAATTTGAGAATGAACAGATGAATGAAGTGACTTCAAAAATGTTTTCAATTTTTTTCAAAATAACTAAGTCACTAAATATTTCACAAGATAATTGCATTCATTTAGTCAGAATGTTTAGAAGTTTTTTAGAGGGCTTTGCATTACTTGAAAATCATAACGCCTTTGGTAATACACAGTTGATAAAAGATAGTTTTGAATTATCAATAGACATTTTAATTGAGGGAGCAAAAAAATTAGAGGGGAAATGATAGCGCATGGTATATCAGAAAAAAACAAGGGAAAAGGTTTTATGAATCGAAAAATCAGGCAAATCATTTGTGTAATACTGTCACTAATTTGTGTTATTGCTATATGGGATAAGCCTGTTTTGGCATATGAAAAAAGTAGCAATTATAGCGATATTGACAGCCAGATAAAAAAAGAAATAAAGGAATTACATATTCCCGGAATGGCGATAGCCATTGTAGACTCTAAAGAGGTTCTGTTTTCTGAAGCTTATGGAAATTGCGATAATTTAGATACGCCTTTTATTATAGGCTCATTGAGCAAATCATTTACAGCATTAGCTGTTATGCAGCTTGTGGAAGAAGAAAAAGTAGATTTAGACACGACAATATCTGATTATATTGATACATCTGATTATTTTATAAATGTGTCCGACGGAGATAAAATTACTGTAAGACAGCTTTTGAATCAGACAAGCGGTTTAGGGACATATCAGCGTTTTGGAAATGCAAAAATAACAGAAAGTTACGGACAACATCAATATGCAAATATCAATTATGGATTGTTAGGAGAAATCATAGAAACAGTCAGCGGAATTAGCTATTCAGAGTATATGGATAAAAACATTTTTTCTCCACTAAGTATGAATCATACGGCAGCAACACTTGTACAAAGCAAAGAAAACGGATTGATAACAGGATATCGAAATTATTTTGGACTTCCGATTGCGGGAGAGCCGGACTATCCCGATAAACATTCATGGTCTACCGTTCCGGCAGGTTATTTAAGTTCCAGTGTATCAGATATGGCAAAATATCTGCAAATGTATCTAAATGGAGGAATGGGAATAGTCAATCAGAATAGTTTAAATACTATGCTTTATGACAATGTATATGTAGATGATAACACTCCCTATTATTACGGAATGGGGTGGACTTTGACAGAAGAATATACAGAGCCTGTATTGGGGCATTCAGGGCTGGTTGAGAATTATATGTCTAATATGTATCTATTGCCGGAAAGCGGATTAGGAATCATTTTCCTTATCAATATGAACGATTATCTTGTCACGAATCAACTGGCAGATATTATCTCCCAAAATGTGATATTTGCTCTTTTGGGCAGAGAACAATATGATATATCTGGCAGCCCGTATATTGTAAGACACCTGTTGCTGAATGGAGCATATTTAGCGTTGGTTGCAGTGGCAGTATATCCGATAGCAACAATAAGAAAATGGAAGAAAAAGAAACAGACAACAAGACTGATACTCTTTGACATTACAAGGCATGGCATATTGCCACTACTGTTACTCTGTTTGCCCTATATGGTAGGTATTCCATTATGGGTAGTATGGTATTTTGTAAAAGACTTGTTCATTGTATTGCTGTTAAATGCAAGTTTGCTTTTGGTTATAGGCTTATACAAAATATTTTTTGCAATATTCAAGATATGACAGACTACGTGCTGTTATTTCTCTGAATTATTAAATGTAACTGTCAACCATAAAACGCCCATGTGGGAGAAAGGGGGAAATCACCTATGCCTTGCACAGAAGCATACAAGGAACACATCATGTATACCTTCAACGGCTTTTGCAAGACCGTCATACGCTATGCAGCACTCAACGCATGGCGTGACAGGAGCAGACGGCGGCAGAAAGAAATATCCCTTGAATACCTCACAGAAGAAAAGTTTTACCCTTTAGGCACAACAGACAAATATTTTGAAGCACCTTATGAAGAATACCCTATAACGATATGCGGTCAGACCGTTATCCTCACCAATGGGGAGCTTGCCGCCGCCCTGTTATCCTTGCCGGAGAGAAACCGGGAAATCATATTCCTTTACTTTTTCGGGGATTATACACAACAGGAAATCGGGAAAATGTATGGACGCTGCCGGAGTACGACCGGGTATATAATCCGCAGGACGTTAAAACTCCTGCAAAGGAAAATGGAGGTGCTTTCGCATGGGAAATCCGAATCTTTTGCCCTATGAAACGATTGTCCGGGCGACCAGCGGAGAGCCGGAAGCCGTGGACGAGGTTTTGCGGCATTACAGCAAGCGCATCCGGATAGCTGCCATTGAAAACGGACATATCGACAGGGATACCGAGGACAGCATAAAACAGCGGCTTGTCGCTTCCCTGTTCAAGTTCCGCTTTGATGAACAGCCATATATCAAAACTGAATAACCGCCGCTACATAGAACGGCACACCAAGACAGGAAATCAAGAAAAGGTTTCCTGTTTTTTTTGCGTCCATTTTTGGCATTTTGAAGAATCGTCAGTATTATGCCGTGCAAAGAAGATAGAAAGGAATTTCCGTAAATCACCGTCATTTTTGCTTTGCGTGGTGTTGTAGGTAGTAGGGGGAGAAATATCGCCGCAGCTTTGGCAAAATCCCCGCTTGCGGCACTAAAGGTATTGACGGAAGCCCACACAGAGGAAGCCGCCACTTTCTTAGAGCAAGATTCTACCACAGTACCAAATTTCGCTAATCGCTCAATTTTGTCCTGCGGGAATCTTGTTGGGGTTGCCACCCCAAGCCCGCCTTTTTGCGGCTTGCGCCGCTTGAAAAATCCCCGAAAAATTTTTTCGGATTTTTCAAAAAACGCTTCCGCTTTGCCCCCTGTTTTTCTCCTATTAGTGAAAGGGCAAAGCATAAAAAGAAAGGAGTTGAAGCCTATGAAAAGATACAACACGCCCCACCGCCACCGGGTAATCAAGACACGCTTGACCGAGGAAGAATATGCAGAGTTTTCCGAGCGTGTCACCCTCTGCAAAATGAGCCAAGCCGAGTTTATCCGGCAAGCCCTCATTAAGTCAAGCATACGCCCGGTCATTACCGTTTCCCCGGTCAATGATGAATTACTCTCTGCCGTTGGAAAACTCACAGCCGAGTATGGAAAGATAGGCGGCAACTTGAATCAGATTGCCCGCTGTCTGAACGAGTACGGCGCACCCTATAACGCCCTCTCCCAAGAGGTACGAGCCGCCACAGCGGAGCTTGCCGCCTTGAAGTTTGAAGTCTTGCAGAAAGTAGGTGAAGCCGTTGGCAACATTCAAACATATCAGCTCTAAAAATGCCGATTACGGAGCTGCCGAGCAGTACCTAACCTTTGAGCATGACGAGTTTACCATGAAGCCCACACTGGACGGAAACGGGCGGCTTGTTCTCCGTGACGATTACCACATTTCCTCTTTGAATTGTGGTGATGAAGATTTTGCAATCGCCTGTATGCGTTCCAATCTCAAATACGGCAAGAACCAGAAGCGGGAGGACGTAAAAAGCCACCACTATATCATCAGCTTTGACCCCCGTGACGCACCCGACAACGGCTTGACCGTAGACCGGGCGCAAGTATTGGGAGAGGAATTTTGCAAAGCGCATTTCCCCGGACACCAAGCCCTTGTCTGCACCCACCCGGACGGGCATAACCACAGCGGCAACATTCATGTGCATATCGTCATAAACAGCTTGCGGATTGCGGAAGTGCCACTATTGCCCTACATGGAAAGACCAGCCGACACAAGGGAGGGCTGCAAGCACCGCTGTACAGACGCAGCTATGGAATACTTCAAAGCGGAAGTCATGGAGATGTGCCACTGGGAAAACCTCTATCAGATTGACTTGCTGAACGGGAGCAAGAACCGAGTTACCGAGCGTGAGTATTGGGCGAAGCGGAAAGGACAAGCCGCACTGGATAAAGAGAACGCTTCCCTTGCCGCCGCAGATGACCCGCCCAAAGTCACAAAATTTGAAACCGACAAGGAGAAGCTACGGCGCACGATCCGCACCGCCCTGTCCTCTGCCGTTTCCTTTGAGGATTTTTCCGGGAAGCTGCTGCAACAGGGCGTGACCGTCAAGGAGAGCCGGGGGAGATTGTCATATCTCACGCCGGACAGAACAAAGCCCATCACCGCCCGGAAACTGGGTGATGATTTTGACCGAGCCGCCGTACTGGAAGCACTCACCATAAACGCACAGAACGCCGCCAGAGCCGCCGAAACGCCCCTACCCCAACAGGAATACCCCCGCAGCATAAAAGACCGCTTACAGCGCAACAAAGCCGCTGTAAACGCCCCGAAACAGGACAGCGTACAGCGCATGGTAGACATAGCCGCCAAGAAAGCCGAGGGCAAGGGGAAAGGCTACGAGAAATGGGCGACCTTGCACAACTTGAAGCAAATGGCGGCTACCGTGAGCATTTACGAGGAATCCGGCTTTTCTTCCCCGGAGGAACTGGAAGCCGCCCTTGCCGCCGCCAGTACCGAACTGCATGAAACAACCGGGAAACTGAAAGCCGTGGAAAGCGCCTTGCGGGAGAAAAAAGACCTGCAAAAACAGCTATTAGCCTACATCAAGACCAAGCCAGCCCGTGACGGATTGCGGGCGCAGAAAACGGAGAAAGCCCGGAGAGCCTACCGGGAACAGCACGAAAGCGAGTTTATCATTTCCGAATCTGCCGCCCGGTATTTCAAGGCACAGGGAATCCAAAAGCTGCCAGCGACCAAAGCATTACAGACCGAGATTGAGCTGCTTACCAAAGAGAAAAACGCCCTTTACAACGAGTACCGGAAGAAGAAAGCGAACGTCCGGGAATTGCAGACCGTGAAAAGCAATCTTGACAAAATATTGCGCCGTGAGCCGGAACGGGGAAAGGGGCGGGAAAATGAACGGTAAACGCCTATACATGGACTACCAGCAGTACAGAGCCGCCCGCCGTCTTGTGCATGAGTGCTGCAACTACGATACGGCAACTGTATATTGCTGGATAACGGCGAGCCTTGCGTATGCGTCCAGAGTATCAGCTATTCGCTTATATGCCGCTGGTTTCGGATAGCCGTACTGCCATTGGACGGGAAACTGGAAGCCGCCCTTTTGCACCGGGCAGACAGGAAACGCTGTACCGAGTGCGGCGGGTATTTTCTCCCCAAGTCAAACCGGGGGAAATACTGCCCGGATTGCGCCAGACGCATGAAAAGAATCAAAGCCGCACAGCGCAAGCGGAAACAGAGGGATAAATGTCACGCTTTAGGATATTCCAAACCCCCGTAAATCAAGGCTTTTTTGACCGCCCTCAACGGGTGGGCGATACATTTATCCTTTACCCACGAAAATGCCGTTTTAACTGCGTAACAGGAAGCCACAGACAGGAGGTGAGAACCATAACCGATTACATCACAGCCGACACCATATTGCCCCGTTTTCTGCCCTATCCCTATTTTCTGCTGAAAATGGACTTGTCGCATACCGCAAGGCTGCTCTATGGGCTGCTTCTTGACCGTTCCACCCTCTCACAGAAGAACGGCTGGCAGGACAGCGAGGGCAGGACGTATATTGTCTACCCCGTTTCGGAGATAACGGAAATGCTGGATAAAGGCAGCACCGCCATAAAAAGCGCACTGAACGAGCTGGACGCTGCCGGGCTTCTGGTGAGGGAACGCCGGGGCTTCTCCGCACCCAACCGCCTTTATGTGAAAATACCGCAAATGCCAGTGGTACAGTTTTCCGACCATATGACAGCCATACAGTAAAGTGTACCCTTTGTCAAGGACAAAATAAGAAATAGACACCCCAATATTTGGACAGACATCAAAAAGGACAGCAGGCTGAATGAATCTCAACTATTTGTCACCTAATTAAAGGATCAGAAACTATCTCTGGCTCCAAAGTGTGCGCACCAAGCTCATTGGGGGTTTTAGAGATTTCAGGCGGCGAGGGTTTGCTGGGGAGATCAAGAGGATAAATGCCGGTAGTGACAAAGGAGAAATATTCGTTGGGAGAGAGCTTTGCCAAATCCCATTGATACCTCTCGTTGTTGTAATACGACATATAATCGTCAATGATCGCCTTTACCTCATCAAAAGAGGGATCGCCCGTCAAATCAATCAAATCTTTCATATGCCCGAAGAAGCTCTCCTGTGGCGCATTGTCCCAGCAATTTCCTTTGCGGGACATAGAGCGGCGAAGCTCGTTGTGTTCAACGAGTTCAATAAATTTGCAGCTGGTATAATGGCAGCCCTGGTCGCTGTGGATCACAGTCTCTGCATGGAGCGAGACGCCATGTTCCCGCATCAAAATATCCACCGCGTCCAGCACAAAGTCAACATCCAAGGATGGACTGAGGGTATAGGAAAGCACCTGCTTTGTATAGGCGTCCATGATCACACAGAGGTAGAGGAACGACCCACCCCAGGGGATATAAGTAATGTCCGTGAGGAGCACAAGCCGGGGGCCATAGCTCTCAAATTCACGGTCTAAAAGGTTAGGCGCGTAATGATTCGTTTTCATTGCGTTTTTTATTTTGCGGTAAGGGTTTGCCCTCCGAATCGGACATTGCAAGCCGTATTTTTTCATCAACCGGCGTATCTTTTTCAGGTTCATAACCACCGGCGGAGTATTGTGGATAAGGCACATATAGATGCCCCGCGCCCCTTTGGAATATCTCCGCCGGTTGTATGCCTCCAAAACCAGCTCAAAATCAGCGCGATCCTGTGCTTCCCGCACCTGCCTGGCCGAAGCGGCGTTTAACCACGCATAGTAGCCGGACCTGGAAACCCCGGCTGTCTGGCACATCATGGATACGGATAGTTCGTTCTCACCGCCGGATAACGTCTGGTGGATCAGGGAAAAGATGGTGGAAGCCTCGTTCATGGCCGCGGCCCTTGCTTTCGTCCACCTCTGGCAGAGGATATTTTTTTTAGAAATTCCACCTCCTGCTCCAGATATTTCAGCCGATGCTGCATCTGCCGCAGCTGAGCCTGGGTAGTTGTGTCTCCGCCTTCAGCAGACCCCTCTCCGCGTCTGCGCTGCGGCCGCTCATGGAACCCTTTCGCTGAAACCGCCTGCTTGCACACTACGTTCTGGATGCCGCTGAGACGGTTCCTCCCGAGCACCTCCGGATCATAGCCCAAATCGTACATAATCGTTCTGGGTGTATCCCCTTCCTGGTATCTCCGCCAGAATTCTTCCTTGAATGTGTTTGTGAAGGTGATCTGCGTGGTGGACACATGGAGCGTGTATGGATTTTCTGCCATAACCCGCACCTGCTCCTGGGTAAACATTTTCCGTGCCATGTGTGATGCCCCTTTCTATTGGCTTCATTTTATCACACAGCCCTGCCCTTAGAACATACTCTTGTCCTATATCCCTTTTCTTTCATTACTTGTTTCGTCCACTTTTAGGGTACGTCCTTACTTTTTAACCTGTCCACCAACCTGGGTCTCCATTTTTCCTGCTGTCCATAATCTTGGGTACAGTTTACAGCCGGAAAACCGACCCTCTGATAGCCGGAAAAGCGACCCTCATAAGGACGGAAAACCGACCTTTGCGTTGGACGGAAAACCGACCCCTAACCAACTTACTATAAACTGTCAGCGCCAATGATAAAATGAAAGAAAACGCCGAGGAAAAAATGTAGTTTTGTGGCGGAGAGGAGGGAAAAAAGATAGACTCCCAATCAGGGCGAAAAAGAGCCCGGAAAGGGAGTCAGGAAATGAAAGGAGCACAGTGGATGGATATCCGAAGCGACAGACAAAAAGGGCTGAGCTATGTGGAGCTGGGCCGGAAGTACCACATGGACCCGCGAACAGCAAAGCGGTACGCGGAATCGCCGCAGAAGCCGGAGTACACATTGAGCGAACCCAAGCCCACAAAGATGGACCCGTACAAGCAGATCGTGGACGAGTGGCTGGAGGAGGTGCCGTATTCAGTGCTGCGGATCCTGGAGAAGCTGCGGGAAATGGGATTTGACGGGGGCTACAGCATCGTCAAGGCGTATGTGAGCAGCCGGAAGATGGACTTGAATGAGAAGGCGACGGTACGGTTTGAGACGATGCCAGGAAAGCAAGGGCAGATGGACTGGGGATTTTTCGAGGATCACCTGGTATACGAGGACGGAAAGTGGAAGAAGCTGTACTGCTTTCTCATGATTCTGGGGTACTCAAGGATGCGGTACATCGAATTTGTCACAGATATGAGCACAAACACACTGATCCGGTGTCATCAGAACGCATTTCGGTACTTTGGAGGCTACCCGGAGGAGATTCTGTACGATAACATGAAGCAGGTGGTCATCAAGCGATTGCTGAAGCAGGAGGACTCCACGCTGAACCGGCAGTTTGAGGATTTCGCGGGCTTCTATGGATTCAAGCCAATTCTGTGCCGGCCATATCGGGGTCAGACGAAGGGGAAAGTAGAGCGGACGGTGCAGTTTGTCAGAGATAATTTTATGGTGGGGATCCAGTACAACAGTCTGGCGGACTTGAACGGACAGGCCCTGGCCTGGTGCAATAAGGTCAATGGGAAAGTCCACGCCACCACCAACGAGATTCCCTTTGAGCGGCTGAAAAAAGAGGGCCTGAGTCCCCTCTCTCGTGAGTACATCATCGACAAGATCAACCTTAGGCGGGTACAAAAAGACTGCCTCATCTCCTACGCCGGCAATCAGTACTCCGTGCCAGCGGAGTATGTCGGCAAAGATGTGGCAGTCGTGGCCCTCGACAGCATGTTAGCAGCATATTACGAGGGAAAGCAGATCGCTCTGCACCGAATATCGTATCAGAGAAAGGACATGGTTGTCAATCCTCAGCACTATAGAAGGCTTACGCTGAAACAGACGATGGATGCAGAAAATGTTCTGCTGGAACAGGACAAAGTGATTGATTTTCCCTTGAAACCCTCCGATTTGTCCAGATATGACGAGGTGCTGTATGACTGAATTTACTATGGACAGGCTGAGGGAAAACCTGGAAGCCCTTAAGATGAAAAACACCCTGGAGATTCTGGACAATTACCTGGAACGGGCGGTGGCGGAGGATCTCAACATTGTGGAGGTTTTGGATCACATTTTCTCAGAAGAAGCCAAATCCAAGCGGAGACGGGCCTATGAGAAGCAGATCCAGATGTCCGGCTTCCCCATTAAGAAGACCCTGGACGACTTCGATTTCTCCTTCCAGCCCTCCATCGACAAGCGCCAGATCGACGAACTGGCCACCATGCGCTTCCTGGAAAACGGGGAGAATGTGGTCTTCCTTGGCCCGCCCGGCGTGGGCAAGACCCATCTGGCCTCCGCTCTGGGCCTTGTGGCGGCACAGCATCGCTTTTCCACCTACTACATCAACTGCCATCAGCTTATTGAGCAGCTCAAGAAGGCCCATTTTGAGAACCGTCTGCCGGACAAGCTCAAGGTTCTCGCCAAGTACAGGATGCTTATCATCGACGAGATCGGCTACCTCCCCATGGACATCCAGGGCGCAAACCTGTTCTTCCAGTTGATTGCCAGAAGGTATGAAAAGACGTCCACCGTCTTTACCTCCAACAAGACCTTCTCCCAGTGGAACGAGGTCTTTGCCAACGTCACCATCGCCTCCGCCATCCTGGACCGTGTCCTGCATCACTGCACCGTTATCAACATCAAGGGCGAGTCTTACCGCCTGAAAGAACGCAAGGAATTTATGCGCCAGAAGCAGCAAATCGTGAACACTCTTTTTGAGCAAGGAAACGCTTGATTTTGTCCCCCCCCTTACCGCCGAAAAACAACAAAATTTCTTCGGCCTTTTCTTACAATTTCATATCGGCGTTGACACTACCCTCAGAAGATGGCGGAGGCCAGAATGTTCATCCGGGCATTGACGGAGGATATGCAAATTCGGGATATGCACCCGGTAAGGGACGACGCCTTTTCTATGACCGTCCGCGGAAAAACATACACAGAGCGCAAAGCGGCAGGCGAGGCCATTCTTGCCGCCTGCAAGAGTATGACCGAACCGGATAAGCCCCTTGATTTGGGCCAGTTCCGGGGCTTCCCCATGCAGGTTCAGCTAAAGGGTGAAAAGTTTGTTGTGACAATGAAGCAGAATCTCACCTATACGGCGGAACTGGCAGATGAAATTTTGGGGAACGTGACCCGCATCAATAATGCGTTGGAGAAGATCACGGAAAGTCTGGAAAAGCAGCAGCGGGGCCTGGTCACATTGGAGGGCAATCTGGAAAACGCCAGGGAAGAAGCGGCGCGGCCCTTCCCCCAGGAGGAAGAACTGGCGGCAAAGTCGGCCCGGCTTTCCGAACTGAACGCTGAACTGGACAATGCCGAGAGCGGAAAGGACAAAGAGCAGGGAGATGGCAAGGAACCGCCGCAGGAGCCGTCTGCGCCGCCCGTACCGGGGGGCGATAAACCGTCTATTCGGGCGGCGTTGAGAAGCTACACGCCGCCTGCGCCGGTAGCTGCTGGCACCGAGAAAAGCCATTATCGGGGGGATGTGCTGTGAGGAAGAACGAGGGCCGCACGGTGGGCCTGTTTACCAAGGTGTCCCCGGAGGAAAAGGAGGTGATCGACCAGAAAATGGCCCTGCTGGGCACGTTCAACCTGCGGGGGTATCTGCGGAAGATGGCGGTGGACGGGTATATCGTCCAGTTGAATATGGAGTGTGTAAAGGAACTGGTGAGACTGCTCCGCTCGATCTCCAGCAATGTGAACCAGATCACCCGCCGATGCAACGAGACACGCAACCTCTATGCCCAGGATGTGGAGGATTTGCGGCAGGGCTATGACCGGGTATGGCATGAGGTATATGACCTGATACAGAAATTCGAGGGTCTTTGACACGGAGGGGCGGCGGGAGCGTATCTTTTACGCTTCCGCCGCCCATTTTTTATTTGAAAACCTGTTTGCAAAATGCGCTTCCTATGCTATGATAGAAACAACTATTTAGGGCCTGCTTCGTAACCTCAAACTGCTTAGAAGACAAGCAATATGGGATGAAATATGGTAGAATAG
Organism: Lawsonibacter sp. JLR.KK007; assembly: GCF_036941135.1. Classification (NCBI taxonomy): domain Bacteria; kingdom Bacillati; phylum Bacillota; class Clostridia; order Eubacteriales; family Oscillospiraceae; genus Lawsonibacter; species Lawsonibacter sp. JLR.KK007. Next base: position 191,937 of record NZ_JAYWSY010000002.1, on the reverse strand, counting down.
GTGCAAGGGAATTGGGAAAAAGCAAGGAAAAAGCGTGCACTTATAGGGGGCGGAGTGGATGTATAAGGACAACAGTCAGCTTCGGATGGAAGATTTCATCTTTCCATATGGGAAACTGGACCCAGAAAACGATTGGGTGAAACTGGCGGCGCTGGTTCCGTGGGAGATAGCGGAGGAGCGGTATGCAGCGCGATTCGTGAACAATGGTCACCCGGCCCATCCGGCACGGATGGCATTAGGGGCGCTGCTGATTCAGCGGCGGCTGAAATGCAGCGACCAATGGCTGGTGAAGCACATTGGAGAAAACCCGTATCTGCAATATTTCATCGGCATGAAGGAGTACGGGCCGTGTCCGTTCGGGGCGTCCACGCTGGTAGCGTTCCGGAAACGGTTCAGCGAGGAGGACCTGGCAGCAATTCTGGAGGCGTCTGTCCCAAAAGCGGAGACAGGGAAACAGGATGACTCGGATGACGGGAACGATCCGCCTAACAGCGGGACACTGATTCTGGACGCCACATGCTGCCCCGCGGACATCGCCTATCCTCAGGACATCGATTTACTCAACCAAGTGCGGGAGAAAGCGGAGAAAACGGTGGACGAGCTGTGTAAAGCGGCAGGACAGAAGAAGCCCCGGATGTACCGCAAGCGCGCCCGGAAGGACTATCTCCGTCTGTCCAAAAGCAAGAAGCGCAGTGGGAAAGCAATCCGTTCCGCGATACGCAAACAGCTGCAATACATCCGCCGGGATATCAGGTACATAGCTGAATTGGTTCAAAAAGGTGCAAAATTGTCTTCAAAGCAGGCGGACCGCCTGAATATCATGACTACTGTCTACGAGCAGCAGCGCCTCATGTTTGAATCCGGGACCCACAGCATTCCCCGGCGCATCGTCAGTCTGGCCCAGCCCTGGGTCCGGCCCATCGTTCGGGGAAAAGCCCACGCCAAAACCGAGTTTGGCTCAAAACTGCATATCAGTCTGGTGGATGGCTATGCCAGGATCGAACGGCTGGACTTCGAGCCCTTCAACGAATCGGAAGACCTCTGGCGGGCGGTGGCTCGGTACCGGGAGCGCTATGGCTGTTACCCGGAACGTATCCTGGCGGACAAAATCTACCGCAGCCGCCAGACACTGGCTTTTTGCAAAGAGCATGGTATTCGTCTGTCCGGTCCGGCCCTGGGAAAGCCGCCAAAAGCTCCCGGCCTGTCCCGTCAAGCAAAGAAACTGGAGTATCAGGACAACTGCGACCGCAATGCTGTGGAGGGTGTTTTTGGGACGGTCAAGACCGCTTACGGCCTGGACCGCGTCATGGCACGCCTACAGGAAACCGCTGTCTGTGTGATTGGCGTTGCACTGCTGCTCTCAAACCTTTCCTTATCCCTGAGGGCCGCTCTCGCTCTGTTTTGCCTTATGCTTCTGCTGTTTGTCTTGCTGACGTTGCGGAGCAGAGCCTATTTAGTTTTGATGTTTTTGGATATAATTTCTAATAAGATTTTTCTCTCAATCATACATCAAAAAGGAGCATGAACCATGGATGAGCAAAATGTAAAGCGCACGCGCCGCACCCCGCAGCAGATGGCCGAGGATATTGACGGCAAGATTCAAAAGCTGAATCAGGACCTGGAAGCCCTCGCCGATGGGGCGATGGCGTAAGCGCAACAAGGCCGAAAACCCTTGAAAACACTGGATTGTTGGTAGGACAAGCCTTTTCCGGCGGCGATGGTGTAAGGACAACCTATTAAAATTTTCGATGGGACAAGCTGTTTCAAATCCAATTTTTAGGACAAGTGATTTGCAATGAAAATAGAATTGGACTATGTGAAAGTGGGCGATTACTACCTCCCCGACCTGACGATAGAGCCGCCGCCTGACCGCAGTTTGGGCAAGTATGGTCTGTTGCGGTTGCGGTATCTGAAAGAGTATCGTCCCATCGTTTGGGCCGAACTGGTGATGGAGGGCAAGCTGTACGCCCATCTGCTGGAAACCGAGGACGCCGCCCAAGACCTGTTGGACAGTATGATGCCGGGAATGGCAAAGGAGGCCGGGGCCACCGAAGATTTGAAAGCCCGTGGCCCCATGCGCTGGGTGGGCCTGATGAATCGTTGCAAGGCCCAAGTGGAGGAAATCATTTTTGTGGAATTGGTTTATAGCTAAATCAAATAAAGAGCAACGGAGAACGTATATAAGCGTTCTCCGTTGCTTTATGGTCCCCCGCCGGGAAAGACTAAAACTGTCTGATACCCATTTTGCGGTGTACTTTCAATTTCCACTGTGCCATGATGCGCCTCAACAATCTGCCGAACCAACAGAACGCCTAAGCCGTGTCTCAGGTTCAATCTTTCATCGGTGCTTTCCAAATGATGCGCCGTTGCTCTTAATTTCTCCAGCTTCTCAGCGGACACGCCTATGCCGTCATCTGATACCATGGTGGTTATACCGGTTTCATTTCGCGCTACGGAAACAGAAATTATGCACCCTTTTGGATTATGAATGACGCTGTTCTGAATCAAATTATACAGCGCACGTTTCAGCAGAGCTTCGTCTCCCATGATGGACGCTGTTTCGCTCTCCTGGCTGGAATCAAACATAATTTGATACCGCGCCTCTAACCCGCCGTCCAAAAACTCACAGACGACTTGCCGCGCCAGCTCCACGAAATAGACTTTCTCCATCCGAAAGGGCTGCATGGAATACTCCAGCCTGGACGTGAGGTTCAGATCGGAAATCAGGCTCCGCAGCTTTTCCCCCTGCCTGCGGATATGGGACGCCTGTTCACGGGCGGAGGCCGGGAGGGTTTGGTCAGCCTCCAATTGCCCGGCAAAACCCAAAATTACCGAGAGGGGTGTCCGCACGTCATGGGAGATACCGCTGATCCAGTCGGCGCGGGCGCTGTCCTTTTTGGCAATAAAAGCCCCCGCCCTGTTGAGCTGCCGGTTGATCTCCGCCAATTCGCCTCTCTCCGGGAGGCTAACCGACTGGCCGGAGGAAACCGTTTCGATCCCCCGCAAAATGGGCGTGACCGCCTTTTCAACGTGCCGGGTGTTCTTCCAGATCAGAAGAACCACCACAATGATATTGGTCAGAAAGACGGCAGCCAGCCCGACAAGCAGTTTTCTCGCATAGCTCTCACTGACAGAAAAGTAATACTTCGCCTGACTGCCCTTTTCGCCGCCCACTACCAATAGCCCCTGGGGATGCTCCTGCACATAGACCGGATAATCCCCCAGATACCACCGGCTGAATTTTGCCACGTCCGCTGCCGTGTACCGCCGGGGCAATTCCTCCGGCAGTCTGCTCTGAAAAATGACCGTTCCTATATCGTCCAAAACCATGGCCCAGGCGTGATGTTCTTCCAACATTTCGGCCAGCTCCCCAGCCGCTGTCAAATGTCCTGTTCCGTCCAGAGTAATCCTGTCACAGATTTCGCTCATGGAGAGGTCCGGTGTCTCCGAGGTCTGCCAGGCCCAGATCAGCACAGAGAAAAACAGGACAACATTGAGTAGCAGGAACAGCACGATGATGCCCACCATAGATAAAAAGTATTTCCGAAAGAAGCGTTCCACAGGTTTCATTTCTCCGGCTCCTTTACCACCAGCTTATATCCCAGGCCCTTCACCGTCAGGAGCGACACGGGCTTTGACGGATTTTCCTCGATCTTCTCCCGCAGGTGCCGGATGTGGGTCATCAGTGTTGTCTCATACCCCTGCCAGATGTCCCCGCACAGCGTTTGACAGAGAACGCCGATGGTGACAATCCGGCCCGCGTTCTCCGCCAGCTTCTCAAAGACGCTGTACTCCTTAGCGGTCAAGGGTGTCCGCTGGCCCTCTCTAATAACCTCAGCCCGGTCTAAATCTACTGCGGCAGCGTTCAGCGTAACAACCCGCTCTTTTTCAGGATAGGCCCGTTTCAAAATTGCCTGGACACGCAACAGCAGTTCCTTTGGCAGAAAAGGCTTGACCAGATAATCGTCCGCCCCCAGCTCGAACCCGGCGAAGCGGTCCTCGGCTTCCCCCTTCGCGGTGAGCATAAGAACGGGAACTTTGCTAACAGCCCGAATTTCCTGGAGCAGTTCAAACCCGTCCATATCCGGCATCATCACATCCAGAATGATGATGCCGGGTATTTTTTTCGCCATCACCGCCAGCGCCTCTTGCCCGGAGGCCGCTGTTGTAATCTGTGTATATCCGGCGCTCTCGAAAATAGAGCGAATCATCGTCCGCAAATCCTTTTCATCGTCTACGACGAGAATTTCTCTGTTCAGCATATAAGCCCCTCCTGTCCGCACTCATTATAGCGCAGAAACTAAAAATTGTATATGCCATCAGCACAATCTCAAGGTTATCTCAAGGTTCCCTCAAGGAAAGCTCAAAGATGGTGTTGTATACTGACCCCGCAAAGGAGGTAAACGCTATGAGCGAAATCGTCATTGAAACGAAACAACTGACCAAACAGTACGGGACGCAAAAGAGCGTGGCGGAGCTGAACATCCACGTTCAGAGGGGCCGCATTTATGGTCTGCTGGGCCGAAACGGAGCCGGAAAAACCACCACCATGAAGATGCTGCTGGGCTTGACCCAGCCCACCTCCGGGGAAGTGACGATCTGGGGAAAGCCCTTGCTTGGTAACGAGAAGAAGCTGTTGCCCCGCATCGGCAGCCTGATCGAATCCCCTGGCTTCTATCCCAATCTGACGGGGACGGAGAACCTGCGTATTTTCGCTGCACTGCGGGGACTGAAAAATCAGGGGGCTATTAAGAACGCCCTGGAGCTGGTGGGCCTGCCTTACCGGGACAAAAAGCTCTTTTCCCAATACTCCCTGGGTATGAAGCAGCGGCTGGCCATCGCCCTGGCGGTCATGCACGACCCGGAGCTGCTGATTTTGGACGAACCCATCAACGGCCTGGACCCAATCGGCATCGCGGAGGTGCGCTCCTTCATCCGGGCGCTGTGCGACGAGCGGGGCAAGACCATCCTGATCTCCAGCCACATTCTCTCCGAGGTGGCGCTGCTGGCGGATGACATCGGTATCATCGACCACGGTGTGCTGCTGGAGGAGGAGAGCCTTGCGGACCTGGAAGCCAAGAGCGACCGGTATGTCCGCTTCACAGTCTCCGACACGGGGCGTGCGGCGGAGGTCTTGAACAGTGCTTTCCACGAAAATCAGTTTACTGTACAGGACGGCCACCATCTGCGGATGGATTCTGCCAAGGTCCCCGTGGCAAAGATCGTTTCTGCCTTTGTGCAGTATGGTCTGGAGGTGTCGGAGGCCGCAACTGTGGAGGAAAGCCTGGAGGATTACTTCAAGCGGGTGACCGGGGGTGAGGGGATTGCTTAAGCTGATTTTCTGCGAGCTGGCGAAGCTGAAACGGAAGAAGTTCATTCCTTTTGTAATCCTCTCTGCGTTCCTGTTCCCGCTCCCGCTGGCACTGATGATGCTGACGCCCCGCATGATGGACCGATACGACACGAAAGCCGAGCTCTTTGACGACTTTTATCAGTTTGTCCTGGGCTATGGGGTGGAGCTGCTTTTGCCCTGTATCATCGGTGTCATAGCCGCCATGCTGTTCTTCATGGAGCGGGACAACGACACCTTCAAAAACCTGCGGACCATCCCGGTGACCAGCACCCAGATGATTTTCGCTAAAATTATCGTTCTGTTTCTGTTCGGACTGATCTTCTGTCTGTCCACAGCCGCCGTCACCATCGTCTGCGGGAGCCTGATTGCCGAGGTGGGCGGGCTGGGCTATAAGCTGTGGGTGGCGGTGGAGATGGGAGTTTTCGTCACAGCGGGCACCCTGCCGTTGGTAGTGCTGGTGGTCTTTTTCAGCAAGACCTATATCTTCTCCGTTCTGCTGTGCATCTTTTACAGCGTGTTAAGCCTGACCGCCGAAAGCAGTTTCGGTGCCCTGCCGAAGTTTTTGTGCTGGCTGATGCCGATTCCCCTCACAAACCTCTGGTGCGCGGGGGATATGGTTCGGCATGGCGTCAAGGGCAGCTTGGGGGAACTGCAATACCTGATTCCCTCAACAATGCAGACCGTCTTGATTTTGAGTGCAATGGCTGTCCTGTCCATTCTGGTGATTGACCGGCTGTATAAAAAGAGAGGGGGAGATTGAGATGCTAGTACTGCTGAAAACTGAAGTTTGGAAACTGAAACGGTATCACATGGTCTGGGCAGGGGTTTTCCTGATGCTGCTGTCCGTCCTGCTGACCGTTTTCTCCACCACCGCCCAGGATGGAAGTGTATGGACCTTCTCCTTTTTCGTGGAGCAGGTCCTGAAGAACAACATCACAACAATTTTCCCCATGTGCATCGCTTTGATTACCGGATATATCATCAGCCGGGAGGGAACGGACGACACGCTGAAAAATATTCTGACGGTTCCCCTGTCGTTTCCCGCTCTGCTGGCTGGCAAGCTGGCCGTCTGCGGACTGCTCTCCCTGTTCCTGGGGATCGTCAGCACCGTGTTCACCGTGACGGCATCCTCCCTTTTGGGCTTCCCCGGCGGCGATTTTCCGGCAGTCATGCAAGCCGGGTTGCAGATCACGTTCAACTGCCTGTTCCTCTATATCGCGGTTCTGCCAATCATCGCCATCGCCGCCCGTATCCCAAACGGGCACTTAATTGGAGCGGTGGTAGCCTTCGTCTACGGCTACGGCGGGATGTTTGCGGCAGGGAGCATGACCTTGGCGAATTTGTATCCCGTGACCGCAAGCATGGGGCTGATCGGATACCGTAGCTATGATGCGGCCGTCCATTGGAATCCGCTGCTTTGTATGCTCAGTTTGCTGGCCGCTCTGCTGATTGCCGCCGCTTTTGTGGCGACAGCAAAAAAAGGCGCGGCTCCAAAGACAGCAAAAAAGCCCAAGCGGGTCATCACAAAAAAAGGTTGGTAAGGGGTGTCAAACAATATGAAGAAAAAATTGAAAATCATAATAGGCGTCGTTGCTGTCTTTCTCATTGGTCTGGTCGGCTTTTGCGCATGGTTTCTCTCCGGCTCCGGCAGCGCCGAGTATTACGCCCAGATCGACAACACCAAGGTGGAACAGGTGGATTCTAACGGAGGCGTCATTAACTTCAAAGGCAACCTGCCCTATTCCTACACGCTGCTGTCCTATGACGAAAACGGGAGCGAAAAAGAGATCACCTTCGGGACATCCAGAGAACTTCGGGAGGGGGCCTTTATCCGTCTGACCGTCATGCCGGTCCGGGGCGTCCTGGATTGGAGCGAGGTGCAGTATGACGAGCTTCCGGCAGCAGTGCAGAATCATTATTCTGCTCCATCGGATGATGAAGGGTAATTTCAGCGAATAACAGAAGCTCTATCCATTTAGGGCTTATTTTCTGCGGCGGTTTATTAAAGCTGCCGCCTTTCTATTTGCTTTCTCGACATATAAGAGAATGCCGCTATGCGATTACAGATAGATAGGAGCTTGTCAAAAAAAGCCTGACCCCCGCAGCGGCGCACTCCACCCAAGATTGCGAAAATAGTCATTTTCTGACGACTCATAATGTCGTCCCCGGTGCCCGAACAGTCTTGCACTGTCCGGGCGCTTTTCTATACCCAGGCCAGCAACACCGGCCTCGCTGCCGCTCCCCGCCCCCTCCGTTCAGGCCCCAAAAATTTGAACAAAGGAAAGGACGATGGAAATTACCATCAAAATCAATGGGCGGTTTTTGTCTGTCGAGGTCAGCGCCGAGGTTGCCGACTATCTGGAACAGGCCAAGCGGAACAATCAGAAACTCTACCGTGAGCGTCAGCGGTGCTGGCGCTCTGCACACCCACCCAGCGGGAGCGGTTTTCGCTCTATGCCCTGCATGATTTTAGTTATGCGGAGATTGCCGAGATGTGCGGCTGCTCCAAAGTTTCCGTTTGCCAGAGCATCACGGGCGTTCGCAAAAAGTTTTTCAATTTCTTTGGGAAAACATACTAATGATTGCCCCCCTAAGTGGCTACCATGTGAAGGGCGTTTGCTCCATCACTGGGAGGGACAAGCAGTTTTGGCTGTTTGTCCCTCCCGTCATTTAGGAGGCTATATGAAAATCATCAACCTGCGGCTCCATTACCCCCACTGTCAGCAGGACAAGCTGGTGGAGGTCAGCGAGGAAGTCTTTGACGTGCTGTGCCAGTCTATCCGGGAAATGCGGAACTATGAGCGCCGCAAGCAGTATCACCGGGCGTTCTACTCCCTGGACGCTTACGACTGGACGGAGAACTATGCCCTGGAACACAGCCCGTCCCCGGAGCAGCTTGTCATGCTGGCGGAGGAACGGGCCGAGCGTGACCGGCTGGCCGCTGCCTTGCGGGAGGCCCTGGTCTATGCTACTCTCACCCAGGCCCGCCGCCTCTGTGCCTACTACCTGGGCGGGCTGACCCAGCAGCAGATCGCAGACCGCGAGTGCGTCCACAACAGCAATGTTTGCCTCGCCATCCGCCGTGGCCTGTGCAATCTCCGCCGCTACTACGCAGACCACCCCCAAGAAAAGTGAGGGCGGCATGGCAATCATCAATTTACGTAAGCACTATTACCCGCTCTATACCACCGACACATTTGTGGAAGTGCCGGACGAGGTTGCCGCCGTTATGGGGGAATGTCGGCTCTATGAAAACCGGCAGGAGGGCAGAAAAAGCTATTACCATGTCTACTCAATGGATTGTAGCCCTGGCATTGAGAACCAAAAAGCCATGCTGCTGCAATACGCGATGGAACAGGGGTGGGAAGTTTATAACCTTTATAGTGATGATGATTACACAGGCTCAGACCGCAGACGGCCCGAATTTAACCGCTTGCTGGAGGACGCCAAGGCCCACCGCTTTGACATCGTTCGCTGCAAGACCCAATCCCGCTTTACCCGTGAGCTGGAGCTGGTAGAGAAGTACATCCATGGCTGTCAACGCCGATATGAAATTGCAAGAAAACGCCGAAGAAATTTTGTCATTTTTCGGCGGTGGTGGGTAACAAAATCAGCAGTTGCCTTGCTCAAAAAGAGTGTTCACGATTTGCTGCTTCTGGCGCATAAATTCCTTGCGTTCTTTCAGGCGGTAAGACTCGCCCTTGATGTTGATAACGGTGCAGTGATGCAGGACACGGTCCAGGATGGCGGAGGCGATGGTGACGTTGGCAAAGACCTCGTTCCACTGGGAGAAGGTCTTGTTGGAGGTAAAGACGGTGGACGTCTTTTCATACCTTCTGGCAATCAACTGGAAGAACAGGTTTGCGCCCTGGATGTCCATGGGGAGGTAGCCGATCTCGTCGATGATAAGCATCCTGTACTTGGCGAGAACCTTGAGCTTGTCCGGCAGACGGTTCTCAAAATGGGCCTTCTTGAGCTGCTCAATAAGCTGATGGCAGTTGATGTAGTAGGTGGAAAAGCGATGCTGTGCCGCCACAAGGCCCAGAGCGGAGGCCAGATGGGTCTTGCCCACGCCGGGCGGGCCAAGGAAGACCACATTCTCCCCGTTTTCCAGGAAGCGCATGGTGGCCAGTTCGTCGATCTGGCGCTTGTCGATGGAGGGCTGGAAAGAGAAATCGAAGTCGTCCAGGGTCTTCTTAATGGGGAAGCCGGACATCTGGATCTGCTTCTCATAGGCCCGTCTCCGCTTGGATTTGGCTTCTTCTAAGAAAATGTGATCCAAAACCTCCACAATGTTGAGCTTGTCCGCCACCGCCCGTTCCAGGTAATTGTCCAGAATCTCCAGAGTGTTTTTCATCTTAAGGGCTTCCAGGTTTTCCCTCAGCCTGTCCATGGTAAATTCACTCATACAGCACCTCGTCATATCTGGACAAATCCGATGGTTTCAAGGGAAAATCTATTACTTTGTCCTGTTCCAGCAGAACATTTTCTGCATCCATCGTCTGTTTCAGCGTAAGCCTTCTATAGTGCTGAGGATTGACAACCATGTCCTTTCTCTGATACGATATTCGGTGCAGAGCGATCTGCTTTCCCTCGTAATATGCTGCTAACATGCTGTCGAGGGCCACGACTGCCACATCTTTGCCGATATACTCCGCTGGCACGGAGTACTGATTGCCGGCGTACGAGATGAGGCAGTCTTTTTGTACTCGCCTCAGGTTGATTTTGTCGATGATGTACTCACGGGTAAGAGGACTCAGTCTCTCTTTTTTCAACCTCTCAAAGGGAATTTCGTTGGTGGTGGCGTGGACTTTCCCATTGACCTTATTGCACCAGGCCAGGGCCTGTCCGTTCAAGTCCGCCAGACTGTTGTACTGGATCCCCACCATAAAATTATCTCTGACAAACTGCACCGTCCGCTCTACTTTCCCCTTCGTCTGACCCCGATATGGCCGGCACAGAATGGGCTTGAATCCATAGAAGCCCGCGAAGTCCTCAAACTGCCGGTTTAGCGTGGAATCCTCCTGCTTCAGCAGCCGCTTGATGACTACCTGCTTCATATTGTCATACAGAATCTCCTCCGGGTAGCCTCCGAAATACCGAAACGCGTTCTGATGGCACCGTATCAACGTGTTTGTGCTCATATCTGTGACAAATTCGATGTACCGCATCCGCGAATATCCCAGAATCATGAGAAAACAGTACAGCTTTTTCCACTTCCCATCCTCGTACACCAGGTGATCCTCGAAAAATCCCCAGTCCATCTGCCCCTGCTTCCCCGGCATCGTCTCAAACCGCACCGTTGCTTTCTCATTCAAGTCCATCTTCCGGCTGCTCACATACGCCTTGACAATACTGTAACCTCCGTCAAACCCCATCTCCCGCAGCTTCTCCAGGATCCGCAGCGCTGAATACGGCGCCTCTTCCAGCCACTCGTCCACGATCTGCTTGTACGGGTCCATCTTTGTGGGCTTGGGCTCGCTCAATGTGTACTCCGGCTTCTGCGGCGATTCCGCGTACCGCTTTGCTGTTCGTGGGTCCATGTGGTACTTCCGGCCCAGCTCCACATAGCTCAGGCCTTTTTGTCTGTCGCTTCGGATATCCATCCACTGTGCTCCTTTCATTTCCTGACTCCCTTTCCGGGCTCTTTTTCGCCCTGATTGGGAGTCTATCTTTTTTCCCTCCTCTCCGCCACAAAACTACATTTTTTCCTCGGCGTTTTCTTTCATTTTATCATTGGCGCTGACACGGCGTTTCCAGCCCGGAGGGGCGCTTTTTGGCCACCCTGGACGGCATGGTCCACCCATCGGAGAAAATCCTGGGGGCTTTTCGGAGGTTGAAATGGTGACGCTTGAACGCTACAAGGCAGCGGTCCAGCGCCTTTGGACCGGCAAGGCCACCGTCACCGTGCGGGAGGGTGTGCTGAATGAGGCCAATGGCCGCACGGAGCCCGTTGAGCGGGTGCTTGTGGAGGGGGCGGCCTGCCGCATCTCCCACAAGACTGTCACCGCCACGGAGCCCTCTGAGGAGGCCGCCAAGACAGTCCAAACCGTTACGCTCTACATTGACCCCTCCGTGGACATCCCGGAGGGGTCAAAAATCACCGTGACACAGAACAAGGTCACCCGTGACTATGAGCGGAGCGGCACCCCGGCGGTCTACACCGTCCACCAGGAGGTGCCGCTTGAGCTGTGGGAGGGGTGGGCCTAATGGCCAGATGGGGCAACTGCGATTATAGGCAGCTCCAAAAGCTCCGGGAAAACCTGGACCGGCTCCAAAGCGCTGACCTGGAGAATTTCTGCCGGGACGTGTCCAAGGAGCTGGCGGCCCGTCTGCTGGCCCTGGTGATACCGGCCACCCCTGTGGGCAACTACAAGACCGAGGTCAAGGTAACCGCCAAGCGGGACAGCAAGCATCACAAAAAGGGCGATGTCTACACCAAGCGGGTGACCCCCAGCGGCAAAAAAGGCGGCACCCTGCGCCGGGGCTGGACGGCCCGAACGGAGCAGGAGGCCGCCAGCCGTGGCGGGAACAGCAACGCCAAGGCCTATGCCCAAGCCCTGCCCATCAAAAAGCAGGGCGGCAGCTACCTTGTGGAAGTCATCAACCTCGTCCATTATGCCAGCTATGTGGAGTTTGGCCACCGCACGCCCGGCGGCAAGGGATGGGTGGCCGGGCAGTATTTCCTCACCCTATCAGAGCAGGACTTGAGGGCGCTGGCCCCGGCGCTCATTGAGAAAAAGCTGGAGGCGCTTTTGCGGGAGGTGTTCCGTGTCTGAAATCAGTTTTAACAGCATTTTTGACGGCGTGAGCCTTGCGGTCCACGCCGCTTTTCCTGCCCCCGTTCAGGTCCACGGCGGTGAGGTCAAGCAGGGGCTCAAGCCTGGTGACTTCAATGTCACGATGCCCACCGCCAGCCACGCCCAGGAGGTGGGGTCCCGCTACCGGCGGAGCCCCACGCTGGACGTGATTTATTACCCCAAGCGGGGCAATGCGGAGTGCTACGCCGTGGCGGACCGGCTCACGGCGGTCCTGGGGAGCATCACCACCCCGGAGGGGGATGTGGTGCACGCTACAAGCTGCGAGTGGACCATCACCGGCGGGGTGCTCCATGTGCTTGCCACCTATGACCATTTTGTCCGTGTTCCCCAGGAGCACATCATGATGGAAACCCTAAAAATCGAACAGGAGGGATGACCCTATGGCAAAAAATGAAACTGCGGCGGCTCCGGCCAGAACTGCGCCGGAGGCCGTTTACACCAGGGAGCAGGTCATGAGCTCCCAGCGCTACGCCGCCCGGCGGGACCTGGTGAGCGTCCTGCTGGAGAGCGGCAAGTCCTACACCTTGGCTGAGGTGGATGCGCTCATCAACAAATTCATGAAAGGAGCGGTGAAATAATGGCACTGGGAGGCGGCACCTGGCTGGTCCAGAACAAGGTCCTGCCGGGCAGCTATATCAACTTTTCCAGCGTTGCAAAGGCCTCCGCCACACTGTCCGACCGTGGATATGCGGCGGCCCCCTTTGTCCTGAGCTGGGGCCCGGAAAATGAGGTTTTCGCTGTTACCTCCGGGGAATTTCAGAAAAACAGCAAGGCCATTTTCGGTTACTCCTATGACCACCCCAAGATGCTGGCCCTGCGGGAGATTTTCCTACACGCCACCACCGTCTACTGCTACCGGCTGGGGCTGGGAGCCAAAAAGGCGGCCTGTGCGCTGGCCACCGCCAAGTACCCCGGCGTCCGGGGCAATGACCTCTCCATCGTCATTGCGGTCAACGTGGATGACCCGGATGCCTTTGACGTTGGCACCTATCTGGATGGCATCCAGGTGGACCTCCAGACGGTGACCAAGGCGGAGGATCTGACCGGCAATGACTATGTGGACTTCAAGAAAGACCTCACGCTGGAGGCTACGGCGGGGGCACCCCTGACCGGCGGGGAGGACGTGGCGAACATCACCGGGGACAGCCACCAGGCATTTTTGGACAAGATTGAGGCCTATGCCTTTAACGCCATGTGCTGCCCGGCGGCTGACCCCATCATCGTCAAGCTCTACGCCGCCTACTGCCAGCGGGTCCGGGATGAGGTGGGCGCAAAATTCCAACTCATTGCGTGGAAACCCTCCACGGTGGACTATGAGGGCGTCATCGGCGTGTGGAACAGCGCCACCCACCCCTCCATGGATGTGGAGGAGCACGCTGTGGTTTACTGGGCCACCGGGGCCCATGCTGGCGTGGCCGTCAACAAGTCCCTGACCAATGCCAAGTATGACGGGGAGCTCACCCTGAACACGGACTATAAGCAGGCGGAGCTCACGGCGGCCCTCAAGGCGGGTAAATTCATGTTCCACAACGTCAACGGCCTCACCCGTGTCCTGGAGGACATCAACACCCTGCTGACCCTCTCCGATACCAAGGGGGAGGTTTTCCAGAGCAATCAGACCATGCGGGTGTGTGACCAAATCGCCAATGACGTGGCGGTGCTGTTCAATGAGCGCTACCTGGGCACCGTGCCCAATGATGCCTCCGGGCGGTCCGCCCTGTGGGGTGACATCACCCACTACATCAAGCAGCTTGAGGACATCCGGGCGGTGGAGAACTTTGACCCGGACACCGTGAGCTGTGAGCAGGGTGACAAGAAAAAGGCCGTGCTGGTCACCGTCAATGGCCTCAACATCATCAACGCTATGGCCCAGCTCTACATGAGCGTGATTATCCAGTAAAGGAGGAGAAATAAATGCCTGACGGAGCTATGATGAACGCCAAGGACGCTGTAAGCGCCCACCGTGCGGAGTGCTTTGTCACGATTGACGGCAGACGCTACTCCATGCTGATGGCCAAGGACTTTGAGGGCAAGGCCCAGGTCAACACCAAGGAGGTCCCCCGGCTGGGCAATATCGTCATCGGCCACAAGGCTGACACGGTGGTCCTGGCCTTTTCCATGACCATCTACAAGTGCACGGAGATTTTCGATGACGTGATTGAGCAGTTTATCCGCACCGGCGTGATGCCCACTTTCACCATCCAGACCTCCAACGATGACCAGGCCAGCAGCGTGGGCCGGAGCACGAAAATCTATAATGATTGCGTGCTGGACGGGGACGTGCTGCTGTCCATGTTCAACGCTGAGGGCGACTTTATCGAACAGTCCATTGAGGGCTTTTGCGATAGCTTTAGCCGTCCTGAGAAATACACCAACCCGTCCTATATGTGATAGGGCGGCATGACTACAAGGAGGAAAAACACCATGAGTAAGAGCCTGTCCGCATTTATGCGCCCCAACGTGGCGGAAATCAAAAACGCCAGCTTTGCCCCCTCCCCCCGCTTTGTGGGGGAGGACGGCAAGCCGGTGGAGTGGGAAATCCGCTGCATCTCCGCCGATGAGTACGCCCGCATCCGCTCCGGGTGCATCCGGCAGGTGCCGGTGCCGGGCAAGAAAAACCAATTCACCGCCCAGCTTAACACCTATGGCTTTCAGGCCAAGGTGGCGGCGGCGTGCACCGTGTTCCCGGACCTCAATGACGCCGCCCTCCAGGACAGCTGGGGTGTGACCAAGCCGGAGGACCTGGTGGGTGCTATGCTCATCGGCGGTGAGTTTGACGATTATGTTACGGAGGTTTTCCGCATCAACGGCTTTAAGAATGATGCTGATTTGGTGGATGAGGCAAAAAACTGATTTTGGGCGGTGACCCGGAGGCCAACTTTGCCCATTTCTGTCTGCAAAAGTTTGGCTGGGAGCCGTCCAAATTCCTTGACTTGCCCATCAAAGAGCGGGCCTTTGTCATCGCCTCCATAGAGGTCCGTGCGGAAAGCGAAAAGAAAAAAGAGGCGGAGCTGAAAGCAAAGGCGGCCAAACGGGGCCGCCGCCGATAATACCGGGCCCCCGTCCAGCCGGGCGGGGGCTTTTCTCTCAAAGGTGGTGAGCCAATGGCAACTATCAAATCCCAAATGGTCCTCAATGACGGCATGAGCGTGGTGCTGAAAAAAATCACGTCCGACCTGGACACCACTCTGTCCTCTTTTGAGATGGTCCAGCGTGCCTCCGGCAGCGCCGTGGATGTGGCCAACATTGAGGCCGCCAGAGCCCAGCTTGCGGACGCAAGCCGGGCGGTGGATGATATGGCCGACAACTACCGCCGGGCCGCTCAGGAGGAAGAACGGCTAAACGATAGCATCAACCGTGGGGCCTCCGCTATGGACGGGATGGTCACAAAAGTGGTGTCCCTGGTGGGGGCTTATATGAGCCTGTCCGCCATCAAGAACCTTGCCACAACGTCCATGGACGCCGCCAACACCCAAATCAATGCCCAAGTGCAGCTCCGCACGGTGCTGGAGAATATGGGAGCCATGGACAGCTATGAGGCCCTGACCAATGAGGTGAGCGGCAATGAGCTGGAGAATGACCTGACCCTCAACACCGCCGGGGCTTTGGACAATTATGACACCTTTGCCGCTGAGGTCACCGGCAACACCCTGGAGGCGGAGCTGGTGGTCCAGGCGGATAATTCCCAGGCCCTGACCGCTTATGACGCCATCGTGCAAAAGGCAGCGGACATTCAAAGCCAAGGAATGTATGGGGATGAGGCGATGATTGCGGGGGCGGCAGAGCTGGCCACTTATTTCTCCGACACCACCGCCATCCTGTCCATGATGGACACCTTGACGAATTACGCTGCCGGTATGTCAAACGGGGAGGCGCTGGACGCCGCCGCAATGGTAGACTACGCCACCGGCATTGGTAAAATCATGTCCGGCTCCTATGACGCCATGACCAAAAAGGGCTTTGAATTTTCGGACGCTCAAAAGGCCATCATTGAGGGCACTGCAACAGAACAGCAGATTATAGACACTTTGGGCGCTGAATATGCGGACTTGAGCGGGGAGATGCAGGCCGCCGCCGTCATTCAAGGTGTCATTGATGAGGGCTGGGCCGGACTGTATGAGGCTATGAGCAACACGCCCCTGGGCCTTGTTACTCAACTCAACAACGCTCTTGGAGATGTTCAGGAAAACGTGGGAGCCGGTATCTACCCAGCATTTTTGAACCTTGTGCGAACCGTACAAGGCAACCTCCCGCAAATCAACACCGCCGCCATGGGCCTGGCCACGGTGCTGGGCTTTGGCGTCACATTGCTCACCAACCTGGTGGGCGGGGCCGCGGCGTTTGGCTCCGCCGTGTCCGATAACTGGAGCTGGATAGAGCCCATTGTCTGGGGCGTTGTGGCGGCCCTGGGGGCCTATGGCACCGTGCTGCTGGCGGTCAATGGGGCCCAGATGGTCCACAATGCCCTGGAGGCCGTTTCCAACGGCTTGAAAACCGTGGCCGCCGCCCATTCCGCCATAAAAGCCGGGGCATCACTTGCGGAGGCGGCAGCAACCAAAACCGCCGAGGGGGCACAGCTTGGCCTAAACGCCGCCCTGCTGGCCTGTCCCATCACTTGGGTGGTGATTGGCGTTATTGCCCTTATCGCCGCTGTGGTGGGCGTCATCCGATACCTTGACGTTTTCGGCGCAAAGAGTACATCCGTTTTCGGCACATTTATGGGCGTGCTCAATGTTGTCTGGCAATTCATTTGCAACGTGGGCGCTGGCATCGCTGCTGTATTTTTCGCCTGTTGCTCCAACGTTGAAACGGCTTTCCACAATACCATTGCCAATGTGCAGGGCTGGTGGTATGGCCTCTTGTCCACCGCCTTGACGGTGGTGGAGGGTATCTGCGCCGCCCTCAATAAGCTGCCCTTTGTGGAGTTCGACTACTCCGGCATCAGCGCCCAGGCGGATGAGTTTGCCGCCAAATCCGCCGAGGCCTACGGCAGCGTCAAGGAGTATGAGAGCATCGGGGACGCATGGGGGAGCGCCTGGTCCGATAATTGGGCGGCGGACGCTTTCCAGGCGGGAGCGGCCTGGGGCGATGGTATCACGGACAAAGTGGGCGGATTTTTTGACAGCATGGGCTACACCCCCGGCAGTATGGATGACCTCATGGAGAAATATGGCGGGAGCTATCCCGCCAGCACAGACAGCTTTGCAATGGACGGCATGGGCAGCGACATCTCCGATATTGCCGGGAACACCGGCAGCATGGCCAAGTCCCTGGAGGTGAGCGGTGAGGAGCTGGAATACCTGCGGGACATTGCGGAGCGTGACGCCATCAACCGTTTCACCGCGGCGGAGGTCAAAATCGACATGACCGGCATGACGCAAGAGGCCGCCAAACCCATTGAAATCAACAGGTTTGGCGGCCTTTTTCTATGGTTTTCCGCTTATTTCCGCTTTATCACAGTTCCAGCACATCCTTGATAAAATCCTCCATGCGGGCGGCGCTGTCCTGCCTCATGCTGTCAGTGAGGTGGCCGTATTTGTCCAAGGTAAAGGCGGCGGTAGCGTGCCCCAAATTGCACTGGATGGTCTTTATATCATCCCCCGCCCGGATGGCGTTCACTGTATAGGTGTGGCGTAAATCGTGAAAACGCACCCCCTCCAGGCCAGCGGCCTCCGCCAATGCCCGGAAATGGTTATTCACATACTGTGTGAACAGGTTCCGGCCCGTGGCGTTGGTGAACACCAGCCCGTGGGGATTGTCCCACTCAGGACCGGCCCGGAGTTGCATCTCAAGCTGGCGGCGGCGCTGTGCCTTGAGCTCCTGCATGACAGCCGGGGCCGGGGTGAGGGTTCTGGGCTTGCCGCTTTTCGGCGTGGTGAAAAGGGCGGTTTTCTGAGCGTTGAAGTGGGAGAGCTGCTTGTCAATCGTGATGGTGCCCCGCTCCATGTCCACGCTGTCCCAGGTTAGGCCCAGCAGCTCAGAAATGCGCATCCCAGTGAACAACGCCACGGTGACGATGTGCTCCAGCTCAGTCCCCTTTGCGGCGGCCAGCAGAGCGGCAGCCTGGGTATCGTCCAGGGGTTTGATTTCCTTTTGCGCCTTTTTAGGCGGGGTACACTTTGCGGCGGGGTTTTTAGGTATATACTCCAGGTCAACGGCCTTTTCCAGCGCCGTCCTCAACACCTGGTAGACCATGCGCACAGACTGAGGAGAAAGCCCATCCAGCCGATTGATAAATGCCTGGACCGTGTGGGGGTGGAGCTGGTCCAGGCGGACGGCTCCCAGGACAGGCTTGATGTGGAGGCGGATGTTATTCTCATAAATGCGGACCGTGTTATACTTGGCGTTGCCCAGATATTCCCGCTGCCAGATGTCCAGCCATTCCCCCACGGTCATTTTACAGGGTGGGACGTAGGTGCCCCGGCTAACCTCTACGGCCACGGCCTGCATTTTCTCCAGCACTTCCTTTTGCGTCTTGCCGGAAAATGTGCGCTGGACCTGTTTGCCGGTGAGAGGGTCCCGGCCTGTGGTGACACGGGCCTCCCAATAGGTGTATTGCTTTCCGTTGCGGGTGTATGTGCGCTTGTGGATGCTCCCCGCTCCTTTTGCGGCTCTTTTCGCCATGATGTGCTCCTTTCTGCTGGTTGACACCATGGCCCTCCTGTGATACACTGAGAGGGCGCAAGGGTGCCTTGTTTAGCTGACCTGGTATTTTTGTGCATTTTCGCCGCTCAGGGGTTGCAGCCCCTGGGCGGTTCTTTTTTTTTCAGCGAAAGCGGTGGTTGAGGCCGCTCTGTTTCATAATGGCGTTGGCGGTGTGGCGGGATTTGATTTTCCCATCCACGGTGAAGTGCCGTCCAGTGATAGGGCTGTACCAAATGTCATGATCGCCTTTGCCGTGTCGGACAAAAGTGCAGCCGTGTTTGGACAGCTCTGCCCGTACTTCTTTTTCGTACTCAGCCATTACATGGCCAGCCTTTCACAGCGCTCCGATACCATACGGAGCTGGACAGGGGCCGGGGCTGTGCCATTGAGCTCCAGCAGTTCAGGAACCGTGAAACGCACCCGCTCTATAAGGGCATCAAAAGAGCCGGATTCCAGCACCAGGCCGGGAACATCGTCACTCTCCGCAATCCACACACGGGCCTCCGGGTCCCATGTCAGCTTGATTAGTAACTCCATATTTTCCTCCTTGTTTTCCTGCTGCTATTATATGCGGTTGCGTGCCGCTCCCATGTGGAGCGGCCTTTTTGTTGCCCATGGTCGATTTTATTCCGCTGATTTAACAGGCCTGGGCATTTTTTGAGGCTTATTTATTGCGTGAGCGAGAGGCCGGAAGGGGGAATGTGCGGTTACAACTACGGCAATAGGCCTTGCCAGTTGAAGGGTCACCCCTCAGCATCATTCCGCAAATCGGACAAAATGTGGTAATGGACGTTATGCGGCCCTCTGGGCCATCTGCGGGCGGGGTGGTATCTGTACCCTCCTGCGGCGCTGGCGTGTCCTGTGGGGGCTCTGGGGCCTGATAGCGAGGTATCTCCACTAATTCCTCAGCACGCTCCGCCAACTTCTCATGGCCTAAAGTGTTGAGTTTTCCCCAAACATCATTTACTCGCCGCAAGCAATTTTGGGAATGTGTATCTGTCATCCACTCTTGTGTCACGGAACGGCCCTTGAATTTAATTGGGTCCACACAAAAAAAGTGGGCAAGCTTTTGCAGGTCTGAATCTGTAACAAAAGCTACTTTGCTACGGTCCTCATAGTCTCTAATTTTTGCGGCTGAAATGCCTGTTTTATCTGCCAATTTATTTCTGGACAGGCCAACAGCGTCCCTATAATTGCGTAAATTTTCAAAAAATTCATGCTGTGATGGGTCATACCCCTCAAGATTCCGAACGATGGCCATCAACACATCCCGCTGCGCCAATTCATCCGCCGTGATAGTGCCGTCTTGGCTTTTTTGGAATAGAGCTTCTAATTCTGGATGCAAGGAGGGATGGCAGTAGAAAGCGTGCCCAGCGCCGTGCGCCGCTGGTATAGATGACGGTAATTTATCCAAGGCAGCGGCAACCTGCTCTTTTGAGGTGGCTTTTAGTTTGGCCAACTCATCCGGGCTGAGTAGCAGGGGCTCACCGTCCTGGAGCTTTTCCAGCAACGCATCCAGTTCTTGGGCGGGGAGCTCATGCACCTCCACCTCTGTTTTGTCTATGGGCTCCTCATGCAACACAACATTTGGAGGGCCACCGCTGGAATCATCATCAAGCCCCTCTCCATAAATGACGGCCCGCTTTAAGTCATCACTGTCAATTAATTCATAGACGGGCACGCCCAAAGCATTTGCAAGATTCTGGAGTGTTTCAATTTTGGGGTTGCGTTTTCCTGTTTCATACTGAGCCACAAAAGACGGTGAAACCCCCAATTTCTTTCCTAATTCCTCTTGTGTTACGCCCGCTTTTTTCCTGGCCGCTTTTATGCGCTGGCCCGTGGTCATGTAATCACCTCCACGGATAGCATAACACACTCAGGCGAAAAGCGCAAGAAATAAATTTAACAAAAGCTAAATTTCCGTATTGACTTTAACGTATGCTCATGATATAATTCCTCTTGAACAAAAGCTAAGGATGGAGGTGAAACAAATGCGAATTGACCGAGTAGCCTTTGCGGCGGCTCTGGCCCGCAAGGACATCAACCAAAAGAAGTTGGCGGAGCTGTCCGGCGTGAGCCGGGCAACCCTCTCCGCCATCCGGGGTGGGAAAGCGTGCTCCCCTGACACCGCCCACAAGCTGGTCCAGGTTTTGGGCCCCAGCATCATCAAAGAGGAGGTTTGACCAATGAGAAAAAGCAAAACGGTCAAATTGTCCCGCCCGCTGGCCCTGGCTCTGGGGTCTGACATCATCAAGGAGGACTGAACCGTGTACGAGCATAAATGGAGCGTTGGCGTCCGTCACAAGGTCACCCGTGAAAAACTCAACCTCATTGTGTGGGCCCCTACCAACAGCGAGGCCACCCACAAGCTGACCGGCGTCCTCATCGGCCCTGAGTGTGACTATGAATGGACCGGCACCGGCCCCATCTACGAAAACAACCAGACCGTGCGGCGGGAGATCACCCCCCTATCAATCACTAAGGAGGTTTAATCATGAGAAAATGGAAAGTTGAGTTATCCACCGGCCAGACGTTCACCATGGAGAGCGATGACCCCGGACGGGCCCTTATTGGCAAGGGGTACACGTCTTTCTCCCTGTCGGAGATCGTTCCGCCCCCGCCGGTCCCGCCGGAGGCCCACGTCAGCACGGAGGGCCGCTTGACACTGAGCGTGGCGGAGGCCGCCAAGGAGTTGGGTATCTGCACCAAGAACGTCTACACCCTCACCCACCGGGCGGACTTCCCCACCGTGCGCATCGGGCAGCGGGTCCGCATCTCCCGTGCTGGCCTGGCGGAGTGGGTCCGGGCCCAGGAGCAGAACAGGGCGGGAGCCTAACAAAGAAAGGGGTACATAATCATGAAAAACGAAATCACCATCAACGTCCGGGTGTTCCCAGTCCTGGCCCATGACCACCGCACCGGCAAGGAGGAGGCCGTCACCGTCCCCGTCACCAAGGAAATGCTCCAAGCGGCCTCCCTGGTGGGACAGAGCTCCAATGAGCTGGTGGAGCGGATGCTGGACCGGCGGGGCTATACCGCCATCGAAATCGGCAAGCCGGACAAGCTGCCCATCACCGTTGACCTGGAGGAGCTGGTGGAGCGCTATGAGGACCAGCAGAAAGAGGGCTGGCTGGCCACCCATACCTGGGGCCGGGGGTGAGAGCATGACAATGACCGGCTTAAAGCTCCACCCCAAAACGGGGCTACCCCTCAAGACCCTGGAGAACGTGCGGACCGTACTGGACGAGTGGCCCGCCATCCGTGGCCGCATTGAGCTGGACACGTTCCACAATCAAATTATCGCCCGTGCCCGCCTGCCCTGGCAGTATGACCCGGACAAGACCTACAAATCCCCCCATGAGTGGACGGACGCCGACCGGGCCGAGCTCAACCTTGCGGTGGAGAAAATCCTGGGCTTTAACGCCCCCAATCTGATTGACACCGCCTTTACAGCCTGCGCCGCCCAGAACACCTACCACCCCATCAAGAACTATCTGAACGGGCTGGAATGGGACGGGGAGCCCCGGCTGGACACCCTCTTTATTGACTACCTGGGAGTAAAGGACACCCCATACACCAGGGCGGTCACCCGCAAGGCCTTTGTGGCCGCTGTGCGGCGCATCCGGCACCCCGGCATCAAGTTTGACAATATGCTCATCCTGTCCGGCCCCCAGGGCGGCTATAAGTCCACCATCCTGCACATGATGGCGGGCAAGTGGTTCTCTGACAGCATCCGTACCTTTGAGGGCAAGGACGCCATGGAGGCGTTGCGGGGCGTGTGGCTTATGGAGGTTTCGGAGCTGGAGGCTATGCGCCGGTCTGAGGTCGCCGCCGTCAAGGCGTTTCTGAGCAAGACGGCGGACCGCTACCGGGCCGCATATGGCCGGTATGTCAACGAATATCCCCGGCAATGCGTCATGTTCGGCACCACCAACTCCAGCTATTTCCTGTCCGACATCACCGGCGGGCGGCGGTTCTGGCCCCTGCGGACGGACGAACAGCTCCGGCTCAAGGACGTGCCCAAAGACCTGCCCCTGGAGCGTGACCAAATCTGGGCGGAAGCTGTCCACTATGACCAACTGGGAGAGGCCATCTACTTGGACACCTATGAGCTCCAGCAGGAGGCGAAACGGGAGCAGGAGGAATACCGGGAGGCGGACCCCTGGGAGGCCACTATCAAGGAATTTGTGGAGCGGCCTGTGCCCGTTGACTGGGATGAGTGGCCCATCCAGCGGCGTAATATCTACTGGGCCGGAGTGGCCCAGGGTGACCTCCCACCCGCCACGGAGCGCCGCCGGGTATGTGCCGCTGAGGTCTGGGTGGAGGCCCTGGGCAAGCGCCCAGAGGACATGACCCAGACGGAGGCCCGCCGTATCAACAGCATTCTCAGCAGCTTGCCGGGATGGGAGAAAAAGGGCAAGATGCCCCCAGAACACCCCTACGGGCGGCAGCGGGCTTTTGTTCGTAACATTTCCGATTGACTGGAACACTTGCCCCTGTAACATTCACCCACGGGCCTGTAACATTGGCTATCCTTGTAACATTCAAATGTTACACCTGGAACACTTCAAAAGCCACCTTGGAACAGAATTTTTTGCAAGTGTTCCAGGACCAAACCGTTGCGGAACAAGGCTTTAGACCCTATGGAACACTTGGAACACTTTTTTATATAGCTTTAGATGAAATAGGGCAATTAGAGAAAATTAGAGAGTTTTTGAAATTATCAAAAAGCTCTAAAACTCTCTAATAAGGGGGTGCTTATACCAACAGCAAAAAATCTGTTCCAGTGTACCCCAGCCCGGAAAGTGAGGGATGGACCTAATAAAACCTTATATCCAACCAAACCACCACCCAGAGGCTGCAACCTCTGAGCGGCGGAAGAAAAACCAGGTCAGCTAAACAAGGCACCCTTGCGCTCTTTTTGCGCCGGGCGGCAGGGTGCGGAAGGGAGCATTTTATGATTTACATGACACGCTCAGATTTAGAGCGGCTGAATGTCTTACGTGAGGACATCCGGCTTGAGGCAGAGGCGCTCAAAAAGCTGCACGGCATCACGCCCCATACTGCTGAGGTCATCCCGCTTATCAAGGCCGATATGGACGCAAAGCGGGCCCAGATGGAGGCGGAGCGGGTGCGAGTGCGGCGGTATGTGGATGAGATTGAGGACCCTGTCACCAGGGGCATCATTGAGGACCACTATCTGAACGGCAAGCCGTGGTATGAAACGGCCTGGAACGCCGCATTGACCCTCAGCACCAACGGCGCATGGAACAGGGCAATGCGCTACATATACGCCCGGTGCGGCCTGTGCGCTAAAAAGAGGGGGTCCAGAAAATGACAGTGGAGGAAATCGTTGCACGCATCAAGGCCGGGGAAACTGATCTTTTGCCCATGCTCTGGGAGAGAGTAGAGGGGTTTGTGAAGAAAAAGGCCAACGGCTTTTTGTACGGCCACAGCACAGCTTACGGTATGGATTTTGATGATCTGTGCCAGGAAGGATTTTTTGCGGTGCTGGACGCTGTAAAAAACTATGACCCCGCCACCTGCTCATGTCATTTCAAGTCCTATCTGGCTACCGTCATATCCCGCCGGTATCTGAACCTTGTGTATGTGCGCCCAGGCTCCGATAAGGGGCCTAAAAATCCCCTTGACCGTTCTGTAAGCCTTGACTTACCCGTGGATGACGAAGACGGGGAAACCATAGCAGACACGCTCACTGACGGCATAGACCCGGCGGATGATGTGTTGCATGATTTGTGGCTCACCGAATTGCGGGAAACAATGGAGGCAGCTCTGTCAAGCATCAAAGCAGAACAGGCCGCCGCTCTGCGCCGCCGGTGGTATGGAGTGAGCGGGGCGTCTATGTCCCAGTCAGAGCGAAAAGCGGCAGACCGGGGGCTCATGGCTTTGCGCAAGCCCTCAATCTATCAGCTTCTAAAAGGTTTTAGGGCTTGATACTGCATCGGAACCGCCCGCCACACCCATAGAGAGGTGGGTGGCGTCCGTCACCCGCCGCTGGGCGGTGGTATTGCCCTGTGAGCCTCCTTTTTTCTGATAGGCCGGGAGGGCCCTGGGCCTTTGTCTCTTTTCACCGGGGCCCTCCTGACCAAAAGCACCAAAAGCACCAAAGGCCCGCTCACCCCTGGAGCTCTCCTCTGCCCATACTGACGGAGGCGGTAAAGCTCCCGAGCGGGCTGTGCCTGGGCCTTTTAGCTAAAAAACGACACAAGAAAAGGAGATTTTAACCATGGAAATCAAAATCAAGGAAAACATTGAAAACGCCATCAAGCGGCACCGGCTCCTCAGTGAGAAGCTGCTGAAGGAAACCACGGAGCTGGTGACGGACCCCTCCATTGTCACCCGGCTGCTGAAACGGCACAGCCCGGAGATGGCCGCCAAAGTCCTGCAAGATGAGATCAACGGCATGGTGCTCCAGGCCAATGACCTGGATAAGCTCAATAATGCTGAGGTGAAAAAGAACATCTCCGAGGCCAAGCTGGCCGCCATGCCGGAGACGGTGCGGGCCTTTACCAAACCGGCGGACTACCAGCAGCAGATCAGTAACGCCTTGGCGTTTCTCTCCCTGGAGGGGGACCGCCTGACGGACCAGGCTGCTTTTGCCATCCTCAAGCCCTTTTTCAACGACTGGGAGCAGATGCACCTTTTCGAGCGGGCTGTGCTCCAGCAGATGCACCTGGAAAACGAGTACATGACCCGCTCCGCTTTCCCCACGGCGCTGGGCGCTGTGCTGAATAAGGCGGACACCTATACCGCCCTGTTTGGGGAGGCGGAGATGCTGGCCGAACAGCTTTTCATCCGCAAGAAAGAGCACGGTTCCACTTGTACCATCGGTGAGTTCCCCGTCTATGGCGGCTGTGGTCTGGACAGCTATGATGAGGTGGCCGCTGAGGAGCGCATCGTGGAGCTGGCCGGGCTCATTGAAACACTGGGCAGTGACAAGGCCTTTGTCTACGACAGCGCCGATTTTAAGTACGGGCGGCTCTACCAGGCCCGTCACCAGATTGGCACTGTGAGCCCCGCCGATTCTGACGCCGGTTTTGTGTGGCTGTGATGAAGTGGGGGCGCTGTGAATACCGGCAGCTCATCAAGCTCCGGGACAACTTGGCCAAGCTCCAAAGCGCTGACCTGGATAAGTTTTGCCGGGACACGTCCAAGGAGCTGGCCGCCCGTCTGCTGTCCCTGGTGATACCGGCCACCCCTGTGGGCAACTACAAGACCGAGGTCAAGGTAACCGCCAAGCGGGACAGCAAGCATCACAAAAAGGGCGATGTCTACACCAAGCGGGTCAATCGCTCCGGCAAAATGGGCGGCACCCTGCGCCGGGGATGGACGGCCCGGACAGAGGGTGAGGCTGCTGGTGGGCAAGGCCACCCAACGGCAGATCAGGCGAAAGCATACGCTGAGGTCCTGCCCATCTCAAAGCAGGGCACAACCTACGTTGTGGAGGTCATCAACCCCGTCCATTATGCCAGCTATGTGGAGTTTGGCCACCGCACACCCGGCGGCGGCTGGAAAGAGGGAAAATACTTCCTCACCATATCAGAGCAGCAACTGAGGGGACAGGCTCCGGCCATCATTGAGGACAAGCTGAAAAAGCTGTTAAGGGGGGCTTTCAATGTCTGAGCTCAACAGAAATATTGAGGTCATCATCCCCGGCAAGCTGGCCGCTGTCAAGTTCTCATACATCCCCTTTATCCCGGAAATTGAATACACCCCGGACCCGGACCAACTGGCCTATACAGAGGCTTGCCGCATTACGGATGGCGGGGTGTTCCTGCTTAACAAGGACCTCCCCGGCTACGAGCTTTTGAAAGGCATTGTGCGGAAAGTCATCCGCCTCCCGCTCCACCGGCTCAACCGGGAGCGGGCCAAGCTGGCAAATAAGAAAGCCAAGACCCCCTATGAGGATTTATATGGGCTGTGCCTGGAGGCGGAGCTGGAGCGGCGGGAAAAGGCGAAAAGAGGTGTGCGTTAATGGCCACAATCAAATCTCAAATGGCCCTGGACGATGGCATGAGCCGGGTGTTGTCTAAAATCGTCAACGGCCTCAATACCACCTTGGACGCCTTTGAGCAGGTCCAGCGTGCCTCCGGCTCCGCCCTTGACGTGGCCAACATTGAGGCGGCACGGGCAGGGCTGGCGGAGGCCGGGGCGGAGGTCAAGGCCATGGAGGAATATTTCCGGCAGGCGGCGGAACAGGAGGAGCGACTGAACAACGGCGTCAATCAGGGCGCATCCGCCATGGATGGGCTGTTGAGCAAGGCCGCCTCCCTTGCCGCCACCTACATGAGCATATCCGCCCTCAAGGGCTTTGCTACCAGCTCCATGGAGGCCGCTGACACCCAAATTGGGGCCCAGGTGCAGCTCCGCACAGTGTTGGACAATATGGGTGCTACGGACGTTTACGCCGGTATGGAGGACACCATCACCGGCACGGCTCTGGAGAGCACCTTGACCCTCAACACCGCTGAGGCGGAGGGCAATTATGGCGCTTTCGCCGCCGGTATCACCGGCAATCCGCTGGAGCTCCAGGTGGACACCTCCAACGCCATGAGCGCCTATGACGCCATCACCCAAAAGGCGGCAGGCATCCAAAGCCGGGGGATGTTCGGGGATGAGGCGATGATTGCGGGGGCGGCGGAGCTGGCCACCTATTTCTCCGATACTGAGGCCATACTCAGCATGATGGACACTCTCACCAACTACGCCGCCGGTATGTCCAACGGACAGGCGGTGGACGCATCCGCTATGGTGGACTATGCCACCAATCTGGGCAAGATTATGTCCGGCTCCTATGACGCCATGAAAGACCGGGGCTTTGAGTTTACAGAGGCCCAAAAGGCCATCATTGATGGCACCGCAACAGAGCAACAAATCATTGCAGCGCTGGGCGCTGAATACCTCAACTTGAGCTCTGATATGCAGGCCGCCGCCGTCATCCAAGGTGTCATTGATGAGGGCTGGTCCGGGATGTATGAGGCCATGAGCGGTACGCCCACGGGGCTCATCACTCAGCTCAACAACGCCTTGGGGGACATCCAGGAGAATGTGGGGGCTGGTATCTATCCGGCGGTGCTGGACCTTGTGCAGACCGTCCAGAACAACCTCCCGCAAATCAACGCCGCCGCTATGGGCCTGGCCACGGTGCTGGGCTTTGGCATCACACTGCTCACCAATTTGGTGGGCGGCGCTGTGGCGTTTGGCACCGCCGTGTCCGAAAACTGGAGCTGGATAGAGCCCATTGTCTGGGGCATCGTTGCGGCACTGGGGGCCTATGGCGCTGTGCTGCTGGCGGTCAACGGGGCCCAGATGGTCCACAATGCCCTGGAGGCAGTTTCCAACGGCTTGAAAACCGTGGCCGCCGCCCACTCCGCTATAAAGGCCGGGGCCTCACTCACGGAGGCAGCAGCAACAAACACCGCCACGGGCGCACAAATCGGGCTCAACGCCGCTCTGCTGGCCTGTCCCGTCACGTGGGTGGTAATTGGCGTTATTGCTCTCATTGCCGCCGTGGTGGGCATCATCCGATACCTGGACATTTTCGGGGCGAAAAGCACCACTGTTTTCGGTACATTTATGGGCGTGCTTAGCGTGGCGGGACAATTCCTTTACAACGTCATATCCGGCGCTGTGGCCGTTGTCTTTGCCGCTTGCTCCAATATCGGCACAGCTTTCCACAACACCATTGCCAATGTGCAGGGCTGGTGGTATGGCCTCTTGTCCACCGCCTTGACGGTGGTGGAGGGTATCTGTGCGGCCCTCAATAAGCTGCCCTTTGTAGAGTTCGACTATTCCGGCATCAGCGCCCAGGCGGATGAGTTTGCCGCCAAATCCGCCGAGGCCTATGGCAGCGTCAAGGAATATGAGAGCATCGGGGACGCATGGGGGAGCGCCTGGTCCGATAACTGGGCGGCGGACGCTTTCCAAGCGGGAGCGGCCTGGGGCGATGGCATAGCGGACAAGGTGGGCGGATTTTTTGACAGCATGGGTTACACCCCCGGCAGCATGGATGACCTCATGGAAAAGTATGGCGGGGCATATCCTCCCGGCACGGACAGCTTTGCCATGGACGGCTTGGGCGGTGATGTGTCCGATATTGCGGGTAACACCGGCAGTATGGCCAAATCCCTGGAAATCAGCGGTGAGGAGCTAGAATACCTGCGGGACATTGCGGAGCGGGACGCTATCAACCGCTTTACTACGGCAGAGGTCAAGATTGACCTCACCGGGATGACCAACAAAATTGAGGGCACCACAGATATTGACGGGGTTATCCGTGAGCTCACAGACGGCTTTACTGAGGCCCTGGTCATCGCCGCTGAGGGGGTGCACGTATGAGAAAGACTTTATAAAACTTCATATTTGAGGTTCTTTACGCATAACGAAAAATAACGCTTTCCCCAAAACAGGGCCGGGGCTGGTATGCTCCACCCCGGCCCGGCTACTCAAGAAAACTCATGTTTTCGTGACCCTACAAAACCTAACAAAACCTTAGTTTGAAATGAAAAAGGAGGTCATCTAATGGCAACTGTCACCCTTGGCAGCAAGGCAGAGGGCAGCATCATCAAGCTCAAGGAAAACGGCGTGCTGGTGGAGTTTTACATTGCCAAGCAGAACTATGAAAGCGGGCTGAACGGAGCCGGGCGGGTGCTGGTGGTCCGCAAGGACTATTATGACCAGCGCCAGTGGCACAGCTCCAACATCAACGCCTACGCCAGCAGCGCCATTGACACCTGGCTCAACGGCACCTACAAGAACCTGCTGGACGCCAACATCCGCACGGCGATGGGCACCACCAAAATCTACTACACTCCCGGCAACGGGAACAACAGCAAGACCACCTTGCAGCGGTCCGTGTTCCTGCTGTCCGCCACGGAGCTGGGCCAGTCCCACACCTACATGAACGCTGAGGGCACGGCGCTGTCCAGCACGGTCCTCAATCTGCTGAAAATCGCAAAGCTGAATGGCTCCGCATATCCTCAGTGGACCCGTTCCCCGCTCACGCTCAACACCAGCCACGCCTGGTACTTGAACTCCGATGGCAACCTCAGCAACAGCAGCTGCTCCAACACCTACGGGTCCCGCCCCACTTTCACTCTCCCCTCCTCCCTCTATGTCAGCGATGACGGCTCTGTGTCCGTCAACACCGCTCCCGGCACCCCCTCCAGTATCAGCTACCCCACCAGCATCAACGGCGGCACGGACATCACCGTGAGCTGGGGAGCGTCCACGGACGCTGAGGGCAACCTTGCGGGCTATGTCGTGGAGCGGAGCACCAACGGCGGCACCTCCTGGTCCCAAATCTACCAGGGCAGCGCCCGGAGCACCACCAACAACGTGGCCTTTGGCACCGCCTCCGTCATGTTCCGGGTCAAGGCCTATGACACAGAGGGCCTTAACTCCGGCTGGAAAACCGGCAGCAATGTCACGGTGGTCAACAACCGGGCCCCCTCCGCCCCCGGCTCCATCACGGTGCCCGCCGCCGTCCGGGGCGGGGCCACCCTGCCCATCTCCTGGACCCGTGCCACGGACAGCGATGACAACCTCAGCGGCTATGAGCTGGAGCGGAGCGTCAACGGCGGCGCATGGTCCCAGGTCTACAAGGGCTCCGCCCTGACCTTTACGGACACCATCACCGCCGGGTGGAATACGGTGGCCTATCGTGTCCGGGCCTATGACACCTTGAACGCCACCAGCTCCTATGCCACCAGCGATACCCGCACGGTGGACAATAACGCCTATCCCGTCATCACCAGTGACACGGCCTCCGGCACCAACCTGGGCACCAAAAATGTGGGCTTTGACCTCACCTATACCGTGACGGATGCAGACGGGGACACGGTGACCGTCAAGGAGTACATGGACAACGTGCTCATGCGGACCTATACGGCCACCCTGGGCCAGTCCAACACGTTCCAAGCCGTCACCGCCGCCAATTTCCAGAAAGTGCTCAACGGGGACCACACCCTCAAGGTGGTGGCCAATGACGGCAAGGCGGACAGCGACCCCTACACCGTGACCTTTACCAAAAAGGTCACCAGCGCCAGCATCACCCTGGCGGAGCCTCTGGAGGCCGATGACGCCATCACCGTCATGGTCCTCAACATTGTGGGCGCTCTGCCCGTTGACGCTGTGCTCCGGGTCCTGGTCACCAACAACGCCAAGGACGCCGCCCCCGTGTGGGAGGATGCCACAGCAGATTATAAGGCCGGAGTAAACCATATTTTCACAAACAAAACCGCCGTCAACGGCTTTGCATTTAACATCCGGGTAACGCTGGAGCGTGGGCCCAGCGGTGAGGGTGGTTACATCAACAGTATTGGCGGGGCTTTCGAGTAATGCCATAGAGGGGGCGGGTGGACAAGCTGCCCGTCCCCGCCATTTTAAGGCACCCTGACAGGTTCCCACGGGCCGGGGGTATGAAAGTATATAGGTCCGCTCTAAAGGGCGTGATTTTTCCAATGGAAAAAGGAGGGCTTGGCCATGACAAATGAGGAGCTTGTGGCGTTGATACAGGCCGGGGAGCGGGACAAGCTCCCGGAGCTGTGGGAGCAGGTGGAGCGCTTTGTGGCGCTCCAGGCCAACCGGCTCCTCCATGCCATGGGGTCGGATAAAGCGGCCCTTGCCGGGGTGGAGTTTGGCGACCTCTACAACAGCGGTTATTTTGCCCTTGTGGATGCTGTGGAGAGGTATGACCCGGCGGCGAGGGCAAAGTTTATCACCTTTTTTGCGATGAGGTTAAAATCTTACTTTTCGGAAACTACGGGCTTTCGGCTGGCACGCCAAAGAAAAGACCCGCTGAACAACGCCAAAAGTATGGACGCAAAGCTCAAGGAAAACGATGAGGACAGCGGCGCTTTCGGGGACTTCATCCCGGACCCTAAAGCGGCCCAGGCCCTCCAGGCGGTGGAGGACACCATACAACGGGACTACACCCGCAAGGCTGTTAGGGATGCCCTGGAGCAGCTCCCCACGGAGGAGCGGCTTGCCATAAAGGCCCGGTATTATGAGGGCCAGACGGTGAAAGCGTCCGGCGGGGCCAATGTACTGGAGCGGGCGGAGATGCGCCTACGCCGTCTGCTATCAGACCAAAGGGAGTGTATATTTGCATGACGCAGTTTGACCTTGAACAGCTCCGCCCGCTGCGGGCTGAAATCGCAATGGATGGCAAACGGCTCCAGGCTCTGGAGCAAGAGTATGAGGCGGCACACTGGCCAGAAAAGGTCCAAGAGGTACGGGAAATCATAGAGGACAAACGGCAGCGCTGTGTGGTCCAGCTTGACAGCCTGGAGCGTTGGCTGGCCGCTGTGCCGGATGACTTCATGCGGGAGGTGCTGACCCTCCGCTATTCGGATGGCCTGACCTGGAAAAACGCCGCCATAAAGCTGGGCGGTGGGAACAAGTCCGACACTTTGAGGGTGTCGGTAAACCGATATTTAAAGCGGGAGAGCGCATAAGCGCCCTCTTGTTTTTTCCCTTGTTTTCCCGCTTTTGTCTGTTTTCACTGTAATGCACACATTTACACACAATTCAATTTTTGCTAAATTCCGCAATAAAATTATATATTTTCGATGCTTTTCTGCTCTAAAAGTCAGTTTAAGGCATGACCGGCATGACCAACAAAATTGACGGCGGTGCAGACCTGGATGGCGTCATCCGGGAGCTGACAGACGGCTTTACTGAGGCCCTGGTCACCGCCGCTGAGGGGGTGCACGCATGAGCTATGCCTGTTATCTGGCCGGGGTGCAAATGCCCACCCCGGCCAAGCTGACTGTGAAAATCAAGAACAAAAACAAAACCCTCATCCTACTCAATGAGGGTGAAATCAATTTCCTGCGCACGCCGGGCCTCACGGAGATTGTGGTGCCGTTTGTTTTCCCCATGCTGACCGGCAGGTCCCCGGACTACTACCTGGGGACCTTGGAACGGCTCAAGACCTCCAAGGAGCCCACCCAATTCATCCTTGTGCGGTGCTCCCCGGATGGGCGGACCCTCTACGACACCAACATGAGGGTGAGCGTGGAGGACTACAACATCGTGGAGGACGCCACCAAGGGCCTGGACGTGGCCGTGGATGTCAACCTCAAGCAATGGAGGCCCTACGGGACCAAGACCGCCACTGTGGAACAGCCTGCCGAAAGCGGCCAGGCGGCCACGGTGACGGTGGAAAAAGAGCGGGACGCCAGCACGGCTCCCACCGCCAAGACCTACACGGTCAAGGCCGGTGACAGCCTGTGGGCCATCGCCGCCAAGTATTACGGCAAGGGGGCCGAATACTCAAAGATTGCCAGCGCAAACACGGACAAAATCAGCAATCCCAATTTAATCTATCCGGGGCAGGTGCTCACCATCCCATGACCTATGAGCTGATTATCCAGCACAATGGGACAGTGATGTTTCCCGCCGTGGTGGAGGACGTGACCATAGAGTGGGAGCGCCAGGGACAGCCCGGAAAACTATCCTTTGAGGTAGTAAAGACGGACGGCCTGAGCTTTCAAGAGGGGGACCCCTGCCGTTTTTCCGTGGACGGCTCCCCCATTTTCTATGGCTTTGTCTTTGAGAAATCCCGCAAGGGCAGCAACCCCAAGGTCATCAAGGTCACCGCCTATGACCAGCTCTATTACCTCAAGAATAAGGACACATACGTCTACACCGATAAAACCGCCACGGAGGTCATCCAGATGGTGGCGGATGACTTCCAGCTCAACCTTGGAAGTTTGGAGGGCACCGGCCACAAGATTGCAAGCCGGGTGGAGGACAACCAAACCCTCTTTGACATCATCCAAAACGCCTTGGACGAAACCCTCAAGGCCACCGGCAAGATGTATGTGCTTTTCGATGACGCCGGAAAGCTGACCCTCAAGGCGCTGGGGAGTATGAAACTGGGCATGGTCATTGACGATGAAACCGCCGGTGATTATGATTATAAAAGCTCCATTGCCTCCCAGACCTATGACAAAATCAAGCTGTCCTATGAGAACAAGGACACCGGCAAGCGGGAAATCTACATTGCCCAGGACGGCTCACACATCAACCAGTGGGGCGTCCTGCAATACTATGAAAAAATCGACAGCACCGCCAACGCAAAGGCGATGGCGGACGCCCTGCTGGACCTCTACAACACCAAGACCCGGACGCTCAAGCTCCAGGACGTTTTGGGGGACGTGCGGGTCCGGGCGGGCACGCTGCTGGTGGTGACCCTGGGCCTGGGGGACATCAACCTCTCCAACTACCTCATGGTGGAACAGGTCAAGCACACTTTCAAGGAGAGCGTGCACCTTATGGACTTGAAAATGAGGGGTGGTACATTTGTCGCTTGACATCAATGAGCTGGTCAAGGCGGTCAAGCAGGCCGCCGTGGAGGCCGTGCGGGCGGAGGCTCCTGTGGCCGTGTGCTATGGCACCGTGACCTCCGCCTCCCCGCTCAAAATCCAGGTGGACCAAAAAAAGACCCTGACCGACCCCCAACTCATCCTCACCGACAACGTGCGGGACTTCAATGTGGAGATGTCCACCATTGAGGGCACGGGCAAAAGCCTGGGGCCGCACTACACGGAGGACGAAAGCGGCGGCTCCGGCTATCCGGCCTTTGCGGCCCACAAGCACCGATACCAGGGCCGGAAAAAGTGGCGAGTGCACAACGCCCTCAAGGTAGGGGAAAAGGTCATCCTGCTGCGCTGTGACGGCGGGCAAAAATACATTGTTTTGGACAGATGGGAGGCGAGAGAATAATGGCAACTTTACCCACCACGGGGGATGACCTGGACCTCATCACCTTTGTCATGGGCGAACAGCCCGGATATACCCACAAGCTGGACATTGACCGGCAGCGGGTGAGCGGCATGACGGACAAGCGGGATGCGCTTTATCAGGCCATCTATCTCATTTTGAATTCGGAGCGCTACGCCTACCCTATCTATTCCCGCAATTACGGCTCCGAATTTTCGGACCTCATAGGCAAGCCCAAGGACTATGCCATGAGCGAGATGAAACGCCGCATCACGGAGGCGCTGGAGCAGGATGACCGCATCACCGGCGTGGGCAACTGGAGCTTTGAAACGGGCAGAAAAACGGTCCTGGCCAACTTCACCGTCTACACCATCTATGGTGAGATAGACTTTTCAAAGGAGGTTGAGGTGTAGATGTTTGAATACAACACCTATGAGGTGCTGGTCAAAAGCGCTCTTTCCCGTGTGTCCAATGACATTGACAAACGGGAGGGCTCCATGGTGTTCAACGGCGTGGCTCCCTCCATGGCGGAGCTGGCCCAGCTCTTTATAGGGCTTGACTTCGTTTTTAAGGCCACCTACCTGCTGACCGCCCCCAGGGAATACCTCATCAAGCGGGCCTCTGACCGCAACATGGCCCCCAAGCCCGCCAGCCCCGCCGTGTTCCGGGCGGAGTGTAACATTGAGGTGCCGCTGGGCACCCGTTTCTCCTGCGAGGACATCAACTTTGTGGTGACCGCCCGCATGGAGGAGGCTGACACAGAGGACGCCGTGAGCCATGAGGTGACCTGCGAAAAGGCCGGAGCCCTGGGCAACGGCTACACCGGGCATCTCATCCCCGTGGAGTATGTGAACGGGCTGACCCGTGCGGAGCTGGTGGAGCTGCTGGTGCCCGGTGAGGACGATGAGGAAACAGAGGCTTTCCGCCAAAGGGTGCTGGACAGCTTTCAATCCCAGGCCTTTGGCGGCAACCAGGCGGACTACAAGGAAAAGGTGCTTGCCATGCCCGGCGTGGCCGCCCTCAAGGTCCACCCCGTCTGGAATGAGGGGCTGAGGCCCAGCACCCTCATCCCCGGCGATGAGGTCACAGCCTGGCTGGAGGCCTCTGTGGGGGCCCTGGAGCCCGCTGTGGCGGCCTGGCTGACCGCCGTATATACAGCGGCCAAGGACAAGCTGCTGACCGTTGGAGGCACCGTCAAGCTGGTCCTGCTGGCCGCCAACAACACCGTCCCCACCGACACCCTCATTGATGAGGTGCAGACGGCGGTGGACCCCACGGAAAACGCCGGGGAGGGCCTGGGGCTTGCCCCCA
This sequence comes from Lawsonibacter sp. JLR.KK007, assembly GCF_036941135.1. NCBI lineage: Bacteria > Bacillati > Bacillota > Clostridia > Eubacteriales > Oscillospiraceae > Lawsonibacter > Lawsonibacter sp. JLR.KK007. Next base: position 156,057 of record NZ_JAYWSY010000002.1, on the reverse strand, counting down.
TCGGCCATGTGGTCCATGTGACCGGCGTGACCCCGGAGCCCGTCAACGTCACCCTCAACCTGACCTTTGCCCCCGGCTGGAGCTGGGAGGCGGTGCAGAGCTATGTGACGGGCGCTCTGGACGCCTATTTTTCGGAGCTGACCGGGCAATGGTCCAGCTCCGATTTTTTGACCGTGCGCATTTCCCAGATTGAGAGCCGTATTTTGTCCGCCTGCCCCACGATGGTCACGGACATTGGCGGCACGAAAATCAACGGGAAAGAGGAAAACCTGGTGCTGGGCCCGGACAGCATCCCGGTGAGGGGGGCTGTGAGTGGATAGAAAGCTCATCAACTACCTGCCCCCGGTGCTGCGGGATGTTACGGAATTTAAGGCCATCAACGATGCCAACGAGCCGGAAATCTCCCTTGCATGGGACGGCCTTGACCGGGTGATGGCCAATCAATTCCTGGATGACGCCGATGAGCGGGGGGTGTCCGTGTGGGAGCAGGAGCTAAAAATCCACCCCAAGGACACGGACACGCTGGCGGTCCGCAAGGCCCGTGTCAAAGCCCTGTGGAACCGGGAGCTGCCCTATACGGTCCCCTGGCTCAAGAACTGGCTCCAAGGCCTGTGCGGGCCCCAGGGCTATGAGGTGGCCATCGTGGACTACTCCATCCACATCCAGCTTGACTATACCATCCTGCCGGACGCCGCCCTCATTGCGGAGCAAATCATGGACCTGCTGCTGGCGGTCCGTCCCTCTAATATGTGGATGCTCATGGTGTCCTTTGTGCAATCGGATGGCATCGTGCAGATGGGGGCCATGACGGAGCGGTCCGTCTACATGGACGTGTGGCCCATGCTGGTCAATGAGCTGGAAAGCGCTGGCGGTGTCAGCATGGCCGGGCCGCTGGAGTATCACGCCACCGTTGAAATCTACCCATACAAGGAGGAGCAATAAAAATGCCTGATATTGAGAAACGATACGGCACGAAAATCACCGCCGTGGGGGCCGCCCGCATCACTGCCTGCGTTCTGGCGGGCACCAAGCTGAAAATCACCCAGGCCGCCGCCGGTGACGGTGGTGGGGGCTACTATGTGCCCACGGTGGACCAAACGGAGCTGGTGGCAGAGCTGTGGCGGGGCCCCATCGTGTCTGCCGTGCAAAATCCCGCCGTGCCCAATATGCTGGATGTCAAAATCGTCATTGATGACAGCGTGGGCAATTTTGTCTGCCGTGAGATGGGGCTTTTCAGTGAGGACGGTGAGCTCATCGCCATTTGCAACACCCCGGACACGGAAAAGGTGGCCATCTCCACCGGCGTGGACGGGCGGCTCACCATGGTCATGCACATTGTTGTGGCGGACGCCTCCGTGCTGGAGTTTACCATCATCCCCGCCCTGGACGTGGTGAGCCGGGAGGACCTGGAGCGGGCTATTTCTGAGCACAACACGGACCCCGCCGCCCATGAGGACATCCGGCAGGCCATCACGGACGCCGTGGAAACCCATGACAACGCTGCCGATGTGCACCCGGAACTCCAGAACACGGTGGGAGGCATTGACGCCCGCCTGGCTGTCCTGGAGCTGAAATACGGCACCAACATCACCGGCAACTCTTTCACCGTGACCTTTGCCGCCCTCACCGGGCTGGTGGTGACTGGCGTGTGGAATGAAACCTACCAGCGGGTGGAGTTTTAGCCATGCCCAATTATGACATCATCCCTCTGGCCCTTGACCTGCTGGAGTACACCATCCAGCGGGTCAAGGCCAAGGAGGCCGAATACCGGCAGGTCAAGGGCTACGTCATGGAAAACTGCCAGCTTGTGGAGCGGGTGCTTTACGAAAAGGTCAAGGATGACGGCAAGCCCCATTTCCCCAAATCCCAGACGTTCCACCTGTGCGCCCGGCTGGAGGACTGTGCCGCTGACATCCTGGAAAAGTGCATCTCCGCCGATGGCCGTTTCTTTGAAACGGAGTATGAGGAGCGGCTGCGGGACCTGGACGTTGTGGTGGTCAAGTGTGACACCATGCTCCAGTATATCAACCTCAGCTTTAAGAAAGGGTACATTTCCGGGGACCAATGCCACTACTGGGCGGAGATGGTCCGCCCGGTCAAGCAAAAGGCCTTTAACTGGCGGAGGAATGACGGCACCCGTGCCGCCGCACTTCGGGAGGCCAAGGCGGCCCAGGAGCTTGCCCAGATGGCGCAAATGGCCCAGCAGATTGCGGAGGCCATGCAGCGGAGCCCCTAAAGCGGATATACCAGCCAAAGGCTGTTATATTTGGGTGTGACCTATATTTTGCGTTTTCCCCGAACACGAACAACACCAACAACGCCTGGAACTTGAACTCCGATGGCAACCTCAACAACAACAACTGCTCCAACACCAACGGGTCCCGCCCCGCTCTGATGGTCAAGGCCGGACTGAGTAGGCCCAAAGCCGAAAACAGCGCCATCCATCACATCAAAGGAGGTCACATCCAGCCTTGAGTTTTTCAAGGCAAACACATTGCGCCGATGCCGCCCGCCCGGCATTGAACGGGAGGGGGCTGCTGGTCCTGTCACCCGGCACCTAAACGGCGCATGATGAGAGGATGGCCAGCCGTACAAAGACAGGAGGCCACCCGCTTGAGATTTTCCGATATTTGCACCTTTGCGGTGCTCTACGCCGCATATCTTGCCGCCCGGAGGGGCAAGCGCTCCAGAGCTGCCACGGCCCACTACGAGGCCCACCTGCTGGAGCGCATCATCAACCTGGTCTATATCCTCCGCACGAAAATATATAGGCCGGGCCGTTTCCGTGTGTTCTACGTTTTCGAGCCCAAGAAAAGGCTGGTGCAGGCCCCGGCGTTTGTGGACAAAGTGGTCCAGCACGCCATAGTGGACAATCTGCTCTATGACCGCATCACGCACAGCTTTATCCTGGATAACTACGCATCCCAAAAGGGCAAGGGCCTCCACTTCGGCCTGGACCGCCTCAAGGGCTTTTTCACGGAATACTGGAACAAATACCGCACGGCGGAGGGCTGGGTCCTCAAGTGTGATGTGCGCAAATTCTTTGCAAGTATAGACCATGACAGGCTCAAGGAAAAGCTGCAAAAGCTGGACCTTGAGCCTGTTGTTTATGACCTGCTCTGTACTTACATCGACTGCTCAGACGGCTTGCCCCTGGGCTATCAGACCAGCCAGCTCTTTGCCCTGCTATTCCTGGACGATTTTGACCACTTCGTCAAAGAACGGCTCCACATCCGCTGGTATGGCCGGTATATGGATGACTTTTTCCTCATCCACCCGGACAAGGAATATTTGCAATTTTGCCTCCGGGAAATCAAGGCCTACATGGCCAGCCTGGGGCTGGAGCTCAATGAGAAAACCCAGATTTTCCCCTTGCGCAACGGGATTGACTTTTTGGGCTTTCACACCTACCTCACGGACAGCGGCAAGGTCATCCGCAAGCTGCGGCACAGCAGCGTCAAGCGGATGCGGTCCAAGCTCCGCCGGTGGGAGCGGGACTACCCCACGGGGCAGGTCACCCGTGAGGAAATCCTGCAATCTTGGCAGGCGTGGGATGCCCACGCCGCTCACGGCAACACCTGGCTCCTGCGCCAGCAAGTGCGGGACCGTGTGCAAAACATTCTAAAGGAGGTCATCTAATGGCAACTGTCACCCTTGGCAGCAAGGCAGAGGGCTCCATCATCAAGCTCAAGGAAAACGGCGTGCTGGTGGAGTTTTACATTGCCAAGCAGAACTATGAAAGCGGGCTGAACGGAGCCGGGCGGGTGCTGGTGGTCCGCAAGGACTATTATGACCAGCGCCAGTGGCACAGCTCCAACATCAACGCCTACGCCAGCAGCGCCATTGACACCTGGCTCAACGGCACCTACAAGAACCTGCTGGACGCCAACATCCGCACGGCGATGGGCACCACCAAAATCTACTACACTCCCGGCAACGGGAACAACAGCAAGACCACCTTGCAGCGGTCCGTGTTCCTGCTGTCCGCCACGGAGCTGGGCCAGTCCCACACCTACATGAACGCTGAGGGCACGGCGCTGTCCAGCACGGTCCTCAATCTGCTGAAAATCGCAAAGCTGAATGGCTCCGCATATCCTCAGTGGACCCGTTCCCCGCTCACGAACAGCACCAACGTCGCCTGGCTCTTGAACTCCGATGGCAGCCTCGGCAACAACTACTGCTCCCACACCTACGGGTCCCGCCCCACTTTCACTCTCCCCTCCTCCCTCTATGTCAGCGATGACGGCTCTGTGTCCGTCAACACCGCTCCCGGCACCCCCTCCAGTATCAGCTACCCCACCAGCATCAACGGCGGCACGGACATCACCGTGAGCTGGGGAGCGTCCACGGACGCTGAGGGCAACCTTGCGGGCTATGTCGTGGAGCGGAGCACCAACGGCGGCACCTCCTGGTCCCAAATCTACCAGGGCAGCGCCCGGAGCACCACCAACAACGTGGCCTTTGGCACCACCTCCGTCATGTACCGGGTCCGGGCCTATGACACAGAGGGCCTTAACTCCGGCTGGAAAACCGGCAGCAACATCACGGTGGTCAACAACCGGGCCCCCTCTGCCCCCGGCTCCATCACGGTGCCCGCCGCCGTCCGGGGTGGGAGCACTCTGCCTGTCTCCTGGACCCGTGCCACGGACAGCGATGACAACCTCAGCGGCTATGAGCTGGAGCGGAACGTCAACGGCGGTGCCTGGGCCCAGGTCTACAAGGGCTCTGCCCTGACCTTTACGGACACCATCACCGCCGGGTGGAATACGGTGGCCTATCGTGTCCGGGCCTATGACACCTTGAACGCCACCAGCTCCTATGCCACCAGCGATACCCGCACGGTGGACAATAACGCCTATCCCGTCATCACCAGTGACACGGCCTCCGGCACCAACCTGGGCACCAAAAATGTGGGCTTTGACCTCACCTATACCGTGACGGATGCAGACGGGGACACGGTGACCGTCAAGGAGTACATGGACAACGTGCTCATGCGGACCTATACGGCCACCCTGGGCCAGTCCAACACGTTCCAAGCCGTCACCGCCGCCAATTTCCAGAAAGTGCTCAACGGGGACCACACCCTCAAGGTGGTGGCCAATGACGGCAAGGCGGACAGCGACCCCTACACCGTGACCTTTACCAAAAAGGTCACCAGCGCCAGCATCACCCTGGCGGAGCCTCTGGAGGCCGATGACGCCATCACCGTCATGGTCCTCAACATTGTGGGCGCTCTGCCCGTTGACGCTGTGCTCCGGGTCCTGGTCACCAACAACGCCAAGGACGCCGCCCCCGTGTGGGAGGACGCCACGGCGGGCATCAAGAGCGGGGCCAACCACGTCTTTGAGAACAAGACCGCCGCCAACGGCTTTGCGTTCAACTTCAAGCTGGACGTGAGCCGGGGGGCCAGTGACACCGGCGGCTATATTTCCAGCATCGGAGGTGCTTTTGAGTAATGGGAGTGCAGTACACAAAAAACAGCCTCAAGGCCATCAATGAGGCCAAGCTCTATGCCAAGCAGCGGGAGGACGCCGCCGCCATCGCCTTTGTGGTGCTGGCGGAAAATGGCCAGATTGACGCCGTGACCGCCGCCGAACAGTCCACCCTCTTTGCGGAGTGGGTGCCCAGCGTCAACTACACCGTGGGCAACCTCCGCCAGTACGGCGGCACCCTTTACCGCTGTGTCCAGGCTCACAAATCCCAGGAGGGGTGGGAGCCGGACAAGGCCGCATCCCTCTGGGCGGTGACCTCTGACCCGGCGGAGAAGTGGCCCGCCTGGAGCCAGCCCCTGGGGGCCCATGACGCATACAGCGCCGGGGCCCAGGTGAGCCACAAAGGCAAGCATTGGACCTCTACCGTGGACGGAAACGTCTGGGAGCCCGGCGTCTATGGCTGGGATGAGGTCACCGAATAAGGAGGGGGACATCATGGTCATTGAGCTTTCTGTCGGGGGCCTGGTCACGCTGCTGGGCCTCCCCACCGCCATTACTGCCTTTTGTTTTTGGCTGCTCCAGCAGCGCATCACAAAGCGGGACAAAGCCCAGGAGGAGCGGGAGCGTGCCCGTGAGAAAAATGAGGTGCTTATCATCAAAGGGGTGGGGGCCGCCATCGCTCTGGGGGAGGCTACGGCGGAGGCCGTCCAGCGCATCCCGGACGCACACTGTAACGGTGATATGCACGCCGCCCTGGAATATGCCCGCAAGGTCAAGCATGAACACAAGGAATTTTTGACGGAGCAAAGCGTCCAGGCGCTTTACTGAGGAGGGCGGCATTGGATGGAGTTTTCCAAGAAAATGCTGGTGCTACACATCTTCATCTCCGTGGTCCTGTGCGCCATCACCGTGGCCGGGACCCTCCGGGGGTGGGATGTTACCGCCATTGCCGTCCTTGCGGGCACCTCCCTGGTGACAGACGGAACCTGGGGCGGCTTTTACCTGTGGAAGTCCAAGAACGAAAACCGGGCTAAATATGCCCAGCGCTTTCTCAACCGCTTTGCGGACAAGTATGGGGCGGACATCGCCCTCCGTGCGGCTGAAATCGTGCTGAAAGACTAAAGGAGGAAATCACGTCATGAACAAGAAACCCGTTTCCTACCTCCAGACTGACCCCCGCTGGAAATCCAAGCCCTACCGGGTCAAGGGCGAAAGTGCCACCATCGGCGGCTCCGGCTGTGGTCCTACGGCGGCGGCCATGATTATCGAAACCATGACCGGCAAGAAGTACACCCCAGAGGACGCCTGCAACTGGAGCATGGCCCACGGTTACAAGGCCCTGGGCAACGGCACCTATTACGGTTATTTCAAGCCCCAGTTTGCGGAGTTTGGCATTGACTGTGATATGCTGAACTGGACCAAGACCTATGGCAAGCCTGACCACGCCAATCACAAAAAGGTCTTTGAAATGCTCAAACAGGGCTATTATTTTATTGCCCTTATGGGTCCGGGCCTGTGGACTACCGGGGGCCACTTCGTGGTCCTTTGGTGGGAGGACGGCAAGGTCCGCATCAATGACCCCGCCAGCACGAAAGATGCCCGCCTCAACGGGGACCTCAAGACCTTTAAGAGCCAGGTGTCTTATTATTGGTGGATTGATGCCCGGAAGTTTAACGGGTACGGCTCCGCTGTCAAGCCCCCGGTGGCCTCTACCGGCACTCCTGGAACCGTCAAGCCCCCGGCCAACGGCCCCAAGGTGGGTGACATCGTGGAGTTTACCGGCTCCGCTCATTATTACAGCGCCAACGCCACCAAGAGCTCCCCCTGCAAGCCCGGCAAGGCCGAGGTCACTCAGGCCTTTAATGGCAAGCACCCCTATCATCTCATCGCCGTCAAGGGCGGTGGCTCCACCGTCTACGGCTGGGTGGACGCCGCTGACATCGCCGTGGAGGCCTCCGCCGCCATCGCCAAGGGCTCCACTGTCAAGGTCAAGGCCGGAGCCAAGACCTACACCGGCGGGGGCCTGGCCTCTTTCGTCTACGCCAACACCTACACGGTGCTGGAGCTGTCCGGGGACCGGGCCGTCATCGGCCAGGGCAAGGCGGTCACCGCCGCCGTCAACATCAAGGACCTCACCCTTGTGGGGTAAAATAACCGGGAGGTAAAAAGTTATGGAAAGCATTTTCGACTGGTCCGTCATTCTCAGCATCGTGGGCGTCCTGGTGGTGCTCACTAACATCATCGTCCAGGTCCTCAAAAAGCTCACCTGGGACCGGCTCCCCACCAACATCCTGGCCGTCATCGTGGCCATGGGCCTGACCCTGGCAGCGTTCTTCGCCTGGTGCCAGGTCAAGGGCCTGGCCGTGGTATGGTACATGGTGGTGGCCGCCGCTGTGGTGGGCTTTATGGTGGCCTACGCCGCAATGTTTGGCTTTGACAAGCTGCGGGAGGTCATTTTACAGCTTGAAAAGAAAAAGGAGTAAATCCCCCGGCGGGAAATGCCCCTGTGCGGCCCGTAAAGGCCCCCACAAGGGCCGTCAAGGCCGGGAGGGGTAAGATACCCCGCCGCCCTGGGTGGGGCTGTTTTTTCCAATGGAAAAAAGCCGGAGGGGCCTGCTGGCCTCTCCGGCTTTTTGTGTTTATGCTGTCTTTACCCACCGAGGAATAAGTGCAATATACTCCTCCAGTGTGAGCCCGCTGACACTCTCAGCGTTTCCGCTTCGCTTTATATACTGCATCCATGTACTCCGGCCCCTGAGCTTTATTTTTCCAAGGTATGCCCTGCCGCTACTTACAGAAATAGCTCCGTTTGACATCCGGGTGACTTTATAATCTTTTGGTTTGCCTGAAACAAAGAGTGCGGCATCCAAAGCCTTAAAAAATTTAAGCTCATCCTCTGTGGCATCCGGCGGAGCTCCAACGGGGCGCTCCTGCAATTCACGAAAACCCATCTCAATGAGGTGTGGCACCTCCCTGTCCTCAATGGGCTTGCCATCTGTCCGATACATAACGCTGCCTGTGCTGACATAAGCGTCCACGGGCTGGGGTGGCTCAATCACATCCAAAGACATTTGCGGAGGCTTGACCTCTACCTTTTTTCTCCGTAACAACAGAACGGCCAGCCCACCAAAAACAGCAGCTAAAATAAGCATCGCTGGCTGCCGCTCCTGAGTGGCGGCAATAACACTGCCCAGGGCCATAAGAACACAAAACACGCCAAGAAACACACGAAAAATGGATGTCAGCTTTTTCACCTTTTCGCCCTCTCTTTCTTGTTCTTCTTGACCTTTTCAAACCCCATTATATCTGGCCTCCGCCGTGCTGTCAAGCAGTAGAGCCTATTTGATAATGACTTGACGGCCATGCAAAGTATAATTATTTCGAGAGGGGGCGCTGCGGATGATTGCGGAGAAAATAAAGGCGTTAAGAGAGGCAAGGGGCTGGGCGCAAGCGGAGCTTGCCCGCCGTATGGGCATCACCCGCAACGGCGTGAACTCCTGGGAGCAGGGGCTTTCCGTCCCGTCCCCGGCCAGCATCGTGGAGCTGGCAAAGACCTTTTCCGTGTCTACGGACTACCTCCTGGGCCTGGAGCCCCTGGCCAGCATTAACGTGTCTGGCCTTGACGAAAAGGACGTGGCAACGCTGGCCATGCTTGCGGACCGGCTGAGGGCCACAAAGGATTGAAAATTGCCCGGCAAAAATTTCTTTTTGCACGGGCTTTTTTCTATCTTGACAATATACAACTTTTGTTGTATAGTAGGGAAAACAAAGGAGGTGCTGTCCAATGGGCCAAACAAAAAGCAGACTTCAAAGCACACGCTTGGTGCATGATTTTTCACAATCTGAGCTGGCCACCGCCGCCGGTATCAATGGCCGGGTGCTCCAGACCTATGAGCAGGGAGGCCGTGACCTGTGCGGTGCAAAGCTGGCCACACTCCTCAAAATCTGCCTTGCCCTCAACTGCAAGCTGGAGGACATCCTGCCGGACGGAGAAACGGCGGAGCTGTTGGAGCGATACCAGGCCAGATGACAACACACGGGCAAGCGGGGTGGCGACACCCCGCTTTTACTATTTTCTGGAGGTGCAACATGAACCACAAAGGAGCCACCCATTTCACACTCAATGACCGGCAAACCCTGGAGCGGATGCTGAGAAAAGGCTTTAAGCCCAAAGCCATTGCAGACGCCCTGGGCAAGTGTGAGCGGTCCATCTACTACGAAATAGGCCGGGGCCTGTGCATCCAGCGCACCACGGACCTCATTGATGTTGAGGTCTACTGTGCGGATGTGGCACACCGCAGGTATAAGGCTTTTCTCAAGGAAAAGGGCAAGGAGCTCAAAATCGGCCATGACCATGCCCTTGTCAAGCGGCTGGAGGAGCTCATCATGGTCCAGGGCTTTGCCCCTGGTGCCGCCCTTGCGGAAATCCGAAACAACGGGGAGAAGTTTGACACGGAAATCTGTGAGAATACGGTCTATAATTACATCTACCGTGGGGACGTGTTCCTCTTTCTGACCCCGGAGCACCTGCATGACAAGGGCCGCCGCCACTACGCCGCCAAGAGCAAAAAGGAGGCGGCCAGGGCTCCCCGTGGCCAGAGCATCGAAAAGCGCCCGGAGGAGGTCAAGAGCCGGGGCAGTTTTGGGCACTGGGAGATGGACAGCGTTATGGGGTGCAAGGGCTCCAAGCAAGCCCTCCTGGTGCTGACAGAGCGGAGGACCCGCATGGGGATTGTCCTGCTGGTGGAGGACCACACGGCGGCCAGCGTGGTCAAGGCCATCAATAGCCTGGAGCGGCGCTTTGGTAAACTGTTCTATAAACTTTTTAAGAGCATCACCGTTGACAACGGCTGTGAGTTTCAAGACTTCGAGGGCATAGAGATGTCCCACCGGCGCAAGGGCAAGCGGACTATTGTGTTTTTCTGCCACCCGTACAGCGCCTATGAGCGGGGCAGCAATGAGAACATGAACCGGCTGATTAGACGGTTTTTCCCCAAAGGCACCAACTTTGATGAGGTCACAAAGGAGGAGGTGATGGCAGCGGAGCGGTGGGTCAACAACTACCCCCGCAAGATACTGGGCTGGAAGTCCGCCACCATGCTCTTTGACCAGGAGCTCCAGGCGGCGTAACGCCCCGGTCCTATATAAGCGTACCAGCCGAATGGGATTGACCCATCCGGCTGGCTTGTCATGTCATTTTGTTGTGAAAACGCATAAAATATGCCCGCCTCACTTATGCAAGGTGCTATTCTTTCTTGTCTTTTGCAAATTTCTCTTGACTTTTAGGTACTTGGAAGAATCGGGATAGTCCGAACACTGTTAGCAGTTTTTGGCGTATTGACCACTACGCCGCTCTGAGGGGTATAGGAGACGCTACGCTCGATACGAATAGTACTGGCCTGTGTGTCAATATCTCCCCATTGTAGGCCCATACATTCCCCTCTGCGTACCCCTGTAGTGATTAGCAGTTGGAGGATACAGCGGAAGTTCAGAGGGCAGGATTCAAGGAGCAAAAAGAACTGTGCCGCTTGCTCTGGCGTTAAAGCGTCTACGGACTTTCTCTCTTTGTGTGGAGTGTCGACCAGCCGCATAGGATTCTTTGTTATCAGCTCATGCCGTTCTGCGTAACTGAATATCTGATTCAATACCCCGTGTTGGTGCCGTACTGACTTTGGAGACAGAGGCTTCCCCAGCTTGCTCCTGTAGTCCGTCCCCAGGTATGTCAGGTATCTTTGAATATCAAAAGGGCTGATTTCCTGTAAGATAGAACCCTTGAAATATTCCATGATAGGTTTTGACATGTTCTCAAAGAAAGCTACTGTAGTAGGCTTATGGCTCCCGCTCCTGACTTGCAGAGGTAGCCAAATCTCAGAAACGAAGCTGTTAAAATCATCGTGTCTTTTCTCAGGAGGGAGGGAGTAGCTTTTGCCAATTGCCAAAGCAGCCATTTCCCTTTCATATTCAGCCCTTGCAGTATCTTCCCATTCTAGGGCAGCTTTCTCAGCGGCCCTATCAGCTTGAAAGACCTTCATCCCCTCTGGTGGGACCCATGTTGTGCAGCGGAAAATTTGTTTGCCCTGAGTATTTCTGCCCACACAGGTTTTGAATTTGTAAGACACGATTCTGCCAGATTTTCGCTTTGGAGTAATGCTTGCCATTGATAACACCCTTTCCAGTGAATCAATGGTTTTCATCATCTGTTGACCTAATTGTTGACCTGCTTACATATTTTTCCAATTCAGCGTAAAGTAAAAAGCCTTGTAGTTCTTAGAACCACAAGGCTTTCATTGGTCCGAGTGACTGGATTCGAACCAGCGGCCTCTTGAACCCCATTCAAGCGCGATACCAAACTTCGCCACACCCGGAAATTGGTACTCTGTACCAGACAGCTTATGTATAATACCACGTCCGGAAGAAAAAAGCAACCCCTTTTTGAAAAAATTTTCGGCGGCGTAGGTTGTAATATTAAATGCGAAAGAACACGAAGCCCCCAAAGCGGGGCGGGAGAGTTCTTCCGCATTTATTTTTTTATACCATGAAGCGCGGAAAATGTCAATAAGAGGGGTGAAAAAGCATGGCGGGAAGGTAAAAATACCTGACGTTTGAAGATCGGCAGAAAATCGAAGTGTGGCACGCCCGCGGGGATCGCCCGCTTGAAATTGCCGCGCGGCTGGGCGTGCATACGGCGACGATCTACAACGAGTTAAAGCGCGGCTACGTCGGGGAGCTGGACAGCAGGCAAAGGGAAATCTACAAAGCGGAGCGGGCGCAAGCAACCGTTCAGGAGCATTTCAAGCGGCGGGGCCGGACGGCGGCCACGGCTGGGAAGGGAGGTTAAGACCGTGACACAGTATGAACGGATCACGGAAAGCCCGCAGGTGTTGGCGGCCTTCCTTCGGGAATTGCCCGTATTAGAAGCCCCGTGGGATCAGGCTTTCCAGAAGCAGTATTGCGCGGGGTGCGCCGCCACAGATTGCGACGCTTGCCCGAATGAGGCGTGCCGGAATAATCCGGCGTGGTGGCTGGCGCAGGCGGCCACAGAAGAACGGGGGCGTTCAGAATGAGCATTTGCCGGGGGTGCGGGCGTGAAATCGACTGGATCAGGACGGTTGCCGGAAAGAATATGCCCGTTGATCCCGCGCCCGTCTTTGTAATCGAAGGCGGCGGGAATGACCGCTTTGTAACGGGCGAAGGGGAGGTTATCACCGGACGCATTGCCCGCCCGGAAGAGGAAAGCCGCGATCTTCCCGTTGCATTTGTGCCGCATTGGATGACTTGTCCGAATGTCAACACCGATATGAAATTGTAAGAAAAGGCCGAAGAAATTTTGTCATTTTTCGGCGGTGGTAGGTAACAAAATCAGCAGCTGCCTTGCTCAAAAAGAGTGTTCACGATTTGCTGCTTCTGGCGCATAAATTCCTTGCGTTCTTTCAGGCGGTAAGACTCGCCCTTGATATTGATGACGGTGCAGTGATGCAGGACACGGTCCAGGATGGCGGAGGCGATGGTGACGTCGGCAAAGACCTCGTTCCACTGGGAGAAGGTCTTGTTGGAGGTAAAGACGGTGGACGTCTTCTCATATCGCCTGGCAATCAACTGGAAGAACAGGTTTGCGCCCTGGATGTCCATGGGGAGGTAGCCGACCTCGTCGATGATAAGCATCCTGTACTTGGCGAGAACCTTGAGCTTGTCCGGCAGACGGTTCTCAAAATGGGCCTTCTTGAGCTGCTCAATAAGCTGGTGGCAGTTGATGTAGTAGGTGGAAAAGCGATGCTGTGCCGCCACAAGGCCCAGAGCGGAGGCCAGATGGGTCTTGCCCACGCCGGGCGGGCCAAGGAAGACCACATTCTCCCCGTTTTCCAGGAAGCGCATGGTGGCCAACTCATCGATCTGACGCTTGTCGATGGAGGGCTGGAAGGAGAAATCGAAGTCGTCCAAGGTCTTCTTGATGGGGAAGCCGGACATCTGGATCTGCTTCTCATAGGCCCGTCTCCGCTTGGATTTGGCTTCTTCTGAGAAAATGTGATCCAAAACCTCCACAATGTTGAGCTTGTCCGCCACGGCCCGTTCCAGGTAATTGTCCAGAATCTCCAGGGTGTTTTTCATCTTAAGGCTTTCCAGGTTTTCCCTCAGCCTGTCCATGGTAAATTCACTCATACAGCACCTCGTCATATCTGGACAAATCCGATGGTTTCAAGGGAAAATCAATCACTTTGCCCTGTTCCAGCAGAACATTTTCCGCATCTATTGTCTGTTTCAGCGTAAGCCTTCTATAATGCTGAGGATTGACAACCATGTCCTTCCTTTGGTACGATATTCGGTGCAGAGCGATCTGCTTCCCCTCGTAATATGCTGCTAACATGCTGTCGAGGGCCACGACTGCCACATCTTTGCCGACGTACTCCGCTGGCACGGAGTACTGATTGCCGGCGTAGGAGATGAGGCAGTCTTTTTGTACTCGCCTCAGGTTGATTTTGTCGATAATGTACTCGCGGGAGAGAGGGCTCAGCCCCTCTTTTTGTAGCCGCTCAAAAGGAATCTCGCTGGTGGTGGCGTGGACTTTCCCATTGACCTTGTTGCACCAGGCCAGGGCCTGTCCGTTCAAGTCCGCCAGACTGTTGTACTGGATCCCCACCATGAAATTATCTCTGACAAACTGCACCGTCCGCTCCACTTTCCCCTTCGTCTGACCCCGGTAGGGGCGGCACAGGATGGGCTTGAATCCATAGAATCCCGCAAAGTCCTCAAACTGCCGGTTCAGCGTGGAGTCCTCCTGCTTCAAAAGCCGCTTGATGACTACCTGCTTTTGGATGGCTCTTAGCGGCTTTGCCGCTTAGAGCCATCGCATCCCCCTTGCGGGGACATGTTATCGTACAGAATCTCCTCAGGGTATCCTCCAAAGTACCGAAATGCGTTCTGATGGCACCGTATCAACGTGTTTGTGCTCATATCCGTTACGAACTCGATATACCGCATCCGCGAATACCCCAGAATCATGAGAAAGCAATACAGCTTCTTCCACTTTCCGTCCTCGTATACCAGGTGATCCTCGAAGAATCCCCAGTCCATCTGCCCCTGCTTCCCCGGCATCGTCTCAAACCGCACTGTTGCTTTCTCATTCAAGTCCATCTTCCGGCTGCTCACATACGCCTTGACGATGCTGTAGCCCCCGTCAAATCCCATCTCCCGCAGCTTCTCCAGGATCCGCAGCGCTGAATACGGCGCCTCTTCCAGCCACTCGTCCACGATCTGCTTGTACGGGTCCATCTTTGTTGGCTTGGGTTCGCTCAATGTGTACTCCGGCTTCTGCGGCGATTCCGCGTACCGCTTTGCTGTCCGCGGGTCCATGTGGTACTTCCGGCCCAGCTCCACATAGCTCAGCCCTTTTTGTCTGTCGCTTCGGATATCCATCCACTGTGCTCCTTTCATTTCCTGACTCCCTTTCCGGGCTCTTTCTCGCCCTGATTGGAAGTCTATCTTTTTTCCCTCCTCTCCGCCACAAAACTACATTTTTTCCTCGGCGTTTTCTTTCATTTTATCATTGGCGCTGACACGGAAGATGGGGTTTGACGGAGGTTACAGTATTGTCAAGGCGTATGTGAGCAGCCGGAAGATGGACTTGAATGAGAAGGCAACGGTGCGGTTTGAGACGATGCCAGGAAAGCAAGGGCAGATGGACTGGGGATTCTTCGAGGATCACCTGGTGTACGAGGATGGGAAGTGGAAAAAACTGTACTGTTTTCTCATGATACTGGGGTACTCAAGGATGCGGTACATCGAGTTCGTAACGGATATGAGCACAAACACGTTGATACGGTGCCATCAGAACGCGTTTCGGTATTTCGGAGGCTACCCGGAGGAGATTCTGTATGATAACATGTCCCCGCAAGGGGGATGCGATGGCTCTAAGCGGCAAAGCCGCTAAGAGCCATCCAAAAGCAGGTAGTCATCAAGCGGCTTTTGAAGCAGGAGGACTCCACGCTAAACCGGCAGTTTGAGGACTTCGCGGGATTCTATGGATTCAAGCCAATTCTGTGCCGGCCCTACCGGGGTCAGACCAAGGGGAAAGTGGAGCGGACGGTTCAGTTTGTCAGAGATAATTTCATGGTGGGGATCCAGTACAACAGTCTGGCGGACTTGAACGGACAGGCCCTGGCCTGGTGCAATAAGGTCAATGGGAAAGTCCACGCCACCACCAACGAGATTCCCTTTGAGCGGTTGAAAAAAGAGGGGCTGAGCCCTCTCTCCCGCGAGTACATTATCGACAAAATCAACCTGAGGCGAGTACAAAAAGACTGCCTCATCTCGTACGCCGGCAATCAGTACTCCGTGCCAGCGGAGTATATCGGCAAAGATGTGGCAGTCGTGGCCCTCGACAGTATGCTGGCTGCGTATTACGAGGGAAAGCAGATCGCTCTGCACCGAATATCGTATCAGAGAAAGGACATGGTTGTCAATCCTCAGCATTATAGAAGGCTTACGCTGAAACAGACAATAGATGCGGAAAATGTTCTGCTGGAACAGGGCAAAGTGATAGATTTCCCCTTGAAGCCCTCTGATTTATCCAGATATGACGAGGTGCTGTATGAGTGAATTTACTATGGACAGGCTGAGGGAAAACCTGGAAAGCCTTAAGATGAAAAACACCCTGGAGATTCTGGACAATTACCTGGAACGGGCGGTGGCGGACAAGCTCAACATTGTGGAGGTTTTGGATCACATTTTCTCAGAAGAAGCCAAATCCAAGCGGAGACGGGCCTATGAGAAGCAGATCCAGATGTCTGGCTTCCCCATCAAGAAGACCTTGGACGACTTCGATTTCTCCTTCCAGCCCTCCATCGACAAGCGTCAGATCGATGAGTTGGCCACCATGCGCTTCCTGGAAAACGGGGAGAATGTGGTCTTCCTTGGCCCGCCCGGCGTGGGCAAGACCCATCTGGCCTCCGCCCTGGGCCTTGTGGCGGCACAGCATCGCTTTTCCACCTGCTACATCAACTGCCATCAGCTTATTGAGCAGCTGAAAAAGGCTCATTTTGAGAACCGTCTGCCGGACAAGCTCAAGGTTCTCGCCAAGTACAGGATGCTTATCATCGACGAGATCGGCTGCCTCCCCATGGACATCCAGGGCGCAAACCTGTTCTTCCAGTTGATTGCCAGAAGGTATGAAAAAACGTCTACCGTCTTTACCTCCAACAAGACCTTCTCCCAGTGGAACGAGGTCTTTGCCGACGTCACCATCGCCTCCGCCATCCTGGACCGTGTCCTGCATCACTGCACCGTTATCAACATCAAGGGCGAGTCTTACCGCCTGAAAGAACGCAAGGAATTTATGCGCCAGAAGCAGCAAATCGTGAACACTCTTTTTGAGCAAGGAAACGCTTGATTTTGTCCCCCCCCCCCCCTTACCGCCGAAAAACAACAAAATTTCTTCGGCGTTTTCTTACAATTTCATATCGGCGTTGACACCCAATGGCCGTAGGCGTCGCCGTAGTCGGTGATCTTGTTGGCATTGGCGGCATGGGCGTTGACCGCTAAAAGGCTGACCATCATCACCGCCGCCAGGAACAGAGAAAAGAATCGCTTTAGATTGGGAAATTTGATGCTCATTTTGCCTCCTTCCGTTGTTTTGAATTATCATGGGCCGCTATCTACTAAGGCGGGACCAGCAGGCGGCGGAGCAGATGGCGGTTGGTCAATCCTTATCGCCTCCTTCCGGGCCGGACGTGGCGAAGTAGGCTTCAAATTCCCGCTGCTGGGCAGGGGTCAGGGAGGTAAAGTGTTCCCCCTCAAAGCCGCACAGCAGGAACGTCCCGGCGATAAAGTCCCCGCTGTCCGTGGGATTCTCCCGGTTGGGCATGAGTTTCATGTTCTTGCCCTCACCGTTGCAGATCAGCATGACCCGCTGGGGCAGATAGCACCCGGCCGCCCACAATCTGCTGAAAGGCTTCCAGCGTATCCTCCACCTGGGCAGGGCGGGGAGCCTCACAGGGTTCTATCACCAGAATGTCGATTTTGTTTGCCATACAGAAAATCCTCCTTCGTCTGTCCAGTTGTTATATTCCAGCGGCGTCCTGGGCCAGATCGTGACTGACCAGGGATGCGTAATACTGGCTGATGGTTGTGGGCGCGTTGTAGAGCGCAGCTAGGGTGTACGCCTTGATGTTCTTTACCAGCGTGGTATTCTGGCTCAGACTGTCCAGAACATAGGCGATATGCTCATGGTTCAGCTTCAGGAACCGGCTCTTAACCACACCGATAGCCATTTCCTCGCCAGCAATGCGGATGAAGTCCCGCCGGGAACAGCAGACCTCCACCATCAGCTCCACATAGCCCTCCAGCGTTTCCTCATCGTAGGGATGCTCTTGGAGCAGGAGGTCAAAGTCGATATTTTCTTTTATCAGCTCTCGGTATCTATCCATCTCATCTATCCTCATCCGGCTCTTGGGCCGACCGGAGTCCCCGCCGCAAACCAGCGGAGCGTTTGCGGTGGGGAGAGACGGAGCAGCGCAGCGAGTGAGCTTTGCCGCTTGCGGCGAAGCGAAGGATGCGGAGCTTGCGACGGCGAGGGTAGGGGGAAAGATGGATGGGTCAGTATCGTTCAGTTCAGTTTTCTTTCTCTCAGTCTTATTAGGGGCGGAAAAACCGCCGTCTTGACCGCGCGTTTCCAGCGGTGCAGACTGCGGTTTTTCCGCAGTCAAGAGTGCGGCACGGTCCAGCGGTCTTGACTGCTGATTTTCCGCAGTCTGAGAAGCCGGGGGCGGCGGTGCCTGTTCCGGCTGCTGGGGCTGGCCCGGTTCCGGGGGCAGAATGAAGTTTTTGATGTAAATCCGCGTGGGCCGTCCCTGGCCCTGCTTCTTCCGCTCGATCAGGCCGATGCCGTCCTTGTCCAGCTCCCGGAACAGCTTCGTGGCCTTGTCCTTCCCGCAGCTCATGAGGTTCATAGCGTCCTCCTGGGTGAAGTAGATGTAGACGCGCTTATCCCCGTCCATCCAGCCGTTTTTCACTGACAGTCCCATCCGGTCCAGCAGAAGGCCGTAGAGGACCTTGGCCTCAATGGAAACGCTCTTATACCGGGGGTCGGTGAGCAAGGTCTTGGGGATACGGTAAAAGCTGTATTGGTCCGCTTCGGTCCCGTAGTAGTAGTCCAGATTCAGATTTGACGGCATGGTGATTGCCTCCTTTGCAATGTGCGGAGAAACAAAAAAGCGCCCCGGCGACCATAATAGTCACCGGGGCGCTCATGCTCCTGCCGCTTGTTGGTTTGTTCGTAAACGCAAAAAGCTCGCCCTCAGCTGATTGTTAGGGCTTGTTTGAAAAATAAATATTGCACAAATCGATGGTAAGTGCGAAAATAGAGGAATGAAGAGATATGAATTGACAAAAGGACAATGGGAACGAGTGAAAGCAGTGCTTCCACCCCCAAAGACAGGGAAACGAGGCCGGCCTCGGAAAGAAGACCGAAAAATGCTCAATGGAATGCTATGGATTGCCCGCAGCGGAGCGCAGTGGCGGGAACTGCCGGAGGTGTATGGCCCCTGGCAGTCCGTTTATGCCCGATTTGCCAAATGGCGGGATGATGGTACATTGGAAGCGATATTTCACGCCTTGTCCGAAGATGCAGATATGGAAAATCTGAGTTTGGACTCTACTTGCGTTAAGGTTCACGAAAGCGCCAATGGAGGGGGAAAAAACGGCGAATAAGGCAATTGGGCGAACCAGAGGTGGGTTAAATACAAAGCTGCACGCAATTGTGGACGGGCTGGGGAACCCGGTTGAATTTATGCTGTCTGCGGGGAATGCCCATGATTCAGTCCATGCCGTTGAACTGCTGGAAAAGGTCACGATCAGAGGTAGTAATGTATTGGCAGATCGTGCTTATGGGGCAAAGAATATTCGAACTTACATTTCAGAACAAGGAGCCTGCTATGTGATCCCGCCGCAGAGCAATGTTTCTGAGCCATGGCCGGTAGATTGGTGGTTATACAAAGAGCGCCATTTGGTTGAATGCTTCTTCCAAAAGCTTAAATGGTTTCGCAGAATTGCCACCAGATATGACAAGTTAGATGCTTCTTTTCTTGCCTTCGTTTACTTGGCTTCTATTGCTATTTTGTTGATTTAGCCTACTCCTTGCTATTTTTCAAACAAGGCCTAGTCAGTTGCGGGTGGGCTTCTCTGATGGATTATGCTGCCGATCTCACACGGACGCGCAGCCCCTCCATGGGGAGGCCCTTGTAGCCAACGAGGTAGTAGTCCTCTCCGTTGTGTTCCACGGTAGTCCGGGTCCAGTAGGGGACATCGTGGTATTCGTCCGTTACCAGGGCCTCGATGCTGCTGCAACAATCGTAGTAGCGGCCCTTCGCCGTGCGGTACTTCCCGGCGGTCCCTTTCCGCAGACGGCTGACCTCCGTGATGGGCCGGTTAAGGTAGGAAATGTATTCCTCCACGTCCGCCAGCTTGTCCGTGATGCGCCGCAGTTCCTCCCAAAGAAGAAGCTGCTCGCCATCGGTAAAATCAATGTCAAGGCCGCTCAGATCGTCATAGTCCGTGTAGGTAGAGAATTTGAGAAACTGCGAAATGCTCCGGTTCAGCTTGACAGCCTCCGAAAGCGCCGCCTGTAAATCTGCCATGCTGGGCCTCCTTCCTATGTGTGTTCTTTTAAGGTCTGCTGGACAGACTGGATATGCGCCAGCCACTGCTGAAGGATTTTCTCGTTCGCCCATCCCTGATATTTCCAATGCTCCGGGTTCTGGACGTTTTCCAGCTCTGTCAAAAGGGACGGCAAATCATTTTCTGTGACAATGAAGTTTTTGATATGGTACTCAACCGGATCGTAGTTCTCACCGATATAATCATAGACGACCAATTCACCGGTCTGATAATAGTCGTAGAGACACTCTGCAACAAGAAGTGCCGCATTGATAAAGTCGTGCATAAGCGTTTCGCTGATATAGAAATCTGTGATCTTCGACGGCGGCTTCTGCTTGTATTGCTCGATTTCCTCTTGAATGGTTTGGTTCAAAAGTGTAATGGCCTCCGACACATTGAAAACAGTAAAATTTACGTTTCTCAATTGTTCTGCCACAATAGTGTCCAGCAGGTCTAGGCCATCGTCACTTTGCCTTACGGTGATGCCCCAGGCTCCCATTTTAACCTCCTTCGTGGTCTGAAAAATTTGTCCTTTAAGTGCAGCCTTGGTTTTTCACCCCCTCCCGCAGGCCCCATTTGAGGGCCGTTTTTAGTGGAAAAAGAATAAGGACAAACCGCTAACCCGTTGCAACACAAGGGTTTTCCGATTTGTCCTTATTATGCCATAAGGGCACAGCTTTGCAGTTGCGTCCCTCCGGGCTGGGGATGATATCAAGACTGTCCAGGGCAATCTGGGCCACCACGCCGCTGCCTTTACGCTGGACGTGTATGGGCATGTCACAGAGGAGATGAAACAGGCCAGCGCTGACCGAATGGAACAGTACATTAAGGGCATTTCCAATCTGTAAAGGGAAAACATAAGGGAAAACAGCCAAAAATAAGCACAGAAAAAGCCTTGTACCTGTTGCGGCACAAGGCTTTTATCATGGTGGAATCAACCCAAAAGTGTTCGAACCCTTTACGGAAAAAAATTGGGGTCTGTGCCTCCCACACTGATAAGGCTTTCCCTCATTTTTGCTGCAACCGGATTGTCTTCAACATGTGCTTCCGGGTCATTCACGCAATCCATTAGATACCTGTGATTCTCTATCATTTCAAGAGTATCTTCATAAGACAATTCCTGCTTATCATCAGTGAAATGGAACGTGATAACCATTCTCTCTTTATAAACATATATCTTGTCAACAAAAATGTCAAGGACATATTCCCTCAGCTTTTTATCATCCAGATTCCCAACAAAGCTCTCGAAGAATTTCACAATATCATTAAGTTTTATATCGTACTTTTCCCGAAGTTCTTCCGCTTCAATCTGCTCTTTCAACATACGCTTCTGGCCTTCTAATTCGTTCATGGCCTCTTGGACTGTTTCATTGAAAATTCCCGCGCTAATGGCTTTTACAAAGTTTTGCAATTTGCCCTCAACGTCTTTCAGCTTGCTTTTCAGTGATTCCAGATATGCCCCCTTATCATCACTTTTGCTATCTGCGTAATAGTCGAAACACAGCTTTGCGATAATTAGCCTTAATGTAGAATCTTCAAGTATTCGGTCAAGGGTATATCTTACGATTGTTTCAAGTTTCTCCTTTCGCTGATTTCCCATTTTACACGCTTTTTTCTGGTGATTCAAACAGGAATAATAGTAGTAGATTTTCCCGGTTTTACTCGTCCCAGATATACCATGAAGAGTGGCACCACATTCACCGCAATATATATGACCTGTGAGCCAGAAATCAGTTTCTTCTGGGTTTAACTTCCTCGCCGCACCTGTGCCGCCCCGCTTATTCTTTGTTAGCTTCTTGTCGGCAGCGTCAAACAGCTCAACACTAATAATTTGAGGCATTCCGCCCGGTATGACATGCTCACCCCATCTATATTCGCCTATGTACGCCCTGTTTCGAAGTATCATATTTAGCGAGTTCACAACAAATTTATTGCCCCGAATACTCCTAAGCCCGCTTTCGTTTAGCTCATTCGCTATTTTTTGAAGGGGTTTCCCCTCCACATAATTAGTAAAGATTTTCCGAACAATCGGCGCGGTTTCCGGGTCAATTTCATACTTTTCATTCGGCTTCCCAATATAACCCAAAATTTTTACGCCGTTATACAATGCATTTTCAGCGTTAAAATTTTGCCCTCTCATAACGTTGCTGCGGTGGTTCTCAATGAAGTTGTGCGCCATAGAAGCATATAACGCCTGTATCACATAGCGCATATGGCTATCATCTGGAAGCGGCTCACCTACAGTAACGATTTGAACGCCCGAATCTTGTAATTGTGCGTCAATAAAAAATGAATCATGTATTTCACGGGAAAGCCTGTCGAGCTTCCAGAGAATCAAATAGGCGGGGCGTTTATGCTTTGCCTCATAAAGCATGTGCTGCAATCCCGGTCTTTCTATTGTAGTTCCCGTGATACCTCTATCCTCAAATTCACAGCCAGGGGGAATGATATAGCCGTGTTTTTCTGCGTACTCATGGGCCGCTTGCCGCTGCTGGTCAATGGAAACGTCCCGTTGTGCGTCAGAGCTATAACGATAGTAGCAAAAGGCGATATTTCCCGGATTTCGCTTGAACTCTTTCATTTTGTTAGCCATTGTAATTCGCTCCTTTCCTGTTTGGTGGTTTTCGTATGTCTCAAAATTTCTGCTGGGCCTCTTTGGCCGGAGGTGTGTCAACACCTCTTGATTACACAAGAGCACAGGGGTGAAAGGCTGTCAAGGCCGCCGCAGGCGAGGCGAAGCCGGTGCCTTGACAGCCTTTCGCCCCTGTGCTACCCCCGCTTTATCCCTCTGCAAGCCTCATTACATACTTCTTTAGCGTGTTCCGGCTAATACCATGCTTTTCCATAACGGCTTTTTGTGTAATTGTCCTGTCGTGCATGTAAAGCTCTAAATCACGTCTTAATTCATCGGTCATTTTATCCAGCGAGCCTTTTTTACGTCCGCTTCCCTTGTCGCTTGCCGCGATACCGTCTTTTATAGCCTTTGAGATATAACGCCTCTGCTGCTCCGCCCTGTCAAGCTCCACAATCAAAAGCAGCTTTATAATACCTTCCATAGCGGTCTTTGTAACTAAATCCTGACTTTCTGCTGTATTCATCATTTGCCGGATATAGTCGCTTGATATGGTGGGATTGTCCAGAAAAATAATGTTTATGCCCCGTTCAAGCCATTCCATATACTTCTTGTAGCCGTTCTCGGCCTCACGTGTAAACCGGGATAAATCCTTGAAAACAACCGTGTCACCGCTTTGCAATAGCTTGTCGAGCTTGTTAAATTGCTTTCTGTCCGTGAAATTCTTTGCAGACTTTTCTTCCGCAAATTCAATCAGATATTCAATGCCCTTTTCCTCGGCATACTTCTTTAGAGCTTTTTCCTGTCTGCCGAAGTTCTGCCGCTCCGTGTCGGTAGAAATCCGCATATAGCTGTAATAGTTCCCCACAAAAGCACCTCCAATCATCAAACAAACTATAGTTATCCTGACAATAAAATTATACCGTCAAAATAACTTTTTGTCAAGCTATTTTGACGGTATATTCATTAACGTTTTGTGAATAAGTTAGATTGACATATTGCGTCCACATGAGCGCGGGTGCGGCTTACTGTTCAAACATCACAATCGTTTCTTCTTCACCTGTGTTGTAATTCCACAGGAACCAGCCATACTGGTCTTCATATACACAATAGGTGTCATCCAAAATGACGAGATTGCTTCTGTGTACATCCGGGAATGGCAGCGGGTCAGACATGCTCAAATCCTTTAAGTTTACCCATCTGTATTCACTGTCTTTAACACCAAGGTATTTGTCTCCCCCAAAGTAGCAAAGATTATCATGCCCCCATTCACTTACAGCGGGATACAATTCCCCATATTCCAAAACCTGCTCCCCTGCGGCATAGTCATAAATGCCGTCTCTCCGTGTGACGTATTTCCCGCAAAAACTACCGACTTGATTCGTAAAGTCCGAAACATTGCCCGTATCTTCCCATTCGCAAGTATCTGCGTTGAAACGGTAAAGATGAGATTCATCACCCCGCGCATATGCTGTCCCGTCAGCAGCGAACATGTTGTATATACCCAAATACACATCCTCTTTCAGTCCATGTTCAACTTCACGCTGTGGGGCGGGAATCTCGGTCACTTCCTCAAGATTATGGGTCAAAAAGGAAAAGGTGTTGCCCCACATGCTTTGTGCTAAAATGCCCTTTTCAAAAAAATAATAGGATAGATCGCCGAGATAAGCAGTTGTAAGAGCTGTGCCGTTACAATCATACATTCTTGCCCCTACGGAATTCTCACCATCCCCAAACGTAAATCCCATAAAATAAAAATTGCCGTCCATAAAATGAAGAGACCATTGACCCCAGCCGATTGTATCCGGTGAAACAAGTTCCTTGAATTCTTTTGTGGCAATGTCATAAGAACAAAAGACGTCTACACCGCCATAACCTTCTACACCGTGTATATAGACAACTCCGTTATGGATAAAGGCTTTTCTATCGGTAGCATCATAATAAGTATGTCTCGGCCCCTCGCCCTCGACAAAGCCATTATTCCATTCCTCCTGCAAAAGCGCAAGAAGTTCCGTTCCCACATTGCTTTCCTCTTTTGGGTCCTCTGATTCCTCCGGCTCTTCCTCCTTGGGTTCCTCGGATTCTTCCGGCTGCTCCTTGGATTCCTCCGGCTTTTCGCTTTCCTCCGGCTGCTCTGTGGAACTGACAACATTCTCGGATTCGGGTGGTTTATCATCCGTTGCCGTGTTGCCAGAACCACAGGCAGACAGTAAGGATAGGCACATAGACAGTGCCAACATGAGCGCCATTGTTTTTCTTTTCATATTTTCTTCCTCGCACTTGTTTGTATTTTGAACCGCCGCGCCAGACGGTAGGTTCAACTGTCTCAACGGTTCAGCCGTTGGGGGTGGTACTTCCATTCCCGGCCCCCACAGGCTTTCCCGTGTGAGACAACAAAAGCGGCGCAGGGATTTCAAATTCCCTACACCGCTAACAAGCGCACAGCCACATTCTCCCCCTTGATAAAACGCATGGAACGGGGTATAATGAAAAACGGGCGCAGTTATATCTGCTGTGTGGGAGAGGCCATTTCTCCTGCATAGGGCCGGACGGGTGTTACCAGCACCCTTCCGGCCTGCCTTTTTTGTTGTCCGCTATTATTATATATGTTTTGACAAGGAAATGCAATAGGGCATTTCCGCAAAAGAAGGGGTTCCGAGGGGAAACGGTACGTGTCCCCCGGCAAGTAGGGTTTGAGAGGCGCGCCTCTAAACCAGTTACTTGCGCTCGCTTTTGGGCTCTTGACATGCGCGGGATTGTGTGGTAGGATAATCACGAGAGGAATTATTGTTTGCGGCGGGAGCGGCAGACAACAATTCCGAACATACGGGGTTTGCTTCCGACTAACACAAGGCCGCACATGTCAAGAGCGGAACTCCGCTATGTGTTTTAATCACAAACAACAATTACATAGTTTTCAATCACAAACAACAGTTACAGAGTTTGACTAGCAAACAACAGTTACAGAGTTATAATTGCGAAGAAACCAGATAATTTCTCTGTTAATGTCAAACGCTGGGTGTTTTTGTCTTTGTAAGCCTGACATTTCACAGAGAGGAATGTCAGGCTTTTTTGCGCTTAAATTCAGAAATGGAGGAAACTACATGAAAGATGAAAACGAGCTGATACAGGTTACAATCCGGCTACCGCTCAGGGAGAAAGAAAAAATTGACAATCTGGCGAAAAGCGGCGGCTGCTCCACAGCGGAGATTATAAGACGTCTTCTTGATGATAGTTGGAAAAAGTATCTTGACGGGGTGCAGTATGTAGACGGGGAACAGGGCGAAACCATAAAAGAACTGCTTGGCAACATCTACACTGAACTTTCCGGCATGAGGACAGAGCTTCGCCGAATCGGCGTAAATTACAACCAACAGACAAGGCTTAAGCATCTGGAAAACAAGTTTGCCGAAGGAAAAATTAGCGTTCTGGAGTTGGCGAACATACGGCAGTCTATTGTGGAAGAATGCAAAGGTTTTTCCCCGGAAACAATCAATGGAATCATGGACAGGTTTGATACACAGATTGAGGAATTTGCAAACATTATGGCATATACCAGAATTTCCCACACAAGAAACGGAAGAGCCGCTATCCAATATGCGAGAGGAAACGGACGAGGCCACAACGGACACGCAAAGCGGAATTTGCTCATTGGCGGCGTGGGTATGCTGCCTGATGACGTGATACCGTTTGAAAATCAAATGGCCGAGGAATGGGAGCGGGCTTCCGGCAGGAACAAAAATCAGGTGCGGAGAATCGTTGTATCGTTCAGCGAAAAGGAACTTAACCCACAGGGCGAAGATTCTGCCTATTTGGCGTTGGAAATGGCGCAGGAGTTTATTGAAGAAGCCTATCCCAATCGGAAAGCCGCTATTTTCGTACAGAATGACGGGAAAGGCGGAAAGCTGCATGTCCATATCCTTGTTAGTAATGTTGACAGCATGGAATATAAAGGCTGTACGGACGAGCAGACGAAATTTGGATATGTCAAGGAGAACTTCAACCGGGTAGCGGGTAGGCATATCACGCTGGACAACGGCAAAAAGGCGAAGGACAAGTTTACACAGACGGAACGTGCGTTAGAGGAAGAAAACGAGGATGCCGCAGAGAACGGCGGCGCGGCGGCGTATATCTGGAAGGACGATTTGCGCGAGCGGATTCGAATTGCCATGGAGAACGCAACTTCTGAGGATGATTTTCTGGAAGCCTTGGAGGATGAAGGAGTAAAGGCCCGGTATGGTACTTCTCGGCAGCATGACAAGTATATTTCCTATGAACTTGTGGACGTTCCGGACCACATGGAGGGCGCGGACAGGAAGTATAAAGCGCGTTCCTATACCTTGGGTGATGCCTATGGGGTGAAAGCGTTGCGGGAAAAACTGGACGAAAAGGCCAAAGAGCGGTTGCGGATGGCAGAGCAGCGCAGTCATGCAACGGAAAGCAAGGACGATCCGCCCGCCTTCTCACAGAGCGGATGGAACACAGAAATGACACATACCCCGGTAATAAAGTCCGTGGATGTCCAGACGGTGAGAAACAAGGTTGATTCCGTGATTCGCGGATTGCAACAGGATATTAGAGCAGAAGTACCCAGCCCCGCGCAGCAACCCCCTACAACGCCGTCTACGGCAGCAGAGAGGACCGAAGGGGAAAATAGTATCCCCGAAGCGAAACAGCCCACACAGAGCGCGACAGCCCCGCAGACAGATACATTAAGCGGCATGGCGAAGCTGAAAATGATGCTCAAAAAAAGGGATGAAGAAGAAGCACAGAAGCAGTTAGAAAATCAACAGGACGATATGGATTGGTTTCCCCGGCGGTAGGGGAAACCAATCCACAGTAAAAATTCAAAACATTATAAGGAGGCAAAAAATGGCGAGATTAAATGCTAATTTATCCTTTTTTATGCTTGCAAGTGATTATGACCCTGCGCATTACAACTGGCCGGAAAAAGAGCTTGCCGCATTAGGGGACTGCAAAGCAATTGCCGAAGTCATTAAAAAGCGTTTAGAGGACAACGGCGTGAAGGTAAAGGAAATGTACGCTATAGAACACAAGGGCGAGAAAAAGGCTGATTCAAAGTCGAAAGAATACCACAATAGCACTGATGCCACCAAACCGCACTATCACATTGTTGCAAGACTTGAACCCTCGCACGGGGCCACACTGGAAGAAATTGCGGAATATATCGGCGTTCCCCCGGAAGTTATCGAAAAGCCCCGCCCGGGCCGGTACAGTTACCCTAACAGTTTGTCATACCTGACGCACATCAAGTATGAAAACAAGATTCAGTATGCCCCCGAAGATGTTGTAACCCTTGCCGGAACTGATTATATGGAGCGTTACAATGAGAATAAAGAAAGCTGGCTAAAGGGAAGGGATTTCGTGACGAAAAATGGTGGGAAATCGCTTGACCGCCTTTTTCGGGAAGCAATCGCAAAACTAGACAGGGAGGAAATTGCATACAATGAATTGCGCGGTATAAAAGAATATCGTAAACTATTGAAAAATCCGGTGTATGCGAAAAAACTGAAAGACAAAGGCAGATGTATGGCAGACTTAGCAAAGCAAGATTGTTCGGCTTTATGTGATAAAATTCAGAACAGAGAGATAACTTCTTTGGACGAAATCATAGCAAATAAGGAATGGAAATTAGCATGTATGTATCAAAAAAGAGATATAGAGCGTATGCTACGGGAAACAAACTATGTAATCTTGTGTGAAAAAATTAAGAACGGAGAGATAATTTCTCTGGATGAAATTTTAGCGAACAAGGATTGGAAATCAGCATACGAGCCCGAGCTAAATCGTAATTACATACAATCGCTTTTATTAAAATATGTACGCAAATAGAAATAGGGGTAGGCAATGCCTACCCCTATCTCTATTCTTGAATAATTAAATTTTTTTAATAATCCCTCTAATTATACTATACCGCCACACATGCCACACCGAGCCTGCTACACCGCCGTTTCTATCTACAAGCCCTTCTATATTATAACGCACACATTGATTTCTAATTTTAAATATCCCTTGATATTAGTGGCATTTAAGGGGTATTATTAAGAAAACATTATACTCCCTTCGCTCCAGTAGAAAGTTTTTGAAAAAAAGTGTTACAGCCGTTACAAATAAGCTCAGCACTGTCAAACCCGCTCCACACAAGGCTTTCTGTCAAAAAGAGTGTAACACTTTTTGTAACACCTGTAACACTTTTTTTGTTGGCACTTAAAATGTCCCTGACTTCTCCGAACATTTTTGTAACACTTTTTACTAACGTTTTTCCAGAACGCAAAGCCAAAGTATAAGCAAGGCCGGGTGGTAGAAGCTACCGCCCGGCCCCAACATACATAGGCACTACACCACGCCAAACGCCCGAAATGCCTCTAAAACAAGCCTTTCCTTTGCTGTCTTTATAATACCGCTATCCGGCTCCTTCCCGGCCTTAAAATCAAGTTTCAAGGCCCCGCATTTGTCTTTTACCATAGTGACGCTTGACTTGCTGACTTTGACACCGTGATTGTCCTCTATCCATTTTTGAATGGCTGCATAGGTGGGAGGACAATCTGGGTCGCACTGTCCGGCATCGTACCCCGATGTGTCGAGTACGATACCGAAGGTGCTTCTATATACCGCGATACTGCGGATTTGAACGGTTGAACCCGGACGCGGGTTCGAACCTTTTGATTGTGGTGGAGGCGGGGAGAGTTGAACTCCCGTCCGAAAGCACTTCCACAGGAACTTCTCCGAGCGCAGACGATCGATTCCATTCCCTCACTCAAGCGTGGGTCGTCACACTCTTGGGCTTGGTAGAGTCATAATGCGTGGAACGGTCAACTCTTTCCGAACGCACGGGCACCACTTAGGCTACGCCCAGACCCGGCTCGTGGTCCTTCCGGGCAGGACGGCCGCATCAAGCAGCGGCGAGAACTACGTTATCGTCGTTCTTTAATTTATAAGTGCCCATTTTTAGGATGTTAGGCGCATCCGCTCGCTTTTCCTGCTTCTATGCCCCCGTCGAAACCGGTACGCCCCCGTCTGAGCCGCCCCTGCGGGCGGCTGGAGAAACGGTTAAATCTTCTCCGGCTCGGGGTAATCCACGCCGAAGGTGTCTACGGTGACCCTTTTCATGACCTGCTTCTGCCGGGGCCGGTCGTTCCAGTCAGTCTTGCCGGAGACGATGGCGTCGGCGGTCTCCATGCCCTCAATGACCTTGCCAAAGGCGGCGTAGCCGCCGTCCAGGTGGGGGGCCTGGTCCACCATGATGAAGAACTGGCTGCCGGCGGAATCGGGGTCCATGGCCCGGGCCATGGACAGCACCCCCCGGTCGTGGGCCAGGTCATTTTGGAATCCATTCTGGGAGAACTCCCCCTTGATGGAGTAGCCCGGACCGCCCATGCCGGTGCCCTGGGGACAGCCGCCCTGGATCATAAAGCCGGGGATGCAGCGGTGGAAGATCAGGCCGTCGTAAAAGCCCTTCTGGATCAGGGAAATGAAGTTGTTCACGCTGTTGGGAGCCGTCTCGGGGTAGAGCTCCGCCTTCATGACGGAGCCGTTTTCCATCTCAATGGTGACGATGGGATGTTTGGTATCAGGCATGGCTTCCTTTCCTTCCTCATGCTCCCTGATCGGAGCACAGCTTGATTTTGTGACTGGTCAGGAACTTCATCCACTGGGGGGCGAAGTCCTCTCTGGGGCTGAATTTGATCACGGGCCTGCCCCGCTTGTCGTATAACACGTAGCACTCATCCGAGTGCTGAAGGCGGCAGCAGTCCATCTCCTCCAGGGGGAGCTCCCGGCGGCCCAGTCCCCGGTACACCCAAACCTGTTCGCCATCCACGGTCAGGAACGGCGGAAACAGCTGGCCCGTTCCCACCGCGCAGACCCAGGGGGCGGCAATGGAGAGAAGCGCCATGCCAAGCACGATGGTCAGGTTCCGTTCTATGTGGGCGCTGCTGACCATAGCCGTAACGGGTACGCCCGCCAGGAGCAGCACCAGCCCGAGTCCAAACCCCAGGCCGATCCACGTCCCCACGGGGATGGTGCGCCGGAGCTGAAGGGTAAACCGGAGGCTGGGAACTGTCCCTGCAGGGCGGACGATCTCCAGCGGCTGGCCGTCCGGGTGGTAGAAGGGCACCCCCTGATCCAGCAGATACTGGAGAAAGACTGCGCCGTTTTTCTCCATACGGGCAAAGCTGCACAGCGTTTTGCCCTGGGCGTCCAGCAGGAGGTTTTCGAAGCTCCGGCCCTTGGGACGGTGGACGATCAGGCGTGCGGCCTCGTGGACAGAAAAGGTCCGGCTCTTCCCCAGGGGAGGCTCCACCCGAATGACGGCCCTCTGGATATGAATGACCCGTCCGCCGCCGCCTTCGTTGACACAGAAGGCGTCTGGAACGGTCAGTCCGGGACTGGAAAAGGCGTGGGTCATCGGCTCCTGGTCTTCATGGCCCGGTCCATCTCCCGCTTGGCGTCACGCCGGGCGGCGGATTCCCGCTTGTCGTAGAGCTTTTTGCCCTTGGCCAGGCCGATTTCCAGCTTGACCCGGGGGCCCTTGAAGTAGAGGGACAGGGGGATCAGGGAATAGCCGTCCTGCTTGATCTTTGCGAACAGGCGGAGAATCTCCCGCTTGTGCATGAGCAGGCGGCGGGTACGGCGGGGGTCCTTGTTAAAGATGTTGCCCTTCTCGTAGGGGCTGATGTGCATACCAAGGACAGAAATTTCCCCGTCCTTGATCAGGCAGAAGGAATCCTTCAGGTTCACGTTGCCCAGCCGGATGGATTTCACCTCGGTGCCCGCCAGCTCGATGCCGGTCTCATACTTCTCCTCAATGAAGTAGTCGTGGTAGGCTTTGCTGTTTTTGGCGACGATTTTGACCGCCTCGCCCATAGCGGACACCTCCTCTCTCGAAGGGAGTATATCAATATACCATGGCGCGCTCAAAAAATCAAGAGGAAAAAATGGAATATTTTGTCCCAAAACTGGGAGCTCAAACCGCCCAGAGCTTGGGCAGTTTGCTGTAAAAATCCCCTTTGTCCTCCCAGATCAGCAGCAGACTGCCCTGCTTCACCGACACAGAAGCCTCCTGGCCCAGGAACTGGTTGCTCACCCCCAGGGGGAAGCTGCCGGTGAGGGTATACCCATTCAGAGGGTACTTCAGCCCTGTCAGGTCCACCCCCTCTGCCCTGCCGCTGTTGCAGAGGACGGACAGATAGCCGGTCATAGACGGCGGGAAGGTGACAGACATACCGTCCCGGATGCAGGTGGCGGCGGTCTTTTCCCCCGCCAGGAAGCCCTGACCGCCCTGACAGGCCAACCAGTCCAGCAGTTGGAGGTTGCCCAAGGTGTGCTCCAGCCGTCCGCCCACGCCCCCCAGCAGGACGAAGCGGCGGTAGCCCAGCTCCAGCCCCTTGCGCAGGGCGAAGACCATGTCGGTGTCGTCCTTTTCCGCCGGGAGCTGGATCACATTGGGGTGGTTGGGCCGGTGGCCCAGGGAATCGAAGTCCCCCACCGCCAGGTCGGGCCGCACCCCGTAGGCCACCAGGGAATCGAACCCCCGGTCGGCGGCGATGACGTAGTCCCCCTGGACGGGGTAGGGCCGCAGGTCCGGTGTGAGGGACATGGCCCCCACGATGTAGCAGATGTTTCGGTTCACCCCGCGCCACTCCTTTGGTCGTTCTTGCTTCCATTATATACAAAAACGCGCCCCTTTGCAAGGGCAAATCCCTATTGACTTTCCCATCGGGACAGCTTAAAATAGCCGGTATTGAATTTGTTTTCGGGAGGCGGACACCATGCTCCACTACTTTGACAACGCCGCCACCACGCCGGTGCGGCCCGAAGCCGTTCAGGCGGCGGTGGAGGCCATGACCCAGGGCTGGGGGAACCCCTCCTCCCAGTACGCCTTTGGCCGCCAGGCGGCCGGCCGGGTGAAGGGCTGGCGGGCGGACACGGCTGCGGCCCTGGGCTGCCGGCCGGAGGAGGTTTTCTTCACCTCCTGCGGCTCGGAGAGCGACAACTGGGCCATCCGCGGGGCGCTGGAGCTGAACCGCCGCCAGGGGAAACACATCGTTACCACCGCCATCGAGCACGCCGCTGTGCTGGAACCCCTCAAGGCGCTGGAGAGACAGGGGTATGAGGTGACCTGTCTCCAGCCCGACCGCTGGGGGGAGCTGGACCCCGCCCAGCTGTCCGCCGCCCTCCGCCCGGACACGGTGCTGGTATCCATGATGTTGGTAAACAACGAGCTGGGTACCGTCCTCCCCGTGAAGGAGGCGGCCCGGGCCATCAGGGCGGCGGGCTGTCCCGCCCTGCTCCACTGCGACGCGGTCCAGGGCTTTTTAAAGGTGCCCTTCACCCCCAAGGAGCTGGGGGTGGACCTGCTGTCGGTGAGCGGCCACAAGATCCACGCCCCCAAGGGGGTGGGGGCGCTGTACGTCCGGAGCGGGCTGAAGCTGCCCCCCCTCATCCGGGGCGGGGGACAGGAGGGCGGCCTGCGCTCCGGCACCGAGGCCACCGCCCAGATTGCCGCCTTCGCCGCCGCCGCCCGGCTGGGGGCCGCCTCCATGGAGGCGGATACCGCCCGCATGGCGGAGCTGAGAGCCTGCACCGTGGAGCGGCTGGCCCGGGAGGTCCCGGAGGCCCAGGTCCTCACCCGCGGGGGCGCGCCCCACATTCTGCCCATCACCCTGCCCGGCTACAAGAGCGAGGTGGTGGTCCGCTTCCTCAGCGACCAGGGGGTGTGTCTGTCCTCCGGCTCCGCCTGCCATCGGGGGAAGCCCAGCCATGTCTTTGCCGCCCTCAAGCTGCCCAGGCCGCAGCTGGATGGGGCGCTGCGGATCAGCTTTTCCTGTGACACCACCCGGGAGGATGTGGACGCCCTGATCAAGGGGCTGCGGGCGGCCAAAGAGCAGCTGTTTCCCACATTATCATAATCGTACAAAGGAGCCATTTCCCATGTTTGCGTTCATGAAGCAGAAACCCGGTTTTTACCGGCAGGTGATTTTGCTGTCCCTGCCCATCGTGCTGCAAAACCTCATCACCAGCGCCCTGGGCATGGCGGATACCTTTATGGTGGGCATGCTGGGGGAGGCCCCCATGGCGGCGGTGACCCTGGCCAACATTCCTCTGTTCGCGGTGCAGATGTTCATCTTCGGGGTGCAGAGCGGGTCCTCCGTCCTCATCAGCCAGTACTGGGGCAGGCAGGAGATGGAGTCCATCAACCGGGTGCTGGGGGTGGCCCTGTGGGTGGCGCTGGGGGTGTCCTCCCTGTGCGCGGCGGTGCTGCTGGTGTGTCCGGTGGAGTTTTTGTCCCTCTTCGGCAACGAGCCCGAGGTCATTGCTCTGGCCGCTCAATACGGGTCCATCGCCGGGGTCTCCTACGTGTGCAGCGCCTTTACCATGATGTATGTAGCCGCCTACCGCAGCATGGAGCGGCCCCAGCTGGGCATGTACATCCTGGGCGCGTCCATGACGGTGAACACCTTCCTCAACTGGGTGCTGATTTTTGGCAACCTGGGCGCTCCCGCCATGGGGGTGCGGGGGGCGGCGATGGCCACCCTCACCGCCCGGCTGCTGGAGGTGGCCATCGTGGTCCTGCACATGATGAAAAACCGCTTTTTCCAGGTGCGGCTGGGGCTGCTGGTCCGGCCCGGGCTGGACATGACCCGCCGCTTCCTGAAATACGGCGGGCTGGTGGTGTGCAACGAGACCATGTGGGGGCTGGGAACCTCCATGTTCCCCACCATCATGGGCCACATGGCGGGCAGCACCGAGCTGTTGGCCGCCTACACCATCGCCGGCAACGTGGAGAAGATTGTGATGGTGGCCTCCTTCGGCCTGTCCACCACAGCCGCCATCATCATCGGCCGGGAGATCGGCGCGGGCCGGCAGGACAAGCTCCTGGACGTGGGCAAGGCG
The DNA here is from genome assembly GCF_036941135.1 of Lawsonibacter sp. JLR.KK007. Taxonomy (NCBI): domain Bacteria; kingdom Bacillati; phylum Bacillota; class Clostridia; order Eubacteriales; family Oscillospiraceae; genus Lawsonibacter; species Lawsonibacter sp. JLR.KK007. The sequence goes on along the minus strand of NZ_JAYWSY010000002.1, from coordinate 121,491 downwards.
CTGAACGCCCTGGCAGTGGGGGAGGGTTTGGTGCTGGGCGGGACGCTGCTGGCCTTCGTCCTGTTTGCTGCCCCCCTCTGGGTGTATCCCCTGTTCAAGCTGTCCCACGGGGCGGCGGCGGTGGCCTCCATGATGATGACCATGATGGCGCTGGCCATGCCGCTGAAGGATTTCAACACGGTGAATATTGTAGGGGTGCTCCGAGGGGGCGGGGATGTGAAGGCGGCCACCCTCATCGACACCGGTCCCCTGTGGCTGGTGGCCATCCCCTACGCCGCCCTGTGCGGGCTGGTGGTGAAAACCACCGTGTTCTGGGTCTATCTGGCCTTTCCCCTGGAACAGGCGGTCAAGTTCTTCGTGGGCATTGGCCGCCTGCGCTCCGGAAAGTGGGTCCGGGACCTGACGCGGGCATAAAAATAAGGAGGCGCTTCCCATGAAAGTCACTGTTCTGATGGAAAACACCGCCCTGGAGGGCTGCGGCCTCACCCCGGAGCATGGGCTGTCCCTATACATCGAATACCGGGGCCGCAAGCTGTTGCTGGACGCCGGCTCCTCGGGAAAATTCGCGGACAACGCCCAGGCCCTGGGGGTGGACCTGACCGCCGTGGAGCTGGCCGCCCTGTCCCACGGCCACTACGACCACGCCGACGGCCTGCGCCGGTTCTTCCAGGTCAATGACAGGGCCAAGGTGTACGCCCGTCCCGGAGCGGCGGGACCTTACTTCTCCATGAGGACGGACGGCCCCTGCTTTATCGGCATTCATCGGGAAATCTTTGCTCAGTCCCAGGACCGCTTTGTGTCTGTGGATGGCCTGTATCCTTTGATGGAAGGGGCCTGGCTGGCGCCGGACCCGGTCCAGGCCCCGGACGGCTCCGGCCGGTCCGACGGCCTGCTCTTTAAGCGGGGGGAGGACGATTTTATCCCGGACGACTTCCGCCATGAGCAGTCCCTGGTGCTGGAGGGGGAGAAGGGGCTGGTGGTCTTTAACTCGTGCAGCCACAGTGGGATCGTCCCCATCGTCCGGGAGGTGCTGGACCAGCTGCCCGGGAAACAGGTGTACGCCGTGGTGGGCGGCTTCCATATGGCCGCCAAGGGACAGGGGGCGCTGAACTGTACCCCCGAGTATGTGTTCCAGGTGGCCGGCGCCCTGAAGGAGCTGGGCGTGGAGGAACTCCACACCGGCCACTGCACCGGAGAAACCGCCCTGGCCCTTCTGCGGGAGCGCTTCGGTCCTCACTGCCACGCCCTGGCGACGGGGCAGGTGCTGAATTTTTAAAAAACGGTTGCAAAGAGCCTGAATTTGCGGTATAATGAACACATAATTTATAATGGGAGGTAGCTGTATGGGCCAGACTGACAAGCAATTCAACGGTTTTCTGCGCATGGTTATCAGGGATTTAAAAGAAGGTCTTGCAGAGGATGACCCGGCAAAGCTGCGTGAGAAGATTGAGATTCTTTTAGTTGACTTGCAATCTACGTTGGAAGACTAATGGAACAAAACTGACCGCCTGTCCATTCCGGCAGGCGGTCAGCTTTCTTTTTCACGTTCGGTGATATAGTTTATAAGGATCGTCTCAACCATATTGACAAGGCTTCGATTTTCCATTTGGCCATATGTTCTGATTTTTTCGGCCACTTCCTCGTTCAGACGAAACGTGTAAGTTTTCTTTTCGATTCCCATACGATCACCTTCTGAATAAATTGTATCGTACTACAACAAATTATTCAAATAATCCATTGCAATCGAATGCATTTTAATGTATTCTATAATATGGAGGTGATCAATATGGAAGACTACAAGGAAATGTACGAGACCATGGTCCGGGCCAGCGAGAAAGCAATGAATCTCTTAATTGATGCTCAGCGGAAATGTGAGGAGATGTATCTTGCGGCGGAGGAAGAAGAGAAGAATTAGCACAACCCCGGCTGTTCTGCAAGGAATGGCCGGGGCTGATTTGTTTATAATAAATTCATAAAGAGGCTATTGACAATTTTGGAGGGGAGTGGTACATTATCTTTAGCACTCGGGGAATATGAGTGCTAAACCAATGAAATCGAAAGGCGGTGAGTGCCGTGGCACTGTCAGACCGGAAAAAGCGCATACTCCGCGCCATTGTCGAGACCTACATCGCCACCGCCGAGCCGGTGGGCTCCAAGGCGGTGGCCCAGCTGGCCGGGCTGGACGTCTCCACCGCCACCATCCGCAACGAGATGGCCGACCTCACCGACCAGGGCTACCTGGAGCAGCCCCATACCTCCGCCGGACGCATCCCCTCCGCCGCCGGCTACCGGCTCTACGTCAACGAGCTGATGGACCGGCAGCAGCTCACCATCCAGGAGACCCAGCGCATCAACGACGCCCTCAACCTGAAGATGGAGGAGCTGGACCGGGTGATCGACCGGGCGGGCAAGGTGCTCTCCCAGCTCAGCGACTACCCCGTGTTCACCATGGCCGCCGCCAAGGAGCGGGTCACCGTCAAGCGGTTCGACCTGCTGATGGTGGAGGAAAACGCCTTTATCGCCGTGGTCATGACCGACAGCAGCGTGGTGAAGAACAAGCTGATTCACATTCCCGACGGCCTGTCCGACCCCCAGCTGCAAATGCTGTCCGCCGTGCTGAACTCCTCCTTCGTGGGCCTGTCCCGGGAGGAGATGGAGGATACCCTGGACAAGATGGAGACCCATACCGCGCCGGGGGCCTTTCAGCTCATCGCCCTGGTGGTGGAGTTCGCCATGGAGGTGCTGTCCGGCCAGCGGGAGCAGAAGTTCCGCACCGCCGGCATCACCCATCTGCTGGAGCACCCGGAGTACCGCAGCCTGGACAAGGCTAAGCCCCTGATGGCCTACCTCAGCGAGGACACCGACGAGCCCCGCCTGCCCGCCACCCTGGACACCGGCAAGAATATGAACATCCTCATCGGGCCGGAAAACGTGAGCGACGCTTTGAAGGACACCAGCGTGGTCATGGCCAGCTACGACATCGGGGACAACATGCGGGGGGTGATCGGGGTGGTGGGTCCCACCCGCATGGATTACGCCAAGGTCACCGCCCGGCTGTCCTATTTCGCCGACAGCCTGACCCGCATGTTCGGCAAGGAGCTGCCCGCCCCGGAGGATTCCGAAGAATAATCGAGACTGCGAAGGAGCATGAATCGTGAGTAAAAGTAAGAAGAAAGAGACGCAAGAGGTCCCCGACCAGGAGATGTCCGCGGAGGAGGTCCTGGAGGAGCGGACCGAGCCGGAGGAGGCCCTCCCGGAGGAGCCCCAGACCGGCGGCCCCGGCGAGGAGCCGGAAGGGACGGAGGAGACTCCCGTCGTGGAGCAGATGGTGTCCAAGGACCAGTTTCTCCGCCTGGCCGCCGAGTATGACAACTACCGCAAGCGCACCGCCAAGGAGAAGGAGAGCCTGTGGACCGACGCAAAAGCGGATACCGTCCAGGCCTTTCTCCCCGTCTACGACAACCTGGAGCGGGCCCTCAAGCAGGACACCGCCGACGAGGCATTCAAAAAGGGCGTGGAGATGACCATGAACCAGCTGAAGGAGGTCTTCGCCAGGCTGGGGGTCACCGAGATCGAGGCCCAGGGCCAGCCCTTCGACCCCAACCTCCATAACGCCGTCATGCACATCGAGGACGAGAATCTGGGGGAGAATACCGTCGCCCAGGTCTTCCAGGCCGGCTTCATGCTGGGGGAGAAGGTCATCCGCTTCGCTATGGTCCAGGTGGCCAATTAGCGTGTGCCGTTTGAGAGAAGGAGGTCAGACCGGCATGTGTAAACCCTGTAAAAACGTTCAATTCACCCTGATGCTCAGCGCCGGGCTGCTGGTCTGGCTGTCCGCCCTGCTGGGCGTGGGAGCCATGCTCCTGCATTGAATCTGTTAACACCAATCTTTCATATATTTAGGAGGAAAACATCATGGGAAAAATTATTGGCATCGATTTAGGTACGACTAACAGCTGCGTAGCGGTGATGGAGGGCGGCGACGCCGTAGTCATCGCCAACGCCGAGGGCAACCGCACCACCCCCTCCGTCGTGGCCTTCTCCAAGGACGGCGAGCGCATGGTGGGCCAGGTGGCCAAGCGCCAGGCCATCACCAACCCCGACCGGACCATCAGCTCCATCAAGCGGGAGATGGGTTCCGACTACCGGGTGGAGGTAGACGGCAAGAAGTACACCCCCCAGGAGATCAGCGCCATGATTCTCCAGAAGCTGAAGGCGGACGCCGAGGGCTACCTGGGCCAGCCTGTCACCGAAGCGGTGATTACCGTCCCCGCCTACTTCACCGACGCCCAGCGCCAGGCCACCAAGGACGCAGGAAAAATCGCCGGCCTGGAGGTCAAGCGCATCATCAACGAGCCCACCGCCGCCGCTCTGGCTTACGGGGTGGACAAGGAAGAGGCCCAGAAGATCATGGTCTACGATCTGGGCGGCGGCACCTTCGACGTGTCCATCCTGGACATTGACGACGGCGTCATCGAGGTTCTGGCCACCGCCGGCAACAACCGTCTGGGCGGCGACGACTTTGACAAGTGCGTCATGGACTGGATGGTGGCCGAGTTCAAAAAAGCCGAGAGCGTGGACCTGTCCGGCGACAAGGTGGCCATGCAGCGCCTGAAGGAGGCCGCCGAGAAGGCCAAGATCGAGCTGTCCGGCGTGACCACCACCGCCATCAACCTGCCCTATATCACCGCCGACGCCACCGGCCCCAAGCACCTGGACCTGACCCTGTCCCGGGCCAAGTTCAACGAGCTGACCCACCATCTGGTGGAGGCCACCATGGGTCCCGTCCGTCAGGCTATGGGGGACGCCAAGCTCTCCGCCGGCGATCTGCACAAGGTCCTGCTGGTGGGCGGCTCCAGCCGCATCCCCGCAGTCCAGGACGCGGTGAAGAACATCACCGGCCGGGACGGCTTTAAGGGCATCAACCCCGACGAGTGCGTGGCTATGGGCGCGGCTCTCCAGGGCGGCGTGTTCACCGGCGACGTAAAGGACCTGCTGCTGCTGGACGTCACCCCCCTGTCCCTGGGTATCGAGACCGCCGGCGGCGTCATGACCAAGATCATCGACCGCAACACCACCATCCCCGCCCACGGCAGCCAGGTGTTCACCACCTACTCCGACAACCAGACCTCCGTGGAGGTCAAGGTGCTTCAGGGCGAGCGGGAGATGGCCCAGTACAACAAGCAGCTGGGCGTGTTCATGCTGGACGGCATCCTGCCTGCCCGCCGGGGCGACCCCAAGATCGAGGTTACCTTCGACATCGACGCCAACGGCATCGTGAACGTGTCCGCCAAGGACCAGGGCACCGGCCGGGAGCAGCACATCACCATTACCTCCTCCACCAACATGAGCAAGGAGGAGATCGACAAGGCCATGCGGGAGGCGGAGCAGTTCGCCGCCGAGGATAAGAAGGCCCGGGAGGCCGCCGACATCCGCAACGCCGGCGACCAGACCGCCTATCAGGTGGAGAAGACCCTGGGCGAGGTGGGCGACAAGATTCCCGCCGAGGATAAGGCCAAGGTCCAGGCCGCTCTGGACCACCTGAAGGAGACCCTGAAGGGGGCCGACATCAACGCCATCAAGGACGCCACCGAGGCCGTCAACAAGGAGTTTGCCGAGGTGGGCTCCAAGATCTATGGTCAGGCCGGTCCCGGCCCCGATATGGGCGGCGGCTTTGCCGGAGGTTCTCAGCCCGGCGGTCAGGCGGGGCCCGATGTGGTGGACGCCGACTATGAGGTCATCGACGACGACCAGAAGTAAAACAGAATATTCTGAGGAAGGAGCTGAGCGGACGGGTGAGGACCCTGTTCCGCTCGCCTTCCATGTCAAGAGGTGAAACATATGGCGGAAGAAAAACGCGACTATTACGAGGTCCTGGGTCTGAGCAAAGGGGCTTCGGAGGAAGAACTGAAAAAGGCCTACCGCAAGCTGGCCAAGAAGTACCACCCTGACGTAAACCCCGGCGACAAGGACGCCGAGGCCAAGTTCAAGGAGATCAACGAGGCCTACGGCATCCTCTCTGACCCGGAGAAAAAGACCCGGTACGACCAGTTCGGCTTTGCCGGGGTGGACCCCAGCTACGGCGGGGGCGGGGGCATGGGCTTCGACATGGGGGATATCGACCTGGGCGACATTTTCGGCTCCTTCTTCGGCGGAGGCTTTGGCGGCTTCGGCGGGGGCGGCTCCCGGCGGAACGGGCCCCAGAAGGGGGAGAGCCTGCGGGTCAATCTGGCCCTCAGCTTTGAGGAGGCGGCCTTCGGCTGCACCAAGGAGATCGAGCTGAGCCGCACCGAGACCTGCGAGGAGTGCAAAGGCTCGGGCTGCGCGGCGGGCACCACCGCCGAGACCTGTCCCGACTGCCGGGGAGCGGGCCAGGTGCGCATCCAGCGGGGGGCGGGGGGCTTTGCCTTCTCCACCACCACCGCCTGCCAGAAGTGCCGGGGGACGGGAAAGATCATCCACACCCCCTGCAAGACCTGCGGCGGCGCAGGCAGCGTGCGCAAGAAGCGGCGGGTGTCGGTGACCATCCCGGCGGGCATTGACGACGGTCAGGCCGTTTCCATACGGGGCCAGGGCAACGCCGGGACCAACGGCGGCCCTGCCGGAGACCTGCTGGTGCGGGTGCAGATCAAGCCCCACCCCCAGTTCCAGCGGGACGGGGTGACCGTGCTTTACGAGCACCCGGTCACCTTCTATCAGGCGGCCATGGGGGCCGAGCTGGAAATCCCCACCATCGACGGCAAGGTGAAATACAGCCTCCCCGCCGGTACCCAGACGGGCACCACCTTCCGGCTACGGGGCAAGGGCATCCCCGAGCTGCGCAGCAGCCGCCGGGGGGACCAGTACGTCACCATAAAGGTTCAGGTGCCCACCTCCCTGAACAGCGAGCAGAAGGCGGCCCTCAACGCCTTCGGCGCGGCCATGGGGGAGGAGGTCCAGGAGAGCGGGCTGAAGAGCTTTTTTGACAAGAAAAAGAAGAAAAAGTAAAAAAGTCCCGGTCTTGGAAAAGACCGGGACTTTTTTATGGAGAAATGTCCTCCCAGGACAGAATCCTGGTACACACCTGCTCCAGGAGAGGGCGGTCATGGCTGACCACCAGCAAGCCCAGGTTCCGCTCCTCCGCCTGGGCCAGGAGGAACCGCCACAGCCGGGCCTGGGTGACCAGGTCCAGCATGGCCGACGCCTCGTCGCACAGCAGGAATTTCAGCTCCGGCCCCAGAGCCCGGACCACGCAGATGCGCTGGAGCTCTCCGCCGGACAGCTCCATGGGGTATCGCTCCAGCCAGCCAGGCTGAATTCCAAGGCCCTCCGCCGCGGCGGGGTCCACCGGACCGGCCTCATACAGGGTGGTCCCCAGGCGGAGGAGGGGGTCCACCGCCTCCTCCGGGTGCTGCCACAGCAGTTGGACAGGGCAGAAGCCCTGGGAGGGGAGTGGCGCGCCGTCCAGCAGCACCTGGCCCCGCTCGGGCCGCTCCCACCCGGCCAGCAGCTTGCACAGGGTGGTTTTTCCCCGTCCGCTGGGGGCGGACAGCCCCACCCGCTCCCCGGAGCGCAGGGTGAGGCTTACCCGCTCCACCGCCGCCCCGCCCCGCTGGCGGGGATAGCGGAAGGTGAGGTCCTTGGCTTCCAGGATCATATCCGCACTCCTTTCCAAAAAGCCTCCCTTCGCAAAGGGCGGTGGTATTTGCGCAGCAAATGCCGGAGGTTTTTCCCGGGCTGTTCGGAGCCCCCGGGAAAACGCCGTTACGCTTCAAACCCGTTCCGGGGCATGGCCCGCCACAGGGCGCGGGTGTAGGGGTGGGCCAGCCCCTCCCCGGTCTGGAAGCGGGCGGCGGGGAGCTCCTCCACCGTGCGGCCCTGGTTGAGGACCACCAGCCTGCTGGCCGCGGTGATGGCCAGCTCCAGGTCGTGGGTGATGAGCAGCACCCCCGCCCCCTGGCCGGCCAGCTCCCGGAAGCGGTCCAGGACCCGCCGCGCCGCCGGAGGGTCCAGGCCGGGGGTGGGCTCGTCGGCCACAATGAGCCGGGGGGCCTCGGCCACCGCCGAGGCGGTGAGCACCCGCCGGGCCATCCCGCCCGACAGCTCAAAGGGGTACAGCTCCTCCACCTCGGGCCCCAGGCCGCAGCGGTCCAGGGCCTCCCGGCAGCGGGCGCGGACGGAAGGGTTCCGCTGTCCCCGGCGGAGCTGGGGCCCCACCTTCATCATAGGGTCCAGCCAGGTTACCCCCTGAGGGATGAGGGCAATCTCCCGGCCCCGGAGGGCCTCCGCCCGCGCCTGGGTGAGGGGCGCGCCGCCGTAGCGGAGGATTCCGGACACCCGGGCGTTTCGGGGGAGAAGGTGGAGGATGGCGTGGGCCAGCAGGCTCTTGCCCGAGCCACTGGCCCCTACCACTGCCGTCACCTGGCCCGCCTCCAGGGAGAGGGACAGGTCCCGGATGGGGTTCAGCTCCACCCGGGACAGCCCCCGGCCATAGCGGGTGAAGGAGATGGACAGATGTTCCACAGTCAAAAGCGGTTCCATAGAGCCTCCTATTCCTGAGCGGTGGCCGGGGCCAGCAGCAGACGCAGCCGCTCCCCCATCCAGGCGAAGAGCAGCACCACCCCCACCAGGGCCAGTCCGGGGAACAGGGCCAGCCACCACCGCCCGGTGGTGAGGTAGGCCATGCTCTCCTCCAGAATTACCCCGATGGCGGGCTGGTCCGGAGACAGGCCGAAGCCCAAAAAGGTAACGCTGGCCTCGTGGAGGATCGCGTGGGGGAACTGAAGAATCAGGCCGGTCAAAAACTGGGGCAGCAGGTGGGGGAGCAGATGGTTGAGGAGTTTTCTTCGCGAAACCCCCAGCCGCCGGGCCATCCGGAGCCAGGGTGCGCTCTTCAGGGCCAGCAGCTCCCCCCGCATCAGTCGGGCCAGAGAGGTCCAGTGGGTGAGGGCCACCCCCGCCGTCACCCCCCAGAAGCCCCGCCCGCAGGCCAGGGAGATGAGGAGGATGAGCAGGATGTGGGGGACCCCCATCACCAGGTCGATGAGCCAGCCAACGGCCCCGTCAACCCAGCCGCCCAGCAGGGCGGAGGCCGTCCCCAGGGCCAGGGCCAGGACGGCGCTGACGCAGGCGGTCAGCGCTCCCACCCGGATGGACAGGGACAGCCCAGCCAGGGTGCGTTTCAGCATGTCCCGGCCCATCCAGTCGGTGCCGAAGGGGAAAGCGGGGCAGGGAGGGAGGTTTTTGCGGGAGAAGTCGGCGGCGAAGGCCGTCTCCGGCAGGGAGGCCCCGGCGAGGGCGGCGGCGGCCAGCAACAGGCAGGCGGCGGCCAGCAGGAGCAGGGTGGTCCTCCGGCGGTTGTTCATGTCCTGGCCGCCCCCCTTCGGATGCGGGGATCGAGTACCCCGTAGAGCAGATCAGCGATGAGATTTCCAGAGAAGACCAGGGCGGCGGTGACGATGGTGATGCCCAGCAGCAGGGGCGCGTCGCCCCCCAGCCCGGCGGCCACCGCCGCCTGTCCCAGTCCGGGGTATGAGAAGACCTGCTCCACCAGCACCGAGCCTCCGATGACCTCTCCAATGGAGGCGAATTGGAGGGTGAGGGCGGGCAGGGCCACGTTGCGGGGCACATGGCGCAGGACGATGTGCCCCTCCCCTCTGGCCCGGGCGAAGAGGATGTAGTCGCTGTCCATTACGTCCGCCGTCTTCTCCCTGGTGTGGAGGGCGATGCTGGACGCGCCGGTGACAGATAGGGTGAGGGCGGGCAGGAGGGCGTGGCGCAGCCGCTGGCCCAGGGTGACGGCGGCGGCCTCCGCCCCGATGGGGACGGAAAAGCCCACCGGCAGCACCCGCAGCCACACGGAGAAGACCATCATCAGCAGCAGCCCCAGCCAGAAGGAGGGGGTGCTGGACAGGGTCAGGCACAGTCCCCGCACCAGCTGGTCGGGCCAGCGGCCCCGATTGGCCCCGGCCAGAATGCCCAGCGAAAGCCCCAGCGCCCCAGACAGCAGCCAGGCGGCCAACAGCAGCCACAGGGAGCTGGCCAGCCGCTGGCCGATGACCTCCGCCACCGGCTGGCGGTAGAGGAGGGAGAGGCCCAGCTCCCCCCGGAGCGCGTCCCGGAGCCAGCTGAGATACCGCTCCGCCGCCGGCGTATCCACCCCCCAGTATTCCCGCAGCCGGGCGAGCTGCTCCGGGGACAGGCTCCCCAGCGCCGCCTGGCCCAGGTTGGTCTGGAGGGGGTCCAAAGGGGAGGCGTCCATCAGCAGAAAGGCGGCCAGGCTCACCCCCAGCAGGAGGAGGGCCATGCGGATCAGCTTTTGGGCGGTAAATTGCAGTCGGTGTCTCATGTCCAGCTCCATTGATCGATGTTGTTGACGATGGACCACCCATGGCCGTGGGGGTGGAGCTTCTGCTCTGCCACCGCCAGGCCCTCCCGGACCCAGTACAGATGGTCCACGTTTACCAGCCACACCCAGGGCGCATCCTGGGCGATCTCCGCCTGGGCCTCTTGCCACAGGGCATAGGATTCCTCCAGGCCGGGACAGGCCAGGGCCGCGTCCATCAGTTCGTCCGCGCTCTGGTTGGCGTAGGGGGAGTACAGGGCGCTGTCCGAGCCAGGGGCGGTGTGGTAGATGTTGTACAGCTCCATGGGGGTGTGGGCCCCCCAGCCCCAGACCAGGGGGTTGGACAGGGCGTCGTCATAGGCGGTGTCCCAGCCCACCCCCCTGATATCCGTCTCAATGCCCAGCTCTCTGAGCTGGTTGGCCAGCTCGGCGGCGATTCCCTGGCGCACTGAGTCCCCAGCGGCGTAGTGGACGGTGAGGGCCGCCCGGACCCCGTTCTTCTCCCGGACCCCGTCCGGCCCGGGAAGCCAGCCCGCCTGATCCAGTAAGGCCCTTGCCTGTTCCGGGTCATCCGATGCCTCGGCGGTGGCGCTGTACCACCAGGGCAGGCCGTCGCACACGCTGTAAGCGGGGGTACCGTATCCATTGAGAACGTGGTCAATGATGGCCTGCCGGTCCACCCCCAGATTGATGGCGTGACGGACCAGGGGGTCGGCGGTAACATCGTTGTTCCAGGCGGGGAGGTTGATCCCCCGGTTGTCCACCGTTTTCACCGACAGCAGGGAGTAGCCGTCCACGCTCTGGTCGGAGTAGGCGGCGGAGGTGTAAGCCAGGTCGGCCTGGCCCGCCTGGACGGCCAGAAAGGCGGCGTCCTCCTCCATGAACAGGATGACCACCCGCTCCATCCGGGGCGGTTCACCGTAGTAATCCGGGTTGGCCTCCAGAATGACCTGCTGGCCCCGGTCCCACTGTTTCAGGATATACCGCCCCGAGCCGACCGGGCTGGAGCCGTAGACGGCGGGGTCGTAGGCGTGCTCCGGGAGGATGCCGGTGATGGCCATGGTGTAGGGCCAGATGGAGAAGGGGCGGGTCATGTGGAAGACCACGGTGGTCTCGTCCACCGCCTCGGCGTAGTCCAGCATGGTGAAGTCGTTCACCGAGCTGGTGCTTTTCACCGTGTTGTAGGTGAAGGCCGCGTCGGCGGCGGTGAGGGGTTCTCCGTCGGTGAATGCTGCGTCGTCCCGGAGGGTGACCGTCCAGGTCAGGCCGTCCTCACTGGCCTCCATGGAGGCGACCAGGTCGTAGCCGATGGTCAGGTCGGGGTTGGTCACCGTCAGGGTGGACTGGATCAGCGGCTCGTGGACGTGCTCCCCCGCTCCCCAGCCGAAGGCGGGATCAAAGCCGGCCTCCGGCTCGGAGGTGGGGGGCATGACCACGGTGACCGAGGAGCTGTCCCGGGGAGCGGGGGCCTCCGGCCCCTGACAGCCGGCCAGAAGGGCCAGGGCCAGGAGGAGCGGGAAGAAATTCCGTCGCATATCAGCCCTCCAGCTGCCGCAGGGCGGCCTGAAATACGGTCTGGTAGGGCAGGCCGTTCTCCCGGGCCAGGGCGGCCACGTCCTCGAACTCCGGTTTGGCATGGGTGACGCCGAAGCCCTTGGCGATTTTCACCCCCACCGGCCCCCACTGGGTTTGGACCTGCCGGATGTCGGGCTTGAGGTACAGCTTCTGCGGCAGGCGGGAGCGCAGGCCGTTGGTGGTGGTGTGGAGAAAAATCTGACAGACCAGCTCCTGCTCATGGTCGGGCTTGCACAGCACGGTGAGTACCCAGCCGGGCCGTCCCTTCTTCATGGTGCCGGGGGTGGTGTACACGTCCAGCGCGCCCCCCTCCAGCAGCCGGGCACACGCGAAGGCCAGGGCCTCGGGGGACATGTCGTCGATGTTGCACACCAGCTCCAGAATATCGCCGCAGTTTTGGGGCTCCTCCTCCCCCAAAAAGGCCCGGACGCAGTTGGCCTGCTCAAACTCCTTGGTCCCGATGCCATAGCCGATCTTCTCCACCTCCATCTCCCCCATGGGGCCGAAGGACTGGACAAAGGTCTTCAGCAGGGCGGCCCCAGTGGGGGTGCACAGCTCCCCCTGAATGGCTCCGCCGTAGATGGGCACTCCCTTCAGCAGGGCGGCGGTGGCGGGAGCGGGGACGGGCATGATCCCGTGGGCGCAGCGCACCGTCCCGCTGCCCACGTGGACGGGGGAGGCGGTCACACAGTCCACGTCCAGCAGGTGGAGGGCATAGCACACCCCGGTCACGTCGGCCACCGCGTCCAGCGCCCCCACTTCGTGGTAGTGGACGTCCCCCACTGCGCAGCCGTGGGCCTGGGCCTCTGCCTGGGCGATGGCGGCGTAGACGCTGCGGGCCTGGTCCTTCACCGCCTGGGGCAGGGGCAGCCCGTCGATGAGTTCCGCAATGTGCCCCGGTGTAGCGTGGTGGTGATGGTGGTCGTGATGGTGCTCATGGTCGTGACCGTGCTCGTGGTCATGGTGGTGGTCATGCTCGTGCTCCTCGCGGCCGTGGACCGTCACCTGCATGTGAGTGCCCGCGATGCCGCCGGTTTTGGCGGGGACAGGGGCCACCTCCACCCCGGGCAGGCCCAGGTGGTTCATGGTGCGGAGAAATTCCTCCCGCTGGTCCTGGTCCAGCAGCTCGTACAGCGCGGCCATGAGCATATCCCCTGCCGCCCCCATCTTGCATTCCAGATAAAGCGTCTTCATTGTAAACCCTCCATTTGATTGATCCTGCTGGCCAGATACCCGGCCCCGAAGCCGTTGTCGATATTGACCACGCTGCACCCGGAGGCGCAGGAATTCAGCATGGCCAGCAGGGCGGACAGTCCGCCGAAGCTGGCCCCGTAGCCCACGCTGGTAGGTACGGCAATGACGGGGCAGTCCACCAGTCCGCCGATGACCGAGGCCAGCGCCCCCTCCATCCCGGCCACGGCAATGACGCACCGGGCGGACATCAGCGGTTCCAGATTGGCCAGCAGCCTGTGCAGTCCTGCCACACCCACGTCGTACAGCCGGGTGACCCGGTTGCCCAGCACCTCAGCGGTGAGGGCGGCCTCCTCGGCCACGGGCATGTCGCTGGTGCCGCCGGTGGCCACCACGATGCTGCCCAGCTCCCGCCGCTCCCCGGGGAACGCGACGGCCAGCCGGGGAAGGGGGCGGTAGGCCAGGGGGACGGACTGTCCCACCTGCTCCGCCGCCTCCGGGCTCAGCCGGGTGATGAGAACGTTTTTGCACCCCCGCGCGCCCATAGCGGCGGCGATGCCGGCGATCTGCTCCGGGGTCTTGCCCGCGCCGTAAATGACCTCCGCCGCCCCCTGGCGGATTCCCCGGTGAAGGTCCACCTTGGCGTAGCCCAGGTCCTGGAAGGGCTCCTGCTTCAGCTGGAGCAGGGCCTCCTCCGGGGGGATGGTCCCCTCCGCCACCTGGCGCAGGAGCTGTAACATGTCGTGCCGGTTGTCCATAGATACCTCCTTAGTCGATAGGGGCCCTGGGGCGCAGGTCCAGGGTGATCTGGGAAAACAGGGGTTCCAGGGCGGACAGAAGCTCCGCCCGCCGCTCCGGAAGCAGGGAAAACTGCTCCTCTACAAGCTGGAGCCTGCACCCCTCCGCCGCCAGCCGCAGGCGGAAGTCCCGGAAGCCCAGGGCGGCCAGGGCCGCCTCCCCCGTTTCGACGCGCTCCAGGTCTTCCGGGGTGATGGTCCGCCCGGTGGGGACCCGGGTGGCCAGGCAGGCGTAGGAGGGCTTGTCCCAGGTGAACAGCCCCGCCTGCCGGGACAGGACCCGGATGCGCTCCTTGGTCAGCCCGCACTCCCGCAGAGGGGAGTGGACCTCCAGCTCCCGCAGGGCCCGCATGCCGGGGCGGTCCCCAGCGTCGTCCGAGGCGTTGGTGCCGTCCAGCAGCAGGGAAAAGCCATCGAAGGCCGCCCGCTCCTTTAACAGGGAAAACAGACGTTTCTTGCAGTGGTAGCACCGGTCGGGCGGGTTGGCGGCCACGGTCCCATCGGAGAGGATGTCGTAGTCCAGGACCACCAGCTCCACGCCTGCTTGCCCGCACAGGCGGCGGGCGTCCTCCAGCTCAAACTGGGGCTGGAAGGGGGTTTTGACAAAATAGGGCTGCACCTCCGTCCCTGCCTGGACCCCCGCCCACAGCAGATAGGCGGAATCCACCCCGCCGGAAAAAGCCAGCGCCGTCCGGGGGTTTGTTTGAAAAAAAGCGTCCAGTGTCACAGCCGGTCCCTCCTTAAAATACGAAAAAGGCATACCGGTACGGTATGCCTTCTGGCAGCACCCGGCCTTCTGCGCCGGACGAATGGGTTCTTGTTTTGATTTTGTGGGTGCCTGGAGCCTTCTGGCCCGTCTGCGGCTTCCTGCCGCCCGTCCAGTATAGCAGAACGCCCCGGCCGCTGTCAAGAGCGGTTCGGTTCAAACTGCGCTGGCCCCTGCGGGAGAGGGCTGCAAAAAAGAAATGAAAAAATTCTCAAAAAGTGTTGACAGCTGGAAGAGAATGTGGTATTATCTCTCTTGCACTGAGCGAGTGCCACACGCGCGAGTGGTGGAATTGGTAGACTCGCTGGCTTCAGGTGCCAGTGCTCGCAAGGGCGTGCGGGTTCGACTCCCGCCTCGCGCACCACAAAGGGACATCCGAAAGGATGTCCCTTTTGCTTTGGCTATCGTCGCTAAAACGGTGTTTTTCTTTGGTTGCAGCCTGATTTTTCGGAAAACAAAGTTTTTGCCCGATTCCGTTCTGGCTAGGCTAGACTGGCCAAAGTTACATCGTATTTGGCCGGCGGGCGCAGATGCCCAGCCTGAATCTATATATAGTGGCCTTACACTGCTGGAAATAATCTTCCTCTGCGTAGCTGTAGCCTGTGGAGGAAAAGCCGCTGGCATCCATTTTTCCCGTGTACAGAAACCCATTTCGCTGGGCAATTTCATCCCGGACAGACACCAGCTCCTGGTCCATGGGATCGGAGCTGCGGAACATATCAGAGGCGGCGGCCTACTGAAGCGCTGTCCAGTAGTTCCCCATCCTCCATTCCACCGCGTTCGCGGCCATTTGTGTAGCGGGGCCCAGGGTTTTTGTCATCACATCATCGATTCCGGCGGCGTTGAGCAGGGCTGTAATTACACCAATCAGCACGGAGCCGATCAGCACCACCGACAGCATACTGACTTGTATTTTTGATTTGATCGACTTCATGTATCATCTTCCTCTCTTCTGAAGTTTGGTGTGGGGAACGAGACGCATTCCTCTCCAGGATATACCATAGCCAGCAAATGCATTTCCAGTCCACTTTATACTAGCATGACGCCATAGAGAATTCAATCCGAAATGTGCGGCTTTACACCTGGGGGCTGTTGTGTACTTTGCCGGATTTTGAGGCTCCATTTCCAACAAGACATTGTGAAAGATGTGTTTCATTTCGGGTTCGCCAGCTGCCCTGGCCAGCGAAAACAGAGGCTTGACTTTTTCGCGGTTTCTAATTAAAATGAACTACGTATCGCTTCATGCGACTTCGCAATAATAAAAGCTGGAGGTAGCCACATGAAAAAGAGTATTTTAGTTGTCGATGACGACAATATGAATTTGGCCAGGACACAGATCATCCTTGGGAAGGAATATGACGTACTCACGGCGGAATCAGGGATGGATGCGCTGATGAGGTTGAGGGACACGAAGGTAGACATGGTACTTCTGGACATTGATATGCCGGAGATGAACGGTATTGAGACCTTTGAGCGCATGAAGGGTTTTGCCCCCGAGATCCCCGTGATCTTTTTGACTGCATCGGGGCTGGAGGAGGATGTGGTCAGCGCCATCAAGCTGGGCGCGGTGAACTATCTTAAAAAACCCTACCGTCCCCAGGAGCTGCTGAAACGGATCTCCCAGGAGTTTGAGGCGCGATGAGACCGGAGGAACAGACAAGCAGGCACCTTCTGCTGGCGGTTATTATTACGGTACTTAGCGGTATCTTGAATTTTGTCACATTGGTCATGTCATGGGAATACTGGATGATTCTGCC
The DNA here is from genome assembly GCF_036941135.1 of Lawsonibacter sp. JLR.KK007. Taxonomy (NCBI): domain Bacteria; kingdom Bacillati; phylum Bacillota; class Clostridia; order Eubacteriales; family Oscillospiraceae; genus Lawsonibacter; species Lawsonibacter sp. JLR.KK007. The sequence goes on along the minus strand of NZ_JAYWSY010000002.1, from coordinate 105,081 downwards.
GGTAGCAGCAGGATGCTGCAGCGTGTGGATTTTGCACATTACAAAGCTTGGGGCGGATACGTTTTACGAAAATCTGTGCGCGGGAGTGATGCTGGCCGAATTCTTTTTCTTCAGCGTACATGAATCCAGCCTTTATGATATACCAGCCATGGCCTGTATCCTGATCCTTGCGCTGTTCATGCTGAATAAAAAGTGGATCTTGCATGGGATAGCCGTCCTGTATGTGCTGGCGCTGCTGTACCACGGTTTGATCCTTCATACCATCTCGCCTCAAATGGGCTTCCGGGACATCGTGCGCATCGGGCTTGGCGCTGTTGTGACCCTTGGAGGAACTGCGCTGGCGCGGTACTGGGTCAACCGGCGGAATATGCAGCGGAAGTGGTATGAGCATGTATTTGAAGAGCTGGAGACGACGGGGAAGCAAAACGCCGTCTTTCTATCCAATGTATCCCATGAGCTTCGCACGCCGATCAATATGGTGATCGGCATCAGCGAGGTAGCCCTGGCGAAGGAGCTTCCCCCGGACATCCGCTCGGATATGTCATCCATCAAGCTGGCGGGAAAGCGCCTGTCCAACCAGATTAACAATATGCTGGACTATACGGAGATCTTGGAAGGTACGCTGACCCCGGCCACAAAAGAATATATGATCACCTCGGTGCTGAACGATGTGATCACAACGGTGGCGCTGCAAACCAACCGGCAGCATTTGGAGTTGGTGTTTGATATCGACCCCAATGTGCCGGCAACCCTGGTCGGCGATGCGGAAAAGATTTCCCATGTGCTCAAAATCCTGGTAGAAAATTCCATCAAGTTTACGGAAGAGGGCGGCGTGAATATCCGGATCAAGCACCGCCGGGAGAATTACGGCGCCAATCTGGTCATTGACATCTGTGACACCGGCATCGGCATGACCGATTCTCAGCTGACACAGATGTATAATGTCTTTTATCAGGCGGATACCGGGAGCAGCCGTCTGGCGGGAGGGCTCGGACTTGGCCTCCCCATCGCGCAGGGAATTTTGACCGCCATGGGCGGTTTTATCCATTTCAACAGCGAGGAGCGGCAGGGACTGTCCGCCCATATTGTGATTCCCCAGGGGGTTGTGGATGAGCGGCCATGCATCGTGCTCAATCACCCGGAACAGCTGTGTATAGCCTGCTACTTCAGGCCGGAACGATATGTCTGTGATGAGGTCCGGGGATATTACGACGGGCTGATCTATAATCTGATCCATGGGCTTGGTATCCAAGGATACCAGGCGCATAATTTTGAGGCTCTGCTCAAATTGCGGCGCAGCCACGAGCTGACCCATGTGTTCATTGCCCAGTCGGAGTATGATGAGAACCGGGAGTATTACGAGGAGCTGACAAATACCCTCCGTGTTATCGTGATCGCAGAGAGGGATTTCACGCTGAGCGCTGAAAGCCGTCTGCTTGTGATACATAAGCCCTTTTCCGCCCTTTCCGTGGCGAACCTGCTGAACGGCGAGATGGGGGAACGCGGGTTCGCGGAGGACCAGGCTGCAGGCCGGAAGCCCTTTACCTGCGTTGGAGTCCGGGCCTTGGCGGTGGATGATGAAGAGATGAACCTCATGGTCGCAAAGGGAGTTTTGGGAAACTATGGAATCGAGGTAGACACCTGCCTCAGCGGAAAAGAGGCCATCGCCCAGTGCGGAACCACCGCCTACGACATCATCTTTCTGGATCATATGATGCCCGGCTTTGACGGCGTGGAGACGCTGAAGAGAATTCGGGAGCTTCGGAACGGAATGTACCAGGACCTGCCAGTGATCGCCCTGACCGCCAATACCGTCAGCGGCGCGCGGGAAATGTTCCGCAACGAGGGATTCACTGAATTTGTCCCCAAACCAATCGAACGGATGGTTCTGGAGCGGGTGCTGCGGAAGGTTTTGCCCAAGAGCTGCATCCAATACAGCGTAACGCCCGCAAAGGGGGAAATGCCTGCGGAAGAACTTCCGGAACCCGCGCGGAGCGTCCCGGCGGACAGCCCGGAGCAGGCCGGGCCGGCTGAGCCTCCAGCACACCAGACAGATGTCTCCGCGATCCCCTATGACCGGCTTGCTCAGTCCGGCATCAACGTGGACATGGGACTGGATTATTGTGCCGGGGACGAGGATTTTTATCGGGAAATGCTTCGGCTTTTCAGCGCCCAGGGCGAGGAAAAGCGGACGGAGATCGCCGCGTTATATGAAAGCGCCAACTGGGCGGACTATGCGATCAAGGTCCACGCGCTGAAGAGCACGTCGCTGACCATCGGCGCGGAGGCGCTTTCCGCACAGGCAAAGGAGCTGGAGCTGGCGGGAAAGCGGGGCGATGTTGACTTTATCCAGGCCCATCACCATGCGCTGCTGAGCGCGCATGAAGAACTCTGCGCGCAAATTACTGGGCTGTAGCTTTTTCTTTTCCTGAAAATATTACGATTTGAGGGTGGGAAACCGCGTGATAAAAAAATGGTTTGAAATCATCACCGATCACAGGATCAGCCTGTATGAGCGTATGTTCCGCCTTGTCACGGGTATCTGCATGATTGCGCTGGTATTTACCATGCCCATGGGCCGAACGCTGTGGAACATTCTTATCATGGTGGCTTACCTGGCCGCGATGGCGCTGATTGTCAAATTCAGCATTCGAAAGAAATGTGTTCATACAGGGGCCACGATTATCGCGATACTGCTTCTAACGCTTTTTCCGGTCTGCTTTTTTACAGCGGGAGGGTTTTACAGCGGAGTGCCGGAATGGTTTGTCTTTTGCTTTGTCTATGTCTGCATTACCCTGCAGGGGCGGCGTAGGAATACGTTTTTTGTGCTCTGTACGCTGGAAACCCTGTTTTGCTACGGCCTGGCGTATTATCACCCGGAGCTGGTCGCTCGAAACGAGCAGCATCACGCCTTTTTCGACTCTGCGTTCTCTGTGATCATGGTCGGCCTGCTGACCTGTGTCCTGCTCATGTTCCTGAACAGGATGTATGAAGAGGAGAACGCCCTCACCCAGAAGCAGAAAAAAGAGATCGAGGAGTTGAACCGCGCGGAAAATCACTTCTTCTCCAGCATGAGCCATGAGATTCGCACGCCCATCAACACGATCATTGGCCTGAACGAGATCATTTTGCGGGAGAACACGTCCGAGGAGGTGGCGGAGAACGCCAGGAATATCCAAGGGGCCAGCAAACTGCTGCTCTCGCTGATCAATGACATCCTGGACATCTCCAAGATCAAATCGGGGAAGATGGAAATCGTCAACGTCTCCTATGAGACAGGCGCTCTCTTTTCCGAGATCGTCAATATGATATGGATCAAGGCAAAGGAAAAAGGGCTGGAGTTCAAGCTCCAGGTGGACTCATCCATCCCAAGTATGCTCTGCGGGGACGAGGTCCGCATCAAGCAGATTTTAATCAACCTGCTGAACAACGCGGTGAAGTATACCAGCGAAGGATCTGTGACCCTCTCTGTCCGGTGCGAGCGACAGGCGATTAACCGGGTGCGTGTCTGGTACTCCGTGCAGGATACCGGGCAGGGCGTAAAAAAAGAGAACATCCCTTATATTTTTAACGCGTTCCGGCGGGTCGATGAAGAGCGGAACCGTTATATCGAGGGGACCGGGCTGGGGCTGAGCATCGTCCACCAACTGGTGGAGCTGATGGGCGGCGAGATCAGCGTGAACAGCGTCTATACAATAGGCTCCACATTTGTGGTCATGCTGGAGCAGGACATCGTGGACGACAGGGAGCTGGGAACGTTTACCCTTGCCTCCCGCACGAAGGTACACGAGAGCGAAACTTACCAGCAGAGCTTTGAGGCGCCGGATGCCCATATTCTTGTGGTGGACGATAACGATATGAATCTGCTGGTGGTCAAAAAACTGCTTGCAGAGACCAAGATTCAGATCGATACAGCCTCCAGCGGCGCCGAATGCTTAAGCCTGACCCAAAACTACCACTACGACTGCATCCTGATGGATCATTTGATGCCGGAAATGGATGGGATCGAATGCCTCCACGCGCTGCGGGCACAGCCAACGGGATTATGTCAGAATGTCCCGGTGGTTGCTTTGACCGCCAACGCGGGCAGCGACAACCAGCTTCTCTACCGGAAAGAGGGGTTCAGCGGATATCTGGCCAAGCCGGTCAGCGGTGCGCTGCTGGAGGCGGCTGTGCTGAGTATTCTTCCTAAAGAGCTGGTGTACCTGAATGAAAATGTCAGGCAGACGGATATTGAAAAGGATATTCTGATCTTCGAGCAGGCGCAAAGGCGTTCGGTGCTGGTGACAACAGACAGTGTGTGTGATCTGCCGGTATCCTTCTTGAATGAATACGACATTTCGGTATGTCCCTACTATGTCTGCACAGATGAAGGGCGGTTCCTGGATGACCAGGAGATTGGGACGGATGAATTGCTGATGCATATTACAGAGGGCCGTAAGGGCGTTTCTCAGCCGCCCGAGGTGGAGGATTACGAACGGTTTTTTGCCCAGAAGCTGACGGAAGCGCAAAATGTCATTCACATTGCTATGGCAAAGCACGTCAGCAAAGGATATCAAAACGCTCTTGAGGCGGCAAAATCCTTTGAAAATGTTACGGTGGTCGACTCGGGGCATCTCTCCAGCAGCATGGGCCTGCTGGTATTGTGCGCGGCCCACATGGCGGAGCATCACGCGGCAAAGGAGGAGATCGTGGAGTCCGTGAAGCGAATGCGGCGGTTCATTTCTTCCGCGTTTATCATAGACACGACCCATATGATGTGCAGCTCCGGGCTGATCTCCAAGAGGATACAGGTTCTCTGTGATGCGCTTCTGCTGCATCCGGTGCTTATGCTGAAAAAGAGTAAAATGGTAGTCAGGCGTGTGGAAATGGGCAGCTTTTCACATATGGCCAAACGGTATATCAGGAAAACGCTGCAGGAAACGAGGAATATTGACCGCCGCATTCTGTTTATCACATATGCCGGGCTGGATAAGGAGAAGCTCCAGTACATCAAAACCTTAGTGCAGCAATATTGTACATTTGAACGGGTCTACCTGCAAAAAGCGTCTTCTGCCATTGCCAGCAACTGCGGTCCTGGCTCCTTCGGCCTCCTGTTCATGCGGAGGGACGACGTCTCACACTCCTTTTTTGAGGTGCCCGACCAAAATGGGACAGCCTAGAATGGTTTGAGTTCCGTTTCAGCATACCGCTGGAGGCCGCGAAACAGGCCCTTCTTGATGCAAAAGAACAAATGAGCTTGCATCTATGAACCGTTTCAAAATACGATTTCCAAAGTGTGGCTGCCAAGCTTGGATAGGATTTCAGAGCAACCTAGGCGGTGGCTGGGTCGCCGGTATTGATGTGAAAGCGTAGTACGGTTAGAGCCGTATCTGCAGGAAAGCAGATACGGCTCTAATATTTGATTCCATCAGTCCCACCTGCGCCCTGCAAGACAGATAAGGCGCAATCAGCTGCGCGAATTTTTCTTTTTCCTGCAACGATGTTACTCTGTCATACGAATATATCAATAGGGAAAGGCGGTGAGGCCATGGAGCAGGAGAGCAAGTGGATACGGGACATCCAGCGCGGCGGCTCCCGTCCGGCGGCGGAGCGGCTGGTGGAACGGTATTACGACGAAATCTACGTTTTTGTCTACCGCCAGACCGGGCAAAAGGAGGACGCCATGGACCTGACCCAGAGCATCTTCCTTGCGGTCCTCCGGGCGCTGCCTTCCTATGACTCGAAGAAGGCCGCTTTCCGTACCTGGCTTTACCGTATCGCCGCCAACAAGGTCATCGACGCCCGCCGCCAGTCCCGGCCCGTGACCGCGCCGTTGGAGGAAATCGAACTGCCTGTTCCGGAGGACTTTGTCTCCCGAATCCATGACCGGGAGCTGCTGGAGCGGATCGAGGGCTATGTATCCGGGGTGTCTCCCTCGCTTCAAGCCGTGTTTCGGCTAAGGCTCTACGGGGAGCGGAGCTTCGAAGAGATCGCCGCCGCCCTGGGCCAGTCGGAGCCGGCGGTGAAAAGTCAATACTACCGCCTTTTGGGGCGGATCAGAGAGGAGTTTGATCCAGATGGATGAAAAAATTCCCATGCCCACAGGCGAGGAGCGGCAGGCGGCCATCCGGCGCATTGTGGAGCTGAGCGGGGCAGAGCAGAGAGCCAAGCGGCGGAGCGTCCCCCTGTCTGTGGTGTTTTTCGGGGTGGAGGACTGCCTGTTTCTCCCTGTGCTGGCGGCGCTGCTGTGTCTGATTCCAGGCGCGGTAATCGCCCGCTTTGATTCCGTGGCCCCGCTGCTGGTTCTGTTCTCTCCCGCCCTGTACGCCGCCCTCCATCTGCTGACCGCCTGGAAGGACACGGCAAGCGGCGTCGCGGAGTGGCGGCGGAGCTGCAAGCTCTCGGCCTGTACCCTTCTGGCTCTGCGAATGCTGGTATTTGGCGGTTTAGCGGTGATTGTGTGCGTTCCCGCCAACATCCTGCTGTGGCTGACCTCCGGGCGGAGCTGGTCCCTGCCCTGGATGCTGGGCCTGTCCTTCTCCAGCCTGTTTCTCTACGCTGCCCTGACCCTGTTCTGTCTGAGGCTTCGCCGGGGGATTGTGGTTCCGCCCGCCGTGTGGGGTGTAACCGGACTGCTTCTGCTGGTTTGGGAGCGGGGCGGGGAGCTTCTGCTCCGGGTTCCCGTACTGGTTCTGTTCTTCCTGGCCGCCGCCGGGCTGGCCTACTGCGCTCTGACACTGGAGCGGATGCTCCGCTATCCCAACCGAGGAGGCCGTTTTTATGCTTACAGTTGAACACGTCACCAAGCGCTACGGAAGTTTTACTGCCCTGGAGGATATCTCCCTGCAATTCACCGCCGGGGTTTACGGTCTACTGGCCCCCAACGGGGCGGGTAAGACCACCCTCATCAAAATGCTCACCACCCTGCTGTTTCCCACCTCCGGGCAGATTTTGTGGGAGGGGGAGGACATCCATGCTCTGGACGAAGAGTACCGGGGGCTGCTGGGCTATCTGCCCCAGGAGTTTGGCTACTACCCTGGCTACACCCCCCGGCAGTTTCTGCGCTACGTCGCCGCCCTCCAGTGTATCCCCCGGAAAGAGGCCGACCAGCGGATCAGCGAACTGCTGGAGCTGGTGGGACTGTCTGACGCGGAACACAAGAAAATGCGGCAGTTATCCGGCGGGATGCGGCAGCGGGTGGGCATCGCCCAGGCCATGCTCAACGACCCCCGGCTGCTGATTCTGGACGAGCCCACCGCCGGCCTGGACCCCCGTGAGCGGGTTCGGTTCCGCAATCTGATTCACTCCCTGGCGGAGGACCGGATCGTCATCCTCTCCACCCACATTGTCTCCGATATTGAGACCATCGCTGGGCAGATCGTCATGCTCCGGGATCACAAGCTGTTCTGCTGTGACAGCCCGGCGGGCATCCGCGGAACGATGAAGGGGCGAGTGTTCGAGGTTCCGGCAGGGACTGTCTTGGAAGAAAATCAGTTTCTCCTCAGCGAGCGGCAGGGGGAACAGGGGACTGTCCTGCGTATCTTCTGTGACACCCCGCCCCAGGGAGCCGCACCGGTGACGCCCAGCCTGGAGGACGCGTTCCTTGCCGTCTACCGGGAGGGGCAGGTATGAGGCTGCTGTGGTATGAGTGGAGCAAGCTGGCCCGCCTGCCCGCCCTCTGGGGCGTGCTGGTTTTGTGTCTGGCCTTTAACTGCCTGCTCATTGGCGGCGGGGACCGCTGGCGGTGGGAGTGGAACGAAGCCGCCTCCATGACCAAGGAGCTGGGCCAGCGTGTAGACAGCGGTTTTTTGGACGGCCTGCGGTTACGGCCCCAGTCGGAGTACCGGGACTATCTGCTGTCCGCTACGGAGGATATGACGGACATTTATGCAGACTACGACCTGAAATCTCTCTCAGGCTTTTACAACGGTTATGTCAAAAGCTCCCATACAGCGGCGGCTTTGATGGAGCGCAAATATGAACAGCTGGCGGAGCGGGTCGCTCACCTGTCGGAGACAGGAGCGGCCATGGACTGGTACGGCGGACCGGTCACCCACAACGTCCACCAGTTTCTCTATGGTGTGCTGATGCGGGCCGTCCTCACCGAGGGGGCGGTGCTGGGGATGCTGTCCATGCTGTTCCTGCTGGGCTATGAGAACCAGCAGCGGACGGCGGCGGGGGTGTACGCCTCCCGCACCGGGCGCAGGCTGTGCCGCTGGAAAGTGCTGGCCGGGATCGCCTGGGCGCTGGCAATCTATCTGCTGCTGGCGGCGGTCACGCTGGGGGTGTTTCTGCTGTTCTGGGATTGGAGCGGCGTCTGGAGCGGCAGCGTATCCAGCCAGTTCAACTACATCATTGATCTGTTTTACCCACGCCCGTTTTTCACTTGGATGGACTTTACCGCAGGGGGTTACCTTGTGTCGGTGGTAGGGCTGGGCGGACTGCTGACGGTGGTATTCGCTCTATTGGCGGCGGTCTGCGGGACGTTGATACAGAATGTCTACCTGTCCGCCCTGGTGTTGGCCCTGCTGCTGTGCGGCGGCGCGGCGACACAGGCCCTCTGCGCCCAGGCGGGGCTTTGGATGGGCTACGCTCTGCTGACCTTCCAGCCGGTCAGCGTCTGGCTGTATGTCAACGGCTGGTTTACCGAGCTGGGCCTGAACGCATTTGTCCCCTGGCAGGAGAGCATGGGCACAGGACTGAGCCTGGCAATTTGCGGCGCGGGGACTGCGCTGGCATTGCGGCGCTTTGGGAGAAAGGACGTATTAACATGAGTTTATTTTGGCAGGAGCTGAAAAAGATCTGGCGGCCCGGTATTTTGGCGGGTATCGTTCTGCTGGGGCTGATCTATTATTACATGTTCCCCAGCTTTTATATCGAACATTTTTCCAACGGTCCCTTTGCCCGAGCTGAGTTCGAGCTGGCGGTGGAGTGGGTGGCGCAGTATGGACCCACCCTGGAACCGGAGGAGCGGGCAGAGCTGGACAGCCGTTTAGAGGAGGAAATTACCAAATTTAACCGACAGCTGGAGGGGATTCCCGAGGCTGCGGCGGCAGGCATTACAGACTATACCAGCTTTCGTACCGCCGGCCAGACCGAAAAACATGCCCGGTTGACGTGGGATATTCGAGATGGGACCAACTGCGATACGATCAGCGCGATACAGCAGATGTTGGAGCGCTATGACGACCCCAGGGACTACCTCCGGCAGCACGACTATTTCGAGTCCTACACCGCAAAGGAGCGGGAGCAAATGCTGGTGGTGAACAGCTGGCCCAGAAGCCTCCTGAGCGGGTCGGTGATGGATTCCACCGAATTCTATCTCAAGTATCTGGCCCAATGGACGGCCATAAGTGTCATTCTGTTGCTGTCGCCCACTCTGGTGCGGGACCGGCTGCGGCGGACGAGACCCCTCCAGTGGTCCAGCCGCCGGGGGAGAAAGGTTCTGCATACCCAGTTGGCGGCGGGGCTGGTCTCCGTATTGCTGCTGAGTGCGATCAATGTGACGGTTTATGCCATTCCGTTCTTGGCGCAGGGTCCTCTTGCGCTGAAGGACTGTCCTCTGGGCAACACCGTCTGGGGCGGCGGAACGCCCTGGTTCAACTGGACCTATGGGCAGTATCTGGCCGTTCTGACCGGGATGGTGCTGGCCCTGGGGCTGGTGGTTGGCGCTGTGACCCTGTTCCTGTCCCGGTTCAGCGACAGCTATGTGTCCATGCTGCTGAAAGCCTTCCCGCTGTTGGTGGTCATGGGCGGGTTCTTTGCCGTCTGGGTGGTGGGCGGCGCGTTTTTCTTCCGCCCCGCCTGGGATTACGCGGAGTTCTTTGTGCCAAAGGGAGCGGAAGCGATCTGTATTGCAGTTCTGCTGATTATAGGCGCGGCGCTGACGGGGTGGAGCTGTTTCAGGCAGAGAAAACTGGAGTGCTGAGGGAGGGGGGGAAGGCAACTTTTACGATTTTTCCTGCTCTGCGCATTGTTATCCCTGATAGCGATAGGTAATCCGCCGCTTTTACTGCCCTCATAAGAGGACAGCAGTCAGAGCGGATTTTCCCCCGCTTCGCACCGTGCGTGCGACTTTCACCGCACACGGCGCTCCATCAATGCAGATTATTTGTTGCGTGTATGTGAAGGAACCAGTTTTTCCCTATAACCGATAATTTTCTTCTGTGCTTTTGCATCAAACTCGCTTATATCATAGTTCGGGTTATTAACTGCGTCGAGGCATTTCTTGTGCAGGGATATCAGATTGTTGACACGATTTACCTTATTCAATGGGAGATTTGGGTTGACCCGGTGTGCCCATGGCATACTGGAAATAAGCCAGCCGCCGCAAACCCGGCACTTGAGTTTGTCACGGTTGAGCGCGTAGGCCCGATTCATAATAAACTCAAAGTTGTTAAGTTTTCCCCATTGCCCATATCTGGTTGCTCTGGCCGATTTTTCCGAGTACATTTCATCAAGGCGAGCGTGTATACGCTTCTTTTTCGTGCGCTCAAAGAAAAGTTGCCTGCCAGCTTCAGTGTAGGGCGTCTCTTCCTCCTTTTTGGGGATAGTTTTCTCCCATTTGCAAAAGGAAAGTGCGGTAAAACCGATATAAATATCGCGATATTTCATGGAGGGTATCTTTTGCTTATACTGCTGATGAACACGGGGAAGATTTTGCGTTTGATTTGCAGGAATCCACTTTCCCTTGTACTGCGTCAGGCGGCGTCTGGCAACGAATTGTAGCCTCCTGCTATACTTCTTCATGGAAATGTTCACCCAGGTACAGCATTGATCATATTGGATAATTCCCCTGATTTGGCTGTTGATGCGATTGATTGCGTCCACCATTTGTTCCCGGCTGTAATAGTGCGGGATTTTCTTGATGTCATGAGCAATCTTGTCAGTTTTCCGCCTTAATCTGTCTCTTTCTGGAATCGTTCTTGGAATATAGCCTTTTCGCGCTTTTCCCGGAACCACCTTGTATTCATAGCCAAGGAATTTGATGTACTTTTTTCGGATATCTGTTATCAGCGTTTTCTCTGGGGATAGTGTCAGCTTCATTTTGCTGTGGAGAAATATTTGCAGTCGTTTTTTCCAGTCCTCGGCATGAGCGCGTGTGTCTGTGATGATTATGAAGTCGTCTGCGTATCGGACGAGGAATCCTGGAATCAAGGCCGTTCTACGCAGACCTTTGTACTTGCGGTAGGGTTTTGAGAATGGATATTCTGTTTTCTTTATTTCCCACTGCTTGGTAATCCATTCATCCATGATGTCCAAGTAGACATTTGCCAATAGGGGACTAATTAACCCTCCCTGTGGCGTACCTTCCTCATTTACCTCACATTCATCCATGACCCCGGTTTTCAGCATTGCCTTGATGATTTGCAGTACCCGTCTGTCCCTTATCCCCATGTGATAAAGACGTTTCAGGAGAATAGCGTGGTCAATACGGTCAAAGCATTTGCTGATATCACCCTCGACAATCCAATGGTAGCCAGTATGATGAACAAGCAATTTTGCGCGTTCCAATGCCATAGGTGCGTCCCGCATGGGCCGAAAACCGTAGGAATGGGCAAAGAACTGTGCTTCGAATATGGGTTCTAACACAATCCTCATGCACTCTTGTACGATTCTGTCCCGTATGGTAGGAATGCCCAGCGGACGTTTTTCGGCTTTTCCTGGTTTGTCGATATACACCCGGCGTATTTTCTGCGGCTCAAAGTGCTTGAACGCGCTTTGAATATCTCGAATGACCCACGAATGGGAGTGTTGCAGGTAATCGCGCATGGTTTTGGAGTCCACACCGGGGGTTTCACTGCCGTGGTTACTTTTGATGTTGTGAATTGCTGTGATGATGGTTGCTTCTGCTGACATAATTTCCAGAAGTCCCTTGAGCGCTGGCCTTCCGCCCTCGTCATAGACCTTTTTGCTGTGCTGATACAGTTTATCTTGGAGCTTGCGTAATTCCGTTTCGGTTTTCGGGTAGTCGAATTGTTGTGCCATACGCACCGCCTCCCTTCGGAATTGGTGTTTCTGGTTTTAGTCAGGTATGCCTACGGCTTCCTCGACCTTCTGTTCACATACGAATCTGCACTGACTATGCCCCTTCGCTCCGTCCGCCTTATTATTGCGGACATCCTCGCTACTACGGGCTGCTGCCCCATGGATTAGCGGGTCATTTCCTACCCGCGCGGCGGAGGTGCCACTCCACTTACTTCAAAAAGATGAAGTGCCGTCCATGGTTCCTTTGTTCCCTATGCTTTAGCTTTACATATCGGTTTTAGCCCGTCCCTCTAACCCGGCTGCCATCTTTGACTTGTGTGATATTCTGCCAAAGACATTCGACCTTAATGGTTTTCTGCCGTTTTCCACAAATTCAAATTTCAACGGCGGCAGCACCCCTCATGGGGGCGGATGGCTGTATAATCATCCTGGCGTTTACGAGCCGTACTCTCAGGACATATGTCGGTTGCAACAAAACATACTGGACATGACCGATTTATAGCCTCCTGCGGCGCGATACCGTCTCAGATATCGCCTCCGCTCTTTACCGAGCTTCGCACGTTCCATATGACACTATGGACGCACGTCGGAGCATCAGAGTTTTGGTCACCCGTCACACCGGGTCAGGCAGGTTCTGCCCCTGCCGAATCAAGCATAGAGTTCAGATTTCTTGCGAAATCTGCCTTGTTTTATTGCGTATTTCTACGCAGATTGTCAAGGAACAAAGCGCGCGAAATTGACGCCGTTGAGCGCTGCGAAGAAACTGCAGCAATCGGTCTTGGTATCATGCTGAGTCACATAGCTTGTCAGCTGCTATTTCTCTGTGCATAGCAAAAACAGCGAGAACAGCCCCCAGGACGGTTAAGCTGATTTGCTGTATTGCAAGCCAACCTGGAACATGAAACGCCGGGTCTAATTGTTCAACCGTCAACGGAAATTGAGAGAAGAAACCGCTCAACGACACATTGATTGCCGGGGGCAGGGGTAACGCAGTCAATATAATCACTGCCGCCATAAGAGCGTAGAGCAGAGCATGGCTGAAGCGGCTCAGCATCATTCCTGCCCCCAGGCAAAAGACAATGGGCGGGATCAGGGTCAATAGAGCGGGTAAAATCAGCTCCCCATAATCCACCCACCCAAACAGCGTCACATAGAATCCAACCGCCAGGGCTGCAGCACATAGGCAGAGGACAAGGGTCGCCGTCAGCACCGCTCCACACCGCAGAGCCGCATACCGACGCTGCCTGATTGGGGTGGCTTGGGTCAAAGGCCGGAGCAGACGCTCCTCCTTGGAGCAGAAGAACGCAAGGAAAAACAATTCTCCCAGGCAGATCAGCGGCAGAGCTTGGCTGAGATAGTATCCAAAGCTCCATGGGGAAAAGGGCGCTGTGTGCGCCACGCCCCGGATCACAGAGCCAGTCAGTGTCAGCCAGCCATAGCCCAGGGACACCAGCAGAATACCGAAGAACAGCCTGTTCCACAGCAGACGCCGCAGCTCGTATCGAAAAATCTTATGCAAGGTTTAAGTCCTCCTCTGTCAGATGGCAGGCATCCAAAAACTCCTGATAGGTCAGATAGGGATATTCCGGGTTCAGTTCCCGGCCAAAGAGACCGCTCAAAATCTCGTCCATAGCCTCCTCGCCGCCCACCAGTTGTTCAGCCTTCAAGATTTTCAAGGGCATTTCGTTATATCGCCGCATCCCTCGCAAGTTGTTGGCAATGTCAGCCTGATACCGCTCCGGCAAGGCGGACAGGTACTCCGGGTGACGGACATAGAAATCCTTATAGTAGTCGTCCACGGTCTTCTGCCAGGCGTCCACAAAGCTGGCCTGGGCCTCACGTTCCCCATACAGCGCTTTTACAATGCGATAGGTGGTGTAGCAGGTCAGACCCTCGGCAGACCAAATGCCGCTCTCGTCCATGGGGTCAAACATATTCCCCAGGCCCCACCATTGATGGACAATTTCATGAATTGTCACCTGAGCGGGGGAGCCGCCTTTTGCGCCGTTGGCCAGGTTTTCAGCGGTATAGTCCAGCTCGTCTGCAATGCTGGCGCCGTCTCCGGCATATCCGCCGCCGCTGCTTCGCCGCTCAATCAGGTTAAAGGTCCCATCTCCATAAAAAGACAACGGGCCGATATGTTCGGTACAGTATTCAATGGTCTGGCGGATGGATTCCGCGGCGTTCATAGCCTCCATGACGGGCTGATGCTTACGGCTGTAATAGAAATTGACAGTAATGCCCGCCCGTTCCACCGGAATTTCCTCCCGGATATAATCCCCGGCATATATAATCATGCGATAGCTGTCCCGCTCCATGCGCCATGTTTTTGTGCTGTCCGGATTTTCCCGCAGCAGCTCAGTGGAGCCAACCCCAAACAAAATGGGAGTCATATGTCCGGGGAGGGTAATGTCCGTCACGTTAGGAAGGTGATCTCCCTGATACCGCACGTTATAGGGACAGGGCGACAGCGCGTCGTTTTCTAGATTCATATAGGCGCCGCTGATTTCCAGACTGCCCTGTTCAGCGGACACGATATTCCACTCCTGGGGAAAACCGCCATATTCCATGGTAAGCTCAATTTCCGGGGCGGTAGGGATGACCACAACGAACGCCTTTTCGTTGATTTCCTGCCTATCCTCCAAGGTAAACGGCGCATCTGCGCCGTTTGCTTGAATGGAGGAAATTTCGTATCCCGGATTGATAAGGAAACGGACCTTCTGTTCCTGACCGCTGGTATTTTGAAGGTGAAATTGGGCCGTCCCATATACGCTGCCCGTTTTGGGGTCGGGACGCACATCCGCATAACGGCCCGAACAGGTGACGGCCTCCATATATTCAGAGGCAAATACAAAATCATAATCTATATCCGGGCTGCTGTGATCGAGGAAGGGCTGGCCCATATAGAGCAGACTGGAACAGACTATCAATGCCGCCGCTAACGCTGGACGGTAAACTCGCCGGACATTATGAGCAAATGAGCCGAACAGTCCCTTCCCGTATCGACGCACACAGAGATAGGACAACACCCACAGTCCGGCCATTGCCAGCAGCCAAGTAAGCCGCATATAGGCCACCGAGCGAAAAATACGGTAATTGGAAAAATCATCGGAGACTGCCAAAACACAGGGATTCAGCCAGCAGAGCTGCCATTTCTCCTTCCAGACCGTCAGGCTGAGGGCGGCAAAGGCGGCAAAGAGGGCCAGAGACAGATCAGCCCGCCGGGTAAATTGATAGGCGGCGGAGGCGAACAAAATCGCCAGAGGGATCGCTCCATACATAAAGATCAGGTATATCAGCAGATAGCTTTTCAGATCAAAGATCGTGCCCAGCTTAACGATGGTATACGGAAGCCAAGCCAACGTGGTAATGGCCTGGACCAGAATGGAGACACACAGCAGCGCGCCCAGCCGGGTCAGGGCGGCGGTCATGGGGGATACCACCGCGTGGGTCAAGGGTTCCATACCCTCCCGCCGGAGCCTGTCCATGCTCCAGACGGTGAGAATGGCAAATCCGACAGCCCCCAGAATACCGCCCGCCAGGGCCGGATTCGCAAGATACATCCCCTGCATGGTGGTGACATAGCCGCTGTCGCTGCTGGAATACAGAGGCCGGTAGACCGTCAGGCCCGCAATCGGAGAGAGGGCGGTCAAGAGGATCGCCAGCCAAGTAAGGCGGTTCTGGAGCAATCGGGTCAGCTCCAAAGAAAATTGCCGCAGGGTGTTCATTGCATCGCCTCCCTGGAGATGAGATAAAGATAGGCGTCCTCCAGCGCAGGCTCCACCTGCTCCGCAAAATCAGGGAGTTCCTCCGCCACGGCGCGGCAGACAATACCCTGGGCCGTGTTGACGCGGGAGGTAATATGCAGGCCCACTTCCTGCCGCCGGTCTTTCTCCCAAAATACACCAACGTGGCCCACAGCTCCGGCAATCAGCCCGGCGGGAGTACCAACAAAGCGGATACGGCCCTGGTGTATCACAATGAGCTGATTGCACACTGACTGAACATCCTCGATGATGTGGGTGGACAGAAGCACCAGCCGGTCCTGGGCCATTTGGGAAAAGAGGTTGCGGAAGCTGATCCGTTCTTCCGGGTCAAGGCCCACCGTAGGCTCGTCAAAAATGAGAAAATGGGGGTCGCCCAAAATCGCCTGGGCAATCCCCACCCGCTGGCGCTGTCCGCCGGACAGAGTGCGGATTTTTGCCTTCTGCTTTTCCTCCAGGTTGGTACTTTGGATCGCGGCGGCGATGGCCTCCTTGCTGTTGACGATTCCTTTCAGCGCCGCCATGTAGTCCAGAAACTGCCAGACTGTCAGCTCGTCAAACAGTCCGAAGGACTGGGGCAGATAGCCTAAGCGGGCCTTCAGCATGCGCTCCTGCTTCATCAAGGGCTTCCCGTCTACCGAGATCGCCCCCTCTGTGGGGAGGAGGCCCGCCACCAGGAGCTTCATCAGGGTGGACTTCCCCGCTCCGTTCGGCCCCAACAGGCCGATGAGGTTCGGGCTGCTCAGGTTCAGGTTGATTCCCTGCAAGGCGGTTTTACCTGACGGGTAGGTCATGGATAGGTTAAAAATCTCCACATTCATCTGTGTTTCATCCTTTCTGCTTGAGATTGCAGCCAGGATAACAGAAGAATGTGGAGTTCGTTTGTGGTCAATATGTGGTTTGTGTGGAGTTTGGCAGAATCAGTGTCGCACAGACACCTCTTTCGGAGTTTTGGATTTGACAGCTTCCCCCATGCTGTTCCGCTATTTTTTGAACAAGATAAAGCCCTAATCCGCTTCCGCCTGTCTGACGGCTCCGGGATGGGTCGCTGCGGAAGAATGGCTCAAAGAGGTGCGGCAGCAGTTCTGGGGCAATATGCGCCCCCTCATTCTCCACCGTCAAAAGGATATTTGCATCTTCCACATGGACGGAAAGAAAAATTTTGACGCCCTCTGGTGAGTAAAGAGCGGCGTTTGAGAGAAGATTGCCCAGGGCTTTTTTCAAAAGCGCTGGGTCTCCCGTGATCCAGACTTCCGGCGGTAATTCTGCAGCGGCTTTTTGCTCCTTCTGTTGGAACAGTTCCCCATAGTCTTGCAGGCAATTTTGAATCAAAGCGGTCAGTTCCACGGGAACCACAGGCAGTTCTCCGCCCTTTTCCATACGGGAGACCGTCAAAAGCTCCTGCACCAAGCCCTCCATCTGGTTCGCCACGGCTAAGCTGCGGGCCAGATATTTGTCTCGATCCGCATAGACGCCAATTCCGTCCAACATCCCGCCCAGCTGACCCTTCAAAATGGTGATGGGGGTTTTCAACTCATGGGAAACTGCTGAGAAGAAATCCCGCTGGGCCTGTTCCAGCTGTTGTTCCCGCTCCACGTCTTTCCGAAGGGCGTCATTTGCGGCCTGGAGTTCCTGCATGGAATGAGAGAGACGATCCGCCAACTCGTCAAGATCGTGCGCCAATGTACCGATCTCGTCCGTACGCAGCTCCCTGCACCGCCAGCTGAAGTCCAGGCCAGACAGTTTTTGAGAAATGCCGCTCAGGCGTACAATGGGACGGGTAATAAACCGGGCGTAGAACACGGAGCTGAGAATCGAGACCAGCAGAATGGCGGCGGCCAGCCAGGGCCAGATACGGCTCAAAGCCTCCGCCGCCTGGTTGACTGCGCGAGTGCTGGCAAATACCAGCAGCTGACAGTTTTCAGAGGAATCCTGAAACGAAAAATCGGCTCCAATACAATGTACGATATAATCCGCTTCATGGTTGGGCTGAATGTCCTTGTCTGATGAATGGGTTGGAGGCGTTTCCCGCTGCCCATTTTCTCCTGTTGGCATAATGTCGGAGGGGTCAACGCCCCCGACAACATTCCCTCCGAAATCCTGGATGCTCACCGGGACACCATACTGAAACGTGAACTGCGAAAGGAGCGGTCCGCAGTCCGCCAGTGTATATTCCTCTAACTGCTTTGCCAGCCGGTCAGTCTGGGCAGCCAGCAGACGCTCCTGATCTACTGTGTAGGTCAGCGGCATAAGCTGGGCAATCAGGGCATAGGTCAAAGCACAGACTGCCGTCAGCAGCAGGCAGGTGACGAGGAAAATTTTCGCTGTCAGACTATTTTTCAGCTTCGTAATCAATGCGATACCCTACCCCTCTGATTGTTTCGATATAATCCAGCCCCAGCTTTTTTCGCAAATTCTTGATGTGCGTATCGACAATTCTCTCGTCACCGTAAAAGTCGTAGCTCCATACCCGGTTCAACAGCGTTTGCCTGGATAAAACACGCCCCTGGTTTTGGAGCAGAACCTTCAGCAGTTCAAATTCTCTTTGGGTCAAATCAACAATTTGACCGGAAACATAGACCTTGTAGCCCTCCAAATCCAGGGTCAGAGCTTTATATGTGATCCGGCCGGACATGCAGTCTCCCATTGTCCGGCGCAGAATGGCGCCAACTTTGCGGAGCAAGACCGGCATGGAAAAGGGCTTTGGTATGTAATCGTCAACCCGCAAGTCAAACCCTTTTATTTGATCCTCTTCGCTGTCGAGCGCTGTCAGCATGATGATTGGAAGATCTGATTCCTCCCGAATGGCCCTGCATACTTCATAGCCGTCTAAGCGGGGGAGCAGAATATCCAGCAGGATTAAATCGACATGGGAGCTGCGGAATACTTCAATGGCCTGTGCGCCGTCAGAGGCGGCAACAACCTGATAGCCTTCATGTTCCAAATAGTTCTGCAAAAGCTCCCGGATGTCGTATTCATCCTCGACCACTAAAATGTTCACCATGTGATTCACCTCACCAACGCGATTATAGCAGAGAATTATGAATTTTGTGTGGAGTTTTGTTTTCTGCGCCTGCGGTGATGTTGGGATCGCGTTTTGTTTTGGTTCAAGGGAAACCCTCCTTTTTTGATTGATTTCTGCAGATCATCGCAGTTGCCTCGCTTGTGTAATCTTATCACAGAAGAAAACGGGCATTGATGGTATCATAAATCAAAACGTCCGGGAGGGTATGACATGGAAATCAAAATCAAAGCGAAACGGCGTGCGTTCATTCATACAGACGTTTGCGTTGCCTGCGGCTGCTGCATGAAGGTATGTCCCTTGAGCGCCATACAGATTTGGAATGGGATTTTTGCCAAAGTCGATGGAACAAAGTGCGTGGGCTGCGGCAAATGCGCCAGGGAGTGTCCAGCCTCTGTCATTGAAATTCAGGAGGTGACCGTATGAAAAAGTGTTGGTATGACGATCTGTGGATCGTGGAGCTGACCTACATGGCCCTGGGCCTTGTTAATATCCTGTTTGCATGGTTGGGTATGCTGTTCTTTTGTATTCCGCTGATCATTTCCCTCGTCTGGGGCACCAAGGGCTACTGCAACCGATATTGCGGCCGGGGACAGCTGTTCGGCCTGTTGGGCGGACGCTTTGGCCTGTCCCGGAAAAAGGATGTTCCGAGGTGGATGAGGAGCAAATGGTTCCGCTATGGATTTTTGATTTTCTTTTTCATCATGTTCTTCCAGATGCTGTGGAATACTTATTTGGTCTTTGCCGGCGTACAGAATCTCAGGCAGGCGGTGACTCTGCTGTGGACGTTCAAGCTGCCTTGGCACTGGGCTTATCATGGAACCCTCTTTTCCCCCGGCATCGCCCAGTTCGCGTTCGGGTTTTATAGCGTCATGCTGACCTCCACCGTCCTCGGCCTGCTTACCATGGTCCTGTTCAAGCCCCGCAGCTGGTGCGTCTACTGCCCTATGGGCACGATGACCCAGCTGATCTGCAAGGCCAAACACCGAAACGATGACATGGTCACAGGACAAAATTGAGTTAGAACAGATTCGCTAGACAAAAGAAAGGTGGAACGCTGAAATGAAAGTTGTCATCATCGGCGGCGTGGCGGGAGGGGCCACGGCAGCGGCCCGGCTTCGCCGGTTGGACGAGACGGCGGAGATCGTGGTCTTTGAGCGGTCAGGGTATGTCTCCTACGCCAACTGCGGCCTGCCCTACTACATCGGCGGGGTGATCGAGGACCCCGAGGCCCTGACCCTTCAGACGCCGGAGAGCTTCTTCGCCCGCTTCCGGGTGGATATGCGGGTGCGCCACGAGGTCACCGCCATTCATCCGGATCAAAAGACCGTCTCCGTGAAAGCTTTGGAGACAGGCGAGGAATTTGAGGAGCATTATGACAAGCTGATCCTCTCCCCTGGAGCCAGCCCCACCCAGCCCCGGCTCCCCGGCGTGGGACTGGAAAAACTGTTCACGCTGCGGACTGTGGAGGACACCTTCCGTATGAAGGACTATATCCACGCCCATCACCCAAAATCCGTTGTGCTGGCGGGCGGGGGCTTCATCAGTCTGGAGCTGGCGGAGAATCTGCGGGAGTTGGGGATGGAGGTCACCATTGTCCAGCGTCCAAAGCAGCTGATGAACCCCTTTGACCCGGATATGGCCGCTTTCATCCACGGCGAGGTGCGGCGGCACGGCATCCGGCTGGCCTTGGGGCATACGGTGGAAGGGTTTGCGGAGCGGGACGGCGGCGTGGACGTGCTGCGGAAGGACGCGGTCCCGCTCCACGCCGATATGGTGGTGCTGGCTATTGGCGTCACCCCGGACACCGTTCTTGCAAAAGAGGCCGGCCTGGAGCTGGGCCTCAAGGGCAGCATCGTGGTCAATGACCGGATGGAGACCTCTGTCCCGGATATCTACGCCGTAGGGGACGCGGTCCAGGTGAAGCATTTTGTGACCGGGCAGGACGCGGTGATCTCCCTGGCCGGTCCCGCCAACAAGCAGGGACGGATCGCGGCAGACAACATCTGCGGCGGGGACAGCCGTTATCTTGGAAGTCAGGGCAGTTCGGTCATCAAGGTCTTTGACCTGACGGCGGCCGCCACCGGCGTCAACGAGACGAACGCCAAAAAGGCCGGCTTGGCCGTGGACACGGTGATTCTGTCCCCCATGAGCCATGCGGGCTACTATCCCGGCGGAAAGCTGATGACCATGAAGTTGGTCTTTGAACAAGGGACCTATCGTCTGCTGGGCGCTCAAATCGTGGGGTATGAGGGGGTGGATAAGCGGATTGATGTGCTGGCTGCCGCCATCCATGCCGGACTGACAGCCATCCAGCTGAAGGACCTGGACCTGGCCTACGCGCCGCCCTACTCCTCCGCCAAAGACCCGGTGAATATGGCGGGCTTCATGGTGGAAAACCTGGCCAGCGGAGTGGTGAAGCAGTTCCATATTGAGGATGTGAGCGCCCTGCCCCACGATGGCAGCGTGACCCTGCTGGATGTCCGGACGCCCCAAGAGTACGCAGGCGGTCATATTGAAGGATTCCGAAACATCCCTGTGGACGAACTGCGGGAACGGCTGGACGAAATCGAGAAAGGCAAGCCGGTGTATGTCATCTGCCAGAGCGGTCTGCGCAGCTATATCGCCTGCCGCGTCCTGGCCGGGTACGGCTATGAAGCATATAACTTCGCCGGAGGCTTTCGGTTCTATGATGCGGTAACAAACGACCGCCGCCTGATGGAACAGTCCACAGCCTGCGGCATGGACCAGTAGATAGAAACACCTCTCCTCAATCTGCAGCAAAGTTTGAGGAGAGGTGCTTTTATGTATTTTGCAGAGCCGTCAGCTTTGGTTCGTCCAGAAGCTCTACCACGCCCCGGGACAGCTTCACCATGCCCTCGCCCTGGAAATAGCGGAGCATCCGGGTGACGACCTCCCGGTGGGTCCCCAGATGGTTGGCGATGGTCTCATGGGTGATGTTCAGCCGGCTGGTACTCTCAATGGCCGCTTCTTCCAGGAGGAAAGCGGCCACCCGCCGGTCCATGCTCTTCCACATGATTTGCTCCATGAGCCACATGACCTCAGAAAACCGGGCGGACATGATCTCGTTGGTGTAGTTGGCGACGACGGTGGACTGCTCCATAAGCTGCCGGTAAACCTCCGCCGGGATCACCCAGAATTCCGTATCCTTTTCCGCTGTGACCGTCACGTCAAATTGAATGCTTCTCATGACACAAGAAGCGGAAAACAGACAGAGGTCCCGGTCAAACAGCCGGTAGATGGTGATTTCCCGCCCCTCTTTCGACAAAATATAGGCCCGGAGCTGACCGGACTTTATGAGAAGCAGTCCGGTACAGTCCTCGCTGCCGCTGTGAAGCACCGTCCCTTTTCTGACCTGGCGCTCTTGGAGCTGCTCCAGCATCCGATTCTGCTGCCCGGGCGTCAGCCTGCTCCAAACCGAGAAGCAGCTTTGGAACTCCGCGCAGGGCATTCGGTCACGCCTTCCAGAGGCTATGCAGGTTGCAGTAGGCGTACACCGCCTCCACATGGTCGCCCTCGCATAGAGCAAAGCAGACCTCCGGTTTGTCGCCGGGGTGGAGTACCTTGCGCTGATTGCCCTGCTCGGTTTGCAAAGACACCCACTCGATGTAGTGTTCCGGCAGCATGGGGTGCTCCACTGAGCCAACCTGCACCTTGACCAGATTGCCCTCTACCTGGTACACAGGGACGTGCTTCTCCACGGCGGCATCGGTGGTACCGGGCACGATCTCGGTCATTTTCTGCCCGCAGCACATCACCGGCACCCCGGCGTTTTTCACCATGGCGACGATATTGCCGCAATGCTCGCAGATATAAAATTTTTGTTCCATCGTATATTCCTCCTGTTTCCTTTTATGATGTGGGGGCGGAGCTGATGCGCCGCCGCTCCCGCGCTGTCAATAGTTCTTGCTGCATGCCTGCGCTTCCCTATCGGTTGCTTCCTATTATACCATATCCGCAGCTTGGTGAAAAGCCCTAATTATTTTGTTTCCACAGCAGGAAAGAACAACATGACTTCCTCGTTCAGCGGTACAATCTTCTCTGACATGGTCTGCTGTCCCCTGTCTGAATGGTGTATCGCAACTTCATTCTCTCAGAGATCTGCAAACCTTGTCTCCTGTTTCAATTTGCGCAGCTTATCCTGCCTTATTTCTTGCAATTGAATGGAGGCTTTCACGCAGGCCCCCTGTGGTGACTGATTGGACAGCTCTATGGTTCCCCCGTGCTTCTGGCACAGCACCCGGCTCACCGCCAGTCCCAGGCCAAGGTGCTTGCCGGAGGGATCTTCGGAGTAAAAAAGGGCGGTTTTCTTTTTCAGCAGCTTGTCCGAAAAGCCCGGCCCGTCATCGGTTACGGTGGCCGACAGGATTCCATGCTCCAGACAAAAAGCCAGCCCGATTTCCCGCTCCGCAAAACGGAGGGCATTGGAGATCAGATTTTCCAGAACGCGGTACAGCAGCTCCCCGTCAAGGACGGCCCTCCCCTTCGGCGCATGGAGGTCGCAGGAAAAACGCACCTGAGTATTCTGAAACAGGATGGATAAGGAGTCCGCCATGTGCTGTAAAAAATCAGGAAGCTCCACCTCTCTGCAGTGGACCTCTGTTTCTTCGATAGCGCCCAGGTCGCGCATGGTATCGGTATAGCGGCCCATGCGCTCCGCGGTAATGCCGAGATTGGAGAGCGCCTTCTCCAGTTTTTCCTCCGTCAAGGTTCCGCCCCGGCTGTTCTCCTGCAAATATTCCACATAGCCGGTCATTATGGCGATGGGGTTACGCAGATCGTGGGCCACGGACGCCTGCAATACACGGCGCTCCTCCAGCATACTCCACATTTGACGGTTATTCTCATATAGAGTCTGCCGCATGTTCTCGAAGGCGGCACAGAGCTGGCCCAATTCATCCTGCCCATCAAAGTTGATCTGAAAGTTCAAATCCCGGTCTTGAATATGGGCGGTGGCGTCCATCAGGACCGTGATCGGCGGCTCCAGTACCCTGTGATAAAACCACCACGCGCACAAAGTAATTCCAATCACGGCAAACAGAAACGGCAGCAGCACCATACAAATTTGCGAAACGCGGTAGGCCGTTCTCGCTTTCGAGGAAAGCATGGAGTAGCTGGATTCAATGCGCTCGATCATGTAGCTCGTCTGTCCCTGACTCTCGCTGTGTTCCTGACCGTCCGCTACCAGTTGACCGAATGGCACTGGTGAGCCGTCAAGGACATACCTCATCTTTGCCTCTGTGACCGTTCCATCCGGGGCGGTTGTCTGCTGCGTCAGCCAGACCTCGTTGGAGTCGGGGAGAATATGTTTTTGGAAACGATAACAGCCGAAAATCGCAAGGCCGCCGCAAAAGAACACAATCAGCATCGTCACCGCCACAGCCTCCATAAAAGAGCGTTTCAATGACTGCCTCTTTATTTTTTCCATCGGTAGCCCATCCCCCAAACTGTTTCGATGTACTCGCTTCCGCTGGCCTGCATGAGCTTCGCGCGGATTTTGCGGATATGCTCTTTGATCACGCTGCTGTCGCCCTCCGCGTCATAGCCCCATACCGCCTCATAGATTCGCTCCTTGTCAAAGACCTGATTGGGGTTAGAGGACAGAAATTCGATGATGTCAAATTCCCTCCTGGAAAAGGAAAGCTCCTGCTCGTTCCAACATACTTTTCGATCCGAGAGATTGATAATCAGCCCCTGGGAGGTCACGACCTCCGGCGGGCGGTTATTTCGCTCGTCCCGGCGCAGATGGGCCTCAATGCGGGCAAGCAGTTCCTGCAAGCCGAACGGCTTGGTGATATAGTCGTCCCCTCCGGCCCGCAGGCCGTTGACCTTGTCCTGCTCTGTGATCCGCGCCGTCAGGAACAGGATAGGACAGACGATATGGTTCCGAATGACCTTGCACAGCTCCAGACCGTCCATCCCCGGCATATTGATGTCCAGAAGGATCAGGTTTGGCTTTGTATTCAGCTTCGCCAGAGCTTCATCGCTGCTGTTGGCTGCGGAAACCATATATCCGTGATCCTGCAAATGGGTGGAAAGCAATTCGGTCAGGATAGGTTCATCATCCACGATCAAAATTCTGTATGCCACGAGAACACCTCCAGTCTTTTTCATCATATGGGGAGAATGTCAAAATTCCGTCAAGAAGAAAACTCGGCGGCATATTTTAATTATATACCATGGAGCGTCCAGTATCAATTGTGCAAATTAAGGCGCTGCACGACAATCCCCGGCTTGCACAAGCAGCCAAGTTCTCCGGCAAGGCGGCAAAAGAGACTGTCAAGGAGAGCGAACGGCTATACCGTGGAGGGCAGCAGCGGAAACGCCTGCAGGATCAAGAGCGATCCCCTGACCAGCAGCGTGATCCGAGGTTACGGATTGAGGCCTTGGGATGAGACATCGGGAAGGAGTTTTGACAATGGGGAACTTTGACAGACGTTTACGACGGACTGCCGCCCAAAAAGTTGGGCGGCAGTCCGTTTTTCTTGACCGAATTTTGACCTTTGCCCGCTATGCTTAGTCCATCAAAGCAAAGGAGGCCATGTATGCGAAAACGATTGATTGCCGTTCCCCTGCTGTGCGGCGCACTTTTATCCCTCGCCGCCTGCGGAAACTATGCCATTCCAGACCGTACGCCCCTGCCGTCACAGTCTGCCGCCGCAAATCCGTTTGAGGAGGCGGAGGAGGATGCCGGATTTCTGGCAATGATCACCCACGAAGCTGTTTCGGCTGATTTCTCCGAGAGCGGGGAGCGTCTGCCATTTCCCTATGACGGCGGCGAATTTCGGCTGGACTACTGGTTTTCCCTCACCGGAAAGATGGATACGGTTGGATTTCTCCTGTTTCTGGACGGCCAGCCCCAGCCCTACAAGGTGAACGATACCACGGCGGAGTATGAGTACTGTCACAGCTTCCCCGCAGAGGGGGACCAGAGCGTTTCCTTCCTCTTTGAGCCTGTGACCGGCAGCGCCGGCGATACGCTGGCCCTGACGGTGGTGAGCATTACCAACCCGGACTTCCAGCCGGATATGGAATCCACCTCCAGCTATGGCTGGTATCATAAGACGCTGGATTCCCGTGTTGAATTGCAGTTCAACGCGGACGCCCCCGCCGCCCATTCAGACCTTCCGCCAGTCTGGGACATCTTTTCACAAAGCGAAGCGCGGGAGGAAAAGGTCACAGCGCAGTATGTGGAAAACGAGCTGCCCAAATACGGCTGGGGCGGTGTGAGCATGGACACGCTGGACAGCGGAATCTATTATACATTCTCCTGTGACGGCGGCATCACCTATGACAATCTGCGGGTTGCCGCTCCCGTTCCCCTGGAATTTACCATGTGCGGCACAGCCGGAACAAGTTACAGCATCGCTTTTTTCCTGGACCACCGGCCAGTGAAGCTTGGCGAAAGCACCTGCCGCTCCATTACCTTGAGCAAAGGCGGCGTCATGGAGCTTGAGGCCGTGATCGACCCGGACAAGCTGGGGCAGTTTCACACCTTTTACTGTGTGGCCGTCCCCCAGGACGGAGCCTCCGGCCCGTTCTTTAAGACCAATTCTATTTTATTGTATAAGGAGAACTGAACATGAAAAAGACATGCTGCATCACATTGGCGCTGATGTTTACCCTGGCGTTGTCCGCCTGCGGCAAGACGGATTCCCCGGCTCCTGCGGTGTCGGGAAGTGATCCCTCCGGCACTCCCGTGGTTTCTGTTCCCGCCCCTGGAGGACAGCCGGGACAGTCCCCCTCCTCCTGCACCTTCGACCCCGCCCTGTTTGGCGGCAAGCTCCAGAGCTGCGCCTATGCCGGGAACGGAACGCTCCTTGTGCTGGCGGACAAGCTGTACCTCTACGACACCGGGACTTCCTCGGTGCTGGCCACCACGGAAGCGCCCCTGCGCGACTTTGAAGCCCAGGCCATTGACGGGGGCTGCGTCCTGTCCGGCATGGGCGACAGCGGCATGATGGCGTACATCTACGACAGCTCCCTCGCTCTGAAGCAGGAGATCGCGGTGAATGAGCTGTTGCAGGGGGATTTTGTTGTCAGCGAAACCGGGGGC
The DNA here is from genome assembly GCF_036941135.1 of Lawsonibacter sp. JLR.KK007. Classification (NCBI taxonomy): domain Bacteria; kingdom Bacillati; phylum Bacillota; class Clostridia; order Eubacteriales; family Oscillospiraceae; genus Lawsonibacter; species Lawsonibacter sp. JLR.KK007. Next base: position 78,248 of record NZ_JAYWSY010000002.1, on the reverse strand, counting down.
GTAGCGGCCTCCACGGACGGAAAGAAGCTGGCCTTCGCCGCCATGGGCGGGCTGTATCTGTATGATCTGGAACGCGGGAGCCTGACTACCCTCCTGGACGTGGCCCAAAACGCCGGAACAGCCAGCATTCGTGTTTCCATGCTGAACGGCGCTGCCTTTGCCCAGGACAACAGCCAGATCGTGTTCTATGGCAGCGGCAGCCCAATTCCCGCGGCAGACGGCGAGGAAGACGTTTCCATCTACGGGAGCATCGCCGTGGATGGCAGCGGTCTGAAGCTCACCATACCGTCCGGCTATGAAATGGACGAACTGCAGAGCAGCGTCAGCCGGTTGTTTTTCCCGCAGGTCTTTACCCAGGCCAATGGAACGCTGCTTTGGATCGACCGGGCAACAGGCAGCGCCAATACGCTGTCCTTTTCCGCCAGCGGTGAGGGCAAAGACGGCGTGTACAGCTCGGAACAGGGGAACTATGTGGCCACCGCCGCTCTGGGCAGCGATCTGACCGTTCGCGTCTATGACGTGGCCTCCGGCGAATTGGTGGCCGACGAAGTGATTGAGAATTCCGACCCCACATATTTCTACCGCATCCCCAGAATCTACCTTTTCGACGGGGCCAAGACCGCCGTAGTCGTTCTCGGAGGCAGTATCGACGAGCTTGATACGCTGGTATCCACGTTTGAGTTTGGAGCGTAACATGGAGATCACATTTGAATGCGTATCGAAGCAATACAAAAGAAAGTACGCGCTGAAAAACTTTACCGCCGTCTTGAACGAGGGCGTGTACGGTCTGCTGGGTGAAAACGGGGCCGGGAAAACCACGCTTATCAATACCTTTGTAGGCATTTTGCGCGGGGACAGCGGCACGATCCGGGTGAACGGCCAGGATGTGAGGACGCTGGGCAAAGCGTTCCTGTCCCAAATCGGCTATATGCCCCAGTATCCTATCTTCTATCGGGACTTTACCGTCAAGGATTTTCTGCTCTATATGTGTGCGCTGAAAGACATTCCCGCCCATGAAGGGCAGGACCGGATTTCGGAGCTGCTGGCCACGGTGAACCTGACGGATGCGCAGGACAAGAAGATCGGCGCGCTCTCCGGCGGTATGCGCCAGCGCGTCGGCATCGTGCAGGCCATGCTGTCCGACCCGAAGATTCTGATTCTGGACGAGCCTACCGCCGGTCTTGACCCCAGCGAGCGGATACGGTTTCGGAACCTGATCTCCCGGTTTGCCCAGGGCCGGACGATCCTGCTGGCAACCCACATCGTTTCCGATGTGGAGTGCATCGCCCGGGAAATCCTGCTGCTGAAACAGGGGACGCTGCTTATGCAGGGAACACCCGCCGCGCTGGAGCAGAACATTGCGGGCAAGGTGTGGAATGTAACCGCCGGGGCCGAGGACGCCGCGCTGCTGACCGATATGTACTGCGTCAGCAACATGAAGCAGGAGGGCGGACAGTTTACCCTCCGCATTGTTGAGGATGGATGCCCGATCAAGACCGCACAGCCTGTCCAGCCCAACCTGGAGGATGTGTTCTTGTACTATTGCAGAGGGGAACGCCATGATACGTCTGATACGGTATGAATTTATCAAGCAGTTCTGTAAACGCTCCATTCTGGCGCTCTTTGTGGTGTTCAGCCTGGCCAACCTGTTCAAAATCTATGGTGAATACAAATCCTACTCCTATCTGACAGACGGGAACGGAGCGCGGAGCTGGCACACGCTTCATTGGCGGCTCTATGAGGAATACCGGGGGGAGATCACCACGGAAAAGATCGAACGCCTGCTTGCGGTTTATCAGCCTCTTGTGGAGGCCACATCGGATATGACCGCCAGCACCGCCACCGATGACCCCAACACGATGACCGGGAACCTGTATAGCGACAGGAACCTGCTGGACAAGTATTTTGTGCAGCCCATGCAGTATTCCTATGAGTACAGCGGCCGGTCGGAGCAAGTGGCAAATAGAGCGCGGCAAAATGCCGCGTTCTATGGGGAACGGGGAGCGGTCTATCAGCAGAGGGAGAGCGGCGCGATCTATAACCTCTATGCTGGCCGCTCCATCCCCGTCTTTGCCTACCGGGAAATGTGCAATTACTATCTGAACTATGATTTTTCCATCGTCCTGACCCTCCTGCTCTGTCTCTATGGGATCATCGGAACCTTTGTGAGCGAACGGGAGACGCAGATGGATATGCTGCTGCTGGTAAGTCCCAACGGCGGCAGAAAGACAGCCCTGGCGAAAATCCTCGCGGCCACCCTGTTTCTGCTCCTGACCTCGCTGTGGTTTTCTCTCCTTGACCTGATTGGCTTTGCGGCATCGTTCCAGACCTTGGAGGGGCTGGCCCTGCCGGTGTTCGCAATTCCGAACTTTGCGGAGGCATCCGTCAATCTCAGCGTGGTTCAGTATGTCCTCCTGTCTGCGGCGCTCAAATGCGCCGGCGCATGGGTGATGGGGATGCTCTGGCTGCTGGTTTCGATGTTTTGGAACAATGCCCTGCTCCCCTTTGTCATGGGGTTGTCCCTCTGTATGGCGCTGACCGTCAGCGGAGCCGCCTGCGCCTACTCCAGTTTCTACTGGACAAAGGTACTGAACCCCTATTCTCTGCTGACAAACCGTGTTCTCCTGGGCAAAACGGAGTTTGTAAACCTGGGGGGATTCCCCGTCCTGACCTGGCAGGCCGCAATGTGGTTTGCTCTGATTGCGGGCCTGGCGGCTGCTGCTATGATGTATTTTCTGTCAGCGGAAAACTGTCACCGCTGTGTTCGGAGGGCAAAATGAGCGTTTTCTCTTATGAATGGAAAAAACTGATGGTCATGCAGCGGGGCCTGCTCTATATCCTGGCCGCGCTCCTGATCAGTACAGTTTGGCTGGCCGCGGCCGACAGGCCGCAGAACAGCGCGATGGAAGAATACCGCGAGGAATACGAGTGGTATCTGGAGCGGCTGGACGGGGCGTACACAGAGGAAAAGGCCGCCTGGCTGGAGCGGGAGGCCCAGGCCATCACGGAGGCCCGCTCTGCCCGCTCCCGGTCCCAGGAAAGCTATTACAGCGGCCAGATCACAGCGGAACAGTATGAGCGGCAGACTGCGGAGGCGGGCACGGTATTGGCCCATGAGCACGGCTTTGAAGCTGTGTACCGGCAATATTTATATATCTGCGAGAACACCAGCAACCGTTACTTTCTGAACACAAACGGCTGGGCGGGGCTGTTTTCCGCCCAAACGCTGGACTTCCCGCTGTTCCTTGTGATTTTGATTTTGGCGGCTGCGGTTTTTTGCTCGGAGTATAGCTGCCAGATGGATGCGCTTTTGCGGACGGCGACCCAGAGCCGCAAGAGCGCCAGAAGCAAAGCCGTCATGACCCTCTGCGCCGTGTTCGCTCTCTGTGGAGGGCTGGCCCTGATTCGTTTTGCTTTCTTCGGAATCAAATACGGCCTGCCCCACGGGGAGTACCCCGTCCAGAGCATCGCCAGTTTCGGGGGCAGTACAAAACATATCTCCCTGCTGGCCGCGTATCTGATTGTGACCGTCCTGCGCTGCTTTGGCTCGGTGTACCTCGCCGCCCTGCTGCTCTTTACCTCCGTTTTGGTGAAGAAATACGCTTTGACGGTGGTGATCGGGGTGGCATCTACCTTGATTCCCTACATCGGCCTGTCCAGGCAGATGTGCTATCGCCTGCCGCTGCCTCTGCCGTTCCTGCTGGCAACCGGTTTCCTGGAGGGAACTTCCTCCGTGGAGGATTCGTTGACAGGCGACCCCCTCGTGACGTTTTCGGAGCGTTCCCCCCAGGCGCTGCTGGCCCTGCTCGGCTTGTCCGCTGTGTGCTGCGCCCTCATGGTAGGGTGGGTGCTGCGGCAAAACACAAACTGCTGGCAGTCTGGAAGAAAGCACGTCCGAGGCTGCGGGGCTGCCGCGCTCTGCCTGCTGGTGCTGCTCTCGCTGTCCGGCTGCTCTGCCGCAGATTCCGCAAATGGGATATTCAATTCATCCTCACAAAGTGTGTCGGAAACTTACCGCGTAAGCTGCGATGACCAGACGCGAACATACGTGCTGGAAAACCGGGCAACCGGCGCTTTGACGGATTTGGCCCTCTCTCCGCTGTTCGGGGCCTTTTCGGATGGGGAATCCATCAAAGCCGTCTATATGGATGCCCCGTACATTTATTATATGGCCTCCCGCACAGAACAGTATGTGGATCGGGTCGGCAGCTACAACAGTACAGCCACCCAGGTGTCCATTGTCCAGCTTGATACAGAAACCTTTGAGGAACGGGTTATTTTTGAGAAAATAACAGACAGCGGGCGGTCTCTGCTGGGAATTGACTATACCGTGGGGGATACCTGGATGTTTCTGCAATACTGCTACGGCTTTTTCCTGAACGATGACAGTCTCTTTTTCATTACGAATGATGGAATCACGGAAGTGAGCAGGACGGTCCAGCGAACACAGGTGCTGGACATCCCCACCAGGGGGAATATAGCGTTTGATGGGCGGACCATCTACTTCATCAACGAACATTCTCTGCTGACAGCGTATGACACCAAGACCCGCAAAACAAGACCGTTTCGGAATGCGGTTGCTTATGACTTCTGCCTGACCGGCCAGGGGCTGTATTTTATCAACCGCATGGATTCCGACCGCGTTTATCTATGCGGCAGGGATGGTGTTGGCAGTCTGGAGGTTTCAAATGCCCCGGCCCTGTCTGTTGATTACAACGGTGAGAAAGTTACCATGGTTCTAAAATCGGACGGAAGGGAGGTGGTTTTTGAGCCGTGAGGGTACAGGAGCGCCAAGCATCCGTCCGAGCAAGGCGAAAACAGCGCGGCAGAAGGTTGATGACCGCCTATGCTTTGCGTGGCGTCATCTTCCTTCGGCTGGCTTTGATGATGGTCCTTATGGTATGCGGGGTGCTTTCTATCAGGGAGTGTCTGGCTCCTGCGCCTGCCAGTAAACTGCCTGATGGGAATGAGGTTACAATTTGGCGCTTGAGTAAGGAAACAGGTGAAGGGCAATGGAAAGCCCTTCACCTGTTCCTCGTTTGTGCGGCGAATGGGTATCGCTTGAAGGGGTAGAGGCCGCCGCCGCCAATGTCCATGATGTCATTGTGGAGGCAGGACTTCTGCGGGAAGATGACGAGGTGGTCTATGGGGACAGCGCCTACCTCGGGATCAAGAAACGGGAGAAAGAACCTGAACCGCTTTAAAAGTCTATTACAGGATATTTTCCGTGAACGGAGGGGGGAACAAAAAGAAATATCATATGTCTAAGATTGACTTCTGCAGCAGAAATAGAATATAATACAAAATATAATATTATGAAGAGGGTGGAGGCAATATGGAGCCTAAAGGCATCCACAAAATATCAAGGATACCATTGAATGAACATGTATATCGCACATTAGTGGAGTTAATTGTAAATGGTTCCTTTGCTGCAGGCACAGAATTAAAAGAGCAGCACCTTGCCAAACAAATGAATGTCAGTGCTACACCAGTGCGCGAAGCACTGAAGCGCTTGGCCAGTGAAGGACTTGTCGAAATTATTCCATATCGTGGCGCTGTAGTCCGTACATTAAATCAACGTGAAATTACTGAAGCATACGCTTGCCGTGAGGCCTTAGAGCATCTGGCCATCGCTGAGGCAATTGAGCATATGGAGCAGAAAGACATACAAAACCTGTACCAGTTCATTGAATTATATCGGAATGCAGGCGATTCAAGTGAAATTTTTTCAGCCAGTCAGCAATTTGATGATTACATCTATCAAATGACTCAAAACCGCACCCTTTGCGAGCTATTAGCCGTGCTGAAGGGAACGATCAGCCGGGATAAAAAGTATTCCTCTGCTAACATTGAACGGCGCTGCGCCATTTATGAGGAACATAAAGCAATTGTTGAGGCGATGGAAGCACGCGATATAACTCGTGCGCAAGACGCCGTCTCCAGACATATCAGAAACGGTCAAAGATTCATAGAAGGCAAATAATCGTAAGGCAGGGCACTATTTGCCCTGCCTTTTTTGTATGGATTGTACAAATGCTTGACCGCTTTTTTTCGTATATATGAGAAATCAGAGAATGGGGCTTGACTTCAGACTGAAATTGATTAAAATATATTCTATATTCTATAGAATATAGAATATATCGCTTCTCTTCTTATCTAGAGAGGCGATCAACTAAAATTGAGGAGGATGAAGGGAATGGATAACATTTATATGTCCCGTGGCGCAAGCAAGGTAGTGAATACTTGCGCCAAAATTCAAGCGGGGGAGCAGGTACTGATTGTAACTGAATTGTCCAGATTGAGCATTGCGCAGGCGTTGGCTGCTGAAGTCTATCGGGTAGGAGCAGAACCTGCTATTTGCATTATGGAACCTCGCAAGCAGGATGGTGAAGAGCCCCCTAAGGAGATTGCCGCTGCTATGAAGGCCAGCGACGCCTTCCTGAGTGTAGTAGGCACTTCTATAACACACACACACGCCGTGAAAGATGCCATCGCCGCCGGTTCCCGAGGACTTGTCCTCACTCACTTTACGGAGGAAATGATGATTCATGGCGGCATTGAGGGCGATTTTGAGCAAGCAAAAATTGTCTGTACTGCCATGGCCAAAGCAATGGCTGGGGCAGAGAAAGTCATCTTAACATCCTCGAGTGGGACCCACCTTGAATATTCGGCAAAAGGCCGCCGGGGCAATAGCCTGTACTGTATGGTAGAACCTGGACAGTTTTCCACCCTTCCCACCGTAGAAGCCAATGTTTCTCCCTTGGAGGGTACCGCCAATGGGATCATCGTAGCGGATGGAAGCATTCCATATATCGGTATCGGTGTACTGGAGGAGCCAGTCACCCTCAAAGTGGAAAATGGCCGTATCGTAGATATTTCTGGTGGGCGCCAGGCCAAAATGCTGGCTGACAACTTGGCTTCTAAAAATGACCCCAATGTCTATAATATTGCAGAACACGGGGTAGGACTCAATCCAAAGTGCCATTTTTGCGGTTTTATGTTGGAAGATGAAGGTGTCTTTGGTACCTGCCATATTGGAATTGGCACTAGCATTACGCTCGGCGGCGTAGTAAAAGCAGCTTGCCATTATGATGTTATTATGAAAAATGGCACTATCGTAGCCGATGGGAAGACATTGATGGAGCATGGCGTACCAAAGGTGTAGTTGAACTGCATATCAAACACTAACCTACTTTTAAGCGGAAAGGAGATATTCCGATGTTGGAAATCAGTTTAAATGTCTATTACACGATTGCTCTGGCTATTGTAGTCTTAATGGCCGGCGATTTTATTAAAAAGCACGCTGAGGTTTTACGCAGATTTTGTATCCCCACACCCGTCATAGGTGGTGTCCTCTTTGCCCTTTTGATTACCATTTTAAATATGTCCGGTGTGTGTAAAGTGTCTCTCAATAGTTCTTTTAATGAATTTTTCAGTCTTCTGTTCTATGCAGGTATTGGCTACACGGCCAGTTGGAAACTACTGAAACGAGGAGGCCCGCAGGTTATTCTGTTTTTAATTCTTTCCTCTGTTTTGGTAGTCTTACAAAATGGACTGGGTGTTATCGTTTGCAAGCTTATGAACGTTGACCCTTTAGTTGGCTTGGCTTGCGGCTCTATCCCTATGGTGGGCGGCAACGGTACCGCTGCTACTTGGGGTCCCACTCTGGAAAAAGCCGGTCTGGCGGCTGGAACAACTGTTGCTACCGCTGCTGCCACGTTTGGTTTAGTGGCCGGCACCTTGCTCGGCGGACCCATCGGCCGTTTCTTGATTGAACGTAATAAGTTAACCCCCAATCCCGATGTCACGAATATGAAATTTGGTTCCAGTGAAGAGAAAATTCCTGTCAATGAGAAACGGCTGACCGCAGCTGCCTACCAGGTTCTGATTACGATAGGCATTGGAGCCTTAGTATCCGCTATATTGGAAAAGACCGGTTTGGACTTCCCTGCCTCCGTGGGCGCCATGGTAGCGGCCGCCATCCTGAGAAACATCGCTGACCACACCGACAAATTCGACCTTAAGCTTCCCGAGCTCTCCATGATTTCCAATATCTCTTTGTTGGTTTTCCTTGCACTGTCTATGATGACAATGAAACTCTGGCAGCTCATCGATTTGGCTCTGCCCATGCTGGTGATCCTTGGCGCTCAAATGGTGCTGATCGCTCTCTTTGGTATCTTTGTCACATTCCGTATCATGGGAAAAAACTTTGATGCCGCCGTGATGACCGTTGGACAAACTGGCTTTGGCTTGGGGGCAGTACCTACAGCTATGGCAAATATGCAGGTTATCGACGCTAAGTACGGCTCCTCTCCCAGTGCATTTTTTATCGTCCCGTTGGTTGGCAGCTTGTTCATCAATCTAGTCAATACTGGTATCATCACTGTTTTCCTGAATCTTGTATAATTTAACGCTCCTACATTAAAAAACGGCGCAGCTGTCTGTTACTTGAGATAGCTGCGCCGGTATTGTCCCGATAGGGGAGGGGTACATCTTCAGTACGGTTCTTTCCATTCATATATCCCTGCAAAACAACGATGCAGAGTAGGGAGTATGAATTTTGGAGTTACTGCCCGAATTTGAAATTGAGGTCTCACTTTAGTGCCGGAACCTGTTGCGATGCAGCAAGTTCCGGCGATTTCTGTTCTTCTTCAGGCGTCTTTGTTATATTTTTATGGCTTTACTTTTGTGGTTCACACCGGTTTCGTTGTTCCAAAGCCTATGCCTTAGCCCAGGCGGAGCATGAACAGGGAGGCCCCGGCAGACTGAGCCGGCAGCACGACCGGCGTGGCGCTGATCACCCGCAGGGAGACTCTGTCGTCCTTGCGCAGCGGTACCAGGACCGTGCCGGAGAAGTGGTTTGCGGCCAACTGCGGAGTCATGACAGAGGCTTTATTGACCTCATTGTTGATTACGATCTGAGCAGTGCCTACCACCGGCGTGGAGGGATTCAGGTTGTAGGAAATCTGGAAATACCCGTCTATTTTCGCAATAAACTCGCTGCTGGCTGTATCGAAGCCAATATCTGTGGAACGCGTCCCGATATTCGGCAAAGGCACTGTGACACCTAATAGGCCGTCGCTTAATGGATCGGGGAGGACGGTGCCTCCCGTGGAATTGTCAACAAAGGCGTAGGTGGCTGTGATGTTAGGGCCGGTGGGTCCCGTGGGGCCGGTAGGCCCCGTGGGTCCATCCATGCCTGGGGAATATCGTCCGGCAGGCCCCGTTGCACCGGTGGGGCCGGCAGGGCCGGCAGCGCCCGTTGCACCGGCGGGGCCAGTGGGACCGGTGGCTCCCGTCACTCCTGCCGCTCCTGTCGCGCCAGCGGAGCCGGTGGGGCCAGTGGCTCCGGTAGGTCCGGCAGGGCCAGTGGGACCGGTGGCTCCAGCGGGGCCAGCGGGACCCTGTGCGGGGGTGGTATCCAACGCGCACTGCATCTTGGATTTGAGGAAGAGCTGGTTCTGCGCGGCGGTTTCCAGCAGATCCTTAACACTCTCATTGGTGTTCAGCACGTCTTTTACGGTAGCGGCGGGGCCGCTGAGGCCAGGCAACGTGCCAAGGATATATTGCAGCTTTTCGCCCTCAGCGTTCAGGATATGGCTCATTCCTAACTCCTCCATCGCAATGGAGGAAAGAATCTGATTGACTGCGTCTTCCCGCTTGATGGGCGGGTCAATATTGGGAAAGCTGGGCAGAGACATAAAATAATCCCCTTTCTAAGTGGGTGTGCACAGGAGGAATGTGCCCCTTCATGACCCCTCTTTCAGCAGGATGATACTCAAAGAAGCGCCTGCCAGGGTGACAGTTTGAGCTTTTGGAGAGAGCCCGGGGAGGGGGGCCGCGCACAGCTGGAGCTGGAGTGTCTCACCGGCGTTCATAAGATGCACATACTGATTCTCAAAGCTGGCAGTAGGAGCCGCAGGGATAACTGAAGAAGTGGTTCGCGCCATTTTGTTGATCATCAGCTTGGTCCCTACCTGCGCGGGCTTGGTGAGATTCACGCGGTAAGAGAGCAAATAGACGCCTTTTTTGTTCACCTGAAACACGGTGTTCTCCGGGTTGGCAGTAATATCTGCGGACATGACCTGAGCATCCGGCAGGGGGATCGCAGCACCGGAATAGGCCGGCACATTGATGTCAGGCCCTTGGGTGTTGGCGGCGAAGGCCGCGGCAGCTGTGGGGTTGGGGCCGGTGGCCCCGGTGGGTCCGGTAGCTCCAGTGGGACCGGTGGCGCCATTGCGAGCCTCGCCTTCCGCGGTGACACCCTGCGGACCTGCGGCCCCGGTGGGGCCTGCCGCGCCCGCAGCCCCGGCAGGGCCAGTGGGACCGTCCGCTCCGGTGACCCCGGCGGCTCCGGCAGGACCGGCAGGGCCATCCGCACCGGTGGTCCCGGCAGCTCCTGCAGGTCCGGTGGGACCAGCAGGTCCAGCAGGTCCGGCGGGACCGGGAACGGTGGGGGCCTTCAAGGCCGCGCCCAGCTTGGAGGACAGCATCATTTGCTGCTCTATGATGCCGGACAGTGTGTCCTTTACGCTCTGGTTGACCCGGAGCACCTCATCCTGCGAGGCCGCCTCATCCAGACCGGGCAGGGTCCCCAGGACGTATTGCAGATTTTCGCCCTGGGTGTTGAGAATGTGGCTCAGGCTCAACTCCTCGGCGGCGATGGAAGCGATAATTTCGTTCAGACTCCCCTCGCGGCTCAGAGGAGGATCGTTTTTGGGAAATGTGGGCATTGACATAAAGCGTTCCTCCTTAACTCAACCGGACGATTCTCAGGGACGCCCCCACAGGAGCGGGCAGCAGCACAGTACCAAGCGGATTATTGAACATCTGCAAGGAAACTTCGTCGTTATTGTCCAAACGCAGCAGGACCTCGTTGGAAAGCCGGTTCAGGGACAGGGATGCTATCCCCCCCACGGCGGACCCTTCCCTTGGTTCGCCGTTGACCAGCAGCCGGGCGCCAGCGGTCAGGGCCTTGTCGGTATTGATGACATACCCGACCTGATAGACCCCGCTGGTCTTCACGGTGAACTTGGTGTTGTCTGGGCTGATGGTGATGCTCTTGGCCTTTACCTGGTTGCTCGGCAGAGGCACCAGGCCATTCACAGGGATCGCGGCTGCGCCGGTGTTAGCGGCATAGGCATACTCGATGATAATGGGGCCGGTGGGGCCAGTTGGACCAGTGGGGCCGGTTGGCCCGTTCTTGCCGGCCAGATCCGGTCCGGCAGGGCCTTCTGGTCCGGTCGCGCCGGTGGGTCCGGTGGGACCAGTGGGTCCGGCAGGTCCGGTAGGGCCAGTGGCCCCGGCAGCCCCGGCGGCGCCGGCAGGACCGGCAGCGCCAGTGGCGCCAGTGGCACCAGCCGCTCCGGCGGGTCCGGCGGGTCCGGTCGGGCCGGAGGGCCCCTGCATGGGAGATGCCTCCAGCGCCTCCTGCATTTTGGACTTCAGGAAGAGCTGGTTTTGCACCGCGGTCTTCAGCAGGTCCCGGACGCTCTCGTTAGCGGTCAGCACCTCCTCCACGGCAGCGGCAGGACCGCTGAGGCCAGGCAGGGTGCCAAGGATATATTGCAGCTTCTCGCCCTCAGCATTGAGGATATGACTCAGGCCGAGTTCCTCCATGGCGATGGAGGAGAGAATCTGATTGACTGCGTTTTCCCGCTGGATAGGCGGGTCAATGTTGGGAAAACTGGGCAGAGACATAAAACAATCTCCTTTCTGAATGAGGGCGCGCGCCAGGGACGCGCCAGCACAACAGCAGGAAAGACTCCTTACCAGCGCGGCCCTCGGCACAGTTTATGTGTCTGCCAGCTGGCGGGTTCTTTCTAAAACCCCTCTGCTCAATTTGGCCTGGATTGGCCCCCAGCTTTTGGAATTTGGATGTATGAGCTAGTTTGAACCAAGAATACACAAATACACCCGTATCTATTGCGCGCAATAGATACGGGACGTTCATACAGCGTATAAAATAGAACCTGAAACAAGCCTCTTTTGGTGATCCGGCTCAATTCGCCGGATCACTCATGGCCTTTTTGACGCTCTCCGCATCCACTTTGCCCTCCGTGATGATGTAGGATACCACAGAGGCCATCGATACCACAGCGCCTGCTACGGAACTGATGGTGCTCTCATCCAACTTGAACACCATGGCCAGTCCGGTGACGACACCTGCGATCGCCGCCCACAGCTTGCGGGAGCTCAGCTTGCGCTTCCAGTCGATTTTACTCATCATTGATCGCTCCTTCCTGCGAATTAATTCTCCTCATCGTGGGCGGCCTGGTTGAGGTGCTCCTCAATCCGGTTCATGGCTTCGGTGACCGGACCGTTGCAGCCCTGGTCCTTCAATCCCTGCAGACAGGCCAGAAGGCCATAGCAAATCAGGGTCTGCTCCTTGCGGATCGCTTTCAGCTCCTCGTGCTGCCTCTTGCTCCGCTGGACAAACTTGAAGCACCAGAGGATCACACCGCCGATCACACCCAGCGCGGTCAGGAGCTCCGCTAACTTAATCAATGTATTTGCATGAATGGTTACTTCCACGTTCAGCCCTCCTCTCCGGCGCCCAAACTGGATATAAGACCGGCTGTACAGGCTGGCTGTTCAGCCGGCCAGAGTCATTCTTTGCCCGAACGCCTTGACGTATCAAGGCGTTCGGTTTTTTCGCTAAAGTTCTACAATATCCATCAACGCCCGTTCGACGCACAGAGGCGTTTGCGAATCCAGCGTCAGAGACAGCGCCGCCCCGCATCCGCAGCTTGCGCAGGGGTGCAGCACCGCGACATGGTGCAGGGTTTGAGGACCATGTGTCAAGCGCTGTAATGGGAGGCACAGCGGCGGTGTGTCCGCGAATGCGCCGCAGGGCGATTGGCTGAGCAGGATTCTGCCGGTCCCTTCTGCCGGGGAAATTGCACAGACATTCAATGTGTACTGGACCACATAGCTTTTTCCCGGATTCAGCTGGATCTGCCCGGGGGCGCGCCCATCCCAGCAGATGTTTCGTCCCGAGCGGCTCCGCTGCCGCCAGAACAGGTGGCTGCCCGGCTCCCACCGTATTCTCTCCCGCTGGCCAACCAGCTGAAGGGCGCTCTTTGCGCAGGACAGCACCTGGTATGGAGCCGGACGGGCCGGAGACCAGGGAACTGCGTATTGCGGAGAGGAGGGCATCGGACAGACAGGGACATAGGGGGGCGGCGGGGCCGGCGGAGTCGGGGTCGTGGGCTGTGACGGGGGTGTGGGCTGCGACGGGGACGGGGGCTGCGACGGGGACGGGGGCTGCGACGGGGACGGGGGCTGAACCGGGAACGCCGGCTGGGAGGGCTCGGGCGGATGCGGGACAAACTCCAACACATGGTCCAGCTTGTTCTTCAACAGCATCTGGTTGTGCGTCACGGCCTCTATCAGGGCAGTAATGCTTTTGTGGGCGGCCAGCACATCCTGGGAGCTTGTTCCAGGCAGCGTTCCCAGGATGAATTGCAGATGTTCACCCCCGGCGTTGAGAATATGGCTCAGGGCAAGCTCCTCCATGGCAATGCAGGCGATAATCATAGTCAGAGCTTCTTCCCGTGTCATATCCGCTCCGTTTTTGGGGAAGGAAGGCATAGACATATTCAAAAACTCCATAGCGCATCCCGGCGAGGCCGGGACTGAAATATGCGGCAGGATATCCGTGCCGCCGTCCTACCCTATGACAGTGGAGACCATTTGGTTCCGGCTGGAACACGCCGGCGGGCCGGCACATATAGTATTGCGGGTGCGGCGGCGGCAGAGCGCCTCTCTTCCGCCGCCGCACCTGTGTGCTTCACAACGCACTTCTTAAAATGAAAGGAGATTCTCAATTATGTCTCTGCCCAGTTTTCCCAATGTAGACCCGCCGATTCAGCGGGAAGATGCGGTTAATCAAATTCTTTCCTCCATCGCTATGGAGGAACTCGGCCTGAGCCATATCCTCAACGCCGAGGGCGAGAAGATGCAGTATATTCTTGGAACTCTGCCCGGCCTCAGCGGTCCCGCCGCCACGGTGAAGGATGTGCTGAACGCCAACGAGAGCGTCCGCGGTCTGCTGGAGACCGCCGTGCAGAATCAGATTTTCCTGAAGGGGAAGATGCAGGGCGCTCTGGACGCCTCTCCCATGCAGGGCCCCACCGGCCCCACCGGCCCCACCGGCCCCCAGGGTCCTGCCGGTCCTGCAGGCGGCCCCGCCGGCCCCGCCGGAGCCCCTGGAGCCGCGGGCGCCACCGGCCCCACCGGCCCTGCCGGCCCCACTGGTCCCACCGGACCCAATGTCACCGCCACCAACGCCTATGCCGCCAGCACCAAGGGCGCGGCGTTCACGGTCCTCATGGCCGGAACCAACGTGGCTCTGCCCGACGCCCAGACGCTGTCCCCCGACATCACGGTCAACGGGGCAAACGACACCTTCACCGTGGCGGAAGCCGGACGGTATCGGGTTTCCTATAATATCAACTCTGTCACGCCCCTGACCCTCGGCGCCCGGCTGATGGTCGACGGCACGGAAATCGCAGGCTCCAATGTCATGCCCCAGACGACGCCTCTGAGCCGCCTCGCCAACGACATCCTGGTGGATCTGCCGGCGGGGGCCAATGTCTCCCTGCAGGTGTACGGCTACGCGGGCCTGGTGACCCTGCTGCCCAACTCCATTGGGGCTTCCCTGTCCATGGTCCGCTTGAGCTAAGGAGGGGTATTTTATGTCAATGCCCACATTCCCCAAGAATGATCCCCCGCTGACCCGAGAGGGCAGCCTCAATGAGATCATTTCCTCCATCGCCGCCGAGGAGCTGAGCCTGAGCCACCTCCTCAACGTGGAGGGCGAGAAGCTGCAGTACGTCCTGGGCACCATGCCCGGTCTGGACGGGGCGGCCTCCCTGGACGAGGTGATGCAGGTCAACAAAAGCGTGAAGGACACCCTGTCTGGCATCATGGAGCAGCAGATGGTGCTGACCTCCAAGCTGGGCGCGGTGCTCAAGACCCCCACCATCCCCGGCCCCGAGGGTCCCATGGGCCCCGAGGGTCCCATGGGGCCGGAAGGCCCTGCCGAGGGCGAGGCCGGTCCCGACGGCCCTGACGGCCCCGCCGGCCCCGAAGGGCCCGCCGGTCCAACCGGCCCCACCGGGGCCCCGGGACCCAACCCCACGGCCGTTGCCGCCTACGCCGCCAACACCCGGGGCAGCAGCGTCGGCTTCGGCGACCTTGATTTCATCGCCTTTCCGGATGTGTCGGTCCTCTGCCCGGAGATCATCTTGGGCGACACAAACACGGTGCCCGAGGGACACTCGGTGTTCCAGGTGCGGAAGGCGGGCACCTATCAGATCTCCTACCGTGTGACCCTCAGCGCCCCCTCCATTCGGCCGGTGGGGACCCGGCTGTGGATCTCCACCGCCGACGACTATGAGGGCGTCATCGACGCCACGGTGGGCGCCCGGCAGTTTGAATGCACGCTCACACTGGCCCTGCCGGCGGGCCCCACGATTGAGCTTCAGGCATACTCCCCGACCGTCAATATCCCCGGTGTGGGCAACCTCCCCGCCGTGGACAATGTCCAGCTGGCCAGCGGTTCGGGCGCTTCTATGCTCATCGTTCGGCTGGGCGATTAAGGACGCCGCAGTCCCTTTCCCGAACAGAATGGAACTCCCGCCGGTAAAACCGGCGGGAGTTCCTCAGCAAATCAATCCAATCAAAGGAGGCCGCGATATGGTGAGTATCAGCCTATGCATGATTGTAAAAAACGAGGAGGATGTGCTGGCGCGCTGTCTGGACAGCGCGGCGGAGCTGGTGGACGAGATCGTCATTGTGGACACTGGCTCCACCGACCGTACCAGGGAGATCGCCGCCCGCTACACGGACAAAATCTTCAACTTCCTCTGGCGGGACGACTTCGCCGCCGCCCGAAACGAGTCCTTTTCCCACGCGTCCATGGACTACTGTCTGTGGCTGGACGCCGACGACGTACTTCTTGAGGAGGACCAGGAGAAATTCCGAGCCCTGAAGGAGGAACTGGACCCCGGCGTCTCGGTGGTCATGGCCCCCTACCACACCGGCTTCGACGAGAGCGGCCGGGTGACCTTCTCCTACTATCGGGAGCGGCTCATCAAAAACCGGGCCGGTATGAGCTGGGTCGGAGCCGTCCACGAGGTGGTTCCCTCGGTTGGGACTGTTCTGTACGGGGATTTTGCCGTCACCCACAAAAAGACCCGCCCCTCAGACCCGGACCGAAATCTGCGTATCTATCAAAGTCAGCTGGAGGCGGGAAAGGAGCTGGAGCCCCGCCAGCAGTTCTACTATGGCCGGGAGCTCTACTACCATCACCGCTGGGAGGAGGCCCTGGAGGTCTTTGAGGCATTCCTGGAGGAGGGCCGGGGGTGGGTGGAGAACAACATTGACGCATGCTGCCACTGCGCCTACTGCCACAAAGAGCTGGGCCGCGGCCAGGCGGCGCTGGCGGCGCTGCTGCGCACGTTCACCTATGACCGGCCCCGGGCCGAGGTCTGCTGCGACATCGGCCTCTGGTTTTTCCAGCGGGAGCAGTACCGGCAGGCCGCCTACTGGTACGCTTTGGCCCTCACCTGCGCCCGTGACGACCGCCGGGGCGGCTTCGTCTCCCCTGACTGCTACGGCTATCTGCCCTGTATCCAGCTGTGCGTCTGCTACAGCCGCCTGGGCGGCCTCCAAAGAGCGGAAATGTTCAACGAGCTGGCCGCCCTCTATAAACCCGATTCCCCTGCGGTCCTCCACAACCGAGCCGTCTTTCAAGCCTTGTCAGCACAGACTGCGTAACTCGGGAATGCATATGTTTGTCATTGTGTTCGCACAGTTGGAGCGAGAGACAGGAGGCTCGATAAGGTACAATAATTTAGTTCAATATTCGGGTGTTCCACCATGCCCCACAGTAGCCGCTAACAGTTGCAATTCAACGTGTTCAATATTTAGGCCGCTCACAGTAGCCCACAGTAGCGGGACGGACTTATAACACCAATGCAACAGTGAACAAATCCTTGAAAATCAACTTTTAACGAGCAAAAGAGAATCCCCGCTATGGCTCCGAAAAGCCATTGACGGGGGTTATGTGATCCCAAGGAAACCAGCGGAACATGATCCCAGTTAGATAGCATTTCACCGGAAATCACTCATTCTGATTCAAAGCTATCCCGGTGTAATCGGAAAACAGTTTTGGACTAATATAGTAATCCCATACATAATGATCTAATTCAACCGCCGCCCCGATAGGAAGCACTTTCTGTTGTAAACCTTGCTGAACAAATTTAACAGATTTGCCCATCAGCCAAGCAGCGTGTTCCACCGTCAGCCTGGGGTTATATATTTTGAAATCCTTACCGCCCTCTATGTATTTTTTCAAATCAGCTTCATTGATGTAATAGTTCCACCTTTTCCCACTCCCCACAAAGGCGTAACCAAATGGTAAAATGCCACGTTGAAGCCCCATCCTGATAAATTGTTCTGTTTTTCCAAGCTGTTCCGCCGCCTGTTTGACTGTTATTTTCTCACTCATATTAGTTTCCCCTTTATAGTATAAATTGAAGCTTAACTTTCAATCCCACAGAATATTACTAATCAAATCCGTTTCCGCCATTGGCTCCCGGCATGACGGACAGATCATTTTCATCCCCCGCCTGAATCGGTGCATTTCCTTCCCACAGCTATCACAGAATTGGTGGTTTCTGATCTTCAGGGCGTGGGAGGAAGATGTAACCCGGATTCTGCTGTCCAGCTTCAAACAGGTGGGGCATTGGTACAATGCCCATTCCACATCTACCGCCATAGCAAGGGCCGGGGTTGTTTCAAGGGCCACTCTCGCTTCCGGGCCAAAGTCACCGGTCAAAACTCTTGCTTGCGCCTTTTCCCGTTCAGTTGGGGCCGTAAATCCTACCCCGGTCAGATATTCTTCTTCATGCCCACAGTGCGGGCATCTGTAAATATATCCTTTGCCCACTTTTCAGGCTCCCTTCAGTTGGATTGAATATGTTCAGTATAACACAGCATCGGGCAAAAAGGAACCCCGGCCCACTCCTACAATGGGCCGGGGGTGAAGTTAAAACCAGCATGACCAAAGAAAAGCTGATGGAATGGCCCATGGTCAAGGGGGCGCACGTGCTTTTTCATTAGGTGCATGAACCATTATTCATGTACCCCTTCCGCCGAAACATCCAGTTTTTCCGCAAAGTCGAAACAGAAGGCTTCCATAACCCCATCAAGGTCAGTGTCCTTGGAAATGTGGTTTTCGTTGTGCTGTTCCACTTTGATTTTCGCCGTGGTGTAACGGTTGATTGCTTCCCGTTCGGCAATATCTTTCATCCACGCCAAATCTTCATCCATATAGTCCAGCGTGTCAGCGGCGGCGGCAGTATTGGCGGCGGTGTCCCCGGTGTTGCCATATACCCCATCCAGGGTGTTTCCAAGATTAAAAGCGTCCAGGGAATCCAGGCCCATTTCATCCAGGGTGGGGGTCTTGAACAATCCGCCGATGGTATCTTCAATTCCTTCACCGAATTTGTACCCAAGATCAAAGGCTTGCCCGTACTCGAACCGGCCCAACTTCATATCATCGGCGTTCATTTTCTCCATGACTTCTTCGCCCTTGCCAAAGGTTTCATCAACCCAACCACCAAGGGAATCACGCCAGCCTTGAACCGATCCGGCCAAATTGGAACCGAAAATGGCATCAATGGCACCGGCCAAAGTCTGAAGTACACCAAGAACCGTGTCCGCCAAATCAAAGAACAGGCGGGCCACGGCTCCGACAGGATCAGTGAATACGTTTCCGATGAAGTTTGCCACGGTGGCAACCAAATTGTAGATCAGCACGAACACGTCAACGGCGATATTCCACAGGGCCACGAACAGGTTCCCGATGAAGGCCAGCGCCGCCATAAATGCGCCGCAAATTATACCGGTGGCGGAAACGCTGGTTCCGGCAAATTTGTTGACCGCCGCCACGGCGGCATAGAACGCCGCCACAAGGGCGATCACCAGCATGACAACCCACATAATGGGACAAGCGTACAGGGCCGCATTTAGGCCGTTTTGGGCCGCTGTTGCCGCCGCCATTGCGCTTACTTCTGCCCCTGTTGCCGCCGCATGGATATACGCCGCCGCCGCTGAAGCTATTTTCAACCCTTTGGAAATAGCTTCCAAGGTGTTCACAGCCATCTGCCAGCCATAATAAACGGCCAGCGCCCCGGCAATCCCCAAAATAATTGGCCCAATCCAGCCCCAATTATCGGCAAAGACGGAAGCCACGTCCAGGGCGGCGGTGGCAACCCAAGTCAGCACAACGATCAGGGTGGAAAGGCCATCGGAAAACCACGTCAAAAGCTGTTCGATTTGCGGGAATCGGGTGGTGAAGGCATCAAAAAATTGCAAAACAGCGGGATAAATCCGGTTTCCCAATACTTCCCGCATATCCCCAAGGGTGTTGTTGAACTGAATGACTTTCCCTTCAGGGGTGTTGGACATGGCTTCATACAGGCCGTCCCAACTTTCCGCAATAATGCTATTGATCACGGTTGCCGCCCGCATATCTTCCGACATGGATTGATAATCAGCGCCCAAGGCTTCCACATATTGGGCATGGGTGGCGGTGCCTTCAATCACGGCTTTTTGGGCATCCGTGAATTCAAAGCCCTTCTTGGTCATAGCGTCATAGGCACCGGTCATGATCTTACCAAGATTGGTGGCATAGTCCACCATGGCGGTTGCATCAATAGCCCCGCCCCCGGTCATGCCCATGGCGTAATTGGAAAGGGTGTCCATCATGGACATAATGGCTTCAGCGTCCGAAAAGTAGGTGGCGAATTCAGCGGCACCGGCAATCATGGCTTCATCACCGTAAATGCCCCGGCCCTGAATTTCAGACGCTTTGGCGGTGATAGCGTCATAGGCGCTGATTGCTTGGGAATTGTCCACGGCTACATTGGCGGTGATCGTGTTCCCGTCCATGGCGTTGATGAAATCATCATAGGCCGCAACCGCCCCGCCCGTGTTCAGGGCCAGGGTGGCTTCCAGGTTCCCCGGCTGATCCGGCCCATTCAAAAGAAGGGTGTTCTGAATGGTGTTCCCGTCCGTCCGGTTAGCCCAATCGTCATATTCCATGGCGGCTTGCATGGCTTCCCCATTGTCCAGATTCAAGGTCGTGTCAATGGCCGAACCATCAAGCCTATTGGAAACCCGGTTGAACCGGTTTAAGGCGTTTATAGCATTGGAAGTGTCAACAATGACTTGGGGACTGTTCAACGCTTCCAAATTATTTTCAAGGTTATTCAGGGTTTTTACTGCATCCCCGGCTTCCACGGTCACGGGGACTTCAACATCTTCAACACCCATGTTTGCCAAAACCGCTTTTAGCTGGTTTTCGGCGTTGCGTTGGGTGTCGGCCAGCTTCATATTTTCTTGCGCCCATCCAAGGGCCGATTTCACCCCGGCGATACTCACCACGGTTGCCAAAATGCCCTTCAGCTTGCTTCCCAAAGAATCAGCGGCGTTGGCTCCTTCCCGAACACTACCGTTGAACTGATCCTGGGCCTGTTCGGCTTCCCGGATGTTCTGTTCCATCTGATCCAGTTGACTTCCGGCCCTTGCCAATTCTTCACGGGCTTCCTGAATGGCGGAAGTGTCGATCACGTTCCCGGAAGCGTCTTGAACCGCTTCAAAACTGTTCAGAACAATATTCAGGGCATTGTCAATATTCCGCAATACGGGGGTCATGCCGTCATACAGGGACAGGGCGCTTTTGATTGTAGCCATTATGTAACACCACCTTTCTTGATTTTTCGGCGCTCCAACTCTACCTTCAGGCAATATCGATAAACCGCCGCCGCTGGGGTTTCGGCCAAAACCCGGCCCTTTTTGGTGATTTCCTTTTTAATTTGCTTTGTGGTCAACTTCATAGCAATCACTGAATTTTTTTGAAGGATTTCATACCACTTGAAATCTTTGTTCAATACTACAACCCCATTGGGGGAAATTTGGCTGGGCAAATGCTCCAAAGGGATTGCCGGATCAGGCTTATAATCGATTTGGGGAATCAGCGGAATCAGGGAATATCGAACAGCCCACAGGTTTTCGTTGATAATTTCGATGTTGGGGTTTTCATGTTTCAGCATGATTTTTCACTATCCTTTGTGCTTCCCAAAATTTGGTTTAGCTGGTCAACACCTTTCTTGCGATACCTGAATATGGTTTGATTCTCATAAGCCAAAGTTTCGCACACATCGGGATATGGCATCAACTCACATCCCGAACCGATCAGCCCATAGCGCAATTCTATGACTGTCCGGGCGGTAGTGTCTGGAATCAGCTTGATCAATGCCACAGCCTTTTCCCGTTGTGTAGTCAGTTCATCAATACGGCCTTGTATATCGCCCTGAAAGGCCGCTATTTTGTCTTTGGTGCGCCGGGGTAGGTCAATACCCGTATAGGGAACAGGGGCCGCTATGACGGCTTGCAAGCGCCTTATCAGGCGTTGCGCCGGAACCAGGGAATCCAGCATGATTTCAGCCGGGGACAAATCAACCATAAGATCACCGTTCACTTTCCATCAACAGGGCTTCCAACTCATCCAGCTTGGTTTGAAGTTCAGATGTTTTAATCACGTTCAGCGCCGAATTGCAAGCATAGAGAAGGGCGTTTCCCCTTTTGGGGTCTATCTCACCATTCAAGATCATGTTGCCGATCCGGCCTATACTCCGGCGAATGTCAGCCGGGGTGGATAGCTTCAAGGTTTTTCGCCGGGGCATACTCTCACCGCCTTACTGGTTCAGATCGTCAATGAAAATCACGGCATCTTCAACCGTGTTGGGGTATTCGTCCGCCAAAGCCTGAAGCGCATCCACGGCGGCTTCCATGGTGTCATGCTCTGTAAAAATCTGCCGTATACCGTTAATCTTGCCGCCGCATAGCTGGCCTTGTGCCGTCCATTTCCCGGTATCTGGGTCATGGCTTACGAACCCCATAAAAAAGCGTTCTGCGTTCCGCTGGGCGGCTTTCCTGGCCTTGATAATTAACCGGTCTACTCTATCCATAAAATGCCCTCCATAGGCTCACAGAGGGCCGCACAGGGCGTTTCCCCATGCGGCCCCATGATGGGTTATTCTTTTGCTTTGCTGACGGGCTGGGCCTGATAGTAGATAGCTTTGGCCTTGTTATCCAGGACGAAGGCATCATAACAGATACGACCTTCAACCAAAGAACCGCTGATCCCCGGCGCATCTTCATGCACTTTGTATTCAGACAGTTTTGTGGGAGCAACGGTGGCGCACGGATGGGCAATCATGAAGCCAAAACCAGCGGGAAGCCGGTTGGCGGGAACTTTGATCACTTTGGCCCCGTCCATCATGGCAATAACGCCCTTCAGGCGCATTTCATTACCAACATCGGTGATCATTTCGATCCCATCGGACAACTTCATCAGAAGATAAGTGTCAGGCGTTACCACCAATATTCGGCCCGTTTCGGGAACCTCGGCATTGTCCAGTTCGGTGTTGGCCTTCAGGATTTCGCCACAAATGTTGTCCTTGGTCAGGGCAACGGCAGTAGGCTTGTGACCTGCATTGGCGCACATCACGCCATAGGTGTGGGTGTCCACTTCCGGGATCACCACTTCACGAATCTGTCGGGCCAGAGCAGAACCAGCCGAAAGCTGGGCGGCGGTTTCGTCCTCATCCAGTTTGTCAATGGCAAACGTGAAGGAACGATCTTTCGTCAGGGTAAATTCTTCAGTGGTTGCATCAAGGCCCTGAATTACACCATAGCGGGAAGCGTTGCCGCTGGAACCATCACGGTCATAGTCAGACATGGCGGCGGTGGAAATCTTGTAGACCTTTACAGTCTTGGCCCCGTCAAAGTCAAAATCAGTATTGGTCAGTTCGGATTTTTTGCTTTCCGTAGAGAACAATTCATCCACATACGGAAGAAACTTGGTAATCAGATTGATTGTAGCCATTTATGGCACTTCCTTTCTTGATCAGGAAAGCCCCATAGCCTTTCTTATCTTGGAATCGGTTCCGGTTTCTCTCGGCATGGCCAGGCCAGATTCAGTGGGCTTGGCACCGTAGAACTTGCGGGGCGGGGCTTCCCCTTTGATTTTGTCGATCACACCCTTCAGGGTGTTAATGGCCTTCTTCATGGCTTCCGAGCTGGACACGTTCAAAGCGTCCGCCAATTCCACGGGAAGGCCCGCTTTGGTCAATTCCTCTTTGGCGGTCAACAGCAATTCACGCTGGGCCAACTGCTGTTCCCTTTCAGCAAGGGCGGCTTCCCCCTTGCGCTTTTCGGCGGCAAGGCGTTCGCCCACAATACGGTTCACATCGTCTTGGCTGAAGGTCTTTTCCCCGGCTCCACTCTCCGGGTTGGTGTTCGTGGTCTTGTTTTCATCCATTTTGAATACCTCCGTTTAACGTCCAGAGTGGACTAATATAGAAAAAAGCGTGGGAACCGTCCATAGCAGACAGTTCCCACGCCGTTTTCGCACAGCTTCCACCGCAAGGGGTGGGGTACTTTGATAGGTCGATTATACCACATAGGGGGTAGGGGGTCAAGCCCAAACCGGACTATTTTACAGGCTTTCCGTGGTTTTTAGTGGTGATATACACGTTATTATAGGGGGGCTTGCCGGGTGTATTCTTGATTTTTACGGGGGGTAAATTTCCCTCCAGGAGCGTCACGATCCGGGCCTTTGTCGCTTTTTCTTCCGGTTCGTAACTGATATGAATCTTCATAGGCGATCACTCCAACGGTGGGAAGATCAACGGGTGGATCGTGCTAATAATCTGGCTGATCTCCTTGTCCCGGATGGTGACGATCTCCAACAGCGTTTCGGACAGGTGCGCCGCCTGTTCCCCGGCCTTCTCGTCACCCTCCATAGTCCCATTCCAAGTCAGAACGCTAAGGACGCTGAGATCGTGCTTCAAGCGTTCCACCTTGCACGAAAAATCATTCAGCGCGTCCAGGGTTTCCCGGCTCACGCCATAGTCCGGGGCATCGGCCACAAACTGGGCCATCTTCATTGCAAAATCAGTTCTGTCCATTATGTACTACCTCACTTTCTGTTGGGCGGCATAGGCCGCATTGTCTCTCAGCATCGGACGAATATCAACCACTTTGGGAGTGGTGGGCTTGCGGCGCTCTGGCGTTTTCGGCTTGATAGAAACATCAGGAAGGGGATCAACCTTCATTCCGGCTTCTTTACTCATGCGGCGCAATTCCAAGAGATTTGCGTATGTAGCCACAAGGCAGAACCCCCGGTAGGAAACGAATGGTTCACAAAGGGACATTTCAGGATCACCGAAAAGAAGAAGGTCAATATCACGTTCCCCACAGTGAAACGCCCATTCAAAGGCGTTATTCCCGAAAAGCCTGATAGCATCGGTAAAGGTAACGCCCTCTTGGTCATAGAACAAGATAGCGTGTTCGTCGAACATCAGCTTGACTTGTTCAGCGTTATACAACATTCTGAATCACTTTTCCTTTGACTGGAGGGGCGATCCATGGTAGAATCATCATAGATCACCCCTTGGTGGGTAGGTTCCGGCTCCTATGCGTCAGCTTGTGGAAGGGTGTGACGCATGGGGGCTTTTTATTACTGGGCCTGGGCGCTGTCCAGCTTCTTCAGGTTTTCGGCAATCGCCACAATTGCACAGCGGCCATTTGTCCACCATGCACAGCCTTCCCGCTCACAGTGGGGCATATTGCAATCAGGGCCGCACATAGGACACCACTTTTCTTCCATCAGGGTTTCACCGTCCTTTCTGTTGAAATTAACTTTTCAAGGCTTGCCGGGTGCCGGGTGTCGGGGACTTTCAGCCTTTTCTAAAAACCTATGGTTTTATAAAAAATAGTAATTTACCATTTTTATTTTTTACTACCGCTCTTTGCATAGAACTAAAATAACCGACACCCGGCACCCGATTATTCCGCATTTCTAAAGCGGTCGGTGTTCTGTATCGCTGGGGGAATAAACCATTTACGAACACCGTGACTTCTCTTAAAGCGGATTTCAGGAACATTTTCCGCAATTTTCGCTATTGCGGCCCCGATTACGGCGGCGGGGTATTTTTCAACGTCATATTCGGGAATGGCCTTCAGGGCGGCGGGTTGTACCCATGCCCATTCAGATTCAGGGGCTTCAAAATCGAACCGTAACCGCAATTCATCTTCAGCCGGAAGAAGTTCTGTCATATTATCGTTACGGCCTTTGAGGGTAGCAACTTCTTCCCCGGTCAGACGGAAAGACAACGGATCATCCTGGAACATCTGATAGGCTTGCGCCCAAAGCTGATGTTTGTCCACGTCCCGCCACAGCGCCGCAAGGTCAATCTTTTGAGGAATGTGAACCACCCACCAGCGGCGGGAACCTGTTTCTTCTGTCAGGAATTGAACCTTGTTTGTAGTCCCACAAAATGAGGTAATCCGGGCCTTTGTTACCGGCTCCCTTGCGTAAGGTCTGCGAATGGTGTCTTTCGTGGCGGTCATAAAATTTTTGAGGTCAGAACGGTTTTCCTTGAAGGTGCGGTCAATCTCTCCAACCTCTGTAATCCAGGCACTAAGGGTATCAATCAGCGTGTCCTTGTTTTTGGTGGACATAGGTTTATCAAGGCTCTTGAACCACAGCGGATTAGACACCAGGGAACCAAAGAAACGGGTTTTGCCAATGCCTTCATCTCCCTGGAAAATCAGAACCCCTTCCGCCGAAAACGGCTTTTTGTCCTTCAGGTTGTTGAAAGGCATTGCCGCTGTCTGAATGAACCACTTCCGAATAAGCATCTGATCAAATGGGCCGATAACGTGCAAATGCTCATACAGTTTGGGGAAACGGTCAACCCCATCCCATGTAAGGCCCTGCAAATAGTCCCTGACGGGGTTATAACTGTTTTCATCCGCAACCAGGGCGATCAGGTCAGTGATCTGCTGTTTGGTTATGGACTTATTGCCGGTATACTCCCGATACGCATACAGAAGCAAGGTCGGCATGACATTTTGAAAATCGTTCACGGCGCTAAACTCCTTTGGAATGTTGAGAAATTCAACAATGTTCAACATTTCATTGTATTTCAGTCGAATCTCTTTCATGGTCAGAAACCGCTTGAAGGTTTGCGGGTTGACGGGCTTTTTTCCTTCATCATCGGTGGGCAGATTGTCCCACGCTTCCCGGCGCTTTGCGTTGTCAAATTCACGGGTCAGCGGTGCCGCAAATACAAAGCGGTTTATCAGGTCAGCGGCTTCTTCGTACTGCTCATAGGCGAACCCGGCCCCTTTCATGGGGATCATGTAGGTGAATAGGCCATCTTGCCGCCCGTCCCCGTCTTTCATTCCCAAGAATTGGTGCTTTTCGCCGGATTGCATAGGCCGGTCATAGAAGGGCAGTTCATCCAGGTTATTATCAGGGCCAGGGTTGAAATACAGAACTTCCCGGAATGTGCCATCGTCATTCTGCAAGGCCCCGTAGGTGTCAGCCGGTTTGATCTCGCCGGTGCTTTTGACTGCTTTCACCCCGCACTTGTAATCAACTGGGGAAAGGGTCAGGACGGTTTTCATTTTGGTGTTGCTGGTAGTCACCGCCTGGGTACGGTTGGCCCAATAGATATGTCCACCTTTGTGCGCTCCTTTGATAGCTATACAATGCTGATCCAGGGCCTGGGCCATCTTCAACCGACATTCAAAGGTTTCATCACTGTCATAGTCAGTCATGACAATAGCCGGTTTGATTTTACCAAGAAGCCACTGATATTCCCTCTTGGCAACCTCATAGGGCCTGGGCTTGCGTATCCCTAATCTGACTTTGGGGCTGGGCTTGCCGTCTTTGCCGGTGCCGCCGCCCTCATAGTAGCCTTCAAAGAGAATCAGGCCCATTTCTTTGGAGAATTGCAAGGTTTAATCACCTTCTTTTTTTTTTTGCCAATTTCGCTTCCGGAATCCCTGGTTAGTTGGCATTATCCGCCATTGCAGTGGCATCCTGGATAATGTCACGGCCCAACACACGGGCCAGCTTGTCCGCCGTGGCCTGGGAACAGCTTTTGCCGTTCTTGACGGCGGTGACGGTTACACGAGACACACCGGAACACTCCGCCAACTGCTTCACGTTCAGATCAGCACGGGCAAGAGCCGCCGCAAACTTCACACGATCAATACGCATGGTTTAACCTCGCTTTCTTGTCAGTATGTTAATTTTCAAGGTGCTTTGTGGTTTCCCACGACAGCGCCGGGGCGCTGTTTCGGCCCGGAACCAACGGGCCATCATCAGGTGGGGATATCCTTCAAAGCCTCGCCTATGGCTTTTTGAAGTTCTGCGATCTCCCGGCATAAATCTTCCCGGCCCGGTTCCTGAAAAAGATACGTGTCCAGGATGAACAGAAGGTGGGAAATCCTGCAAAGTTCCTTTTTTGTCATGGTTAAACCTCCATTTCTGCGATAATCGCAACGTAATCATATTTTGTTTCCAAGTATGCGGCTTCCAACTGGGCATCTTCCAGGTTGTCAAATTCCCGCTGTTGCTGGTTGCCTTCATGGTCACACCATTCCACGATATACATTGGTGACGGCTCCTTTCTGCTTTTACTTTTGCTTGTGCTCATATATTACCACAGTCAAAAGTAAAAATCAAGCAATTATTTTGTCTTTTGCAAAAATAATTGCTTGACCTTTTGCAAAAGATGTTGTATTCTGATTGTGGAGGTGAATAGGCTATGACTACCGGACAACGAATAAAAGCCGCCCGAAAACAGGCGGGAATGACACAAAAGGCCCTTGGAGAAGAATTAGGGATTTCCTATCAGACGGTTGCCCAATGGGAAAATGATCTGCGTCATCCTAAACAGGAAACCTTAATCAAAATTGCCAAGGCTCTTGGTGTTCATTTGCGAGATTTGTCGGACAATTCATGGTTAGAAGAATTTGACCAAAAACACCCAACAGCCGGTGACGCATATGCTCAGTACAAGGCGATAAACAAATATCTGGAAGAAATGGGTTTTACTGTTTCAGAGCGTGCGACAAAATGGCATGATGAACCGGTGGACGATTTAGGACATACCGTGAAAATTTCAGATGAATGGGAAATTATCCTTTCCAAAGATGGGCACGCCGCCATATTTACAAACGCAGAATTTGAAGAGCTGCAAATCGGGGCCAAAGAAGCCATAGAAGGCCGGTTTTACAAAAAGGTTCTGGAACAACAAAAGAAATAACCCCCGCCACAGGCCCACAGGGGGCCATATAGCGGGGGTTATAGTAGAGGGCCATCAACGGCACAAAACGCCGTAGAACGGCCCGCAGAGGGCAAAATAAAAGAATCCCCGGTACTGCAATACCAGGGATTCCGAAAGCAACCACCGCAAGACCTCTATCCAAAGAATCAAGGGTGGACAGGTACATTATAACACCTGCCCTTGGTTCAACGCAACTATTTTTGAAGGGACAGGTGAAAATTATGCGGCTTCCATCAGGTTACGGCTCCGTTTCCAAATTGTCCGGGAAACGCCGCCGCCCGTACATCATCAAGAAAACCATTGGTTGGAATGAAAAGGGCCATCCCATCATTGAAATTGTGGGCTACACCGCCACACGGGAAGAAGGGCTTGCTTTACTGGCCCAATATAACCACGATCCCTGGGACGTGGACAAGGCCAAACTAACCCTTCAAGGGCTGTTTGATCTTTGGAAGGAAATGAAGGTTCCCAAGCTGGGAAAATCCAATCAGGCTTCACTTATGGCGGCGTTCAAATACTGCAAGTACCTTGTATACAAACCCTATCGCCAAATCAAAGCCTTTGAAATGCAAAAGACGATTGATGATTGTGGGAAGGGTTATTCTACGCAAGCGAGTATCAAGAATTTGTGGGGGCACTTGGATCGGTTCGCCTTGGAACTGGATATAATTTCAAAGTGCTATTCTGATCTGTTGACCTCTGATCCCATCCCGCCCACGAGCCGCATTCCGTTTACAGACGATGAAGTAAACATCCTTTGGGATCACGCCGGGGAACCGTGGGTTGACACAGTGCTGATCTTCATTTATTCCGGGTGGCGGATTTCTGAATTGCTGGCACTCTGCCCGGAAGATATAGACCTTGAAGCTGGAACGATGAAAGGCGGCACTAAAACCAAGGCCGGGAAGGGACGGGTTGTCCCCATCCACCACCGGATCAGGCCCTTTGTAGAAAAGCGGTTGGCAGAAGGTGGCCCCCGATTGATCAGCTATAACGGCAAGGCTGTTTCCCAAACCCAATACCGGGTGTTTTGGTCGGAGATCATGGAACGGCTGAATCTGAACCACACCCCGCATGAATGCCGCCATACTTTTGAAAGCCGTCTGGACAGCGCCGGTGGAAACCGCCGTTGCATCGATCTTCTTATGGGTCACGTTTCCAAGGACACAGGCAACCGGGTTTACAACCACAAGACTTTGGACGAACTTTCCGCCACGGTTGAACTGTTGAACTAAAGTGCCCGTTCAACGATTCAACTATAACATAATAGTAACACAAACAGCGGAAAACCCCGTAAAATAGGGGCTTCCGCTGTTATAATTTTTGTGGTACAATAAGTTGCGCAAATAAAAAAGACAAGGTTTGCAGCCTTCTGGTAGAATGGTGTGTCCTAACTTCATTCTACCAGAGGCCTGTAAACCATGTCTCTTTTTATCCTCTTTTCAATGCATATACCGGACCGAGAGCCCCGTCTGCACGGAGTATTAGCCCCACCCTGCCGGAAAGGAGCCCCACTATTCCACGAGCAGTTTTAGAGGAAAGGCCCTGCCAGCCGAGGCGGCGGGCAGAGCCAGGGATCAGTGATCGCAGTCGGGGATGGGGATACCGTTGGCAGTCAAAACAGTCTCCAGTAATTGAGTGCGATTCAGGTAAAAGTGTAATTCCTCCCGCATGGCATAGAAGATTTCCAAGGATTCCCGTTCCGCTTCACGCAGGATCATCAAATCCAATTCAAGGTCACAGGGGGAATCGGAGGGATTGAAGGGGCAGTCAGGCATCCTGCTCAGCGCCTTTGGCGCGGGAAGACTTCAGGCCATTACGTTCCCGCATGGAGACGCGGCCTTCAACCAGGACCTCATAGGCGTTGTGGATGATGCGGTCCATGATTGCCTCGGAAACGGGGCTGCCGGAGTCAGGATTGGGATCAATGCGTGTATACCAGCCCTCAGACTGGTACTGGGTGCAGAAAATCATGGAGCGCTGGCAGCGGGCCTCCACGATTTCCAGCAGGTCATAGGACTCCTGGGGGGAGAGCGGCCGGATGAGCCACTCGTCCAGAATGAGTAGATCCACCTTCTTGTAGGAGGCCAGACACTTCTTCAATTCGCCGCCGCTGCGGGCAATGCTCAGCTCGTCGAGGAGCTCCGGCATACGGACATAGCGGACCTTCTTGAACCGGCGGCAGGCGGCGTTGCCCAAGGCGCAGGCAATGTATGTCTTGCCGTTGCCGGAAGCGCCTTTGAGGATGATGTGGTGGCCCTCGTCCACAAATTTGCAGGTGGAGAAGCGCAGCATCTGAGCCTTGTCCAGCTTTCTGTCCTCGTAGTACGAAATCTCTTCCACCGCAGCGAACGGGGCGGCGAAGTGGGCGTTGTGAATGAGCCGCTTCACCGTGTTGGTCTGGCGGCGGTTCCACTCGGCAGTCACCAGCAGCCCCAGCCGGTCCTCAAAGCCGAGTTCATTGAATGAGGAGTCCTGTAATTGGCTGGACAGCTCCGCCGCCATGGCGGTCATCTTCATTCCAACCAGCATGTCAATGGTTGCCTGGAGTACCATCAGCCCTCGCCTCCCTTCCGGAAATAGGAGGCTCCGCGTGTAATGCCGAAGCGGTTGGAATCGTTGGGCTTGTCCTGCGGGGCTGCTTTCGCGGGCCGGTCCTGGCCGTTTTTCAAGAGGCTGCTAATGTTGCGGACAGAGGGCGCTGCGCTGTACGCAAGGATCCGCCCACAGGCGTTTTCCAGACGCTCTCTGCCATAGCGCTCTCCCAGCTTTGTCAGGCTGGCACAGGCTTTGTAGCCCTGCTCCGGGGCTGTCCCGGAGGTCAGGAAGTGTTGGATCACCTTCTCCGTCATGGGTCCCACAGACATGGCCCAGCGGCTGAAATCGCCGGCGTTATATGTCAGATACTTCTGGTGCGCCAGCGGCATATGCTCCAGCTTTACCAGCGGCTCGCGCTGGATCGTCTGCAAGCGGCGGTGGCTGGCGACACGACTGCCATGGTAGAATACCTCCACCGCAGTCTTTGTCACACGAATATCCACTTTTTCGCCAATCAGGTTGTACGGCACAGAGTACTTGTTCCTGCCGTCAGATACCAGATAATCGTTGGGGACCTTGGCAACGGACCAGACAGCCGCTTCAAAGGGCACAGCAGGCAATGGCAGCATGTACGGTTTCTCTTCCTCCAGCCAGGCGCTGCGGCGTGTGCCCGCCATCCGCTGGAACGGGCGGTTGTTCAGTTCCTCCAGCTTTTCCGCTATGGCCTCGTTCATCTCGCGGATGGAGAAGAACTTCCGCTCACGCAGCGCCGCAATGATCCATGTCTGGGCAAAACGCACAGATGCTTCCGCTGCGCTCTTGTCCTGGGGCTTGCGGACGCGAGCCGGAACGATTGCCGTGCCGTAGTATTCGGCCAGCTCCTGGTAGCTGCGGTTGAGCACAGTCTCGTATCGGGTGTTAGCCGTAGTGGCTGTCTTGCAGTTGTCCGGAATCAGCAGCCGTGTCACACCGCCAAAATACTGGAAGGCATGGACGTGGCAGGACAGCCAGTTCTCTGTCTTCATGTCCTCACAGACCTCCGCATAGGTGTAGCAGCTGCACGGCAGCACGGCCATGAACAAGTACGCCGGGCTCTGTTTACCGGTTACCAGATCATATACCGGAAGGGTATCGCCCGCCCAGTCCACCTGCATGGCGTCTCCCGGCTTGTGCTGGATGCGCATGGTGGCCTTCGTCACCCGCGCCCACCTCCGGTACTTGTCCCCAAACTGCGTGCTCATGTACGGCGTTTCCCCAGCCTCATGGCACTTCCGGCAGTATTCCTCCCACAAAAGCGCCATGGTCACCCCAGGCTTCGCCAGCTCCCGGTGAATGTACGGATAGTCCGGCTCCACATACCGGCACCCGCTCTTATACTTACCAGGGAACAGAATCTCCTCCAGCTCTGCGTTGGTGATGTCATCATCCAGCGGCCACGCGATTTGCTTCTCCTTTGCTGCTTGCAGAACGCTGCGGACGGTGTGCCGCGAACAATGTACCGTTGATTCGATTGTTCGTTGGCTGTGGTTGAGGCTATCCAGTCTCAAGATCTCCAGATAGTTTGGCATGGTGGGACCTCCAATTGATATAGTCACAGTTTCCTGTGCTACGCCAATTATACAGGTCCCTTTCTTTACTTTCGTGGAGTGGGGCTCCCTTCCGGCAGGGTGGGGCTAAAATTCCGTGCAGATGGAGCTGCTGGTCCGGTGTATGCATTCAATTTGCGCATCTTATTGTACTTTATCGGTACTGCCCTACCCAGTAACCATTCATGGTTCAAAGATTATACATCCTAAACACGGATGAAAATTGGGAGTAGAATTTTAAATTTTTTGATAAGATTCATGTCTCACCGTGAGATTTGTTTTTAACCAAATATATTTGCTCTGTGTTTATGTTACAACGTTTGCAATAGCTGGACAATCATAATACAGTTATGCTATGATAAAAAAATAATTGTCGCACAGGCAGGTGATACTATGTTGGCATTTTTCCTTGCCGCTTTAGAGAGTGAGGACGATAAGCGGAAATTCGTTGCTGTATATGAGCAGTACCACAAAAAGATGGAAATGATCGCCTTGCGTATATTGGGAAGTCAACACGATGCAGAGGATGCCGTCCAAAATGCTTTTCTTCAAATAATTCGGCACTTTGAAAAATTTTTTTCAATTTCTTGTGAGGAATTGCCCTTCTGGATCATTTCTATAGTGAGGAACGAAGCTCTTATGATTCTGCGAAAAAGGAGTAAGACCGTACCGCTGGAGGAGTGGAACGGGGTTGAAAAAAGTGCCGACCATACGACAGGGTATAATGAGCTAGTAAAATTGTTCGGAAACTTACCAGAGAAATACCGTACCGTACTGGAAATGAAGATTTTGATTGGATACACTGACAAGGAGATAGCTAAACAACTGGGTATTTCTGAAACGGCGGTAAGCTCACGAGCCAGTCGGGGACGTGAGCTATTGAGAAAACTGGTGGAGAAGGAGGGGTTACATACATGACAGATCAGGAATTAGACGCCCTGATAAAACGTGCCCTGATTGATTCCATAAAATTGGAATGCGAGGCCATGGAACGGGATTGTACTCTTGTTTTTCAGCCGTCAGCTCGTCACCAACGTCAAATGAAGCTGATGTTGAAAGACCCGTTAGGGTGGGCGCGCAGGAAGGCCAGGCCAGTATGGAAGACTATTGCTCAAAGAGTAGCTGTAGTCTTGCTCATTATCTCCCTGGGGTTTGGAACTGTCATGGTCAGCAGCCCGACAGCACGGGCCGCCTTTGTGCGGTGGGTCACGGAGTGGTACGACACCTATATGATATATCGTTTTGCAGGAGAAAATATTTCTGGCGAAATGCCGCAATTTGAGATTGTAGAGTTGCCGGAGGGATTTGTAGAGACCGAACGCATTGAATTCCCTGAATTGACGACTGTGACCTATGAAAATGAGGCCGGGGATTTCATTGACTTTACTTATATCTACATGGCTCAGGGGGCAGCCAGTGCCTTTGAAACAGAAAACTCGAATATATATGATATTGAAGTCAATCATATGAAGGGGGTGTTTGGTGAAGCTAAAATTCCTGGACACTTCAATACAATTGTCTGGATTGACGCAGAGCAAAATATTCAGTTTGATATCAGCGGCTTATTCAGCTATACGGACATACTGCACATGGCGGAGAGTGTTTCCTAGACTTTCTTCTGAATCAGATAGAAACAGGTATATGGTTGTGGCTCATGAATTAGGTCATGCACTGTTATTGTGCCATCCAACAGCTGTTGGCTGTAGAGAACCTGCAATCATGCAGACAAATTCAAGCAACTGCGAGACTGGATTTGTAACACGACATGATAAAAACAATCTAATTGCGAAATGGGGGGCATGAATATGAAGAAATACATACCTTTTATTGTAGTTCTTTTAGCTTTAAACGTTTTGATGGTTGGATGTGCAAAAACAAATAATGTAGAGATTAATCGAGTGATTGCAAGTCGATTCTCTTTAACTGAATCCGCAGATGACCTTCCGGAAATTAGCGATTTAATTGTTGTATTTACCCCTGAAAGCCAAGAAAATGTGCTAAACAAATACTCAGATGGAAATGTAGCCTCTGGATATACTAAGACCTCTGGTACAGTATCACAAGTCTTGTCTGGCTATGTTTCTGAGGGAGATAACATTCTGATTACTGAGGAGTGCTATACTACCGATTCAGGGTCTGTACTTTGGACACAAGATGGCTACCTCCCAATGAATATTGGTGAAAGTTATCTGCTGTTTCTAAAGGCATATGATGAAGATTCAGCTTATGCTGGAATGTATTTTCCAGTTGATTTAGAATATGGAAAATATGTATTACAATTCCCTGTTACGATGTCCTCTGAAACTTCATATACTGTTGACCAACTCGAAATAGGGCCTTATGGTAATTTGGATATTTACATTGAATGGTTTGAAGCAGTCCAGACACTCTATCCAGATATTTTTCAGTTTGCTCAGTAGTAAGTCAAACAGTTTATAAAAGCTGTTCAGCGGATATTTGCAATTAGAAGGTAATTTTACTGCAATTTCTGGATCAAATAATTCACACGGTGGGATTCGATTCTGGACAAGATTCGTGTCTCACCGTGAGATTTCATTTTATGAGCTGTAGTACATTGGCCTGCCTATGGTGGCAAAACCGGCTTTCCCGGTAATGACCACGTTGTTGTGGCTGCCCGAACAGTGGATAATCTGAATATTGCCGCTTTCATCCCATCCGCCGACGATGCCGACATGGGTATCACCAGGATAGAAAACCAGGTCGCCGGGCTGGGCCTCAGCCCAGGTGATAGGGGTGCAGTAGATATGCTGTGCATGAGCGCCCCCGCCGTGGCCCAGGATGTAACTGCCGCCTGAGATATTGTAAAATACCCAATCGGCAAACCCGGAGCAATCCAGGCCGAAGGGCCGGTAGGTGCCAGTGGTAGAATTTCCTTCCGCTGTGACCTTTTTCAGCATCTGTTCCTCCAGGGCATTGATCTGCTCCTCCAGCCGCTGGATCTGTGCTTCGGTCGCGCCGGTGATGCTTACCCTGAGTCTTGCAACTTCTTCTACATTTGGCATGAGATCGATCCCTTCTAAAAAATTAAAGGGCTGTAAGCGCAGTGCTTTTACTGCGTTTACAGCTTTAATGGCTCTTCTCGCCCTGCCAATTCAGGGGAGGTTGCAATATTTTATCATCGAATCCTGGCCGCAGATACCCCTGCCTTTAGGCGTGGGGTGATTGACGGCTTAAAGATATGTTGTGGTTGGCCCCTCTTCAGGCTTTAAGATAGTTGGCCCGTCTATTCCCGCAAAGAAACAGAGCGCTTCCGCGAATCTCTCTCCGACGTCGCTGCCTATGGGGTACAGGACGATCCCCGGGTCGTTATATGAGGCTCTGGCATTATCGTATTCGATCCAGATCAGCCCCCGGCGCATCTCCTGTTCTGTCCGGGTGGGCCGCCAGGTCATCGCAGCCAGGATATCGCTGTTTCTCCCCCCCCACCAGTCCCCACAGCATACCGTGGGCAATGGGGGAATTCGCTTTGACAACATCCAGCTCTACATCCAAAAGTGCTATTTTATGGATTTGAGACAGGCGCAGGATGAAGGTATCCTTTTTGCCGCCGGACTGGGTAATGAGCAGTTGCTTCTGTTCCGGCTGGATCTCTGCTATAACGAACTCGTCAAAAGCAAGCCCCGGAAGACCGATCTGGTGTTGGGCCGCCAGGCGCATCTGCTTTGCGTTTGGATCTCCAAACAGTGCCTTTCGAACCTTTTCCCATCCAGACATGAAATCCCCTCCCTTTTTGCCATTATACCATACAGCCCGGCGGGAAGGCAATGGGACCGGTCATTCAGCTCACCACCACCGCGTTGCTCAGCTTTTTGATCACGTTGGTTTTCAGCATAGTGATTATACCGATTGCATTCCTATTAAGTCTCGCGTCGGGGCAATCACGGTGGGCCAACCCCCTTATGTAACAGCGCACACTTCTGTCCCCTCTGTCTGAGGGGTAAATTCATCGTACCACTTTTGAGCAGCATTCCCGTTGACACATTACACAAACATGCTGCTTTAAAGCCGTATAATATATACACTTGATAAGTAGCATATAGAGTGGTATACTATCACATGGAAGGAGGAGCAGCACAGTTGTCTATGAAATACGATAAGCTATTTGCGCTTATGAAAGAAAAGGGCCTGACTACCTACAAAATACGAAAGGAACACATTATCACCGAAACCACACTTCAAAAATTGCGTGAGGGAAAAAATGTCACAACAGATTCCATTTCTGCACTTTGTGCGGCCCTAGGTTGCCAGCCGGGGGACATCATGGAATACGTGGAGGAGGAGAACAAGGATGCTTAAAGAGAAAGAGATTCAAGAAGTCATTTTGCACACACTGGATGAGTTGAGCCAGACCGTCCAGGCCAGCGGAAAACAGTCCTACACCAAAGAGGAATTGCTGGACCTGTTGGGCCGTGTGGCGGACTTTATGAAAAAGGGCGGAGCCGGGGAGTAATCCCCGGTTTTCCTGTTCATGGAGATTTTTCGTTTCCGCTGTCTCGCTATCAAGTGCGCCGTAAAACCCCTGGCTTTAGCCGTGGGGAGTGTCAAGCAGATCAGGCGTAAGCATCCCCCGTGATCTGCTGGAACTGCTCCGGCGTGATAACGCCCTTCTTCACAGCAGTCCGCACCATGGCGGCGCTCCAGAGCTTTCGGTCGTAGCTCTTCTTGATGGTTTCGTAGTTCATTAAGTGCTTCCTCCTTACCACCAGGGGAGTGCCGCTGGGCAACACCTGCTGGAGGACCCGGTACTCGCCGTAGGCCAGCAGCTGGCTGCGGGGCAGGCGGTTTGCGGCGGAAAATCAACAAGCTTTTGCGTTACTAACACGTTACGATCAATAGCAAAAATATCGGAAAAATTAAATCCCCTAGAGCCGCAAGGCTTTAGGGGATTTTTGGTGGAGACAACAGAACTCGAATCTGTGACCTCTCGCGTGTGAGGCGAGCGCTCTACCGGCTGAGCTATGCCTCCATATGGAAACGGCTGAGAAAGGTGGTGACCCGGACGGGACTCGAACCCGTGTTGCCGCCGTGAAAGGGCGGAGTCTTAACCGCTTGACCACCGGGCCGTTTTCAAATATGGAAACGGACAGTTTGTCCGTAATTTTTGGTAGCGGCAACTGGATTTGAACCAGTGACACCCCGGGTATGAACCGAGTGCTCTAGCCAACTGAGCTATGCCGCCGTGTCACGCCCCTCGAACAGGGCAAGGAATAGTATAGCGGATTTCCTCCTGGTTGTCAACTGTTTTTTGGAAAAATTTCTTTTTTCTTTTTCCCCCTCCAGGCGCAGGCCCGGAGGGGGCAATTTTAATCCCGAAAATAGGGGGCCACAAGGCGGTAAAGCTCATTGTACTGCTTCCGGCCCATGCAGTACTTGTCCAGGTCGGTGAGGTCGATCTCATAGCCGTCCTGAAAGCGCAGCGTATAGTTCCGGGTGTAGCGGATCAAATGTCCGGTGCGAGTGGTGACTGAGGTGCGGTAGCGGTCCGATTCCTCCAGCTCCTGATAGGAGTGCCAGCTGGTCCGGATACCCAGGACATAGGTGGACACGCCGGCGGGGGTGGCCTCCGTCCGGCTGAGACAGGAGGCCAGCACCAGGGAGTGAAGGAGCACCAGAGCGGCGATGGTAAAGAGCAGATACCCCTTCAGCTCCCCCAAAATGCTGTGAACATCCTTCTCTGACCGGAACCAGTCCCGGATTGCGGAGAACGCTGTATCCAGCACCGTATTGAAAAGACAGATATCCAGGATCAGCACAAGGCAGGCGACGATCTGGCTGGAGAAGCCATACTGCTGATAGAGGGTATCAGGACCCGCCAGAAACCAGTAATGGAGCTGTCGATAGTAGTAGATAATCAGACCAAATGACACCAGTCCACTGATGACAGTGGCGATAGCCTGGCTTTTTACTCCCGGAGACCGAACCGAACTGCCCGCGATCTCCTGCTCCGCCTGCTTCGCCTTCTTCCGCTGGCTGGAGGGCAGGTGGTCATAGGTTGCCCCTCTCTTTTTCTGGCACCACCAGGCCTGTTTTTTGTCCGCCTTGACGCTGGACTGTGCGGCCAGTGCGCTGGCCCGCTCCCGCTTCTCCCGGAGCTTTTTCCGCTCCAGGGAAGCGGGAGATTTTTTCCCGGCCACGGCGGCTTATTTGAAGTACTCCGCGCCGCTTTCGAACAGGGGCATGTGCTTTTCACCGGGGATATTGACTGCCACATACGGCCCCCGGCGCTCCAGGTGTCCCATCTTGCCAAAGACCCGTCCGTCGGGGGAGAAGATGCCCTCGATGGCCTCCATCGAGCCGTTGGGGTTGGACAGGATGTCCATTGTGGGCTGGCCGCTGGCGTCCACGTACTGGGTGCCCACCTGACCGCTGGCAATCAGGCTGGAGATGACCTCCGACGGGGCCACAAAACGGCCCTCGCCGTGGGAGATGGGGATGGCGTGCAGGTCGCCCACCTGGCATTTGAGCATCCAGGGGGACTGGACCGAGGCGACCCGGGTGGTGACATACCGGCTCTGGTGGCGGCCGATGAGGTTGTAGGTCAGGGTGGGGCAAGTGCCGTCCATGGGCCTGATCTCACCGAAGGGGACCAGCCCCAGCTTCACCAGGGCCTGGAAGCCGTTGCAGATGCCCAGCATCAGGCCGTCCCGGTGTTTGAGCAGGTCCATAATGGCGTCGCTGAGGGCGGGATGGCGGAGGAAGGAGGCGATAAACTTCCCGGACCCCTCCGGTTCGTCGCCGCCGGAGAAGCCGCCGGGGAGGATCACCATCTGCGCCCCCCGGATGGCATCCTCCAGGGCCTGGGCGGACTGGGCCAGGAAGTCGGTGGTCAGGTTGCGCACCACCACAATCTCCGGGTCGATGCCGGCGCGGATGCAGGCGCGGGCGGTGTCATACTCGCAGTTGGTGCCTGGGAAGGCGGGGATCACCGCCTTGGGGCGGGCCGCCCTGTGCTTGCAGACCGCCGGGGAGCGCTTGTCCCAGGAAATGGACTGGACCGTCTCAGAAGTTCCCGCCTTGGTGGGGTAGACCTCCTCCAGCACGCCCTCGTTGAGGGCCAGCAGCTCGTCGACCGGCGCGGAGTCGTGTACGATGTTGATAACGGGCTCAGCGGTGGTCGTTCCGATTTGGATCGCCCGGGGACTCTCCGGGACCGCTTCGGTAAGCTCTGCTACGATTGCGCCGGGGTTGGGCAGATCCCAGGCCAACTCTTCTTCGCCATTCGTAAAACCGACGCGGTTGCCGAACGACATCTTCATGACCCCTTCGGCCTCGCCGTTTTCCGCCGCCCAGGCGGCTCTCACCTTACCGGCCTGACATAGGGCGTGGAATTCCTCCCAGGCGGCCTTCTGTCCCTCCGCCGTGCCATCGCCCAGGAACAAATATACCGGATGTCCCGCCTCTTTGAACTCGGGGGTGATGATCTCCCCGGCCTTGACGGGTGCGATCGCAAAGGAAATGAGGGTGGGGGGAACGTCCTTGTCCAGGAAGGAGCCGGACATGGAATCCTTCCCGCCAATGGCGGCGGCGGCGTAGTCCATCTGAGCGTCCAGCGCCCCCAGCAGGGCGGCGAAGGGCTTGCCCCAGCGCGCCGGTTCGTCCCGGAGCTTCTCAAAAAATTCCTGCAAGGTGAGGTACACGTTTTTATAGTCCGCGCCGGAGGCCACCAGCTTGGCGATGGAGTTGGTAACGGCCTGATAGGCCCCCACATAGGGGTCTACGGACAGGGCGTCCGGGTCGCAGCCCCAGGCCATGACGCTGGCCTGGTCGGTCTCCTGCCCCGGCAGGACGGGCAGCAGGGCCGCCATGGCCTGGGCGGGGGTGGACTGATATTTGCCGCCGAAGGGCATGAGGACGGAACCCGCCCCGATGGAGCCGTCGAACCGCTCGGTCAGCCCCCGGCGGGAGGCGCATTTGAGACTGGAGGCCATCTCCCGCAGGGTTTTGAAGGGCTCCTGCCCAAAGGCGGAGCGGTCCTTTTTATCTACGGACACCGCTGCATGCTTCACCGCGCCGTTGGTGTTCAGAAATTCCCGGCTCAGGTCGGCGATTTTCTGGCCCTTCCAGCGCATCACCATCCGGGGGGACTCGGTGACCACGGCCACCTGATAGGCTTCCAGGTTCTCCTTCTCAGCGGCAGCGATGAATTTGTCCGCGTCCTCGGGAGCCACCACCACCGCCATACGCTCCTGGCTCTCGGAGATGGCCAGCTCGGTGCCGTCCAGGCCGTCGTACTTCTTGCGCACGGCGTCCAGGTCGATCTCCAGGCCGTCGGCCAGCTCGCCGATGGCCACCGACACGCCCCCCGCGCCGAAATCATTGCACCGCTTGATGAGCCGGGTGACCTCCCCGTCCCGGAACAGCCGCTGGATCTTCCGCTCCTCAGGGGCGTTGCCCTTCTGGACCTCGGAGGCCATGGTGGTCAGGGATTTCTTGTTGTGGCTCTTGGAGGAGCCGGTGGCCCCGCCGATGCCGTCCCGTCCGGTGCGGCCCCCCAGGAGGATGACCACATCCCCCGGCGCGGGCCGCTCCCGGCGCACATTCTCCGCCGGGGCCGCGCCCACCACCGCGCCGCACTCCAGCCGTTTGGCGATATAGCCCTCGTGGTAGACCTCGGCCACGTGTCCGGTGGCAAGGCCGATCTGGTTGCCGTAGGAGGAGTACCCCGCTGCTGCCGTCTGGCACAGCTTGCGCTGGGGGAGCTTGCCCTCCAGGGTCTGGTCAAAGGGGGTACGGGGGTCCCCCGCGCCGGTGAAGCGCATGGCCTGATGGACGTACACCCGACCGGACAGGGGGTCCCGGATGCAGCCGCCGATGCAGGTGGCCGCGCCGCCGAAGGGCTCGATCTCGGTGGGGTGGTTGTGGGTCTCGTTCTTGAACATGAGCAGCCAGTCCTGGATTTTGCCGTCCACCTCAGCGGGGACGTGGATGGAGCAGGCGTTGATCTCCTCGCTCTCGTCCAGCTCGGGGAGCAGGCCCCGCTTTTTCAGGACTTTTGTGCCGATGGTGGCGATGTCCATCAGGGTCTGGGGCCGCTGGGCGGCCTTCTCCTCGCCGTAGACCTCCACCCGGGCGGCCAGATACCGCTCGTAGGCGGCCTTCACGTCGGGGTCATCGATCTGAATTTCGTCCAGGTGGGTGGAGAAGGTGGTGTGGCGGCAGTGGTCGGACCAGTAGGTGTCTACCACCCGGACCTCAGTGATGGTGGGGTCCCGTTTTTCCTCGTCCCGGAAGTAGGTCTGGAGGAATTTCAAATCGTCGATGTCCATGGCCAGCCCCAGCTTGTCCAGCAGGGCGGACAGGGCCGGTTCGTCCATAGCGGTAAAGCCCTCCACCGTGCCCACGCGGTCGGGGATGGCGTGCTCCCGGACCAGGGTATCCGGCTTGTCCAGGGACGCCTCCCGGCTCTCCACCGGGTTGATGAGGTACTTTTTGATCTTCTCCTGGTCCTCCTGGGACAGGGAACCCTCGATGGTATAGAAAAGGTAGACCGTGGCGCTGGCTACCAGGGGCCGGTCCACCCCGGCCATGAGCTGGATACACTGGGCCGCCGAGTCCGCCCGCTGGTCGAACTGACCGGGCAGGGCCTCCACGGCCAGCATGTAATGCGGGACGCGGGCAAAGGAAAGGTCCTCATTGCAGACGTTATCCACTTGCGGTTCGGAGAAGACGATGCCCTTGGCCCGTTCAAAGACCTCCTGGGAGATGCCTTCCACGTCGTAACGGTGGAGGATGGACAGGTCCTCCAGATTGTCAATGCCCAGCTGTCCCCTCAGCTGATCCAGCAGAGCGGTGCTCTCCACGTCAAATTTTGGCTTTTTTTCGGAATAGCAGCGGTAAACACTCATAGTCCTTCTCCTCCATTTTCTATTTTAAAACCCAATGTTCCATCGCGTAAAATACGTTTCCCCGCACGGGGAGCAGATCGGACAGCTGGCCCCACTGGGTGAGAACCGAGCCGTTCTTAAACAGGATGGGGACAATCGGAGCCTGCGTGTGGAGCAGGTCAAACAGCTCCGCCCCGCAGGCGGCCTTGTCCTCTGCGGCCCCCAGCGGGGACTGAAACAGCTGGTCCGAGCCCTCCGTCCACCAGCCGCCGTAATTCAGCGCGCCGCCAGAGGACAGCAGAGGTCCCAGGTCAAAATCGGCGGTAAACACCGTCTCGGCCATGTACAGGTCGAAGTTCCCTTGCTTGAGGGCGGCGGTGTAGTCCTCAAAGGACAGCTGGCGCAGGTCCACCTGGAACCCGGCGGCGTTCAGCTGGTAGACGATCAGCTGGGCGGCAGAGGATTTTGCCACATTCTCGCTGTTCACCACAAACACCAGTTCGCTGTCCGTCAGCCGCAGCTCCTCCATCAGGAGAGCCAGAGACTCCGGATCGTAGGTGAGCGGCGACTCCCCCAGCTGGTACAGCTCGCTGGCCGGGTGGACGGGGAGCAGGGTGGAGATGGCGTGGTTGGTATAGATAGTGGTGGCGATGGTATCCCGGTCCACCGCCAGCCAAACGGCCCGGCGG
Source organism: Lawsonibacter sp. JLR.KK007 (assembly GCF_036941135.1). Taxonomy (NCBI): domain Bacteria; kingdom Bacillati; phylum Bacillota; class Clostridia; order Eubacteriales; family Oscillospiraceae; genus Lawsonibacter; species Lawsonibacter sp. JLR.KK007. The sequence goes on along the minus strand of NZ_JAYWSY010000002.1, from coordinate 35,364 downwards.
GCGTCGGCGGAGCGGAAGATCCCGCTGCGGGTGTTGAAGCCCAGGTAGAGGAAGTCGGTGGTGCAGTAGTCCCAGGTCTGGTAGTTGCCGCCGTAGCCCATGGCGTTGGTGGCCATCAGGTCCACATCCACCAGGGAAATTTCCCCCGCGTCAAAGGCGTAGATCAGTTCGTCGCTCTTGGTGACGGCCCGCAGAAGGATGGTGGAGACCGGCATGGATTTTTCGCTCTGCCACCAACCGTTTCGGGCGGTGAGGGCGCGCTCGTCTTCGGCCAGCACGTAGGGGCCGGTTCCGGCGGGGCGGTCCTCCCGGCCCAGGGCGATGGGGATGTCCAGCCGCAGGGGCAGAGCGCCGTTGGCCCTGCGGAGGGTGATGGTGAACTGATAGGGGTTTGCCTCCGAGGGGGTGACGGCGGTCACGTCGCTCAGCCGCTCCTGGTACCGGCTCCCGGCGGAGCGGGCCAGGTTGAGGGCGTCCGCCGCCTCCTGGGCGGTGAGAGGGGTGCCGTCGGAGAAGGTGATCCCGGCGCGGAGGGTGAAGGTCCACACCAGCTTGTCCTCGCTGACGGTATAGCTCTGACACAGCACCGGCTGGGCCTGGAAGGCGGCGTCCACCGTGAACAGGCTCTCGTAGAGCAGAGGGGCCAGGGTCAGGTTGGCCCGGTTGGCGGCCAGGGTGGGGTGGAGGCTGAACTCGGGATACCAGGCCAGGGTGAAGGGGAGGGGCTCGGCGGGGGGCGTTTCCTCCAGGCTTGCGCTGGAAGCGGCGGCAGAGCCGGAGTTGGCGCTCCCGGAGGAGCCGGTGCCGCCGCAGGCGGCGAGGGACAGCAGCAGCGCGGCAGACAGAAGGGCGGTAAACAGTCTTTTCATAGGCAGATCCTCGTCACAGCAGTTGGATCATGGCGGCCATGCTGCCCCGCTGTCCTCCCTGGACCCGGTGGGACCAGAAGGTGTCCAGCTCACAGGCGGTGCAGGCGGGGCAAATGGCGATGTGCTCCCGACGGAGGCCGGCCTGCTCCAGACATCTGGCGTTGGCCCCCTTCAGATCCACGGAGAATTTTCCCTCCTTGGCCAGGGGACGGATGAAGGACTCCGCCCCCTCCCCCAGTCCGGAGCGCAGGCCGTCGGGGACGTCGGCGTGGGTCTCGAAGCAGCATGGACCGATGCCCGGTCCGATGGCGGCCAGGATGTGTCTGGCCTGACAGCCGTGGTTGTGGACCATGGCCGCCGCCGTCCAGGCGGCGATCCGTGCGGCGGTCCCCCGCCACCCGGCGTGGGCGGCGGCAATACACCGGCGGACCGGGTCGTAGAGCAGGATGGGGATGCAGTCCCCGGAGAAGATGGTCAGGCACACCCCGGGTTCCACAGTCATCAGGCCGTCCGCCTCGTAGACGCCGGGGGCCTCGGGGCAGTCCATCACGTCCGCCTTGGTGACCGAACGGACCTGATTGCTGTGGATCTGGTGGTTTTTCACCAGGGCGTTGGGGTCCGTGCCAATGGCGGCGCAGAACCGAGAAAAGTTTTCCCGGACATTGGCCGGATCGTCCCCCCGGTTGGCCCCCAGGTTCAGGCTGTCCATGGGCGCGGGGGACACGCCACCCAGCCGGGTGGAAAAGCCGTGGGCCGCTCCAGCCCAGGCGGGATCGGTGCAGGCAAAAAAGGAGACGCCATGGCGCTCCTGTCTGATGATGTCCATGGCATCTCCTCCTGTGAGTTGAAAATGATATTCTATTTTAGCCTAAAACATGGCAAATGACAACCCATAACAAGGGAGAATTGGAGCACAATTTTCCCCAGGGAGCGGGGCAAACTGCCTTAAAGCTGTTCCAGCTCCCGCAGGGTGTCCTGGATGGTCTTCTGGGGGAGATAGACCGCCGCCATCTCCTGGAGCTGGGCCAGGGAGAGGGAGCGGGCCGCGCCCACCATGGGGTGCTTCATAAATTTTCCAAAGCGGCGCTGGAACACCGCCCGGGATCTGGGATTGTCCAGCAGCTCACCGACTGTGATCTGCCTGCTGCGTAAGTCCATGTAGTTTCACCTCCTGAACCAGTCTATGCGCCTGACCCCCTGGCCTTGACTGGGGCGTCCGCCTTGACTTTTGCGGCGGAAAACGTTATACTACCCTTTAAGATTTTTTTGAGAAAGGACGTCTCCTATGGCGAAACAGAAACAGGGAATTCGGGCCGCCCTCGCTGCGGCCCACGATGCGCTGCGCCGCAAGCGGACGGTGGCGGTGGTCTATTTTACGCTGCGCCTGCTGGTCATCGCGGTGATGGTGGCCCAGTTTTTCAACGGGGACTTTGAGAGCGTGTTCCTGTGCGGCCTGACGCTGGTCCTGTTTCTGCTGCCCACCGTTTTCGAGCGGGCGCTGATGATCGATCTGCCCAACACCATGGAGATCATCATCATGCTGTTCATCTTCGCGGCGGAGATTCTGGGGGAGATCAGCTCCTTTTACACCACCTTTAAGGGCTGGGACACCATCCTCCACACCCTCAACGGCTTTCTGTGCGCCGCCATCGGCTTCGCCCTGGTGGATATGCTCAACCGGACGGAGAAGTTTTCCCTGTCCCTGTCCCCTGTGTTCATGTCCATCGTGGCCTTCTGCTTCTCCATGACCATCGGGGTGCTGTGGGAGTTCTTCGAGTGCGGCATGGACCAGCTGTTCCTGCTGGACATGCAGAAGGATACGGTGGTCCACAGTATCTCCTCCGTCATGCTGGACCCTGCCGGGGGGAACAGCCGGGTGGCAATCGACGGCATCACGGACACCATCCTGGTCACGGCCGGCGGACAGCAGATCTCTCTGGGCCTGGGCGGCTATCTGGACATCGGCCTTCTGGATACCATGAAGGACCTGTTTGTCAACTTTGTCGGGGCGGTGGTCTTTTCGGTCATCGGCTTCTTCTATGTAAAAAGCCGGGGGCAGGGGCGGTTTGCCAGCCGGTTTATCCCCCAGGTGGTGGACGTACAGCCGGAGGACATCGATCCCCGCCAGCCCCATTTTTTGAAAAAGGCAAAAAGAACCAGTCCGCCCCGAGAATAGAGCGGGGCGGGATGTCCCATACTAAGCCCATCCAAAGGAAGGAGGGTTTTGTATGAACATCCATGAAAAACGGTCCTGCAACCCCAGCATCCGCTGCTCGGTGGACACCTGCGCCTATCACTCCGGCGCGCAGAACTGCTGCTCCCTGGACTCCATCAAAGTGGGCTGCTGTGACTGCGCCCCCACCAAGTGCGAGGGCACAGAGTGCGCGTCCTTCAAACTGAACGGCCGGTAATGCAGAGCAAAAAAGCAGCTTCGCCCTCCTTTGGGCGAAGCTGCTTTTTGTTATCCGAGGTACAGTCCGTAGTAGCCCAGCAGGGCCATGGCCATCAGCCCGGCGGTGATCAGCTGGATGGGCACTCCCCGGAAGGCTTTGGGACAGCGGTTCAGGTCCACTTCCTTCTGGAGGCTGGCGAAGCTGGCCAGGGCCAGGGTGGCGCCGATGCCGCCGCACAGGGCGAAGATCAGGGCGGAGTCCAGCCCGTAGCTGCGCTGGGAGATGAGCAGGGCGGAGCCCAGGGCGGCGCAGTTGGTGGAGATGGAGGACAGGTTGCCGTCCACCCGGCGGGACAGCTCCGGGATGCAGGCTTGAAACAGCTTGCGCACCCCCGCCACCAGCCCCGGGATGAGCAGGGCGAAGGCCAGCACCTGGAAATAGGCCAGGTTGAAGCGGAGCAGGATCAAAAAGTTCAGCAGCCAGGCCCCCAGCGCCCCCAGCACCATCACCAGGGTGAGGCACAGCCCGGTGCGGATGGCCTCCCGTGGGTCCTGGAAGGATTTTTCGTGGGTGCCGATGCCCATGCAGGACACCAGCACCAGGTTTTCGGACAGCAGGGCGGCCAGGGCCACCCCGGCCAGCTCCAGTACGGTATTCATCGGGCGGCCCTCCTTTTATTGCGTATCTTCATAGTCGATTTGTCCTGCGGTGTCCAGATTGGCCACAATGTTCAGCGCCCGGTTGACCCCGGCGGTGATGGCTTTGGAGGTGGCTGTCGCGCCGCTGACGGCGTCCACCGAGTTGCTGCCCGAGGTGCGGATGGTGCCCGAGCGGCCGATATACCGGGTCAGGGCGGCGGGGGTCATGGCGGTGGTGCCCACCCGGTCGGTCTCGCTGTGGCTCTCGATGGCCACGCCAGTGACCACGCCGTTCAGGTCCACCCCCACCGTCATGGTGATGGGGCCGCCGAAGCCCTGACTCTGCACCGAGACGCAGTAGCCCAGCAGAAGGCCGTCCTCATCGTACCCCGCCATGATGGACAGCGCGCCGGCGGCGTGATAGGGGGTTTCAGCGCCCACCACGGCCTGGGGCATGGCTTGGGCCAGAATCTCGTGCTGGGCCTGGATCTCCGCACGGGCGGTGTTCAGGTCGGTAAAGCGGTGGACGCCAAAGATCACGCCGCAGGTGACCACGAAGACCCCCGCGAAGGGCCCAGCCGTTTTCAGGGCGGCGCGGAGCAGGTCCAGATAGGCCTCGCCGGGGGCCTGGCCCTCCTGGGGATGGGGCAGCTGGAAGTTTACTCTGGGGCGGACAAATTTGATCTCCGCCAGGCTGGCCCGCATCTCCGCCAGCTTGGCCCTGGTGGCGGCAAAGTTGCCGATGCCGAACCGCCGGGGCAGGCCCAGCCGGTCCAGCAGCCAGACCATGCAGTTCATGGTGAGGATGGCCCAGCCCACCCCCTCGGGGTAGGGGCTGGAGGAGCGGAGCAGCACCGTCAGCAGGCCGCAGCCCACGCCGAACATCACATGCCCACGGGGGGTCACCGGGGAGGTGGCCGGATCGGTGGCAAAGAAGACCGCTCCCATCAGCAGGCCGCCGCCCATCAGCTGATAGGCGGTCCAGACCAGGGGAGAGGTCCCCTCCGGCGCGGACAGCAGGGCGACGGCGGCCACCGTTCCCAGATAGGCCAGCGGGACCCGCGGGGAGATGACCCGGCGCAGCAGCAGATAGACAAAGCCCAGCAACAGCATGAAGGCGGAGACCTCTCCCATACAGCCGCCCCGCTGGCCCAGAAACATCACGTCCAGAGCCAGGGGCGGGAGGACTCCCTCGTGGAGGTAGGCCATGGGCGTGGCGGCGGACACCGCGTCCACCGCGGTGAGGGACAGCTTCTGCATGGGCTGGGGCCAGGTGGTCATCAGCATGGGGAGGGTGCCGGCCAGCATCCGCCCGGCCAGGGCGGGGTTCATAAAGTTGCGGCCCATGCCGCCGTAGAACTGCTTGACCACAATGATGGCAAAGCAGGCCCCCATCACCGGCACCCAGTAGGGAGCGCTGGCGGGCAGGCTCAGGGCCAGCAGCAGCCCGGTGACGCAGGCGGACAGGTCGCCGATGGACTGCCTCTGCCGGGTGAGCAGGCGGTAGAGGGCCTCAAACAGGACGCAGGAACCCATGGACACGGCGGTGAGGACCAGCGCCCGGGGGCCGAAGAAGAAGACGGCCATACCCAGGGCGGGGGTGAGGGCCACCATCACGTCCAGCATCATGGCCCGTGTGGTGGAGGGCTGGCGCAGCTGAGGGGACATGCGCTTGGGAGCATAGCTGGCAGTCATGACGCGCTCCCCCCTCTCTTCAGCAGATTGGCCGCCTGGGCCACCGTCTCCACCAGCGGGATCTGGGCGGGACAGATGAAGGAGCAGCAGCCGCAGGCGTTGCAGTCCTCCAGATGGAATTTGGACAGCTTTTCCAGGTCTTGGTCCTCCAGGGCCCGGCGGATGATGGTGGGGGCCAGGTGCATGGGGCAGGCCCCCACGCACTTGCCGCAGCGGATGCATACCCCGCCGGGGACGTCGGGCTTGTGCTCCCACTCGGTGAGGCACACCAGGCTGTTGGTGTCCTTCATCACCGGGGCCTCCAGGTTGGGGAGGGGCACCCCCATCATGGGCCCGCCGGTGAGGATCAGGTCGGCCTCCTCCTTCAGCCCGCCGCAGGTCTCCAGCAGGTGGCGCAGGGGGGTGCCGATGGGTACCCACAGGTTCCGGGGCCGGGTGACGGCTCCGCCGGTGATGGTCACCGCCCGGTGGGTGAGGGGACGGCCCTGGAAGAGTGCGTCCTGAATGGCGAAGACAGTGGCCACGTTGAACACGGCGCAGGCCGCGTCGATGGCGGTGCCGCCCGGAGGGACCTCCCGGCCGGTGACGGTCTGGATGATCTGCTTTTCCGCCCCCAGGGGGTAGCAGGTGCGCACAGGGATAATCTGCACCCGGCCATTGCCCGAGCGGCGCAGGCGGCGCTCCACCGCCTCCACGGCGTTGAGCTTGTCCCCCTCGGTGACCACCGCCACCCGCTCGCACCGCAGGCAGCGGGCGATGGCCTGGGCACCCCGGAGGATGTGTTCGCTGCGCTCCAGCAGCAGGCGGTAGTCGGCGGTGACGTAGGGCTCGCACTCGGCCACGTTGACGATCAGGGTGTCCACCCTGCCGGCGGAGCGGGCGATCTTTTCCCAGGTGGGGAAGGCGCCGCCCCCCATGCCCACAATGCCGGCCCACTCCACCCGCTCCACCAGCTGTTCCAGGGTGAGCTGGCGGGGGTCCAGAGGGGCGGGGCGGCCCTCGTAATGCTCGCTGCGGTCATCGTTGTGGATGACGATGGCGGGGGAGCGCCTGCCCCAGGGGTGGGGGCGGTCCTCAATGGCGGCCACCCGGCCGGAGACGCTGGCAAAGGCAGCGGCGCCCGTCTGGCCCCGGCGGGCGATGGGCTGGCCCACCAGCACCGAGTCGCCGGGACCGACCATGGGGGTGGCGGGGCCGTCGGCGCACATCACCAGGGGGATGATGATCTCCTTGGGGGTGACCGAAAGCCGGGCCAGCGGCTTTCGGCGGGTCATCTCTTTTCGCGTGGCGGGGTATACCCCGCCGAAAAAGGAGTGGGTCATAAATTCTAAACCTCGCTTCGGCAAAATAAGCGGAATGTCTCAATAATAACACAGCTTACATCATAATCCAATTAAAGCCGTCTGTCAACGTTCATTCTGCCCAAGAAAACAAGGACCACCCCGCCGGATGGTCCTTGCAGTCCGAGTTTCTGGCCCGGTCAGCGCCGGAGGCTCCGCTGGCCCTGCTGCCGCGGCTCCGGCCTGCGCTGGATGCCCAGCTGGGCGGCGCAGGGGGATGCGGTCTCCCAGGGGATCAGGAAGGTACAGACCCCCAGCTTCCGTCCCACCTCCACCTTCCGCCGCAGGGTGTCGCTGTCGTCAAACAGGACGAAATGGGCCCCGTTCTCCCGGCTCATGTAGGTGAAGTAGCGGGCGCACAGGTCGCCGGAGAAGAAGATGGAGGGGGAGAGCCGCTGCTTCAGCGCCTCCAGCTCCTGCTCGGTGAGGGGCTGGCCGCTGCCGGTGGGGGAGGGCAGGAAAAAGTCCTCCGCCACCTTCTCCAGAGCCAGGGCTGTCCGGCTCTCGCCGAAGCGCTCCAGCGCCTCCTCCAGCCGCCGCTGGAGGGACCCGCCCGACAGGGCGGAGGGGATCATCACCCGGGCGTGGGGCGCGCTGGGGGCGTACCCCTCGGTGACGTACAGGGACCAGCCCCGGCGGGAGAACTGCTCATCCAGCTGGGAGGCGGTCTGCTCCAGAGGGGGCAGGCGGTTTTCAAAGTCCAGAATGGCCCCGGAGAAGCCCCTGGCCTGGCACTCCCGCATGATCTCCTGGCACAGCGGGCCGGTGGGGCCCAGGCCGTCGAAGTCCCGGTCGTCGATGACCATCAACCCGCCTTTGGGAGTGGTGCTGTCCGCACGGAACAGGTGGGGGCCCGGCCCGAGGCGGTAGGCCAGATGGGCGGGGGTGGCCTGCCAGCTCCGGAGGGCGGGCAGCTGCCGGGGCGGCAGGGTAATGATAAAGGTGTCCTGTGGCATGGAGCGACCCCCTTGTCCGAAATTTCAACCTGTGATATACTACACGGTATGAAAATGGACAGGAGGATAGAACCATGTCCTTATCACCCATCCCCCGGGGAGTTTATCCCTCGGTGACCGATATCTCTCCCAAGGCCCTGGCTGGAAAGGGCGTCAAGCTGGTGCTGGCCGACCTGGACAATACCCTGGTCCCCTACCAGGTGACGGAGCCCTCCCCGGCGGTGGCCGCCTGGAAGGAGGGGCTGGAGGCCCAGGGCATCCGGCTGTTCCTGCTGTCCAACAGCCGCAGGCCGGGCCGGGCCCAACGGTTTGCGGAGCGGCTGGGCATCCCCTATCAGGGCCACTCGGGCAAGCCGAAACGGGCGGGCTACCGGAGGGCCATGGAGCGGATGGGGGCCGCGCCTGAGGAGACCGTTATGGTGGGGGACCAGATCTTTACCGACATCCTGGGGGCCAACCGCGCCGGTGTGACCCCCCTGCTGGTGAAGCCCATCCGTCTGGCGGGCAATCCGGGGCGGTACCTCCGCTACGCGGTGGAGACGCCCTTCCGCCTGCTGGGGAAAAGGAGGCCCTTTCTATGAGCGCGAAATTCGGCCCGGCGGGCAACTGCGAGAGCTTTTCCAAGGTCCATAAATCCTCCCTGGCCGCCCCCCGATGGATCGCGGACTTCGGCCTGGACTGCTATGAGTACCAGTGCGGCAAGGGAGTCCACGTGGGGAAGGAGACCGCCGTCAAAATCGGGGAAAATGCCCAGGCGGCGGGGATCTCCTTGTCCCTCCACGCCCCCTACTTCATCAACCTGGCCAACCCGGACCGGGACGCCCTCCAAAAGACCATCGGCTACATTACCGCCGGCTGTCAGGCGGCGGACTGGATGGGGGCGAGACGGGTGGTCATCCACTCCGGGGCGCTGATGAAGCGCGAACGGGCCCAGGCGCTGGAAACCGCGAAAAAATCTCTGACCAAGGTCATTTCCGCCTGTGACAGTCAGGGCTTTTCCCATATCACCCTGTGTCCCGAGACCATGGGCAAGATCAACCAGCTGGGCGACCTGGACGAGGTGCTGGAGCTGTGCACCCTGGACGGGCGGCTGGTCCCCTGCATCGACTTCGGCCATCTGTACGCCCGCTCGTTGGGTGCGGACGACGGCCTGGAGGCGTTTTCCCGGATGCTGGACCGGGTGGAGGAGGTCCTGGGTCCGGAACGGGCCGCGTCGTTCCACAGCCACTTCTCCCACATCGAGTTCACCCCCAAGGGCGGGGAGAAGTGCCACCGCACCTTTGACGACGACGGCGGCTACGGCCCCGGCTGGACTCCCCTGGCCGCCGAGATTGCCCGCCGGGGGTGGTCGCCCACGTTCATCTGCGAGTCCGCCGGGACACAGGCGGAGGATGCCTTGACCATGAAGCACATCTATCAGAGCTTTACAGAGCTGTTTTAGAGCAAGAATTTAGGGAAGGGAACATTTGCCATGGATCACATCAAAACAATTGCCGCCCAGCTGCCGGAGTACGGCCTGGACGCCATGCTCATCACCAGCGAATCCGGGGAGCGGTACGCCCTGGGCTTCCACGGGGAGGGTCTGCTGCTGGTCACCCGGAACGGGGCCCGATACTCCACCGACGGCCGCTACATCGAGGCCGCCCGGGAGCAGATCACCGGGGCGGAGGTGGTCCTCGCCACCCCGGAGAAGGGGCATCTGGCCCTGGCCAAGGAGTATATCGAGGAAAAGGGCCTCCACAACATCGGCTTTGAGAGCGGGGCCATGACGGTGGACAGCCACCGAAGGTACGCCCAGGAGCTGACCGGCATCCTCACCCCGGCCCAGAAGTTGCTGGACAGCCTCCGGGCCTCCAAGGACGAGGGGGAGCTGGCCCTCATGCGCCGGGCCCAGGAGATCACCGACGAGTCCTTCCGGGCCATCCTCAACTTCATCCGCCCCGGCATGACGGAGCGGGAGATCGCCGCCCGGCTGGTCTACGAGCTGATGAGCCGGGGCGGAGATAAGGTATCCTTCGACCCTATCGTGGCGGCGGGGACCAACGGCTCCCGGCCCCATGCCGTCCCCGGCGACCAGGTGGTGGACACGGGCATGTTCATCACCATGGACTTTGGCTGCAAGGTGGAGGGCTACTGCTCCGACATGACCCGCACCGTGGCCCTGGGCCACCCCACCCAGGAGATGGAGGAGGTGTACAACGCCGTCCTGGCCGCCCAGAAAGCGGGGATCAACGCCGCCCGGGCGGGAGTCACCGGCCAGGAGATTGATGAGGCCGCCCGCCGGGTCCTCCGGGAGGCGGGCTATGGGGACTACTTTTCCCACAGCTTCGGCCACTCCCTGGGGGTGGACATCCACGAGTCCCCCAACGCCAGTTCCAAGGAGACCCGCCCCATGCCGGCGGGGGCCGTCATCTCCGCCGAGCCGGGAGTCTACCTCCCCGGACGGTTCGGCGTGCGCATCGAGGACGTGCTCATTCTCAAGGAGGGCGGCTGTGAGGACATCACCCGGTCGCCCAAGGACCTGATCGTACTGTGATGAACAAGGAAAAAACCTGCTGCTTCACCGGGCACCGGCCGGACAAGCTGCCCTGGGGGGAGGACGAGGCGGACCCCCGGTGCGCGCGGCTGAAGCGGAGCCTGGCGCAGGCAGTGGAGGACGCCTACGCGGCGGGCTTCCGCCACTTTATCAGCGGCATGGCACGGGGCTGCGACCTCTACTGCGCCGAGGCGGTGCTGGCGCTGCGGGAGCGGCACGGGGACGTCACCCTGGAATGCGCCCGGCCCTGCGAGACCCAGGCGAACAGCTGGCCGGAGGGGGAGCGGGATCGGTATCAGCAGATTCTGGACCAGTGCGACTTTGAAACGCTGGTCCAGCGGCGCTATGACCGCTTCTGCATGATGCGCCGCAACCAGTACATGGTGGACCGCTCCAGCCGTCTGATCGCCGTGTACAACGGCGTGCCCAAAGGGGGCACCTGCCAGACCCTGCGCTACGCCATGAAACGGGGGGTGGCCCCCTGCATTCTGGACCTGGAGGACTTTTGCCAATGAACACTCTGATGCACATCTGCTGCGCCCCCTGTGCCAACCAGCCCATCGCCCAGCTGCGGGAGGAGGGGACCTCCGTCACCGGCTTCTGGTTCAATCCCAACATCCACCCCTACACCGAGTACCAGGCCCGGAAGCGCACCCTGGAGGACTATTCCAGGGAGGCCGGCATGAAGCTGATCATCGGCGGGACCTACGATCTGCGGCCCTTCATCACCGCCGTGGCGGGGAATATCGACGGCCGGTGCTCCTACTGCTACCGGGTGCGGATGGAGGAGACGGCGAAATATGCCGCCGAAAACGGCTTTGACAGCTTTACCACCTCCCTGCTCATCTCCCCCTACCAGAACCACGAGGGCATCGCCGCCGCTGCCCGGGAGGCGGGGGAGAGGTACGGCGTGACCTTCCTCTACCGGGACTTCCGTCCCCTGTTCCAGGCGGGGCAGGAGTTCGCCCGGGAACACGGCTTCTATATGCAGAAGTACTGCGGCTGCATTTTCAGCGAGGAGGACCGCTATATGGCGGCCAAGCGGAAGAAAAAGTCCCGCCCCCAGTGAGGGGCGGGATTTTTTATGTACCAGCTCAGCCGAAGATGAGGGGCAGAACATTCAGGAAGATGGTAATGATAATGCCGTTGAAGAAGTCGATGAACAGGGAACCCACCAGAGGGACGATGAAGAAAGCCTGGGGCGCGGGACCGAACCGCTTGGTGATAGCCTGCATGTTGGCCATTGCGTTGGGGGTCGCGCCCATGCCAAAGCCGCAGAAAGCGGAGGTCATAACGGCGGCCTCATAGTCCCGGCCCATCACGTTGAACACCACAAATCGGGCGAAAAGGAACATCAGCACCACCTGGGCGGCCAGCATAACGACCATGGGAGCGGCCAGGTCGGCCAGCTGCCACAGCTTCAGAGACATGAGGGCGATAGCCAGAAAGATGGACAGAGACACGTTGCCCCACATGTCGATGGCCTTGGCGGGCAGAACGATGCGCTTGGCGTCGCAGAAGTTGCGGATGATGGCGGCGATGACCATGGCGCCAATGTAGGTGGGGAAGGTGAACTTGATTTCCTTGCCCATAAACACGATCTGGGCGTTGTTGAACATATTGGTAATCAGAGTGCCCAGACCAGAGGCCACCATCAGCAGGATAATGGCGTTGGTGAAGGCGTCGGCGTCCATCCGCTCAGCCTTGGCCTTCTCGGCCTCGGACTCGCCGTCCATCTCCTCAACTTCGGCGGCGCTCTCAACGGAGGTAAGACCCCGGCGGACGATGATGCTCCGAGCAGTAGGGCCGCCCATGAGGGAGCCGGCCACCAGGCCAAAGGTGGCGGCAGCCATCGCCATAACCTGCGCGCCGGCCAGCCCCATTTTCTCCAGTTCAGGACCGTAGGAGCCAGCAGTGCCGTGTCCGCCCACCATGGGGATGGAGCCGGCGGCTAGGCCGTAGCGGACGTCCAGCTGGAAGACTACGGCGATCAGAGGACTGATGATATCCTGAAGGATAACCATTACAATAGCGATAGCCAGGAAGGTAAATACCTTCTTGCCGCCCTTTTTCAGCAGGCGGAAGCAGGCGGTGTAGCCTACGCTGGTGAAGAACAGGGTCATGAAGTAGTCCTTCACATTTTCATCAAAGGACAGGGCCAGCACACCAGCCATGTACAGCAGCAGGTGGACGATGGCGAAGATCAGACCACCTACTACCGGAGCGGGGATACAGCAGGCCTTCAAAAATTGGACGCGGTTGGTGAGGAAGCGGCCCAGCACGAACAGAAGCATCGCTATGCCCGCCGTCTGGTACATGTTCAGGGTAATCTCTAACATGGTTCTCTCCTTCTTTCTCCAAGATTGTTTGGAACCGCCCTGGCTGGACGGGCCCTTATTTCCAAGGAAATTTTATGACCATACCGTCAAAAAGTTTCAAATTCTAACGGGGCCTGGAGAGATTCTACTAAAACCACAAAGGGATTTGTAAAAAAATGTGAGTATTGCACAAAGACGGGGTCAATCCTCCTCCACCAGGATGATGAGGCCGTCCAAAAACTTTTTCAGGCTGGCCTTGCCCCGGAGGCCCTTTCCCTGTTGGAACGCCATCTCCGCCCGGACCTCGTGAAAGGGGAACAGGCAGGTGGCGTAGCGGAGGAAAAATTCGTTGTTATAGTCCTCCAGCCCCAGGCTGGCGATGTGGCTCAGGCCCCGCTCCACCGCCCGGCGGATGCGCTGCTCGGTGGATTTGGGCGGGCCGGGGAGCCGGGCGCACAGGGTGGACACCCCCGTCTGGGAAACGCTGTCCCCCTCCTCCAGAAGGAGCATGCACAGGTCGACGATGTCCTTGGAGCCCTTTTCCCCCGCCATGCCCAGCTGGCTGAGAATGTGGGTCAGCTTCCTCCGGCGGCGCTCCGCCGGGTCCGGCCGGGGAGCAGGGGCCTCCCGGCCGGTGAAGACGCTCTGGATGGTTTTCAGAGCCCGCTCGTTGTCGATCTGCCTCTTCACGTTGGTGATGACCTGGCGGACCTCGATCAGGTTGATGGGCTTCTGGATGAAAAATTCCACCCCGGCAGTGTAGGCCTTGGCGATCATCTCCTTGGAGGAGACCTGGGAGATCATGATGAACTTGGCGCCGCAGCCCCGCTCCTTCAGCTCCCGCACCAACTGGATGCCGTCCTTGCCGGGCATGAGCAGGTCGATGAGGACCAGCTCCGGGTCCAGGGCCAGCACCCGGTCCAGGTCGGGCGCGCCGTCGCCGCTGTCGCCGCAGAGACTGCCCAGGCCGTTGCGCTCCACGATGTCCTCCAGAACACCGATGACGGAGAGGTCGTCCTCGATAATGTAGATCTTCATAGGTGATCGCCTCCTGTCACGGCCTTCAGCGGCAGGTCCACATGGAATGTGGTCCCCTGGCCCGGTTCCGACTCCACCTGGATGGAACCCTCCAGCTCGTCCACGATGTACTGGACGGCGGGTAGGCCCACGCCCCGGTTGATATCCCCGGTGGCCTCGTTGAATTTAGTGGAGTAGCCCACCTGAAACAGCATTTTCATGGCCCGGGGCGGGATGCCGGGGCCGTCGTCCGCCACGGTGAGGTGGAAGAGGCCCTTCTCCGCCGTGATGTCTAGCCGGACCGTCCCCCGGCCCCTGTCGGACTGGATGGCCTCCACCGCGTTGGCCACCAGGTTTTTCAGCACGGACAGCACCCGGTAGTGCTCCGCTACCGGGAGGTCCCGGTCGTAGCGGGACTCCAGGCGGATCTTCCCCTGGTGCTCCCCCAAAAGCTGGCGGTTGGACACCTCCAGAATGTACAGCAGGTCGGACAGAGTCATGGCCTGGTGGTCGTAGGCTTCGGCCACGTCCTCCTCCAGCCCCCGGATGATGCGCAGGTTGTCCTTTTTCACCTCGTGGACGTCTCGGGCGATGGAGAGCGCCAGGGCGGTGAGCCCCTCGGGGGAGGACCGGCCCTCCAGCCGCTCGTAGAGCTGGTAGGCGTTGGACATGACGCCCTCAATGTTCTCGGCATCCTTTTTGAGGAAATACAGCTCGGTCTTCAGGTTGGCGGTCATGAGGAAGAGGCGGCGGTACCGCTGCTCGTGTTCCGAGCGCAGGAGCAGCTGCCGGTAGCCCTGTCCCGCCCAGAGGAGGGCGCAGGCGGTGAGGGCCCGGACCAGGGCCAGTCCCGCCAGGGGCAGAACGGCGGGAAGCTTGGTAAAGTGGCTGGACAGCCACAGGTTAAGCAGGTTGGAGATAAAGTCACACAGCCACAGGGCGAGTCCCAGCCTCAGGGGCGGGGCGGTCTGGCACTCCCGGACCAGCAGACAGAGGAGGGCGTCGTAGCACAGATAAAACACCCCGCCGGGGTACTCGATGAGCAGGGCGTGGGAGAGGGCCATACCGCCCAGCAGGTCGAAGGCCACCCGGATGAGCAGGACGCACAGGCCGGTGGCCAGGCCGGTGTCCGGTCCGCGGCGGTCCTCCATAAGGGTGACCAGCAGGACGGGATAGAGGATGGCGGCGGCGGATACCCGGAAGCCCTCCGCCCACAGGGACAGGTAGATCTGGCTGGTGAGGGCCACCACCACTCCGGTGAGCAGCTGCCGCTGCCGGACAGTCAGCCGCAGGTCATGAAATTTCACCAGCTCCATGAGGGCCTCCTCTCCGGCGCGTTTTACTTGACTCTATCATAAGGGATACCGGCGGATTTTGCAAGTCCCATCCAAAACACGCACCCCTTTCGGGGTGCGTGTTCGGCGGCAGTCAGGCCCGCATGTCAAACCTGCGGAGGGCCTGTGCGCATTTGTCAATACCGTCCAGCAGTCCGCTGGTGAGGATTCGATCAAACTTCTCATTTCTGTAATCGACCGCTCCGACGGGACGTTTCTGGTCCGGGAATATGGCCGCTTCCTGACAGACTGAGGTCTCATACCGGGAGACCTGCGTTTGTCCGCCGCCGGACTGGGAGATGGTGAGGGCGGAGTGGTATCCGCGGATCGCGGTCGTGGTGCAGGGGCCGAACTGGGCCAGAGCAAGGGACCCGTCCGTATTCTTGTGGGCCGGAATATACCAGTCGGGCGCCCCGCTCATATGGAGGCTGTATGCGGCCTGCTGCAGCTCGGTTTTCAGCTGGCTGCCGTCCGTCCAGCTGTAAACCGCCTTCGTGGTGATGCTGGCGCGGGCATAGGAGCTGCCGGAAAACACTCCAAGTCCAGTGTAGGAAGTGGTATAGGTGGCCTCGTGGACCACATCAAAAAATGTGTGCTGATAGTTCCCGGCCACCGTGGTTACACTGGCATTGCTTGACAGCTTGGTGCTGGTGACAGCTTTCTGCACAGAGACGCTGCCATAACCCAGAATACCGGCGCTGCGCAGCCGTTCCGCCTGCTCCGGCGTGGGCGGCTTGGACAGGTCGATCACATCGGTCTTTGGCGCTGGCGCGTCCGCTTTGACGGTCACGGTCTGTCCGGCAGGAGTGCTTCTGGTCGAGGTCATGGACAACAAGCGAATGGGCGTCTCAATCATAAGATTCCTCCAGTCGAATGTTTTTAGAACGTTCTGTATTCATTATCGGAAGATTTTCCTGAAAGTTAAGGGAGGAATACAAAAGAGCGCCCCCAGTTGGGGACGCTCTGAACAACAAATCAAGCCAGGGCCTTTTTGGCGGTGTCGGTGAGCTGGGTAAAAGCGGCCTTGTCGTTGACGGCCATCTCAGCCAGCATTTTCCGGTTGATGATGATGCCGGCCTTCTTCAGGCCGTTCATGAAGGTGGAGTAATTCATGCCGTTCATCTTGCAGCCGGCGTTGATGCGGGTGATCCACAGCTGGCGGAAGTCGCGCTTCTTCAGCTTGCGGCCGGTGTAGGCGTATACGCCGGATTTCATCACGGCCTGGTTGGCCATCTTGAAGTGCTTGGACTTGGAACCCCAGTAGCCCTTGGCCATCTTCAGAATCTTATTTCTTCTCTTGCGCGTCATCATCGCGCCCTTCACTCTTGCCATTCTTCGTTCCCTCCCTCTGTCTTACTTGTACAGGATCATGCGCTTGACAGCGGCCTCGTTGGTCTTGTCAGCGATGGTGGTGCCGCGCAGGGCCCGCTTCAGCTTGGTGGTCTTGCCGTGGCCGTTGAGCAGGTGACGCTTCTTGGTCATAGCCCGCTTGACCTTGCCGGTGCCGGTGAGAGAGAAACGCTTTTTGGCGCCGCTGTGCGTCTTGATCTTGATCTTCTTCGCCATAACAGTTTGAACTCCTTTACTTACTTTTTGTCCTTGGCAGGCTTGGGGGAGAGGAAAATGGACATATGCCGTCCCTCCAGCTTGGGGGACTTGTCCATTGCGGCGATCTCGCCGCACTCCTCCGCAAACTTGAGCAGCAGCTCCTGGCCGATGTTGGTGTGGGCCATCTCCCGCCCGCGGAAGCGGACGGTGACCTTGCACCGGTTTCCCTCTGCCAGGAATTTCTGAGCATTACGCAGCTTCACATTGAAGTCGTTTACATCGATGCCGGGAGACATGCGGATCTCCTTGATCTCCACCACCCGCTGATTCTTGCGGGCTTCCTTCTCGCGCTTGGTCTGCTCGAACCGGTACTTGCCGTAGTCCATGAGCTTGCATACCGGAGGGACGGCATTCGGGGAAATTTTCACCAGATCTAAACTCCGCTCCTCGGCCAGGCGCAGGGCCTCCTGAGAGGACATGATGCCCAGCTGCTCGCCGGATTCAGAGATCAGGCGTACTTCTTTATCCCGGATATCTTCATTGGTTTGATGACCTGTGTTAGCGATGGGAAGCACCTCCAAACAAAATAAAATGTGGGCTGCCGATATGGCCCCCACATCACAACAAAACAGCACCGGATGCTCCGGCGGTGTTATTCCATGTTGACCCTTTGGCTCTGGCCTGGGGTGAGGACGGGGGAACCGTACCTGCTTTTTTGTGCAAAGTGGATTATAGCATTGAATCGGACGGGTGTCAAGGATATTTTTTCACTTTTTTCGCCCGGTGTTGATTTACCATTGAAGTGCGAAAGCTCGAAAGAGCTCGACGCACTTCAATTTTTTTATGCTTTTGGGAAAGGAGGACGGGGAACATGGGCCGAAAGCTCCGCTATCTCGGGCCGACTGAGCGGGCAGAAATTGAGAAGCTCCACAACGGAGGAGCCCCGGCGGCAAAGATTGCCGAGAGGATCGGCTATCACACGGCGACGATTTACAGAGAACTCCCCAACGGATACACCGGGGCCGTAGACGAGTATGGTCGGCGGGTGTATAGCGCCGAGGTCGCACAGCGGACCTTTGAGAGGAACATCAAGCGCCGGGGCGAGCGGGCCCCGGTAAACTAAAGAAAAGGAGATTGCTATACCGTGAAGAATACCGACAACAACATTTTGACCACCCTCCGGGGCTATTTCCTCCTCGCGGCGGCGGACCTCGCCCTCTATCCCGAGGGATCGCCGGAACATATCCGGGCGGAGCACTCGGCGGCGAACACCTCACGGACGGTTTTCGAGCTTTTCGGGGCCGCGGCGGCGGAGGCTTTGAGAGAGGAGGCGGTCCAGAAATGGCCGAAACTCGGCGGGATCGCGTGACCCTGGCCGCCCTCCTTGCCGTCCTCCAGGACGGGGACCGCGTCTTTATAGTCCACCGCATGGGCCCGCATGAGTGCGAGGGCGTGGCCGGAGGAACAGCCCAGGAGCTCCGCTCTACCCGTTGCGTGGAGGTATGCGGGGACAACATGGTCGAGCGCATCGCCCTGGACCTGGACGAATGGCCGGAGGTATGGCCGAGCGACGACCCGGCCCCGGTCCTGGTTATCACCATCGGCGGGAAGGAGGCGGAGAGGTGAACCAAACAAAAATTGAGTGGTGCGACAAGACCTTAAACCCGGTTGTCGGGTGCTCCTATGGTTGCCCGTACTGCTACGCCCGGAGGATCAACGCCCGTTTTCACTATGTACCGGATTTTTCGGAGCCGCAGTTTTTCCCGGAGCGCCTGGAGCAACTGAAAAGCAAAAAGCCCGCGAAAGTGTTCCTCACCTCTATGAGCGACCCGGCGGACTGGAGGCAGACATGGGCCGCCGCCGTCTTGGACGCGATCGAGAAAAATCCACAGCATGAGTATTTATTGTTATCCAAACGCCCGGAGGCGTACATGAATTTATTCCCGATATGGCGGCACATCTACGGGGACCTCAAAAATATATGGTACGGCGTCACCGTGACGAGCTATCGGGACCTCCACAAGATCGCAGACCTCCCGCTCTACGGAAAGCGGTTTATCAGCTTTGAGCCGCTCCTCGGCTCGGCGGACCCTCGGCTCCGCCCGGTAAAATGTGCGGTCCCGTGGATAGATTGGGCCATCATAGGAGCGGAGACCGGGCCGGGAGCAAGCGCCCGCCGCCCTCGGCGGGAATGGGTGGAGGAGATTGTTTCCTATTGCGACGAGACGGGTGTCCCCGTATTTATGAAAGATTCCCTCCTCCCCGTGGTCGGGACGGAAGGAATGAGGCGGGATTTTCCAGATCCCCTAATGTGGATATAAACGAAAGGAGATTGCTATACCATGAAAGCTCTTGTAATGACAGCCCAGGACGCCCGGGAGTTTGAAAAGCTCGGCGGCCTCACCATCACGAAACCGATCAAGCCCGCGCCCGCCGCCTATGTTGAGGGGGCAAAAATGGAGGAGGCGGCCCCCGGGCGCTGGAACCTGATCCGGGAGGGCGTGATCTACGCACACGACGGCGGGGCCACCTTTACGACGCCCGTCAACGCCGGGGACATTGTTTTCCTCCGGGAGCCGTGGGCCCGCCTCAAGAACCCGGCGAACGGGGAGCCCTCGGACCGCGTGATCCTCGCGGCGGATTCCACCGTTGCGGAGGGACAGACCGCCTATAAGTGGGCCTCCCCCGTATCCATGCCGGAGTCGGCGGCCCGCCGCTTTGCCGTTGTGAGCAAGGTCGAGCCCATCTATAACGAAAATGTCGCCGTTTGGTCTATCACGCTGGAGGCCGTCACAAAGGCCGCGGCGGAGGCCGGAGAGGCCGGGGCGCTCCCCTACTCCGACGCGCCCAGCCCGGAGGAGGGCTCCAGCTATTTTACATACGCCGGGGACATGAGCCCGGAGGATCACGAGCGCATGATCGCCGCGATCAACCAGGACCGGGCCCGCCTCGCCGAAGTGCAAGATCGGTTAATCAGGATTGACAACCGCCGCCGGGAGCTGGCCTATCTCAATTTCGAGGGCCGGGACAAGGTGGACCCGAACGACCGCGCCGCCCTCCAGGAGGAGGACGCCACCCTGGACGCCGAACAGGCGGAGCTTGCAAGAGAGGAGGCGGAACTCCGCCACGCCCTGGAGGACGCCGGAGCCCCGGCACCTACCACAGCAGACCGCGCCCGGGAAAAGCTCGCGGCGATCCGCTCCCGCCGCGGCGAGATCGCTAATTTCGACGCCGAAACGAAGGTATCAAACAATTACGATATTGAGGAGGCGCGGCTAATCCAGGAGGAGCGGGACCTCTCCGCATACCTGGAGGGGCTCACTGCGGCGGAGGGTGGTCCGACCGGGGAGGAGCCGCCCGCCGGGGAAAGCGAACAAACCACGCTTGACGCCCAGGAGGACGAGGAGGTCGGCTCCTTCACCTTTGGCAAGTGTAACTATTGCGGGCGAGAGTGGGGCGTTACCCTGGAGGGCGCAAAGGGCGGCGGTTATCCCACACAGCGGACGGCCAACGCCGCCGCGACCCGCGTTTGTGATTGCCCGGAGGCCGTGGAGAACCGAAAGCCGGAGGTCGGCGTCGCCTTTGCCGTCACGACGGGGGCGTGTAAGTATTGCGGCCAACTCCAGGAGGTGGGCCCCCATCCGTCCCAGGCGGCGGCGGACGAGACGGCGACGGAGGTTTGCTCCTGCCCGAGCGCCCGGACGGCCCGCCGCACGGCGGAACAGATCGAGGACGCCCGGGACCGTGTAAACCGCCTTTTCGGGGAGAGGGCCGAGGACCTCGGCTTTAAGCCGATCGCCGGGGACGGCGCGATCGAACTCCTGGAGCGTGTGGTCGAGCTGATCGCCCGGGGGCCGATTTCCTCGGCGTCCCTCAATATCCGGGGCCAGTGTAAAGCGAAATTCTCCATTACCAGCAAGGGCAAAATCAAGGTATCCAGGAGCGAAACCCGCTCTTGCGATCTTGAGGCCGGAGAGTGATCTCATGGAAAACCTCTCTATATTTGATTTGACGCCGGGAGGGGAGCAATTCAAGCCGGAAAAATCGACGGATTGGAAATGGAGATTTTCAGACTATCCGAGGGAAAAGAACGGGTTAAAAGTATTTTCGTGTTTCGCTTGTGGCGGCGGGTCGACTATGGGCTACAAGCTCGCCGGGTGCGACGTTCTCGGGTGTGTGGAAATTGATCCCCGTATGAATGAGGTCTATGTGAGGAACCACGCCCCAAAATACAACTACCTCATGGACATACGGGAGTTTAACCGGCTCCCGGCCGAGGAGATTCCCGGGGAGCTTTTTGAGCTGGACATTCTGGACGGCTCCCCGCCGTGTACCACATTCTCCGTCGCCGGGAAAAGGGCGGAAACATGGGGGAAAGCGAAAAAATTCCGGGAAGGACAAAAGGAACAGACCCTCGACGATCTCCCGTTTGTATTCATTGAGACGGTAGAAAAGCTCCGCCCGCGGTGCGTGATCCTGGAAAACGTCGAGGGGCTGATTATGGGCGAGGCGTGGGGGTATGTCCAGGAGATTTACAAGCGCCTCAAGAAAGCGGGGTACAAGGTCCACCATTGGCTCCTCAAGGGTGAAAACATGGGAGTCCCACAAACGAGACATAGAGTTTTTTCGTGGGAATACGGAACGACCTCGGCGTCGATCCGGTCGATCTCGATATGTCATTTTATTATGAGCCGGTGCGTTTTCGGGAGATCAAGTCGGGAGAGGGCGGAGCGGTAGGACGGGAAAGTATGTCGTTTCGGGCCTTGCAAAAGGCGACACCGGAGGACAAAGACCTCGCCGCCGTATATAAGCGGATCGGGGAGCGGGAGCGTTGCTTTACGACCCGGATCGTATGGGAGGACGATATACCGCCAACGCTCACAGCGAGGACGGACCAATACCGGGGAGAGGAGAAAACACGGGTAAGCATTGAGGACCTGATCCATATACAGACATTCCCGGAGGATTTCGACTTTATCAGAAATACCTATTACCGGGCCCTCTATGTTTGCGCTATGTCCGTCCCGCCCGTAATGATAAAGCGGATCGTATCCAGGTTAATTGAGGCCGGGGTATTTGAGAAGGGAGCGACGCCGTGATTTGGGAATTGAGCTATAAAGCAGACCCGCGGGCCCGGGAAGTGGCGGACCGACACTATAACAGGCAAAAGCCGGGGACACCTCAATTTGTGCCACCGGGCCGCGCCCTTGTGCTTTACACGGAGACGGAGACCGGGAGGGCATTTTGGGTAACGTCCTACCCATTCGCTCAATATGTGCGCCACGCATGGGCGGGCGCGTGGGTATGCTCGGCCTTTAGGAATGAGGGCGCAGGCGTGGCCTCCGAAATGATCCGGGACGCAGTAGCCGCGACGCGGGCTTATTTCGGAGAGCCGCCAGACCTCGGCCTCGTGACCTTTATCGACCGCCGAAAAGTGCGCCCGACAATGGTCCACGGCCTCAAGACATGGGGGTACACCTACAAGCTCGCCGGATTCCGGGAAGTCGGAGAAACAAAAGGCGGCCTTCTCGCCCTCCAGTTACTTCCGGGGGATATGCCGCCGCCGGAGGCGGCGAGGGAGACGCCGCCGTGAGAATTGGCTTAATCGACGTGGACGGCCACAACTGGCCGTCCCTCCCGCTTATGAAAATATCCGCATACCACAAGGCGAAGGGCGACAAGGTCGAGCTGTGGTTTCCTATGAACCATTACGACAAGGTCTATATGAGTAAGGTTTTCCCAGGCTCGGCGGACGTGGACTCCGTCATATACGCCGGCGAGATCGAGCGGGGCGGGACGGGCTATTTCTATCCAGACGGCGGCCCGCCCCTACCGGAGGAGATCGAGCACATATTCCCGGACTATGGCCTATATCCAGAGGCCACGGCGGGGCGGGCTTATGGATTCCTGACCCGCGGCTGTCCCCGTCAATGCAGATTCTGCATTGTGGGAAAAAAGGAGGGGACAACCTCCCGGCAAATCGCCGATCTCTCCGAGTTTTGGAACGGACAACGGGAAATTAAGCTCCTCGACCCTAACATTTTAGCGTGTAAGGATCGGGAACGGCTTCTCCAAGAGCTCGCCGCCTCCGGCGCGTGGGTGGACTTCACCCAAGGGCTCGATATTCGCTTGATCGAGGGCGTCGAGGACCTCGTAACAGCTATAAAAATAAAACGGATTCATTTCGCGTGGGACAACCCGGAGCAGAATTTGAGGCCGTATTTTGAAAAATTCCGTAAAAAGTGCGATCTCAACTATTCAAAACTCGG
The DNA here is from genome assembly GCF_036941135.1 of Lawsonibacter sp. JLR.KK007. NCBI lineage: Bacteria > Bacillati > Bacillota > Clostridia > Eubacteriales > Oscillospiraceae > Lawsonibacter > Lawsonibacter sp. JLR.KK007. The sequence goes on along the minus strand of NZ_JAYWSY010000002.1, from coordinate 12,451 downwards.
CGTCTATGTCCTTGTAAATTTCAACTCAACACAGGAGCAGGATTTAGAGAGGGTCTATTTTCTCCGCGATCTCGGATATGACCCCTATGTCATGGTGTACGAAAAAGAAACCGCTCCGCGGGAGATAAAGCTCCTCCAGAGGTGGGTAAATAATCGGTTTATTTTCCGGTCGTGCCCGCGTTTTGAGGACTACGACCCGCGGCGGAGATAGGAGGGAACCGCTTGAAAATCAAGATTACAAAGAAGCTCCCGACCGATCCAGAAAACCGCCCGGAGGTGGGCGGCGTGTACGAGGTTGTCCGGCAAGCGCCGGGGCAGTATGGGCCGATCCTATTTATCAAGGTCGGCGGCGTGGAGGTCGGCGTTTTGGGCGGGGAGTATGAGCCCGCGGCGGAGGTGGAACCGTGAGCCGCCGGGTCTATCGCTGGAGGGTCTCCCCTCCTCCCGGCTCCGGCTTTGAGACGGTCGAGGTCCTCGGGGCCTCCCGCTATGAGGCTATGATCGCCGCCGCGAAATTGTGGCGCACTCCCTGGACGCAGATCGCCTGCGCTTGCACCTTTGAAAGGCTCGGGGAGGTAGCGGAGAAATGAGAGAAGCGGACATTTATAGAGCCGCCCTCGAAAATGGGGCGCAGACGCTCAAACCCTCATGGTATTTGAGGAAATGGCAGAACTACAAAAAGAACTTTGCAAAAATGCCAGGGGGAAAGACAACCGCGGGAGTATTGCGGAGGAGATCGCAGACGTTCAAATTATGCTGGAGCAAATGATTGCCCTCCATAATTGCCGCGCTATGGTTAGGACATATAAGGCCGCAAAACTTGACCGATTGAAAGAGCGGTTAGGTCTCGGGGAGGTGGAGACGTGAACGATCTCCCGGTTTGGCAACTTCCAGTAATGAGCGAAACGGGCGCAAGTGCAAACGCCTACATACCAAAAACGGCAAAATACCATTGTTTCATTGACAACGCCTCTCTTTGCAAGAGATACACCCAGGATACGGACTATTACGAGACAGGGATCGAAAGCGGAGAAATTCTCCGCAGACCGGAAATAGCTTGTAAAAAATGCCGGAAAATGTGGTTACGGCGGTATGTGCCGGAGGAGGCGGAGCCGTGAAAAAGGGAAAGAACCGGGCCGCGGCGGCGGTCGAGCTGGTCGCCGTCCTCCTGGCAACCGCCGCCGCCTTTGCGTGGGGACAGCGGGCCGCCCTGATAGAGCGAGGCTATACTGCCCACGGCGGGGAATACCTCCTCCTCGTAATTCCTTTTATCTACTACACCGGGAAACGGATCGCCGAGGACTGGATTGTGGAGCTCCGGGAGCTATGGAGGGGCAGACAGTGAAGGAAACGATAAAAAGGCTTGAGATCGCGTTCATGGGATACGACACCCAACAGACAAAGGCGGCGTTTCAACGGTTTGCAAGAGACAATCAGGAGGAAATAAGAACCGATTTATTGAAAATGGGGCTTTTGACCCTAAAGGACGGGACGCGGATCACGGCAATAACTCCAGGGACGGCGGGCTCGGGAATTTGTGCATACAAATACGACCAACTGATCCTCGCAGACGACAGCAGAAAAAGGATATACTCCGCACGGTGGAGGGAAATAAGCCTATTTTTACAAACGGCTATGGATCGCTCGTGCGTCCCGGAAGGATACAAAATTTTATTTTATGATCTCGACGCCCCGGAACCGCGGAGCGAGACCAGGAAAGGAGCGGGAAAACATGGGGAGGAATTATAAAATTTGTCCCAGGTGCGGGGACCACCTGGACCACGGCGAGCGGTGCGAGTGCATGGACCGCCGCCCGGAAACCGCGGAGACGGCCAGAGCCACGCCGACCGAGCGGGCCCGGGGCTATGTGATCGGCGTCGACCTCGCCCAGGGGAAGGACCGCACGGCGAAAGCCTACATTTCCAGAGCATAAAAAAGAGCCCCGGACGCTTGACGAGAGCGTCCGGGGCGCAACCGCCCGGAGGGCTGATTGCTATACCACTATTATATTACCACCTCCGGGCTAAAAAGGCAAGAGCCACAGGCCAAAAGAAAAGGCGGTTTTTTGATATGCAAAGAGTCAAAAGGCGAATTTTTTCGGGGGCCGTATGCGAGCAAGTGGTTTTCAATGTCCCGGACAGAATAAAAAACCTGGACAAGGCGGAGCCGCGGCCCCGTTTCAAAACAGAGGAGGAGCGGGCCGCCCACAAGCTCGGAATTTCCCGCCGAAAACACGCCCGGATCGTAAATAACAATTTCGGGCCTACATCTAAATATAGCACCTTAACCATGGACGACGAGCACGAGGTCCACACCTTCCAGGAGGCGAGGCGGGTCCGGGATAATTTCTATAATCGCCTCATATACCACGCCCCAGGCGCTAAAATCATGCTTTACATGGGCCGGGGCAAAAACACTCACCGGATACACTTCCACATGATAAGTGAGGGCATACCGGAGGACCTGATCCGCCGACAATGGACCTCGGGCTCCGTCCTACGGATCGAAAACCTCCGGGAACATAACTATTACGACGGCGTAGACCGGGGGCGGGACTATACGGGCCTCGCCAACTACTTATTTAATCACTGGACGCCGGAGGTCGGCGGCCACAGGTGGAAGGGCTCCCGGAAAACCCTCCAAAAGCCGGACTATGAGGAACCGACCACCGTCAAGCGAAACTACACAGAGGACAAGCCGCCCAGGCCGCCGAAAGGCTATATTTTCGTAGAGGCCACGGCGACGAAATACGGATACCTTTATTATAAGTATGTCCTCAAACCGCCGCCGAGAAAGCGGCCCAAAAAGAAGCGGGAATAAACCCGCCTCGAAAGCCTTGTAAATGTGTAAAGTTTTGAACCCAAACCACAGCAGGAAGGAGATCGCAAAAAATGAACATCAACCAGTTAGCGAAAGAGGTCCACGACAACGCCGTCGCTCATGGATGGTGGGACAAGCCGCCCGCGCTCCCCGAGGCGCTTTGTCTGATCCATGCCGAACTCTCCGAGGCCCTGGAGGAATACCGGAACGGGGCCCCGCTCGTTTATGGGACGTGCGCCCTCGCTGAGGAGGATTGTCAGTATTACGCCATATGCGACAGAGCGGGCCAACCAGGGGCGGAGGGCGCGGACGGTCCTTGCAAGCCGGAGGGGATCGCCGTCGAGCTGGCCGACGTCCTCCTCCGCACTCTGGACCTCATGGCCGCCCTCGGAGTGGACGTGGACGCCGTGGTTATGGCAAAGCACAAATACAACCTCGGGCGGGAGTACAGACACGGAGGCAAAACCGTATGATCGCCCCAGGACGCCCCTCGGCGGGGGGGGGGTAACTGATCGCAACAGTGGAGGAGGTGGACCCCGTGGCAAAGAGTGAATTTCCGAACCAGCTCCGCAAGCTCCGGGAACGCCGCCGGATAAGCCGCCGGGTCCTGGCCGAGCTATGCGGAATAAGCAAAAGCGCCCTCTCCAGGTACGAGCGGGGGGAGCGTGTCCCCACCCTCACAGACGCCGAGGCGCTGGCCGACTTTTTCGAGGTCTCCCTTGACCGCCTTTGTGGCCGGGAAAAATAAATTTTCGGAGCGTCCCCGAACGGGGACACCGGGGGCCGTGGCCGTGGTTTAATTACCTTGTGGACATATAGCCGCCTGGAGCGGGACCACGCGCCGGGGCATGGGGCCCGGTCCCTCGGCTCCAGGCAAAGACGGGAGGGCGGCGGCGGTGCGGGACTTTGCGAAAGCGTTCTATCTCTCGAAAGAGTGGCGGCGGGCTCGGGCCTATGTATTCAACCGGGACGCGGGCCTATGCGTAAGGTGCGGGGCCCTCGGGGAGATCGTTCACCACAAGGAGCACCTCACGCCGGAGAATATCAGCAATCCAGAAATTGCGCTCAGCGAGGACAATCTCGAATTGCTTTGCCGAGAGTGCCACGCCCTCGCCCACGCCGGGGAGCTGGCAACAGACAGCGGGCTCACGTTCGACGACGAGGGAAATGTTGTCAAGCGTGAGTTACTGTCATAGCAAAAGCGGATCACAACGCAAGGGAAAATAAACCACAGGTGAAAGCAAGCCCAGCAGAAAACGCCCACCCATCCCGACCCCGGGCCGCCCATCCGTCCGGCCACGCGGGGCCAGCGCCTCGGCGGCGGTCGAGCGGGAAAAGAAAAGCGAACAGCCGCGGCGAGTCCTCGGCGCTCATGCCTCCCCCCCACCTCGGACCCCCGGGGGTGGGCTTTTCCGAACCGCGTCCCATCCCCGTCTATAACCCCCCGGGCGCACACATAAGGGGGGGGGTACAGCCCGCCGGAGAGGAGGTTTATACATCTTATGGCAAAACCAAAAACTTCCTATGAAAGCCTCTCAACCGCTGAAAAAACGGAGGTAAAAAAGCGAAAAATCGCTAAACTTTTCCGAGAATTGCCCGCCGAAAAGAAACAGTTTGCCGACGGTTTGATCTATCAACTGGCCGTGACAACTGTCACCCTGGAGCGCCTTGTGGAGGAGATCAACAACGGCGAACTGATCGAGGATTTTGTCCAGGGAACCCAAAAGCTCCGGCGCGAAAATCCGGCCCTCAAAAGCTACAATACCACGATCAAGTCGTTTACTGCCCTCTCGAAAAGCCTCCTCGACCTCCTCCCGGAAAAGACCCAAAAACAGGCCGGGGAGGAGCTTATGAATTTCGCAACTAAGCCCCCGGGGGCGGGTAGAAAATGAATTATATCCTTGCCTATTGGGAGGCAATCGAGAGCGGGAAGGTTGTCACAAGCCGCCGCGTCCGGGCCGTTTACAAGCGCCTCGCCCGGGAGATACAGGAGCCGGACCCGGATTCCCCGTATTATTTCGACGAGGAGATCGGGGAGCGCCCGATTATATTCGCCGAGCGGTTTTGCAAGCAATCCCAGGGCGTGATCGGGGCCCCGCTCGTGCTGGAGCTTTTCCAAAAGGCATATATTCAAGCTCTTTTCGGATTCCTGGAGAAGGAGACCGGATTCCGGCGTTACCGGGAGACTATGTTCCTCGTGGGCCGGAAAAATGGCAAGTCGACCCTCCTCGCCGCGATCGCCTTGTATATGCTGATCGCAGACTATGAGGGCGCGGCGGAGATTTACAGCGTAGCCACGAAAAAGGACCAGGCGAAAAAGGTCCTCACCGAGGCTATCAACATGGTCAAGCAATCGCCGGAGCTCCGGGCCGTTCTCAAGAAGCGGCGGAACGACCTCTATTTTGCGGCCACGGCCTCCATTTTCGAGGCCCTCGCCTCGGATTCTAACACCCTGGACGGCCTCAACGCCCACGCCGTCATTATTGACGAACTCCACGCAATCAAGGACCGGAACCTCTACGAGGTTATGAAGCAATCCACCTCCAGCCGCCGCCAGCCCCTTGTCGTTATGATTACCACGGCGGGCATGGTCCGGGAGAGCGTGTTCGACGAAATGTATGAGCTCGCTTGTAAGATCGCGGACGGCGTCGAGGAGGACCCGACTTTCCTCCCGATCCTCTACGAGCTGGACAGCCGGGACGAGTGGACCGATCCGACGAAGTGGCAAAAGGCAAACCCGGGCCTCGGGACCATCAAGCAATACAAGACCCTCGCGGCCTTTGTCCAGAGGGCAAAGATCAAGCCGGAGGACCTCCCCGGCGTCCTCTGTAAGGATTTCAACATCCGCGAGGTATCCGCCGCCGTCTGGCTATCCTTTGAGGCGATACAAAGCGAACTCCGCTTTGAGCTCCAGGACGTTTATAACACCTACGCCCTCGGCGGGTGCGATCTCTCTGCAACAACGGACCTCACTTGTGCGACCCTTCTCATACGCAAAGCCGGGGACCCGATCGTCTACGTTCTACAGCAATATTTCCTCCCGGAAAAACGGGTGGAGCACCTGGAGGACAAGAACACAAACGAGGCCCCATATCGGAAATGGGCGGACCGCGGCCTCCTCACCATCTGCCCGGGGAACCGCGTCAACTATTCCGACGTGACGGCGTGGTTTTGCCAAATGCGGGACGAGTGGAAGATCGACGCGATCAAGGTCGGCTATGACCGGGCCCTCGCCGGGTATTGGGTGGACGAAATGAAGTCGAACGGCTTTGACATGGAGGCCGTCGCACAGGGCCCCTACACCTGGAGCCAGCCAATGCGGGAAATGGGGGCCGCCCTGGAGGCGAAACAGGTCAACTATAACGGGAACCCGATCCTTGTTTGGTGTCTGACAAATACCGCCGTTAAAAAATCGGGATTGAACAACATCCAGCCCGTGAAAATCACGGACAAGCGGCGGATCGACGGCGCGGTCTCCCTTCTCAATGCGTGGGTTATGTATGTGAAATATTTCGAGGACTTTATGTATGCCGTGGGGTGAAACAATGGGATTTTTGAATATTCGCGGACTTTTTGAGTCCGTATTCGGTAAACGGCCAACGAGCGGGAGCAACCTCCCGGCGTTTCGGCTCCTCTCGTCCTATGACTCCAGCTTTACGCCATTTAATGGGCGGGCGTGGGACATTGGAACCGTCCGCGCCGCCGTGGACGCATGGGCCAGGAACGCGGCAAAGATACAGCCCCGGCACATCCGCCGCGCCGGAGGGCGGCGGGAGACCGTTTCTGACAGCTTAGAGCGGATTCTCCGGGTCCGGCCTAATCCGTATATGACCGCCTACGCCTTTTATTACCGCGTGGCCGCTCAATTCGTTGTGTATAATAACGCCTTTATCCTCCCCATGTTCGACGGCGGCAAGCTGACCGCCCTCTATCCGATCAACGCCTCCCGGGTGGACCTCGTGGAGGATATGGGCGGTATGTATGCCCGCCTCACCTTTGCGACGGGGAACGTCTACACGGTCCCCTATGAGCACCTCGTCCACCTCCGCCGTCACTACCTGGACAATGATATTTTCGGGGACGATAACCGCCCCCTCCTCCCCGCCCTGGAGACCGCGGACGCCTTTAACCAGGGAATGAGCAAATTTGCGAAACTCGTCTCCGTGATCCGGGGGATTCTGGAGGCCCCGACCGTCACAAAGCAAGAGGACCTCGCGGCTCGGCGGGACGCCTTTGTCCGGGATAATTTCAGCATGGAGGCCAACGGCTCCGGCGTGATTATCACGGACAGCAAACACAAATATACCCCCATCCAGCAGAAGGAGACGCCGATCCCCACCGGGCAACTCGAATTTGTCCGGCGGGAGATTTACGACTATTTCGGGATGAATGAGGCGATCGTCCAGAACAAGGCCACGCCGGAGGAAATGGACGCCTTTTATCAGGGCCAGCTCGTCCCGTTCTATATGCAACTCGCCCAGGGCCTCACCGATGCCATTTTTACGGAGCGGGAACAGGGTTTCGGGAATGAGGTCCTTTGTGAAATGGATCGTATTCAGTTTGAGACCCTGGACAAGCGGGTCGAGGCCGCGCAGTTTTTGGCACAGATCGGGGCCCTGGAGCTGGATCAAGTGCTGGATATTTTCGGATTCCCGCCCATCGGCGGCGACGAGGGAAAGCGCCGGGTCCAGACGTTGAACATGGTAAACGCCGAGATCGCGGACAAGTACCAAATGGGGACAACAGGGCAAAAGGCGGAGGAGACGCCGAAAGAGCCCCAGGAGCCGCCCTCCGGCGGCCCACAGGACACGCCGGAGCCCGAGGAGGGGCAGGAACCCACAGAGCCGAAAGACGGAAAGGAGGGCGCTTAAAATGCCCATTAAGAAGGGGCGCGAGTATCGCGCATTGCAGGGCTTTTCCCTCGTCCCCCGGGAGGGGGAGTCGGACGCCTACAAGGTGCGGGGGACGGCGATCGTGTTCGATACCCCGACCGTCCTCTTTGAGTGCGACGGCGTCAAGTATTACGAAGTGATCGACCGCCACGCGCTGGACGGGTGCGACCTCTCCGACGTGATTATGAACTACAATCACGGCGGGAAGGTGGTCGCCCGCCTCCGCAACAAGACCCTCACCCTCAACATCACGGACCGGGGCCTGGACATAGAGGCGGACCTCTCCGGCACAGTAGCGGGCCGGGACCTTTACGAGGAGATCGACGGCGGCTATATCGACAAAATGAGTTTTTCCTTTGCGGTGCAGGAGGCGGAGTATGACGCCGCCACCCACACCCGGAGAATAACTAAATTCCGCAAGCTATACGACGTTTCGGCGGTGGATATTCCCGCCTATGAGGAAACGGACCTCTCCGCCCGATCCTTCTTTGAGGTGGAGCACTCGAAGGAGGTCAAGGCTTTGGAGCAAGCCGCGAGGCGGCGGAGGCTTTTAGCGCGGACCCGTACCTATCCACACACCACACAGAAACAGGAGGAATAAAAACTATGTTTGAGAAAAGACGTAAAGAGATCGCCGCCCGCCGCGCCGAGATTCGGGCGCTTTTGGCCGGGGAGGGGGCCGTCGATATGGACGCCATGGAGAAGGAGCTCGACGCCCTGGACGCCGAGGAGCGGGACCTCGACCGCCGGGAGGCCGCGACCCGCCGCCTCAATGGCGGGGCGGGCCTGGAGGGCCGGAACGGCCAGCAGGGCGGCCACGGCGACCGGGGCTCCGGCGATCCTACCCCCGGCCCCGTGAACCCGATCGCCGGGGGCGGCGAGGCCCGGGGCGGCCTCCCCGTGGGCGTGGAGAGCCGCGCCGCCTACCTCGCCGACCTCCAGGGGATTCCCCTCCAGGACGTGGAGGCCCGCGCCCAGCGTTTCGCCGAGGGCGGGCGTATGGAGATCACCACCGACGCCCTTTGCCGCTCCCTCACCCTCACCAGCGGGAATATTGCCCAGCCGACCCGCGTCTCCGGGATTAACCCCGGCCAGAATATCGTCTCCGGGATCGTGGACATGGTCCGCGTCGTGGACGCTAACGGTATGGGCGAGGATTCCGTGGCCTATGAGGTAAGCGGCGGCCAGACGGCGGCCACCAAGAAGGACGACGGAACCGCCCCCGCGACCACGGACCCCGTCCTCCGTATCGCCAAGATTACCCCCGTTTTGATCTCCACTCTGTCCTATGTCTCTCGGAACATCCAGCGCACGACCCCCCTCAACTACCAGGGGCGGGTCTCCGAGGGCGCTTTGACCGCCCTCCGCAAGAAAACCGGGGGCCTCATTGTCACCGGGGACCCCGCGGCCACCATTCCCGAGCCGACGGGTATTCTCAAAGCCGCGGCCATTGAGGCGGGCTCCGACGTGGAGATCGGCAAGATCGACGAGAAAACCCTCCGCACGATTGCCCTCAAGTATGGCGGCGCGAACAATGTCGAGGGCGGCGGTGTTCTTCTCCTCAACAAGGACGACCTGATCGCGTTCGGCGACATTCGCGGGACCAGCGAGAAAAAGGCCGTTTACGAAATTGAGTTTTCCGAGAACAGCACCACCACGGGCACGATCAAGGACGGCGGCCTCGCGGTGAAATTCTGCATTGTGGACGAGCTCCCCGCCCTCTCCAAGACCACCTCGGCGGCGGGCTCCTATTGCATGGCATACGGGAAACCCCTGGCCTATCAGCTCGACTTGTTCGGGCCCTACACCGTGGAAGTCTCCCGCGACTATAAGTTCGCGGAGGGCCTCCTCGCCGTCATGGGCGAGGCTATGATCGGCGGGAATGTTATCACCGAAAACGGATTCCTCCGTATCAAGAAAAAGGCCAGCGCCGGGGCGTAAGGAGGCGGAGCATGAGCGAGAGCACGGGCCGGAGCCCCGCCGCCCGGGAACCCGCGGCGGACGTCTCGGAGGAGTATCTCGCCGCGGGGAGGCAGGCTGTACGAACGAAGTCGACAGCGTTTGACGGGGAGATCGTGGACCTGATCCGCGCCGCCCGGGAGGACCTCGCCCTCGGCGGAGTCCTCCCCGAGCGGGCCCAGGACGAGGAGGACCCACTCATTAAGCGGGCGGTTATGAACTATATCAAGGCGGAGTTTGGCCTCGACAATGAGGACGCGGAAAAATTCCGGGCCGTCTATGAACGCCTCAAGGTCTCCCTCGCTATGTCCTCGGACTACGTCGGCGGGGAGGTGTAGCCGTGTACTGGAGAGACGAGGCCGCCCTCATTCGAGAGGAAAAAAGGGTAAAACCGAACGGCTACAAGGAAACGGTCAAGACGCGGCGGGAGGTATTCGCCAACAAAAAGACCGCCACGCGCTCCGAGTTTTACACGGCAAAACAGGCCGGGGACAAGATCGCCCTCGTCCTGGAGGTGCGGGGCGCGGACTACCAGGAGGAGACCCTCGTGGAGTACGAGGGCCGCCTCTATGAGGTCGTGAGGGCCTACACCGAAAGCGGCGAGACCTACGAGCTAAACTGTAAAGAGGCCCAGGAGCCGCCAGAAACGGCCCAGGAGGGGCCGGACAAGGAGGGGGAGGGGTGAGTATCAATGAAACCTTGCGGGCCGTCCTGGAGCCTATAGCGCCCGCAGAGGCGGACGCCTACGAGGGCAAGAAAGCGGTTTACATCACGTTCAATTACCACACAACCCCGATCAATTACGGGGACGACGAGCCGGAACAGGAGCGGGTCTCCGTCCAGGTCCATCTATACGCCCCTCTCGGCTATGACATTACCGCAAAGCGGCGGGCCGTTAAGAAAGCCCTCGCCTCGGCGGGCTTCACCTATCCGGCCTATACCAACGCCTCGGATAAAGACGGTCAGCACCATGTTTTTGAGTGTGAAACCGTCGAGGGCTTAGAGGAGGAATGAAAGAGAATGGGACGCCTCACCGTGAATGGGCTCGACGCCCTCTCCGACGATTTCGCCGCCCTGGCTCGCCTACCGGATAGCGTGGTTGAGGGGATTCTTGAGGCCGAGGCGGGCGTTATTCTCCCGGCCCAGCGGGCGGAGATTGAAAAACAGTGGACAGGGCCGCACTCTTTGGGGATTTCCTCGAAGTCAGTCAAAAAGGGGAAGGTCAAAAAGGATCGGGACGGGCGCTCCCTCACCATCTACCCCCAGGGGACCCGCAAGCGCGGCGGGAGGTCCACAAGAAACGCCGAGATCGCTTTTATCAACGAATACGGGGCCCCGGGGCGGCACATAGCCGCCCGCCCCGCGATCGACGCCGCGAACAAGAAGAAAGAGAAAGAGGCGATAGACGCCGGAGAGCGGGTCTATAACCAATTTCTCGACAGCAGAAACCTATAAATTTTAGGAGGTTTTACTATGGCAAGTTTTGGGGCGAAATATCCCTATTTTAACCCCGTGGCGGAGGAGCCGGAGGGCAAGCTCCCGGTCTATAAGGACCAGGACCCCGTCCGGGTGGGCCGCCTCGTCAAGGCGGACCTCACCGTAAACCTCGCCTCCGGCAAGCTCTTTGCCGACGACGGCCTCGCCGAGAGCGTGGAGGAGTTTTCCTCCGGCTCTATCGCTATGGAGACCGACGACATGGAGGACCCCGTCGCGGGCGTCGTGTACGGTTGCACCGTAGAGGGGAAAATGGTCCGCTACAATGTCGGGGACGATCCCCCGGCGGGCGGCCTTGCGTACTTCAAGAAACTTATGAGGCGGAAAAAGGTCCTTTACAAGGGCTATTTCTATCCCCTCGTCAAGGCCGCCCTCGGAAACGACACCGCGCAGACCAAAACCGACAGTATCACATTCGGGACCAACAACACGACTTTTACAGTGTTCGCTTGTGAGACGGGCGACTGGAGGTTTACGGAGGAGTTTAAGACGGAGCCCGAGGCGATCGACTGGATCAAGAAACAGCTCAAGGGGAAGAAACGGGCCGCCACGCCCACGGCCACGCCCGCGGCGGGTGCGGTCGCCAGCGGCGCGACCGTTGCCCTCGCCACCACCACGCCGGACGCCGTGATCCGCTATACCACAGACGGCTCCGACCCGACCGAGACCTCCCCCGCCTATTCCTCCCCCATTGAGATTACGGAGGAGACCACGATTAAGGCGATCGCCACCGCTGAGGGATTCGCCGCCTCCGACGTGCTGGAGGCTCACTATACCCTGACGGAGTAACACACAGGGAGGCGGGACAACCCGCCTCCCTACAAGAATTTACAGGAGGGCGCTATGAAAAGCGTAAAAATCAACCTTGCGGGCCGGGTGCGATACCTCGCCTTTACCGTGGAGGCTATGTTTCAAATTCAAGAAGTTTTCGGCGGGTCCGGCGAAATGATCGAAGCTATCAAGGGCGACACACGGGAGGGATTTTCCGCCGCTTGCAAGGCCGCCGCAATCCTGGCAGAACAAGGAGAGCTCGTCCGGCGCGGCCTCGGGTATGACCCGGAACCTATGACGGACGCCGAGACAATCGCGGCGACAATGGCTCCGAGTGAGATCGCCGCCCTCAAGGTTGCGATCCCATCCGCCCTGACCCTCGGCTATGGCCGGGAGATTGAGGCAGACGCCGACGAGGTGGACCTCGGCCTTGCGGAGCTCAACACGCAAAAAAAAACGTAGTAACCCGCGCCCATTACATCCGCATGGGGACAGCGGGCGGCCTCTCAAAAAAA